>NZ_JBSIPG010000008.1:0-185365 GCF_054075145.1 Flavobacterium xizangense | reverse complement strand
ATCTCTGGTAGGAAATGCCGAAACAAAAACAACTTTGGTTTATGATTCAACTTCTAACAAGTTAACCTATAATGGAGAGAGTGGTACCCCAACTGTAATTGACCTTAGTGCATTAGCTATCGGAAGTGTAACTGCGGGTACAAATATTACCATTACAGGCACAGGAAAAGTTAATGATGCGTACATTATTAATGCTGTTGTACCTCAGCAAGTTATAAATGAATTTGCTCCGACTTCAGGTCAGACAAGCTTTGCATTAGAAACTGCACCCTCTTCATTATCTAAAGTGGTTATGTATATCAATGGTGTTCGAATTAATAAAAATGCATTTTCTGTAGTTGGCAGTACAGTTACATACAACCCTGCAAATAATGGTGGTTTTATTTTAGGTACAGACCAAATTGATAATGATAATGTAATGTTTGATTATTTTAAATAGTCGTTTAAAGTTGCAAGGTCCGAAAGCTATTTTAAAGGTAAAGGACTTTTCTAGTATTGTAATAAAATTTTTAAATAATTAAGAATGAAAAAAATAATATGTATGTTATTGTTAATCCAAGGAGGATTCATAATGGCACAAACAGAAACATTGGTAACTCCAAATGGAAAAAAAGTAAAAATAAACCCAAATACCATTAATACTGCAGAAAATGGTTTGTCTTCATATATGGGAAAAATTAAGCTGGGAGGTGAGTTAACTGAGCCTACGGATATAGGAGCAAGTGCAACTAATACTTTGTCTATAACTGGACTACAATCAGCTAATGGATTTAAGTTTAATACGGAAAGTATTTTAGTTACTGATATTGACGGAAAGCTGCGTGTGGCAGGTTTTGGCAGTTTAATTGGAGTTACAGGAGGAGAAAATGTAAGTGTTCTAGGAGAAGGTACGGTTAAGAATCCTTTTGTTATATCATCACCTATTCAAACAGCATTACTAACTCCAAGTACTCCAATAGAAGCAATAGATGGAACAACTATCGCTGTTCCATCTGATAATGTGCAAGGAGCAATAGGGGATTTAGCTAAGGATTTATCTCAAAAATGGAATATCGCTGGAAACAAAGGAACAAATCCTGATAAAAATTTTATAGGAACAATAGATAATGTTGATCTAGTATTTAGGAGAGGGAATGCAATAAGTGGAAGAATAGGAGAAGACAATGTTTCATTTGGAGTGTTTGCACTACCAAACAATACTGGGACTAACAACATTGCTATTGGTGATTTTACATTATCTTCTAATAATAACGGTTATAGTAATACTGGAGTTGGGTCTCAAGCACTTTCTTCAAATAAAACTGGAAATTCAAATGCTGCAATAGGAGCAAGTGCTTTATATAATAATATCAGTGGTAATGAAAATACAGCTATTGGTGAAGGTGCTCTACATTATCTAGAATCTGGTAATAATAATATTGCAATTGGTGCTAGAGCTGGGAATGATTTTTTTTCAGGTAAAACTGAAATAAGAAAAATGTCTAATTCAATTCTTATTGGAAATAATACTCAGACATTGGAAGATAATGACTCGAATGAAATAGTAATAGGTAATAATGCTATCGGTAGAGGTTCTAATACGGTCACTATTGGAAATAATTTAATAACTAGTATTGGAGGATTTGTAGCTTGGTCAAATTATTCAGATTTCCGTTTGAAAAAAGATATTAATACAAGTACTTATGGCTTAAATTTCATTAATAAATTACGCCCCGTAACCTACCATATGAAAACAGGAACTACAGATCTGCAATCAGGATTTATTGCTCAGGAAGTAGAAGCTGCCGCAAATACGATAGGGTACAAATTTAGTGGTGTTGTAAAACCACAAAACGATCAAGATTATTACAGCCTTCGTTATTCAGAGTTTGTAGTACCATTGGTTAAAGCAGTACAAGAACAGCAATCACAAATCGAAACACTTCAAAAAGAACTAAACGATCTTAAAGCAGTTGTTCAGAAACTTATAGATAAAAAGTAGGAACAAATATTTTATAAATAAAAAACCCCGAGTGCTATACATTCGGGGTTTTTTATTTATAAAATATTAAAAAAGAACTTATTGATGAATCTTTTTTAAACCAAATGCCAAACTTTATAAAATATATGGTTTTTTGGCACTTTGTATTCATGATTTCTGTATTTATCAAACCATTAAATCATAGACAGTCAGATGTCCAAAAAACTAAAATCTTAGATCCAAAATTTAAATTAACTTATGTTGATTTTGCTGCATTAAAAAGATATTTTGTAACTAACCGAAAGAAAACAAAAACGTTCACTGTTGATGAACCAATTAAAGTAATAATAATTTCATCAGATAAATTTAGTTTTCCCATTCCTTTCCATATAAGGATAAACAATATCGCAATACACCAAAGGCAAGTAAAGCTAAAGATATATTCAGCATAATTTTTTCGTTCAATCATATTCTGATCTGAATTTTTTATTTCCTGAATATGTTTTTCATATGACATATACTCAGCAATAGATACTGGGCTTGTTGGAGCTGCTGTAGCATCATCTAATAAATTATTAAGATTAAAACCTGAAACGTTTGCTGCCATGCTTCTTATAATTGTTCTTGTTGTTCTATGAATCGTTGAAAATATTCAGCAATAGCCTCGTTTGAAATATATTCATCATTATTATTTCTTGCATTTGCCCAAGGAGATTCCGGAAGATGAGTCCAGTTGGATAGTTGGATGGCATTAAGATTTTGAGCCACTTGTAAAGCGAAATTGATAGTCTCATTAGCAGTAGCATCAAATTCTTGATCTTGATTCATAGTATATTCAATGGGAATTTTCTTAATATCACTATTGCCATATTCTTTAAATTCATGATATACTGATTTTATTACAGGTCCGTATGGCCATACTTCAATAGGTTCATTAAATAAGGGCTTACCTTTTTTTGCAAGGTATAAGCCATTAGCAATGAATAGAAGTTTTTGAAGCGACATATTAGAAATTCCTATATTTTGCTCTTTTGCACGTTTTAGAACTTCGCCTGCTAAAAATAAAGCTGATTGTGACACATTTAGAAATTTGAGTTATCATTAAATATAATTATGATAAAATTAATCAATTTAACATGTTATTCATTATATAATAAAAAAAAGTCATATTAATTTATCTTTTTTGTGGGTATTTACTTATTACTCATTGTTTTTTGAATAAACAAATCTCTTTCAAATAATTTAATTCATCCAATAACATATAGATATGTCTTAATTTATAAGTTTAAAAACTTATAAAGGCTGAAATTAAGTGTTGATAATCAGAATTTTGCAACCTTGTTTTAAAAGAGGTTTAATAAATAAATGATGTTAATAAAATAGTCTTTATTCAAAAGAAAAAAAGAGATACTATAAAAGTAATTTGACCCTATTTTGATATAGCAATAACTTTTAGGGTAAAAGTAAATTTTATTGATGAAGTAATTTTACGGTTTAATTTAAAATATAATTTATATAGTAAATATGCCTATCTATGAAAAATAATAACTTATATAATGAAAAACTGCCCGTTTTTAGAATGGCAAATAAAAAAAAATCTTATTGTGCATTAGGACTTTTTGCAGGATTATTTTCTTCTTATAATGCAAGTGCTCAAATGGTTAATAATGGAGATATGAAAGTATATAATAATGTCATATTATCTATCCATATGGATTATGAAAATGCACCTTCAGGGAAATTTATTAATGATGGCGAGGTTTATGTTTTTCAAAATTGGAAAAATGATGGAGTGGTTGGGTATAATATTGCAGCAAATGGAAAAACTTTTTTTATTGGCGAACAAGATCAAATTCTAGAAGGCGGACAACAGTCAGATTTTCAAAATGTAATTTTTAATAATCTCAATTCTCCAATTCCATTTCATTTAGCGACAACTTTTTCAGTAAACAAAGAGGCTGATTTTAAAAAAGGAATTATCGATGCTGATGATTATGACGGTTTGGTGATTTTCAATGAAAATGCTGTTCATACAAATGCAAGCGATGCAAGTTTTGTTGATGGTAAAGTTCAGAAAATTGGAAGTGCAGAATTTGAATATCCAGTTGGTGATGAACTGCTTTTTAGGCCTTCTTACAATGCAGTCGGCGCAGCTGGCAATGTATATACTACACAATATTTTTATAAAAATTCTGGAGACATTCACTCTCATTCAAATAAAGAACAACAAATTCAGCTAATCAATAATGCAGAGTATTGGACTGTGACGAAAGATCAAGGTAGTGATAGGCTAGTATTGAGTTTAACAATGGATTCCAGAACAACCCCATCGGAATTTTTTAATTTAAATAACGATAAAGAAGTTGTAATAGTACGTTGGGATGAGGCTTCTGGAAAATGGATTAAAGAAGGTGGTGTCACGAGTAATAAAATAATTGATGCAAGTGTAAGTCCAGGAGCAGGCTACACGCAATTAGTAACTCACGAGGTACACGGATATGGAATGTTTACACTTGCAATAGCTGATAAAGATGTGCCAAAACCAGATGACTTAATAGTTTACAACGCACTTTCTCCAAACGGCGATGGTTTAAATGATACTTTCCATATTAAAGGAATTGATAAATATCCAGATAATACAGTTGAAATTTTTAACAGATGGGGTGTAAAAGTTTACGACGCTAAAGGGTATAATGAAAGCGATGTGATGTTTGCGGGCTATTCTGATGGACGTGCGACAATCAACAGAAATGAAAAATTGCCTACAGGAACCTACTTCTATATCCTGAAATATAATAATGGTACAAAAGTGATTGAAAAAGCAGGATACCTGTATATCAATAATCGATAATCTTAGGGTTTTAAGAATTAATAAGTAATTGAAAAGTAATGAAAAATATTTTTTACATAGTTATGGTATTGTTAGCTGGTACCTTAGGAGCTTCGGCTCAGCAGGAATCGCAGTATACACAGTACATGTATAATACAATGACATTTAATCCTGGATATACAGGATCAAGAGAAGTGCTAAGTGCAATGGGTTTATATAGGACACAATGGGTTGGTTTAGATGGAGCACCAAAAACAATGAATTTTTCTGTTCAGAGCCCAGTAGGTATTCACAGCGGACTAGGTTTAAATGTGGTAAGTGATCAGATTGGACCAACAAAAGCAACAGGGGTAACGGCAAATTATTCTTATACTATTTTAGGAAGTACAGATGTGAAATATTCATTCGGTATTTCTGCAGGTTTGGACAATTTTACAGTAGATTATGGTAAAATCAATCCTGAAAATCCAGATCCTTATTTGACTGGAATAGAATCTAAAATGTCGCCTAATGTTGGTGCTGGTTTTTATGTTCATTCTTACAACTGGTATGTTGGTTTATCTGCTCCAAGATTATTAAAAACTACATTTTTTGATGATGCAAAAGCAACAACATATTCTTCTTCATCGCATTTTTATCTTATGGGAGGATATGTATTTGATTTGAATCCCTATTTGAAGTTTAAACCTGCAGCAATGATAAAAGCAGTTTTAGGCGCACCTCTTGCAGTCGATTTATCAGCAAACTTCCTAATCAACGACAAATTTACTTTGGGTGCTGCTTATCGTTGGGATGCTGCCGTAAGTGGAATGGCAGGTTTTCAAATTACCGATGGTCTTAACATTGGCTATGCTTATGATTATGACACAACGCACATTGGAAACTATAATTCAGGTTCTCATGAGATCTTTTTAAGATTTGAATTATTTGGAAATTCAAAATCAAGATTAGTAACTCCAAGATTCTTCTAACACTGTTAAATACAAATATAATTATGGATAAAAAATTAAAAATTGCTTTTATTTTACTAATGGTTTGTATAATGAACATTGGTACAATACAAGCTCAGGATAAAAAATTAGAGAAAGCAGATGAGGCTTATAATAAATTTGCTTTTATAGAGGCTGCAAAATTATACGAAGAATCAATTAATAAAGGAAATACTTCTGTCGAAGTTTACAGTAAATTAGGTGATTGTTATTATTATAACGGAAAATATCCAGAAGCTGTCAAATGTTATTCAAAAATGGTAAATGCTTCAAGCGTTGAACCTGAATATTATTTTAGATATGCTCAGGCGTTGAATAATAGTCAGAAGTACAAAGAGTCTGAAGAAATAATGAAAAAATATTATTCAAAATCTGGCTCTAAAGATTTAAGTGATGATTGGAATGAAGCTAAACTTTTAGATGCTATTAAAAAACAATCAGGTCGTTATGATTATAAAGCGGTACAGCTTAATAGCCCATTTTCTGATTTTGGAACTGCTTTTTATGGAAAAGATAAAGTGATTTATACTTCAGCAAAAGATACAGGCGTAATTATTAAACGTAAACACAGCTGGAACGATAAATCATTTTTAAAACTTTACACTGCTGATGTTACGACAGATGGCGGTCTTCAAAATCCCGTTCTTGTAAAAGGTGAAGTAAATACAAAATACCATCAAAGTACGCCTGCAATTACTAAAGATGGTAAAACAATGTTTTTTACAAGAAACAATTATATTGAAGGCAAACTTGGGGAAGACAAAAAAGGGACTACCTATTTAAAAATTTATTCTGCACAGAATATTGATGGACAATGGAAGAATGTTAAAGAATTAGGCTATCCTGTTAATAGTGATGGTTTCTCTTCTGCTCATCCAGCAATTAGTGCTGATGAAAGCGAATTATATTTTGTGTCTGATCGCAATAATTCATTTGGGAATTCTGATATTTATGTTGTAAGTTTAAAAAAAGGGGGGTTTGTCGGAAATGATGTAACCAAATTAGGTGATGAAATAAATACACCTGGTCGAGAAACGTATCCATTCGTAGATTCATCTGGAATATTATATTTTTCATCAGATGGACATCCTGGACTTGGGGGGCTTGATGTTTTTGCTGCTGTTAAAGATGAGAAGGGTATTTACCATATTGCAAATTTAGGAGACGGTGTAAACACTAACTCAGATGATTTTGCTTATGTTATTCAAGACGATACTAAAAAAGGTTATTTTTCTTCTAATAGAGATGGAAATGATGATATTTATGGTTTTACGGAGAATAGACCTGTGACTTTTGATTTTAATTACCATCCTTTGGTATTTGGTACTTTGAAATTTACAACAGGAGAACCAATTGAAGGCATGGCGATTGAAATTCATAATGCTGCTGGAGATATTGTAAATACTGTATATAGTGATAAAAATGGTAAATATTTAACAGAATTAGAATCGTATAAGGACTACCAATTGGTTTATAAAAAGTCGGGTGTGGCTGAAAAGAATCAGAATGTTCCACAATTAAAACCTGCAGAAAAGAAGGAATATTCATTTGAATTTGTAAATGAAAGGGAAGTTATTGTTGATGGAGATAGAGTTAAGCTTAATGAGGATGATGATCTTGCCAAAACATTAAAATTATTGCCAATTTATTTTGATTACAATGGATACAAAATCAGAGAATCTTCAAAAGCTGAGCTGAATAAAGTTGTTGAAATAATGAAATCGCATACAACTATTACATTAACGGTTAACTCACACACAGATAGTAGAGGACGTGATGAATTTAATATGACATTATCAGAAAACAGAGCAAAAGCAACTGTAGATTACATAGTAAATCATGGTATTAGTGCTGATCGTGTAAGTGGAAAAGGATATGGAGAAACACGTTTGCTTAATAAATGCGCAAACGGAGTTAAATGTTCTGAAGCCGAGCATCAACTCAACAGACGTTCTGAATTCATTATTAATTTTTCAAACTAAAACATCTAAGAAATAAAAAAGGTACTCAAACGAGTACCTTTTTTATTTCTTAGATGTTCTTTAATGCCTCTTTTTTATAAAATCATCAATAGGTTTTTGATGGAATATTTCAAAATATTTTGAAGAAAAATAACTTAATTTAGTATAATTAAGTTCATACATAACTTCAGTCATGGTGTTGTATTCTCCACTTTTAAGGAGTTTCCTCGCCAGATTCATTTTTTCCTGAATGAAAAAAGTGTTTGGAGTAGTAGAAAGACATTTTTTAAAAGCTGCTTTATATTTTGATTCGGACATTCCTGCCAATGCAGCTAAAAAAACTATGGATGGAAAAGGTCCATATAGGTTAGCAATCAAATAGTCTTTTGTTTTATTTATTGCTTCATTTTCTGAATCTGTTAATACGTTGTTTTGTATTTCATAAAATCTGCTAAAGAAATTACCTAGCAATTTTAAAGACACCCCTTTTATAAATGAATCAAATGATAAATCATTTATAGTTTTTGTTTTTAAAGATTGCAACAACAAAGTACTATTACTGTCAATATTTCCATAATGATAAAAAGCATCTGAATTATTTTTTATTTTGTTTCTGTATTCTGTTTTTGGGTATTTATTAATAAAATCAGCTAATAATTTTTTGTCGACAAGTATTCGCAAAGCAAATGTTCTTTCATTTACAGCGGGTTTATAGGAGCTCGCAATTTCATTATCAATAATTGCAAGATCCAATTTGTCATACGATCCTATTTCATAATCTTTATTATTTATTTTAATCAAATTTATATGCTCACTCAAATCATAATGAAAGATGAATAATTCATTATTTGAGGGTTCTCTGCATATTTTCAGAGGAATGTTTAATCTAACATCTATGAAAAAGACTGAAATCGAAGGAGTAATTTGAGTAAAGTACGAATTTCCTTTTCCAATTTTTTCTGGAAAAACAATTATTTTGTCTTCAATTATTTTTGCATCAATCTGCTCTGCAAATTGTTGTTGCCATTCGGGGGTTAAACTATAATAATGAAATATTTTTTTCATAATTTTAAATAGCTAAAAAAATTATTTGCGACCATTTTATAATTCTTTTATAAATATTTTGGGTGAAACTCCAAAATGTTCCTTGAATTTCGATGCGAAATAAGAATTATTAGTAAAATTTAATTTGTCTGAAATTTGAGAAATTGATAATTGTTTTGTTTCAAGCAACTCTTTTGCAAGAAGTAATTTGTTCTTCATAAAAAAACTATTAGGAGTATCGCCTGTGATTTTATTAAATAAGTTTTTAAATTTAGATTCAGACATATTTGCCTTTTCAGCAAGAAATTTAATGCTAGGAAAATGTTCAAAAATATTTTCAATCAAATAAGTTTGGATTGCGATGATATTTTTTAAATCGTCCTGATTGACAGTTTGAATTATGATACGTTTACTGGCTATTTTTTTTAAATAATTTGAAATAAGTAAATGTACAGAGCCTATTAAGTTAAGGTCAAATATTGGCCCTCCAACTTTCTTTTTTCTTAAATCATCTAAAATATGGAAACTGTCGCTACTCATTCGATCAAAGCGGACCATAGTATTTTTGGAAGGATCAATCATCTGATTGATGTTTGGCAATACGATATCATATTTTTTTGCAAAAGATTCAATGATATCTTTTCTGATAAAAATAACAAGCGCAAAAGTTTTACTTCCTTTTTTTACGTGATAATCTGAATCAAGAGTTCCATCAATAACGGTTAAATTGTATTGCCACCTGCTGACATCGTAAATGAAATTATGAGTTGAAACAGTAGCTTCTCCATCAGTTAGATTATAATAATAACCAACAAAGTCAGGATTGATGTTTTTTTGGATGAGGTGCAGGTCGCGTTTGTATTCGACATCTATGTAATAAGCAATAATCCCATCCTGGCATTGTAAAAAATAACGGGTTCCGGTTTGTATATCTTCAGGAATTGTAATAAAATTCCCCTCAACTTTTCCTCCAAATTGTTGAGCTAAATTTTCTACCCAATTTAAATCTGCGCTATAAGAATGTTCAATTGTTTTCACAGTGTAGTAGTTTTTTATATTAAAGTTACTATTTTTTTGTTAATATGTTGATATTTAGTTTGTTTTGGTCGCTTTTCTCTTTTTTTTAATTAATTATAATTATTATTACATCATATACAGAACTCCTTCAGTTTCAAATTATAAAACTTATTTTATCATTTATTTGACTTCTTGTAGACAAACAATATACCGAATGTTTATATTTTTAAATTAGTGATTGAATGTCAGTGCATTATTTTTTTAACTTTATAAAAGTCTTTTTATTATGGTAGGAATTTATCCTCAATATGGGATGAATTCCCCTTTTTTTGCTTGTTGTTTTTTAAGCAAAAAAAAGGAGATAAAAATCTCCAAATATGCTTGTTGTTCTAATTAACTATTCAGTAATTTTTTGATTCAATGTCTTACGATCAATTTTTAAAATTTTTGCAGCTTTTGATTTATTGTTGTTAACTGAATTTAATACTTTCAAAACATGTTCCTTTTCAAATTCCTTTAATGATTTTAAAAAATCGATTTGTGATGGAATATGATATTTTAAATGATCTGGAACGTTTTGAAGTGTTATTGTATCATCACTCATAATAATCATCCGCTGAATTATATTTTCGAGTTCTCTTACATTGCCTGGCCAGGAATAGCGTACTAACAAATTAGAAACTTTATCATCCATTGTTAATTCCGGTTTATTATATTCGACACTATATTTTTTTAAAAAACTGTTTGCCAATAGTAGTATATCCTCTGTTTTTTCACGCAAAGGTGTTGTTTGAATATTCACAACGTTTATGCGATAATATAAATCTTCCCGAAAAGTGCCTTTTGCAACCATTTCGCTTAAGTTGTTATTTGTAGCACAAATTATTCGAACATTTATTTTTTGGCTATTTGTACTCCCAATACGAGTAATTTCTTTTTCTTGAATTACTCTTAAAAGTCTGGTTTGAACGGTCATTGGAGCATTTCCAATTTCGTCTAAAAAAATAGTTCCTCCAGATGCTGCTTGAAATAAGCCAATTTTTGATTCAGAAGCGCCGGTAAAGGAGCCTTTAACATATCCAAATAATTCAGATTCTAATAAATTTTCTGGAAGCCCTCCGCAATTAATGACTATAAAAGGCATTTTTGCTAATGTACCCTGATAGTGAATCGCTTTGGCAATAAGTTCTTTGCCTGTGCCGCTTTCGCCTTCTATTAAAACATTCGCCTTATTATTTTGTACTCGTTTAATTATATCGATTAGATTTTTGAATTGTGAAGAGCGTCCAATTATTCCGGCATAGTTTTCTTGTTCTGTATTCAAAAAATAGTCATCAGCTATTTTTGCATTTTTTTCAAGAGAACTTTTAATAGCATTGGAAAGTTCATCTGAAGTAAAAGGTTTTATAATATAATCTAATGCACCTGATTTTATCGCATTTACAGCATTTTCAACCGAAGACATTCCGCTCACGACTAATTTTGCTGTATTTGGAAAGTGTTCTTCAGTATATTTTAGTAATTCTATGCCGTTTATTTCAGGCATATTTAAATCTGTAATTAATAAATCGATAGAATGGTTTTTTAGGACTCCAATTGCTTCATTGACTGAAGAAGCTTTGTAAGTAGAATAATTTAGTGCCTTTACAGTACGCTGAAAAAGATTCAGCATTTCGTAATTATCATCTACAATAAGTATATTTCTTTTTTTGAAATTCATTTGGATATTAGCTGATAGGTAAACGTATTATAAAAATTGTGCCTGCTGGAGTATTGTCCATTACGGTTATTTCACCATTATGATTTTTTACAATTCCATGAACAACACTAAGGCCCAAACCAGATCCGTTTTTTGAAGTTTTTGTTGTAAAAAATGGATCGAAAATTTTTTGCTTTATTTCTTTAGGTATTCCATGGCCTTGATCTGCTATTTTTATGAAAATATTTTCAGCATCATTTTCGATAATGGTTTTAATGGTGCTCTTTTCTGGAGAAGCGTGAATGGCATTAATTAATAAATTAAAAAGAAGCTGTGTTATTTGAACGGCATCCACTTTTGCTTCTGAAATTGTATTATTGAAATGCAACTCGCTTTTTATTTCCTTTTTCTGAAAATTTTGTTTTAGAATCGATAAAGTGAAAGTTACAATAGGATTGATTTCTTGATTTTTTGACAGATGAGGCATTTCACAGGAAAAAAACATTAATTTCTTTACAATTTCACGTGTATAAACTACTGAGTTAATAATTGTGGAAATATCTGAATCGATTTCGGGATTATTATTTGTGATTTTAATCAATTCAGCATAACCTAAAATATTTCCCAGTGGATTGTTAAGCTCATGTGCAATTCCGGATATCGTTTCACTGAGAATAGTCAAGCGATCAATATGTTCAAGTGTTGTTCTTAATGAAGCTTCCTTTTCCAAAATCTGGAATTTTTCAATATAAGCCCCAATTTCGTGAGATGCCATATCCAGAAGTTTTTGTTCATCAGAAAGAAAATGATTTTGTTTATATTTCTCCGATGGATAATGAACTTTTATAAAACCTGGTTTTGTATCGGGAAGTTTGATAAAACTGACCTGAAATATACTGTTTTCTGGAACTTCAGTTGTTGTTAGATGATAATTTCCAAGTCGTATCTCGACAATAGCATCTTCACTGAATTGCCACGCTTTTTTGATGCTGTTAATTGCTTTTATTAGAACTTTTTCTTCAAATAAATTCGATTTCGAAATTGTTTTAGAAATTTCATATAGACAAGTTAATTCCTTGATTCTTTCTTTGAGTTTTTTTTCGATTTTTTCAGCTTTCATTTTAAAGGAAATTAGCTATTAATATGTTTAAATGCGGCCAAAAGTAAATAAAAAATAAAGAAAAAAATATAAAGATTTGTTATAGTTAACTATTTGAAAATAAAATAAATAGAATGTTTTTTTTATGTCTTAATCTATTGTTTTTATGTCTTATTTAAGTCATTTTTAAAACGTCTTTTTTGTATAAAAAGACGAGTATTTTAAATTAATTGATTAGAACTTGTTGTAAGGAGTTTTTGTAGCTTTTTTATTAAAAGGAAAAGATGTCTTATTTTAATATATTCATGACTTAATAGCTTTGCTAAGCAATCACTGTTAGAGTAATTTTGTATGTTCATTTCAAATGAACAAAGCAAAAAAATCTAAAAAAAAATTGATCTTAATATGAGTGATTCTCATTTTTCTCTGGAATTCGAATTAAATGTCACTGAAATACGAAAGCTAAATAAAATGTATTTTAAAAATTTATGGGAAGGAAGAATTCGAATCCTTTCAGGAATGATTTTAATCGTTGTCATTTTTTTTGACTTTTTTTATTTACACAATAGCAGTGATTATGTTACATGGATTATTAGAAACCTAATCTTTATAATACTCTTTTTTCTGTTGCAGTATTCGTTTGTAAATACTATCTGCAGTCTTATTTTTCAACTGATCAAAAGGCTTCTGAAGTTCGATAAATTTATTTCGAAATATAAATTAAATTTCACCAGTTCCGTTATACATATTCATTCACCTTTGGGGGAAATAAGTCATAAATGGAGCCAAATTGAAAAAGCGATTTTGACCAAAGACTTTTTTCTTCTCTACGTAAAAGAGAGAAATGGATATATAATTTCAATATCTAACAAATGTGCTAAAAACAGGAATATGAAAGAGTTGATTGCCTTTGTTGAAGATAGAGTGACACCTATTACTAAAATTTGTTGAAAAAGTATTTTGATTTTAAAACTCGGACTCTTTGCTTATTTATTGCCTTTAAACTTATTTGACAAATAATGATAGGTATAAGCTTTTCGATGTTTTAAAAACAAAATCGTATGTAAAAAAGAATAACAATAAATTTAATGAAAACAATTTTTTTTGATACTAGAAGTTACTTTATTGACAAAAAAAGAAAAAAATCTCGTAATCAAATTAGGATTTATAATGATAGACGCGAATGCATTGGCTTTATTACAAAAGGAAAGCCCATTGCACATAAAAATAAAGGCTTGAGCATTTTTTTGGTTGTATTTGAACTACGAAATGCAAATGGAGTTTTGAAAGTATCCTTATCACGCTGCTGGCATGTTTTCTATTCAAAAATTGTTATCAAAGATGCCGATGGGAAGAAAGTAGGAAGCATTGAGCAACGGTTTTCTTTTTTTAAGCGCAATCTAAAAATATTAAATGCCGCTGATGAAGTTATAGCATTAATATATGGTAATAAAAAGGGTTTGTGTTTTACTATCGCTAATAGTAGTAAAAATGAAATTGGAAAAATAACGCGTAGAGATGATTCAATTAGATCAAGTGGTAAATATGATATAATAATCGATGAAATTGTTACCAGTTTTGAAGATAAAATTGTCATTTTATCTAGTGCTCTTGCTATTAATATGGTTTTTTAGATAATTCTTATAAAATCATGAAAACAATGTTTTATCATATTATTGATATAAAGCTTATAATGATTGTTTTTTGTCTTATAGTGTAAACAATCATAATTTCCTGTGTTTAACTTTGCTGAGTTATATTAAGTGATTGATTATTAATGTTATAAAACATTGTTTTAATGACTTTTTAAATTTAAATAATAAAAAAATCTTATTGCATTATGAAGAGGGAAAAAGTTTTAGTACGTGATAATAAGGGCATCTTTTTAAAAATGTTTAAAAAAAGATTCAAAGATGAGTTCGATTTTCTAGAACAATCTTTTTTGTTTAATAGCGAAAAAGACACAATTCAATTTGATCGTTCAATATTCGTTGTTTATGAAAAAAACGAATTATTAGAATTCTTAAAGATGGATAAGAAAGGGCGAAATATTTTGGTTTGCCTGTTTAATAAACAGCTATACAGTAGTTTATCTTTTTTAGATGAAGTTAGTAGTTTAATTGTTTTGGATAATACAAAAACAAGACCTGAAATAATAAGTGAACTAAAACGACATCTTACAGACAATTCAAAATTTAAAAATCAAAGTAAGGATGAGAACCTTTTAAACAGTTCTATTTTTCAAACTCAATTTAATAACTTTTATAAAGGATTGTTTTTTTTAATGTGATAAAAAAATATAAAAATTATATTAATTCATTTTTTTTAAGCAGGATATAGGTTGCTCAATATCCTGCTTTCTTATTTTCAAATGAATGGAATGTTATTCTTTTTTTAAAGTATTGATTTCTTCTACAGAAATTTTTATAACTGTTCCATGACGTGTTCCTGTTGGAAAAATTACTTGTTGTGAAATATCTTCCCAGCCTTTTGAAGTTTTCTTAACAGCTCCGTATTTTTTTTGCGTATATTTATCAAAATAAACAATCCAATTGTTGTCTATTTTTACTGCGGTGGGGCCTTCAGCCCAATAATCACCAGTAATAGCCTTGCTTGCTGGACTATATGGACCAGTCAAATTTTTGCTAAATGCAATTTTGATATTTTTCTGAACTGGGTTTCGTGTTTCATCTTTTAAATACATAACAAATTGCTGACCTTGCTTTACAATTGTAGCATCAATTACATTAAAACCAGGTTCGTATAGTAATTTCGTTTTTGCAAATTTTTTAAAATCCTTGGTTGTGGTATAATAAATTCGATGGTTATAACCTTTTTCTTCTTCCGATTTTGTTTCTAAAAATTTTCCGTCAATCGTAGAAGCCCAATAAATCATATAAATTTTTGATTTTTCGTCATACGTAATTTCCGGTGCCCAGGTATTTCTAGCTTTTTCTTCGTGAGTCATTACTGGAATAAATTCTTGTTTTGACCAATGAATTAAATCTTTTGAAGAAGCGTATCCAATGCCTTTATCAGTCCAGCTAACCGTCCAGACCATATGATATAATCCATCTCCACCTTTAATGACGCATGGATCTCGCATTAATTTGTCTTTTCCAACTTCTGGCGTTAAAAATGAAGTGTCGTTTTTTAAAGCAGTCCATTTATAGCCATCTTCGCTATAAGCTAAATGTAGTCCGTCTTCACCATTTCCTTTAAAATAGCTAAATACATAACCATCTGGTTTTAAAGTGTAATTGTTTGCTGTTAGCCATTTTTCGCAGTCTTTTGGCCAGTTTGCATTTGTTCCTTTTACGCCTAATCCAAAACCGTGACCTCCGTTTTCATATAAATGCATTTCTGACAGAACTTTTTCTTTTTTTAATGCCAGATAATAATTGATACTGTTTTCAACCGGAACTGCTTTGTCATCTGTTGCATGAACTAAAAATGTTTTTGGAGTTTCAGTAGTTATTTTTTTTTCATTTGAATATTTGTCAGCTAATTCACTGGAGGCATTTTTACCTAGCAAATTGTCTTTAGAACCTTGATGCGTTACGCCTTCCTGCATAGAAATTACAGGATAAATTAAAATCGAAAAATTTGGTTTAGCACTAGTTGTGTCTGAAGGCATATAAACTTTGTCGTTATAATGTGTTGACAAAGTAGAAGCCAAGTGTCCTCCGGCAGAAAAGCCCATAATGCCAATTTTATTCGGATTCAGTTTCCATTTTAAAGCATTTCTTCTAACAAGTCTTACTGCTTCTTGCGCATCTTGAAGTGGAGCAACGGTTTTGTTTTTCATTATTAAATCGCTTGGCAGTCTGTATTTCAAGACAAAAGCATTTATTCCTAAACTATTAAACCATTCGGCAACTTTAAAGCCTTCTTTGTTGATGGCAAGCATTCCATAACCGCCTCCGGGACAAATTACAACAGATGTTCCATTTGATTTTTCTGGATCTGCTAAATAAACCGTAAGTGTCGGCAACGTTACTTTTCGAACTCCTTCTGAAAGTTCGTTTTTGTGATCTACTTCTTCAGAATATTCTTTTGAGATAATCTCGTCTGGAATTTTATCCCATAATGGAATTTCTTTTTTCTGCGAAAGCACTGGAATTGTAAGTGATAAAGAAACAAAAAGCAATGTTGCTTTTAAACGATTTAAGTTATTTGATTTTTTCATAAAATTCTATTTCGACAATGCGTAATTGCCCGGTCGCATCAACCGATGTTTTATCTTTATATAAATCTAATTCTTTTGTTGGATCTACTTCGATAATTTTTGAAAATATGTCTTTTTCGGTATTAGCACCAATTAATTCAATTGTAATTTTTTCAGCTAAAACTGGTTCTAGTGGAATAGTAATGTAACCCAAGCTTTGACTAGTATTTCCTTTGAATACTTCTTTTCCGTCAGCTAAAATTCGGATCGAATAAATTTTAGTTCTCCAGCCTGTAAATTTTATAACAGCTTCATTTACAATTGAAGGTTTTGAAAGCGTATAAGTTATAGATCCTGTAGCAATGTTTCCATCATTTCTCCATTCCGTTAATTCATTGTCGTCATAACTTTTGTATGTATCATTGTTATTTGAAGGAGAAACGGCATTTAAGATATTTACCGGAATTCTTTTTTGTGTATAAGAAGACGTTTTTGGAGTTGGTCCACGTTCTAAATTGGAAAGAAGATTTTTTCCAGGCAATTCTTGTGAAAGGCCATTTACAGAATTCACATCTTTAGTTTCAAACGATAATTCGGCCGATTTTAAACCATTGGATTGCGCGGAAATAGTTATTTTTCCGGCTTTATCAAAAGACTGAATTAAAACTCGATTAATGCCATTTTCAACCGGAATTACTTTAGAAAGAATATAATTTTTTGGGCCTTGAGCAATACCGCCAAGCCAAGTTGCAGGCCCGTTTAAAGAAAACGAAATCATATTATTACTGACTGGACACTGATTTCCATTTTTATCAACTACTTCAACTTCAATTAAAGCAGTATCTGCACCGTCGGCAAGCATTGCTTGTGGTTGTGCATATAATTTTAATTTGATTTGAGATGGTTCTCCCGCAGTTCTTTTTTCGTCTTGACTAAAAACACTTCCATTTTCATCGTAACCAACCGTCTTTATTGTACCCGATTTCCAAGCAATATTTTCGAAAGTAAATAAAAATTCACTACTTCTTTTTCCAAAACCTTGCGAAATTCCGTTCACAAAAAGTTCGACTTTTGGTGCTGTAGAAACGACGTAAATATTTTTAACAGTATTTTCAGCATAGTTCCAATGTCCCATTATATGCGTTCGTTGTTTTTCGACATCGACCCATCCGTCCCACATAACTTGATGGGCCCAGTAACCATCTTTAGGAATACGCATGGCGTCAACTTCACCGCTTGTTCTGTAATTCGACTCGCCACGATGATGTGTATTAGAATCAGAAAAAATAATATTTACACCACCAGAATTTACACGTTTTCCTGTTCCGGGTCTTTCTCTGTAATAATCGTACCAGCGTACAATATTTTCGATAGCATGACGATCTTGATTATGATTGTAATCTGTGGCAGGATTTCCTCTGTATAATGGTCCGTCTCCTTCTTTATGAAATGGAGGTGAAAATTCATCCCAATATTTACGCATGCCTTCGTCTCGTGAATATTCGGTTGCCCATAATGGTTTTTGTGCACTTTTGTTGATATACAGCATTTCCCCGCCATATTCAGCTTCTTGGCTGTCCAGCATTTCGCGCGAGCCAATTGCTCGCCCACCAAAAGGATCATAAGTATCTCTCAGGCTTTTCATTTCATGCATATGCGCTTCGCTGATGGATTCGTTGCCACTTTCGTAGAAAATAATACTTGGATTATTTCTGTTGTAAATAATAGCGTCACGCATCAAATTTACACGCTGTTTCCAGGTATCGCCCTGTGCATCTTTTTCGGCGTCACCTGCTGGCATCGCTTGCAATAACCCAACTCGGTCACATGATTCTATATCTTGTTTCCAAGGCGTGACATGCATCCAGCGTACTAAATTTCCGTTGCCTTCTACAATTAATTTATTGCTGAAATCACTCATCCAAGCAGGAACTGACATACCAATTGCAGGCCATTCGTTGCTGGTTCTTTGTGCATAACCTTTTACTTGTAAAACTCTGTCATTAAGCCAAAATTGTCCTTCAGCGAAAGCTGTTTTTCTGAAACCGGTTTTAGTTGCAACTTCATCAACAATTTTTCCGTCAATTTTTAAAATGGTTTTTATGGTGTATAAATAACCATATCCCCAGCTCCAAAAATGTAAATTATTTACGAGAGAATTTGCTTTTAATATTTTAGTTTCATTCGCAGAAATTATGATTTTTTCACCAGAAAAAATAGCTACTTTTTTTGCTTCCAAATCTTCAATAATTACATCATATTCAACTGTTTTTGCAGAATCAAATTCATTTCGAATTTCGGTTTCCACATTGATGACAGCGTTTCCTTCTTGAATATTAATTTTAGAAGGATAGATATAAACTCCTGTTGTTTTTAGGTTAGAATAGAGTGGAAGTGTCTGATATAATTTGCTGGTTATATGAAGAAAAACATTTTTTGGAATACCGCCGTAATTTGCATTAAAGTTGATGTTATTCCACTGATAAGCCGCTCCAGTTGCCTGTTCTTTGTATTTCCAGTCATTGTCAATTCGCAGAGCAACAATATTTTCTTGTGGAAAAGGTTTAACTAAATCTGAAATATCAAAACCAAAAGCCATTACGCCGTTTTCATGCATTCCAACTTTTTGACCGTTGATGTAAATGGTTCCAGCTTGTCGAATTCCTTCAAACTCCAGAAATATTTTCTGGTTTTTGATTCCTTTTGGAAGTTTAAACTTTTTTCGATACCAGACAATCCCTGTGGTAAGATGTTCAATGTCTTTTTCAAAAGCTTCTTCCTGATTGTATGCATGCGGAAGTGTGACTTTTTTCCACGAACTATCATTAAAACCAAAAGACTCTGCATTTTTAGAGTCTCCGGTTTTTAGTTTCCAATCTGAATTGAAGTTGTATTTTTCTCTCTTAAATTCCTGAGAAAATATCGAGGTTTTAAAAAGAATTAAAACAAGAAATAAGAGCGTTTTTTTCATTATTTCATTTTATAAATTTCTGAACCTGCAAGTAAAAAACAACCTAAACCGTAATCTTCAAAATCAGGAAATTTATCATATGAAAGTGGCTGACCGTCCTTAGGTTCTTTTCCTGTTGATTGTAAAAAACCTAAAGCACCATTTGTATGCAAACTTTCTTTTATCATTGCATCCCAAGCTTTTTGAACAACTGGTAAGTAAGTTTCTTTTTTCAAAATACCACTGTTGATTCCGTATGCCATTCCGTAAACGAATAAAGCAGTTCCAGAAGTTTCTTTTTCACCAAAATTTGTTGGGTCATGTAAACTTACATTCCAGAATCCGTCAGCTCTCTGAATTGGAACTAATGCTGCTGCCATTGCTTTTAAATCTTTTACATATTGCTCTCTGTGCGGTGCATTTTCAGGAATAATGGTAAGTACTTTTGCTAATGCACCAATAACCCATCCATTTCCGCGGCTCCAGTAACAATCTTCTCCGTTTGGTTCTTTATACGGAGGATCAAAATCAGCATCACGCCACCATAAACCATCTTTTGGGTTGAATAATCCATTATCTCCATGTTTGTTTCTTGAGTACATGTACATTTGGTACATTTTTTCGAAATAACGATTGTCTTTTTCCAAAACCCCTAATTTGGCAAAAACTGGCATTCCCATTTGAATGGCATCAATCCAGGACCAATCGTCTAATTGAGGCGTATTTAAAAGCATATTGATGTTTGCTTTTGTATTTTTTAGTTTCTTAGCATCTGGCTCTAAATTGTACAAGTCGATGTAAGTCTGCGCCGCACAGTAATTATCTGCATTACGAGTTGTGTTGCCTCCATTGAATCCCCATTTGTGAAATTCTGACCAAGAATAAGCATAATCATAATAAGCTTCTTTTGGAAAAATTTCATGAAGCGCCATTAATCCTTCATAATAAACACCACGTGTCCAAATATTGCTTGGACGTTCTTTGTTTGTGATAATTGTTTTGCCCGTTTCGGGCCATTTTTGCATAAAATAATCATTAGCCAAAATCATTTGTTTTAGAACTAATTTTTTATCAAATGGCTGTTGCGCGTTTATCGTACACGTATACAAAAAGCATATTGAGAAGAATAAAGATAATTTTTTCATTTTTTGTATTCTTAGTTAATAGTTAGTTTAGCTGTTTTAATGGCGTGATTGTGATTGGCCCTAAAAGTCCTGATGGCATTGGAGCCCATTTTGTAGCATCGAATTTTTTATAATCTTTGTCGACCATATTAATTTCATAGAAAATTTTCCATTCTTCGCCTTTTAATTCTTTGTCTCGGATTCGGTTTGCAGAAAGATTCGTAACCTGAATTTTTAAGATATTTTTTCCGGGTTTTAATTTCCCGATGTTTAATTGATAAGGCACAGACCAAGCAGTGCCAATGAATTCATCATTTAACCAAACTTTTGCGCTTTCGCGGACATCTCCCAAGTTCAAACTCCAATTTTCAATTTTGGCATTTGGATTATTAAACTCTAATGTGTAAGTTGCTGATCCTGAAAAAGCTTCGGCTTCAGGACTTAATTTTGTCCAAGATTCTAAATTTGAAATAGTAGCACTTGGAGGTAATTGTGGTCCGCCTTTATCAAAGTTGATTTTCCAGTTTCCTTTTAACGGAATTGCATCTGCAGTTCCTTCATAATAATTCCATTTTTTCTGCGAAGCTGTATTTTCAGTCTTTAAAAAATAAGATTCTCCCGGAGCAATTTTAATTTTCACCAATGTTGTATTGGCCGATTTTTGTACAATGGCATTTCCAAATTCTCGCGTAAGCGGATTTAAAATAACGACCTCTTTATTTCCAGCCTGAATTGGGATAAATCCATCAATTGTTTTAGTGGTATGATTAACTAAATAATATATTTTTTCACCATCTACATTTCTTCTTGTAAATTTTAAACCTGTATTTACAAGCGTTTCAGGATAGATTTGAGCGTTTTCTAAAGTTTTTAAAACATCTGAAGTTGGTTTTACCAATTCATTGTTTACAGTTAAAAGAGTTTGAAGTTGTTTTTCCTGATTTTTAAAATCATTAAAACCGGGAACAGATTCTGGCAGGCTTTCAAAAATAATATTTGCTCCGGCTTTTTTCAATTCAATTAATTTCTGCAAAGTTACAAGGGGCATTTTTTGCGTTGGAGGAATTACTAAAGCCTTAAAATTTGTGCCATTAAGGATAATTTTTCCGTCAATTACTTTTGCATTGGCAATGAAATTATCAGAGATAAAATCTACGCCATAACCTTGATTCATTAGTTTTTTGGTAGAAGCATAGAAAGAAGTCGGATGGAGCCATTCCTGAAGTGAATGTATTTTGAATTCAAAAAATAAAGTTCCTTTTTGATATTTGTCCCAAGTATCAAAAATTGGCCAATAAAGCAGAATCTCATTATCTGATTTTCCTTGCTGCAGCATGGATTGACAGTTTGCAATATAAGAGAATAGAGAAGGAGCATCTTCCCAAATACTATTATTTGAATTGAAATTTACCGAAGCATAAAACTGCCATCCCGGCCAAGCAGCTCTGTCTGGCGAATAGGTAGAACCATGCAGAAAAATATGATTGATGCCGCTCAACATTAAATCCTCGGCTTCTGGTTTGCATTGCGATAAAGCCGCTTTGAAATGTTCACGAAGCCACGTAAAAGTTTCAGAAGAAACTAGATTTTTTCCCGAAATATGTGCTGCCGATGAAGAAAATTTTAGCATTACCGGATCTGCATCGCCTTCACGAATATCTTCTTTTTCTCTTCTGAAACCCGGAATATCAAAAGGCATTGAACCAAAAGTTTCGCATTCAGGAATATCTGCGGCAGCGTATAAATCAATTAGATTTCCGGGAGATCCATGCGCTTGAAGTTTGGTTTTAAAGTTTTTAGAATGTGCCCATTCTGTCCATGGTTTATCGAATTTATTCAATAACAAATCACCAATTGTTTGGCGATAATCACTTCTAATTCGGTTACCAATTTCACTGTCGGTTTCATTCAATAATAAAGACAATTCTTTTTTTAAATCATAACCGCGCAGTTTTTGAAATTCTTCGAAAAATTTAGGCGTAAAATCGGTGCCATAAACTTCATAACTGTCATTAAAAATAGCTCTTATTTTGCCTTCTCGACCTTTAAAAGCATTATTAAACGGAACTACATATGCATCTAATGCTTCTTGAGAATAATGGTCTAAAGTAAAACCACTTCCGCCAGGTGCCGCTCTTTTTACTTGTTGTCCTGTTTTTCCGCTAAAGACAGCGTAAAGAGTATAATCTGTTTTTTTTGCTTTCCATTTTAATTTATTTGGTTCAGTTTGGTTCGGAATTTCAACAGCTTTTCCGTCAATAGCTTTGTCCTTTATTTTGGTTTGATTTTTTTTAAGCTGATTGGTCAAATTGATATACGAGCCATCATTTCCATAAGCTACTACATATAATAATTCAGTAGGATTTTTTTCTTTTTTGTTTTCAACAGTAATATTTCGGTCAAATGTTTCGTCTTTTTTTAGCGGATATTTTTCAATAATCAGTTTTGTTGCGGCATTGGCAACCGTCACATGCGATCCTCCATAAGGCCATCCTGTTCCTAAAACCATATCAACTTGCATGTGTAGACTGTCTGCCACATGAATGGTATAGTCGAGCATTTCCATCCATTTTGGCGATAGATAATCAATGAAATTAGCTTCTTCACCTTTTACACCATATATAGGAGTAATTTCTACACCGCCAATTCCTGCATTATGAAAATCTAAGAGTCTTTTTTTTAAGTTTGGCTTATCTACAGCACTTCCCATCCACCACCAGCGCGCCCAAGGCTGATTTATATTTGTAGATTGTGGCCAAGGCGAATTTGCTTCCTGAGCCGATGCACTTAAAATCCAACAGAAAGAAAAGATGATAAGACAATTTGATGTGGTTATTTTCATTGGTTATGGTTCAATAGTTTTATAAAGCGGTTACTAATTTACTTACTTCATATAAGTATACAGATATATAATAGTAACTTTTTGATGGTTGTAATAAGGTAAAAGTAGTAGCAGAAACTCAATTTGCTATCCTGTAGCGTCCTGTTTTCTATCATTTTATTAAAAATCAAAAGAGTAGTAATTTGTCATATTTTTTTCTCAATTCATATTTTTGGGTTAGAATAACTATGAATTACAAAAAAAATATTAAAGAAAATTTCGGATAATTTATTTGTGGATTACACACTTATTCGCCCTTGTAAATCAGGTAGTTGAATATTTTTTGAGTTAATAAAAACATAAAATTAATTATAAGAACCTGAAAGTTAACAGGATACTACAGGATGCTGTGCCACCTGCTTCTAAATAAATTTGGATAAACTAATTAATTAACCAAATTTAACTTTTATGAAAAACAAATTTAGTCTTTTGCTGATTTTGGTCATGTTTGCGCTGTTGCAGACAGCAGGTTATGCGCAGAACAAAGTGGTTAAAGGTACAATCACTGATGCGGCAGGTCTGCCAATACCAGGGGCAAATGTACTTATTAAAGGAACAAAACAGGGAACAAGTACTGATTTTGATGGTAAATACTCAATAAGCGCAAATACAGGGCAAGTATTAGTGTATTCGTCTACTGGTTCAAAATCTGTTGAAAGAACAGTTAGTACTTCTTCAGAAATTAATGTAAAACTTGTTGAAGAAGTATCTCAACTTAATGAGATTGTAGTTGTTGGTTATGGAACTGCGAAAAAATCAGACGTAACAGGATCAGTTTCAACTATAAATGCACAGCAATTAATGAACAGACCTGTTTCAAGTGCAACTGAAGCACTACAGGGTAAAATTGCCGGAGTTGATATTACTACAAACGAGCGTCCGGGATCTCTTGGTACTGTACGTATTCGTGGTAATAGATCTTTGACAGCAAGTAATGATCCTTTATATGTTGTTGATGGCGTGCCGTTAATGTCTGCATCTGCAATTGAAACCTTAAATCCAAGAGATATTGAATCGATGGATATTCTTAAAGATGCTTCAGCAACAGCTATTTACGGATCACGTGGAGCAAATGGAGTTATCATTGTAACAACTAAACAAGGAAAATCAGGTAGATTTACTTTAAATTATGCTGGTACAGTAACTACTTCTGATATTGTTGACAGATCACCATCAATGAGCGCAGCTGATTTTATTACTTTCAGACGCTGGGCAGCTTACAATCTTGATCCAGCCAAATATGCTAATCCAGCGACTCCAACTCTTGCAAACGATAAATTGATTTTTGACAGTGCATTAGATGGCCAAACTTCGAGAGACAATGTATTAAGAGGATGGGCAAGTGGTACTTGGGATGCTTCTAAAGTAATTAACACTAATTGGACTGATTATGTAACGCAGACGGGAGTTAGTACAGAGCACGTTATTAGTGCTAGTGGAGGTTCTGAAAAAGTAAATACTTATGGTTCTGTAGGTTATTTAGATAATGAAGGAACTCAGAAAGGGCAGTGGTACAAACGTTATACGGCAAAATTAACTTCAAATATTACTCCGGTGGATTGGTTTAAAATGACTGCATCTTTCAATGTTTCATGGAGCGAGCAGGATTATGGGATGTCAACTTTAAGTGCAAGAAGCGGAACATCTCCAGACGCAATTTATGGTGCAGCTAAACAAATTTATAACATTGCTGTTCCTTATGATGCAAACGGTAATTTAATCATTAACCCGGGTGGAGAATCAGGTGTTTACACTATTATGAATGAGTGGGATAAAAGTACACAACAATCGCAAACATTGCGAGTTTTGGCTAATTTCTCTGCTAATTTAGATTTTGGTAAAATGTCAAAATCATTAGAAGGACTTACTTATAAATTAAATTTTGGCCCTGATTTCCGTCATTGGAGAGAAGGTGCTTATATCGATGGAACATCATCATTAAAAATTAACGCAAATGGTAGTGCAGGTACTAATTTTGCCCGTCTTCAAAACCGTCGTGATTTTTCTTGGACTATTGATAATATCATTAACTACGACCGTACATTTGCTGCTAAGCATAAAGTTGGTTTAACTTTATTACAAACAGCATCATCTTGGAATATCGAAAATTCTTCTATGAGTGCTAATAATATTCCAAAACCTTCTTTTTTATGGAATGCAATGGGGTCAGTAGATGCTACAAATGCTGCTAATAATGCTCGTATGAGTTCTGGTCTTACAGAACGCGCAATTAGTTCTTATATGGCACGTGCGAATTATGGTTATGACAATCGTTATTTGTTAACAGTGTCAGGACGTTGGGATGGAGTTACGCAATTATCTGAAGGACATAAATGGGATTTCTTCCCTTCTGCGGCATTGGCTTGGCGTCTTAATAACGAAGAATTCTTGAAAAATGTTGATTGGATTAAAAACTTAAAACTTCGTTTAGGGGTTGGTACTTCTGGAAACTCTTCAGTTAATCCTTACGGAACTTTAGGTAATATTAGCCAAATATTCCTTCCTTTTAATGGTCAGAGTAATGCTATTGGTTTTACTACAAACGAGCCTTACTATACAGATACTCAAACAGGAATGCCTAATAAAAACTTAGGTTGGGAGAAAACAACTCAATACAATCTTGGTGTTGATTTTAGTTTCTTAAACAACAGAATCAGTGGTACTATTGATGCTTATAAATCTAATACTAAAGACTTATTATTAAGAGTAGATATACCACCAGTATCAGGTTATCCATATATTGTTTCGAATATTGGTGAAACGAAAAATCATGGAGTTGAGGTCACGCTTAATCTTATTCCGATCCAAACTGCTACAGGATTTACATGGGAAACAAATTTAAATGGTGCATGGCAAAAAGATGAAATTGTAAGTTTGGCAAATGGTGCACAAGACATGGTAAGTAACTCATGGTTTATTGGACAGTCTATCGCTGTTCGTTACGGATATGATAATAATGGTCTTTGGCAAAATACTCCAGAAGATGTTGCTGAAATGGCTAAATGGAATGCTAACGGTTATAAATTTACGCCAGGTAACGTGAGACCTAAAGATCAAAATGGTGATTACAAAATGGATGGTACTGATCGTGTAGTTATAGGTAACAGCAATCCTTATTATACAATGGGATGGAACAACAACTTTACTTATAAAGGATTTGATTTAGGAATAAATCTTTACGGTCGTGCAGGTTATACTGCTTCATTAGGAGGAGAAGCTTTAACGGCTCATGCTAATCAACGTGAAACTGATTACTGGACTCCAGACAATACAGATGCTGAATTCCAAAAACCAATTTTGGGTCAGGCAACTTCAGGTTCAGCAGATCCTTTTTCTGGACTTCTTGGTTTCCAAAAAGCATCTTTCGTAAAAATTCGTAATATTTCTTTGGGTTATAATTTGTCTAAAGACGTTGCAAATAAAGTTGGATTGGCAAACATGAAATTTTATGTTCAGGCTGTAAATCCGGGAAGTATTTATCAATCTTTAGACTGGTATGATTTTGACACGGAGAGAACGTATTACAACCGCAGTTTTGTTATGGGGGTTGAAGTTGGGTTTTGATGAATTGTGGCGAATTGAAGTATAACAATAAAAGTAAAAAAATGAATAATATAAAAAATATAGGAATCGGTCTTTTATTAATGGCAGGGGTGTTTTTTACTTCGTGTTCGAAAGACTTTCTGGACGAAGAACAAACAAATGCATATTCGACCGCTTATTTTGATACACCTGAAGGTCTTCAGGCACTAACAGTATCTCTTTATGGTAATATTCGCTGGCATTTTGGGTTTGAATGGTCATATGGAAATACGTTGTATGGTACAGATGAGTTTACCAATGCAAATGACCTTACTAACGAAATGTGGAATACATACGATAATCGTTTTGGACCAGTAGGTGCATCAGCTTCAACAGGAGCGGCAAATGGAAATGCAACTAACCCAAATGCGCTTTGGGATGAAATGTATTATGGTATTGCATCTTGTAATACTATCATTGCAAAAGCAGAAAAAGTAATTTCAGATGTAAAAATCAGAAACCGTTGTTTAGCTCATGCTTATTTCTTAAGAGGATATAACTATTATAGACTTGTTGCACAATACGGAGGTGTTGTTCTTCAAACTACACCTATTGAAGGAGTTGTTCGTAACTATGAGCGTGCTTCAGAAGAAAAATGTTGGGAACAAGTAATTTCTGATTTCCGTCAGGCTTATAGTCTTTTTGAAGGTGAAGTTTTTACTTATGGAAAAGGAGTTACCTGGACAAAAGCAACTGCTGCACACTTTTTAGCAAAAGCGTTATTGTTTCGTGCTTCAGAGCGTAATGATGCTTGGAATGCTTCTTACAAAGATGCGGATCTTAAGGAAGCAATCAATGCTTGTTCATATGCAATTACAGCGCGTGGACCATTGACACCTAATTATAGTGATTTATATGCAAACTGGACGGGAATTGACTGTCCGAATGAGCAGCTTAATGAAATTTTGATGGCTGCTGGTCATAATGGTGATGCTTCTACAGTTGGTCGTTTTGGAAACCGTACATATAGCTATTTCGCTCCACAATTTTCTAGTTTTTCTGGAGGATGGGTAAAACGTGGTGTTTGGATTGGAAGTATGGATTTTCAGCGTTGCCGTCCTACAGAATATACTTACGGAGTGTTTGATCACGTAAACGATGCTCGTATGTGGAAAACGTTTAGAACTGTTTACGGTGCTAATACTGTAATCGCGCCTAATCCTTCTGGAGTTAAAATTGGAGATCCTGCAATTGTTATGATTTTAAATACTAAAAATGACAATACTTACGATGGTGCTAAATTTGGTGCGAGCGTTCAGGCTCCAACTTGGACAGATGCAGCAGGTCGTTTGCCAGAATGGAATACAAGACAAACACCTACAAGTGGATCTTTGACAGCTAAAAAAGGACAATATGTACCTAACTCTTCGGTATTGTACCAAAACGGAACTTACGTTGCTCCAACTTTCAAAAATCAGCCAATTTGTAACTTCTTCGCAGGTATCAATAAAACTGAAGATGGTTCACGTACTGCTGAAAGAGGTGATGCTCACCGTGATGTAATTATGGCTCGTCTTGCTGAAACGTATTTAATACGTGCAGAATGTTATGTTCGTCTTAGTCAATATGGAAATGCTATGCAGGATATTAACGTAGTAAGAGCTAGAGCACAATGGAAAGCGGGAGAAAATAGATCTTATTATAATGATGGTTCTCAGGCGTTTAAAGTAAATCCTTTAAATACAGGAAGTTCAGCTACAAACTTTACGGCTTCAAATTTAGATATGAATACATATTATTTATCTAATCCAACAATACCTGTTACAACAGCAGCATCTGATTTGACATTGAAATCTTTCCCTAATAATTTGCCAGCTGAAGATGAAGCGGTTATGGCTAAAGTTGGGGCTTCAACAGATAAAGAACGTGCTATAAACTTTATTCTTAACGAGTCTACTCGTGAGCTTTTAGGAGAATGGCAACGTTGGGAAACTCTTTCTCGTACTGGAATGCTTATCAAGCGTGCAAAAGCGTTTAATGCTGAAGCAGCTCCTAATATTAAAGTTGGGAAACATGAACTTCGTCCTATTCCTCAAACATTTATTGATGGATTGTTAAACGATGATGGTTCTAACTTATCAGCAGCACAAAAAGCAGCTTGGCAGAATCCAGGTTACAATTAAACTTTTTAAATTTTTGTTTTTGAAAACCGTCTCATTTTTGAGACGGTTTTTTTTTTTGGTTTAGACGAAAATGAGATTGACAGATTACTATTAAAAAACTGGCTGGAAATTATTTTCAAGTAAAAAATACAATCGATTACATTTTATGTTTTATTTTATCATAAATTTCGCATATTTGCTTTTTATTCAATAAAAATTTTTGAATAAAATTATGGTATGTGAAAAAAAAATATTGTTTAATTCGCATATTCGTATTTAGAAGTTTTTTCCTTAATTCCCTTTGAAAATCAATGGTTTGAAGGATTTTATGGTTAAAAAAATCTTAAATTGAACTTGTAAAACTCTGTAAATTAGAACGGTACTAAATTACTTTACAGGACACTACAGGACAGTACGAAATTAACTTCTAAATAAATTTGAGTAACTAATTAATTAACCAAATTTAACTTTTATGAAAAACAAATTGAATGTGCTGTTGCTGATAGCCATGATTGCATTATTCCATGCATCTGGTTACGCGCAGAACAAAGTAGTCAAAGGCACTATTAAAGACGCTGCAGGATTGCCAATTCCGGGTGTCAATGTACTCATCAAAGGAAGCCAGAATGGAGTGAGTACTGACTTGGATGGTAGTTACTCTATTAATGCTGCTTCTGGAAATGTTCTTGTTTACAGCTTTATTGGCTTTAAAAAACAAGAAATTACGGTAGGAGCTGCAACGGTTTACAATGTTGTACTAAAAGAAGAAGACAATTCTCTTGAAGAGGTAGTCGTAGTAGGTTACGGTACAAAAAAGAAAAAGGATCTTACCGGATCAATCGTGAGTGTAAATGCCGAAGAAATTGCTTCAAGACCAGTAGTTAATGCCGTACAGGCTATGCAGGGAAAAGCTGCGGGTGTTGATGTTTCGTCAAATGAACGTCCAGGAAGTGTGGGAAATATTACCATTCGTGGAGCTCGTTCAATTTCTGCTTCAAATGCACCGCTTTATGTAGTGGATGGTATTCCTTTAAATTCAAGATTGGTTACTGATGCTTCAACAGGAAAAATTAGTGTTGATGCCAATTCTGGAGGTATCGATTTCTTAAATCCAACTGATATTGAAACAATCGACGTTTTAAAAGATGCTTCTGCAACCGCAATTTATGGTTCACGTGGTGCAAATGGTGTTATTATCGTTACAACAAAAAAAGGTAAAAACGGAAAATTTACGCTGAATTATGATACTTCTCTTGTGACAGAAACGATTCACGAAAATGCTCCAATGATGTCTGCCGGAGAATATATTGAATTCCGCCGTTGGGGAAGATATTACTCTAATCCATCTGCTTTTCCTAAAGGAGATGCGCCAAATATCGAAAATGATAAATTGATTTTCTTAGCTTCTGCAGATCCTTCTGCATGGGCAAATATTGAAAAAGGTTGGAGAGATGCCAATGGAAATCTTACTACAACATGGGATGGTTCTAAAGTTGCTACTACAGACTGGACAAAATTTGTGACTCGTACAGGAATTACGCAACAGCATACTATTGGTGTTAGTGGTGGAACTGAAAAAATGAAAGGGTATGGTTCTTTTGGTTACTTGAATAATACAGGAACTTTATTTGGGCAAAGCTATGTGCGTTACAGCGGAACTGCCAATGTTGATATTACACCAACAAAATGGTTTTCTATGGGTGTGAGTCTTAATACAAGTTATGGTATAAATGAATACGGGCAATCAAATGTAGGTAGAACTGCTGTTACAAGTTCAACTGGAATTTATGCAACTGCCCGTACAAATCTTCCGTACGCAGTTCCTTATGACAGCAACGGAAACAGAATTGATAATCCCGGGGGAGATTCAACTATCAGGACTCCTGTTGATGAATATAAATTGTCTCAAGATCAACGTGTAACATTACGTGCTTTTGGTAGCTTGTATGCTCAGTTTGATTTGGGAGCTATTTCGTCAAAACTTGACGGATTGAAATACCGTATTAATTTTGGTCCAGACCTTACTTCTTATCGTGATGGTGTTTACTTAGATGGTAAATCAGCGATTCGTTCAGGAACTAGTTTTGCTGCGCTTACAAACGAAAAAACGATTTCATATACATTAGATAACTTGATTTTCTACAATAAAACATTTGGAAATCATACTATTGGAGGAACATTGTTAATGAGCCAGACGGAATATCATAATGAGAGCAGTTCAATGTCAGCAAATGATATTAAAAATCCTGAAAACAAATGGAATGCCTTAAATCCTGCAAATGTTACGCTTGCGGGTTATTCTTCAGGTTTGACTGATACTGGTTTATTGTCTTACATGGGAAGGGTAAATTATTCGTATGCCGATAAATATTTATTTACTGCTTCTGGACGTTTTGACGGGGCTTCGCAATTGGCTGCAGAAAACAGATGGGCATTTTTCCCAAGTGCTTCGGCTGCATGGGTCTTAAACAAAGAAAAATTCTTAGAAAATGTTTCCTGGGTTAACCAATTAAAAATGAGAGTTGGTTATGGAGTTACCGGAAATGCTGCTGTTCCTGCATATGCAACGCAGCCGCCATTAGTTGGTATTGTTTACCCTAACGGATCTGGTGTTGTAAATAATACTTCTTTAGGAAATGTTGATTTAGGCTGGGAGCAAACTGCTCAGTTTAACTACGGTATTGATTTCGCATTGTTTGGTAATAGAGTTTCTGGTGCCTTGGATTATTTTACAAGTAGAACTACAGATTTATTGCTAAAAAGCAGTGTGCCAACGGTTATTGGAGTTAAAGATACTTATCAAAACGTTGGAGAAACGGAAGGGAAAGGTGTTGAACTTACTTTGACTACTGTAAACGTTACAAGTAAAGATTTTGAATGGACAACTAATATTAGTGCTTCATACCAGCAAAATAAAATTGTATCACTTCAAAACGGAAAATTCGACGATATTAACAATAATTTATTTATTGGAGATTCTCAAAACGTAATTTATGGTTTCGAATCAAACGGAATTTGGAAACCTGAAGATGCAGCCGAAATGGCAAAATTCAATGCTGCAGCAGGTTCAAATATTTTCTCTTTTGGTAATGCAAGACCTGTAGATCAAAACGGAGACTATAAAATTGATGCAAACAATGACCGCGTAATTATTGGTTCAAAAGATCCAAAATATATCGTGGGTATGACAAATACTTTCAGCTACAAAAATTTTGAATTATCTTTCTTTGTATATGGACGTATGGGATATTTATATGACACCTTAGGTGAAAACGAAGGAGCAAAAGGAAGCCAGAGATCAATTAATTATTATACTGATAATAATACAAATTCAGAATATCAAAAGCCTATTTATTCAGCAGGAACAGGAGATCCATATTATCCAATTTTAGGATATCGTAATGGTTCATTTTTGAAAATGCGAAATATTTCTTTAGGATATCGTTTTGATAAAGAATTAGTACAGAGCCTTGGACTTTCTAAATTGAGATTATATTGCCAGGCAACAAATCCGGGCATGATTTTCACAAAAGTAAAATGGACTGATTTGGATACGCAGACTACGGCTTCAAACAGAGGTATAACTTTAGGGTTAAATGTAGAATTCTAAATAATTAAAAAATATCATTATGAAAAATTATAAAAAACTATATATCAACTTGATGCTTGTTGCAGCACTGACTTTAGGAAGTTCTTGCAGCAAAGATTTTCTTGACGAAGAGTTGACAACGGCATACAGTTCAGATTATTATAAGACAGAAGCTGGAATTCAGGCTTTGGCAGTCGGAACGTATTATCAAGTATTTGCGGCAGAATTTCAAGGAGAAGTACCGCTTACCGCAACAGAATCTGGAACTGATGAATTTCACGCCGGAGGTGACCCTTCAAACTGGATTTGGAATTCGTATTCTTCTGGATTTAAGGCTTTTGTAACAGTTTCGAATGCGAATACTGTTGCGGCAAATACACACTGGGATAACTTATATATCGGAATTGGGAATGCCAATACATTAATTGAGTCGGCTACAAACATTGTTTCATCAAATGATGCCATCAAAAAAACGGCTTTAGGTGAAGGTTACTTTTTAAGAGCTTTTAGTTATCTGCAATTAGTAAGTCAATATGGCGCTGTTCCTTTAAAATTAAAAACAAGTTCTACGGTCGAATTAGAATTTACAAGAGCTTCACCGCAGGAAGTTTTAAATCAGGTAATTGCTGATTTTACCCAAGCTTATAATTTGCTAGGAAATGCTGGAGCTCCGGCAAAAATCACTAAAGATGCTGCGGCTCATTATTTGGCAAAAGCTTATTTGACTCGCGCGAGCGAAATTAATGACAGTTGGAATGGGCCTACAAAAACAGCCGATTTACAACAAGTGGTTGCTTTGTCTGATGAGGTAATTTCCCGCCACCCATTAGCAGCGAATTATGATAATTTATGGTCATACACAACTGCTGACGGTGCTAACGAAAAACTTCCAGAATTAATTTTATCTGCACAGTTCAATGCCAGTACATTAACAACTGGTGGAAATCAGCAGCATTTATATTTCCTTTCTACTTACGACCAATTGCCCCAAATGAAGCGTAACCTTGCCGGCGGAAGACCTTTTAGCCGTTTGGCCCCAACTTATTTTGTATATGATGCTTTTGATCATGTAAATGATTCTCGTTTCTGGAAAAGTTTCCAAACAAAAAGTATTGTCAATAATGCATCTGGAGCTGTTTATAAAAATGGTGATTTAGGAATTATGTATATTGTCAATACAGCTGCAGACACACGTTTTGCAAAAACTAAAAATACGGATGCGATCATTTATCCAAAAACAGGAAAAACAATTCCGAGTGTTTATGTAGCTTATGCAGCTGATAAAGTGGGATTAATGGCCGATGTAAGATTTCCTTCTTTAAGTAAGTATATGGACGGAAACAGAATCGATTTGAGTAATATAAAAGGATCGCGTGATATTACATTGGCTCGTTCTGGAGAAACTTACTTAATGGCTGCCGAAGCAAAAATTCGTTTGGCAAAAGCTGGTGGCGCAACATATGCTGATGCGTTGCCTTATATCAATACGGTTCGTGCTCGTGCTGCATACAAAGCAGGTGAAAATCGTGCTGCTTACGCGGATGGTTCAGCGGCATATACAACGACAGGTCAGGCAGGAATTCCAATTTCTTATATTCCTGAAAACTCGTATTATGAGTCAAATAATATTGCAGTTGCAACAACTGCAACAAACTTAGCAATTAATAGTATTACTGCATTACCAGCTGAAGATATGGCTGTAATTGCAAAATTAGGATACGGAACTGATTATGACAGAATGTTGTGTTTAGTCCTTAATGAACGCACTAGAGAATTGTGTGGAGAATTTCACCGTTGGGAAGATTTAAGCCGTACTAAAACATTAGTTGCCAGAGCAAAAGCGTATAATATTGAAGCGGCTGCAAATATTCAGGAATATCATAACCTGCGTCCAATTCCACAGACTTTTCTTGACGGAGTTTATGCAAGCGGAAAACCTTTGACTGCAGAACAAAAAGCCGCTATGCAGAATCCAGGGTATTAATATCAAACTTATTTTTTGGTTTTTTATGTTAGGAACCGTCTCAGTTTTTGAGGCGGTTTTTTTTATTATATAGCAGGGTACAACAGGATAGTTTTCAGTTATGTAATATTTAAATTTGATTATCATTTTAAGGATATTGGTTTTCGTTAATATGGTAATGGTAAAATTAAGTGGTTTTGATTTTACGAAGGCAGTAACGTTTGTTGCTGCCTTTTTTGTTTTTTATATTTCTGAACCAAAACAGGGAAGCACAGGATACCGATATCGTTTTAGTGCTTTATCTTTAAAGTTTTAGTATTAAAATTATATTCCAAATGATTTATTTAAAGAAATTGTTGTTATTATTCATTGTTTTAGGATTAAACCTGACTGGTGTTGCTCAGGTAAAATTGCCTGCATTAGTTGGTGATAACATGGTTTTACAGCAAAATTCGAAAGTAAATTTATGGGGATGGGCTTCTCCAAACGAAAAAATAAAAATACAACTAGGCTGGCAAAATAGCCCCGTTGAGATTACAGCAAATGCTGATGGAACTTGGAAAACTGGTGTCAATACACCATCAGGAAGCGAAAAACAATATGATATTACAATCGATGCTTCGAATAAAATTATTCTTAAAAATATTTTAATTGGTGAAGTCTGGATTTGTTCTGGACAATCTAATATGTATTTTCCTGTTGGAAAAGAAGAAGGAACCTGGAAAACCGGAGTGAAAAATTATGAAGAAGAAATTCAAAACGCGGATTTTCCATCAATCAGATTATTTACAGTACAGACAAAAGCTTCTCAAAAACCTTTAGAAGATGTTGCAGGAAATTGGAATGTTTGCTCTCCTTCAACTATTAAATCTTTTTCAGCTGTTGCTTATTTCTTTGGAAGAGATTTATATCAAAATTTTAAAACCCCAATCGGATTGATTTCAACTTCTTGGGGCGGAACTAAAGCCGAAGCCTGGACTTCGCAAACAGTTCTAGAAAGCAATCCAGATTTTCTTCCAATTTTGGAACAAGATGCCAAAAACGAAAAATTGTTTCAGGAAAAATTAGAAACGTATTACGCTGATTTGAAAAAAGAACGCCTTGCAAATAATAATGATATTTCGAAATCGCAGCTTAAAAAACCAAAAAAAGAAGAAAATAAAACCTCTTATGTTTTATACAATGCAATGTTGCATCCGGTAACCAATTATACAATGAAAGGTGTGATTTGGTACCAAGGAGAAAGTAATGCAGAAAAGGCATTTTTGTACAGAACCCTTTTTCCGACAATGGTAAAAAGTTGGAGAAGCGAATGGAATCAAGGTGAATTTCCGTTTTATTTTGTTCAGATTGCACCACACAAAGGACAAAATCCATACATCAGAGAAGCACAATTAATGTCCTCAAAAGTAATTCCAAACAGCGGAATGGTCGTCACAACCGATATTGGAAATGCAGAAAATATTCATCCAATTGATAAACAAACTGTTGGTTATCGTTTAGCTTTAATAGCGAAAGCAAAAACGTATGGAGAAACTAAATTAGTATATTCTGGACCAACTTACAGTCGTATGGAAATCAAAAAACAGCAAATTAAATTGTTTTTTGATGATGTTCCTAACGGATTTAAAAATAGCAACGAAGATTTAAAGGAGTTTGAAATTGCAGGAAACAACAAAGTGTTTTATCCGGCAACAGCCAAAATCGACAAAAAGACAATTATAGTTTCATCTCCAAGTGTAAAAGAACCAGTTGCGGTTCGTTTTGCATGGAAAGCAGTTCCAGAACCCAATTTATTCAATGTTAAAAATTTGCCGGCATCGCCTTTTAGGACTGATGATTGGGTGACAGAGAATGAAATGAAAATGAAGTAAATGCGCATAGTTTGTCATTCCTAGTTCGTCGAAATGACAAGATTGAGCAATAAATGACAAAAAACAACAGAAAAGTAAATGAAAATTAAACCAAAATATCTTTTTTTAATCCTAATAGCTTCATTGTTTAGCGTAACAATGACAGCACAAAAAGACATTCAAAAAGATAAAAAGCATATTGCATCAAAGCCATTATTTCGTGACCCGATTTATGACGGAGCCGCCGATCCAACGATTATTTGGAATGAAAAAGAGAAAAAATGGTTTATGTTTTATACCAATCGGAGAGCAAAAGATTCAACAGCAAAAGGAATTACTTGGGTGCATGGAACAAAAATTGGCGTTGCAACTTCTGAAGATGGTGCAAAATGGACATACAAAGATACTTGTAATATCAATTATAAATTAAAAGATGTAACGTATTGGGCGCCAGATGTCACTAAATATAAGAATAAATATCATATGTATTTGACAATTGTGCCCGGAATTTTTAATGATTGGTATCATCCGCGTTCGATAATTCATTTGACAAGTAGTAACTTAATGGATTGGAATTTTGAATCAGAATTAAAACTAGCTTCAGAACGTTGCATCGATGCTTCAGTTTTTCAATTACCAAACGGAACCTGGAGAATGTTTTACAATAATGAAAATGACGGTAAATCAATTTATTATGCTGATAGTAAAGATTTGTACAATTGGACGGACAGTGGCGTGAAAATCATTAAAGACAGAGGAGAAGGTCCAAAAGTTTTTAAATGGAAAGGAAAAAACTGGATGGTAACAGATTCTTGGAGAGGTTTGAATATTTTTTCTTCTGAGGATTTTTTAAATTGGAAACGCCAAGAAAAAAATATTCTTCAAACCCCTGGAACTGGCGAAGATGATAAAGTAATCGGCGGACATCCTGATGTTGTTATAAATGGCGATCGAGCGTATATTTTTTATTTCACACATCCCGGTAGAACCCCCGAAAATAAAGGAATTGAAAGTTATGAAACGAAAAGAAGTTCTATTCAAATAGCAGAATTGCAATATATAAATGGCGAAATTATCTGTAATAGAGATGAGCCTGTTCAAATAAATTTAAAATAACTTGTTGACTATAAATATTAACACATAGAGACATAGATTTTGGAGGCGTAAAAGAGGTGTTTCACTTGTTTTAACAAACATAGTAGACTATGTGTTAGAAACCAGTTTCTTTTTAAACTCTTTTCTAGAAATAAAATTTATGTTCTATGTGTTGAAAAAAAATGTGAATTACACCCAATGGGTTTAAAATAGTATAAAATGGCAAATAAAAGCACAATTCGAAACGCTTTCAAAATGAAATTAAAACCTGGTTTTGAAGCGGAATACAAAAAGAGACATGACGAAATCTGGCCAGAATTATCGGCTTTGCTTTCAGAAACAGGAATACAGGATTACAGTATTTTTTTAGATGAAGAAACATTGATACTTTTTGCAGTTCAGAAAATCAGTTCGGATTTTGATTTTGATTATTTGCCAAATCATCCAATAGTAAAAAAATGGTGGGCATATATGGGCGATATTATGGATACAAATCCTGATAATTCACCAATTTCGGTTTCATTAAAAGAGGTTTTTCATTTGGATTGAACCTGAAACTTTAAACAAAGAAAACCTGAAACAAAAAGAAAAAAATGAAAACAAAATATTATTTGTCAATAGCTTTTGCAACAGCAATTTTAGCGAATTGCAATGCACAAAAAGTTACTTTAAAAAACGTATCTGATATAGCAGTGCCACAAAAAGCAATCAGCATAAAAAGAAGCCAAATTGCATCAAAATATGTCGCAAATAGTTTTCCAATTTTGATTGCTAAAAATGATACAATTCCGGCACAGTTAAATGATTTAGATGGTGATGGAAAATGGGACGAACTTTTCTTAGTAACTGATTTTGCTCCAAACGAAAGGAAAACTGCAAAATTAACTTGGTCTTTGAAAGATCCGAAATTCCCAATAAAAACAAGCGTAAGATTCGGAAAAAGAGAAGCTAAAGATTTACCCGTTCATCCAGCGACAGAGGAAGTTTTAATGGCAAATCAGGTACATAAAAAACTAGGTTTCCAGAAATACCAAACTGATGGGCCAACTTGGGAAAATGATAAAGTAGGTTTCAGACATTATTTGGATGGAAGAAATTCTAAAGATGTTTTCGGGAAAAGAATCCCTGCTATTACGCCAGAAAATGTTGGAATTAACAGCAAAGGAGCTGTTGAAGATAATTACCACGTAATGTACGATTGGGGAAGAGATATTTTTCCTGTTGGAAATTCTGCAGGTTTAGGCGGTTACGCTTTATTGATAAACGACAAAATCAATCGACTCGGAATTTTGACAAACGACACTTTGAATAATGTCGAAAAAACAACTTTCAGAATCGTGAGCGAAGGTCCCGTTAATTCGGTTTTAAGTTATAAATACGAAAACTGGAAAGCATCTGGAAATAATTATCATGTTCAGGAAACGACTTCAATCTGGCCGGGAATGTACGGTTATGAAAACACCGTTTCCGTAAGTGGACTTAAAGGTAGAGAAACTTTTCTTGCGGCAATTTCAAACATAAACAATAAAAATCCACTTAAGGTTGTAGAGGCTGGTGATTGGGTTTGCTTTATTCAGCATGATTATTTGACCTATAATCGCGAATGGATTTTGGGAACTGCGATTTTGGTTCCGAAAAAAATATACAAAGGTTATATCGAAGCACCAAAAACAGGTCAGTTAACGGATTCTTATTTGGCAAAATTATCAATAGAAAACAATAAGAAAATCAGTTACTATGCCATTGCAGGCTGGGAACTGAGTGCCGATAAAAATTTTAAAGATGCCGCTTATTTCAGCAATTATGTAACCACTTTGGCAAAACAGCTTTCTGCCAAAATAACGGTTGAAATCAGTAAATAAAAATAAAACAATTATAAACTAACACACTAACCATATGAACTATAAATCAACCTTTTTAGCATTGCTTGTGTTCGCATCATTTACAAATGCAAATGCACAAAAAACAGATGCGACAGCGCCATTGCATTTAATGCAGCCTGATTATCCAACTCCATATGTTATTCCGCAAAAGGAAGATATAAAAGTGGTTTTGGACCGAGTTTATAATTTTTTAGATAAAAATTCGGCTTCAAAAATTGTCGATGCAAATACTAAAGCTGTTATTACAGATTATAAAAAAGGCAATCAGGATATTGTTTTTGAACCGGGTGCTTTCAGATTGACCAGTTATGAATGGGGTGTTACGTATGCCGGAATGCTTTTGGTCTCAAAAGCAACTGGTGAAAAATATTTTGCAGATTATTCGAATAAAAGAATACAGTTAATCGCTGATATTGCAGAAAATTATAATGAAAAAAACATCAAGGATAAAGACATGCTGAAAACGCTTCATCCTGAAGCATTAGATTTTGCCGGAGCGCTTTGTGCAGCTTTTATTAAAGCCAAAAAAGACGGTTTAAAAGCCAATATTGATCCTTTGGTAAACAATTACATTGATTTTATCAGCAATAAACAATTCCGATTAAAAGACGGAACTCTGGCAAGAAACAGACCGCAGGACAACACACTTTGGTTAGACGATATGTTTATGAGCGTACCTGCTTTGGCACAAATGGGAAGTTATACTGGAAATGTAAAATACTTTGACGACGCAGTAAAACAAGTGAATCAGTTTTCTGAAAGAATGTTTAATAGCCAAAAAGGGATTTATATGCACGGTTGGGTTGAATCTATGACGGTCCATCCTCAATTTCATTGGGCAAGAGCAAATGGTTGGGCAGTTATGACAATGGTTGAATTATTAGAAGTTCTTCCAAAAAATCATCCCGGTTATCCTAAGGTTTTGGCACAATTACAAAAGCACATCGCGGGATTGGTTCAATATCAAGACGGAACCGGTTTTTGGCATCAATTATTAGATAGAAATGATTCTTATTTAGAAACTTCGGCAACGGCAATTTATGCGTATTCTATTGCTAGAGCAATAAATCGTGGTTATGTCGATAAAATGACATACGCACCAGCAGTTTTATTGGCTTGGAATGCTGTTGCAACAAAAGTTAATGACAAAGGTCAAGTAGAAGGAACTTGCGTTGGAACCGGAATGGGTTTTGATCCTGCATTTTATTACTATCGTCCAGTAAATGTTTTTGCCGCTCACGGTTATGGTCCAGTTTTATTGGCCGGAGCCGAAGTAATTATGCTTTTAAAAGACAGTCAGTTTCAAATCAATGACAGTTCTATTCAATTGAAAATTGAAAGAAAAGATAATCTGCATAAGTAAGTTAGGAGTTATTAGTTATGAATTATGAGTTTTGAAATTCGTTCATAACGTTCTGTTTGTAATCCTTCACTCGTCAGGATGAAATAAAATGCGAAAAACTTTGCGTCTTAGCATCTTCGTGGCAAAACACCAACAAAATATGAAATCAACAATAAATATACTTTTTTTGTTTCTCGGCACAATCGCTTTCGCGCAGATTGGAAAACGATTTCCATCAGAAAAAAAGATAATCAAAGATCCCGTAACAGGTATCGATTTAATTTTTTTAACCACAAAATCAGCGGGAGATTCAAAAACGTATCCAACGCACCCGCAATGGACTTCTGATGGCGAATGGCTCATTTTTAGAACTAAAAGAGCCAACGGAGAAGCTATGGCGGTCAACGAAAAATCAGGTGTAATGGTTCAAGTTACCGAAGGCGGTTATACAGGAACATTATGCATGGCCCAAAAATCAATGAAATTGTATTTTATGCGAAAAGGCGAGGGCGATAAAATGCAGATTATGGAAGTAAATCTCGAAGCTGTTTTTGCCGATAGTGAAAAAGGAAAAATGAAACCTGTGTCAGTTTATGAACGCGTTTGCGGGACTACAAATCCAGAAATGGGCGCTTCTGGCGATATGGCTTTAGATGCTAATGAAGATCGCGTTTATTTCAGAATTGGAAAAGAAGAAGCAGCAAGACATTTGGATCCAAATGTAAAAATTGAAAAGAGTTTTGGACCAAGAAATATGGGCGCAGGACCGGGCGGTATCAGCAGTATGAATATCAAAACCGGCGAAATTAAACACGTCGTTTCAGTGCCTTTTCAAGTTGGACATATTCAATCCAATATTTGGAATTCTGGCGAATTAGTTTTTTGCTGGGAAACTGGCGGAAAATCTCCGCAACGTACATGGACGGTAATGGCCGATGGTTCAGGTTTGAGACCTTTGTATCCAGAATCAGACTTTGAATGGGTAACGCACGAAGTTGTAATTTCTAAAGATGAGGTGGCGATGGCGATTATGGGTCATCGAAAAATTGATATTCAGAAAGATGCTCCCGTTGAAGTTACGTCTAGTACCGAAGTTCGAAATCCTCAAAATCCAGGTCAGGAAAGCAATTGGGGAAATTCTGGAACGAGAGAAAAACCTACAGGTTTGGCAATCGTAAATTTAAGAACACGCAAAATGATTATTGCAGGCCAAACTAAAAGTGGTAGCGGTTTGTGGCATGTTCATGGTTCTTCTGACGGAAGATGGGCTGTTGGCGATGATTTCTCAAGAAGTTTATATTTAATTGACAGAAAGACCAATGAAATGATGATGCTGACAACCGGACATAAAGAAACAGCTGCAGATCACGTTCACCCAACTTTTAACAGAGATGGGACAAAAATTGAAATTCAGTCGGCAATGCTTTCTGAAGATAATAGAACGCTGAATATCTGTATTGTAAATGTTCCGAAAGAATGGCTGAAAAGAAAGTGATTAGTAAAAAGTGAAAAGTAATTAATAAAATGTTTAAAAAGAATTATTCAGTTTTGTGTCGCTTAATTTTCACTGTTTTTATGAGCAATGTGGCGGTTTCTTTTGCGCAAGAATCAGGAAAAATAGATGCCATTTATTCTGGTGTTCCTTGGCTTGACCAAAACGGAAATATTGTAAGCGCGCACGGAGCAAACATTATAAAAGAAAAAGATACATTTTATTTATTTGGAGAAGCGCATAGCGATACCAGCAATGCATTTGCAGGGTTTAATTGTTATTCTTCAAAAGATCTTTACAATTGGAAATTTGAAAAAGTAGCGCTTCCATTGCAAGAATCTGGAAAATTAGGACCAAATCGTGTTGGTGAACGAGTAAAAGTGATGAAATGCCCAAAAACCAATGAATTTGTAATGTACATGCACGCCGATACTTTAACGTATAAAGATCAGTTTGTGGGTTATGCAGTTTCAAAAAATATTGAAGGTCCGTATGAATTTAAAGGTCCGCTTTTATTTGACGGAAAACCAATCAAAAAATGGGATATGGGAACTTTTCAGGACACTGATAATTCGGGATATATTCTAGTTCATGGCGGTGAAATATATAAATTAAGTGATGATTATAAATCGGTTACAGAGAAAGTAAATGAAAATATTACAACCGGATTTGAATCGCCAACTATGTTGAAAAAAGATAATCTGTATTATTTTATTGGTTCGCATTTGACAAGTTGGGAGAAAAATGACAATTATTATTACACCTCAAATTCGATTAAGGGACCTTGGGAATTTCAAGGTTTAATTGCGCCAAAAGAAACTTTGACATGGAATTCACAGTCGACATTTGTTTTGCCAATTCGAGGCTCAAAAGAAACAACCTATATGTTTATGGGTGATCGTTGGTCGTTTCCTAGACAGGCATCTTCAGCGACTTATGTTTGGCAACCTTTGACAATTTCAGGAAAGTCGCTTTCGATTCCGGTTTATCGGGAAAACTGGCAAATTGATTTGGTAACCGGAATTGCATCTGTACCAAAAAGCACAAATAAAATTCTGAAAAACAACAATAAAGAAATTAAATATTCCGGAAATTGGAGTCATACAGATAAAGAAAGTAAATCAGATAATAAAAATGCTTCATTTTCAATAAAATTCAAAGGGCAGCAAATTGGTTTTTCAAGTTTTGTGGGAAATGAAAATGGTTATGCTAAAGTAGTTTTGACAGATGAAAAAGGAAAAAGTATAATGACAGCAATTGTTGATTTGTACAGTAAAAATTCGACAGAAACAACAGTTTACAAATCTCCAATTTTGAAAAAAGATAATTATATTTTGACAGTTTCAGGAACTGGAGAAAGACCAAATTGGTCGGATAAAAGAAAATTAAATTACGGAAGTACAGGATATTATATTTCTGTTACTAAGATTGAAATAAAGAAATAAATAAAAAATAAAACAGCTTACAATGAAAAAGTTTTTCACTTTGGTTTTATGTGTTTTGGGAATTTCTCAAAGTACATTTTCGCAAAAATACTCGAACGATAAATTTCCTGATGGAACTGAAATTCCGGTTTGGTTTAAGACCTACACGAAACTTCAATTAAAAGATTTAGGAAAAAAATACACAATCACTGATTTTGGTGTAAGCAAAGACAGTACAAAAGTTCAAACTGTTGCGATTCAGAAAGTAATTGATAAAGCTGCCGTAAATGGTGGAGGCCTAATCATAATTCCAAAAGGTGTTTTCCTTAGTGGTGCGTTGTTTTTTAAACCAAAAACTGCTTTGTACATCAGCGAAGGCGGAGTTTTAAAAGGTTCTGATGATATTGCTAATTATCCAATTATGCCATCACGGATGGAAGGCCAAAATCTGGATTATTTTCCGGCTTTGGTAAATGCTTATGGTGTTGATAATTTCTCAATTTCAGGAAAAGGAACAATAAACGGAAATGGAAGAAAATATTGGGATGCTTTCTGGGCGCGCAGAAAAGAAAATCCGAAATGTACCAATCTTGAAGTTTCCAGACCGAGATTAGTTTTTGTATGGAATTCTAACAACGTGCAATTTCAGGATGTAAAATTCATTAATTCAGGTTTTTGGACGAATCATTTTTATAAATGCAATAACATAAAAATACTGGATGCTTATATTTATTCTCCACATCAAAAAGGCGACGCTCCAAGTACAGATGCGATAGATCTTGATATTTGCAACAACGTACTTATAAAAGGATCTAACATGTCTGTAAATGATGATGCCATTGCACTAAAAGGAGGCAAAGGACCTTATGCAGATCAGGATAAAAACAATGGACCAAACACCAATATTATTATTGAAGACTGCAAATTTGGATATTGTCATTCGGCTTTAACCAATGGAAGCGAAGCGATTCATAACCGAAATATCATCATGCGCAATTGCGAAGTTGATGGACCATCAATATTGCTGCATCTTAAAATGAGACCTGATACACCACAACTTTATGAATATATCAGACTTGAAGACATTAAAGGGCAAACCAAAAACGGTCTGGCGATTTTAGCATGGAAACAATTTTTCGATTTGAAAGGCCGTCCTGATGTTCCATTATCATACGGAGATAATGTTACTTTAAAAAATATTGATCTTAAATGCGAAATGTTTTATAAAGTAGAAAACGATCCAAATGTGCGTTTGTCAAACTTCACTTTCGAAAATTTGAATATTGAATCTGTTAAAGCTGATATTGATAAAAGTTTGATAAAAGGAGTGACTTTTAAAAATGTTTATGTGAATAAGAAGGTTGTTGAATAAAGGTTAAAAGTTACAGAGTTACAAAGTTCCAGAGGTTTTCTATAGAGGCGCACAGCAGTGCGTCTAACACAAAGTAACCATAAAGTTTGTCATTCCGAGGAACGAGGAATCTCCGCAAGAAACTCCACAATCTAAATCGCCAATCTTTGCCGAGCTACTCGTGGAGATTCCTCGTTCCTCGGAATGACAAAACCGGCGTCAATCCGTTAAACCCGTAAAATCCGTGGCCCAACAAAACCACCAATAATGCAATCTAAAAAATGAAAAAAATACTGCTATCAATTTTCTCGATTTTATCCATAAATGGTTTCTGCCAAAAGAAAAGCACAACCGACTTTTTAATTGCAGATTCAAATAATGCAGTAAATATCTTTATAGACAAAAACACAGATCCTTTAATTATTTGGGCAGTAAATGAATTGGCTGATGACGTTCAAGAATTAATTGGAAAACGACCAGAAATACTTCAAGCAAATTCATTTTCTAAAAAAGGAATTTATATTGGAGAAGTTTCAAGTGCATTGTTTAAAAACAGAAAAGAGCAAAAAGAACTTTTGAATCAATGGGAAAAATTTTCGATTCAAAAGGAAAAAGAAAATTTTCTGATAGTTGGCTCTGATGTTCGCGGAACCGTTTATGCGATTTTTGAAATATCGGAACGTCTAGGAATTTCCCCTTGGAAATGGTGGGCCGATGTTCATCCAATAAAACAGGAAAAACTTGTTTTAAAATTTTCAGATCAAAAAATAGTTTCTTCGCCTTCGGTACAATATCGAGGCATTTTTTTGAATGATGAAGATTGGGCATTACAGCCTTGGGCAGCTAAAACATTTGAACCAGAAACGGGAGATATCGGTCCAAAAACGTACGAGAAAATCTTCCAATTACTTTTGCGTTTAAAAGCCAATACCATTTGGCCAGCTATGCATCCGTCAACAAAAGGATTTTTTACCATTGCCGGAAATAAAGAAATGGCGCAAAAATATCATATTGTGATTGGTTCATCTCATGCTGAACCCATGCTTCGAAATAATGTTGACGAATGGAAACCAAAAATCCACGGTGATTACAATTATTTTACTAATAAAACCCAAGTTGATAAATATTGGCAAGATCGTTTAGATGAATTAAAATCAGCTCAAAATGAAACGATTATGACGCTCGGAATGCGAGGCGTTCATGACAGTAAAATGGAAGGTGCGAAGGATTTGAACGAATCCATTTCGATGGTAGAAAGAATTATTGTGAACCAGCGTGAAATGCTTTCGAATACCTTCAAAAAACCTTTAGCGGAAATTCCACAGGCATTTGTTCCTTATAAAGAAGTTTTGGAATTATACGATAACGGACTTAAAGTTCCGAGCGACATTACTTTGGTTTGGCCTGATGACAATTACGGATACATTCGCCGTTTGAGTAATGAAGAAGAGCAGAAAAGAGCAGGAGGAAGTGGTGTATATTATCACATCAGTTATTGGGGAAGACCACACGATTATCTTTGGCTGAGCACGATGCAACCTGGTTTGATTTGGTACGAAATGAACAAAGCGTACGAAAACGGCGCAAAAAAAATGTGGATTGTTAATGTTGGAGATATAAAACCGGCTGAATATGATATCGAACTTTTTCTGGACATGGCTTGGAATATCAATAGTATAAAATCGGATGGAATTAATCAGTATTTGAATGATTGGGCTTCAAGAGAATTTACGCCTAAAATCAGTTCTCAAGTAAGCGCTATTTTTGAGGAATATTATCGTTTGGCATTTCTTAGAAAACCAGAATATATGGGCTGGAGCCAAACAGAGCCAACAACGCCAGTAAAACTCTCCGATTTTTCAGAAAAAGAAATTTGGAATAGAATAAAGGATTATGATAAACTTGTTGAAAAAATAGACAGTCTTTCTGCATTCATTCCGAAAGAACGAAAAGATGCTTGGTTTCAATTGGCTGTTTATCCCATAAAAGGAGCTGCTTATATGAATCATAAGTTCTTATATTGGAATTTGGCCGCGATAACTTCGGATGAAAAAGAAAAAGCAAAATATGAACTTTTAGCTTCAGAATCTTTCCATAAAATTGAAACACTTACCGATTTTTACAATACGAAATTAAGCGACGGAAAATGGAATAAAATGATGTCGATGCATCCTAGAAATCTTCCCGTTTTTGATTCGGTTAAAAAGCCTGAATTCATCAAAAAAGAACAAAAATCGACAGAAAATAGAATTGCAATTCAAGCCAAAGAATTTGTTTCACAAAAGGGTTTTAAAAATCACAATTGGAAAACAATCAATGGATTAGGATATAGCAACAATGCTATTACTTTGTTTCCCTTGAAACAGCAGTATTTCAAAACAGAAAAACCTTTTGTAATTTATGAATTTGAAATTGAGACTGCTGGAGAATATGAAATAGAAGTTCGTTTGCTGCCAACGCACGCTAACAATTTCGATCATGAAATTGGTGTTCAATTGGATAAAACTGTCTTACAAAATTTTAAAACAAATACGAAAGACAGAGATAAAACATGGAAAGAAAATGTTTTACGAAACAGCGCGATTGTAAAACTTCCTGCATCGAATTTAGAGAAGGGAAAACACACAATCAAAGTTGAGGTGAATCAGACAGGCATTGTGCTAGATCAGGTGGCAGTTTATCCGTCAAGCGAAGGAAGTTCCTACGAAATACCTTTAAAATAAGCATTAAATGATGATTATGAAGTAGTAACAGTTGAGAAAAGGAGAAAAAAAATAAAAAAAATAATTTTTAAAATTTTTGTAATCTGTTGATATAGAGATTTAAAGAAAACAGGTTAAATAATTATTAACTCAAATAGCCAAAACAGTTATAATTTTAACATTAAACGTGCGTTATAGTTCCAGCAAACTTTTATTTTTGCGCCTTAATTTAACAAGTATAAGCATGAAAGATCTATTAGTAAAAATCAACGCCGAAATTGACACATTTAAAGCAGAAGCTGAATCTTTAACTGAAAAAGGTATCAAAGCTGCTGGACCAAGAGCTAGAAAAGCTACTTTAGAAATTGAAAAACTTTTGAAAGAATTCAGAAAAGTTTCTATCGAAGAATCAAAAAAATAATACTTAGGTATTCAAAAACAAAAACCTCGTTTAAGTAATTTAAACGAGGTTTTTTTATTTTAGTCGAAAGTCCAAAGTCGAAAGTGAAATTTACAATTCACCATTAACAATTCACCATTAACCATTAACCATTAACAATTATTTAGGTATCTCGATATAATCTTTCAAATTACAATCTTTTAATTTTTTAAGACTTTCAGCGACCGCCAGTGCATTAAATGCTGCACCTTCGGCTCCCGTATGCGTATGATCTTTTGGGAAAAAGGCTTTTACTTTTTCTTTTCCTAAAGCTTCATATTTTGTGGACACAATATCATTTAAATCAATAAATGGAACCTTTTCTTTTTCGGCAGTAATTTTGGACCAAATTACATACGTATCTGTTCTGCGTTCGGCTTTGTCATTTGGCCATTCGTTTCTTGGTGTCAGACTTAATACAATTGGAATAGCGCCTTTTTCTTTCGCTTCTCTGATGAATTTTTCCATATACCACCCAAAAGTATGTACGATTTCTTTTGAGCCGTCTGGGCGTGTTACTTCTTGCGTTTCATCACCATTTCCTTTTAATGATCCTCTGAATTTTTCTTTGTCAATATCACCCGCATCATTATGCCCAAACTGAATAATAACAAAATTTCCGGGCTGTAATTGGTTTTTTACTTCGTCCCAAAGACCTTCATAAACAAAAGTTCTGGTGCTTCTGCCACCTCTGGCTTTATTGATTACTTCAATTCTAGTAGTGTCACAATATTGCGGAAAAGTAACGCCCCAACCAACAGCATCGGGATTATTGTTGTTGTTGGCCATTGTTGAATCGCCTATTAAAAACACTTTTTTCTTTGGCGGAAGCACAATTTTAGGATCAGCTAAAATGTAATTTTTCAAAGAATTTTTACTTGCTTTCAATTCATTAATAATAACCGAAGCCGAAAGTACCGCGCCTTTAGCAGAAGTATGTGTATGATCTTTTTTGTAGAAATACGTTCCGGTTACTTTTGCTTCGCCGAGTTTTTCCATTTCTACAGCCATTTTTTCATTCAAATTAATGAAAGTAACTTTTTCTTTTTCAGCAATTTGTTTTGCCCATAAACCGTATGATTTGTCGTTTCTCGGAACTTTTCCTTCTTTCCAATCGTTTCTCGGAATTGGCGAACAAATTATCGGAATGGCACCTTTTGATTTGGCTTCACGAACTACTTTTTGAATATACCAGCCGTAGCTGTGAACCGTTTCGTGTTTTTTGGTAATTAAATTGTCTATTTCCTGTGATTCATTTCCAATTCCTTTGATCGTTCCGCGAGCGCGAAGAGTGTCATTTAAAGGCCCATCGTCATTATGCCCAAACTGAATCAAGACGTAATCGCCTTTTTTAAGCTTATTCAAAACTTCAATCCATAAACCTTTGTCCTGAAAAGTTCTGCTGCTGGTGCCACCTAAAGCGTGATTTTCGATATTGACTTTTGTAGTATCTAAAAACTGCCCTATATAATCGCCCCAACCCCAAAGTCCTCCTGCACCGTCACCTTTGCCGTTTTTTACAGTGGAATCGCCAACCATATAAACGGTTGGTTTATTGTTTTGGTTGGTTGTAAAATTGAAAAATAATACTGCTAAAAGTAATGCAGAAAGTATTTTAATTGATTTCATAATTTGAATTGTGAATAGTGTGTATTTATTTAACCGCAAAGGTCGCAAGGGTTTACGCGAAGTACGCAAGCTTTGCGAACTTTGCGGTTTCTCAATGCAAAGAGATGAAAATCTTAGCGTGCTTTGCGGTTAAAATGATATAGTTTTTCAACCTGAAACTTGAAACAAAGAAATCTTGAAACAAAAAAATTAATTTCTAAAATCAAACCACAAATTCATCTTAATTCCGTCGTCACCGCTTTTAATTCTGATGTTTGTTGGCTGGCTTTGTGGCCCTTGTTGCTCCAAAGGTTTGAAATCTCTCATGGCCGGAATTTCATACATAAATGAAATATCGCCTTCTGGAAATGCCGGTTGCGGATTACTTCCTGGGAAACCATTTTTAGGCAAATCAGGTGTAAACAATCTTAAGAATAAATTATCAGATTCACTGAAAACTTTAAATGATGAAGCGCCTGCTTTTAAGTTTGCTCCCAATAAATTGGCGTGATAACCTTTAAATTCTGGATAAACTAGATTTTCGAAACTTTCTCCGGTAATCGTATTGTTATACTCTTTCTCCCAGATTCCGTATGTTGTTCCTTTAATTCTGTTTTTCCAAACATGATAAGGCCCTCTTCCAAACCATTTAATTCCAGTAACATCTTTTTCAGGAAAACTGAACGTAATTCCGAAAGAGTTGATTTTATCTTCAAAGAAAGCGCCGTCAAAACCATCAAAACCGCTTGGTGCTTTTTCGTTTTTAAGAACGACCATTTCCATTTTGAATCTTCCGTCTGGTTCCATAGTCCATTTAATTGAAGAGATTCCGCCAACATATGAAACCGTACAAACCGCTTTATCGCCTTCCTGAGCAACCTGAATGTCTTTCAATTTCGCTTTCATTCCAATAGGTCGTGGGCCATTTGTCAACGGAATTGTGGAAGTTGCATTTTTAACCGATGTAATTTCTCCATTTGCTGAACTCAAAACAACCGTAACATCTCCACCTTTTAAAGTAACTTCAGTTCCTGTTTTTACAGCCGATGCTTTTGCTTTTGTATTTTGAACCGCTAAAAATTTGTTGGCATAAAATAAAGCTTTGTGAATAGGCCATGTCCAAGTATAAATTTCTTTGCCAAATTGGTCGTAAGCAGAAATTGACAAAACATCGCCTTCTGCAAAATTGTTAGGAACGGCAAGCTGAATTTTGCGTGTTTCTCCCGGATCAATACTCGGAATTTCGATTTTTCCTCCGCTTATTTCTTTGGCAGTTCCAGTCGTATAAAGCACATTTTTATCTGATTGTAATACTTTGAATTCCATTTTGCAAGTATTCAAATTACTGAAAAGATAGTCGTTTTTGATTAAAAAAGAACCGTCAAAGCCTTCTGTAACTTGTTTTGGTTGAAACTGAATTGGCGCCCAAACTTCTTTTACCGTATAATAACTTCCTTCTCTTTCACGATGCGGACCTAAAATTCCGTCAGCTGCCAAAGAACCTTTTGAATCAAATTTTGCATCACCTTTCCAATCTGAGCGAAAAACAGCTTCGTCCAACATCGCCCACATAAATCCTCCTGCAAAAAGCGGACTTTCTTTGTAACGATTCCAGAAATCTTCCAACGCCGCGCCATGCCCGTTGTCATACGTTCCGTGCATAAATTCGGTTGGGAAAAACACATTTTCGCCGGCATTAAATCGGTGCATTCCCGTTAAGTAAGTCGGGTAGTGGTGCGTGTCCCAGCCATTAAAATCAGCCCAAGGGTGAATCACGATTCTCTTTTGCGGATCAAGATCTGCAAAGACTTTATCAGTATCATAATTCCATCCGCCTTCATTTCCGTTGTCCCAAATAATTACTGAAGGATGATTTACATCGCGCGTAATCATTTCAGTCGCTAATTTTTTTCCAGTTTCTGTATCATAAGAATTTTGCCAGCCAGCCAATTCGTTCAAGACAAAAAGACCAAGAGAATCGCAAACTTCCAAGAAGTGCGTATCTGGCGGATAATGCCCACGAACGGCATTCATATTCATGTCCTTGATTAATTTTCCATCCAGTTCGCTAATGCGTTTGCTCGTACTTCTTCCGCCTTCTGGCCAGAAAGAGTGACGGTTAATTCCTTTCATAATGATTTTAGTGCCATTAAGATAAATTCCGTCTTGTTTTTTAAACTCCAAAGTTCTGAAACCTATTCGTTTGTCATATTGATGAACAGCAGTTCCGTTTTGTTTTAAAACCAATTGTAAATCATATAAATTTGGATTTTCTGGATTCCATGGTTTGATGTTTTTCCATTGTGCAGCAATACTTTCTTTGGTTGCTTTTGCTTTTATTGGAAAAGTAAAAGTTTGAAAATTTTCTCCGTTTAAACCTTTTAAAGTTGCTTCTAAAGTGGTGTTTTTAGAAACATTTTTCAAATTCAAATCAACTGTAATCGAACCATCCATTTTTGGGTTTACAGCAATATTTTCAATATGAGTTTTTGGCGAAACTTCTAACCAAACCGGACGATAGATTCCTCCAAACAGCCACCAATCCGCTCTTCTCTCAGCTGCATTTACTGATTTATTTGCCGAATGTTTCCATACGTGTACTTCTAAAATATTTTTCGAACCATATTTTAAAAGAGATGAAATATCATATTTGAACTCATAAAAGCCGCCCTGATGAATCGCTCCGGCCAGTTTTCCGTTTACTTTTACTTCCGTATCCGTCATCGCACCGCCAAAAGCGATCAAAACATCTTTTCCATTATAAGATGCCGGAACTTCAAATTCATATTTGTATAAACCTTCTTCTTTGCTTGGCTCTTTTTGGTTCAATTCCTTGTACCAGCGACCATAAGTATATTCGCCAAAACCTTCTAATTCCCATTGAGAAGGCACATTTATTTTTGACCAAGTTTTGCTGTTGTTTCCTTCGGTACAATAAAAATCCCATTTTACAGGATGTTCAAAATCTTTTCCTGAAAGATAAACTTTATCGGTTTGCTGCGCATTGCTGTTTTGGGTCAGAAAAAGCGAAAATGCAAGGATGGAGAGATTTTGGATAGTGTTTTTTAGTAGCATAGTAAAGTGATTCATTGATGGTTAATTGCCATCTGGTTTAACAATTTCAAATCGGGCGCTCATAGGCAAAGTCCAGCTTGAAATGAAATTTGGTTTCTTCGGATTATAATCTGGTGTTTCTTTTTTGATGTGTTTTTTTAACGGAGTATCCAATTCACGAATTCCCTTTAAAACACAAAGGGCAATTTCGTTGGCTCCAAATCCATTAAAATGAGTATTGTCGTCTAAGGCTTTTTCCTGTCCCGGAAAAGTATTCGCAGGATATTGTACAAAAGCTTTTCTAGAAGGTTCGTCGCCCCAAGTTTCGTATAACTCGGTTGTCATTTTTGTTATGTCAATCAAAGCGATATTGTTTTTTTGAGCAACAGCTCGCATGGCAGCAGGAAAATCTCCGTGTGTTTCTTTTAAAGTTCCATTTTCGTTAAAAAATCGACGCTGTGTTGGTGTCACCAAAACTGGAATCGCACCTTTTTCTTTAGCCGAATTTACAAATTCAGCCAATAAAGTCGAGTAAGATCCAAAAGCGCCATTGCCTTCGCCTTTTATTTTCTCGTCGTTATGCGCAAATTCCACAAACAAATAATCTCCTTTTTTTATTTCTGAAAGTATTTTTTTCAAACGATTTGCTCCTTTAAACGAACTTAATGATGAACCAGAATAGGCATAATTTGCAACCACAATATTTTGATCAAAATAATTGGTAATGAATTGTCCCCACGATGCCCAAGGTTCAACATCTTGATCTGTAACCGTTGAATCTCCGGCAAGATATACAACGGTTAGATTGTCTTTTCTAGTTATTTTCATACTTTGGATAAAAGCTTCGCCTAAAAATTCAAGTGTCAGTTTATTGTCCCAGTTTAAAATTTCTTTTTCACGGTCTTTTAAACTGATATTGGTTTGATCGTCAATTTTAATATTTCGGACATTGACATTAATAGTCTGAGTGATTTTTTGTCCTTTTTTTACAACAAATTCGTTTAGCATTAATCGTCTTGATTCTGCTTTTATGGTCACTTTTGAATCTTTTTCGGTGCTTCCTATTGTAACTTCAACTTGATAATTGCCTTCCGGAACGGCAACTGAAAAGTAAGTTGGTTTTGTAACTGAGAAAGAATTCGCATTGATTTTTACATTCGAAGCCGAATTAAAATCAAAGCCAAAACCTTTTGTATCTGTATAAACTAATGCATTGTCTATTAAAGTGTTTTTTTTGCTTTTTGGCAAATTTCCAAAGACAAAAAGCTGTGATTCTGCATTGTTTTTTATGCTGTCATTTTTATTTTCTGAAGAAGAATAAACAGTATTATTGATAGGCAAATTAGAATGCATAGCAAAGAACTGATTCGGTATTGCCAAACAAACAACCATCGATAAGAAAGTACTGATTTTTACCAATTTTTTGAGATTTTAATTTTTTTATTTTCAAACTTAATGGTTCATTTTTGATATAGTATCCTGTACTATGATGTTAAAAAGAATTTAAAAACGCTAAAAATTAATATACTTTTTATATTTCGTAAATCAGGAAGGTACAGGATAGTATACCACAAAAAAACAAAGAAATTGCATCATAATTATTGAATTGATAAAAAAAAGCGATTTTAATTTTATTTAATTCTTATTTAGTTTTAGCCCTTTTTTACTGCTTTATGAAAACAAAAAAATATTTTTTTATAACGTTTTTAAGTTTGTTTTTTTTATTTCCTGTCTTGACTTTTGGACAAAATAAAGAAGTTCGCAAACTGCATTATGCGCCAGAAGAAAATAGTTTTGTTTTAAAAAATGGCACGCGAAAATTCAATCGAGCTTTATATGGTTCGAATACCGGATTTCGAGTTGAAACAGGCGATTTGCCAGAATTTGCCATGTACATGCCGGGAATGGGAGGAAACTTTAAATTCGGAATTGTAAACGGAAAAGAGAGCAAATGGATTACTGAATCTTCTAAAATTGATACGCGTTACGTTTTAGGAACAATGCATTACACAATTGAAGATGCGATTTTAGGAAGCGGAAAATTATTTGTTGATGTTGTTGCTTTAAAAGAAAAAGAAGGTTTTATTGTAAAAGTTTATGGAAATTCGGTTTCTAAAAATGTGAATATTATTTGGGTTTTTGGTGGCGCAACTGGAAAGAAATTTAGTCGTGACGGCGACATAGGTGCCGATCCGGAATCGGTATTTTATTTACAGCCTGATTATTGTCTTAATAATAAATACACTTTGCAGAAGCAGTCTTTTTTGCTGGAATACGGTTCTGAAAGCAACAAACAGAAAACAGGAAATAATAAAACTTTAAGTGGCTTTTTTCCCGAATCGAAAGTGGTTTTGGCAAACGCAAAAAATCAAAATTCACCTTTAGAATTATATAATTCAAGTGCAGAAAATTTGCCGGTTATTTCAGGTAACACAAGCAGTATTTCTGAAAAAGCAATGTATTGGCTTTTTTCTCCAGAAGAAATAAAAACGGTTGTTTCTCAAAAACAAATGGCGCAGCTTTATGAAAAATCAGTTCAGGAAACACAGATTTTGGCAAATCGAGTTAAAGTCAAAACGCCTGATCCTTATATCAATAATTTAGGAGCTGCACTTGCAATTGCTTCTGATGGAATTTGGGAAAATCCAGCGTATCTTCATGGCGCAATTGCGTGGCGAATGTACTTAAATGCTTGGCGTGGAGCATATACAGCAGATCCGTTAGGATGGCACGACAGAGCAAAAACTCATTTTACAAGTTACAGTAATTCGCAAGTAACTTCGCCAAAAAGTGGTCCGATTGTTTTTGATGAAGAAAAAAATCTGGCACGCCAAAAAGAAGAAATAGGAACTTCAATGTTCAGCAGTGGTTACATTTCCCGAAATCCAAATAAAAATACTGTTGCGCATCATTATGATATGAATTTGGTTTTTATTGATCAGATGTTGCGACATTTTAAATGGACGGGTGATGTTGCTTTTTTAAAGGAAATGTGGCCCACAATTGAACGTCATTTAAATTGGGAAAAAAGGAATTTTGATCCGGATAACGACGGACTTTATGATGCTTACGCCACAATTTGGGCAAGCGACGCTTTGCAATATAGCGGTGGCGCCGTAATTCATTCTTCGGCTTATAATTATTATGCGAATAAAACGGTCGCTGAATTGGCAAGAAAAATTCAAAAAGATCCAACTCCTTACGAAAACGAAGCGGCAAAAATTTTAAAAGCTTCAAATGAACAGCTTTGGCTTTCTAAAAAAGGAATTTTTGCCGAATATAAAGATGCTTTAGGAAACAGATTATTGCACGATTCACCAGGAGTCTGGAGCATTTATCACACGATAGATTCAGAATTGTCAAATCCTTTTGAGAGTTATCAAATGCTGAATTATGTAAATAATCAAATTCCGCATATTCCAGTTACGGCAGATGGATTAGATAAGAAAGAGCTGTATGTAATCAGTACAACAAATTGGCAACCTTATACTTGGTCCATTAATAATGTGGCTTTGGCGGAGCAATTGCATACTTCACTAGCATTTTGGCAAGGTGGACAGCCGGAAAAAGCTTTTAAAATTTGGGAAAGTGTTTTGATCGAAAGTATGTATTTGGGCGCTTCTCCGGGAGGTTTTGAACAGCTTTTGTATCAGGATAAAATGCGTGGCGAATTGTATCGTGATTTTGCTGACCCAATCGGAATGGCATCTCGAACTTTGGTCGAAGGACTTTTTGGAATTAAGCCTGATGCGGTTGCAGAAGTTTTGACGATTCAGCCCGGTTTTCCATCAGAATGGAACGAAGCGTCTTTAGAAGTTCCGGATATTTCAATTGCTTTCAACAGAAAAAATAGACAAGATAATTATCATATTGAAAACCATTTTGCACCAAAAATGAATTTGAATTTGATTTTGAATGCCTATTATGACGGAATTGACAGTATTAAAGTAAACGGCAAAAGTGTTTCATGGAAAGTAATTCCCGAAAGTATTGGAAATCCAAGAATCAGTATTGAAGTTTCGTATAATGCAATTTATGATGTAGTTGTTAATTGGAAAAGTGGCACTTTGGCAACAATGATTACTAAAGATTCATACAATTCTGGAGATGCTTTAAATATTCTTATTGGAAAAGGAGAAATTGTTTCCGTTTATGATCCGCAGGCGGTTTTGGGTGAAATTGTAAAATCAGAACGAACTTTTCAATCAATTGTAAATGGCGAGGGAAATAAAACATTTTTCATTCAATTAAAACAAGGTGATTTTTCTTGGTGGAAATCAATTGAATTTACTTTAAAAGGCAACAAAGAGTTAGAGAAAGTGACAGATTGGGATATTCCTTTGGAGAAATCAGAACGAGCTGAAACCATTTCGCTTTCTTCTTATTTCAATGCAAAAGTGATAGATATTTTTACGAATGAATATTTATCTCCAAGGCCACAAACGGTGACTTTACAGCTTCCAAAACAAGGAATTGGAAATTGGTGTTATCCTAATATTTCGGTAAAAATTGATGATAAAGGTTTGCGTGAAAAAGCAAAACAAACTGGAGAAATTAAGGCCTCAAACGGAATTCCGTTCAAGACACCTTCAGAAGAAAATCAGAAAAATATCATTTTTACTTCGATGTGGGATAATTATCCGAAAAGTAGTGATATTCCGTTAAACGGAAAAGCTTCACATGCTTATTTTATGATGGCTGGAACAACAAACCCAATGCAAAGCCGAATCACAAACGGAGAAATTGCAGTAAATTACAGCGACGGAACATCTGAAATTTTAGAGTTGAAAAACCCAGAAAACTGGTGGCCAATCGAACAGGATTATTTCGTTGACGGACTTGCTTTTACAACCGATGCGCCGAAACCGCCAAGAGTATATTTGAAAACCGGAGAAATTTCAAGGGATTTTACAGATTTCACCGTAATAAAAGGATTTACAAATTATGGCGTTGACGGTGGTGCTGGAACAATTCTGGATTTGCCATTAGATAAAAATAAAACATTGAAAAATATGACTCTTAAGACAATTGCCAATGATGTGGTGATTGGTTTGATGAGTGTTACTTTAATTAGATAATTTTTTTAATTAGAAAATGTGTCAATTTGATAATTGTCAAATGTAAAATGAGCCTTTTTGAAACTTAAACTTGAAAACTGAAACCAAAAAATAACCAAATGAAAAAATATCAATTAATTACTTTATTTCTCTTTGCGATTTCGTTGTCCGCTCAAAAAATAGATCGAAAAGCATTAGTAAATCGTCACAATGTTCAAATCACAGCTATCGATACTTTGGCTTCTTTGACAGTTGGAAATGGTGCTTTTGCCTTTACGGTCGATGCAACGGGATTGCAGACTTTTCCGAAAACTTATCAAAACGGAATTCCGTTAGGAACGGAGTCGGAGTGGGGTTGGGACAGTTATAAAAATACGGAGAATTTTAAGTTTTCTGAGACTTTAAAAGAGTATCAGCAGTACGGAAGAAATATTTCGTATACCGTTCAGATTAAAGAGCCAAAAAGAAAAGTCGATGCTATAAATTGGTTCAGACAGAATCCGCATTTAGTCCAATTGGGGAATTTGGGTTTTGAAATTTTGAAGAAAGATGGAAGTCAAGCAAAAGTTTCAGATATTAAATCAATTTCTCAAAAACTGAATTTATGGACAGGCGAAATTGAAAGTTATTTTGAAGTAGAAGGAATTCCTGTAACGGTTTTAACAGCTTCCCATCAGGAAAAAGATGCAATTGGCGTAAAAGTAAAGTCCGATTTACTACAGCAAAAACGCTTAAAAATTAGTTTGAGAATTCCGTTTCCAACTGGTGACTGGTCAGATTTCGGAACTAAATATGAAGGAACGCAAAATTATACAAGTACATTAAAACAAAAATCAAAAACTGAAGCTGTTGTAACGCATGTAATGGACAGTATTTCGTACAACGTTGATTTAATGTGGAAAGGAAATGCCCAAATTAAAAAAACTTCAGATCATTATTTTGTTGTGGAAGTCTCAAACACCAATACATTAGAATTGAGTTGTCTTTTTGCTTTGGCAGAAAATAAAACTGAAAACTCTTCTTTTGAAAATATTCAAAACAGCAGTATAAAAGGCTGGGAAAATTTCTGGAAAAGCGGTGCAGCAGTTGATTTTTTTGGAAGCACAGATCCGCGTGCGAAGGAGTTGGAACGAAGAGTGATTCTTTCGCAATATTTGACAAAAGTACAATGTACAGGAAAAGTACCGCCTCAGGAAACCGGTTTGACATATAATAGCTGGTACGGAAAACCGCATTTAGAAATGCATTGGTGGCACGGTGTTCATTTTGCACTTTGGAACCGAGCAGAATTGTTGGAAAAAAGTCTTCCTTGGTATCAAAAAGTTTTTGATAAAGCTAAAAATATTGCCAAAAGACAAGGTTTTGAAGGCGCAAGATGGCAAAAAATGACTGATCCTGATGGAAATGAAAGCCCGTCATCTGTAGGCTCATTTTTGATTTGGCAGCAGCCGCATTTTATAACTTATGCTGAATTGATTTATCGTGCAAATCCAACAGCTGCTACCTTGAAGCTATATAGTGAACGCGTTTTTGCAACCGCCGATTTTATGGCTTCGTTTGCAAATTATGATGCTAAAAACGATCGTTTTGTTTTAGGCCCGGGCGTTATTCCGGCTCAAGAACGCTTTAAGGCGATGGAAACTTTTAATCCAACTTATGAATTGGCTTATTGGAATTGGGCATTAAAAACGGCAATTTCATGGAAACAGGGGTTAAACCAAGATGTGCCTGAAAAATGGGAAAAAGTTTTGGCTAAATTATCAAAACTTCCGGTTTCTGGAGATGTCTATCTGGCAACAGAAAGCGCAACAGATTCGTATACAAATCCAGAATTCAAAACGGATCATCCATCAGTTTTAGGAACTTTCGGAATGCTTCCTGAAACTTCTCTTTTGGATAAAAAAATCATGAAAAATACTTTTGATTTGGTATGGAAAACGTGGTCATGGGACAAAACTTGGGGTTGGGATTTCCCGATGACAGCAATGACCGCAGCAAGATTAAATATGCCAGAAAAAGCTATTGATGCCTTGTTTATGAATGTAACCACAAATACGTATTTGAAAAACGGACATAATTATCAGGCAGAAAGATTGACATTATATCTCCCAGGAAATGGCGGATTATTAACAGCCGTTGCCATGATGTGCGCCGGCTGGGACGGAGCAATTGAACCAAATCCGGGTTTCCCAAAAGATGGAACCTGGAAAGTGCAAAGCGAAGGATTCCAAAAGATGTTTTGATTTCTAAGATTCTAAGGTGCTAAGATACTAAGGTTCTAAGTTTTTGTCATTCCGAGGAACGATAGAAATAAATTAAAAAATCTGCGTCAATCTGCTAAAATCATTTTAAATCTGCGTGAAATTTTTACTATTCAAATAATTAAACCAATCATGAAAAAAATAACTCTATTAATACTATCACTTTTATCTGTTTCTATTTTTGCACAAAGGCAAATGGAAAATCTTGATCGAGGCGTTATTGCCTTAAAAGATAAAGGCCAGTTTTTTATAAGCTGGCGCGTTTTAGGAACTGATCCTGATAATCTTGCTTTTAATTTATATCGTAAAAGTGGTAGTAAAAAAGCAGTTAAATTAAATGACAAACCAATTTTGGGTGCTACTAATTTTGTTGATGCAAAAGCAAATGCTCAGGAAGAAAATACTTGGTTTGTAAAAACAGTTTTAAAAGGAAAAGAATCAGATGCAAAAGGAAGTTTTACGATTCCTGCTTCAAGTTCTGATAAAGATTATTTGTCAATAGTATTAAAACCAATTGAAGGATATATTGCAAATGATCTTTCGGTTGGAGATTTAGACGGCGATGGAAAATACGATTTAATCATACATATGACCGGAAAAGCACATGACAATTCGCATACAGGAATTACAGATCCGCCCATATTTCAGGCTTATACTTTAGAAGGAAAATTTTTATGGCAGATTAATTTAGGAAAAAACATTCGCGAAGGCGCACATTATACACAGTTTATGGTGTATGATTTGGATGGAGACGGAATTGCTGAATTGGTTTGCAAAACTGCCGATGGAACCACAGACAGTCAGAATAATGTTGTTGGCGATGCTTCAAAAGATTGGGTTGACCGAGATCCGAATTCAGGAACTTATGGGAAGATTTTGAAAGGTCCAGAATATCTTTCTGTTTTTGACGGAAGAACTGGAAAGATTGTTACAACTGTTGATTATATTGCTGAAAGAGGCGATTTGGCAGGCTGGGGCGGACATGGCGGAAGTGGAGGAAACGACACAAAAGGAAATAGAATTGATCGCTTTACGGCTTGTGTTGCTTATTTAGATGGCGTTCATCCGAGTGTTGTAATGTGCCGTGGTTATTACGGAAGAACGGTTTTAGCGGCTTGGGATTTTAAAAATGGCAACCTGATTTCGAGATGGGTTTTTGACAGTAAAGATGCTGAAAATCCATATTCCGGAATGGGAAATCATAATCTTACCGTTGCAGATGTTGATAATGATGGCAAAGATGAAATTATTTATGGATCAATGTGTGTGGATGATAATGGAGAAGGTTTATATACAACAGGTTTCAGACATGGTGATGCTATCCACGTTTCAGACTTAGATCCAGATCTTCCAGGTCTCGAAGTTTTTGGAATTCACGAAATTGAAAATGGCACAACGGGTCCTGGTGCAACTATTTTTGCTGCGAAAGATGGAAAAGTTTTATTTACAGGTTCTATAAATGAAGATGTTGGAAGAGGCGTTGCAGATAATATTGACCCTGAGCTGAAAGGGGCGCAGTTTTGGTATTCGGGTTCGCCAGATTTATACAATATGAAAGGGAAAGTTGTTGGAAAAGCGCCAAGTTCAATCAATTTTTTAATTTATTGGGATGGTGACACTTCAAGAGAAATTCTGAATTCAAATTACATCGATAAATACAATAAAGGAAGATTGTTTACTGCAACAGGAGCCGTTTCTAATAATGGAACAAAATCAACTCCGGCACTTTCTGCAGATATTCTAGGCGACTGGCGTGAAGAACTAATTTTAAGATCTGAGGATAATAAAGAATTGAGAATTTATTCGACCACAATTCCGACTGGTATAAGACAATATACTTTAATGCATGATCCACAATACAGATTGAGTATTGCGTGGCAGAATGTAGGTTATAATCAGCCTCCACATACAAGTTTTTATATGGGAAAAGACATGAAACCAGCGCCAAAACCGAATATTTCTTTGGTGGTTAAGAAATAGTTTTCTTTTAGGTGCTAAGATTCTAAGGGACTGAGGTTCTAAGTTTTTTTTTATAAGAGGTTTTATTGTAGAGACGCACAGCAGTGCGTCTTTCGCATTTTATGAACGCAATATTGTCATTTCGAGGAACGAGAAATCACACTAGAAACTCTACAAAGAATGACGAAAATCTGTGTCGATAAACGAGTGTGATTTCTCGTTCCTCGAAATGACAAACTTTGAAAAACCTTAGAACCTCAGTCCCTTAGAACCTTAGCCCCTTAGATAGAATTTCTATCAATAAAATTAAAAGGCACTTTCACTTCACCTTTTTCTTTATTTAAAATCATTCGGGCTGCTGTTTCTCCCATGACGTTGAAGTCGGTTGACATAACCGTGATGCCTAGTAATTCTTTTAGAGGTGTGTCGTTATAAGAGATTACGCCAATTTCTTTTCCTAAAATATACTCTTCATCGCGAATCTGTTTCATTAAATTCACCAAATCCGATTCTTCAATAGTAATAAATAGATCACCTTTTTTCAGAATCATATCATCGTAAACTTCGCTCAGAATCTCAAAATTGATTTCGTGCTCCACACAAAATTTTCTGAATCCGTGCAAGATTCTTCTTGGATAAGGATAAACCGCTTTTTCAGGATAAACCAAAATCAGCCTTTTGTATTTAGTAATTTTCGATAAACCTTCTTTTAGAGCATTATAAATATCATTCTCAAAATCCTGATAAATTTTGATGATTTCGCCTTCCATTCCGAGTTTGATATTATCCATAATGACCAATTTCTCTTTCGGAATGCGTTCGATTGCTTTTACAACATCATCAGTAAAACTTAAATGTTTTAATTCATCTGTTTTAAAGTGTGTTGTGATGACATAATAATCATAAGCGCCTTCGAATTTGTCAAGCAGGTTTAGAAATAAGGTTTCGTCACAATGATAAATATGAAGATCAGTATGCGCATTTGCACCAACAGTATTAATAAATGAACTGTAGGTTTTCATTTTATATGCGCTCAGTTTATTGAACAGAAAAAGAACATTTACCTTTGATTCGAGTTTTGTTCGGGTAATATAATAGCCTTTTCCTCTGATAGAAGAAATAATTTTTCGCTCTTTTAAGATATTATAAGCCTTTTCGACAGTATCACGAGACATATAAAACTCCTCGCTGAAACTGTTAATGGAAGGTATTTTTTGATTTATTTTTAGATTTCCGTTGGCAATATTCTGTAAAATTGAATCTACAATCTGCTTGTATTTTGGAACCCTTGAATCTTCATCAATTTTAATAAGTTTAATCATTTTGCAGGTATTGAAAATTATGCTGAAAAATTCACGAGCATAATTCTGAATTAAAATTTGGATATAAGCTTTACTTAAAATCCGATAAAGTGCTGTAATTGCTACTTTTCTCACAAAGAGAAAGAATTAAATAAGGCTAATTTTATGTTTTTGGAGATTTGCTTCATTATTACAAATTGATGATATAATAATTACGAAATCGATTGCTAAAATAGAAATTTTAAATTTATTTTTCTACTTAAAAACCATTCTTCTTCGCAATATTCTTTGGTTTTAACATAATTCCTAAAATCATAAAGGATAGTACAGGACAGTTTTCTTTTTTACATTCTCTTATTTTACAAAACCAGATTAACTATCAATAACCACAAACTAAAATTATTAAATGGAATCATTACTAGGTATTATTTTTCACTCCATTGGAGGTTTCTCTTCGGGCAGTTTTTATATGCCATTCAAGAAAGTAAAAAATTGGGCATGGGAAAGCTATTGGCTTATAGGAGGTTTTTTCTCTTGGTTGATCGTTCCACCAATTGCTGCTTATTTGACTATTCCAAATTTTACTGAAATTATTGCAGAAGCCGCTCCATCTGTTAAAGCATTAGCATTTATAATGGGATTAATTTGGGGAGTAGGCGGACTTACTTATGGTCTTGGAGTTCGTTATTTAGGAATGTCATTAGGAAACTCAATCACTTTAGGTTTTTGTTCTGCTTTCGGCGCTTTGATTCCACCAATTTATTATCATTTTAATGCAGTTGAAGGAAAAGAGTCAATCAGTGGTATGTTTGCGAACTCAGGTGGACAAATGGTTTTAGCTGGAGTCTTAATATGTATTATCGGTATTGCAATTCTAGGAAAAGCAGGAATGCTGAAAGAAAAGGATTTTGCAACAGGCCATGAAGATAAAGACAAAGATTTTAGTCTGGTAAAAGGACTTATTATTGCTATTATATCAGGTATTTTAAGTTCGTTTTTCAACTTCGGAATTGAAGCAGCAAAACCAATGGCTGATGTTGCCAACGAAGCATGGAAATTAGCAAATCCAAATCAAGGTGAGTTTTTGTTCCAAAACAATGTTAGTTATATCGTTATACTTTGGGGTGGCTTAACAACTAACTTTTTATGGTGTATTTATCTGAATTTCAAGAATAAAACCTTTGGTAATTATACAGATACCACAACACCAATTTCAAAAAATATTTTGTTTTCAGCAATTGCAGGAACAATGTGGTTTTTGCAGTTTTTCTTTTACGGTATGGGGGAAAGCAAATTAGGAAATGGTGCAAGTTCTTGGATTCTGCACATGTCGACTATCATTTTGACAGCCAATTTCTGGGGATTCTATCTGAAAGAATGGACAGGAGTTTCTAAAAAAACAATGAGAACTTTTGTGTGGGGAATTGGATTAATCATGCTTTCGATTGTTGTAGTAGGAATCGGGAATTCATTATAAAAATCAACTAAAATCAAAACAACCAAATGTCGAATATAAATACAACTAATATGAATTTTAAGCACGTAAGCTATCTTTGGGATGACGCTAAAGCAAAAGAATTAGCTGGTGATGAAGTAGCGCTTTTTATTTATCGCTCTAATTTACTTGGAGCCGATTTAAGATTGACAAACTACGGAGGTGGAAACACGTCGGTAAAAATTACAGATAAAGATCCATTAACAGGCGAAAGTTCTGAGGTTATGTGGATTAAAGGTTCTGGTGGAGATATCGGAACATTGACAAAATCAGGCTGTGCAGCGCTTTATTTAGACAGATTGCGCAACCTTGAAAATGTGTACAGAGGAATTGAGTTTGAAGATGAAATGGTGGAATTGTTCAATCATTGTATTTTTGATTTAGCTTCAAAAGCACCTTCAATTGATACACCTTTGCACGGTTTCTTGCCTTTCAAGCATATCGATCACTTGCATCCAGATGCGGCAATTGCAATCGCTGCAGCAAAAGATGGAAAGAAAATCACAGAAGAATTATTTGACGGTGAAATTGGCTGGGTAGGTTGGCAACGCCCTGGTTTTGACCTTGGACTTCAATTAAGAAGCTGTTTGGAAGAAGCTGAAAAGAAAGGAAAAAAACTTCGCGGTATTATGCTAGGATCTCACGGTTTATTCACTTGGGGAGATACTGCATATGAAAGTTACATTAATACGCTGGAAGTAATCGAAAAATGTGCTGAATATTTAGAAAGCAATTACGGAAAAAAACGTCCAGTTTTTGGAGGTAAAAAAATCGATAGTCTTCCAGAAGCCGATCGTAAATTAAAAGCAGCAAAAGTAGCTCCAATCTTAAGAGGTTTCTGTTCCTCAGAGCGTCAAATGATTGGACATTATACAGATGATGCAAGAGTTTTGGAATTCATTAACTCTAATGATCTTTCAAAATTAGCACCGCTTGGAACTTCTTGCCCGGATCACTTTTTAAGAACTAAAATCAGTCCACTGGTTTTAGAATTAGACCCAAACGAAGATTTGTCTGATGTTGATGCAATTAAAGCGAAATTAAAACCAGCATTTGAAGCATATCGTGCAATGTACAAAAACTATTACAATGCATGCAAAAAATCAAATTCACCTGCAATGCGTGACCCAAATCCAGTTGTGATTTTATACCCTGGAGTTGGAATGTTCACTTTTGCAAAAGATAAAACAATGGCGCGTTTGGCGTCAGAATATTATATCAATGCCGTAAACGTAATGAAAGGTGCTGAAGCAGTTTCAGAATATACTTCATTGCCTCATCAAGAAGCATTTGATATCGAATATTGGTTATTGGAAGAAGCTAAATTACAGCGTATGCCGAAACCAAAAGCATTGTCAGGAAGAGTAGCTGTAATTACAGGTTCTGCCGGCGGAATTGGTAAAGCTATCGCGAAGAAATTTGCTCAGGAGGGTGCTTGTGTGGTTATCAATGATATTAACGAAGAGCGCTTAGAATCGGCTACAGCTGAGTTTGTGAAATTATTTGGTAAAGATGCTGTTTCAAGTACTTTATTGAATGTTACAGATCCTAATAGTACAGAAAAAGCATTCGATGAAGCTTCTCTAGCTTTTGGAGGTGCTGATATTGTGGTAAATAATGCCGGAATCAGTATTTCTAAATCTATTGCTGAGCATACCTTAGAAGAGTGGGACAGATTATATGATATTTTGGTAAAAGGACAATTTATTGTTTCTAAAGCCGGAATCGAAGTAATGCGTAAACAAGGTTTTGGAGGAGATATCGTAAATATTGTTTCTAAAAATGCAGTAGTTGCGGGTCCAAATAATCCTGGATACGGTTCTGCAAAAGCAGCTCAGGCGCATTTAACACGTTTAATGGCTGCTGAACTTGGAGCTGATAAAATTCGTGTAAACACAGTTAATCCAGATGCTGTAATTTCAGACTCAAACATTTGGTCTGGCGGATGGGCAGAAGGACGTGCAAAAGCATACGGAATTACAGTTGAAGAATTGCCGGCTTACTATGCAAAACGTACATTATTAAATGAAATTATATTGCCAGATGATATCGCAAACGCGTGTTTTGCTTTCGTTGGTGGTTTATTAGGTAAATCTACAGGAAACGCTCTAAACGTTGATGGCGGTGTCGGAATGGGCTTTTACAGATAGATTGTTTAGTTTTTTTAAGTTTAAAACAAAGGTGGTTTTTTGTAATCTAACGTTCGGAAATTTTCGAGCGTTAGATTTTTTTAAAATTTAAGAACTAAAAAAACGCAAAAAAATAATTATGATTAACCAAGAGCGCAATCGATATAATGTGTTAAATTGTGCGCTAATAAAATAAAATGCTATGTTAATTGAATCAAACAATATTGCATCTCATAACGAGGGATTGCTGAAAAAACATCAAAATAAATTTGCTTTTACAGCATCAGAAATAGAAAATGCAGAATCGATTATTCAAAAATTAATTGACTTTCAAATCGCGATTCCATCTTGGGCTTTAGGAACTGGAGGAACTAGATTTGGACGTTTTGCAGGTGGAGGAGAACCTCGTTCATTAGAAGAAAAAATTGAAGATGTAGGTTTGCTTCATAAATTAAACAATGCTTCTGGAGCGATTTCGCTTCATATTCCGTGGGATATCCCGACTGATTATAAAGCAATCAAAACGCTTGCAGCACAGCACGGATTAAAGTTTGATGCCATGAACTCGAACACGTTTCAGGATCAGGCAAGTGCAGAGCATACTTACAGATATGGTTCGCTTCAAAACGTAAATAAAGCAGTTCGTAAACAAGCAATTGCTCACAATATCGAGGTTATCAAACACGGAATCGAATTAGGATCTGATTCATTAACGGTTTGGTTGGCTGACGGATCTAATTTCCCTGGACAATTAAACTTCCGTAAAGCGTATCAAAATACATTAGAAAGTTTAGAAGAAATCTACGATGCATTGCCTTCAAACTGGAAATTATTCTTGGAATACAAATGTGCTGAACCAAATTTTTACTCCACAACTGTTGCCGATTGGGGACAGTCGTATTCCTACGTTCAAAAATTAGGTGACAAAGCAAAAACGCTTGTTGATTTAGGACATCATTTGCCAAATGCAAACATTGAGCAAATTGTTTCTATTTTATTGATGGATAATAAATTAGGAGGTTTCCACTTTAATGATTCAAAATACGGAGACGACGATTTAACTGCTGGAGCTTTAAAACCTTATCAGTTGTTTTTGATTTTCAATGAATTAGTAGAAGGAATGGATGCAAGAGGAATGAACCACGCCAAAGATTTAGGCTGGATGATTGATGCATCTCACAATATTAAAGATCCTTTAGAAGATTTATTGCAATCTGTAGAAGCAATTATGATTGCATATGCTCAAGCACTTTCTGTTGACAGAAAAGCATTGGAACAAGCTCAAGAAGAAAATGACGTAGTAAAAGCACAGGAAATTCTTCAAAATGCTTTCCGTACAGATGTTCGCGCATTAGTTGCTGAAGCTCGTTTGCGTTCTGGAGCCGCTTTAAATCCAGTTGAATTGTATCGCTCTCTTGCCGTTAGAAGCAATCTAATTGGTGAAAGAGGATTAAAAACAATGGCAACAGGGTTATAATTATAAATTATTAATTGTTTAATTATAAATTATGAATCTAAAATTAACAATTGATAATTAACAATTTACAATTAAAAAAAATGAATGTAGTTGCAATTTTTGATATTGGTAAAACAAACAAAAAGGTTTTTTTATTTGATGAAAATTATAAGATTGTTTGGGAAAAATCAGTAAATCTTGATGAAACCACAGATGAAGATGGTTTTCCTTGTGAAGATATTGATGTTCTGAAAAACTGGATACTCGATCGATTATCAGAAATAAAAGAGCTGACCAGCTATGTTTTAAAAGCAATCAATTTTAGTACATACGGTGCTAGTTTTGTGTACATTGATGAAAACGGAAAAGTTTTGACTCCTCTGTATAATTATCTAAAAGATTATCCAGAGGAATTAAAAAAAGGGTTTTACAACAAGTATAAAGGCGAAGAAAAATTTGCAGTCAAAACAGCTTCTCCGGTTTTAGGAAGTCTTAATTCTGGAATGCAGATTTACAGGCTTAAGGAAGAAAAGCCAGAGTTGTTTGAAAAGGTAAAATATTGTCTTCATTTACCGCAATATTTGAGTTTTCTGCTGACAAATGAAGCTTTCGCCGATATTACAAGTATTGGCTGTCATACGAATCTTTGGAATTTTAAAAAGATGAAGTATCATAAATGGCTTCAAAACGAAGGTATTTCAGCTAAAATTCCGCCGTTGCATTACGGAAAAGATGTTTTGAAAAAAGAAAATGATCTGGCAATTGGAGTTGGTCTTCATGACAGTTCATCGGCAATAATTCCGTATACAATTAATTTTACGGAGCCTTTTGTTTTATTATCGACAGGAACCTGGAGTATTTCACTGAATCCTTTCAATAATAAACCATTGACTTTTGAGGAATTACAGCAGGATTGTTTGTGCTACATGCAATACACCGAAAAACCGGTAAAAGCAGCACGATTATTTTCGGGCAACGAACATGAAGTTCAGGCTAAAAGATTGGCTGCCCATTTTAATGTTCCGTTTGACAGTTTCAAAGATGTTTATTTTAATAAGAAGATTGTTGCGACTTTGCGATCGCTTAATTTTCAGATTATTTATCCAAAGAAATATGATTTTGATATTCTGAAAGAATGTCCGTTTCAAACAAGAGATCTTTCTTTATTTAAAGACTATGAAACGGCTTATCATCAATTGATGTTGGATTTGGTTGAACAACAAGTTTTTTCGACTAACTTAGTGATACATAATAGTCCTGTGAAAAAAATTTTTGTAGATGGAGGTTTCAGTAAGAATTCCATTTTTATGAATCTGCTGGCAGAAGCGTATCCTGATATTGAAGTGTATGCGGCATCGATGGCACAGGCAAGTGCATTAGGCGCAGCGCTGGCAATCCATGAAAACTGGAATCCAAAACCAATTCAAAATGATTTAATCGACTTGAAGTTTTATAAGCATTAGAATTTATAGCCACAGATTACAGACTTAATAAAGATTTTTGTTTCTCGCAGATTTGGCAGATTGTGCAGAAAAAATCTATTTAATCTGCCAAATCTGCGGGCTAAAAACAAAATAATAACAAATGAAAATCGGACTTTTTATACCGTGTTATGTCGATCAGTTTTACCCAAAAGTTGGAATAGCAACCTATGAGCTTTTGCAAAAATTAGGCTGTGATGTTCATTTTCCGATGGGGCAAACTTGTTGTGGCCAGCCAATGGCAAACAGCGGTTACGAACATTTAACGAAAGGCTGTAATGCAAATTTTATTGCGAATTTTGCAGGATTTGATTATATCGTTTGTCCTTCTGGAAGTTGTGTTTTGCATGTAAAAGACCATTTGCACGACGAAAAATTAGAACTTGTAGCTTCAGAAATGCGCAAAAAAGTTTTTGAACTGACAGAGTTTATTACCGATATTCTGAAAATAGATCACATACAAGGAAACTTCCCATACAAAGTCGGAATGCACCAAAGTTGTCATGGTCAGCGTGGTTTAAAGCTTTCGCAGATGACCGAATTAAACGCACCATTTTTCTCAAAACCACAACAATTGCTTTCTGAAATAAAAGGCCTGGATTTGGTTTCTTTATCCAGAAAAGACGAATGCTGTGGTTTTGGCGGAACTTTTTGTGTAACCGAAGAAGCGGTTTCTGTAAAAATGGGACAAGACCGAATCAAAGATCATGAAAATCATAATGTAGATTATATTACTGGCGGCGATATGTCGTGTTTAATGCATTTAGAAGGCATCCTGAAAAGACAAAATAGTCCTATAAAGACTATTCATATTGCCGAAATATTAAATACAATGGCGTAGAAACATAGGCCACGGATTTTACGGATTAAACCGATTTTCTCTGGTTTAATCCGTAAAATCTGCGAGCCATTTTTTAAAAACATTATCATGAAAAAAATTGTACTTTGTTCCATCTTATTTCTTTCTATCATTTTTTTATCATTCAAAAAAGATCCGTCTACTGTGACGCAGAAAGAAGTTGTGGTAAAAGCACCATTTGAAATGCCAGTAATTAAAATTCCGGATTTTAGCAAATGCAAAGAGTTTTCGATTATTGATTTTGGAGCTGTAAAAGGAGATAAAAACAAAACTTCTGAAGCCATTTCAAAAGCCATTTCAAAAGCCAATAAAGCTGGCGGAGGAATTGTTGTGATTCCAGAAGGCGAATGGCTGACGAAGAAAATTCATTTTAAAAGTAATGTAAATCTGCATTTGAATAAAGGTGCCGTTTTACTTTTTTCTGAAGATCCAAAAGATTATCTGCCTGCAGTTTGTTCCACTTGGGAAGGATACGAATGCTACAATTATTCACCGCTGATTTATGCGTACCAATGTAAAAATATTGCCATTACCGGCGACGGTGAATTAAAAGCTAAAATGGAAGTTTGGACCAAATGGTTTGCTCGTCCAAAAGCACATATGGAAAGCTTGAAGAGATTATATTATTTGGCTTCGTATAAAAAACCTGTGGAAGAAAGACAAATGGTAAATGACACAGCAAATTTGCGCCCTCATTTTATTCAGTTTAATCGTTGCCAAAATGTTTTAATGGATGGCGTTAAGATCACAAACAGTCCTTTTTGGACCATTCATCCGTTTTTATCAAAAGATGTCGTAATCAGAAATCTTCAAGTATATGCGCATGGACATAATAACGATGGTGTTGATCCCGAGATGTCACAAAATGTATTGATCGAAAATTGTGTTTTTGACCAAGGCGATGACGCTATTGCAATTAAATCAGGATGTGGTATCGATGCTTGGAATCTGAATACGCCTTCAAAAAATATTGTAATGCGCAATTGTACAGTCAAAAATGGGCATCAATTAGTGGCCATCGGAAGTGAACTTTCAGGCGGAATCGAAAATGTTTTTATTGACAACTGTAATGTTGTTGATGGCGCAAAACTAAATCATCTTTTGTACATTAAAACCAATGAAAGAAGAGGCGGTTTTGTAAACAATATTTATATGACCAACATTAGATCGGGTAAAATTGATGCAGGAATTCTCGGTATAGAAACTGATGTTTTGTACCAATGGCGTGATTTGGTTCCAACAATTGAACGACGTTTGACGCCAATAAAAAATGTGCATTTAGAAAATATAAAAGCAACAAATGTGAAGTTTATTTCGAGAATTGAAGCTCAGAAAGAACTTCCGGTAGAAAATATTTTTCTGACGAATGTAACTGCTGATAATGTTCAGGGAGAGAAAGCAATTCATGAAAATGTAGTGAATTTTGTCAGCAAAAATTAAATAATAAAACCAATCTCGTTATAATAAACTTTTTAAAAGATGTCTTCAAAAAAAACAATAGAACATAGTGAAGCCGCCGCACGTTTTAATAAAGATGTTAAACGAGTGGATTGGCATGACGAAACGCTTTGGTTTGTGCGCCAAAAACGTGATAAATCGGCGCATCAAATTCAGGACTGGGAATTACTGCGCGAAACAGCTTCTATAATCAAGAATAATGTGCTTTCTAATATTCATGATTATTTAGTTGAATTTGAAGCAAATGCACAAAATAACGGAATAAAAGTGCATTGGGCAGCCGATGCAAAAGAACATAACGAAATTGTGCATTCGATTTTGGTAAAACACGATGTCAAGCAAATGGTGAAATCAAAATCAATGCTTACAGAGGAATGTCATCTGAATGAATATTTAGCTGAAAATGGTGTAGAAGTTATAGACTCCGATTTAGGAGAATATATTGTGCAGCTTCGTAAAGAACCACCGAGTCATATTGTTTTGCCAGCAATTCACCTTAAAAAAGAAGATGTAAGTGAAACTTTTCATGAACATTTAGGCACAGAAAAAGGAAATTTCGATCCACAATATTTAACCGAATCGGCGCGACAACAACTTCGTGATACGTTTTTAACCCGAAAAGCAGCTTTGACCGGAGTTAACTTCGCCATTGCAGAAACTGGAGAATTTGTGGTTTGTACCAATGAGGGAAATGCTGATATGGGCGCACATTTAGCCGATGTTCACATTGCCTGTATGGGTTTTGAAAAACTGATTCCGAAAAGAGAACATTTAGGTGTTTTCTTGAGATTATTAGCGAGAAGTGCTACGGGACAACCAATTACTACTTTTTCAAGCCACTTTAAAAAGCCAATAGATGGCAAGGAAATTCATATTGTAATTGTCGATAATGGCCGAAGCACACAATTAGGACGAGAAGATTTTAGAAATTCGCTAAAATGTATTCGTTGTGGTGCGTGTATGAATACGTGTCCGGTTTACAGAAGAAGCGGCGGACATAGTTATCACAATGCTGTCGCGGGACCAATTGGTTCTATTTTGGCACCAAATCTGGACATGAGCAAAAACGCCGATTTACCTTTTGCCAGTACGCTTTGCGGTTCGTGTACGAATGTTTGTCCGGTAAAAATCGATATTCATGATCAGCTGTATAAATGGCGTCAGGTTTTGGTGAAAGAAGGACATACGCCAACTTCAAAAACCATTGCAATGAAAACAATGGCGACGGTTTTAGCGAATCCGACGGTATTTAATATCGCTGGAAAATCAGGGCGATTTGTAATGAAAAATGCTCCAGGTTTAGTCAATAATAAAATGAATAAATGGTATGATCAGCGCGAAATGCCTGCCGTTCCAGAAGAATCATTTAGAGAGTGGTACAAGAAAAATTCAAGAGAAGCAAAAGATAAAAACAATGAGCAGTAAAGCCGATATATTAAATAAAATAAAGCAGAATCAACCCGATTCTGTAACCGCTTTGCCAGACTTAAAAGTTTTAGGTTCTGAACAATTCCATGTTTTAGAAACCTATAAAACGGTGCTGAAAAACATTGGAGGAAACGCTGTAGAAGTTAAAAATTACGAAGATATAATTTCATATATCAAAGAGCATTATAATATTCAAAAACGTATAGTTACAACGCTTCCTGAGCTTTCAGAAATTGCAACTTTAGACTGGACAAATGACGATCCGCATTCGCTTAAAGACGTTGAATTGACGGTTGTAAAAGCGCATTTTGGTGTTGCTGAAAACAGTGCGCTTTGGGTAACAGACGATATTCTAGGGCAACGTGTTTCTCCTTTTATTGCACAATATTTAGCGATTATTGTTGATAAAAATAATATTTATCCAACAATGCATCAGGCATATGAAAAAATAGGAAATCAGGAATACGGTTTCGGAACTTTCATCGCCGGACCTTCAAAAACGGCTGATATTGAGCAGTCGTTGGTTTTAGGTGCGCATGGTGCACGAGGGTTGATAGTTTTTATTTTAAACTAATTTTTCGCCACGAATTCACGAATTAAATCTAATCCGTGAATTCGTGGCGATTTTTTTTAGAACAATCCATTTAAATTGAAATGAGATTGTTATTTTTTTATCACTTCAACGGCTAAGCTTTTTGCTCTATATTTATTGAAAGTTATAAAAATAATAGTTACGATTACCAGCAGTGCAAAATCGGCAACGCCTAATAATAATTGCGTTTTTACTTTAAATAAATTAGCAAATCCGTAGCTGAATATTGAACTAATCATGTACATTACACCGCCTGTAAGTCCGCTTGCGATTCCGGCATTTTTGGAGAAACGGCTTAGACAATATCCATAAATAATATTGAAAATAAAGCCGCCAGCAATATGAATTCCGATAATAAAACCAATTAAAGTGTACAGACTGCTTCCGAAGGAAGAGGTAAAAATCATCAGTAAAACCAAAGTTATCTGAACCGCAAATGCAATACTTACTTTTTGTGCCAAAGGTTTTTTAATCATCGATTTTGCAATAATACCGCCCGTCATCAATGAAAAACCAGATAGCAGAGAACTGTATCCCGTAGTAATCGCCGAATATCCTAAAACACGTTCAATAATAAACGGACTTGATAAACTGTAAACGACAACCATTCCAAACGAAATACCGATAATAACCAAACCTAGAGTGAAATCAGCCGTTTGAAGCATTCCTTTGTACGTTTGTGCAATCAATTTTAGTTTAAATGGATGATAATGTTTTAATGATTCTCCACTGTAAATAAGTTCTAAAATCAGAAAAACCAAGGATAATCCGCCAAGGAAATAAAAGTTAGATCTCCATCCAAAACTGTTTTGCAGATAACCACCTAAAAACGGCGCCATGATAGGAGCACAGGCCCAAATAATGGAAAACATACTGATGTAACTTTTTAGTTTTTCGCCCGTAAACAAGTCAACAAAATAAGCTCGTTTTCCTACTACGATAAGCGCAATCGTAATTCCCTGAATAATTCGCATAGCATAAATAACATAAATATTGGGAACTAATGCGATCACAAAACTGGTAAGCGAAAATAGGGCAAGTGAAGCTAAACTGATTTTATAGCGCCCGAAACTGTCTAAAATACTTCCAATAAAAAATTGGCTTATGCCAACACTAAACATAAATAAAACCAGCGAAAGCTGTACCGCCGAAGCCGAAACATGCAAATCATTTGCCATTGCAGGCAAAGAAGGTAAATAAATATCTGTAGCAAAGCCAGATAGTGGAATCAATGCCAAGGCTAGTATAGTACTAAATCCCTTGTGGTTTTCTTGTAAAATTCTCATTTTGTTATTTTTTAATTGTTTTTTGTTGTGTTTCAATTGAAACTTATTTAATTTAAATTAGACCGAACGGTCTAAAAAATAGTAAAAAAAATATGTTATCGAACATATCTTTTAAATTCATCCTTTATGCTTTCTAAAACGATTAGCATTTGTGTGTGATCACCGCTTATTTTTTCGCATAAAATGGCACCTTCAATCATGGCAAAAGTTTTAATGCTAAATTGTTGCGGATTAATTTCTGCCTGCAATTCATTATTATTTATTCCATCTTCAATTATGGTGTAAAATCTTTTTTGAGCTGATTGGATTGCTTTTTTTACATATTCTTTCACTGTTGGATTCGTATCATCTGCATCAACTCCGAAGTTTAAAATTGGACAACCGTCAACCATTGTTTCGTCATTTGCATATACATCCAGTAAATTGAAAAGTTTTTCCTGTGCCGTTTTGCCTTTTGAAACTGCAGTATCTAATTTGTTTGCCAGTTGCGCTCTCAAATAGATAAATGATTCGATGCAAATTTCTTCCTTGCTTTCAAAGTTGCCATAAATACCGCCTTTTGCAAGTTTTGTAGCTTCCATAATATCAGTGATAGAAGTACCCGCCATTCCTTTTTTATTGATAATGGGCGCCGATGCTTCTATGATAAATTGTCTGGTTCTTTCTGCTTTGCTCATGATATTCCTATTTTGACACTGCAAATTTAGACCGTTCGGTCTAAATTTGCAATAATTTTAACTTTTTATTTTAAAATGGGGGATATTTTATAAAAGTTATTTGATTTTTGAAGTCTTGATTTTTAATTTATATTTGTTTTAAAGGGAGTAAACAAAGATATAGATGAACCCGCCCGCCTCGTTAGCGCAGATTTGCAATCTGTGCCCGCACAGTAAAGTTCGTAAAGTAAATTTATTATAAAAGCGATAATGTCCAATCTTTATGGACACAGATTGCAAATCTGTCCCAACTCTCCAAAGTGGTCAACTGAAAAGCTGCGCAATCCCGAAAACTTTCGGGACTGACTTTGCGCAATTTTTTTGCTTCGTGGAAATTGTATCTTTCCAAAAGTCTCCCGACTTTGCTTTCTTTCCAAACCATCAAACAACACAAAATCATTTTATAAGCTAATCTTTATTAAAAATAAAAACGTAAGATTTACTCTTACACATCAGCCATAAAATCAAAATTTTATGAATTGATTTTTGCAAAATACCTATAAATAAGCTTATAATTGTGCTTTCTACACAAATTCACAAAAAAGCATACTATTTTGAAGTATTTTGTTCTGCATTTTATACTGCTGTTTGGTTTCACTTCGCTGAGTTTTGCGCAGGATAATCCGGTGAAATTTCTTGATATTTCTGACGGTTTGTCTAACAATTCGGTGACGACTATTTTTCAGGACAGCGACGGTTATCTTTGGTTTGGAACTTATGACGGACTAAATCGTTACGATGGTTACAATTTTAAAGTTTTTAGAAACCGAATCAACGACAAAAAATCACTTTCTTTTAATGCCATTTACAATATCGAAGGCGATTCCAGAAAAAACATTTGGGTTGGAGGCGCAAACGGAATCAGCATTTACAACAAAGCAACGACCACATTTCAGCCGGCCGAATATCTTTCATCGAATAAAAAGAAAATCTTAAATGGCATTATTCATCAGATGCGCTCCGTTTCTGAAAATCTGTTTTTGATTGCTTCGCAGAGTTTAGGCTTAGTTAGTTTTGAAAATGGATCATTTGTAGGGAAACAAATTCCGCTTATTGTTTTGGGCAATAAAATCAGCATCAATAATTACGATGCGATTGCGATTCAGGAAGATAAAAAAAATAAACATTCGTGGGTTTACGTGCGCAATGTCGGAATTTGCAGTTATAGTTATTCGTCTAGAACCTTAAAAGCAGTTTTTTCGCTTTCAAAAGAAGTTAAAGCAATGAAATTAGCTTCTGACGGAAATCTTTGGTTGGGAACAGATGAAGGACTTTTTCTCTTCAACACAAAAACGGGAATTATTTCAGACAATTATTTTCCAAATAAATGCAGTGTAACTGATCTTTTGGTCGACAAGAAAAAAGAGCTCTGGATTACGACAGACGGTTGTGGCATTTACAAAGTCATCGGAACAAATAAAAAAGCGATTCCGTTTAATAATGTAAACGATAATCAACTGGCAAAAAGCAATTCGGTTTGGAGTTTGTATGAAGATAAAGACGGAAACATATGGTTTGGTTCTTTGCGCGGTGGTATCAGTATGCTGAGCAATTCGCCAAAGTATTTTAAAAATATTCGATATAATGCTAAAGATCCTGCCGAAAACTTCATTTTATCTTTCTGTGAAGATGAAAAAAAGAATCTTTGGGTGGGAACTGACGGCGCGGGATTAAAATATTGGAACCGAAAAAATAACTCGTATATCAATTACGGAAATAAACTTTCAAGTCCTTTTATTACTGGAATTGTTCGGGATAATAATAATGAAATCTGGCTTTCGACCTGGGCGGGTGGTGTCAATAAAATTAATCCGAAGAACAATTCCGTTACGCAATATTCTTGTTTTAATCCTTTTACAAAACAAATCGAAAAGAATATTTGGTTTGTTTACAAAGATTCAAAATCGAATATTTGGGCGAGTGCGACAAATGAAGGTTCGCTGTATTTTTTCGACAGAACAAAAAACAGTTTTGTGCTTTTTGACAAATCGGTTACAAACTTGCAATGTTTGACGGAAACCAGGGATGGAAAACTTTGGGGCGGAAATTATACCAATTTGTTTTCGATTGAAAAAAATACACGAAAAATCAATAAAGTTTCGATTGGAAACCCAATTCGTTGCATTCACGAAGACAATGACAAAAATCTCTGGCTGGGAACTCAGGAGGGCGGACTTTTACTATTTGACCGAAAGAAAAATACGTTTAAAAGGCTGACAACAGATGATGGCTTGCCGTCAAATACGATTTTAAGACTGCTCGAAGATAAGGAAGGAAATCTTTGGATGAGTACCTATAACGGAGTCTGCAGATTTGATAAAAAGAGACAGACGTTTCGCAATTTCTCTGTAAATGATGGTTTACAAAGCAATCAATTTAGTTTTAATGCCGGAATTGAATTATCGACCGGGGAATTTCTTTTTGGCGGAATAAACGGCTTCAACATATTTTTTCCTGAGGCAATCAAAGGATTTAATCAGAAGAATAATTTATTGCTGAGTGATTTTTCTGTGAATAATCAATCGATAGAAGAAAGTAAAGTCGAAGTTACAAATGACGATTCGACCAAAATGAAAGAAGTAAGTTTAGATTACGATCAAACGGCTTTGTCATTAGAATTTGTAGCAATTGATTATAATAATGCAGATAAAATAAATTATGCCTATTTTCTTGAAGGCTGGGACGAACAATGGAATTATGTGGGTCAGGCCCGAAAAGCAAATTATTCGAGACTTCCAGAAGGAAAATATACGTTTAAAGTAAAAACGACAAACGCAAAAGGAGGCTGGAACAAAGAAGTCAGTCTTATTTCAATTGAAGTTTTACCGCCTTGGTACAGAACTTGGTGGGCGTATACCTTGTATTTGCTTGGGATTGCGGGTGCGCTTTTTGTTTATCTGGATTACGAAAAAAATAAGGAAGCACTAAAATATAAAGTCAAAATCGCCGAACTAGAAAGCAAGAAAGAAAAGGAAATTGCTGAGAAACAATCGTCAATGTTTACCTATATCTCTCATGAATTCAGAACGCCGCTTTCGCTGATTATAAATCCGCTGAAAAAAGCAGTTCAGAAAGAAAGTGTCGAAAACGGATCTTCGGGCAGTGAGCTGGCAATTGCACACCGAAATGCTAGACGTTTATTGAGTTTGGTCGATCAGCTTTTGCTTTTCAGAAAAGCTGAAAATGATGCGGATTCGCTTAGATTATCGCCTATAAATGTCAACAAACTTTGCAATGAAGTTTATCAATGTTTTGTAAATCAGGCAAAAGACAAAAACATTAATTACAATTTTGATATTCCTGAAAATGAAATTGAGATTATTGGCGATTATGAAAAAATCGAAATTTCGCTTTTTAACTTAATGTCGAATGCTTTTAAATACACTCCAATTGGCGGTGAAATTAGTTTGAAATTAACCGAAACAATTTCAGATGTTGAAATGGAAATTTCAGACAGCGGAGAAGGAATCGATAAAGCAGATATTGAGGTTATTTTCGAGAAATTCAGACAAATTAATTCGAAAGTTTCTATAAGTACTGGTTTTGGAATCGGACTTTTTATCGTGAAATATTTTGTCGACAAGCATAAAGGAAAAGTAAGTTGCAGCAGTGAAATTGGAAAAGGAAGTATTTTTAAATTGACATTTTTAAAAGGAAGTAGTCATTTTGAAAATGCGGTTATTACAAATGATATTCAGCAAAGAAGTCAGCTTTTTGACGAACTGAATATTGATGATACTGAAGAAAATACTTCGATTAATAATCAGATTTCAGAAACTGATTTTCAAACCGTAATGCTGACTGAAAAGCGAACCATTTTAATTATTGACGATAATGATGATATCAGAAATTATCTGATCAAATTGTTTTCTGAAAATTATATGGTTTACAGCGCTGAGAATGGAGAAGAAGGTTTGAAATTGACCAAAAAACATATGCCTGATTTGGTTATCAGCGACATTACAATGGAGCAAATGGATGGTCTAGAGCTTTGCCGAAAGATTAAGGAAAGCAATGATTTGTCACATATTCCGGTTATTTTATTGACAGCTTCAAAAAATCCTGAAACACATTTACAAGGAATCAATGACGGTGCCGATGATTATATCATGAAACCTTTTGATGATGATATTCTCGTTGCGCGTGTAGAATCGTTATTAAAGAACAGAAGCAATCTTCGTACTTATTTTCTGGACAGTATTACATTAAAAGAAAATACACAGAAAGTTCCGGCCGAATATCAATTTATACTGAAAAAGTGTATTGATATTGTTGAAGCTAATATTCATAAAAAAGATTTTACCATAAAGACTTTTGCTCAGGAAATGGGAATGAGCCACAGAACGCTTTATACTAAAATCAAGATTATTTCCGGACAGACATTAAATGCTTTTATACGATCACTCCGAATTCGTAGAGCGGCAATGTTGATGCTTACAGAAGACATGAATATTGCACAAGCAAGTGCGGAAGTTGGTTTTGAAGATCCTAAATATTTTAGACAACAGTTTGTAAAACTTTTTGGAATGACGCCTTCGGAATATATTAAGAAATATAAGAGCTCTTTCAACTCTGATTTGAATATTATTGGTTAATCTATTGGTGCAATCTTAAACTAGAAACATAGATTTATAAGAACGAAAAAGAATATGAAAAGAAACATGCTTCTAACACATAGTCCCGAAGCTTCGGGATGCATTTAAATTAGTGAAACGCTTTTTTTTTTTAAAGTTACTAAAACTATTTTTCTATGTGTTAAAATTAATTATGCTCAACGATTTTAGTTAAAAATCATTTTCAGACTTTACATTTTCTTAAAGACTTAATTGCATTTTGCAAATAAGAGTGCATTTTTTTGAAAAATTTCAAACGTTTTAGTCTCAAATGAAAGGATATTTCAGTGATTGCAGATTATGTAAAAATATCCAGATATTTTTTAATACTCTGTAAATTTTAATACCAAATAATGATTAATTGCAATTTTGACCTCCTTTTTTTTCCATTTTACCCCTCCTTGGAAGTGTGATTTAAACATTTCTTTGCATCGATAGTAATAGATTAAGTTGTATTACTGTGTAAAATTATAAGTGTTATTTTTTTGATAAGTTTTTAATCAGTTTAAAGAATTGAGCCTTCTTTAAAATAAGATTGTAAGAGTTGGTTTTACGTATTACTTATCTGGCCCGCGACAAAAATCGCGGGTCAAAAAAATAAAGCTTTACTGTTTTAGAAAAAAGAAAAAAAAAAGGAAATATTAATCAAACTTTACTAACATGACAAAAACCAAACCACCGATTTTTCATTGTCTGTTTCCATCTCCAAGAAGGAAAAGACATTCTAGATCTTCAAAAATGAGTCCGACTCATTTATTTAAACAATCACTTTACGCTTAAAAAGAACAAACTAACCTAACCTTAAAATTAAAGAAATGAAAAAGAATAAATTTTTATTTTTTCTTGCCCTTTTTGCCGTTTTGTTTACAGGATGTCAAAGCAACGATTCAGATTTCGCTCCATCTGATGATCCTACGGTAGTGATAGCTACAAAAGAGATTTATGGCGCGCCAAATAGAAAATTCGAAATCAAAGCGGCGCTTGCTGATGATTTAGGATTAAAAAGTGTAGAAATCCAAATTCCGGAATTATCACTTGATAAAGTAATTTCGTTTGCAACAGATCCTTTGTTGAAAACATATGATCTAAGCTACTTTTTTGAAGTTCCGGCAAACAGAGGAACTTCTGAAGCTTTCAAAATAAAATTGACTATTACAGACGTTTCTGGAAATAGTGTAAATGAGGAAATCAACCTTCGTTTAGACGGAGAATTTGCTGCACCATCTATTACTATGGTTTCTCCAAAAGAAGGAGCTGTAATTTTATTGTCAACGAGTAATCAAATGCCGGTAAATTTTGTGGTGAACGACGATTCAGGTATTGATTATGTACAAATTAAATGTGCTGCTTTAGGAATTGATGAAACTGTTCAATTAACGGGTTCGCCTCAATCTTATACCTTCAATAAAACGTATACATTGCCAGTAACAGCTGCAGATTATGTTTTGACAATTACTGCGAAAGACAAATTTGCTATTCCGAACACTGGATCTTTGAATGTAAATATTGTGGCTACAAATGAGTATCCGGCAATCTATTTATGTGATCAGCCAAAAGGTACAAACCTGACTACTGATGCAGTTGGAGTTCCGATGTATTTCCACGAAAAAAGCGGACAGGATTTTGAATTCAAATATTATGCAGATAAAGACAACAAAGAAGTTTATTTCTTAGGTCAGGAATCAGATTTTGCCCCACATTGTTTTGGTTTAAATGCTGCAGGAGAATTAGCAGATGATGTTGCTTCGGCACCAATTATTTTGCCAACAAAAGGATATTACAAAATTAAAGTGAATCCAAATACTTTGAAGTATACAGTTACGAAATACGCGCCAACAAGCAAAGTATGGGCTGATATTGCCAATGGATTATGGCATGATGATGCAGCACTTAGAAGGCCTTTCGTGAGTGTTTGCGGTGGCGGAATCAAAGACGCAAACTGGGATACTTGGAATGCGTGGGTTATGACGGGATTACACCTAAGCAACAATTCGGCAAATCCTTATCAATTAGTTGGTGAATACACTTTAACCGGAACTATGGAAGCCACTTTTACAGGCCAATGGTGGGATCCTTCTTGGAGATTAATCAAAAACGGAATCTGTACTATGTCGCCAGGTGAGAATGGAAATGCTAAATATCCAGCTGCTGCGGGAGTTTACAAAGTAGTTCTTGATACTGAGTTAGAAAGAGTATTTATCACAAAAAAATAGTTATGACTTTGTTATAACATTTAATAAATAAAACAGCTTAATATGAAATTTAAATATATAGGATTTTTTATTGCCCTGATGTGTACTGCTGTATCATTTGGACAAATAAAAATAACAGGTACTGTTAAGGATAAAGGCGCAGTGCCAATTCCGGGTGTTAATATAGTTGTAAAAGGAGCTTCAACTAACACGTCAACAGATTTTGATGGGAAGTTCGCAATCGAGGTTCCGAATAAAAATGCGCAAATTGAATTGTCTTTTGTTGGTTTTGCCAATAAAATAGTTCCAGTTGGTGATAAAACTAATTTTGATATTGTTTTAGAAGAATCAAGTCAGGCATTGGATGAAATTGTAGTTGTAGGTTATGCTGCTGTAAAAAAGAGCGATGTAACGAGTTCTATTTCTTCTGTAAAAGGAAAAGAGTTGCAAACTATGACAGTGGGAAATGTAACAGAATCACTTCAGGGAAAAGTTTCTGGAGTACAGGTTGTAGGCGCTGGAGGCCCGGGTGCACAACCAAGAGTATTGATTCGTGGTATTTCTACGGTAAACTTAAGTACAGATCCGCTTTATGTTGTTGACGGAATTCCGATGGGAACAAGCATCAACTTCTTGAGCAACAACGAAATTGAATCGATGGAAGTTTTGAAAGACGCTTCTGCAAGTGCAATTTACGGTTCACGTGCATCAAACGGGGTTATCCTGATTACAACTAAAAAAGGAAAAGTTGGAAAAACAAGATTCAATTTTGATACAAGTTCAGGAATGCAGTTTATGAATAATCCGTATCATATGGCTGATGCACAAAGCTATGCAACAATTATGAATACGGCTTATAATAATTCAGGCTATTCAGATTATTTGCCAAATCCTTCTCAATACCAAGGAAAAACTACAGATTGGTGGAATGCTGGAATTAGAAAAGCAAGTCCAGTTGTGAATGCTTCTCTTGGAGTTACAGGAGGTTCTGAAAAACATACTTTCGCAATCAGCTTAAACTACTACAATTCAGAATCTATGTATGAAGTAGGAGGTTGGGAAAGAATTACAATGAGAATTGCAAACGATTTTAAATTCTCTGATAAATTCTCAGCAGGAATTACATTAAACCCTCGTTACGAAACGTATGGTTCACCAGGAAACTGGGCTGATTTTGATAAAATTGATCCAATTACGCCAATCTATAAACCAGCAGATCAATTAAACGGAACTGAAAATGAATACAGTATTTATGCACGCTCTCCGTCCTATATCTGGAATCCTGTTGCGGCTGTAAAACGTTATGATGATTTTACAGATCAATACAACTTGAATACAAATGGTTATTTGCAATACACGCCAATCAAAGGTTTAGTGATTCGTTCACAAGCTTCTATTGAAGTAGGCGACAAAGTAAGAAATAGATTCAGCCCTGACTTTGTGATTGATGCTGCACACGAAAAAGCTGAAATCAATAGTGTTGAAAAATGGAACACTACTAATGTCGATTGGACTTGGCAAAATACAATCACCTACACTAAAACATTTGCTGAAAAACATAATGCCTCTTTAATGATTGGTAACACTATGGAAGAGTATAATGGAAATGATCTTTGGGGTTACGGAGAAGGAATTCCTAACAACTCTGATTCTATGAGAGAATTAAATGCTGCAACAAAAAACCGCAACAGTGGCGGTAACAGCTGGTCAAGTTCATTAATGTCTTATATTTCTCGTTTTTCTTATAACTATGACGGAAAATATTATTTTACAGGTACTTTCAGACGTGACGGTTCTTCAAAATTCATGGAAAACAACAAATGGGCAAATTTCCCTTCTGCATCAGTTTCATGGAGAATTTTGAATGAAGATTTTATGGAATCAACAAAAGATGTTTTAAGTGATTTAAGATTTAGAGCAGGTTGGGGTAAAGTAGGAAATCAAAACTTGCCAAGCGCGGTTTATCAATCTAATATAGGAACAGGTTTTTACCCAATTGGGAATGATATTGCTGATACTTCTTATCCTTCTACAATGGCAAATAAAGACATTAAATGGGAAACTGTTGAAGATGTTTCTTTCGGACTGGATTTCGGATTATGGAAAAACAAGCTTTCTGGATCTTTAGAATATTACCAAAAGAAAACAAACGATATGTTGTTCTTAAAACAATTTCCAACATATAGTGGTTTTCCTGGATATTCTACAATATGGACAAACGTAGGTTCTATGAAATCAAATGGTGTCGATTTATTGGTTTCTTACAAAGACAAAAAAGGAGATTTCTCATACGGTGTAGATGTAACTTTTACAACTGTAAATGTGAAGATGATAAATTTATCTGCTGACGGAGAAAAATTATACGGTTCAAGCAACAGAACTTTGACTGTTGAAGGTAATGAGCCAGGATATTTTTACGGATACGTTGCTGATGGTTTGTTCCAAAATCAAACAGAATTAAACTCTCATACAGACGAGCACGGAACAAAATTACAACCGTATGCACAAGTTGGAGATGTTCGTTTTAAAGATATTAACGGCGACGGAAAATTAGACGATAAAGACAGAACAAAAATTGGTTCTCCTTGGGCTGATTACAACGTAGGTCTTAATTTGACTTTTGCGTACAAAAATTTTGATTTAGTAGCGAATTTCTATTCAAGTATTGGAAATGATTTGGTTAACCAAAATATTTCAGATTTGTACAATGGTGCAAGTTTAACAAATAAAGTTAACGGATTAGATCAAATGGCTTGGCACGGAGAAGGAACTTCAAATTATGTTCCTCGCTTGTCAAAAGATGACAACAACGAAAACTTTACAAAATTCTCTTCTTTATATGTTGAAGATGGATCTTATGTACGTATGAAAAACCTCCAGGTTGGTTATTCGTTCTATAATAAATTCGGATTAGATAAACTAAGACTTTCGTTATCAGGTCAGAATTTATGGACTTGGACAAATTATACAGGGGTTGATCCTGAAGTAGGAGGTGGAGTTTTAGGATCAGGTTTTGGAGGATGGAATTATCCGGTTCAGCCAACAATCCTGATGGGTCTTAATGTAGCATTTTAATAAAAACGATCATGAAAAAAATAATAGTATCATTAATCACTTTTTCTCTATTAGCAGTTTCTTGCAGCGATTTTATTGAAAAAGAAGAAAGAGGAACACAAACCTTAGAAAATTATTTTCAGACAGCACAAGAGTGCGAGAATTATGCAAACGAATTAACACGCAGATTATTAATTCCGAATGACTGGTGGACTTTAGTTGCGCCAAGAGTTACTAACGAAATGTCGACTGATGATGCCTGGATGGGTAACACGGGACAGGACAGTGGTGCGCACAGACCATGTTCACAATACATCATTACACCTGACAATATGGGTGATATGAATAGTATTTATACGGCACATTTTTACACGATCCAATCCGCTAATCTTGGTTTGGAGAAAATGGCTGCATCGCCACTTACTGAAGCTCAAAAAAATCAATATATGGGAGAATCTCTTTTTGTGAGAGCCTATTGTTACTATGAGTTGGTAAATCTTTTTGGAGGAGTTCCGGTATATACAAAATCTCTTGGAACTGGCGATTTGACTTTAAAGCGCAATTCAGCAGCAGAGGTTTATGCACAAATTGAAAAGGATCTTAAAGAATCGGCTGCAAAATTAGAAACGATTCCAGTTAACAGAAACGGAAGAATTAACAAATGGGCGGCTTATGCCTTATTGGCTCGTGTGTCTTTGTTCCAGGAAAAATGGGCTGAGGCAAAACAATACTCAAATAAAGTTATTACGGAAGGCCCTTATGCTCTTGAAGCTGATTTCTTGAACATCTGGAATGTAAACAATCATAACGGAGTGGAGTCAATTCTTGAAGCGCAATCTTCATCAGTTCAAGATAAAAGTTTGGGTTCTGCATTGCCAACTTTAGCTGGAGCAAGAGGTGAAGACAAAAAGAATTTCCCAAGCAATGATGCTGCTGATGTTCTTGACGGTTGGGGATGGTGTATGCCAACAAGTGATTTAGAAAATGCTTATTTATCTGAAAATGATGTTATCCGTCGTAGAAGTACCATTACGAAATGGGGAGAAGCTGCTTACGGTGATGAGGTTTTAAATCCAACACATAAATTCAGTTTGAATGATAATAAATCAGGACGTATTTGCCGTAAATATTATATTCCAATTGCAACGCGTCGTTCTTTAGATAAAAAAGATGGTCACTTGCCATTAAATATTCCATTGATTCGTTTAGCTGAAATGTATCTGACAAGAGCAGAAGCAAGCTATCATACTGGCGGAGATGCTTTGGCAGATATCAACATCATCAGAGCTCGTGTGAAATTAGATCCAAAAACAGGACTTTCCGGACCAACTTTATTGAGACAAATTTACAAAGAGCGTCGTTTGGAATTGGCTTTTGAAGGAATGCGTTTATATGATATTCGTCGTGAAAAAGACCCAACAACAGGAAGACCTGTAATCGAATCTTTAATGGGACCAAACGGAACTTTTGTTAAATACAACTTGAGTTCGACAGATCCTTACGAAACGACAAACTTAAGAGAACCTCAGGATAAAGGAATCAATTTTAATCCTGCGAAAAATTTATTATGGCCAATTCCTCAGTTGGAAATTGACTTGAGCGGCGGTTTAATCACACAAAATCCTGGTTATTAAGATGAAATTTGTTAATCAAAATAAAGTAAGTCTGCTGTGTGCAGGCTTGCTTTTCGCTAGCTCACTTTTTGTGGGTTGCGACTCTGAAAAATCAGAAAATTCAGCTTCTGAAAATTCGGTTGCCGAATTGAATGTGAATTTGGATATGAATCTTCAGACAATGGAAAGTTTTGGAGCTTCTGATGCTTGGCAATGTAATTTTATTGGAAAAAATTGGCCTTCGGATAAAAGAAATAAAGTAGCCGATTTATTATTCAGCAAAGAAGTTGATGCCGATGGAAATCCAAAAGGGATCGGACTTTCATTATGGCGTTTTAACCTTGGAGCTGGAAGTACAGAGCAAGGTGACGCAAGTGACATTACAGACGAATGGAGACGTACAGAATGTTTCACAACTGATGGTGTAAGCTACAATATGAATAAACAAGCCGGTCAGGTTTGGTTTATGAAAGCGGCAAAAGAACGTGGAGTTGAAAAATTATTAGCCTTTGCAAACAGCGCACCGGTGTATTTGACGCAAAACGGAAAAGCGCACGCAAGCATCAAAGAATTTTATAATTTGAAAGATGGAAAAATGCCGGAATTAGCTGATTTCTGGGTGAATTCCTTGGACAAACTAAAAACAGAACACGGTTTAACAATCGATTATGTGAGTCCGTTTAACGAACCACAATACGAGTGGGACGGTTCTGCACAGGAAGGTTCGCCGGCTACAAATGCAAATATTTACAGTTTTGTAAATGTTTTGTCTCCAAAATTACAATCAAAAGGACTGGGCGCTCAAATTGTTGTTGGAGAAGCTGGATCTTATGAATCGCTTTACAAAACGGTTTCTGGAAAAGAAAGCAGATCAAATCAAATTGATTATTTTTTTGGAGCAAATTCATCTAAAAACATTTCTGGATTAAGCAATGTAAAGAAAACCATTTCTGGACATAGTTATTGGCAAGCTTGGCCTTTGAGCGAAATGGTTTCGTCAAGACAGCAGGCAGCTTCAAGAATTCAGTCTGTTGGCGGTGTGAGTCTTTGGTCTTCGGAATATTGTGTTTTAGAAAGCCCTGGAACAGCAGAATTACCTGGCGGAGCAGGAGCAGGAAGAGATTTAGGAATGCCGCTTGCACTTTGGACAGCACGTATCATCAGTACAGATATTGCGCTTGGAGGCGTAACTTCTTGGCAATGGTGGACAGCAATTAGCCGTGGCGACTACAAAGATGGGTTGATTCATGTTGATGACAATGCAAGCAACGGAGCTGGAAATGCTGATTATTGCAAAAACGACGGTTACATCAGAGATTCAAAAACACTGTGGGCATTAGGAAACTTTTCTTTTTTCGTAAAACCGGGAATGGTAAGAGTTCAAATTCCAAGCGTTGACAATGCAACAACTTTAAATGATGTAATGGTAACCGCTTACAAAGATGCAGCTACTAAAAAATTGGTAATTGTTGCAGTAAACATCAGCAAATCGGCGAAAGTCTATAAATTGAATCTTGCAGGAGGAGCTTTGGCTGATAATAAATTAACACCTTACACAACTTCAGAAACTTTAAGTTTGAAAAAAGGAACAGCGGTTGATGCGGGGAGTTTAGAAATTCCGGCTAGGTCGATTGTGACGTATGTTGGGAATTATAAATAAGAATAAAAAATTAACCGCAATGGTCGCAAAGAAAATACGCAAAGTTCGCAAAGCTTATGCAAAACTTGGCTCCCGATAGCTGTCGGGATTGCGTAAAACCTTGCGCCCTTTGCGGTTAAATAAAACAAAATAAATGAAAAAAGTATATATCTCACTTTTTCTGGTAATGAGTTCGCTGTCATTTGCACAACGAACTGCCATTATCAGTACCGATAAAGTCGTTCAGACGATGGACGGTTTTGGAGGTTCTGATGCGTGGAGAACTCAGTTTGTGGGAAAAAATTGGCCAGAACAAAAAAAGAATGCCATTGCCGATTTGCTTTTCAGCAAAGAGATTGATGCACAGGGAAATCCAAAAGGAATTGGACTTTCGATTTGGAGATTCAATCTTGGTGCCGGAAGTACAGAACAAGGTGAAAACAGCAAAGTTTCTGATGAATGGAGAAGAAGCGAATGTTTTTTAAACGCTGACGGAACTTATGATTTCTCGAAACAAGAAGGTCAAAGATGGTTTCTGCAGGCGGCTAAAAAACGTGGTGTCGAAAAATTCCTGATTTTTACAAATAGTCCGCCGGTTTTTATGACCAATAACGGATTGTCTTTTGCCTCTCAAAAGAATAAACTGAATCTAAAAGATGGTGCAATTCCAAAATTTGCCGATTTCTTAGTTCAAAGTATTCAGGGATTGGAGAAAAAAGAAGGAATAAAATTCGATTATGTCAGTCCGATAAATGAACCTCAATGGGAATGGATGCCAAAACAGGGCGACACGAACAGTCAGGAAGGAACTCCGGCAACGAATGAGGAAATTTATGATTTGACCAAATCACTTTCAGAAAAACTGAAAGCTAACAAAATGAGCACTGAAATTGTAATTGCCGAAGCTGCTCAAATTGATTATTTGTATGAAAATGTGAATAAAGAAAATCGTGACAATCAGATTGATTTCTTCTTCGGAAAAACCAAAACCAATGTTTCAAAATTCTCCAATGTAAAAAATGTGATTCTTGGTCACAGTTATTTTACAACTTGGCCAGTTGAAAGACAAGTTTTAAGTAGAAAATTAATTGCCGCAAACATCAAACAAAATCCAAATTTAAAATATTGGCAGTCTGAATATTGCATTTTGGAAAATCCGGGAGAAAATGAAATTCCGGGTGGCTCAGGTGGCGGAAGAGATTTAGGAATGCAGACTGCTTTATTTGTAGCACGTTTGATTCATAATGATATTGCTGTAGCCAATGCCGCTTCATGGCAATGGTGGACATCGATTACACGCGTCGATTACAAGGATGGTTTGATTTATTTGGATGACGGAAAAAGCAAAGGTGGAACGGAACCGAATTATGTGAGAAATGATGGAGAATTTCACGATTCAAAACTGCTTTGGGCTTTAGGAAATTATTCGCTTTTTGTGCGTCCGGGAATGCAAAGAGTTGATGTTCCAAATCAAAACGAATTAGACGCCGCAAATGATGTAATGCTGACGGCGTATAAAGATGTTCAAAACAAAAAACTGATTGTAGTTGCCGTAAACTGCGGAAAATCAGCTCAAAAATACAATTTCGATTTATCTAAAGGAACTGTAAAAAATAATGAATTTACACCTTACATAACTTCTGAAACTTCAAATTTAAAAAGAAGTGATATTCAGAAAATTGATAATCTGGAAATCCCAGCAAAATCAGTAGTGACGTTTGTGGGAGAATTACTTTAGTGTTCAGTTGCAGTCTCAGTTTTCAGTCACAGTTACCCAGACTGCAAACTGAGACTGCGACTGAGAACTAAAAAAGAACTTGAAACAAAAAAGGAAATTAACTAAAAATAAAATATAGTGTTAACTAAAAAAATCTTAATCCCCGTATTACTCTTTTCATGTTTTTCTGCGAGCAGTCAAGTATCGTTTGGAGATTCAAAGAAAATCAATGACAATTGGAAGTTCAATCTTCAGGAAACTCCAGATGCAAAAAATACTGCTTTTGACGACAGCAAATGGCAACTAGTAAACGTGCCTCACGATTGGAGTGTAAAAGGACAATTAAGCCCTACATTGGCAAGTTGTCAAGGTTATTTGCCGGGCGGAATTGCTTGGTACAGAAAATCAATCAACATTCCGCAAAGCAAATCAGGAGAAAAAGTGTATTTGTATTTTGAGGGAGTTTACAACAGAAGCGAAGTTTTCATCAACGGACATTCATTAGGAAAACGTCCAAACGGTTATATTTCTTTCGCTTATGATGCAACAGAATTCGTGAAATTCGGCGGAGAAAATACGATTTCTGTTCGTGTTGACCATAGCCAAAGCGCCGATTCAAGATGGTACACAGGTTCAGGGATTTACAGAAATGTTTGGGTAGTGTATGCAAACCCAGTTCATATTGCGCAATGGGGCGTTTATGCATATCCAGAAGTGAAAAAAGGAGCGGGAATTTTAAATGTTGAGGTTGATGTTGAGAACGGTTCATCAGCAAAATCATCGTTAACAGTTGTAAATGAATTGTTTTCAAAAGATGGGAAATCGGTAGCAAAATCTTCTTCTAAAATTGAAGTTGCGGCTAAACAAAGCGGAAAAATTTCGGCTAAAATAAATGTCAAAAATCCACAATTATGGGATTTAGAGAATCCGAATTTATATGAGCTTAAAACAACAGTTTTAAAAGACGGAAAAGAAATCGACAAAACTGTAACTAAAACTGGTTTTAGAGATTTCACTTTCGATCCAAATAATGGTTTTGCCTTAAACGGAAAATGGATGAAAATGAAAGGTGTTTGTTTGCATCATGACGCCGGAGTTTTAGGCTCGGCAGTTCCAAGAGAAGTTTGGAAAACTAGATTAAAAACATTGAAAGAAATTGGCGTAAATGCCATCCGTACAAGCCATAATCCGCAAGCTCCAGATTTCTACGAACTTTGCGACGAATTAGGTTTATTGGTTTTAAACGAAGCGTATGACGAATGGGAATTCCCAAAGCGTAAATGGCTAGAAGGCTGGAACTATGGAACTCCAGGTTTTGAAGGTTCATTCGATATTTTCGCAGATTACGCTGAAAAAGATTTAGAAGATTTTGTACGTCGTGACAGAAATCATCTTTCTGTATTTGCATGGAGTATAGGAAATGAGGTTGATTATCCAAATGATCCATATTCGCACCCAGTTTTAGATAAAGGAAAAGACGGTTTCGGACAAGCGGCCTACGGTGGTTATAAGCCAGATGCGCCAGATGCAATGCGCCTTGGAGTAATTGCAAAACGTTTAGTTGCAACAGTTAAAAAATACGACAAATCGCGTCCTACAACGGCTGGTTTAGCAGGTGTTGCCATGTCGAATGAAACAGAATATCCAGGAGCTTTAGACATTACAGGATACAATTACACTGAAAGTAAATACCTGACAGATCATCAAAAATACCCAAACCGAGTAATCTACGGAAGTGAGAACGTTCATGATATGGATCCTTGGTTAGCAGTTAAAAACAACAAACATATTTTCGGACAGTTTTTATGGACAGGAATCGATTATTTAGGAGAATCGGGAAGATGGCCTTCAAGAGGATTTTACTCTGGTTTAGTTGATTTTGCTGGTGTTATCAAGCCTCGAGGATATTTCCGTCAGTCATTATGGTCAGATAAACCAATGGCTTATGTTGGAACTTATCCTTTAAAAAACGAAAAAGATATTTCTAAAGATGCATGGGCAATTTGGAATTACGAAGCGGGACAAAAAATCCGTGTAGTTTGTTATACAAATGCTGCAAAAACACGTTTGGAATTAAACGGAAAAGTGGTAGGTGAAACGAAACTTTACGACGAAAAAACTGGAATTATTTATTGGGATATTCCATTTGCTTCAGGAAAATTAGAAGCAATTGGTTTAGATGCCAATGATAAAGAAGTGAGCCGTTATGCAATCAATTCGACACAACAGCCGGTTGAATTGACAATTGCTGAAAAAGAAATCACAATCAGTAAAGACAAAGGTGTGGCTAAAATCATGGTTCAGGTAAAAGATCAAAATGGTCTTCCAGTTATGCTTTCAGATAATGAAGTAACTTGTACAGTTAGCGGACCGGGAACTTTGTTAGGACTTGAAGCAGGAAACAACAGCGACATGACCGATTATACAGACAATGTTCAAAGAGTTTTTCACGGACATATTGCTGCTTATATTCAGGCAACTGGAGAAACTCAGCCTATCAAAGTTACGTTTACAAGTCAGTGGTTAAAACCTGTAGAAGTGACGATTAACGTGAAATAAAAGCATTTTCTAAGTTCAAAAAAATAGTTAGTTATTTTAAATTTTCAATTAACCTGTCTGCTTTTTTGGTTAGCAGGCAGGTTAATTGCATTTTAAGAATAAAGTTTATTATATTTGAAGTGTAAATTTTACATTTATTAACATCTAACCACATTATAATGAAAATTAAGAATAGAATTACTCTGGTTTTAGGAGTTGTTTTTGTATCAATTTGTGCCAATGCTCAGACCAAAATATTTGGAAAAGAAGAATTTAAGCAATGGGCACAAACACCGCCAATGGGATGGAACAGCTGGGATTGTTACGGACCAACTGTAGAAGAACACGAAGTAAAAGCTAATGCCGATTATATGGCAAAAGAGCTTAAAAAATATGGTTGGGAATATATCGTTGTGGATATCAGATGGTTTGTTGAAAATGACAAAGCGGGCGGTTACAACCAGACAGATCCTCGTTATGTGATGGATAAATTTGGAAGATATTTGCCGGCTGTTAACAGATTTCCTTCTGCAAAAGACGGACAGGGTTTTAAACCTTTAGCTGATTACATTCATAAAAAAGGTTTGAAATTTGGGATTCACATTATGCGTGGTGTTCCTAAAAAAGCGGTTGAAGAAAAAATGCCAATCAAAGGAGCAAACGGAATTACAGCTGATCAAATCTATTCTACTGCCTTGCAGTGCGAATGGTTGAGAGACAATTACACTGTTGTGGCTGACAAACCAGGAGCTCAGGAATATTACAATTCTATTTTTGAATTATATGCACAATGGGGTGTTGATTTTATTAAAATCGATGATTTGTCAAGACCGTATCACGAAGGAGAAATTAACTTGATTAGAAACGCAATCGACAAATGCGGACGCAAAATTGTGTTGAGTACTTCCCCGGGCGAAACGCCAATTTCGGCAGCGCCTCACGTAAGCACGCATGCTAATATGTGGAGAATGGTTGACGACGTTTGGGACACTTGGCCACACATTACACATTTAATGGATGTGGCTCAAAAATGGTATCCGTACATTGCGCCGGGAACATGGCCAGACTGCGATATGATTCCGCTTGGACGTATTTCAGTACGCGGAGAACGTGGTGAAGACCGAATGACGCGTTTAACAAAAGACGAACAATATACCTTAATTACCTTCTTTAATATTTTTAAATCGCCTTTGTTTTTTGGTGGAGATTTACCAAGCAATAACGTTTTCACTTTATCATTATTAACGAATAAAGATGTCGTAAAAATGCACAATGAAAGTACAGCAGTAAAACAGCTTTTCCAGAAAGATGGAAAAATTGCTGTAACTTCAAAAAATGCTAAAAACGGAAGTGTTTATTTGGCATTGTTTAATATTTCAGATGTTGCGTCACAAAATGTTTCAGTAAATCTTTCCGATCTTGGATTTACAGGTTCAGCTGAAGTTTTAAATATGTGGACAGGTGAAAAATCTAAATTGTCTTCAAAAGAAATAGGATTAGAATTAAAACCTCACAGTTCTGTTTTGTATCAATTAAAAAGTAAAAAATAAATGAAAAGAATATTTTTTTGTCTGATATCATTAATAAGCCTTTCGACTTCTATACAAGCCCAAAATACAGCAAAAGGAGTTCCGCCCGTTATCGCCGAAAAGGATTTAACAGCCTATTTATTTGTTTATTTCACAGGAAATAAAGTCGAAGAAGAAGCAGTTCGTTACGCCATAAGTGCCGATGGATATCATTATTATCACTTAAATGACAACAAACCCGTTTTAGACAGCAAAGTAATCAGTTCAACCGGAGGTGTTCGTGACCCGCATATTTTGCGTGGTGACGACGGCAAAACTTTTTATATGGTTTTGACCGATATGACTTCGTCAAAAGGCTGGGATAGCAACCGTGCCATGATTTTGCTGAAAAGTACTGATTTGGTAAACTGGACAAGCAATGTCGTAAATATTCAGACAACTTTTTCTGGAAATGAAAACCTAAAACGCGTTTGGGCACCGCAGACGATTTATGATGCAAAAGCCGGAAAATATCTAATTTATTTTAGTTTACAGCATGCCGGAGGTCCAGATAAAATTTACTACGCTTATGCGAATAAAGATTTCACAGCTTTAGAAAGTGAACCAAAATTATTGTTTGTTCCAAAATCAGAAAGAGCTTGTATTGATGGCGACATTATTGAAAAAGATGGCGTGTATCATCTTTTTTATAAAACCGAAGGCGGAAAAGCAGGAATTAAAGTGGCTACAACAACTGATTTGACTTCTGGAAATTGGATAGAAAACGATAATTATCTGCAACAGACAAACGACGGCGTTGAAGGTTCAAGTGTCTTCAAACTAAACAATTCTGATGATTATATTTTGATGTATGACGTTTATACAAAAGGAAGATATCAGTTTACAAAAAGCAAAGATTTAGAGAATTTCACCGTTATCGATAATGACATTTCGATGGATTTTAATCCGCGCCACGGGACTATTTTACCTATTACACGTTCTGAATTAAAACGATTAACAGCAAAATGGGGAACGCCAGAGAAACTTCCAAAAGTAAATAATAATCCAGTTTTAGAAGGTTATTATGCTGATCCTGAAATTCTGTATTCAAACAAAACAAAAAAATATTACATCTACCCAACAAGCGATGGTTTTGATGGCTGGTCAGGATATTATTTCAAAACCTTTTCATCAGATAATTTGACAGATTGGAAAGACGAAGGGATTATCATCGATCTTAAAAAAGATGTGACTTGGGCAAACCGAAATGCTTGGGCGCCATGCATTGTGGAGAAAAAGATAAAAGGAAAATATAAGTATTTTTATTATTTCACAGCGGCTCAGAAAATTGGAGTTGCTTCTTCGGATAACCCGGCAGGACCATTTACAGACAGCGGAAAAGCTTTGGTAAGTACAAGACCAGAAGGTATTAAAGGCGGTCAGGAAATTGATCCAGACGTTTTTACAGATCCAAAAACTGGAAAAAGCTATTTATACTGGGGCAACGGATATATGGCTGTAGCGGAATTAAACGATGACATGATTTCGCTTAAAGAAGGAAGTACAAAAGTGATTAAAGTTGATAATACTTTCCGAGAAGGAACGTATGTGTTTTACAGAAAAGGAACTTATTACTTTTTATGGAGCGAAGACGATACCAGAAGCCCGAATTATAAAGTAAGATACGGAACTTCAAAATCGCCACTTGGCCCAATTGAAATTCCACAAAACAATATTGTAATTCAGGGAATTCCAGATCAGGGAATTTATGCTACGGGACATAATTCGGTTTTACAAATTCCAAATAAAGATGAATGGTATATTACGTATCATCGTTTTTCATATCCAACAGGAATAAAAATGGGCGATGCAGGAGGTTTTCACCGCGAAGTTTGTATGGATAAATTAGAGTTCAATGCTGATGGAAGTATTAAGCAGATTGTTCCGACGCATAGTGGAGTAAATGCTTTGAAAAAGTAAATTTCATTAGTAAATTTTAAGAAAAAAGCTGTTTCTATAAAATTTAGAAACAGCTTTTTTTTATAATATAAAATTAGCCTTAAGCAGTCTGATCATCAGTTTCAGCGTCAGGAGCATTTTTCTTTACAGATTCGATTCCGTTTTCTCTTGCGGCAACACTTTCGTACATTTCGCTAGATCCAATAATTTGTCCGTTGCTGGCTTTTAAATTAAAATAAGGTTTGCCATTGCTTGACTCTTTTCTGTCGTAGCGGCCGTCATCTTGCGAATTTGTTTTTACAGATTCGATTCCGTTAGTAGCGGCAGCCTTAGTAGTATAACCCTCGCTTGCTAAAATTGTCTGGCCATTTCCAGCTTTTAAATTGAATTGAAATTCTCCGTTGGCTCTTTTAGTAATTACAAATTTTCCCATGCAGTTTATTTTTAAGTTAACTAATTTATTTTGCTTCCTATAAAAATACAAAACTTCATCATATAATTGATATTGTAAGAAAAAATAATCGTTTAGTATTTGTTAAGTAATGTTTTTAAAAAGTAGGAAAATATTGTATATTTGAGAGGATGCTAAAATTTAAGGTTATGAAAAATGGATTCATTTTAATGCTGATTGCAATACAGCTGATTTCTTGTCATTCTAAGGTAAAACAAGAAGAAAATAAAATAATTGCTTTAGATTCAGTAAATGCTAAGATCGAAGAAAAATCGAAAGAAAATGTACTAGTTTATGAAGGAATACTTCCTTGTGCAGACTGCAGCGGTATCCAGACTGTTCTTAAAATTGATTTAGGAAACGGAACGATGGAAGCACAAAAGTTTAAGATTTCAAGTATTTACAAAGGAAAATCGCCTGAAAAAGAGTTTATTGAAAAAGGCAATTTTAACACTGAACGTGGTTTAGAAAACGACCCAAACGGAACAATTTTTATTTTAAATTGGGATAAACCTGCCGAAAAGCAAATTTATTACGGCTATTTGAGCACAGACAAATCAAAAATTTATATGCTCGACCGCGATAAAAAAATTATTAAATCGGAGTTGAATTATTTTTTGGAATTAAAAAAATAAAACACTCTAAAATACTTTATTAAATTGGAAATATTATAAACTTAAGCAATTTTCCTGTGCTTAAGTTTATAATATTTTTTACTTTTAGACTGTTAAAGAATCATCAGAAGTTTGTTTTGCTGATGAATAATTATTTTATGAAAGAAATCAGCGAAATTTTAAACGCTTATTCAGAAGCAAATGCAGCAGGAAAAAAAACAGCTTTGGCAACTGTAGTCAAAGTTGAAGGTTCATCATATCGCCAGCCGGGTGCCCGCATGTTGGTTACTGAAGATGGTTTGCTAACTGGCGCTATAAGCGGAGGATGTCTGGAAGGTGATGCATTGCGAAAAGCACTGCTTTCCATCAATCAAAAACAAAATAAATTAGTTACTTATAATACAAGCAATGAAGATGATGCCGAAATTGGTCTTCAGTTGGGATGTAACGGAATTGTGCATATTTTGTTTGAATACATTAATGACGAATTGGAGAATAACCCAATCCAACTTTTGAGCCAATTAAAAGCGGAAAGAAAAGAAGCGGTTGTTGTTACGATTTTTTCATTGAACAAAAGAGCAATTCAGATAGGAACAACCTTGTTTTTTAGAAAAGACAGTCCGACATTACATCATCATAATAATGTATTGAATTTGATTTCGGATGCGAAAGAAGTGCTCGAAACTAAAATAACTTCTATAAAAAAACTGCAGGAAGGCACAGATGACGAGGCTTTAATCGAATATATAAATCCGCCAATTTCGCTAGTAATTGCCGGCGCAGGAAATGATGTACAGCCATTAGTAAAAATGGCAACTTTATTGGGTTGGGAAATAACCGTTGGAGATGGACGGAGTGCTCACGCTACAAAAAAACGTTTTCCAAAGGCAAATCAGGTTTTAGTTGTAAAACCAGATGATTTTTTAGATACTATAACAATTGATGATCAAACGTATTTTGTTTTAATGACGCATAACTACAAGTATGACTTGGCAGTTTTAAGATTATTATTGAATACAGATTGCCGTTATATTGGAATTCTCGGGCCAAAATCAAAACTGAACCGAATGCTTGATGATCTTATGAGGGTAGGAATTAATGTAAATGAAGAACAGCTAAAAAGAATTCATAGTCCTGTAGGTCTAGATATTGGTGCTGAAACTTCTGAAGAAATAGCTTTGTCGATTATTTCTGAAATTAAAGCTTTTGCTTCGGGAAAAACGGGGACTTCCTTAAAATATAAGTCGGGAAAAATACACGATGAAATTCATTATGGAGCATAAAAATCAAAATAAAACAGGAATTGTAATTTTGGCTGCTGGAAATTCTTCAAGATTAGGACAGCCAAAACAGCTTTTGGGATATAAAGATTCTACGCTTTTGAAAAACACGATTGGAGAAGCTTCTTTAGTTCCAAATGCAAAAATTATTGTGGTTACAGGCGCAAATAATCAATTGATTGAAGAAGAGCTTGATCCGTCAAAAATAAGTATAAGTTTCAATCCAGATTGGGAGTCAGGAATGGCGTCTTCTATTGTGAACGGACTTCAAAAATTATTGACGTTATATCCTGATTATGAAAATTGCATTTTCGCAGTGTGTGATCAACCTTATGTTTCGAGTTTGATTTTTGAAAATTTGATTCAGGAACATTATAAAACTGAGAAAGGAATTATAGCTTCGGCTTATTCGGAAACATTAGGAACTCCGGTTCTTTTTTATAAAAAATATTTTGCTGAATTACTGGAATTAAAAGGGCAGGAAGGCGCAAAAAAAATAATCAGTAAATTTTCAGATGATGTCGTTTCTGTTTCGTTTGAAAAAGGAAATATTGATATCGATACCGAAGACGATTACAATAAATTGATGTCTGAGTTTTGAGTTTTCTCCCGCAGATTCAGCAAATTAAACAGATTATTTATTAAAAGTATCTATGTAAATCTGAACAATCTGCAGAATCTGCGAGAGCCTATAACTTTTTGAAAAAATCTATTGGCTTAACTGTTGAACTAAAGCCAAAACACGTTCAATAGTTTCATCAATTTCTTCAGAGGTGTTAAATTTTCCTAAACTGAAACGAATCGAACTCAAAGCATTTTCATCGGATAATCCCAAAGCTTTCAAAACATGCGATGGCTCTGATGTAACTGCAGAGCAAGAAGAACCATTGGAAACCGAAATATTTCCCAAAGCCAAAATCAACTGTTCTGAATTTACTCCCGGAAAACAGATATTTGAGGTATTGTAAATTCGGTCAGTAAAACTTCCGTTTACAAAAGAACCTTCAAATTGCAATAAACCAGTTTCCAGTTTATTTCGTAATTTTTCAATTCGTTTTTGATCTTCTTTCATTTCGTCCAAAGCGATTTCGCTAGCCTTTCCTAAACCGATAATTCCCGGAACATTGAGTGTTCCGCTTCGTAGTTTTCGCTGTTGATCACCTCCGTGCAATTGCGGTACCAGTTTAATTTTGGCTTTCGCCGAAATATAAAGAGCGCCAATGCCTTTTGGGCCATAAAATTTATGTGCCGATAAGGGCAAAAGATCAATCCCAAGAGCTTGAACATCAATCTGAATTCTCCCGACAGCCTGAGTTGCATCACACATAAAAAGAGCACCTTTTGAATGCGCAATTTTGGATATTTCTGCAATATTTTGAAAAACACCGGTTTCATTATTAGCCATCATAATGCAGACTAATACTGTTTTATCGGTAATGCTTTGATTTAAAACTTCAAGATCTAAAAAGCCATTAGCAGCGACAGGCAAATAAGTGACTTCAAAACCGATGGATTCCATAAACTCACAAGTTTTTAAAACTGCTTTATGTTCGGTTGCGACAGTAACAATATGTTTTCGGTTTTGATTTGCGAAACCTTTAATAGCAAGATTTATTGATTCTGTAGCTCCAGAAGTAAAAATGATTTCATCTTCCTGAGCACCAATAAGATTTGCGGTTTGCCACGTAGCATTTTCAACAGCTTCACTTACAGTCAGCCCTGCAAGATGACTGCTTGTGGCATTTGCATAAGAATGCGTAAAATAAGGAAGTATTGCATTCAAAACTCGTTCATCTACACGGGTTGTAGCATTATTATCAAGATAGATGATTGGCTGTTGAGACATAATTTTAGGTTGATCTTGTAAAAATAAAAAAATAAATCTGCTGTCCCTGTTTTTTTAACCATAAAGAACGCAAGGTTTTTTAACCTTAGTGATTTGTAAAATCGCAAAGTTCGCAAAGCTGCATGAATAGATCTTTGCGAACTTTACGTTTATTAACATAATGAATATCAAAATAACTTTGCGTGCTTTGCGGTTAAACCACACCACGAAATTGTAATTATTCTAAATAAAGCTAATATTTGAATTTTATAATTTTATGTGGTGTAAGATTGTTAAATTTGTTAGAATAACTAAGATGTTTTGCTAATTTTAAAAATAGACTGAATGGCTTCTAAAAAAACAAATCAGAGTAAAGAAACAGAGGAAAATTCAAGTTCCCGCCGTGACTTTATAAAAAAATCAGGACTTCTTACCGCTCTCGCTTTTACGCCGCCTTCACTGGTTATGGCATCTGAGAATAAATGGGATGAAAAAATAGCTGAATATTTAGAAACTGTTCCGCTTTCTATTGAAGTAAATGGTAAAAAACATAATCTTAATATCGAGCCCAGAACTACTTTGCTCGATTTACTAAGAGAACAATTGCATTTGACAGGAACTAAAAAAGGCTGCGACCACGGTCAATGTGGAGCGTGCACAGTTCATGTAAATGGAACCCGAATTTTGTCCTGTTTAACATTGGCGACTATGCAGCAAAATGCTCAGGTTACTACAATCGAAGGACTTTCGAAAGGAAAAAAACTGCATCCAATGCAGGAAGCTTTCATTAAACATGATGGTTTTCAGTGTGGGTACTGCACCCCCGGCCAAATTATGTCGGGAATTGCCTGTATTAAAGAAGGTCATGCCAATAGCAGAGAAGAAATTAGAGAATATATGAGCGGAAACATTTGTAGATGTGGTGCTTATCATAATATTGTTGATGCAATTACAGAAGTTAAGGAAGGAGGGATGCTGTCATGAAAAATTTCCAAATAATTAAGGCTTTATCATCTGGTTCTGCGGTTTCAAGCATCAGCAAAGAAAATTCGGCTATGTTTATTGCAGGAGGAACAAATCTTGTTGATTTGATGAAAAAAAATATCGCCGCACCTGATAAATTGGTAGATATTACAGCTTTGGATTTAAAAAAAATAGAATTTTTAAGCGGAAAAGTATCAATTGGTGCCTTAGCAAAAAATAGTCAGGTTGCTGAGGATCAATTCATAAAAGAAAAACATCCTTTATTGGCTTTAGCTCTTGCAGCTGGAGCATCGCAGCAAATCAGGCACATGGCAACCGTAGGCGGAAATATGTTGCAACGCACGCGCTGTTCGTATTTTTATAACACTGATATGCCTTGCAACAAAAGAACGCCAAAAAGCGGATGCGGTGCAATTGGCGGTTCAAACAGAATGTCGGCAATTTTTGGTGCATCTGAAAGTTGTATTGCAGTTCACCCAAGCGATATGTGTATTGCTTTGGCAGCACTGGATGCAACAGTTTTAGTAGAAGGCCCAAAAGGCAAAAGACAAATCAAATTTACCGATTTTCATCGTTTGCCAGGAAACACGCCTGAAAAAGACAATACACTTTCAGATAAAGAATTGATTACTTCAGTCGAAATTCCAGATAACAATTTCAATAAAAATGTACATTATTTAAAAGTGCGAGACAGAACGAGTTATGCTTTTGCATTAGTTTCTGTTGCTGCTGCTTTGGATATTCAAAACAATACGATTAGTAATGTTCGTCTGGCAATGGGCGGTGTAGCACACAAACCATGGAGACTGACAGAAGCAGAAGAATTTCTGAAAGGAAAAACGGTTTCTGAAGCAACCTTCAGACAAGCAGCAAATTTAGCAATGAAGGGGGCAAAAAGTTATGGAGATAATGATTTCAAATTGACTCTCGGACCAAATGCCATTGTAGAAGCATTAACTATAGCATCATCTAAATAATTGAATTATGAGCAAGACAAGTAATATTAATAGAGTAGATGGGTTTGCTAAAGTAACAGGTTCAGCTACTTATTCGGCGGAATATAAAACAGACGGGGTTGTTTATGCCTGTTTGGTCGGAAGTACAATTGCAAAAGGAAAAATAAAAAGCATTGATACTAAAAAAGCAGAATGGGCTCCCGGAGTTTTGGCTGTAATTACACATTTGAATGTGGATAAGCCATCTGGATATCAAAAAGCAAAAGACAAACATAATTTTGGACAACCACTGCAGATTTTTAAAGATGATTCGATATTGTATTACGATCAGCCAATTGCACTTGTAATTGCAGATACTTTTGAGCGTATGCAATATGCCGCAAGTTTAATTAAGGCAGATTATCTTAAAGAAGAACATTCAACTGAACTTAAAAAAGCAGCCAATAAAGAAAAGAAAGTCGAAACGGATAAAGGAAATGATTATCACCGTGGTGAACACGACGGTTATAAGAATGCTGAAGTTGTTTTAGAAACTGAATATACGATTCCAACGGAAGTTCATAATCCAATGGAATTAGCCAATATAATCGCAAAATGGGAAGGAAATAAACCAATTTTATATACCAAAAGTCAAGGTGTTGAAGGAACGCGCAGAAGTGTAGCAGGAGTTTTTGATGTTCCTGCGGAAGATGTTGAGGTGCATGCAGAATATATTGGAGGTGCATTCGGAATGGGATTACACACCTGGCCTTATGAAATTGCGGCTTTGATTGGTGCAAAAAAATTAAATCGTCCAGTGAAATTGGTTTTGCATCGTGAACAAATGTTTACGAATGTTGGTTTCAGGCCTTATACAATTCAGAAAATGGGTCTTGGTGCGACGAAAGATGGAAAACTCACAGGTTTGACACATGAAGCCGTTGCCATGACTTCAAGCTACGAAGATTTCATGGAAGGAACGGTAAACATGTCCCGATTTATTTATGATTGTGCCAATGTTTCAACGCGTTATCGCATTGTGCCTTTAGATACTTGTACGCCAATCTGGATGCGTGGTCCAGGCGAGGCAACGGGTTCATTTGCTTTAGAATGTGCGATGGATGAAATGGCTTTTAAACTAGATTTGGATCCGATCGAATTTCGTAAACGTAATTATGCCGAAAAAGATTTGGAACAAAATAAACCTTGGAGCAGTAAATATCTTTTGGAATGCTATGAAGGCGGAATGGAACGCATTGGCTGGAAAAACCGTAAAAACAAACCGGGATCAGTTCGCGAAGGAGATTGGTTAGTAGGATACGGAATGGGAACTGGGACTTTTGGCTGTTATAGAAGTCCAACTTCAGTGAAGGCTAAATTTTCTGCCGATGGGAATTTAATACTTCAGTGCAGTGTGAATGATATGGGACCAGGAACGGCAACGATGATGACTGCTATTGGTGCAGAAATTATGGGAATGCCAGTTGAAAATGTAATCATAGAAATGGGTAAAAGTGGTTTACCGAAAGGTCCTACACAAGGAGGATCGGCGACAACTTCATCTGTGGGTTCTGCAGTTCATGATTCTTGTAATTTATTAGTAAGCAAAATTCTTGGTTTGGCTAACGAAACACCGACTTTTAAAGGAACTCCAATTGCAGATTTGACTTTTGCTAATGGCGTAATTTCTTCAAAAGACAATTCAAAAACCGTTTCTTTAGCTTCATTATTGGCTGCAAATAAATTGGAAGATTTTGCAGTAGAAAACCAATCTAAAGGAAATGAAGAAGCTAAAAAATATTCAATTTATTCGTTTTCTGTCCACTTTGTAAAAGTTTTGGTTAATCCGAATATTGGAAAAATAAGACTAGCGCACGTAGTTTCTTGTGCTGATATCGGAACAGTAATCAGTCAAAAAACTTCAGCAGGACAAATGTTTGGTGGAGCAGTAGGAGGAATCGGAATGGGATTAATGGAAGCTTTAGAAATTGATCATCGTTTCGGTCGTCCGATCAATAATAATTTCGCCGATTATCATGTTCCTGTAAATGCTGATATTGAAAAACAGGAAGTCTTTTTTGTAAACAAAAAAGATCCAATCAGCAACCCAATGGGAACAAAAGGTTTGGGAGAAACAGCTTTAGTCGGAATGGCGCCTGCAATTGCAAATGCCGTTTTTAATGCAACAGGAAAGCGAGTGCGAGATTTGCCAATTACATTGGATAAGATTATTGAAACTGTAAAAGTTTAAGATAAAAAAAGAGACATTGAAAAATGTCTCTTTTTTTATCTGTAAAACAATTAAATTATTTAACCGTAATAGGCAATTCAACCGTAGTTTTATCCCATCCAATAACTAAATTAGCTACATTACCCTGAGTTGTAAAAGCAATAGATAAAGCTTCAATAACATCAGATACTGGTTTAACAGGAACTGAAACTCTTACAACATCTTTGCTTTCATCATAAGCATATCCGCCCCATAAATCCAATTCTTTATTGATGATGATGGTCCATTTGTCTTTTTCTGGAATAGCAAATAAGCTGTAGTATCCAGCAGGGATTTTTTTACCACCGATTGTTACATCTTTGTAGAATTTGATTTCTGTATTTTCGTTAGCACCAACTCTCCAAACTTCACCAAACTTCACAATATCACCAAAAATAGTTCTTCCTTTTACAGAAGGTCTTGAGTAAAGAACTTTGACAACTGGGTTTGGAGTATCTGTTTTTTTGAATTTAACAGATCTGTTTGGGAAATAAGAAATATCAACCGGACTTGCATCAAGCGGAGCAAATTTTACCACATCTTGTGCCTGAACTGTAAAAGCAGCAAACAATGTAACTGCCAGTAAATAAATTTTTTTCATAGGATTACAATTTTTAGAATAACTACAAAGTAAGTTAATAATGAAGAAAAATCATATAATTACGGTTTGTTTTTTGTTAATGAATTGATAATGGTTTATTTGCCCAAAGAATAATTTAATTGCTCTTTTTTCTTCTGTGTGTACCAATCTTGCATAATGTAAAAAGCTTTCTTCTTTTCGCCTTCATTTGAGATTAAGCCTTTACGGTTGTATCCGTCCTGAATACCTGGCAATAATCTTTTTGGGGATCTGAAATCGACTAAAATCCAAGGGCTTGTACCACTTAAATGCGGAATTTTTTCGATCATTTTCAAATTCTGAATGTATAGATATTCCTGATATTCCTCCGTCCAACGCTCGTTTTTTTCTCCGTGAAAGCCGGCTTTAGCATCGCCTCCAAATTCAGAAACAACCACAGGTTTGTTATAAGGCGTTTTCCAAAGATTTTTTTCTGCATCTTCAAGTTTGCCACCATACCAGCCTAAATATTGGTTAAAAGCAATAATATCAAGCGATTCACCAATTTTATCATCAATTACTCCAAAACCGTCTACATGACGTGTTAGTAAAGCGGCACTGATTAATCTTGTATTATCTAATGATTTTGTATGCGTTGCTAAATTCTGGATAAAAGTATTTCTGGCGTCAGAAACGGGAGTTTCATTGGCCATCGACCAAATAATAATACTCGCTCTGTTTTTATCTCTGGTAATTGCTGCCGTCAATTGATCTTGGGCATTTTGGTAGGTATTTTTATTAGCAAAATCCACAGTCCAGTAAACCGGAATTTCCTCCCAAACCATTAATCCCAATTTGTCAGCTTCGCGAATAATGTTTTCGTTATGTGGATAATGTGCCAAACGAACATAATTACACCCTAATTCTTTTGCCCAATTCAATAAACGTAAAGCATCTTCTTGCGAATTGGCACGTCCGCCTTTTGCGTTTTCTTCATGAATTGAAATTCCTCTTAAAAAGATTTGTTTTCCGTTTAACAGAATTTTGTCTTCCTGAGTTGCAATAGTTCTGAAACCAATTTTATCGTTTAATTTTTGTCCGTTAAAATCAATCGTTACATCATATAATTTCGGATTTTCAGGCGACCAATAGGTGATTTTTTTAGCAGGAATTTCAAAATTTAAAATTCCGTCAGCAGCAACTTTTCCTTTATAATTGATTTTTAATTCAGGAATTGAAATAGCAACCGCATTTTTTGCATTATCTAAATTATTGATTTTGATGAAACCCGAAATACTATTTGCATTACCTTTCTTAAGTTGAATATTATAATCTTCTATAAATGAAGCTTCTTCTTCAATTAAAGTCACGTCGCGCGTAATTCCACCATAATTCCACCAATCTGTGTTTACGGTCGGAACATCTTCTTTATGGCGTGTATTATCAACCTTTATGACTAAATAATTGCCATTTGGTTTTACGATCGAAGTGACTTCATAATTAAACGGAGTAAATCCGCCTTCATGTGTTCCTAGTTTTTTTCCGTTCAAATAAACATCAGCTTTATAATTTATAGCTCCTATATATAAAAACAGACGTTTTTTGTCTTTTAAATTATAATCAAAAGATTTTTTGAACCATACATTTCCTTCATAATATTTTAATTCAGGAACTTGCGAATTCCAATCGCCCGGAATAGTAATTGTCGCCGATTTATCAAAATCATATTCTACCAATTCTTGTTTGTTGACAGCATGGTAATTACTATAAAACGCCGATTTTGGTGCTTTTTCCTGTTTGTCATATTGATCTAAATGGAAACTGTAAAATCCGGTTTGGTAAGGGTCAATAATGTAATTCCAAACTCCATTTAAAGAGGTTGTATTTCGGTTTGGAACATTTGAAATCAAGCCTTGAGCAAAACTGAATAAGGTTGAGGTTAGGAACAAAACTGTAATTAGCTTTTTCATTTTTATTAATTTATTTTTTATTGTAAAAAACGCAGGGATTCATGCAAGATTCGCAAAGCTTATAATTGACTTTGCGAACCTGGCGAATTTGTATTTGCGTACTTTATGGTTAAATTTAATTCACGGGAATCTTCAAATACTCTCCCTTAAAACTTTGGTTGAGTGCCGTCATTTCGATTGGGTTGTTCGAACCATCAGGGATTACTTCAATTGAAGCTTTTCCGTTTGCCATTTTGATAGATTCGCTTCCCGTTGGTGTTCCCTGATTTTTCAAAGTTTTCCCACCTTTCAGACATTGGAAATAAACACTCGCTTCGTAGTCCAGACAGCGTAAATTATTGTTGTCAATCGCAATTGCAGTTACAAGATAATTCCCGTTTTTTAGTTTTTCTGAAGACAATTGGAGTGAAGTTGCCGCTTCATTTTTCTTAAAACGATAATTCACTTTTAAAGTATCAGAAACTGTTATTCCTTCTTTATTTTTTCCAATGGCAATCAGAATGTTTTCTCCTTTTTTGAAATTTACATCCCAAGTAAGTCCATTTGCAGGATAAAGTGCATGATTGCGTTGTTTTTCGCCCAATGATTTTCCGTCGTGATATAAAGTTACTTTCTCACAGTTACTGAAAACATTGATTGTTCTTGGGGTATTTTCAGGACCTTGACGTTCTGTCCAAGTATGCGATTCAATGTAAGTAAAAGGCTTTTTGGCCCAATAGCTTTTAAAAACATAATAAGCATCTTTAGGATTTCCGTTTCGATCGGTAAGCCCTTTTTGATTCATATACGGAATATCATCTTCTGGACGTAATGGCGTTGCAAAATCCTTGAATGCCCATTGAATATTTCCCACAAAATTTGGATCATTCTCGGATATATGCAAATGCCAGTCAAACAAATCAACAATGTAATTTTCGCTCCAATCACCAATTTGTGCAATATTGGCAATTTTAGTTTGTACAATAGCTTCTTCCCAGCCTTCGGCTTTAATTACATTTTCGCCATTAACAGGGTTTTCACTATGACGGCCAACATGGCTGTCTCCGCCATATTCGGCATGAATAAAATGTTTGTATTCTTTTTTGTAAACGTCAATCGCTTTTTGATAGCTTTTGTAACTTCCTGAATACCAGCCTGACCAGATAGAAGGGGAGAAGACATCAACAATATGTGAGCCTTCATAATATTTTCTGATTGCCGTTTTTCTTGTTGGATCAAGTTTATGTGCAATATCATTTAATTCGGCTAAAAAAGCATTTGTTTTTTCCGGGTTATCGCCGTCAGGAAAATCTGGAAGCCAGTTCATTTCGTTTCCTAAAGACCAAATTATAATACTCGGATGATTGTAATTTTGATTGATAATTTCAGCCAGTATATTTTTGGCATTGGTTTTCCAAACCTCATTTCCAATTCCGCCACGGCACCAAGGCAATTCGTCCCAAACCAATAAACCTAATTCATCGCAAGCTTTATAAACTTCCGGATCTTGAGGATAATGTGCTAAACGAACGAAATTTGCACCCATTTCTTTAATCGATTCCATATCAGCACGATGTTGAGCATTTGTCATGGCGGCACCAACTCCAGCTTGTTCTTCATGACGATGCGTTCCTCGAAGAAGCAAACGTTTTCCGTTAAGAAAAAATGGTCCATGATCTTTAAATTCAAACCATCTAAAACCGACTTTTTCTGCAATGCTGTCTTTTACTTGATTTTTTTCAAATAAAGATGCTGTTAGCTTATACAAATTTGGATTATCGGTATCCCAAAGTTCTGGGTTTTTGATGTTTTCGAAAGTTATAGTTGATGTTTTGTCTGAAACTGAAACGGTTTTGCTAGCAACTTTTTTTCCTTTCGGAGTTTTTAAAGTAACCGTCAATGATAAATCTTTTGAATGATCTGGGTTTACAATTGAGGATACAATTTGTATAGAAGCTTTTTTAGCCGAAACTTCAGGAGTTGTAATTTTTAAATTTTCAATATGGTTTTTGTATTTCGAAACCAACCAAACATCGCGTGTAATTCCGCCATAAATATAGAAATCACTTTTTTGAGATGGAATAATTTCGATATCATAACTATTATCAACACGAACAAAAATATCATTATTTCCTTCTTTAATAAGATTCGTAATATCAATTGAAAATCCAATGTAACCGCCAATATGAGATCCGGCTTCCTGACCGTTTACATAGACTTTTGTAGTAATATTTGAACCTTCAAAATACAGGGAATAACGCTGATTTTTATCAATCTGCGGAATATTTAATTTTTTTTGATACCAGCTGGCGTCACGTCTGTAGCCCGGATATAAGTCGGTTGCATCTTCAGCGTTCCAGGTATGAGGCAAATTTAAGGAAACCCAGTTTTGATTTTTCTGAGCTTCATTCAAGTTTGAAGTATGGTTTTCTAAATAAAGCCAATTGTCATTAATATTCATCTTTGTCTGAGCAAAACTGCTGCTCAGACAAATCTGAAAAAAAACAAAAAGCGCAAAATTTGAAAATGTATTGTTATAGTATTTTTTCATAAATTAAAAAGGTTCAGAGGTTCAAAGGCTCAGAGGTTCAAAGGCAAAGGATGAAAACCTCTGTCACTTTGTACCTTTGTCGCTTTGTACCTTAGATTATTACTTTTTTCTGAGCAGTGCTTCTAGAAAATAATAATCGGCATAAATTATAGGTTCGTCAATTTCATCGTGTTTTGGCCAGTTTCCTGTGCTGTGACCGAGTAGGAAAGGAGCATTGATATTGGCATTTAAAATATATTTATCAGATTGTACCGAAGTCATTAGTTTATCGGCGAAAGCCAAATAACTTTCATTTTTGGTGTAACCGTACAATTCATATAATCCTGATGCCATGACCATTGCCGCAGAAACATCTCTTGCTGCGTTTGGAATGCCAGGATCTTTAAAATCCCAATACGGAATTCCGTCTTCTGGCAGGTTTTTATTCGTCATAAAAAACTTTGCAGTTGCTTCGGCTTGCTTTAAATAGGCAGGATCTTTTGTATATCGGTATGACATTGTGAATCCATAAACTGCCCAGCCTTGACCGCGAGCCCAAACTGAATCATCATTATAACCCTGAAGTGTAGTTTTCTTTCTGACATTGCCCGTTTTCGGATCATAATCTATTACATGATAACAGCTGTTATCTTCTCTAAATTGATTTTTTAAAGTTGTGTTGGCATGCTGAATCGCAACTTCACGATATTTTGGATTTCCAGATAACTTAGAAGCTTCGAAAAGCAATTCCAAATTCATCATATTGTCAATGATTACAGGAAAATCCCAGATTTCTTTGTTAAAATCCCACGAACGAATCGAACCTACTTTTGGATCAAATCTTGTGCATAAAGTTTCAGCGCCTTTAATAATTACATCTGCGTATTCTTTTTTGTTTTCTACTTTCAGCGCTTCTCCAAAACTGCAATACACTTTAAAACCTACGTCGTGCGAATTACGGTTGACACTTTCTTTTTTGCTGAAAGCGGTCCATTTTTGAGCTTGTTCTTTGTATTTAGAATCGCCGGTTAGTCGGTATAACTGCCAAAGATTTCCGGCAAAAAAACCGCTTGTCCAGTCCCTTGATGGTACTTTGTGTATTTCATTAGTTTTGACATTCATGCTGCGAGGCATCGACAGAGAATCGACTGGATAATCGAGCAACATTTTATAACGTGTATCCAACAGTGTTTTTGTCGTTGGAGAGACAATTGTTTTTTGAGACTTAATTCCGGATTTGCATGCCGTTGTAAGCGATGCAAACCCTAGAATTAAAGAAATGAAACTAACTTTATTCATATTTACTAATTAATCTTTTTTAAAAAACCATAATTACTTGGTTTTAAATTTGGGTTTGGGATCATTTCTATTTTTTTATTAAATGTAATTAAACTATATAAGTTCTTGCGTGTCTATGTGTCAAAAACACACATATCAAAAACACATCATGTATAAGATTTTGTTTTTTGGTTGGTGACTATTCATTGTTTTGGTTTTAAGGTTAAGGTTAGATAAAATAGAAAAGCAAAAGACTCATTCCGATTATGATGACGACAAATAAAATTTGAAGAAATAAATAGTTCGGTATTTTGATTTTCATATGGCAAATGTAGATGCCGAAAACGATATAGAAATACAAAAAAGGGTATCTAAAAATACAGATACCCTTTTTTAAGTCCTTAAAACAGTGGGATTGCTAAATTACAACAGTAGTTTTGTAAAATTTGTCAGCATATTGTGATGGCGTTTCACCGTACTTTTTCTGGAAGCATTTGCTGAAATATTTCGGATTATTGAAGCCCACTTTATAGCTGATTTCAGAAACAGTTAACTTGTCTTGTTCCAATAATTGAGCGGCACGTTTTAATCGAATTTCATGAATAAATTCGTTTGGTGTGCAATTTGTCCAAGCCTTAATTTTTAAAAACAACATGGTTCGGCTGACACCTAATTCGGTACAGAAAAACGGAACATCAAATTGTTCATTCGAAATATTCTCTTCAACAATTTTAAATGCTTTTTTCAACAGTTCTTCATCTATTGAAGAAACGGTAATTTCTGACGGAATAAAATTGTCTTCACTTGAAAATTTGATTTTTAAACGCTCAGTTGTATTCAAAAGATTTTTGACACGAAGTTTAAATTCCATTAAATTGAAAGGTTTGCTGATGTAATCATCGGCACCACTTTCAAGTCCTTCGAATTTATAAACCAATGAAGATCTCGAAGTCAGTAAAATAACCGGAATATGACTGGTTTTAATGTTTTCTTTTATTTTAGCGCACAATTCAGTTCCAACCATTTCAGGCATAATAACGTCGCTGATAATCAAATTCGGAACAAATTTTAACGCTTTGTCCAAAGCTATTCTACCATTTTCGGCTTCAATAATATTGTAATCTTTTTTGAGTAAGTTTTTCATAAACTTTCTCAAAACTTTGTGATCTTCAACGATTAAAATGGTTTGTTTTTCTTCGTTTACAATTAAATCTTCGATGTCCTCATTTTCTATTGCTTCAGAAGGTTCAAGTTGTGCGTTGTATTGTTCAATATCATCACTGATTTTGAAATCAGAAATAATTTCGCTGTCCAAAAGATGTTCGCGTCCAAGCGGTAAGGTCACTTTGAAAACAACACCGCCAGTTGGTTTGTTCGTAACATCAATTTTTCCTTTGTGAAGCTCAACAATATTTTTTACAATCGAAAGCCCGATTCCGGTTCCCTTATTATAGTTTTTCTGAACTTGGTTATGTGTCGGAACTTCAAAAAACAAATCAAAAATCTTATCGATATGTTCCTCAGAAATTCCAACTCCTGAGTCTTCAACGGCTATAAAAAGATGCTGCTGATCTTGATTGATTTTAATGTTTATAGAACCGCCTTTTGGAGTATATCTAAAAGCATTCGAAATCAAATTATAGAAAACACGTTCGAGTTTATATCGGTCAAAATACACCAACATTTCTTCGTTTTCAGCTTCAAATGTATAATCGTAACCTCCATCTTTGGCATATTCTATAAAAGATAAAAAGATTTCTTTGGTAAATTTCACAATATTTCCGTTTGCTGATTCCAAAGCAACCTGATGATTTTCCAATTTTCTGAAATCCATTAAACGATTGATTAAACCTAAAAGATGATTAGCGCTTCCTTCTATAACCAAAAGCTTTTTGTACATTTCATTGGTTCCGTTATAATCGGCTAATATTTGTTGCAACGGACCTAAAATCAACGTTAAAGGCGTTCTGAATTCATGTGAAATATTGGTAAAGAAATCCAGTTTTAATTTGTTGTTTTCTTCAATTCGCTGTGTTTCCAGATATTCCAGTTCGAGTTTTTGTTTCAATCTGGCTTTTGATTTCATAATCCAAATCAGACCGTACAATCCTAGACCAATTATAATTCCATATAATAAAAATGCCCAAATACTGCGCCAAGGAGCCGGATTTACAATAACGGTCAATGTTGTTGGATTTTTGTTCCAAACGCCGTCGTTATTGGCACCGCGTACTTCAAATGTATACGTTCCCGGATTTTGAATAGCAAAGTTGGCTTCGCTGTTTTTGGTTATGGTCCAGTTGTTTTCCAATCCGGTTAAACGATAGCTGTATTGATTCTTTTTTGATCGAATGTAATTCGGAATCGCAAAACTGATCGAGAAATTAGCTTTATCATAATCCAACGTGATGGTTTTGGTATATCCAATACTTTTTTCTAAAATGCCTAACGAATCATTTGGGTTTGTTGTTTTATTCTTGATTTTCAAATCAGTAATTAAAACCTGAGGGGCATATAAATTTTTAGAAATTTTTTGGGAGTCAAAATAAGTTGCTCCGGAAGGACTTCCAAAATAAAATGTATTGTTATCAAGTTTTAAAGCTGCATTATCATTAAACTCATTATTGGCGATACCGTCTTTTTGATCATAGCTAACAACTGTTTTTCGGGTAGTGCTGTATTTTAAAATACCCTGATTACTGCTAATCCAAAGGTTTTTATCGTCATCTTCCAAAATAGAATGGATGGACGTAACAACCATATTTCCAATTTTCAGGTTGATTCTATTGAATTTCTTTCCATCGAAATAATGCAATCCTTTTGCTTTTGTTCCTACCCAGATTTTATTCTGAGAATCCTGAAACAATGTTAGAATATCATCCCCAGATAAAGAAACATCATCATAAAAATAATGCTTTACAACATATTTATTGGATTGGAAATTTTGAAGTCCAATAAGATTCAGTCCACTCAGAGTTCCCACCCAAAGCCTTTTTTGCTTGTCAACAAAGACTGTTCGCACATAATTATTCGTTAGATAATTTGCCTTTGTAGTATCATTTCTAATAAATTGAAAATCTTTAGAAATGGTATTATAGCGAACTAATCCTTTACTAAAAGTACCCATCCACAATACACCATTTCCTTCTGTTTTGATGGAATAAACACCGACATCTTTTAGCGAATCCTTTAATTGAGACGAAATTCTGTCGCTTTCAATTCTTTTAGTCAGGGTATTATAAGCTGAAATTCCTTTGCTAAAAGTTCCCATCCACAAAATATTATTCTCTGCAACGCACATTGATTTAATATCATTTATTGGCGTTTGTCCCATTTTGTTGTTCAGGTAACTCGTAGTTTCTGTATTTTTATTGTAAACGGTAATGCCGCCACCTTCGGTTCCAAAATAAATATTCTGATTTTTGTCCGCAACAATTGAACTTACCACATCATAACTCATTGGAATCTTTTTCGAATTCTGATCGTAATTGAAAAAATTTACGCTCGAAATATCCCACATATTTACGCCTTTGTAATAACAACCAATCCAAACAGAACCTTTTTTATCAATGAAAATTGATTTTACTTTTTCGATTCCACTGTTATGATTACTATTACTGTAACTATTGTTATTGTTTATCTTTTGAATGCTTTTATCTTCTCCTAAAATATAAATTCCGTCATAAGCGCCAATCCAGATCGAGCCTTTGCGGTCAATAGCCAAAGCACGAATTTCATTGTTGATTTCTTTGCGTTTTTCCTCAGGTAAAAAGGAAACAAAGCTGTTTGTTGATGTGTCAAATTTTAAAAGTCCTTTGTTTTTTGTTCCAACCCAGATATTATTGAAGCGATCTTCCGCAATTGCCGAGACATTTAACATATCAATATTATTTAACGGATAATTTTTAAAAGAAAATTTTCCGTTTTTTCTACCTGTAAATAAACACAATCCTTTTGTCGTTCCAATCCAGACCTTGCCTTTTTTGGTTTTAAAAATACTCAGAATATTATTGCTTGGAATTGATGCAATATCAGTAGCAGAATGAACAGCAGAGGAAAATTGCCCAGTTTTTTTGTTGTAAACAGATAATCCTTTTGAAGTTCCAAACCACATTTCATCACCGATTTTCTTGATACACCAAATAGTATTACTATTTATGGTATGATTGGTTTTGTCGTTTAAGTATCGCTTGAAAGTATTACTAACAGGGTCATAACAGTTCAGACCATTATAAGTTCCAATCCATAGTTTTCCGGAATTATCTTCTTCAATAGCTAAAATGTCATTACTGATAGACGTTTTGTTGGCAACATCATTCCTAAAAATAGTGAATCGGCTGCCGTCATATTTATTGAGGCCATCGCGCGTACCAAACCACATTTGCCCAAACTTATCCTGATGTATGGCAATAACAGAATTCTGCGAAAGGCCGTCAGTGGTTGAAAAATTTTTAAGTCGGTATTTATTCTGGGAAAATAAATTTCCTGAAATAAAAAGTAAAACTAGAAAGACGCTCGTGTATTTCATAGCATTTATTTTTTTGGTTAGAGTTATATTCAAGGTCGAAAGGGTCAAAGTTGCAAAGGGACAAAGATTTCAACAGAGAAAAACCTCTGAACCTTTGTTGCTTTGGGCCTTTGTCCCTATTTCATGCGTTTACTTAATTGATAATCGTATAATGATGGAATTTTTTCAATTGGCTTATTTAAAAATTCTATATAGGGATCTACGTCATATTTGATTTCAAATTTTGTATTTCCGTTTACGCCAATAATCCTTGCGAAGGCGCCGTCTTTCATTCCGTATAGTAAAACCGGTTTTGATTGATCTGGATTCTCAACCTGAACATTCAGATTCCAAAACGTACTGTAAGGCCCGTGCGAAGGTTTCCAATATTCTGCTCCGCCACCACCAAATAGGGCATAACTATTATTTTTATCTGCTTTGAAGTGAACCGTAATATTGTCAAATAAATTTTGATGATTGGCTCCCGAATGCTGATCTAAAACCGGATCTTTAAAAATTTCACAATTTTGATACACGTTTTTAGTCGCAAACGTGTTGAAGCTTAAGGGATGAACGGCCGAATTATAAATTTTAAGATTCTTAACCAAAATATTATGGACACCGCCCAAAGTCACTGTGTAGTGTGCTAAATGCGTTCCATCTGTAGTAATATCCTGAATCGTGGTATTAGCAACTTCTTCGGCTAAAATACCGCTGTCTGCATTGGTTATTTTGACATCTTTAACCCAACTATTGAAAAGACGAGTTAGGAAAATTCCATTATTTCCCGGTTCAACATGATGTGCGACTCTCGGGATATCCGGAAAAGTAAGACGAAGATGCTCGATGCCAACTTCATTTAAATGTTTCCATTCGACTAATTGTGCCTGATAGCTTGGTTTAATCGAAATAGTCAAAGGCGTTTTTAAAGTGATTTTTGAACCAGAAATTTTAGTGATTTCAACCTGTTGTCTCACAAGAGGAAGTTTTGGAAAATTCCAATGATGTGAACCTGGTTTTACTTTGGCTCCTTGGTACAAATCTTTAATGATTTCGCCGTTTTCGCCGTCTTTATTAAACAACTGCAATTCGACAACATCACCAACTTTCAAACCTTTTATATCAGAAACTGTAATGATATGTTCGCCCATTTTTCCTGAATTAACTTTCGCCAACGGATTAGATTCAGGCTCATATTTATCCAAATACGATTTTACGCGCTCGCCCGGAACCTGCGTCCAGATAAAACCCCCAGACCATGCATATTGCGAAAAAGGCAAATCAATATTGTTTTCTGGTTCACGCTGTCTTTTGTCTAAAGTCGTAAGATATTCACGGAGTTCAGCCAAAGCATCAGAATCTTTAAGATACATCATCGGCCTTGGAAAGTATATTTCGGTTCCGTTTTCAGCAGAACCAGCACCGCGAAGCACAAAATTGTTTCTTTCAATGTATAAAATTTCGCTAAGAATAATTCTTCCTTCAGGCAATTGAAGAATTACATTTCCTTCAACTGCATTAGCGGCTTTGAAAGCTTTCAAAAGTGCTTTTGAATCATCTAATTCATCATTAGCTTTTACTCCAAAATCAACGGCATTAATTACTTTTCCATTAGCTTCAGGAATTTGGCTTTCGCCGAAATGATAGCCAGCGTAACTAAAATCCGGAAGATAATTGGTTTTTGGAGAAGTAATAATGGTAGGTAATTCCTGCGCCAGTAAAGTATTCATCAAAAGGCAGCAGGATACAAGAATGGTTTGGCGAATCATGGTTTTGTGGTTTTGTGGTTAGTTAGTTTTTTTCACCGCAAAGTCCCAAGGAACGCAAAGTTTAAATTTCTTGCATACTTTGCGACTTTGCGGTGAAATTTTAAACGGATCGCTTAATCCCCAATTCAAGTCCGCGTAACTCTGCCAAGCCTCTCAAACGGCCAATTGCCGAATACCCAGGGTTTGTTTTTTTCTTCAAATCATCCAACATTTGGTGCCCGTGATCCGGACGCATTGGCAATTTGCTGTTATTTCTTTTTTCAACTTCGAGAATCGCTTTTACAACTTCGTACATATCAACATCGCCTTCCAAATGATTTGCTTCGTAGAAACTTCCTTCTTCGTCACGTTGCGTGCTTCTTAAGTGAATAAAATTCATTTTATCGCCATGACGTCTTACGATTCCAGGCAAATCATTATCAGCGCGAACACCGTATGAACCTGTACACATCGTAAATCCGTTTGATTTTGAAGGAGCCGCATTCATTAATTCAATCAAATCTTCTTCAGTACTAACAACTCTCGGCAAACCTAAAATCGGGTAGGGAGGATCATCGGGATGAATCGCCATTAAAACGCCTTTACTTTCAGCAACCGGAATAATTTCTTTTAAGAAATGAAAAAGATTATTCTTTAAAGCTTGTCTGTCAATATGATTGTAAGCGCTCAAAGTCACTAAGAAATCTTCAACAGTATACGCTTCTTCAGCTCCCGGAAGTCCTGCCAAAATGTTTTGTTGCAATTTGACTTTATCTTCTGTAGTCATGGCTTCAAAATAGTTTTTTGCTTTTTGAATTTGTTCTGAGGAATATTCGTTTTCTGCTCCTGGTCTTTTCAAAATGTACAATTCAAAAGCAGCAAAAGCATTAATGTCAAAACGAAGTGCTTTAGAACCATCTTCAACAGTAAATGATAAATCGGTTCGTGACCAATCTAAAACTGGCATGAAATTATAGCAGACACATTTGATGCCACATAAAGCCAAATTTCGAATGCTTTCTTTATAATTTTCAATATATTCCTGATATTTTCCAGTTTGTTTTTTGATGTCTTCATGAACCGGAATACTTTCTACAACCGACCACGTCAAACCAGAAGCACCTTTTTTAGGATCGCCGTCTTCGTGTTCGATTTCAACTTTTCGTTTTATAATTTCTTCAATGCTCCAAACTTGTCCGTTTGGAATATGGTGCAATGCAGTTACAATTCCGGTTGCTCCGGTTTGTTTTATATCTTGTAAAGAAACAGGGTCATTTGGTCCGAACCAGCGTAATGTTTGTTCCATTTTCTTGTTTTAAAAAATTAAATACTCGTAGCGGCAAAACCACCGTCTACTTTTAATACTGTTCCTGTTACGAATTTTGACATATCGCTGCACAAGTATAAAAGTGCGCCGTCAATATCTTCAGGTTTTCCAAATCTTCCCATTGGAGTTTGTCCGATGATTTTTTCACCTCTAGGTGTTAAATTTCCTTCTGGAGTAAGCAACAAAGCGCGATTTTGTTCACCAATGAAAAACCCTGGTGAAATAGCATTTACGCGAATTCCCTCGCCATATTTTGAAGCTAATTCAACTGCCATCCACTGTGTGAAATTATCAATGGCCGCTTTTGAAGCCGAATAACCTACAACTCTTGTAAGAGGTCTTTGTGCCGATGCTGACGAAATATTGATGATGTTCCCTGATTTCTGTTTAGCAAAAAGTGCTGAAAAAACCTGTGAAGGCAACATTGTCCCGATGATATTCAAATCAATAACCTGTTGTAGATCTTCGGTTTTCATGTCATAAACCGCTTGATCAGGCTGAATTGTTGCGCCTGGCATATTTCCGCCTGCAGCATTGATCAAAATATCCAGACGACCGTATTTTTCAACAATATAATCTCTTACCTTTTCTACTTCTTCTTTATTCAAAACATTGGCTTGAACAGCAAAAGCTTGTCCGCCATTTTCTTTGATGTTTTTTACGGTTTTTTCCGCTTTTTCAAGCGATTGAGAAACAATCCCAACAATTACGCCCTGCTTAGCCAGAACATTTGCGAAGTTGCTTCCTAATACTCCGGCACCACCAGTTATAAGTGCAATTTTTCCCTTTAAATTAAATATTGAATCCATATAAATTATGATTGTTTTCTTAAAGCCTGAATGGTGTCCAGCACTTTTTTAGTTTCATTTTCAATTGTTGCATAATCGCTTTCTTCCATGCGTTTTTTGGTAATCAGCTTGCTTCCTAATCCTACTGCTGATACACCTGCCGAAAACCAACTTTGTATGCTAGCAGATGTGGTGTCAACACCTCCGGTTACCATAAAGGTCAAAGAAGGAAAAACATCTTTGATGGCACTCATAAAATCTGGTCCAAGTATGTTTCCTGGAAAAAGTTTAATGAATGTAATGCCTGTGTTTTCTGCTGCAATAATTTCTGTTGGTGTCATGCACCCAGGAGCGTAAAATGAGTTTTTGCTTTTTAAAAAATCAGCGACTTCTGGAACAAAACCGGGACTAATAAAAAAATCAGCACCAGCTTCGTGAAAATCTTTGGCTTGTGATTTATTTTTTATTGTTCCAATTCCTAAAAGCATTTCCGGCATTTCGGCATTTCTAACTTGTACCATTTTTTTGAAATTCACTAAAGCTTCGGCACCGCGGTTGGTATATTCTACCGCTCTTATGCCCGCACTATACAAAGCACGAAGAACCTCAATACTGATTGTTTCATCGGTATTGAAATATAGCGGAAGCATACCTTGTTTTGCTATAGTTTCTATTAAATTTTGAATAGAGCTCATGCCTAAATTTTTACTTTAAAAACCAATTTTTTCAATAAACCGTCGCCAATCATGGCAGCGTGAACATCCTCTGGAAATAAAATGGTAAACTGTTTTTCCTGTAATTGAAAAAACATGTCGGGTTTGTCATGAAAAAAACGTACGTCTTTTTCATCGCTATAATCCCCATTTGGACTTACACATTTTTCTCTTGGTTTCCATGCATAAGTTTCCGGACCTTTTACTACAATTTGTATGTCAATGTTTTTGTCGTGACATTCAAAACCTTTGATGCTCTCTTCTTTGGTTGTTCCTTCGCCGGCAATTATGATTACTTTTAATCCTTCAGTAATTTCTAAAACGCCTTCTTCCAATTTGCTGATGTCATTTTGATCTACAAAATCAAAAGCTTTTTTAAAGTTGGGATGCAAGCCGTAATATTTTGCTGCGTTATGTAATGAATCTACTATCATTTTATTTGGTTTTATATTTTGTTTTGAATAATTCTTCTTTGTCAGAAACACAAAAACAAAGGTTTCATTTTTCAGTTAAATTAAAAATTAGTGCCTTTAATTATTTGCTATAAAAATATTTCTATTTTTAATTTAAATGATTGTGCTTAAAACACTGGCTTCTAGTTGTTTGTTGTGTATTTTATTGTTTCGTGTCAGGTTTTGTTTTTTTTATTATTTAACTGCCTGAAAAGGATTGTTTTATCTTTTTACTTTATTAAAATCTTTTATTTAATTGATTTAATTAAAAATATTGAATATTAATTAAATACAGTTATATATTGTTAAAATAACTTTTAACTTTTTAAACAATTAAATTCAAAAAATAAACACAAATTGTTATTGTCCTTTTTATCATTTGTGTATTTTTGCGTGTACGCACACGGTGTTTTGCAAATGTATATAAAAAGTGATCTAAAACAACTTATATTTGATAAAAAAAATAATAATTTTATACAGCTAATCCATTCTTTTAACCTAAATATCAGAAATATCATAACAATTAAAAAAATAGCAGAACTTGCTAATGTATCGCCAGGAACGGTTGACAGGATTATTCATAATCGTGGGCAGGTTGCACAGGAAAATGTAGATCGAGTTAATGCCATTATTGAAGAATATGGCTATAAGCGCAATATTTTAGCGAGCAATCTAGCATTGAACAAGAAGTTTCATTTTGCTGTTTTTTTGCCCAAATATGAAAATCTGGAATATTGGAAAAGCCAAATTACAGGTGTAGAAAAAGCGGCAGAAGAGTTTGGGAAATTTGGCGTTGTGCTGGATTATTTTTTCTATGATTTTAACAAGGAATCTTTTCAAAAGCAAATTCAAAATGTAATTGATTTTGACTGCGACGGATTACTTTTTGCTCCCATTTTTTATGAAGATTCTGTTCGGTTTTTGAATGAATATCAAAAAAAACAGATTCCGATTGTTATGATCGATTCGAATATTTCTGAAGAAAACGAACATGCTTATGTCGGTCAGAATGCTTTTCAAAGCGGTTATCTTGCCGGAAGACTGATTAGTTTTGCGGTAAAAAACGAAAGAAAGGTTTTGGTTTTTAAAATAACAAGAGAAATTGAAAGCACATCGGTTTATCTTCAGCGAATCGATGGATTTTATTCTTATTTTAAAGATCATGATGAATTAACGAATTTTACGTTTTCTGAAATTACGGTTAAAGATTCAGGAACAGATCAATTGTGTATGGAAATGTTTAAAGACATTCACAGTGTTTTTGTGCCCAATTCTAGAGCTTATATTGTAGCCCGATTTTTAGAAAAGAATAATATTAAAGGTATCCGAATTATTGGATTCGATTTATTGAAAGATAATATTGAATACCTGAATAAAGGCATAATTGATTTCCTGATTAATCAAAGACCAGAGGAGCAAGGCTATATGGGAATCAATTATTTGTACAAGAAATTAGTCCTTAAGGAAGAAACGGAATCAACAAATTATATTCCGTTGGAAATTATTTTAAAAGAGAATTATTTTCCGAATAAAAACTAATGGTTTTGCCCACAGATTATGCGGATTTTAACAGATTATCACAGGTTATTTTTCACTCAACAATGAATATTAAAATCTGTGTCAACCGGTTAAAATCCGCATAATCCGTGGCCAAATAAAATTACTTCTTCACTTTAACAACAAGTGGATTGTTTATTTTCGCAGCAAAAGAAGTCAAGTAATTTTCCCATTCTTGTTTGTTTTGAAACGGACTTCCTTTTTTCCATCCAAAACCAGTATAATAAATTGCTTTTCCGTTTTTAACAGCGATATTTCCATACAAATTGCTTAATTCTTTTTCGTCTGTAACGTGATTATCAAAGCTTGTGATGGTGTTTTTTGGAGCTACTAATCCCATTCCGATTTCTGAATCGTCGATTGGTTCCCAATAACTCAGCCAGCCATTTTTTAAATCAGTTCCAATAGTTCCTTTTTTATCGTGAAGTGTTATTCCGACAGCAATAGTTGCAGTTCCAGTAACTGATGTTTCGTAACGAGAAAGATAACTTCCGTAATCTAAACTGATTAATTTAGATTCTGTTATTTTGCTTCCTTTTGCGTCCCAGTCGGCGTAAGTCAAAATAAAACTCGTTCTGATAGGTCCCGTTGTAATCGTTTTCCAGCTGACAAAATTCTTCGAAAAATAATATTTTCCGTCTACATTTACGGCAATTCCGCCAATTCCGCGACTGTCGCCAACCTGAAAATTATCTAAACCTTCGCCAGTATCTTTATGATAAGTTCCTTTTCCTGTAGTCATTTTGTCGTACCATTTGTTGATGATTGGATAATCGACTCTTTTTAGCCAAGCGTCTATACCGCTGGTCAAAGCACCTCCAGAAACTTTATTTTCGACCATTTTTTGCGCCACTGGACCATACGCTCTAAAAGCAACTTTATTGTTTTCCCATGCATAATCATCTATTCTTTCGGGTACAAATCTAGAATAACAGCTTGCAACTTGCGATGCATTCGGATTGGTTCCTACTAAAATTTCAAAATCCTGTTTTGAAGAAGCCTTTACTTTTGGCTGAAATAAAAGCACATCCATCGTTCCGTCGCTGTCATTATCAACTGTTTGGGTTTCTAGAAATGAATTGGAACTTTTATCCTTTATAGTGTAATTTTCAAGTTTAGCATCGGTAGGTAATCCAAGTATTTTTTTAGTTAATTCGACTGTTTCAAATTCTCGATCAACTTTAAGCGAATTGGTAATGGTAATGGTTTTGTTTTGAGAATGCATGGCAAAAGTGCTTGCCAAAAGAGTAGTTAGTAAAAGATGCTTTTTCACAATTTGTAATTTAATTTTTCAGGAAATTAGTTTGATAGTATTTTATAAAAGTACAAATTCTAAAACAACTGTAAATACGGAATTGGGGTAATTCTGTACAGAAACCAAGAAATGAGTTTTTCAAAATGAATGTCAAAACTATAGAACCAGATATTTTAATTCAAAAGTATGAAGAATGTTATTTCAAAGTTAATTCAGTAAAATAGTACAAGGTAAAAAGTTTCAGAAATAAACCAATGCACTATATCTCTAACATTGTTTAATGAATTGATTTGCAGTTTTTTTAAATTTCTTTTTCTACTTTTAACAATCCATTTTAATATTGTAAAAGCATGAAAAAGAGATATTTATTAATAATATTGTTTTTAGTTTTTGTGAACCTACAAGGACAAATCATTAAAAATACGGAACAATTAAAAGAAAAACTCATAGCAATAAATAATCAGTTTGAAGATTCTTTTTTGCGTAATGACAGCAGTATTATCATCAAATATTATGATGATAAAGAACCTGTTTGCATGCCCGAATATCACAAAGCTCTATATACTAAAGAGGATATAAAATCCTATTATAAGCAATGGTTTTCTAATTTTAAAATAAACGCTTATAAAAAGGTTATTTATGAAGTGAAACAGATTGATAATTGGGCAATTGAGATTGGAACTTTCAATATTAATTCGGTAAATAAAAAAGGTGAAGCATTAGTTTACGATGGAAAATATTTGAATGTCTGGAAAATTGAAAAAAATGTAAAACTAACTTTAATATCAGAAATCTGGGGCGCAGATAAAGCAATTGACGGTTCTAAATTTTCATTTATAAAAACAAATTCTAATGAAATTCCAAAACCACAAATTGAAAAATCTTTAGAAAACGAAGTCAATAAACGTAACCAACGTATTGCCGAACTTGTAACAAATAGAGAAGGCGAGAAACATGCAGATGAATTTTTTACAAAAGATGCTATTTACCTAACTTACGATTCTCCAATGTTCATTGGAATGGAAAATATCAAGCCTTACTTTGTAGAACACGAGAAACCAAATGGAGTCTCTATTGATTCGATATCCATAAAAGCTAGCAGAATGATTCCGCTTCATAATTTTGTTATCGAATATGGTTATTATTATGTCGATGTTTCGTGGGATAATAAAAAGGGAAGAGCTATTGTGACCGGAAAAAGCACAAATATCTGGAAAAGAGACGAAAACGGAATTTTAATGCTCTATCGCCAAATGGTAAACCATAATTAAATTGTTGATATTCAAAAAGAAACCCGATATTTATGTAAAACAAATTAGATGAAACAGAGCGCAGGAATAGTATTGTATAAATTCGTTGATAAAACTACTTTTTTCTTTTTGGTACATCCAGGCGGTCCGTTTTGGAAAAACAAAGATTTAGAAAGCTGGTCGATTCCAAAAGGTGAATTTACTGAAGATGAAGATCCTCTTGCTGCAGCAATCCGCGAGTTTAAAGAAGAAACTGGTTTTGAAGTTAATGGTGATTTTATAAAACTGGAATATGTAAAACTTAAATCGGGTAAAATTGTTCATGCTTGGGCGGTAGAATTTGACCTTGATGAGACTTTAATAAAAAGTAATAATTTTGAAATGGAATGGCCGCCAAAATCTGGAAAATTAGAAAGTTTCCCCGAAGTTGACAAAGGCGAATGGTTTCAAACTGCCGAAGCTTTAAAGAAAATAAATCCCGTACAAGCTGATTTCATTGTTCAAATGATTTCCAAAATTTCAGCTTCACTTTAAAAAACATTCTCGATTTACAGGATAATTTTCGTAATTTACATTTTCTCATTTGATTGGTTTATCAGACAATTTTAAAAATGTAAATAAAAAGTATGGAAGTTAAATGTATAATTTTCGATTGTGACGGAGTTTTGGTAGATACAGAAAAAATCGGTAACGGAATATTGCTTGAAATGGCATTAGAGCATGGCTTTGAAATGCATATTGAAGATGCCTATCGTAATTTCAACGGACGAAATTTAAAAGACTGTTTTCGCCATATTGAAGAAACAATCGATCAAAAACTTCCCGACTCTTTCGAAGCAGAATACCGCCAAAAAAGCTTTGAAGCATTTAAAACTCAAGTAAAACCAATGGAAGGTGTTATTGAATTTATCGAAAATATCGAAAAATTAAAAATCCCATATTGCGTAGCTTCCAGCGGTCCGGTTGAAAAAATAAAGCTAAATCTTGAAGTGGCAGGTTTATTGGATAAATTCAAAAATAAAATATTTAGTTCCTATCAAATCAATAGTTGGAAACCTGAACCGGGAATATTTTTGCATGCTGCTAAAGAAATGGGTTTTGATGTGAAAGACTGTATTGTTCTGGAAGATAGCAAAGCCGGAGTAAAGGCTGGAATTAGTGGTGGATTTAAAGTGTACGGTTTTGCAAATGGTTTTAATAATGCAGATTTAGAAAAAGAAGGAGCAATTCTTTTTAATAGTTTTGAAGAGTTGAGCGAGATGCTGGAATTTTAGATTTTAGAATTCAGATTTCAGATTTCGTTTCAGGTTAAACAAGTAGAGAACTTTGTCAAAGTTTTAAACTTTGACAAAGTTGACAATGGTCGCCACCGGAATTTGGAATTTAAAACTTGAAATTTTTCCCTTACAATTGTAAAATTGTTTGATTAAAATGTAATTTATTGCATTAAAATAAATTTTTATATATTTGAATTTCGACATTCTCTTTTTTGGTTTGATAATAATGAATAATTGTTATTAATACATTTAAAAACTGAATGTGTTTTGCCTAAAGAAAAATGACTTTTCCCAAAGAGTTATTTTTGAAGTTGTGATTCCAAAAATCGCAAATAACCTACAGACAGAAACAAAAATGACGAAATTTATAAGAATTTTAATTTTATCAATATTGCTCATTTGTCCAGTTTTAAATGCGCAGATTAAAAAAATTGGTGCTCCTTTTATAATTAATTATAATCCGAAAACTTACAAGGCCGCTTCCGAAAACTGGGATGTTTTGCAGGATTCTAAAGGAATGATGTTTTTTGCTAATCATTTCGGGATTATGCAATTTGATGGCGTTCGTTGGAGCATCGTTACACAACCGGAAAATAGGAGTATGGTTCGCTCGCTTGCCATCGATAAAAAAGATAAAATGTATGTTGGTGCTCAGGGCGATTTTGGTTATGCGATTCAATTGCCAAACGGGCAGTATCAATATACATCTTTAGTAAAATTACTCCCGGAATCAGCTCGGAATTTTGGAGATGTTATACATACCGTTATCCGAAATAACGAAGTGATTTTTTTCTCTTATGAAGAAATTTTTATCTACAACAACAATAAAATCAAGGTTTTAAAGTCTAAAGAAAAATTTGATGATTTCTTCGAAGTCAATAAAGAAATCTATGTTTCGCATAATACCAAAGGTTTATTGAAATTAAAAGACAATAAATTAATTTCGATTACAAATGGAGAGAAGTTTGCCGGAATGAAAATCAGAAAAATCTTTGAAACTCAAAATGGTCTTTTACTTTTTACGCAAAAAAACGGACTTTATACTTTTAAAAATAATCAGTTAAAGCCTTTTTTAACTGAAGCAGATAATGTTTTGAAGCAAAATCAAATTTCTACTGGTATCCAGCTTTCTGATGGGTATTTCGGAATTGGAACCCGACAATCTGGGTTGATAGTTATAGATAGTTCGGGACATTTGATTCAGCATATTGATAAAAAAATGGGACTTCAGAATGATTATGTAACGAATCTTAAGGTTGATAAAGAAGGCAATTTGTGGGTTACACTCAAAGAAGGAATTTCGCAAATTCAGATTTCTTCGCCATTGTCCAGAGTTTTGGATACTTCAAATTCAGAAACCAAAATTTACTGCAGTCAGATTTATCAGAATAAATTATATATAGCCACAGACAATGGTTTATTTTGGATGGATTGGCAGTCTTATAAAAACGGCAAACATCAAAACGCGAACTTTCAACACATTTCTGGAATGTTTGAAAATGTCTGGAATATTAGTGTTTTTGGAAATTCGCTTTTGGCTTTTGAAAAAAATGGAATCTATGAAATTTCCGGTAATTCAGCAAAGTTACTGGCAAAAGTTGATGGTGCGTGGAAAGGAGTTTTAGTTCCTAATCATCTTGATTTATTGCTTGTTGGCGGTTATAACGGAATGTATCTTCTTAAAAAAAAAAATAATTCGTGGGTTTATCAAAATAAAATAAAAGGCTTTGAAGAAAGCAGCCGTGTCATAGAAACAGATAAAAACGGTAATTTTTGGATTGCCCACGGATACAAAGGAATCTATAAAATTCAGTTTAATAAAACATTTGATGCGGTTTCAAAAGTTGAATTCTACAATGATAAAAATGGATTTCCATCGAGTTTGTTTCTGAATACTTTTAAAATTGATAATCAAATTCTTTTTGGAACCACAAAAGGAGTTTACAAACAAGATGCTCATTCGAAGAAAATGATTCCTGAACCTATTTTTAAAAAATATCTAGGTTTAGAAAATCATATTCGATTATTAAAACCCGATAATCAAAATAATATTTGGTACATTTCTGGGGAAAATACTGGGAAAATGACGAAAAAACCAGACGGAAGTTTTGAAGTTGAAGAACTGCCCTTTAGAAAACTTCGTTACTCATATGTTCCTGGTTTTGAGAATATTCAAACGACAACGAGCGGTGATGTATTTTTTGGAACACAAGATGGTTTAATTCATTATAATGCCATTAAAAACAAGAAATACAAAACAAAATACAAAGCGGTAATTTCAGAAGTGAAATGTATTTTTCCCAAAGATAGTTTGATATTTTCAAGCCGTTATGATGTGCTACCGAATAAAACAAAAGAAGCTGGAGAAAAAATCTCACCTATTTTATCGCATTCTAATAACGCATTGCATTTTTCTTTTTCATCTCTTTTTTACGATGAAGCCGATGCTACAAAATACGAATACTGGTTGGAAGGTTTTGAACCCAAATGGTCAGATTACAGTTTACAAAACGAAAAAGAATATACAAACTTACCTGAAAACGAATATGTTTTTCACGTAAGGGCAAAAAACATTTATGATGTGGTAAGCGAAGAAGCGGTTTTTCGATTTGAAATTTTACCGCCGTGGTACAGAACGATCTGGGCTTATATTTTGTATTTTATACTTTATTGTGTTGTCATTTATTTGATTATTAAATATCAAAAATCGGTGGCTGAGCATGATCGTCAGCAATTAATTCTTAATCAGGAAAAAGAATTATTGCGCGCCCGTGCTGAACTTAACGAGCAGAGGTTGAATTTGGAGCAGGAAAATATGGCTATAGTTCGGGAAAATCTCGAAACAACGATCAATCTTAAAAATGCCAAAGTAGCTTCAAATACCGTGAATCTTATTCATTTAAATGAAATTCTACTTTCGATAAAAGAATTGATCGGACAGATGGACAAGAATAACGATCCAAATGTGAACTTTAGTTTATTGACCAAAATAAACAAACTAATCGATCACGAATTGCAGGGCGACAAACATTGGAACGAATTTGAGGAAATATTCAATCAGCTCCATGATAATTTTATGCAGAGAATGAAAACAACTTATCCGGAACTGACTCCTCGCGATATGCGTTTGTGCGCTTATCTGCGAATGAATTTTAATACAAAAGAAATTGCCCCACTTTTAGGAATTTCTGTTCGTGGAGTTGAAGATACCCGATACAGAATTCGAAAAAAATTGCAACTTCCTTCAGATGCAAATATCACTGAATTCATTCTAAATTTTTAGACAATTATTCAAACACCTAGAAACATAGTTTACTTTGTCTATAAAAAAGGCGTTTCAATAGTTTAAGTAAACATAGCTATGTGTGAAAGCGAGCTTTTTTTATAATCTCAAATAAGAAGCAAGAAGAAAATCTATGTTTCTACGTGTTTAAAATTTTTCACACGTTTAAAATCTTTTGCAGCTTTTAAGATTAAGGATAAGTTCCAAAAAATGGAATTTTATCTCGTAAGTAATATCCTAAGTAGTTTTACGCTTTTTTTCTTCATTTTTTTTAAATCACCGTAGTCAAACCGTACTCAAAAATGTAAGTCTAGCCTGATTTATTTGTTAATATTGTCGGATTATTATTAAGATAATGACCTGTTTACTGCAAAATGGGTTTTTATTACGGTAATAAGCTTTACTAACAAAAAACTAAAAAAATGAAACAAAATGACTCTTTTTTCGGCCGACCACCGAAAGACAAATTCTATTATTTTAAACAATTTTTGGTTGTAGCATTATTTGTGTTGCTGCCACTTTTAAAAGTTCAGGCGCAATGCAAAACATTAGTTTGGTCTGATGAATTTAACGGTACTACTGTCGATCTAACCAAATGGCAGAGTATTTCTGGAAATGGCTGCCCTTCGCTTTGCGGATTTGGAAATGCTGAGGCGCAACGCTACGATCCAAATCAGGCGACAATTGTTAAAGAAGGAGCAAACAGTTATTTAAATATTGAGGCTAAATACCAACCAAACGGATCATTTCCTGATCAGCCTTACGCTTCTTCAAAATTAACTACTGAAGGAAAGTATTCCCTTAAATACGGTAGAGTTGAAGCTCGTATGAAGTTATCAAACGGACAAGGTGCATGGCCTGCGTTCTGGATGCTTCCCGTTAACGGAAACTGGCCATACACAGGTGAAATTGATATTATGGAAGCCAAACACAGAAACCCACAATCTGTAGATGGAACAATTCATTATGACGGAAACGGATATCATTTTACAGGAAGAAGTTACAGTTCTCCAACAGATTTGTCTACAGATTTTCACGTTTATGCGGTAGAATGGGGACCAAATTTTATAAAATGGTATGTTGATGATGTTTTATTTCACACCGCAAGTCCAAATACTACTGTAAACGGCGGATGGCCATTTAATGATAGTCAGTTTTATATCATTTTAAATCTTGCTGTAGGTAGCGCAGGAACGCCTTATACAAGTGTAAATGGTGCGGGTGTTGCGCCAATTCCTGGAGATTTTCCGGCAAAATTGCAGGTAGATTACGTTCGTGTTTATGACGGAAGTTATAAATATGGCGTTGCGGGAGATGCAAAAGTGTATCAAAATGAAACTAGCAAAACATATTCTATTAATGCTATTGCAGGTGCAACGTACAACTGGACAGTTCCTTCGGGAGCTACAATTACCGCTGGACAAGGAACTAATGCTGTAACTGTAAATTGGGGAACTGCAGGCGGAGATGTTTCGGTAACGGCAACAACTTCTGGATGTACTGCAAATACTTATAAATTGGCTGTAACGACTGAAGCTGCAATTCCGGTAGAGAAAATTCAGGAAGATTTTCAAACGAACAGAAATGTTGTTTACGGAAATAAAACGGGAGTTTTGACAGAAGCAATTGCAAATCCATCTGCAACTGGAATCAATACTTCGACTTTAGTTGGAAGATATGCTCGTAACTCTTCTGAATTGTATGATGTTTTCAATATCAAAAATATCGTAATCAGCAATGCAAATGATTATGTGTCAGGAAGAAAAAGAATCTCTTTTGATCTTTATACTTCAGCACCGGTTGGAACAAAAATTTCTATGCAGTTAGAAAATAGTAATGTTACTACGGCAACTAATTATCCGTCAGGAAGACATAGCGGTTACAAAGCGACTACAACGGTTCAGAATAAATGGGAAACGATTGAATTTGAATTTGAAAAGATTATCGATCCAAACACAAGTGCTTTGACAATCAATAATGTCGCTTTACTTTTTGAATCGAATTCAAATTCTGGAGCGACATATTATTTTGATAATTTATTGACAAGAGCTACTCCGGAAAAACCAATTGTTGCGACAGATGTATTGCAGAATTACGACGGCATCAATAAAATTATAAAAGGAACTACGACAGGAACTTACACAGTTGTAGCAAATCCGGGTTCAAATTCAGTTAACTCGTCTGCAAATGTGGCGAGATACGTTCGAAATGTAACGGAACAATACGACGTACTTTTCTTTAATACACAAACTTCAATCGAAGATGCTGGTTTATTCAAAAACCAAACCAATAAAATCATGATTGATGTTTATACAACAGCTCCGGTTGGAACAGTTGTAAGTATGAATTTTGAAAATAGTGCGACTTCGCTTCCGGCAAATTATCCAACAGGAAGAAATAGTAATTATGTAGCAATTACAACGAAACAGAATCAATGGGAAACGCTAACATTCTACTACAATTCAAGTCCAGATGCCGGAACTTCGAATTTAGCAATTAACCAAATGGTTCTATTATTCAATTCAGGTTCTTATACGAGTGATACGTATTATATTGATAATATCAGAATTGGCGCAACAAAACTTCCGGATACTTATACGCCTGGAGTAGTTTATGAAGATTATCAAACGGTTCACAATATTACATTTAGAGATGCTATCGGAACTTATACAGCAAACGTAGCAAATCCTAGTGCAACGGGAATCAACACTTCATCAAACGTTGGAAGATACGTTCGTAAATCAACAGAATTGTATGATAACTTCTCATTCAATACCACTTTAACCAATATTGGAGATTTTAAAGCCGGAACTAAAAAATTCGCCATGGATGTATATACATCAGCTCCAGTTGGATCAATTATTTCGTGGCAGGCAGAAAGCAGTGCTTCTGTTCCGTCAAACTATCCTGTTGGAAGGCATAGTATTTATCAGGGAGTTGTAAAACAAACGAATACTTGGCATACAGTGACTTTTACGTATGTAAGTACGCCAGATGCTTCGACCGCAGATAATGAAGTAAACCGTTTTGTTTTCTTATACGAGCCAGGAACAAATTCTGGAAACACCTATTATTTTGATAATCTTAGAGCTTTAAACTTAGTTTCTACAGAAACCCCGGTTGGATTACCTGCTCCGTGGGTTAGTACAGATTTAGGTGCGGTAACGCCTGCGGGTGAAGCGACACATTCTAGCGGAACTTTCACTATTAAAGGTTCAGGAACTGATATTTGGGAAACCAGTGATCAATTTCAATTTGTTAACCAATCCATTACGGGCGATGCTGAAATTATTGCTAAAGTAAATTCGCTTACTAATACAAATACTTATGCAAAAGCTGGAGTTATGTTTCGCGAAACGCTTACACCAACTTCCAAACATGCGATGACCGATGTGACACCAGCTGCAGGAGTTGAGTTTTTATCAAGAAATGCTACGTCAGGAGTAACCGTTGCAGATGTTGCAGCAGGAACGGCTCCAAAATGGGTTCGTGTGGTTCGTTCAGGAAATGTATTTACTTCTTACACTTCTGATAATGGAGCAACTTGGACACAGCTTGGAACTCCAAAAACAATTACTATGGCTAATACCATTTATGTTGGAATGGCGGTTACATCTCACGCGAATGGAACTTTAGGAACAGGAGTTTTCAGCGATGTTATTGTTCGAAATATTACGCCAGATCCGAATGTAAATTTAGCTTTATCAAAAACTGCAACAGCTTCTACAGAAGAAAATCCGACTTTATCAGCAGGTAAAGCTACAGATGGAGACGGAAAAGTTTCAAGATGGGCGAGTTCTTTTGCCAATGCGACAGAATGGATTTATGTTGATTTGGGAAGTAATTATAATTTGAATCGCGTGGTTTTAAAATGGGAAGCAGCTTTTGCAACACAATATAAAGTACAGCTTTCTACAGATAATGTTTTCACAGAAAATGAAACTATCAATACACAAACAGCAAGCGACGGAGGAACAGATGATTTAACCGTAAGCGGAACTGGTAGATATCTTAGAATTTTATGTACAACAAAAGCTTTAGCTCCTTACGGATATTCATTGTATGAAATTGAAGCCTACGGATCTGCTTCTGCCGCTAAAAAAGCGAATGTTATAGTGGACGAAAGTGCGTCTGAAAGTGTTGTTTTTGCCATTTATCCAAATCCGGCAAGCGACTATCTTCAAGTTGCAATTCCGGAAAATTTGGACAACAAAACCATCACGATTTATGACAATTCAGGAACGCTGATTCTTCAGAATAAACCTGAAAAAGAAGCAAGTGAAAGTGTAATTGATTTGAGCAGACTAAGAGAAGGAATTTATATTCTGAATTTCAAATCAGATCAAAAAAGCTGGACTAAAAAGCTAATTAAGAAATAATTAAAAATCAGTTGGGTGTAATGACCCGAAATAGTTACACCCAATTTTTTACACATTTTATTTTCTCATTCTTACTAATTAGAAACAAATTTTTATTAATCAAAAAATCTAAACAATGAGAAATTTTAAGTTACAAAAGAAGTTTTTTTTAGCAGTAATGCTGACATTCCTATCTGTTTTAATGTACGGACAAGGTGCTATTCCTTTTACAATTAGTAATACTTCTACGTTTAATGACAATGAATTATATGTTGCAATTGTGGGAATCGATTATACAACCGGAAACCATGTTTGGGTAAATGCCAAAACAAGTCAGGTTTTACCAATGAGTTCATCTTACAATACTGTTACAGGGCCAACTTATGGCGGAAATACCGGACCGGGACAAAACTCAAAATATGCGGCGTGTTTTACAAAGCTGAGTGAAATTCCAAATAAAACCTTCACATTGCCATTAATTGCAGGTTGCAGGGTTTTTATTTCTAAAGGTTCGCAGTTGTATTTTTACTTTTTTGGTGCAAACGGCGCTCCGTCAGGATATGCTTCGCCAAATCCGCAGAATGCAACAGATCCGAATCAGGGAATTTTATACGAAATGATCGAATTGACTAACAATCAATATGGTTTCTTTGGAAATCCAACACGTGTAGATTCATATAAATATCCAATGGGATTGGAATTATTTGGTACAAATGGTTACCAAAAGAGAGTTGGAGATTTAAAAAAACATGCTGATATCGTTGCTGCTTTTAAAGCCAATGTTCCGGCAGAATTTCAAGGTTGTGTAAACGATGCAACAGGAGAAATTACAGCTCCGTCTAAAACACCAGCATATGCACCAGGAGGACCATACGAAAACTATTTAAAATCTTATATCGACGCGATTTGGAACAAATACAAAAATGAAGATTTAATATTTTATGCCGGAGATGCCGGAGTTTTTAAAGGAAGAGTTATTGGTGAACAACTTGAAATGGTTGGACAGTCTGGAGGTTTTGTTGGCCGTACAGGAAGAGTTCAATACAGACCAAGTACTCAGGAAGCCCTTGAAGGAAAAGGTGTTCTGGACAGAAGATTGGTCGACGGAGATTTAGATCTTGTGATTCAGGCACAATTAACAGCGGCAATTAACCGACATGTTGTAAATGTTACAACAACAAATCCAGGACAACAAAACTGGTACGACGCTTCAAAATATTATCAGGTAAACCCAACAAACCATTATTCTAAATTCTGGCATTTACCGGGAATTAATGTTGATAATCTGGCTTATGGTTTTGCGTATGATGATGTTGCAGATCAATCTCCATCACTTCATTCTCCGCAACCAACAAAAGTAATAGCTTCTTTTGGAGGTTATGCAGGAACAGTTCCTTCTGTGCCAGCTTCGACAGATGTTATTACGGTTTATAAAGATTGTAACTACACAGGTTTTTCTGGCGGATTAACAATTGGAGATTATAACTTGGCTCGTTTAAATACTTTAGGTGTTTTAAATGATGATATTTCTTCGCTTAAAATTACACAAGGTTATCAGGCGATTTTATATCAGGATGATAATTTTACAGGAGCTTCAACCGTAATTAATTCTGATAATTCTTGTCTAAACACAACTTGGAATGACAAAGTAACTTCCATAAGAGTTATTGCAAACGGAACTACAACTTTAGGAAACCAGACTTTCTTTTTACAAAACAGAAACAGCGGTTTATACATGGATGTTTGGAATTCAAGTATGGCAAATGCTGCGGGAATCAATCAAGGAGCATTGACTTCTGGTAATAACCAAAAATTTGTATTCACACATTTAGGTGATGGCTTATATAAAATCATTGCGAATCATAGCGGACAATCTTTAGATATCAACAATTTCAATAAAGCAAACGGAGCACGTTTAGAGCAATATCCATACAATGCGACTACAAATCAACAATTTGTATTGGTTTCAACTGGAGACGGATATTACAAAATTGTTGCAAGACACAGCGGAAGAATTGTTGAGGTTGCCGGAGCAAGTACCGCTTCTGGAGCCATTATTCAGCAATGGGATAACAACAACCAAACTTGCGGACAATGGAAATTAATTCCGGCTACAAGTTCTCAAACTTCAGTTTTAATTCAGGCAGAAGATTATTCAGCAATGAGTGGAATTCAGGTTGAAGCAACTACGGATACTGGCGGAGGTTCAAATGTTGGTTATACAGAAACTGGCGATTGGTTAGCGTATAACAGTATTAATTTCCCAACAACAGGTTCTTATTTAATTGAATACAGAGTGGCAAGTGCAGTTACAGGTGGAAGATTATCTTCTGATTTAAATGCTGGAGCAATTCTTTTAGGAAATGTTGATATTCCAAATACTGGAGGATGGCAAAACTGGCAGACAGTTTCTCAAACGGTAAATGTAAATGCAGGAACCTATAATTTCGGAATCTATATTCAAAATACCGGAATGAACATCAACTGGATTAAAATTACTAAAGTAGGTGCGGGCGCTGCTGCAAAAACAGCTTTAGCGAAAGCTCCAGAAGAAGAAGCTCCAGTTGAAACAGTTTTAAATGTTTATCCAAGCCCGGTTGAAAATACACTTTATGTAACTACAGATCTTTCTGGCGGAAGTGTAAAAATTGTCGATTCACAAACGGGATCTACTGTAACCTCTCAAAAAATAAATAATAACAGTTTTGATGTTTCGCATTTGAAACAAGGAATCTATTTTATTGTTTTTGAAAAAGATGGTAAACAAACGATCAAACGTTTCATAAAAAAATAGTTTTAAAAACCAGATTTCGGGCTTTAGATTCTTAGATAATAATTAGGTAGTGTTAGTTCTACGAAATTAGATTGCATAAACAGTCAAATCTAAAATCTAAAGTCTGAAATCTAAAATCAAAAAAAATACAACTCAATAACCGTCCCAATATTTACGAGTTTATTAATCTATTAAAACAATTATTATGAAAAACAATTACCGAAGAATGCTGCAGAAATGCATGATTATTTTAGTTTTTAGCGTTTTTAACTTAGCTGTAGCTCAGCAGAAAAAAGTTATAGCCTACATTCCAAACTGGATAGACTTGAACGCCTTTTCAAGTACAATTCAGTACAGTAAATTAACGCATATCAATATTGCATTCGAAAATCCTGATGCCAATGGATATTTAACGTTTAATTCCGGAAGCAATGCTATCATCAACGCTGCACATGCGCAAAACATTAAAGTTTTTGTTTCGCTTGGAGGAGGTTCCGTTTCTGAAGGCGGTGCGATTCGCGACAATTATTTTAACCTCATTACGCCAGCAAACCGAACGGCTTTTATTCAAAAACTCTACGATTATGTTGTGGCGCATAATTTTGATGGAATCGACGTAGATTTAGAAGGTCCGGCAATCAATGGTGATTACGGCGGATTTGTTATTGCTTTGGCGAATAAATTGCATGCCAATGGTAAACTGATCTCAGCAGCGCTTTCAGAAGGATATGGTGGTGCTAATGTACCTGCATCTACTTTTGCGGCTTACGACTGGATTAATATCATGGCATACGATGCAACTGGGCCATGGCAGCCCAACAATCCGGGACAGCATTCTCCATACAGTATGGCTGTGAACCAATTTAATTACTGGACAGGAAGAGGTTTACCGGCAAGCAAAGCCATCATCGGATTACCTTTTTACGGATACGGTTTTGGAGCATCTGCAAATCAGGGAATTTCTTATGCTAATATCGTAGCGCAATATCCGGGAGCAGAAAATCAGGATCAGGTTGGAAACACGATTTATTATAACGGAATTCCAACAATTAAAGCAAAAACAACTTTTGCGATTCAAAACGCAGGTGGAGTTATGATTTGGGAATTATCTCAGGACGCAACAGGCTCAAAATCACTATTAACAGCCATCAATCAGGTAATTACAGGAAGTAATCCTTCGGGAACAGGGACTTTAATTCAGGCTGAAAGTTATAATACAATGAGCGGTGTTCAAACAGAAGCTACTACAGATACAGGCGGAGGATTAAACGTAGGTTACTGTGATACAGGAGACTGGATGGCGTATTACAATATTAATTTCCCAACATCTGGCAATTATGTTATTGAATACAGAGTGGCAAGTGCTGTTAACGGAGCTAGAATTTCATCTGATTTAAATGCAGGAACAATTCAGCTTGGCGCTGTTAATATCCCAAATACAGGAGGATGGCAAAACTGGCAAACGGTTTCTCAAACTGTAAATGTAAATGCCGGAACATATAACTTTGGAATATATATTCAAGCTTCAGGAGCCAATATTAACTGGTTTAGAATTACTAAGTCGGCATCAGGTTTAGCTGCAAAATCTGCTGTCCCAACTGCTGAAACTCCTACAGATATTGCAAGTGTTACTATTTACCCAAATCCAACAGAAGATACACTTTTCTTTAGTTCAGAAGTTTCTGGCGCAAATGTAAGTGTTATCAATTCTGAAGGTGGTGCCACAGTTGCATCACAAACAGTAAACAACAACAGTATCAATGTTGCTAATTTAAAAAGCGGAATTTACCTGATCTCATTGGAGAAAGATGGAATCAAAACAGTAAGGCGTTTTATTAAAAAATAATCATAAACCATTCGTCATAATGGTTTTATATACATTAAATTTTAGGTTTTAATGTAAAGGCTGTCATTCCTGACAGCCTTTTTTTGATATTTATTTGTAGTTAAATAATTTTGTATGTAGTCCCTACGGGACTTTTTTCGGCGTATGAAAATCTATTTTGTACCGATATTTAACCTCTAACGAGGTAAACTTACTGCAATTTAGAAAATTCCGTAGGAGTCAATATCGGTAGAAAAGAAATTGACCGTAATATAATTGTCTCGTAGGGACTACACATTTTTTTAACCAATAAAAAATCCCCTAAAAATTATCATTCGATAACAATAACATAAACTCATTTCATCATTAAATCTATAAAATTGCTGCTTATTACTTTTAATAATTTCCCATTTCCCAAAAGCTCAAAACCTATGAATTTAAAATATACTTCCACAATAATTATACTCTTTATACTATTCTTCAATCATACAATTTCAGCCCAAAATCAAAAGAATTTAGACGGTGTACAGGTTGCATTTTTATCAGATGTTCACTTGCAGGATTTGTTCGGGACATTCTCCGATAATGATTTTAAAGGCGTTTTGAATACCAAAACAAAAAAATACACGTTAATAAGAACGATGGCCTCGCAGTTGCATTCGACGAGAATTTTCAATGAAAATTATTTTGCCTTCATCGCCGCTCTTGAAGATATTGCAAAAAGAAAGATAAAATACGTTGCGCTTCCGGGCGATTACACCGATGACGGTCAGCCAATTCACGTAAGAGGATTACAGAAAATTTTAGATCAGTACCAAAAAAAATATGGTATTGAGTTTTTTATAACCACTGGAAATCATGATCCGGTTGGACCATTTGCTCAGGAATCGGGTAAAGAAGATTTTTTAGGAAAAGAAGGAAAAAGCCAACCCATTTTTAGCAAAGACGGCATGTATAAGCCAAACATGAATATCGAACAGCCAGTTGTCATAACAGCCGATATTGCTAAAATGGGTTATTTTGGCATTACAGATGATCTAAAAAACTTCGGTTTTTATCCGAATAAAAAATATAAGTTTTGGTCGACTCCTTTCACCAATTACACTTCTCAAAATTACGATTTCAAAAAAGCTGTTGAAGCTTCAAAACTTACTAATAGAGTGTATAATGTTGCGCCTGGATTTGAAGTTCCAGATGTAAGTTATGTCGTTGAACCAATCGACGGACTTTGGTTGATGGCAATTGACGGAAATGTTTATATTCCGAAGAAAAACGGAGAAAATCCAAAAGACTCCAAAAGTTATTCAGAAGCGAGGACAGGTTATAATAATGTGCTTTCAAATAAAAAGCATCTTATTAAATGGGTTCAGGACATTTCGGCGGAAGCCAAACTTCGAGGTAAAACTTTGATTGCTTTCAGTCATTTTCCGATGATTGATTTTAATGATGACGCTTCCGCGGAAATTAAAGAATTATTGGGTCCGAATAAATGGCAATTAAACCGAGTTCCTGTTGAAGAAGTAGCGCAGGTTTTTGCCGATGCTGGATTAAAAATCCATTTTGGTGGCCATATGCATATCAACGATACGGGATTACGCACGACTGCAAAAGGCAATACTTTGGTAAATATTCAAACACCATCGCTTGCGGCTTATATTCCAGCTTACAAATTATTGACGATTCAGAAAGATAATCTTGTCGATATTCAGACGATCACGATTGATAATGTTCCGAGATTTGATGAACTTTTTGATTTGTACAAAATGGAATATCAGTTTTTAGAAAGTCAAAACACAAAGGACATTTGGAATAAAGCTATTTTAGAAACCAAAACTTACCACGAGTTTACTGATTTTCATTTGAAGGAATTAGTACGTCTTCGTTTTCTTAAGGACGATTGGCCTTCTGCTTTCAAAGATTTTATTCTGAATGTTTCGGCTCAGGATTTATTGGTTTTGGCGAATATAAAATCAGATAAAGATTTTGATTTTATTCTGAAAAACGGATCTCAATTTCAGAAAGAATGGACTGAAGCTGAAACAAAATCGGTACAAATTCTAGCTCAAAATAATCTAAAAAAAGAAGATTTCAATTGGACGGGAAATGATCTTTTAATTGACTTTTACCGTTTTAGAAGTGCTGATGAATTAGCTTTAGCCGATGTTGGGTTGGAAAGAGCAAAACAATATAAAGTGTTGTCAAAATTGTTTCTGCAAAATGCAGTTGCTTCAAATGATACAACTCTTCAAAAGCAAATGAAATTATTCCTGATTATCTTCAATAAATTCATGCATGAAGTTCCAGCCGATCATTTTACAGTTGATTTGAAAAGTGGTGAAATTAGAAGTCTAAAGTAATTTAAACGCAATCCCGATAGCTATTGGGAGCTAAGGTTTACGCAAAGTTCGCAAAGTTTTCTTTTAATCTCGCAAAATTTAAGCAACAAAGTCCGCAAAGCTTTATCATTTAGCTTTGCGAACTTCGTGTTTATGTGCGCAATCTTTGATAAAAAACCTTGCGTGCTTTGCGGTTAAAATTTACTGCACATTTACAGGATTCGTTCTCACATAAGTTCCATCATCATATTTAATTTGATAAGGAGAATTGAAGAAAGTACTTGGCAAATAATAATCTGTTGAAATGACTTGAGCTCCTGATTTTTTTGCAGCTTCAAAATGAGAATAATCGTTGGCGCGTGCTTCTTTCGTGTCAGAATCTGCTCTGGTTCTTATGATGTATCCTTTTTTAACCAAATCTTCAATTTGAGGATCTTGAGAATTATTTCTAAACATCCAAGCTGCTTCTGGTTTTCCAGGCTCGGCATTAATAAAAACGGCGCGTCCCTTAAGGGACGGATGATTCAATGCGTACAAATCTCTTTTTGCGCCGTTATTATCTAAAAGAAATATAAATTTTCCTTTTGCATTTTTTAGAGTTGGCCAGTTGTTGTTCAAAACGGCTTCTTCAAGTGTTTTGTATTTTCCGCGAACCATATCTGGCGTGATAATTTTGTTTCCTAAACCTTTACGAAGTTCTTTGTCTAAAGCATCAAAAAGTTCAGGCGTAAATTTCTCTGCTTTTGTACCTAAGTAACTATCGTCGTCTTTTGGTTCCAAAGTGATAAAAACCGGAACATGATCTGGATTTGCATTCGACCATTTTTTTAGTTCAGCAAGACAGCTTTGAAGCGTGTAACATGAAGTTCTAAAATCGATATCTATCATGTGAAAAACCTTAAAGCCCGGTTTTTTCATTTCTCCATTTGGATCGTAAGCTTCTTGCGATTTTGCAATGTCAAGACCTTTTGGATGCGCAAATTTTCCGCCTTGAGAATCGCCCTGAACATCAATTTCTAGATTGCGCAAACCTTTATTTAATTGATCTGTAAGGCTAATGTGTGTGTACTGAAGTCCTTTTAGCGAACGCGAAGTATCTTTTGCCTGAATGGTGTTGTATAAATCAGTTTCAATGGCATGGCGGTAACTGTTGTGCGAACCGATAACTTGTATTTGGTTGATTTTTAAGTTGTCGCTTTGTGCGTGACTCAACTGAATAGCTCCAGCAAATAATACTGTAAACAAAATTTGTTTCATGTTTTTGATGAAATTTAGGATTGTGGAATTAAGAGGACGCAGCAACAGAGAATTGCTTTTTTTAGAGAATACTAAAGTAAAATGGACAATTGTTTTTTGTGTTAGCTAAACGAAAAGAAATCGCAAACCAAATGTCATTTTTGCCTGAAAATAGTAGTATTAATAAAACAAATCAATTCGAAATTTAATTTAAAGATAACTTTCAAACAAAAACTATTGGTGCCGTATTTCATTATTTTACATCACCAAATACTACCAAAGGCCATTATGAAGAACCCTGAAATTTTTGAAAAAACGTATACACAATACTGGAAAAAGCTCAATGCCTTTTCGTATACGATGACTCAGGATAAAGACTTGGCACAGAATATCGTGCAGGATGTTTTTATTGATTTATGGGAAAGAAAAGATGATTTGAATATTAATGCGATTGAACCTTATTTATTTCGCGCCGTCAAAAATCAGGTTTTTAAACATTATCAAAATAATCGGTTTGACAAGACAATTTTGGAAGATCAGTTTGAAGATTACATCATTGACAATTTTGCTTCTATTGATCCTGAAATAATGGATTTGCTTTATTCCTTATTGGATCAGCTTCCGGAAAAAAGAAAGGAAGTTTTATTAATGTATAAATTTCAGGATATGTCAATCGACCAGATTGCAGACGAACTTGGAATTTCGAAACAAACGGTAAAAAACCAAATTTCATCGGCATTAAAACAATTGCGCGAAGGCTTGAAAGACCTAGCCTGGATGGCGCCTTTAATCATTTTTCACAAAAACTTTTAAGATAACTTTCTGTTGATGTTTTCATAATATTTGCGGATAGTACGATTTCAAGATTCTGGTACTTATAGGTAACAATAAGTAGTATGATAAAAAGAATCAAGCATAGTTTAGAATATCTTATCGATAAAAGTTCAAGAAATAAAACTTCGATTGCAGAAGAAAATCTGCTTAATGATTTCGCCTTCAATCAATATCAAAAATCGAAATGGGATGAAGTTTCGATGGGAAATTCTGATGATGTTTCTCAGGATATCTACAATAATATTCAGTTTAGAATAGGAAAAAAGAGAACCTTTAATCCTTATTTAAAATATATAGCAGCTGCCAGTATTCTTTTTCTTGCCGGTTTAGGCTTTTGGCTTAAACCAAAAATTGCTGTCGAAAAGCAATTATCGTTTAAAACGTCATCGATTCCCAAATCTATCCAATTAAGTGACGGCTCGAAAATTTATCTGGCAGCAAACTCATTATTTCAATATCCTGAAAAATTTGAAGGAGAGGAAAGAAAAGTTTCTCTTTTAAAAGGAAATGCATTTTTTGAAATCGCTAAAGACAAAAAACATCCTTTTATAATTACTTCCAGAGAAATTAAAACCAGAGTAGTAGGAACTTCATTTCACATTCAGCTTTCAAAATCAAAATGTGAAGTGATTGTAGTAACCGGAAAAGTAAACGTGAGTTCAAAAGGGCAGAGCGTTGATTTGGTTCCGAATCAAGAAGCTTTGTTTGAATCAAATAAACTAACGAAGCAATTAGCCGATAAATCATTTTTAGTGAATTGGTATTCAACTGATGTAACGCTAAATCAAACTACTCTTAAACAAGTCATTACAATTTTACAATATAAATATGGCGTTTCATTTCAGTACGATAATGAGCGGGTATTAGCAACGCCGTTAACGGTATTCATAAAAAAAGACGCAACATTAGAGAATGTTTTAGAGCAAATAAATTATATCACAAACCTAAAATTCAGAGTTTATGGCGAAATAGTAAAAGTGGATTAAAACAAAAAAGCAGTTGCTGAGAACAACTGCCTTTGAATAAATTAAGTATCGTAAAAAAACCAATAACTTAAATCATGTATTTTAAAACTTCTTATTTAAATCTAAAGAGTCTTTTCTTTTTAGTTCTGGCTTTACTGACCTTACAGACAGGTTATAGTAAAACTTTAGTAAAAAAATCAAATTTAGAAAATAAAATAGAAAAAGCAACTCTTGTTTCTATATTTTCAAAATTGAGCCAACAAACCGATTATAAATTCAGCTACGGACAAGCTGTAATTGCTGACAATACAACTTATACAGTAAATTTTGCTGGCGGAACTGTCTCGGCAATTTTGAATGATCTTTCAAAAAAGGCAAACTTCAATTACAATATTAACGGAAAACTAGTTTTGATTCAGAAAACTGCCGCGCCAAAAGCTGCAACAAAAAAAGCGGTAGACAGAGTTAAAGTAAAAGGAAAAGTAGTTGATGAAAACAATGTGCCAATTCCGGGTGCAACGATTATGGAAACAAGTTCATCAAACAGTGCAGTTTCTAATTTTGATGGTGAATTTGAAATTACAGTTGGCGACGGAAAAACTATCGAAGTTTCGTATTTAGGGTATAAAACTAAAGTTGTTACTGTACAAAAAACTTTTATGACAATTCAGTTAGAACCAAATACTTCTGAATTGAGCGAAGTTTTAGTTGTCGGTTACGGAAAACAATCTAAAAAAGATGTAACGGGTGCTGTTACTCAGCTTGAAGCAGCAAGTTTTAAGCAAGGTGTAAACATTTCTGTAGATAATTTAATGCAAGGGAAAATTGCCGGAGTTCGTGTAGTTAATACAAGCGGAGAGCCGGGAGCAGGAGTAAATGTAACAATTAGAGGAGTTGGATCTATCAGAAGCGGAAGTACACCTTTGTTCGTTGTAGATGGTGTGCCATTGTCTAATGATGATGTGAGTCCGTCTGGAAGTAATGTTGGTTTCGGAAATTCATCGGCTAAAAATCCATTGAACTTTTTGAATACAAGTGATATCGAATCGATTACCGTTTTGAAAGATGCTTCGGCAGCAGCGATTTATGGTGCAAGAGGATCAAACGGAGTTGTTTTGGTTACAACTAAAAAAGGTTCAAAAGGTGAAGGAACATTGACTTTTGATTCCTACACAGGAGTTTCGAATGTGGCTCACAAATTGGATGTTTTAAGCGCTGACGAATATAGAAAAGCAATTAAAGACCCAGCTTTTGATCACGGAGGAAATACAGATTGGCAAGATGTGATTTTTAGAACTGCCATTACAACAAATAATTCATTGGCTTTTTCAAAACAAACGGAGACTGGAAATTATTATGCTTCTGTAGCGCAAATGAATCAGGAAGGAATTATCAATAAGAGTAATTTCAAACGTATGTCGGGAAGAATTAATGCTGCGGAATCGTTTTTAGATAACAAACGTCTTAAAGTAAAAATGAATCTTACGGCAAGTGAAACTAAAGATAATGGAGTGCCTACAAGTGATGACGGAGGTTCTAACGGACAGTTGATCGTTCATACTTTGATGGCAAACCCAACAAGATCTGTTTTTGATGCAAATGGGAAGTATACAAATTTTAATATGAATGCGCATTATAATCCAGCTTACTTGTTAAGCATTTATGATGACGTAACGCGTACATTGAGAGTTTTAGGAAATTTAGAAGCTTCGTTGCGAATTGTTGACGGATTAGAATACAAATTAAACATTGGTTTTGACCGTTCTGCATCAGAAAGGAATACGACTATTTTTCCAAACTTAACCGATTTGAACCCAAAAGGGAAATATGTTCAGAATAATTTAGATTCTAGAAACTCTTTAATCGAGCATTATTTGACTTACAATTTGAATTTGGACAAACATAAAATTGAAGCTTTAGGTGGGTTTTCATACCAAAAATTCGAAAGATCAGGAACAAGTTTTAGTGTTGATGGAATCTCAAATCAAGGAGTTGGTGTACCACCAGCAATTAATCCTGGTTTTGCAGGAACGCAATCTGGAGTTTCTGGATATGCACAGGAAAATGAACTTCAGTCTTATTTTGGAAGAGTAAATTATACTTTCAATAATAAATACCTTTTGACAGCTTCGATGAGAGCTGACGGTTCGACTCGTTTTGGAAAAAATAACAAATACGGTTATTTTCCATCAGCAGCTTTAGGATGGAATATCTCTAAAGAAAAATTCTTAGAAGATGTAACAGCAGTAAGCAACTTAAAATTAAGAGCAAGCTGGGGTGAAACTGGAAATCAGGAAGTTGAAAATAAAATTACTCAGGCAAGTTATTCGCTTTCAGGAGCTGACGGATATTATTTATATAGTGATTTGAATTTGGTAAACGGAGTTTCAGTAAACAGAACACCAAATCCTGATTTGAAATGGGAGGTTGTAACGCAATACAATTTAGGTTTAGATTTCAGTTTCTGGAATGATAAATTGTACGGAACTTTAGATTATTTCAACAAAACTACTACAGATGCGATCTTAAATGTTCCATCACAAGCGTTAAGTCCAACAACAACAATCTGGACAAATATCGACGGAAAAATCATCAATAAAGGTTTTGAATTTATGTTAGGTTCAAAATTAATTGACAAAAAAGATTTTTCTTGGAATATCGACATGAACGGTGCGACTTTGAATAATAAAATTGAAGATTTGCCAGTTTCAGAAATCTTGACTGGAACTATTTCAGGCCCTGGGCAATCTGGAGTAAATGCTAATATTTACAAAAGCGGTTACGCTGCGGGTTCTTTCTACTTATTGCAGCATATTGGTTTTGATGCTAACGGAGCAAATATTTTTAAAGATCAAAATGGAGATGGTAAAATCGACAACAGCGACAGAATTATTATTGAAGGAGCTTTGCCAACTTTTTACTATGGATTTAACAGTGATATGAGATACAAAAACTTCACGTTCTCTTTCTCAATCATTGGACAAACTGGAGGTTATTTGCTGAATAATACGGGGTTAAATGCCTTGAATATTAACAACTTGGCTTCTGATAGAAACGTGGCAACAGGCTATTATGAATCGGGTGCAAATCCAACAAATTCGCCAATTTTATCGACACTTTTCTTAGAAAAATCAGATTTTATCCGATTAAATACAGCGCGTATTGGTTACAATTTCGATTTAAAAGGAATCAACTGGATCAATGGTTTAACGCTTTATGTTACAGGACAAAACTTGGTAACAATTACAAATTATACAGGTTTTGACCCGCTAATCAACAGTCCGAAATCAAACGGCGGAAACCAATCAATTGGTATTGATTATGCTGCTTACCCAACTTCTAGAACGTTCAGTTTTGGAGCAACTTTAAAACTATAATTTATTATGAAGACAAATACATTTTTTAGTATAAAATTAATTGCATTGTTCTCGTTTATCTGGCTTTTTGCTAGTTGTACAGATCTTGATGAAGTAGTTTTGGACGAAGTATTAGGCGATAATGCTTCAAATCCGGCCGGAGCACTTGCGGCAGCTTATGACAGATTAGGAGATGGAACTTTTGTAGATCATGGAGGTGTTTTCTCATTACAAGAATATACTACAGATGAGGCTATTTTGCCAACACGCGGAAGTGACTGGGGAGATGGAGGAAAATGGAGAGATATGCACGAGTTTACATGGAAATCGGATAATGCGATTGTAGGTGACAACTGGAATAAACTGACTAACGGAATTACACGTTCGTTGACTGCAATTCAATCGGTTGAAGAAAGTTCAATTCCGGAAAAGAAATTATTTTTGGCAGAAGCGAAAGGACTTTTAGCGTATTATTTATATACCACTTTGGATTTGTACGGACAAGCGCCTTACAGAGATCCAATGAACCCAAATGCACCTTTGCAAATTTTAAAAGCCGATACTCAAATTGATAAATTAATTACAGATGTTGAGGCTTTAATTCCGGATTTGGCAAGTATGGGAGAACAGCAAACGCACCACGGCCGTTTTACTAAAGAAGCAGCTTATGGTTTTTTGGCAACAATGTATTTGAATCGCGCTGTATTTAAAGATCGTTTCAATGCGACTTCGAACTTTAATTTTAGTGAAGCTGCAGTTTCAGGTGGTGGAACAGATATGGATCGTGTAATTTATTATACTTCATTGTTGATCAATTCTGGAAAATATTCTTTAGAAAGCGATTATTTCAAAAACTTTGCAAGAGACAATGAGAAAGGAAAAGAGCTTATTTTTGCGATTTCTCAAAAGATAGATTACATCCGTAACGGTTCAAACAGCTTTGCATACGTTTGTATGGAGCGTAATCAAAGAACTTCAGCCGCAAACAGAGGAACAAACGCTGCTTGTACAACGCCTGAATTTTTTGCAACATGGGACGGAAATCATGATGATCCAAGGTTTCAGCAAAAATACCAATACTCAGATGGAACTTGGTTCAAAAACGACGGAACTGATGTAAGTGTTCCTGCTACAGATATCGTTCCGAAAAGCGCTAATTTACCTTGGTTTCATTTTAATAGAGGAATTGAATATGGACCACAATACGGACCAATATTATTATCATCAGGTTCTTTAGAAATGATCAACGGAAGAATTAAAGTTTCTCCCTTGTTTATGGAAAAAAGCACAACGACAAGAATGGATTTTACGCCTTCATTAACTTTCAAAAATCCTGCTCAGGCTGTTTTTGCTCAAAATGAAATCAATCAGGGAGCGCGTGTATTTAAATATGAATTTGATCCTGAAGGCGGAAACGGTAACAGTAATGTTGATATTCCGTTATTCCGTTTAGGTGGAATTTATACGATGAGAGCTGAAGCTTATTTCAGAAAAGGAAATACAGGATTAGCAATGGATGATTTAAACAAATTACGCACAAGCAGAAAGAGAGAAGCTTTGTTTGGAAGTGTGCCAGGAAAAGCACTTACCTCACTTGATGCGACGCAATTATATAATGAAATTGGTTTCGAATTGTATTGGGAATTATACAGAAGACCACAAATGATTCGTTTTGGGAAATTTGATCTACCGGGTACTGCTAAATCGGCTTCACAGCCATTTAGAAGAGTATTTCCAATTCCGCAATCAACTATTGACGTTACGAAACAATTTACACAGAATCAAGGTTATAACTAAGTTGTGTTAGTTAGTTTATTTTTTTATTTATTTTTTATTAGAAAAGCCTGTCTTGAAAAAGACAGGCTTCTATTTTTTTGTTTCAAGTTTAAAGTTGAAATGTGTTTAGATTCACAATCAATGGCAAACATGAAACCTGAAACAAAATAATCACACATTAAAAAAACTCTGTTCATATAAATCCCAGAGACTTCCGCTGCTGACGGCTTCTTTCATTTGTGCCATAATGATGTTGTCGCCATCGCAACGCATATTAATCATTCCGTATTTTATTCTAGTACTTCCTTCTGCAGTTGAGCGCGCTAATTCAGTTGAAAAAACTAAAGGTCTTTTTGATTTTGTATATTTTCCGGCACAGCCAATGGCATCTGCACGCGGATGTGAGTAGGTTTCATTATCTCCCGAAGAAATTACAGTGGCATACGGATTTACTTTTTCCATAAAAGCAGTTGTAAATTCTGATGCTCCGTGATGACAGGATTTTGCTACATCAACCTCAAACGGATTTGAAGTGCTGTAATGTTCCAGTAAATGATCTTCAGCAGGAATATTCAAATCACCTCCGTACAAAAAGGAACGGTTACCATAGGTTATTTTTAAAACAATACTATGTCCGTTTATGGTATGTGCTTCATCATCAAAATATTTGTAAGCCAATTTATTATCGATTTTCGACGTTACAGGTCCTAAAACTTCAATCGAAAAATTTCTATTATTAATTATTTTTGAATCAATAAGACTGTTATGATCCAATCGGATGAAATTACCAAGACGCCCTTGACTTGTGGCAGTATTGACAGCATTTAGAAATTTTTCTTGTAAATCCAACATTCCGCCTTTGGCTTGTAAAGCATTAAATTCGGCCAAAGTGCTAAATGAAGTTTCAAGATAATATTCGCCATTGTGCTTAAATTTCTTTCCGAGTTTGGTATTATATTCATCCGGAAAATTCACTTTGTCACTATTGAATTTTGCAATTCCATTATGATAAATGGTTCCAATGGTATAATGGTCATCGTTAATAATGTCAATAAGACCTTGATAATGGTCTTTGTCAAAATGACTGACAAAAATGTAATCCAGATGAACTTTTTTGTTTTTGTCAAAATAATATTTGTACTGCCATTTGCTCAAATAATGGCTTAAATTATCATTTGGACCTCCGTCAATAATTATCTTAAGTCCGTTTGCGTCATTTCCAACTTCAAGCAATGCACCGTCTCCCTGACCAACATCTACATAAAAACATTTTAAATGAGCCGAATCACCGAGGGAGGTTTTGTCAATCCAGCCTTCTTTTCCAAAAGCTACTATTTTTTGCCAATTGCCATTTTCTTCCTGCAAAATTTTCACAAATGAACCCATGAGGATGGTATTGTTTTTTCCTTTGGGTTTTCCATCGGTGCCAATGTTTTTATAGACATCGGCATAAAGACTAATAACTACTTTGTAAACGTCTGCCATGATTTTTCGATTAAAATTAAAGACTTTGTTAATGTACTCATTTTGTAATCAAATTACTAGTAAATATATGTAAATCAAATAGATAAATGTTGTTTTGTATGTTATGATTGTTTTGATTTAAGTAATTTTTTGGTTTCAAATTATAATTTGAAACCATTATGAGCTGCTAATTTGCGGTTGACTGTTCTCAATTTGGATAATTTTGGGCTAAATCAAATCAGGGTTTACATCGTTGATAAATAATAAGTTACTCTTATAAGGTTAGAAGATGTGTGGACTTTATTAATTATCAAAAAAAACTATTAGTTAAGAAACCAAATTACAAACAAATTAAAAAATCAAATTATGAAAAAGTATCACTTATTATTCGTTGTTTTTTTATTTTCTCTGACAATGTCAGCGCAAGGTCAAGGCGCGTTTTTACTTAATCTGTATGGAGGTTATACCTTTTCAGACAAAGTAGATTTTGATTCCTCATACGCAAAGGTGGAAGATGGTTTTGAGTATGGTGCAGGTTTGGAATATTTTATAATGGATAACGCTTCTATTGAATTAAAATATAACAGACTTGATACAAAAATGCCTTTATACACAAAGATTCCTTTGAACAATGGTACTATTCCTGCTGGAACTCAGGTAAATGCCGGAGATGATAAAGGCGCTATTAATTATGTTTTAGCAGATTACACCTATTATTTTGGGTCAAGTTCTCAAAAAGCACTTCCATTTTTAGGAGCTGGTGCAGGGATTGCAATTCTTGAATCACCAAAGAGTGGTAGTGGAACTTATTTTGCGTGGGAAATTAAAGGAGGTGTAAAAATCAAAACAGATTCAGCGTTCTCAATTAATCTTAATGCTTATTTGCAATCTATGTCGGCAGCTGTTGGATATGATTATTACTGGGACTACTATTGGGGACCTGTGGCAGTTACTGATTATGCCTCTACTTTTCAATTTGGTTTAGGAGCTGTTTTATGTTATGATTTTAAAAAATAAATCGCTGTAAAGCATTTTAATTCTTAAAATTTAAATTATGAAAAAAGTAGTTTTATTAGCGCTTATTGTTTTCTCTCTAAATTCATTTGCTCAATCGAGCTTAAAAGAAGATGTTGAGGTGATTCAATCCATTTATGGAAAATCTAAAGCAGATTTGGTTAGACAATATATGAATTTGTCAGAGCCTCAGGCTTCAGCATTTCAAAAAATATATGACGAGTATGAAGTTTCACGAAAAGCGCTGGGACAGCAAAAAGCGCAAATCATAAATGATTACGGAAATAATTATGCGAATCTTGATGATACAAAAGCGGCAACGTTAACTGAAGCAAGTTTAAAAAACGTCACCGACTATGATAAATTGTTGACCAAAACTTATGGCAAGGTCAAAAAAGCTGTTGGCGGTCGAAATGCTGCAAAATTTGTACAACTTGAACAATATCTTCAAGTTACGATAAGAGGTGAAATTCAAAATTCAATTCCTTTTATTGACGAAATAGAAAAAACAAAAATCAATAAAAAGTAATGAAAAAGCGATAATGCCAAAGCCGTATTATCGCTTTCTTATTTTCTGTCCTTTTGATGCAGCTAAAAGGACATCGTTATTTTATAAGAATACCAAGAGATAATATAATATATAAAAGGTATTCAGGAGTTATTTTTGATTGGAGTTTTATGCATGTGTTTCACTTTTTAATCAATAATAATCTCGAATTAAATAACATACAAAAATAATACGATTATGATACATCAAATTGATACCACGGATAATGTTGTTGCTTTTAGAGCTTTGGCAGAAGTAACAAAAGAAGACTTTTTGAATACTGTTGTTCCTGCAGTTGAACATTTGGTTAAACAGACAAACGAAATTAATTTTTTGTTGGTTCTTGATACCGATATTGAAAATTTCACTGTTGGAGCCTGGCTTCAGGATGCGTTGCTGGGCTTAAAACATCTTGGAAAATGGAACAGAGCCGCAATAATTTCAGATTCAGAAGATATTATTTCTTTTACAAATGGATTTAGTTTTGTGGTTCCGGGTGAGTTCCACGGATTTAAGAAAGAAAACTTCAATAAAGCCTTAAATTGGGTTGAAGGAAATATTAATATTTAATTTTACTTGTTCTAGGTTCCGAGTTTCAGGTTTCTCAGCAGAAATCAAATAATAAAAGCGCAAATCCATTTGAATTTGCGCTTTTTTATTTTAGAGTTGAGTAGAGAAAAATTAGTGATTGTATTCAATTCCGCTACTTTCTGTAAGTTCTTTTTTTGCTTTGTATGATTTTGAGATTTGTTTGTAACAAGCTGTAGTTAAAAGAGGTAATGCTAAGCTTCCAACAACTGCTGCCGATTTATTATGCCCGGTTTTCTTTAAAACTGCACCAACTAAAAGCGCTCCGATTCCAGCGCAAACCAAGTTTTTTACTGATAATTTAGAAGCTGGATTAGGTGTTATTCCATGTAATAAAGGATCTATAAAATTCAAATTTTCCATAATTATAATTATTTTATTCAATTAAACTAACTTTGATATCTAATTAGACGATTTTTCAACGTCTGTATCATTTTCAATCTTTTCAATTTCTGCTTTTTCTTTTTTAATAGCCTGTCGAAGCAGAGCAAAAAGACTCATATAAATATTTGCTATAAAAACCAGCGAGAATCCTGCCAAAATGTAGCCGCGCCAGTCATTTAACAAAAGTTTATAATCACAAAGGATTAAAAACACAATTGTGACATAATGACTAAAACAATATTCGCAAGTGAAAAGATAAAAGGCTTTTCGTGACAAAATTGTTTTGTCGAATTTTGAATGTTTGACACACCATTCACGCGGTTCCCGAAAAATTTCCTCATGCGTAACTGTCCAGCTGATACAAGCGATTGGAACAGCTAGAACAAAAAGCCATATAATTTGCGTAATCAAATTCATATTTGCAGTTAATTACGCTCTTGGATGATTTTCAGGATAATGTTCTGCGTCAAAATCATTTAAATCTTCAGTATCATCGTGGTCGAGATCTTCTTCGTTTTTGTTACCTAAATCGCTTTCAAAATCTAAATCAGGCTCAAAATCATTTTTTCTTTCATCATTTGTAATGGCATCGTCTTCATTTACGACACGTTCCTGATTTGGGATATTTTCGGCTTTTATCGTATGACTTTCAAAATCCTGAGACAAATGTCTCGAATCGTCTATAAATTCGTCCTGATATTGATATGGATTTTCAGATCTGGCATAATTGTCTGGATCAACAATTGTATTTTGATCAATATAATCTGGATCGCTTTCGCCAAATTCATGATGTTCCTGATTTTTTAAATCTTCTTTGAATTCGTCCTCATTAAAAGAGCCGTTGACGATAATATTTTGTTCAATAAAATCAGGATCGTGCTGATTATAATCGGGGTTTTGATACTTTTCCATAACGCTGTTTTTTTAATTGCTGTTATTTTTTCTGGATGCGAACCGCTATTTTACAAATTTACAATCTTGGCAGGCAAAAGTTCTTATAGGAATTTTAATTATAGTTGCATAATTAACAGCTGCTTATATTTTTAACAGTAAAAATGTAAAGTGGAACAATCTTGAAAAGTATGAGTTATTGTACTGAATTAAAATGGATTATAAGTAATATTTTACATTTTTGTAATGAATTATAACTCTCAGTTATATTCTATAAGGAAGATTGTAAGAAAAAAAAGAAGGTATTGCGTAATATTGCGTTTGAGCTTTTTAATTACAATAAAAGCGCTAAAAAAAATTCCCAAAATCTTTTTTACCTTCAAATTTTATGTTCCTTACCTTTACACAGACTCAAGTCCATTTTTGCTACCATAAAAAGAAATGGCAATATACTTTTGATGAAATAATCGAACTCGGTTTAATTCGAAAAAAAAGAAATTATTTTTTAGTAAACGCTTTATTTGTTCTAGTCACAGTTGCAACTTATTATTGTATGTTTTTTACAAAAATAGCCGACTTGTATTATGTAATTCCAGCGCTTTTATCTTTTACAATTCTTATTATTTTACGATTTCATGATTCCGCAGAATTCAATTATTATGTTTTAGTTCGGGATTGTTATGAAAAAGAAATTATTGTAAAAATTAAAGGAAAAGACAAAAACTATATGAGCAAACAAATTGAAGAATATGTAAATATTCAGTTTGAGCGCATCACAAAGAAAACCGCATAATTTAAAAAATGAAAATATCCGGCATTCCCCAGTATGACTTAGCTCTTATCGTTATTGCTGTTGTTTACGGGTTTATTATAACTACAAAGAAAAAATAACGATAAAACTGCTTCATTAACCTACGAATGAAGTAGCTTTAGAACCCATTTTAAATTCGGTTTAGCTGCAATACTAAATTTTAGTATTGGGCTGTATTCGCTAAACCAGATCCCAAATTAAAAATATGGCCACTTCGATTAAAAATAAAATTAAAAGCATACGAGAATTAAAAAATTACACTCAGGAATATATGGCGGAACAACTTGGCGTGACTCAGGCAGGTTATAGTAAAATTGAAAAAGGTAAAACCATTTTATCTTATGTGAAACTGGTCGAGATTGCCCGCATTTTAGAAGTTAGTGTAGAAGATATTTTAAGTTTTGATAGTGAAAGATACTTTAGCAGTTTTAATAAAGTAATAGGAAATAACAACGGAAGTATTTTGATTAATACCGAAGAAAACTCAGCGACATTAAAACTTTTGTATGAAGATAAAATCAAGCTTCTTGAAAAACTTCTCGCTAAAACCGAATCTGAGTTAGAGCGCTACAAAGAAAAATTTGGTCCGCTTTAGTTTTTTTGTTTTAATGACTTAATGATTGGTGCTCCCATTGTAGATTTTGGCTGAAATGCAAATGTTGAAGAAATTTGTCAAAAAAAAAAATGGACTTATAAATTTAATCACCAATACGTTAAACAGATTTTATGGGTTTAAAATAGGTGGTTTTCCTATTTCTTTTTATGTACAATTACAAAATTTTAATTAGCGCTTGAAAGTACTACAAAAGGATTGTAAAGTCGTGATTGTAATTCAATTTTCTGAATTCAATTTTGATATTATTATAGCGTTGAAAATGTTTAAAATTGTTTCTGCATAACTTCCAATTCGGCTATAATCAATCCTTTCATTGTGGTGTTCACGTAATCTTTCACTTCGGCATATGAAAGGTGATATTTTCTTTTAATGTCTTGAAAATGAATAGGAAATGAATTCAGGATTTTGTCATAATAAAGATCCAGTTGTTTTTCATTTGGCATTTCAAAATTCAGTTTAATCTGAAAGCGTCTTAATAAGGCAGTATCAATGCTGTTATAAAAATTAGTTGCACAAATGAGCAGACAATTTGCTGGAAAATAATCTATTAACTGAATAATTGTATTAACCAAACGTTTCATTTCGGCAACATCTTTGTCGTCGTTTTCACGGCTTTTGGCAATTTGGTCAAATTCATCTAAAAACAAAACGGCATTTTCGCGAGCCGCTTTATCAAAAAGTGCCTTTACATTTTTAGACGTTTCACCAATTCTTGCATTTATAATTGTGCTCAGATTTACAATAATAATTTCTTTATTCAAAGCGGTTGCAATAGCTTTTGCAGTTGTAGTTTTGCCACAGCCAGAATGACCGTGAAGCAATATTTTATTGTCAACCTGAAGATTGTATTTTTTCAGCTCGTTAATATAGCGATGTTCTTTTATAGTCTGTTCTAAAACGGTTTTATTTTCAGTACTAAAAAACAGATCCTGAATCGCAATTTTTTCGGTATCGTTTACGGTAAGCTCGTACAGATTCATTTGAATTTTATTTTGGTGCAAAATTAAGCTTATTTCATAATACTTTCGCACCAAACTTTATAGATAAAATTGATTTTTAGATCATTATGTTTTACTTCTTTTTCAGTTTCAATTTGAAAAAATCAATCGTTCTTGTCCATGATAAAGTGGCAGCTGATTCATCGTATCTTGGCGTTGTATTGTTGTGAAAACCATGATTTACTCCGGAATAAAAGTAAGCAGTATTTTCTACTTGATTTTTGTTTAAAATTTGCTCAAAAGCTGGCCAGCCGTCATTTACGCGCGTATCAAGACCTGCGTAATGTAGCATTAACGGGGTTTTAATTTTTTCTGCTTCTTCAGCAGTTGGCTGTCCGCCATAATAGGGAACCGCTGCTTTTAGATCGGGTAATTTAACGGCCATCATATTGGCAATCCAGCCGCCAAAACAAAAGCCAACAACACCGACATAGCCATTACAGTCTTTATGTGATTTTAAATATTGAAATGCGGCAATAAAATCTTCTAGCATTTCTTCGCGAGTACGTTTCTTTTGCAATTCTCTTCCTGCATCATCATTGCCCGGATAACCTCCAAGTGGTGATAATGCATCGGGCGCAAGTGTGATGAAACCTTCAATTGCAGCTCTTCTTCCCACATCTTCTATATAAGGATTTAGACCGCGATTTTCATGAACTACAATTATTCCTGGCAGTTTCTTTTTAGTTTCTACTGGCTGTGATAAAAGCCCTTTTATGCTTCCGCCTCCTTTTGGCGAATCGTAATTTATATAACCGGTTTTTAATCTTGGATCTGTAGGCTGAATTAAAATGCTGTCGACATAATTTGGTGTCATAAAGCTCAAAAGCGACGGAAGTGTCAGTGTCCCAACCGCAAAAATGGATAATTTCTCAATAAATAGTCGACGGTCAATTTTATTGTGAGCATAATCATCATATAAATCGAATACTTCCTGACTGATATCTTCTTTGCTTAGTTTCTTCATAGCTTTTAATTTTTAAAACTAATTTAGGAAATAAAAGCGTTACTTTTAAATATCATTAATTCTCTTTTTAAAATACAATACATATTTTCAACGTTATAGAATATAATTCTGCAATTTCTAATAGAAATTATGTAAAGCAAACCGATTCTTATTTTAGAAATTTGGATAACATTACCCAAAACTGTTTTTAATTTTAAATAATCAAATAAGATGAAAAAGATAACCTGCTCATTTGCGCTTTCTCTGATATTTTTTATGTCGTTAAGCTGCTCTAGTTGTTCTAATGATAAAGATAATCCTGCAGATCCGGGAACAGTTACAGATCCTGTAGAAACAAATGCTCCTAATAGTGCATACAAGCCTGCATTTGAAGGCCAAACCCGTATTAATGGAATTAAAACAAATACCAGCTACGAAGGCGTTGTGGTAACTAGTGCATTGGCAAGTCCGTGGGGAGTAAAATTGCTTCCTGATGGTCGACTTTTAATTACAGAAAAAGCGGGACAAATGCGTATTGTAACTACTGCTGGGGTTGTAAGCAGTCCGATTACCGGACTTCCTGCCGTTAATGCTTCGGGCCAAGGAGGTTTGCTAGGTTTATGCCTTGATCCGGATTTTGCTTCAAATAAAATGATTTATTGGGTTTATTCGGAAGCAACAACAGGCGGAAATAACACGGCTGTAGCCAAAGGAAAACTCTCTACTGATGAAAAAACAATTGAAGGAGCAACGGTAATTTATCGTGCAAAACCTGCGAACCCAAGTAATCTTCATTATGGAGGAAGAATTCTTTTTGATAAAACAGGAAATCTTGTTGTGAGTACAGGGGAACGTTCAGTTTTAGAAACCAGACCATTGGCACAATCTGTTTCTTCTGGTCTTGGAAAAGTAATTCGATTAACGAAAGAAGGACAAGCTGCTTCTGGAAATCCTCTTTTTACAGGAACTGGAGCTTTACCAGAATTATTCAGCATAGGACATAGAAATCCACAGGGATTGGCGCTTCATCCCGTTACAGGCGAAATTTGGGAAAGCGAACATGGACCAAGAGGAGGTGATGAAATCAACAGGTTAAAAGCTGGTGCAAATTTTGGCTGGCCAACGATCACATACGGAATTGAATACAGCGGTGAAAAAGTAGGAGCTGGAATCCAGCAACAAAGCGGTATGGAACAGCCTGTTTACTATTGGGATCCTGTGGTTTCTCCAAGCGGTATGACATTTTATACAGGCAATCGTGTTCCAGAATGGGAAAACAATTTATTTATTGGAGCTTTAAGCGGTATGCACATTGTGAGACTTGCAATTGAAAATAACAAAGTTGTTGGAGAAGAGCGATTATTGGCCTCAGAAGGTCAACGTTTCAGAGATATTACACAAGGAAATGACGGCGCACTTTATGCAGTCACAGACCAAGGCCGACTCTATAAAATTGACAAGAAATAAAAACTAAAAGCGCTGTTGAGAATAAAAAATCAACAGCGTTTTTTTTAATGCAAAATCTTTTTTTTAAATAAAGTATTTGAGTTTTGTAAATTTTATTACTTTTACTAAATCGATTTAGGAATGTTTTTATTTACTTTACATGAAGAATATAGTATTTAGTTGTCTGTTTATTTTTGCTTTAAACCTGTTTACAAATGCGCAAGAATTAAAATCACCTGATGGAAATTTGAAGCTGGAATTTCATTTAGATTCAGCGGGAAGTCCTGATTATTCTTTGAATTTTAAGGGAAAAGAAGTGTTGAAGAAAAGTAAAATGGGATTTGTTTTGAAATCAGATATTTTACTAAATAAAGATTTTAAGATTGTTGATACTCAATTTCAGTCTGAAAATAATATTTGGAAACCCATTCTTGGAGAGCAAAAAGAAATCAGGAACAATTATAATGAAATGAAAGTTTCATTAGTGCAGGAAAAAAGTAAAAGAAAGCTAATAGTATGTTTTCGTTTGTTTAATGACGGATTAGGTTTTCGTTATGAATTTCCTGTTCAGGAAAATTTGCGTCATTTTATAATTCAGGAAGAAACAACCGAATTTAATTTAACCGGAGATCATAAACTTTTCTGGATTCCGGGTGATTATGACACAAACGAATACAGCTATACGACTTCAAAAATATCTGAAATGCAAGCCTTAGTTTATGATGCCGTAAATGTACCGTTAGCCGCACAGAGTTCAATTAAAAATTTAGCGACACAGACACCGTTGATGATGAAGACGCATGAAGGACTTTATATTAACATTCATGAAGCAGCTTTAAAAAATTATCCAGCAATGTGCCTGAATGTAAACGACAAAACTTTTTCATTAAGTTCACATCTTGTTCCCGATGCAGTGGGTAATAAAGGATATATTCAGACCGGAAGTTTTACACCTTGGAGAACAATTGTAGTCAGCGACGATGCCCGAAATATATTGGCTTCAAAAATGATATTGAATCTTAACGAACCTTGCAGCTTTGAAGATGTTTCCTGGATTAAGCCCGTAAAATATATTGGTGTTTGGTGGGAATATTTTACAGGAGGTGGATCGACATGGGCTTATTCTGATACTCAGGATGTGGTAATTGGCAAGACTGATTTTTCTAAACTAAAGCCAAATAACACGCACGGAGCAAATACCAAGCATGTTAAAGAATATATTGATTTTGCTTCTTCAAATGGTTTTGATGCTGTTTTAGTTGAAGGATGGAATGAAGGCTGGGAAGATAATACCGCTTTTAAAAAAGAGCATATTTACAGTTTTACAAAAGCCTATCCAGATTTTGATGTTAAAGAACTAAGCGAATATGCAATGCAAAAAAAGGTAAAAATCATTATGCATCATGAAACGACATCTTCTGCTTCAGAATATGAAAGACAATTAAACGATGCCTTAAATTTTATGACTACCAATAATTATAATGCTGTGAAAACAGGATATGTTGGTCCAATTATTCCGAGAGGCGAACATCATGACGGTCAGCAAATGGTGAATCACTATACTTATGTCGCAACTGAAGCTGCTAAACATAAAATTATGTTGGATTCTCATGAAGCGGTTCGTCCAACGGGTTTACACAGAACCTATCCAAACTGGTTTGCACAGGAATCGGCACGTGGGACAGAATTTGAATCGATGGAAGGAATTCATCCAGATCATACTACTATTTTGCCATTTACAAGATTAATGGGAGGGCCTATGGATTATACGCCAGGAATATTTCAGGGCGATTTATCAGTTTACGGATCTAAGAAAAATAAATTGAGTACAACAATTGCGAAACAATTGGCATTGTACGTAACAATGTATAGTCCGTTGCAAATGGCAGCGGATTTGCCTGAAAATTATATCCGTTTTAAAGATGCTTTTCAGTTTATTAGAGACGTTGCTTTAGATTGGGATGAAACCTATATTCTGGAAGCTGAACCTGGCGATTTTATAACTATTGCAAGAAAAACAAAAGGAAAACAAGAATGGTTTGTGGGAGGCATCACAGATGAAAATTCACGTACAGCTTTGATTGATTTTAGTTTTCTTCCGGCAGGGAAATCATTTACAGCCACTATTTACGAAGACGGCAAAACAGCTGATTATAAAACAAATCCGCAATCGTATGGTATTCGAAAAATAACCGTAAACAGTAAAAGTAAATTAAAACAAAAACTTGCTCCTAGTGGAGGAGTGGCTATTTCTATAAAATAAATAAAAATTTAGATATGAGTACTATAAATTATCCATTACAGTTTGAACCAATTCTAAAAGAAAGAATTTGGGGCGGAGAAAAATTAAAAGCGCTTCTTAATAAACCAATTGTTTCTGCTATTACAGGTGAGAGCTGGGAATTATCAACGGTTGAAGGCGATGTAAGTATTGTGAAAGACGGTGATTTAAAAGGAAAATCTTTAATAGAATTAATTGAAGATGCTCCAAATGAAATTTTAGGAACTGCAGTTTATGCCCGATTTGGAAAACAATTTCCGCTGCTTTTTAAATATTTAGATGCCAGGGAAGATCTTTCAATTCAAGTGCATCCTAATGATAAATTGGCTAAAGAACGTCATAATTCATTTGGAAAAACTGAAATGTGGTATGTAATGCAAGCTGATACAGATGCCCGAATTATAGTTGGTTTTAAAGAAGATTCAAGCAAAGAAGAATATTTGGAAAATCTAAAAAATAAAACTTTGGTTTCAATTTTAGATGATGTAAAAGCCAAAGCAGGAGATGTTTTCTTTCTGGAAACAGGAACGGTTCACGCTATAGGAGCAGGTTTGGTTGTGGCCGAAATTCAACAAACCTCAGATATAACCTATCGTTTATATGATTTTGACCGAACAGATGCAGAAGGAAACAAACGTGAATTGCACGTAGATTTGGCATTAGACGCCATTAATTACAATAAAGTTTACACGTATAAAAATTACGAGAAAGTCGAGAATAAATCAAATGTTATTGTCGATTGTCCTTATTTTACCACCAATATCATTCCGCTTGACGGAGAAGTTGATTTTACTAAAACAGGGGAGACTTTTACTGTTTATATGTGTATAGAAGGTGGTTTTAAAATTGAAATCGACGGTGAGATTTATTCTTATATAAAAGGAGACACAATTTTGATTCCGGCAGCAGTAAAAACCTTTACCGTAAAGGGAACAGCTTCAATTTTAGAAGTATTTATCTCATAAAAAAAGAACATTTAATTGACGGTTAAAAAAATTAATATAGCATATAATCCTTGTAAATACTGAGGAATATATGTTATATTAACTCTAAAAAAATGATTCGTTCAAAAAAATATTTACAAAATCGTTTTAGTAATCATTTTTAATATATATTTGTGACAGAATTAATAACTGCTTAATAAAAAATTAACAACCTCAATGAAAAAAATTACTATAAAAGATATTGCTACAGAAGCTGAAGTTTCTATATCTACAGTATCTTTTGTTATTAATGGTAAGGGGGAGAAAATGGGCATTAGTGCAGCTGTTATTAAAAAAGTACAGGATGTTGCTGAAAGTCTGAATTATAGACCTAGTATGATTGCAACCAGTTTAAGAACTGGAAAAACAAGATCAATTGGACTTATAGTAGAAGATATTTCGAATCAATTTTTTGCAGATTTAGCGCGAGTAATTGAAGATGAAGCAAAAAATATCGATTACAGAGTTTTTTACTGCAGTACCGGCGATGACGATGAACGTTCTGAAGAATTGATACATAGTCTTTTACAGGCAAATGTTGATGGTTTTATTATTACGCCGACTAAAAACTTGGAGGAGAAAATTGATTTGCTTTTAAAACTGAAAAAACCTGTTGTATTAATAGATAGGTATTTTCCTGGGCAAAGAGTTAGTCATGTAGTGATGGACAATTATGAAGCAGCAAACTCGGCAGCTAAGTTTTTAATCAATAAAGGTTGTCAACATATTGCTGTTGTGAACAACACTTCTGAAATGGTTCAAATGACATTGCGTGAGGATGGTTACAGAGATGCTTTAAAAGAACATGGAATGTATAATGAATCTCTTGTTCTTCACATTGATTATCATAGTAATGAAGAAACCAGAATCTCTGCAATAATGAATTTTTTTAAAAAAAATGAGCAGATTGATGCGGTGTTATTTTTAGCAAACTACATGGGACTTGCAGGATTACAGGTTTTTAGGGGGATGGGAATTGAAATTCCAAATGATATCTCAGTAATTAGTTTTGATGATCATGATAGTTTTAAATTACATACACCTACAATTTCAGTAATTGCACAGCCAATCGAAGATATTGCAGTTAAATCAATTCAGTTGCTGATGAGTCAGATGACTGATATGGAAACATTTAAAATTGAAAAAAGTCTTAAAAAAGGAAAGTTGATTGTAAGAGAATCGGTTTAATTTTTTTGAGAGCATATGGAATAAAAAGAAAGAAAACATGGCGTTTTTTTTTACTCTTTTTACTAAATCGTTTTAGTAAAATTTTAGAAAAAATGAATTTGAGTAGGATTTATTTTTTCAATATAAAATGTTGATTTTTTGGAGAGTAGAAAAATTTTAAAACATAGTGTTTAAAGGTGGAGATCTTTAAATACCTATTACAATTGAGTTCGAATTTATTACTAATTATTAAAAAACAATCACGTTAAAACAAACAAAAATCAAAACAAATAACCAAAAAAAATGCTTATGAAACGAATTTTAGCAGTGTTAGGAATGGTATTGTTAAGCAGCCTTGGTGCTGTTGCGCAAAATCGATTAATAACAGGCATAGTTGCTGATGCACAGAACAAGGGAATTGTTGCTGCATCCATTGAGGTTCAAGGAAAACCATTTAGCGGAGTTACTGATGCTGAGGGGAGATTTAAAATGAATGTTCCGGAAGGTAAAGTTACACTTAATGTATCTTCTATCGGTTTTGTATCAAAATCAATAGTACTTCAGGAAAACGAAAACAGAGTTTCGGTTGTATTAATCGAAAATGCACAAGAATTAAAAGATGTAGTAGTAACTTCATTTGGAGTTAAAAAACAAAAGAAAGCTTTAGGTTACGCAGTTGGAGAACTTAAAGGAGAAGACCTTACAAAGAATAAAGAAATTAACTTAGGAAATGCTCTTCAGGGAAAAATTGCCGGAGTTAACGTTTCTGCGCCGGTTACAGGACCTTCTGGTTCAAGCCGTGTGGTTATTCGTGGAGCAACTTCCGCTTCTGGATTAAACCAGCCGTTGTATGTTGTAGATGGTATTCCGATCGATAACAGTCAACAAGGAAATGCTAACATGTGGGGTGGAGCTGATAAAGGAGACGGAATGTCGTCATTCAACCCAGAAGATATTGCTTCTATGTCAGTATTAAAAGGTAGTGCCGCTTCTGCTCTTTACGGTTACAGAGGATCAAACGGTGTAATCTTGATTACGACAAAAAAAGGTAAAAACGGAACAGGTTTAGGAGTAGATTTCAGTACAAATTCTACTTTTAATACACCAGCAAGTCTTTTGCATTGGCAAGATCAATATGGAGCAGGAGCGCCTGTAAACGGTGTTGCTACAAGATTCAGCGATTTGCAGGAACTTAGAGATTCTTACTATTTTGCATGGGGAGATAAATATGACGGAACGCCTTCTCTTTCACTTGACGGAAAAACAAGACCTTATCAAGCATATGGAAAAAATAATGTTGAAAATTTCTACAGAAACGGATATTCTTTCAGCAATACGTTAGCAGTTTCTGGAGGAAATGAAACAACGAATTTCAGATTATCTTTTGGAAATACTAAAGATGAGTCAATTATGCCAGGAACAAATTTCGCAAGAAACAACGTGGCATTAAGCTTGAATTCGGCTCCAAACAAAAAAATAAGCATTGAGTCTAATGCGCAATATATTACAGAGAAAAGTCATAACCGACCTTATTTGAATGATTCGCCTAGAAATCCTTCTTTCCCAACCACTTTTATGACCCCGGGAACAGACATCAGATGGATTAGTGATGCTTATGATGCTAACGGTGGTGAAGCAGATTATTTTGGTGCAAACACGTATCATACAAATCCATATTTTGCGACTCAAGAACCTTTAAATGATGACCTTAGAAAACGTTTTATTGGTTCTGCAAAAGTGAATTATAACATTACAGAAAAAATTTATGCTAAAGGTGTTATTGGTATTGATGATATTAATTATGAATATACTGAAATCGAGCCTACTGGAATAAACTACAATCCTGGTGGATCTTACGAAAACAGAGTAGAAGGACGTACAGAGTACAATGCTTCTGGTTATTTAGGATACAAAGGTGATATTGTAAAAAATCTTTCATTAGATGCTTTTGTTGGAGCAAACCGTCAGCATAACAGATACAGCGGTATCAAAATGAAAGGAAATAATTTCATTGTTCCGTTCAAATATTTCTATGGAAATACACAGCCAGATAAAACAGAAAAATTATTTTCTGAAAGCGAAGTAAACTCACTTTTCTATTCTGCTGATATCGGATATAAAGATTTCTTATATGTAAGTTTAACAGGTCGTGAAGATTGGTTTTCTACTTTAGATCCATCAAACAATAGTACTTTTTATCCTTCTGTAAGTTCAAGTTTTATTTATTCTGAAATTATTGATTTGCCAGAATGGATGTCTTATGGTAAATTCAGAGCTGGTTGGGGTAACGTAGGGGGTGCATTGCCAGATGCTTATGCTTTATCATTGACTTATACTGCGCCAGACGGACAAACAGATTCTCAAGGACAACCAATTTTAGGTGTTAACGGAGAAACAGTTCCAAACAAATTCCTGAAACCTTATAATGTTAGTACAATCGAATTTGGTTTCGAAAATACTTTCTTCAATAACAGATTAAGTACAGATTTGACTTTTTACCAAAAAAGAACAACAAACGATATTGCTGATGCTGATATTTCTCAGGCTTCTGGTTACAGAACAACAAAAATCAATGTTGGTGAAATCTTAAATAAAGGGGTGGAGTTTGCTGTGAACTTAAAAGCAGTGAAAACACCAAGTTTCTCTTGGAATGTTGGATATAACTTTGCTTACAATGATAGTGAAGTAGTTAATCTTTCAGATAAAATTACGACAAAGTCATTGGAAGGAAACAGAGATTCGAGAGCTTCTGTAGTTTTAGAAAAAGGACAGCCTTTTGGAGTAATCAAAGCGTATGATTATTTAAGAGATGCAAGCGGAAACATTGTTCTTGATACAAATGGAAAATTTATGAGAGGAAATCTAATCATTGCTGGTCAAGGTGTTGCGCCAACTTCAATGGGACTTACAAATGATTTCTCTTATAAAAACTTTACACTTTCAGTTTTTGTTGATGCGAAATTTGGAGGCGAAATCTATTCTGCTACAAACCAGTTAGGAACTCGTTACGGATTATCAGAAATTACACTTCCAGGTCGTGAAGGCGGAATTGCAGTGTCAGGAAAAGATGTTAACGGAAATGCTGTAAACACTACAGTTTCAGCTTACGATTATTGGAGAAGCTACAGTGATGTAACATCAAATTTTGTTTACGATGCTGATTTTGTTAAGCTTAGAGCGATCTCTTTTGCTTATAATTTCCCAAAAACATATTTGCAAAAAACACCATTTCAATCTATCAGTTTAGCATTTTCAGCACATAACTTATGGACAATTTATGACAAAGTGCCAAATATCGACCCAGAGTCTAACTATTCTAATAGTAATGCTCAAGGTCTTGAAAGAGCTTCTATGCCTTTGACAAGAAATTATGGTTTAACGCTTAATGTCAAATTCTAATCATAAAAATTGAAAGATGAAAAATAGATATATAAAAATATTTTGTGTTGCAATTGTTAGTGCAATGACATTAGCAGGTTGCGACAAGGGATTCGAAGAAATGAATACGAATCCAAATGCTTTGACTGATCCTGCTGTAAAATCAATGTTCACACTTGCTGAAATTTATGTTGATGGTCAGGATTATTCAAATACAAGAGGAAACAATGCATATGCAGCTCAAATTGTACAACACTTTTCTTCATTAGGAGGACCAGGTTCAAAATACACTTATTCTTCTGAGTATTCAGGTTCTCTTTTTGGAGAATCATACGGAAAAGGATTAAACCAGATTTTTCAGTTGATGTCTGTTATAAAAGATGCTCCGGATAATACAAATACAATTCAGGCATGCCGAATCATGAAGGTTTTCTTGTTCCAAAAATTGACAGATACTTATGGTGAAATTCCTTATTTCGAAGCCGGAAAAGGATATAACGGAAATATTTTTGCCCCAAAATATGACACACAAGAAGCTATCTACAATGACCTTTTAAAAGAATTAGATGAAGCTGGAGATGCTTTAGATGCTAACAAAGCATTTGTAGGCAATGCCGATTTGTATTACCAAGGTGATGTTGCAAAATGGAAAAAATTGGCAAACTCTTTAATGTTGAGAGTAGCAATGCGTTTGTCGAAAGTAAATCCTGCCAAAGCAAAACAATATGTTGAAAAAGCAGTTACAAAAGGTGTTTTTACATCAAACGATGACAGTCTTGTTTTAAAACATGATGCAGGACCGCAGGGAGTTAAAACAAATCCAATTACTTCATCTTGGGTTAGAAATGATTTGAATGGAGGAGATGCTAACACAAAATACAGCAAAACCTTTATTGATTTATTGAAAAATACAAATGATCCTCGTTTGAGAATTTATGCAAAATTGGAAGCGACAGGAAACAATAATCCTGCAAGTCAACAAGGTCTTGCAAATGATGCAAAAGAATTTCCTGGAGGAGACAAAAAATTGTTTTCAGATCCAAATACGTCTACAGTATTGCGTTTAGATGCTCCAACTTTGATTATGTCTTATGCTGAAGTTAAATTCATCTTGGCAGAAGCAGCAGTAAAAGGCTGGAATGTTGGTGGAACAGCTCAAAAATTATATGAAGACGGAGTTAGAGCCGCTATGGAAGTTTTAGTGATTTTTGGAGACAAAGTGCCTGCAGTTTCACTTGCTGAATACAACACTTATATCGCGGCAAATCCGTTTAAAGCTGCTGGAACTGACGCACAAAAAATCGAGCAGATTATTACTCAAAAATGGATTGTATTGTTGTTTAATGGTTTTGAAGCATTTTCAGAATACAGAAGAACTGGATATCCAGTTTTAGTTCCTGTAAATGATCCTACTGGAGAAACTAAAGGAACAATTCCAAGAAGATTAATTTATGATCAGTCAGAATTAATCACAAATGCTGCAAATTATAAAGAAGCAATTTCACGCCAAGGGTTGGATTTAATGACAACCAGAATTTGGTGGGATAAACAATAGTTTCTAAATATTGGTTAGTTAGTTGAATTAAGCCGGGTAGGAATACCTGTACCTCCCGGCTTATTTTTTTAGTTTCTATTTTGATTTTCATTAAATTAGAAGAGTTTTATCACCCTATATTATTCTCCAGTTTTCAAAATCATTTTTTTCGCAGACGTTAAATGTGTGTGCTGAAAAAGATGAGATTATTTTCAAAAGAATATAATTAGGATGATAAAGATTTTAAGAGTTATGAATCTAAAATCAGAAATCTAAAATCTAAAATAAACTAAGCTTGGCAGCCGTAAAAGGGAAATTTTTTCTGAATATTTTGTTAGTTGCTTTTATTCTAAAATGTAAACCTAAAAGAGAAGCGCAATTGCGGTCAATTGCACTTCTCACTCTGCCGGCAATCAATTTGATTCGATAATAATTTAGTATTCAGTAAAAATGAAACATTTAAAGAGAGTTTATTGGTGTTTGGGCATTTGTGCAGCAAGTTTTTCATTTGTTGCCAATGCCCAAAATATAAATATAAAAACGGGCTGGCAATTTCGTGAAACCAAAACTGAAAAATGGTTTCCGGCGACAGTTCCTGGCGAAGTCCATACTGATTTGTTGAATAATAAAACAATTCCAGATCCATTTTACAGAGATAATGAAAAGAAACTGGTTTGGATTGAGAAAAAAGATTGGGAATACAAAACTACTTTTCAGGTTTCGCCAACGCTTTTAAAAAAGAAAAATGCCGAATTAGTTTTCGACGGATTAGATACTTACGCAACGGTTTATCTGAATAATAAAGAAGTTTTAAAAGCAGATAATATGTTTCGTCAATGGCGAGTTGATGTAAAAAAATTTTTGAAATCGGGAAATAATGATTTGGTTGTTGTTTTCAAATCGGCACAAAATGTTGTGGATTCATTGGCAAAAAAAGATCTTCCTTTTGTAATTCCAGATAACCCTCGTGCTTATGTGCGTAAAGCACAATATCATTTCGGCTGGGATTGGGGACCAAAATTCACTACTTGCGGTATTTGGAAAACACCTCGTTTAGAAGTTTACGACGAAAAAACGCCGGAGAAACCATATGTTCTGGATCGCAAAATAGAATTGGTTCAACAGCCGGATAATCTTGGGAAAACTTTCTTTTTTAAAATTGATGGAAAGCCGGTTTACATGAAAGGTGCCAATTATATTCCGTCTGATGCTTTTCTTTCTAGAGTGACTAAAAAAGAATATGAAAAAGTAATTGGCATGGCCAAAGACGCCAACATGAACATGCTTCGTGTTTGGGGAGGCGGGATTTATGAAGATGATTATTTCTACGATTTATGTGATAAAAACGGAATCTATGTGTGGCAGGATTTTATGTTCGCCGGAACAATGGTACCGGGAGACGATGCCTTTTTTGACAATGTAAAAAAAGAAGTACAGTATCAGGTAAAGCGCCTTCGTCATCATAAAAGTATTGTTTTGTGGTGTGGTAACAACGAAGCCGACGAAGCTTTTAAAAACTGGGGATGGCAAAAAAGCATGAACATGTCCAAACAAGATTCGACTCGTTTATGGAAAGATTATGTGCGTTTGTTTCAGGATAGTATTCCAAAATGGGTAAAAGAAGTCGATAATAAACGTCCGTATATAAGTTCTTCGCCACGATTTCACTGGTCAAGACCTGAAAGTCTAACAGAAGGAGACAGCCATTACTGGGGAACTTGGTGGGGATTAGAAGATATAGAAGCAGTTCAGAAAAAAACAGGCCGTTTCGTGAGTGAATACGGAATGCAGGCAATGCCAAATTATTCTTCAATGGAAAGAATTACGTTGCCAGAAGATCGATATTTATATTCTGATATTTTAGAAGCGCATCAAAAAGCGGGTAAAGGATTCATGAAATTAGATTCGTATTTGAATCGATATTTTATTGATTCGACCAAAATAAAAAAGATGAATGTTGAGGATTACACGTACCTCACACAATGTCTTCAGTATTATTCTTTAAAAAATATTATCGGAATTCATCGTTCAAAAGCACCATATAATATGGGAACTTTGGTTTGGCAGCTTAACGATTGTTGGCCGGTAGCAAGCTGGAGCGTAACCGATTATTACGATCGTCAGCCAAAAGCCGCTTGGTACGCCATGAAAGAAGCCTACAGAGATGATAAAACACCAGAAATTGATTTAACTCGTCCGATTAATTTAAAATTGGAAGACCCAAAAATCACTTGGGAAATAAAAGCAAATAAAGTAGTTTTAAAAGCGTCAAAGTTGGCTAAATATGTAAATGTTTCCATAAAAGGCTATACAGGAAAATGGAGCGACAATTATTTCGATTTAAAACCAGGAGAAGAAAAAACAATCACATTTGAAGGGAAAATCGAAAAACCAGTTTTGAAGGTTTATTCGCTTTATGAGGTTTTACAAAGATACAATTAAGAGGTTCAAAGGGACAAAGGGACAAAGGTTCAAAGGGAAAATACTTTGCGAACGTTGCGTATCCCGATGGCTATCGGGATTGCGTTCTTTGCGGTTAAATTTCATGTTCAAAGATTAAAAAAATATCGGCGTAAATCAGTTTAATCCGTTTTATCCGCGGGCAATTACGCAAGTCATAATAAAAAGATTATATGTTTACAAAATATACCAAAATAGCTTTTAGCGGTATTTTCGCTTTAAACTTGTTTTTTGCAAATCCTGTTGATGCGCAGAAAAAGAAAGCAAACCAAAATAGTGTAGATTATACAAAATATGTAAATCCATTGATTGGATCAGCAGGTCATGGTCACGTTTTTGTGGGTGCCAATGTTCCTTTTGGAGCCGTTCAATTGGGGCCTGTGAATATTTTTGAAGGCTGGGATTGGTGCAGCGGTTATAATTATGTCAGCAATACCATTTTAGGTTTTACACATACGCATTTAAGCGGAACTGGTATTGGTGATTTGAACGATATCTTACTTCTTCCGGTTTCAGGAAAAGTGCCTTTGTTTAAAGGAACAAAAGAAGATATGACAAATGGTTACGGATCTTATTTTTCGCATGAAAACGAAGTAAGCCAACCGGGATATTATAGTGTTTTATTGGATAAATATAAAATCAAAGCCGAATTAACAGCCAGTGAAAGAGTTGGTTTTCATAAATACACTTTTAATGCAGCCGATGATAATCACGTTTTAGTAGATCTTGCTGACGGAATTGGCTGGGATAAACCTGTAAAAACATTTATCAAAAAGATTAATGAAACGACACTTGCCGGTTATCGTTTTTCAGCTGGATGGGCTACAGATCAGCGCGTTTATTTTACAATGGAATTCTCTGAACCAATTTCGAATTTAGCTTTATACGATGATAAAACTGCTGTAAATGGAAATGAAGGTGAAGGTTTGAAAATGAAAGCAGTTCTGGATTTTGCAGCTTTAAAAAACAAACAAGTTTTAGTGAAAGTTGGAATTTCTCCGGTAAGTACCGAAAATGCTGCTGCAAATATAAAAGCCGAGATTCCGAATTGGGATTTTGATCAAACGGTTAAAACGGCTTCTTCAAAATGGAACGCCGAATTAAATAAAATCCAGATTACAGGAAATGATAAAACAATGAAAGTTTTTTATACTTCATTATATCACACCATGTTTGCGCCTTCCATTTTTAATGATGCCAACGGAGATTATAGAGGAACGGATAAAAAAGTATACGAAAAAGCAAATTTCACCAACTACACGACTTTCTCACTTTGGGATACTTATCGCGGACTTCATCCTTTATATACAATAACACAGCCAGATAAAATTAATGATATTGTAAAATCATTTTTGGCAATTTACCAGCAACAAGGTAGATTACCGGTTTGGCATTTAATGGGTAACGAAACCAATACAATGAACGGAAATCATTCGATTGCTGTAATTGCTGATGCCTACTTAAAAGGATATCGCGATTATGATGTCGCTTTAGCGTATGAAGCAATGAAAAAGACAGCCATGCAAACGCGTGACGGAATGGATTATGTTCAAAAACTGCAATACATTCCTGCTGATAAAATGCTGGAAACTGTTGGAAATGCATTAGAATATGCCATTGATGATTATTGTATTGCACAAATGGCAAAAGCTTTAAACAAGACAGATGATTATGATTACTTCACAAAAAGAGCCAATTTGTATAAATTGTATTTTGATAAAGAAACCACTTTTATGCGCGGTAAATTAACTGACGGAAATTGGAGAACGCCTTTCAATCCGCTTTCATCGGCGCACCGTAAAGATGATTATGTTGAAGGAAATGCGTGGCAATATACTTGGCTTGTTCCTCAGGATCCTTATGGTTTAATTGATTTATTTGGAAGTGAAAGTAAATTTTTGGCTAAATTAGATTCGCTTTTTCAAATTACAGACAAAGTAGAAGGAGAAGAAATTTCACCAGACATCAGTGGTTTAATTGGACAGTATGCGCAGGGAAATGAACCAAATCATCATATTCCGTATTTGTATGCCTTTGCCGGACAACCTTGGAAAACGGCAAAATTAATTCGTGAAATCGATGATAAATTCTACTCAACAAAACCAGACGGATTGTGCGGTAATGAAGATTTAGGACAAATGTCGGCTTGGTATGTTTTATCTTCGATGGGATTTTATTCGGTTAATCCTGCAAATGGCGTTTACGTTCTAGGAAGTCCGCTTGTAAATTCAGCAGTAATTCATCATAAAGCTGGGATTTCATTTTCAATAAAAGCAATTGATAACAGCGCAACAAATATCTATATTCAAAAAGCAGAATACAACGGAAAACCTTATACAAAATCATATATAACGCAAGAAATGATTGCAAAAGGAGGAGAGCTGAAATTGTTTATGGGAAGCAAACCATCAGCAACTTTTGGAGTAAAAAAATCGGACAGGCCGATATAAAGAGTCTTTGGTTATCCTAACAGGTTTTCAAAACCTGTTAGGTGTGTAAAGCTTTTATTAAGATATTAAAAATACCTAACAGGTTTTGAAAACTTGTTAGGATAAAAACCACAGAATATGAAATTAAAAAGTTTAATTTTTCTTGGAGTATTACAATGTTGCTTTTTTGTAAATGCACAAGTTAAAACTTTAGATCCCGCAGAATATGTAAATCCGTTAATGGGAACACAATCGCTGCACAGTCTTTCTAACGGAAATACGTATCCAGCGATCTGCAGACCTTGGGGAATGAATTTCTGGACACCGCAAACCGGTAAAATGGGTGATGGATGGGCATATATTTATACTGCCGAAAAAATTAGAGGATTTAAACAAACACATCAGCCATCGCCTTGGATGAATGATTACGGTCAGTTTTCGATTATGCCGGTGACTGGTAAATTGGCTTTTGCGGAAGCGGACAGAGCAAGTTGGTTTAGCCATAAAGCTGAAGTTTCAAAACCATATTATTACAGTGTATATCTTGCTGATTATGATGTTACAACAGAAATTACAGCGACAGAAAGAGCAGCGCATTTTCAGATTACTTTTCCGGAAAATGAACAATCTTCAATTGTAGTGGATGCTTTTGACAAAGGTTCGTATATCAAAATTATTCCTTCAGAAAATAAAATTATTGGTTACACAACACGCAATAGCGGAGGCGTTCCAACTAATTTTAAAAACTATTTTGTATTGGTTTTTGACAAACCTTTTGCATCAAATTCGACATGGAATGATAAAGGTTTAGAAAAAGAAAAACTGGAATTACAGGATAATCATGCAGGAGCAGTTGTAGGCTTTAAAACAAAAAAAGGAGAAATTGTTAACGTAAAAGTGGCTTCCTCTTTTATAAGTGCGGAACAGGCAGAACTTAATTTAAAAGAATTAGGAAATGCTTCTTTTAACGAAACCGTTGCGGCTTCTAAAAATGAATGGAATAAAGTTTTAGGAAAAATAACTCCTGAAAGCAGCGACGCGGATCAATTAAAAACTTTTTATTCTTGTCTGTACCGCGCAACATGTTTCCCTCAAAAGCAATATGAAATAAATGCAAAAGGAGAAACGGTTCATTACAGTCCATACAACGGAAATGTTGTGCCGGGATATATATATGCAGGAACTGGTTTTTGGGATACTTTCCGAGCGTTATATCCGCTATTGAATTTGGTTTATCCTTCAATAAATAAAGAAATGCAGGAAGGTTTGATCAACGATTACAAAGAAGGTGGTTTTTTGCCAGAATGGTCAAGTCCGGGTTTCAGAAATGTAATGGTTGGGAACAATTCGGCTTCTGTAGTTTCTGAGGCTTATATTAAAGGATTACGCGGTTACGACATCAATACTTTGTATGAAGCTTTAGTTCACGGAGCAAATAATGAAGGCCCTCTGGAAGCTGTTGGAAGAAAGGGAGTTTCGTATTATAATACACTTGGTTACGTTCCTTATGATGTAAAAATTAATGAAAATGCAGCAAGAACTCTTGAATATGCTTACGATGATTTTGCGATTTGGAAATTGGCGAAAGCCTTAAATCGTCCAAAAAAAGAAATCAGTTTATTCGAAAAACGAATGATGAATTATAAAAATTTATATAATCCCTCAATTGGCTGGATGAGTGGCAGAAACAAGGACGGAAGTTTTCCTGCAAATTTTAATCCGTTAAAATGGGGAGATGCTTTTACAGAAGGAAATGCATTGCATTACAGTTGGAGCGTTTTTCATGATGTTCAAGGTTTGATTGATTTAATGGGCGGACAGAAAAAATTCACAGAAAAATTAGATGCTGTTTTTACAACGCCTCCGGTTTTTGATGACAGTTATTATGGATCGGTTATTCATGAAATTCGCGAAATGCAGATTATGAATATGGGACAATATGCACATGGGAACCAGCCAATTCAGCACATGATTTATTTGTACAATTATGCAGGCCAACCTTGGAAAACGCAATATTGGTCAAGAGAAGTAATAAATCGTTTGTACAAACCAACTCCAGACGGTTATTGCGGAGATGAAGATAACGGTCAGACTTCGGCTTGGTATATTTTCTCGGCAATGGGATTTTATCCGGTTTGTCCAGCAACAGATGAATATGTTTTGGGAGCACCGTTATTTAAAAAACTGACTTTGAATTTAGAAAACGGAAAACAGCTTATTATCAACGCTTCAAAAAATTCAGAAACCAATAAATATGTAAATGATTTAAAATGGAACAATGCTTCTTACTCAAAAAACTACATCAATCATTTTGATGTTTTAAAAGGAGGCGAATTAAATTTTGATATGTCGGCAGAACCTGATTTACAAAGAGGAACTTCTAAAGACGCTTTTCCATATTCTTATTCAAATTCAAAATAATACTATGCAGTCACGTAGAAAATTTATAAAAAATACAGGCATTTTTTCAGCAGGATTATTAGCGCTTCAAACGGATGTTTTTGCAATGAATTCAGACAGTTTTAATTTTGCACTTAAAGATTTTATCAGCAAAAGACCACCTTTGGCAGAAAGAAAATTTACAAGTCCAGCCATTGAAGCAGCAATTGTCCGTATCAAAAAACAAATTGCAAATCCAGAATTGGCATGGCTGTTTGAAAACTGTTTTCCAAATACATTAGATACAACAGTTGATTTTGAAATTATTGACGGAAAACCGGATACATATGTAATTACTGGAGATATCGATGCCATGTGGCTTCGTGATAGTACAGCGCAGATTTGGCCTTATATTCCGTTTGTAAAAGAGGATAAAAAATTAGCCGAATTGGTAAAAGGTGTTATCAATCGCCAGACAAAATGTATTTTGCTTGATCCGTATGCTAATGCTTTTTATAAAGATTTTTCTAAAATAAGCGAATGGAAAAATGACCTGACCAAGATGAAACCAGGAATTCACGAACGCAAATGGGAAATTGACAGTTTGTGTTATCCTATTCGTTTGGCACATGGATATTGGAAAGAAACTGGCGATTTAAGTTTGTTTGACAAGCAATGGAAAGAAGCAATGCTTTTAGTATTGCAGACTTTTAAAGAACAACAAAGATGGCATGATAAAGGTCCTTATACTTTTCAAAGAGAAACGGCTTGGGCGACAGATGGTGTGCCTTTGAGCGGTTACGGATATCCTGTAAAACCTTGTGGATTAATTGTTTCTACATTTAGACCAAGTGATGATAGTACTTTATTTGGATATTTGATTCCGAGTAATATGTTTGCGATTGAAGTTTTGGGTTATTTGATCGAAATTTTCTCTTTGCCAGCTATGTTGGACAAAGATTTGGTTGCCAAAGCCACAGAATTAAGAAATCAGGTTCAAAAAGGTTTAGAAGAAAACGGAATTATCGAGCATCCAAAATTCGGAAAAATCATTGCTTTTGAAGTAAACGGATACGGCAGTTTTCATATGATGGATGATGCCAATGTTCCGTCATTATTATCGCTTCCGTATTTAGGAGCAATTAAGCCAGACAGTCCACTATATTTGAATACACGAAAAGTAGTGCTTTCAGAAAATAATCCATTTTTCTACAAAGGAAAAGCGGGTGAGGGAATCGGCGGTCCACACACCGGTGCCGATACAATCTGGCCAATGAGTATTGTTTTGAGAGCCATTACAAGTGTTGACGAAAAAGAAATTAAAGCCTGCATAGGCAATTTGATCAAAACAAATGCTGATACTGGTTTTATGCACGAATCGTTTCATAAAGACGATGTGGCAAAATTTACCCGAAAATGGTTCGCCTGGGCAAATACACTTTTCGGAGAAATGATTGTTCACACGAGCATCAAATATCCACATATTTTAAAAGAAAAATACATCTAAAAATTTCCTTTAATCAGAAATAGAATAAGTTAATAAATCAGTTGTAGTTATAGTTTCAATATTATAATGAAGGAATTTTTATGCCGTAAATGAAAATTGAAAAACGAAAACTGAATTTCAAAAATAAGATAAAATAGAAGAAATGAATAAAGAATATGCCGTTGGAATCGATATTGGAGGAACTCACATTACCGCTGCAATCATTGATATTGTAAATATGAAAGTGATTGATTTTTCAGTGCAAAAAGAATCTTTCGATTCTAATTTGCCTGTGAATGAGGTCATGTCGATATGGGAAAAAGTAATCCGGACTTCGGTTGAAAATTCAAAAGTAGAAGCAATTAATGGACTTGCAGTTTGTATGCCAGGCCCTTTTGATTATACTAACGGACTCTGCTGGATCAAAGACCAGTCAAAATACGAACATTTTTATGGTTTGAATGTACGTTATTTATTTCAGGGAACATTAAATCTATCAAGCGAATTTCCAATTCTTTTTGAAAATGACGCCGTTTGTTTTGGAAAAGGAGAAGTTTTTAAAAATGCCGAAAATTTATCTAAAAAAGTGATGGCAGTGACGCTTGGTACTGGACTAGGTGCTTGTTTTATAGACAAAGGAGTTTCAGTTTCAACTGGTGAATTTGTGCCAGCTGACGGAGAAATCTACAATTTGCCATACAAAGATAGCATGGCCGAAGATTATATTTCGGCAAGAGGTCTTTTAGCTAATTATGAAACTTTGACCGGAAAAAAACGCAACAACGGATTAGAACTTTATAATCTTGCGCTAGAAGGTGACGAAATCGCTATAAAAGTTTTTGAAGAAATGGGAGAAAATCTGGCTTCGGTTGTGATTCCATGGTTGAAGAAATTTGGCGCGGATCAATTTATAATTGGAGGAAAAATTGCTAATGCGAGTCAATTTTTTCTTTCGGCTTTCAATAAAAAATTAAATGAAAGCGGAATCGAAATTAGTGTTTCTATTTCTACTGATAATGAAATTGCAGCTTTATTAGGTGCTTCAAGTATGTTTTATAAAGGATAGATTTTATAATTTTACATTTAAGCAAAACCTTATTTTCTCCAAGTTTTAAAATACAAGTCATGACAAATCGCAGAAATTTTATAAAAACAACAGCAATTGCTTCTGTTGCAGTAGCATTACAATCTTTTCAGACGAAATCTGAGAAAGATGAAAAAGTTCTTTCTAAAAAAGGAAAGAAACCAATTGTACTTTCGACCTGGCGATTTGGAATTCCTGCAAATGAAGCAGCTTGGGAAGTTCTTAAAAAGAATGGAAAAGCGCTGGATGCTGTAGAAGCTGGTGTAAAAGTTCCAGAAGGTGACCCAAAAGAAAGAAGTGTAGGTTATGGCGGACGCCCAGACAGGGATGGACGTGTAACGCTAGACGCCTGTATTATGGACGAAAACGCTAATATTGGCTCTGTTGCTTGTCTTGAATTTATAAAGCATCCTATTTCTGTTGCAAGAGCCGTGATGGAAAAAACGCCTCATGTAATGCTTGTTGGCGACGGTGCTCTGCAATTTGCATTGGAACAAGGTTTTAAAAAGGAAAATTTACTTTTAGAAGAATCTGAAAAAGAGTGGAAGGAATGGCTGAAAGACAGTAAATACAAGCCAATTGCCAATATTGAAAATCATGATACTATTGGAATGATTGCCTTAGATGCTGATGGAAATCTTTCCGGAGCATGTACCACAAGCGGAATGGCATTTAAAATGCACGGACGTGTGGGAGATTCACCAATTATTGGTGCAGGATTATATGTCGATAACGAAATTGGCGCTGCGACCGCAACAGGTCATGGAGAAGAAGTAATCAGAATTACTGGCTGTCATTTGGTTGTTGAACTAATGCGTCAGGGGAAATCGCCTCAAAAAGCCTGTGAAGAAGCTGTAGCCAGAATTGTTAAATTGACTAAGAACAGAAATAAAGATTTAAAAGATATTCAGGTTGGTTTTATTGCTTTAAACAAGAATGGCGAATATGGTTCGTACTGCGTTCAGGGCGGTTTTAATTATGCCGTTTATGACGAAACCGGAAATCGCTTAATTGATGCTGATTTTTTCCTGAAATAAACCTGTTCGCGTAATTTATTCTAACACATAGAAACATAGATTTAGCGCGCGCAAAAAAAGGCGTTCGACTTATTTAAAGCAAACTTAGTTGACTTTGTGTTAGAAACGAGTTTCTTTTTACACTCTTTTTAAAATAAAATTCTATGTTTCTATGTGTTTAAAAAATAATCATTCGTCACCTGAATTTTCAGTAGTTGAAGAGGCTTTTTTTCGGATACTTGTATTTAGATAAAAAAACAACCTAATAGTATGATTCATATCATATTGATAACCTGAATATTTTTGCTGATAAACATTCATGTACCCAAAATCGTAACTCCATTTTGGGTTTATTGTTTTTTTTATTCCAATGAAAAAGCGGTTTTGGTCAAAGGTGTTGTAAACGGCTTCGTCGCCAAATTGTAAAAGAATTTCATCTGAAAGCACCATGGACGGCCATGATTTATTATCGGAAATTCGGAAAGTAAAACTCATTAAATAGCGGATTCTATTTGTAAAACGCCAATCTCCACTGGGTTTGTCATCAACTATTTTTTCCTGCCAGCGTTGTTCGTTTCTCAAGCGCTGCAAAATACTTATATTGGCAACTTTAGCATTTAATTGTGCCTGTTGATAAATCCTGTTTTCATCTGCAAAAGTACTCCAGTCAGGATTAGACGGTGCCAGCCACATATGTGCGTATCCGGCCGTTACTGAAATATTTGCATTTGGAATATAAGTAAATCCTCCTCTTATAAAATAGAAACTAGGATCGGCTACAAAGTCGTTTCGTCTTATATGAAAATCGCCAATTACACCCCAATGATCGGCAAATTTTGTAACCGTATTGATAGAAACCCAAGTTTGAATCTGTTGGTTAATTTCCTTTTTTTGATTGGGTTGTCCTATCATTGCAATTGGAAACAAAAGGATATAAATCCAAGAAAAATTGTTCTTCATATAGAGTACGATAGAAATTAGATTAATCAGTAAATTTCTTTAGAATCGATTAAAGGCAATAATTCAAAACAATACAGAGTAAATGTACTCTTTTTTTAGGAAATTAAATTGTTTGTAAATGTGTAATTTGTTTATTATTAATGTTTTAGTTTGTTATTTTTAAAATTTACTTCAGAAATTATAGTTCCGGCAAAAATTAGACTTCCACCCAAAAGAAGTCGCCAGGAAAGATTTTCGCCTAAAATGAAAAAAGCTCCAATTGCTCCAAAAACAGGTTCAAACAAATAAATTACGGCAACTCTTTCTGCCGATAAATAACGTTGCGAAATATTTGAAACCGTGTACATATAAGCAGTTGAAAATAGTGCGCAGTAAATTACGCCAAGCCAGAATGTATTATTTTTAGGAAACCAATCTGCATTGTGATCGGTGATGGCAAGCACAAAAGTGAAAAGCGCACAAAAGGCAAACATTGGAACAATAGAATATAAAAGATTTTTTAAAGCCGAATGCTTTTCAACCGAAATCAAATAAACAGCAAAAGCAAAAGCGCCTGTGATGGTATACAAATCGCCTAAATTGATCTTAAACTTTTCTTTTATGGCGATAATAAATAAACCTGCCAAAGCAGTCAAAGCAGCACCCCAGATTTTTAAAGAAGCATTGGTTTTGTAAATGGCCAATTTTAATAATGGAATTATAATAACGGTCAATCCGGCAATGAAAGAACATTGTGATGCATCGGTATATTTTAGGCCAATAGTTTGCAAATGAATTCCTAAAAACATTGGAACTGCCAGAATCCCGCCCGTTTTAATCGATTCAAAATTCCTTTCTCTAACATATTTCCAAAAAATTATGGTCAAAATAATAACTGCCAATAAAAAGCGATAAAATAAAAATGTGGCTGGAGAATAATTTCCAATCGCCATTTTTGTTACCGAATAAGAAATGCCCCAAAAGGCAGTGCCAATGATTAATAAAATCAATAAAAGTCGTTTTTTTTCCATTTTGAAATCTTAAGATTTAAGGATTTTTTTCATCATCAAATCAGTTTGCTCGTCGTCGCCTAATCTAAAAATATGGGTATCAAATTGCACAAAACCGTTTTTGGTATAAAAACTTACCGCTCTAAAATTCTTTTCCCATACGCCAAGCCAAATGAATGATGCATTTATTTCTTCGGCAATTTGCACAGCCTGAGCATAAAGTGCTTGCGCTACTTTTTTGCCGTGAAATTCTTTTGCAACATAAATACGTTCAATTTCTAAAGCATTTTTTCCTTGTTTCTCGGTTTGTGCTTCTCCCGTATTTAGTTTCAGATAGCCAATTGCTTTTTCATCTATCTGGGCTAAATAGAAATAAGATGATTCATTTTTAAGTTCAGCAGCTAATTTTTCAGATGCAAAACTTTCTTCCAGATATTTAGTCATATTTTCTTCTGAATTCATTTCTGCAAAAGTTTCCGAAAAAGTTTGTCTTCCAATGTTTTGAAGTTTTACAACATCATCAAGGCTTGCTTTTGTAATTTTTAAGGTATTCATTTTTATTATTTTTAATGCGTTAAAACATGTTTTTTGTTCTTAATAAATGCGTAAATTGCATCAATGGACTTGCAACAAATCAAATATTTTTTGGCTCTTGCCAAAGAACTTCATTTCTGGAATACAGCCGGAAAGATGAATATTACACAATCGGCATTGAGTCGTCAAATTCAGTCTTTAGAAAACCAATTGGGTGTTCAACTTTTTGAGCGCAATAAACGTAATGTCAAACTTACTGCTGCTGGCCAGTTTCTGAAAGAAAAATGGGAAGTCGAGCTTAATAAACTTGAATTTATTCATCAATCAGCACGTCAGATTCAATTGGGCGAAAGCGGAACCATTACGATTGCGCATCCAGATTCAATTTCTGCTTCTATCATGCCAGATATTTTGTCCCGAATTTCTGCAACTTATCCAAAACTTAAAATCAAACTCGTTCAGGTTCTTTATGAACATCAACAGGATTTTCTACGGAATTATAAAATAGATATGGCGATTACCAGAGATATTAATAATGCCAAAGATATTCAATCAGAAAAATTCCATACGGATCATTTAGCGATTGTTGTTCCCGCAAATCATCCTTATAAAACACCCGAAGATTTAACCAAAGAAACGCTGGCTTCTCAAAAATTCATCTTGCCAACCAATGATGAAGGCAGCAGTTACAGCGATTTGATTCAAAGATTATTCAATTCTTTTGAAAACGCTCCGGAAGTTTATCTTCATTCTGAATTCGGTTCTGCGATTATTGCCCTGGTTCGAAAAGGACTCGGAATTGCAATTTTGCCAGATTCTTATCTTTTTCATGAAATTCCAGGCATTCGATTTATTAAACTTCCAATGGAAACCGATTTGTACATCAATTGGAGAACTGAAGACCACAATCCAGTTTTAGCCAATGTTCTGAAATTGATAATTCCTTGATTTTTATGGTTTCAGCATTTCAATATGCGGAATTCCGTCTTCGTCATAAGGTTCGCCTTGTTCCACAAATCCAACTGATTGATAAAATTTCGACAAATGATATTGCGCACTGATCCGAATTGGGCCTTCGCCAAATTTTTCCTGACAACCAGCAATTGAAGCTTCCATAATTTTTTTTCCTAATCCCAATCCGCGAAAGCGTGGGCCAATTACAACTCTTCCAATTGCAATTTCAGTATACGATAATCCTGCCGGAAGTAATCTTGTACAGCCAGCCAATTCATCATTTGCAAAATATAAAAGATGAAAACTTTCCTGATCTTTATTATCCAGATCAAGATAAGGGCAATTTTGTTCTACCACAAAAACCTCACTCCGAAACCGCAGCATTTGATACAGTTCGTGATTCGTAAATTCATCAAAAGATTTAATTATATGGTTGAATATCATTTTAATTTGTATTATTTACAACAAAGATAAAAGCAAGAGTAATGATGTAAAATGCTAATTTTTTATCAATTGATGCTAAAAACGCATTAATAAAGAGGGTAATATTGTACAGAATAAAGAGCATTACTAAATTACCCCTTTTAGTAAATCGCATTGACCCTCATGTGTTTTTAGTGAATATCTAAATTTGTGATTCAGAATTTGTTATTTCAAATTGATTTAAGGTTTACGTTTTTTAAGATTTGGTTAGTGTTAGGAAGGTTCTTTTTTATACGTTTTTTATACAAGAAATACTTTAAATCAATTTGGAATGACATTTTTTCTGTTTCAAAAACAAAATTTAGACAATCAAAAAAAGTTAGATGAAGAAAATTTTTTTAGCAGCTGCGCTGTTCTTTAGTGCGCAATTAATTTTGCACAAATCAATGAATGGGAAAATCCGCAAGTATTAGACAGAGGAAAAGAATCTGGAAGAAGTTCGTTTCTTTTGTACGGCAATGCAGATGAATTAAAGGAAAACAATCCTAAAAAAAATCAGCATTGTATAAGAGTTTAAACGGACTTTGGAAATTTGATATTGTTAAAACTCCGGCACAACGACCAACGAATTTTTTCGAACCAAATCTCGATGTCAGCAAATGGTCAGGAAATCAAGTGCCATCAAACTAGGAATTGGATGGTTATGATATTCCGATTTATACTAATATCACATATCCATTTCCGAAAAATCCTCCATTTATAGCAGGAGATTATAATCCGGTTGCGAGTTACAGACGCAGTTTTACAGTTTCAGATTCCTGGAACGATAAAGAAATTATTCTTCATTTTGGCCCTATTTCTGGTTATGCGAGGGTATTTTTAAATGGAAAAGTCACTAAATTTAATGTAAGTCAAAATGGGAATTTTGAATGGAAAAAAAATTAATAGACATTAGTTGAGTACTTCAGAACTTTCCATTCTTAAACAATGCTCAGTTCCTAGATAGAGTGGATTACCGTGTTTTTCAGACCAAAATCCATCAAGAACATCCTTGGTTATGCATCTGTAAACAGCAACTCCTTTATAGGTTTTTCTATCATCACCTTTATAATTAAAATTAATTACTAAAATATTATCTTTAAAGAAACCTTTGCCTTTTTGTTCTTGTATATTATTAATTAACCAGTGCGCAATAATTCGATCATTTTCATCTAACGACAAAGTTAAAACGCCTGTATAATTAATGTTGTTGCTTTCTTCCTGATTACTTCCTGAAATAGCATATCTGCCAATTAAATCTTGTATGATCATTAATGGTTTCTTTTTTAAGCAAAGATAAAATATATAATAACTGTATAGCTAGTTAAAGTTTGTTCATGTTTTCTATACATATATATAAGGAAGAAATTATTTTATACTATAATATATATAAGTATAGCTTTTGCCAAGCTGAGTGGAGTGGAAGCTTTTCTAAGTTTAGACGATGGAGTTTTAAGATTATTATCTATAAGTAGCTGTTTCCCGCTATCCGCTCCAATCTTTTTGCGGCGAACCCCGCCACAAAAAGGATTTCCGCTCCTATCGGGGCTATGGGAGCTGTTTTCAGGAGAAATCCAGAGGAAGAAGAGGAGATTCCGGGTAAAAGAGAGCCTGAAAGGAAGAAAACCCAGGACTTTCGCGTCTTTTGTGGAAAACAAACTGCCAGAGAACCCACTTCAAAAGGTTGTTTTCTTTTCAAAAAAGCGTGGGGAAGACTAAAAAATCAATAAAACGGAAAGCAGAAAAGACTCGAAAACGATGA
>NZ_JBSIPG010000007.1:0-191482 GCF_054075145.1 Flavobacterium xizangense | reverse complement strand
GGAAATACATCAACCGCAAATCAGAATGTGATTTTGGATGATGTTACCGCTCCAATAGTGCCAATACTGGCGGATGTAACGGGCGAATGTTCAGTAACTCCGACGGCACCGACCACAACCGATAATTGTGCAGGAACCATTACCGGAACAACGACGACAGTATTCCCGATCACTGCGCAGGGCACGACGGTGGTAACATGGACTTTTGATGACGGGAACGGAAATACGTCAACCGCAAATCAGAATGTGATTTTGGATGATGTTACTGCTCCAATAGTGCCAATACTGGCAGATGTAACGGGCGAATGTTCAGTAACTCCGACGGCACCGACCACAACCGATAATTGTGCAGGAACCATTACCGGAACAACAACGACAGTATTCCCAATTACAGCGCAGGGGACGACAGTGGTTGTTTGGACATTTGATGACGGCAACGGCAATAACGTGACGGCGAATCAAAATGTAATTCTGGATGATATCACTCCTCCCAATATCCCTGTTTTGGCTGATATTATTGGGCAGTGTAATGTTATACCGCCCGTACCGACAACAACAGATGCGTGTGCAGGAACAATTGCAGGAATTACGGCATCAGCCTTTCCAATAGTAAATCCCGGAACAACAGTGGTCACTTGGACATTTGATGATGGTAATGGTAATAGCGTGACGGCAAATCAGAATGTGATTATAAGCCAGATTGCTTTGGCAGGAACAGAAACTGTGGTCTGCTCAACAGTCCAGCCGGGATACAATATCACTTTATCTTTAACAGGCCAGGCTCCATTTACGGCAGCAGGAACTGGAGCACCTGGAGTCTGGTCGGGAAACACATGGACATCAGGGCTTATAAGTTCGGGAACCAATTATAATGTAAACCTTCAGGATGCAAGCGCTTGCAACTCAGTAAATATAACTGGCATTTCACCAAACTGCTGCAGTCTTAGTGTGATTTGCCCAACTTTTCCGCCGTCTTCTGTGCAATGTTATGATGAACTTCCATCGGCAGGAAGCCTGACAGAAGCGCAGTTTGAAGCATTAGGAAATGGTGACGGACGCATTGCGGACACCCGCTGCGGGGTGGTTGAAATTACAGCATCCAACGGCGCAGATCTGGGCTGTAATGCCAGTGTGGCCAGAACTTATACCATAACAGAATATGCTGACACAAACAATAATGGGGTTCGCGATGCAGGGGAAAATAGAGTTTTGGATACGGCTGCCTGCACGCAGATTATTCAAATTCATGATGTAACGGCTCCTGTTTTTGCAGAAGCATTACCCGAGAAGGTTATAGTAGCAGACTGCGATACCATTCCTCCAGCGCAGACTTTAACCGCGACAGATAACTGCGGTATAGCCACAGTCGCATTTAACGAGCAGAAAATTGATGGGGACTGCGCAAGCCGATATTCGCTGATCAGAACCTGGACGGCATCTGACCAGTGTGGAAACCAAACTTCCTTTACCCAGACAGTAAATGTAGCATGCATAGAGGAAGTTTACAATGCCATATCGGTCAATAACGACGGATTAAATGACAGCTTCTTTATTAAAGGAATAGACTGCTATCCAGACAATAAAGTGAAAATCTACAATAGATATGGCGTTATTGTCTACGAGAAAAATGGCTATGACAATGTTACCGATCCGTTTCGAGGGTTCTCTGATGGACGCGCAACAGTTGCAAAAGGAAACATGCTTCCAACCGGAACTTATTTCTATACGCTTGAATATGACAGCAACGGAAAAAAAGTTGAGAAAGCCGGATATTTGTATGTGAATAGTCAGTAATCTGAAAAAAGTAATTTTATAATAAAAAAGACCTCATATTGAGGTCTTTTTTGTTGAAACAAGTTTCATTTATTTTTTAACGCAGCAAGATTTTTTGTCTTTTTTATCCGTCGATGTCTTCTTGCAGCAAGATTCTTTTTTAGCTTTATCTTTTGTTGTAGGCTTTGTTTCTTGTGCTGTTACGCCAATTGAAAATAAAGCAACTGTTACTACGGTAATTATTTTTGTCATTTTATTTAAATGTTTTTGTGTTAGAGATTATAATTGGTAAATTAAATATAATAACATTTATTAAGGTTGATTCTTACAATTTAGTTAATGTTTTTGTAAAAAAAACAAGCTGAAAGAGGTTAGATAATTTAGAAACCAAAGGCAATTTTTCGCTCTTTATATTTTCCTTTTTCTATAACCCAAACAATTTCATAACCTCCAGCTCCATCGCTATTACTGGATGTGATATATAAAATATCGTTCTTTTTGTCGTAATTAATTTTAGTGTTATATAGATTAGGTTCGAACAAATCATCAAAAGAATTTTTAGGAAGTTTAATCGTCTTGTTATCAATTACTACGGTTATGCTTTTATAAACCTTTTTTGGAATTCCTCCGTCAGTTCCCCAAAAATCTTTTCCATTAATCTTTTTAAGTATAGATTTATCCTTCTCAAGAAAGGTTAATTTTGCTGAATTTGATTCAAAATTTTTGCTTTCAATACTAATATCATGACCATCTTTCTTAAAAAGAACCTGATTCTTAGTTTCTTTAACTAATGGAATAACTGTAAATTCAGATAAATATTGAACCCGATCTTTGTATAAATATCCATTTCTGTCTTTATTGTTTTTGGAATAATCTATATTGATCCAGTTATTTTTTGGTTCGAAACAATACACTACAAAACCGTTGTCTAATTTATCTGAAATGTTATTTTCTTTTGAAGCTTCAGTTCTAATGTTTACAGATCCATCTTTATCTTTTATTACTGCAAATTGAGCAAAGGCATTTATTTGCGAAAGTATTATACACAAGAAAAATATTTTTTTCATTTTTGAAAATTGCGGTCTAGTTTTGAGTCTAAAATTTTACTTATTTTCCCTGTTCCAACAATATGTGTGCCTTCTCGAAAATCAAACTCTAAACCTTCATATAGTTTGCCTTCAAAATATTCGACAGATAAAATGCTTATTTCTGCAGAAACGGATTCTCCTGGAAGTACAAATTCTGTATCAATGAAAAGTTGCATTCCAGAAGTCATATATTCGTCAAATGAAAACTTTATGTGTGGTCTGTATCCAGAGCTTGCTGCAGTTTTTCGGCCTCCTTCTTCGGTACTTTTGTATTGTAATAGTGCAATAAAATGAGGTTCGCCAAACATATTAATTTGATAAAATTTCTATGCTAATATAAGATTAATAATTCAAATTTACTCCAAATCCAATTCCCATATCGCTGTCATAATGTGTCGTAATTCCGAAGTTACGAGCAACAATATATTTCAATCCTGCCATATATTCTTTATCCGTATTCCACATTAAATTCATTCGTAAACGTTTGGAAAGCGGAATGTCTTTTCGTTCAAATTGCAAACGAATATTTCCATCGGTATAAACCTCAACCTGTGCTTTTATAAGCATTGGCAAAGTATATTCAGCTCCGATGCTGAAAACTGAACGATTGTCTTTGGTATTTTTCTGTCCAAAAAGATTTTGTTCTTGTTCGTCCATTCCCATTTTTCGGTAGCGCCAGTCAAAACCGATGAAAGGCATCAACCATTGATTTTTTCCGATATATCTTCCAATGTGTGTTTCCGTTTCATAACCGTGTTTGTCGTTATAACCCAATCTCCATTCCGTTCCGATGCTCCAACGTGTGTTGCTAAACATCGCTTCACCATCATTTCCGTTCGTGGCAAAATCATTTTCTGCCATAAAATGAAACATACGATCATCCATTTTTAGCATTTTAAAAGCCATTTCAGGATGATGAATCAATGGATTTGGCGCTGAATTTTCATAAGTAAAAATTCTTCCCATTCCCGCCATCATGTGATATAAAATATGGCAATGAAAAAACCAGTCGCCGTCTGTATTTGCCTGAAATTCGATCGTATCAGTTTCCATTGGCATAATATCAATCACATTTTTAAGTGGCGAATAATCGCCATGTTCATTCAGAATTCTAAAATCGTGTCCATGTAAATGCATTGGGTGGCGCATCATCGAGCCATTATATAAAACAATACGAACGTTTTCTCCTTTTTTAATTAAAATTTTATCGGTTTCGGAAACTACTTTATTATCCAGACTCCAAACATAACGATTCATATTTCCAGATAAAGTAAAACGCAATTCTTTAACATCTTTTGGAAGGTTTGTTTTAAACGGAGATTTCAGCATTCCGTAATTTAAAGTCACAATTTCGGAGGTTTCAGTGCTGTCACTTTCCATTTTCATGTCGCCCATATTATGATTGGAATGATCCATTTTTGGTTTTGAATTTTCATCTTCGCCTGAAATTTCTGGATACATTACAGCATTCATATCCATTTTGTTCAAAGACATATTCATGCCCATATCGTTCATTTCGCCGTTCATTTTCATCATATCATTCATCATTTTCATACCTTCAAAGTATTTTAATTTCGAAAGATGATAAACAGGCTGTTTTTCTCCATTTCCTAAAAATAAAGAAGCAGATCCAGTTCTGTCTTCGGCTGTAGCCAAAAAAGCAAAAGATTTATGGTCTTCAGGAATCGTTACGACAACATCGTAAGTTTCAGAAACGGCAATAATCAAACGATCGACTTCTACAGGTTCTACATCATTTCCATCGCTGGCAACAACTGTGATTTTTCCTCCACCGTAAGTCAGCCAGAAATAACTTGAAGCGCCTCCGTTGGCAATTCGCAATCGGACTTTTGAACCTGGTTTAAGGTCTGAAAACTGTTGGTCATTTTTTCCATTAATGAGAAACTTTTCATAATAAACATCGCTGACATCCATCGCATTCATTCGTTTCCATTCATTAGTAACTTTGGTCGAAAAATGTCCTTGTTTTATAGCTTCGGCATAACTTTGCGTTGTTCCTTTTTTAATAGCAAACCAATCATTGGCATTGTGCAGCATTCGCTGAATATTCTCTGGCTTCAGATCTGACCATTCACTTAAAATAACTGGAATTGTTGGCAAATCGTCAATTCCTTTTCTGATTGTTGAATCGTCTTTTTTCTTATTGATGATAAAAAGTCCGTATAAACCAATTTGTTCCTGCAGACCGGAATGACTGTGATACCAATACGTTCCATTCTGAATAATCGGGAAAGAATATTTATGACTTGTTCCAGGTTCAATCGGCATTTGAGTTAGATAAGGAACACCATCTTCTTTATTTGGCAGAAACAATCCGTGCCAATGCATCGAAGTCGTTTCTTTTTTAAGTTCGTTATGAACGTAAATTTCTGCAATATCGCCTTCGGTAAAAGTCAGAGTCGGCATCGGAATTTGTCCATTTACTGCAATTGCGCGTTTTTCTTTACCCGAAAAATTGACGATTGTATCACGAACGTACAGATCGTAACGCACTACTTTTTGGGCTTTCAGCTGAAAAGTAATTAAAAATAAAAGAAGAATATATTTGATTTTCATGACAAATTATAATTTTAAGTCGTTAGGTTAAAAATTGAACACAGTTTAATTTTAACACATAGAAACATAGTAATTTGAAGATCAAAAAAGGCGTTTCACTTATTTTAATACACATAGTTACTATGTATGGAAACTTGTTTCTTCTCTTCTCTTTTTTAGACACAAATATCTATGTTTTTATGTGTTAAAATAATTACGCTTCAATTTACAATTTAAGATTTCTCAATCGCAAAGCATTTACGATTACAGATACAGAACTCAAACTCATAGCAACGGCAGCCAACATTGGCGAAAGCAGAATCCCTAAAAATGGATATAAAATTCCCGCTGCAATTGGCACTCCCAGAGTGTTATAAATAAAAGCAAAGAATAAATTCTGTTTGATATTCGACATTACAGCATGGCTGAGGTTTTTGGCTTTTACGATTCCGTTTAAATCACCTTTTACCAAAGTAATTTTAGCACTTTCAATCGCGACGTCAGTTCCTGTTCCCATTGCAATTCCGATATTAGATTGAGCCAAAGCTGGAGCGTCGTTAATTCCATCGCCCGCCATGGCAACGATTTTTCCTTGTGCTTGCAAACGTTCAATTTCTTTTAATTTATCTTGCGGAAGACAATCTGCCTTGAAAGAACTTAAATGTAAATGTTCTGCAACGGCTTTTGCGGTATTGTGATTGTCGCCCGTCATCATGATAACCTCAACGCCATGATCGATTAATTCTTTAATGGCTTTTGTGCTATTTTCTTTAACGGCATCAGTAATGGCAACATAACCTAAAACAACATTATCAATTGAGATGTACGAAATGGTTTTTCCTAAATTTTGTTCGGCAGTTACTTTTTGTTCTAGATCGTTTGTAACTGAAGCACTAATTTCATCCATTAATTTTTTATTTCCTAAAGCTACTTTTTTGCCGTCGATAGTTCCTAGAACACCTTTTCCAGCAATAGTTTCAAAACCTTGAACTTCCTTTAATGAAGTATTTTTTGCTTTCGCGAAATTGACTACGGCCTGCGCCAAAGGATGCTCGCTATGCTGATTTAATGAAGCAATGTTTTGAAGCAGAAAATCTTCCTCATTAGTAACGGAATATATTTTTTCTACGGATGGCTTTCCTTCGGTAATGGTTCCTGTTTTGTCAGTAATTAAAACATCAATTTTATTCATGTTTTCTAATGCTTCGGCATTTTTAATTAAAATTCCATGCTGAGCACCTTTTCCAACACCAACCATTACTGACATTGGAGTTGCTAATCCAAGCGCACAAGGACAAGCAATAATTAAAACCGCAATAGCATTAATTAATCCGTAAACGTAAGCAGGTTCTGGACCAAATTTCGCCCAAACAAAAAAGGTTAAAACAGAAATAATAACAACTGTAGGTACAAAATATTTAGAAACGCGATCGGCTAATTTCTGAATTGGAGCGCGAGATCTGCTGGCGTCATTTACCATTTGGATAATTTGTGAAAGCATCGTTTCGGATCCAACTTTTTCAGCAATCATTACAAATGATTTTGTACCGTTTATGGTTCCTGAAATTACGGCATCGCCAGTTTTTTTATCTACCGGAATTGGTTCTCCGGTAATCATCGATTCGTCGATATTGCTTTCTCCAATTGTTATTTTTCCATCAACCGGAATTTTTTCTCCTGGTTTAACACGCAGTAAATCGCCTTTTTGAATGTTGTGAATTGAAATAACTTTATCATTTCCGTTTTCTACTAAAGTAGCTTCGGTCGGAGCTAATTTTAATAATTCTTTTATCGCTCCATTAGTTTGTCCGTGAGCTTTGGCTTCCAATAATTGTCCTAATAAAACTAACGTGATAATTACGGTCGCAGCTTCAAAATACAAATGAATAGTTCCGTGATGTGATTTGAATTCAGCTGGGAAAATATCAGGAAAAAACATTCCGACAATACTAAAGAGGAAAGCAACACTTGTGCCGATTCCAATTAAAGTAAACATGTTTAAATTCCAAGTTACAATCGATTTGTAAGCGCGAACGAAAAACATCCAGCCTGCATAAAATAATACTGGAAGCGAAAAAAGAAATTGAACCCAATTCCATTTTTCAATTGACATTATATTATAAAGTGGATTATTCGGAATCATTTCTGACATTGAAATAATGAAAATAGGAAGTGTAAACAAAATCGCTATTTTCATTTTCTTCAATAAATCAGAATAGGTTTTGTTTTCTTCATTTTCAGAAGCCTGCGTTGGAACCAAATCCATACCGCAAATTGGACAATCGCCTGGTTCGTTTGAAAGGATTTCAGGATGCATTGGACAAGTAAATTGTGTTGCAGTCATGGCAACTTGTGGCACTAAGTCCATTCCGCAGACCGGACAATCTCCGGGTTTATTATATGTTTTGTCACCTTCACAATGCATTGGACAATAATAAACGCCATTTGCACTATGCTGATGCACTTTTTTGATTTCTGATTTATGATGATCGTGATGTTCTTTTTTATGACCTGAGCAACAAGATTTTTCAACTGTTTCAGAATGGTTTCTAGGAGAATCCATTTCGATAGTATAATTTCCGGCAGCAGCTAAAACTTCCTGAAATTTTTCTGTTGGAACATGTTTGTCCATTGTTATTGTAGCCGTTGGCGGATTCAAGGTTACTTCGGCCTGAACGCCTTCAACTTCATTTAAGGTTTTTTCTACTTTGGTTCGGCATCCGTTGCAAGACATTCCTGAAATTATATATTGATGAGTCATTGTATGGATTTTTAAGTATTACAATGCAAATTTCAGAACTATTGGTGAGTTCGGTTTGTAGAATTTTGGAAATGATTTGTAAGATTTACAAATTGTTTTTTTAACCGCAAAGGGCGCAAGGATTTTTGATATGCTGGGTTATTTAAAAACGCAAAGTTCGCAAAGCTTTGTCTTAAAATAGCTTTGCGAACCTTGCGTAAACCTTTGCGTTCTTTGCGGTTAAAAAAATTACAAATTCTCGATCTGAATACGTTTTTTATCTTTCAATTGTTTGAACGAAGTAGGAGTAAAGCCAGTAATTTTCTTGAATTGATTGCTTAGATGCGCCACATTGCTGTAATTTAAAATATCAGCAATTTCGCTTAACGAAAGCTCATTGTAAATCAATAACTCCTTTACTTTTTCTATTTTTTGACTAATGAAATACTTTTCGATAGTAGTATTTTCAATTTCAGAAAATAAATTGCTCAACGAATTATAATCCTGATTTAGGTTTTCTGCCAGATAATCAGACAGGTTGATTTTTAAATCATTGTTTTTATGATGAACCAAATCGACAATTAAGTTCTTTATTCTTTCGACTGTTTTCGTTTTTTTATCATCGATTAAATCAAAACCTAAAGTTTGGAGATTTTCTAATAAAACTTCCTTTTGCTTATCGCTAATTTCTTCTTTAAGTTCCACTTCGCCCAATTCAACAGAAATAGTTTGGAGTCCGAGTTTTTCAAACTCAGACTCCACAACCATTTTACATCGGGCACACACCATGTTTTTGATGTAAAGCTTCATATTTATTTGATCGTTTCTACCACGTTTCCGCAAGTTAGCATAGAAGAACCGTAATACGGATTCTTAACTGCTTTTTCCTTGCTTAACCAGTCTGCATCAGCCATTGGGCAATATTGTTTGTAGATTGGCTGGTCTGGACTTGAAACTTTTATTAAATCATAAGTGCTTTTAGATAATGATTTAAAAGATTCACGTTGTTTTTTAAGATCTGTTGTTGTAGAAATGTTTTTCGCGTCAGCAGTTAATTTCTTTACCACTTTCATCCAAACTGTATGTTCGTTGCTTTTCAGTTTGTCCATTTTTACAGCTGTAATTGCTGTCAATAAAGCTGTGGCTTTTGCTGAAGTTAATTTGCTGTCACTTTTAATAAGCGCATCTTTTACATTGAAATAAGCATCATAAACAGATTGTAACTGACTTGCATCAATAATTTCTGTTGTTCCTGATTCTAATTTTATTGTATTCGCCTGAATAGTATTTGAAGTGAAAACTAATGCGATTATTGCTGTTATAATTGATATTGACTTTTTCATTTTATATAGATTTAGAAGGAATTCGACTTCCTTAAATTAGTTTTTATTTTTGAAATGATTAATGTAAATTGTGTTTGGTTTAGAGCCAATTATGGCTGTTACAAATACAATTATTTTATTTTTGGCGGTGCCCAAATTGAAGTAAAACCGTCCGAAATACTACTGTTTTTGTAGTACATGATTGGTTTTTTAAAAGAAAAATGAAATAATTCGTTGTTAATGCCGAATTGATTTTCAGTTATTAAACTAAACTGTAAGCCTGAAGTAGTGCATCCGGAATGATTGCATTTTCTGCTGCATCCGTTTTCGTCTTTTTTTGAATTAGGAGCTTCTTTGCAACACTCTTTTTGACAAGAATCTTTAACTGGATTCATTTTCTTTTCGCATGAATTTTTCTCTGGCGATTTTCCACAAGCATAACTCATATTTGACAGCATAAGGAAGCCAAAAGTTAAAACGAGAAATAATATGTGTGTTTTTTTTGTCAAAAGAAATGTATTGGTGATACAAATTTAGATAAAAATCTTTAGCTCAAATGTGTTTTATGATTTCAATAACTAAAGCTTTTTGAAATCTGTTGGCTTCATGTTTTTTCTTTTCTTGAAATAATTGGACAAATGACTTTCATCGGTAAAACCAAATTCATACGCAATTTGTTTGATAGGCAACTGATTGTTGTGAATTCGTTTTTCAATCAAAGTAGTTCTGAGATTATTGATGTAATCACGATAGCTTATGGAGAAAGTCCGTTTAAAATAGGCACTGAAGTACGTTGGCGCAATATTGAAATGCTCTGCAATTACTTTAATCTGAACCAGTTTTGGCTGATAAATATTCTGATGAATGTAATTTGCAATTTGTTCATTGTCAATATGAGTCGATTTCAACTGAAGATTCATTCCACGTATTGTTTCTTTAATTAGTCCAAAAATGGAGAGAATCTGGTAAAATACAATTGGCGAAGAAGTGACATCAACATATTGATCGTAAGCTATAATATTGGCTACCGTATTTTCTAAGATAGTTTTGCAGGGCTCGTCAAATTTCAGGACAGTTTCTTTCAGAATTTTATCTCGCATGAAACTTTCGGGCGTATTTACGAGGAATTCGTCGCAAGTTAGATTTTGTTTCGAATTGAAATAATTGTCGGTGAATTTAATGTAAACAAAATGCGTCTTTTTCCTGATGTCGAAATAATGTTCGTCTTCAGGAGAAATCACAAACAAATCGCCGGCTTTATAAGGAAGAAGATTTTTATTCAAATGATGAATACCGCTTCCTTTTTTAATATAGATAATTTCGTAATAGGTATGAGTATGCGGTGGAAGATGAAATTTCTCATCTTCAAATTCATGAATCACTAAAGTTTCAAACTGATTTAATTTAGGCATGACTTAAATTTACAATTTTATGTCATAAATATACAATTTATTTTACACTTAACGGTGTTAAATTTGCATCATAGAAAGTCTAATACTTTCTGGTGTAGAACAAATGAAAAAAAGTCTTATTGCGCTCTCGCTTGGGGGCTTAACTATTGGAATAACTGAATTTGTAATGATGGGTTTATTGCCTGATATTGCTTCAGACATGAAAGTTTCAATTCCGGTTGCCGGATATTTAATTTCATCATATGCGTTGGGTGTTGTTATTGGCGCACCTTTATTAGTAATCTTAGGACGCAATTTTCCGCCAAAAAAAATGCTTATAATACTAGCGCTGATGCTAACAGTTTTTAATGCACTTTCGATAATTGCGCCAAATTATAATTTTTTATTTGCTTCTAGATTTCTTTCGGGATTACCACATGGGGCCTTTTTTGGAGTTGGAGCAGTAGTAGCAAGCCGTTTGGCCGATAAAGGAAAAGAAGCTCAAGCTATTTCAATTATGTTTGCCGGACTTACTTTGGCAAATTTAATTGGTGTGCCAATTGGTACTTATATAGGACACCATTTTATTTGGCGCTATACCTTTATATTAATTGCCTTTGTTGGTTTATTGACGCTTCTGTTTATTTCTTTATGGATGCCAAATCTGGAAAAAACCGGTAATGTTAATATGAGAACACAATTACAGTTTTTTAAGAAAACAGAAGCTTGGTTAATTATCGGAATCACGGCTATTGGTTTTGGAGGATTGTTTGCATGGATCAGTTACATTGCACCTTTATTAATAAACATTTCTAAATTTTCACCTGAAGATGTCTCTTATATATTGATATTGGCTGGCCTTGGAATGGTTGTAGGGAATTTTGCAGGTGGTAAATTAGCCGATAAATATTTACCGGCACCAACCGTTTTGGCTTTACTATTTATAATGGTACTTGATTTACTAATGGTTTACTTTTTCTCTTTTAACCAGTATGTATCATTATTCCTGACATTTTTAACTGGAGCGATTTCTTTTTCAGTAATTGCACCTATACAAATGCTTATGATCAAAACGGCCAAAGATGCAGAGATGATTGCATCGGCAGCGCTTCAGGGAAGTTTTAATATTGGAAATGCTTTAGGAGCATTTTTGGGTGGACTTCCGTTGGCAGCAGGTTATAACTTTGCTTCTCCAAATCTTATAGGCGTGGTTATGGCTATAACAGGAATGATCATAACATTTACTTTAATGCAAAAACACAAAGCAAATTTGCAGCTTCAAAGAGCTTAAAATTAACTAACATACTTTTCAAAAGTCCTTAAGCTTAATTGTTTAAGGACTTTTTTTATGGTTTATTTTACGATTTATTAAAGTGTTGTATTGCTACAGTTGTAGGAATTGGCTGGTTTTTTATTGGTGTCTGAGGTTTTGTAATGTTTATGAGGCCAAATTTTTTTCGGTCTTACGCAAACAATATTTTTTTCATGTAATCGATTGTTTTTTTGATAAAAACGAAAGAATTTAATATATCACAATAATATAATTACTATTTATTCATAATATAAATTACATATGTGGTATAAAAAAGTGCTTTTATTTTTGATATGTAATTTTTTTTAGCAAATTTTTATGAAAATTAATTTTTTATATAAAAAAAATATCTATGTTTGTGTAATCGATTACATGATTTGATTTCTATTTATTCCAAATTGTTTTTTTAAAACGAAATCGATTGAAAAACCTTGTAGTTGCTTAAGTCTCTTAAAAGTCAAAACCACATAATTATAAAAAATTAAAATTTCAAAACCACATAAATTACCATTAACCAATTAATAACTTAAACAATAAACCATGAACTTTAAAGAATTTTTAAACAAAGGAGCAAATTATTGCTCTGCTCTTGTTTTCTTATTGTGCTTGCTTATGAGTAGTCAGGTAAATGCACAGACTACAACTATAGAGGGAACCGTTAAGGATGCTGCCGGACTTACTTTGCCGGGAGTTAATGTACTTGAAAAAGGAACAAAAAATGGTGTTTCTTCTGATTTTGACGGGCGTTATAAAATCAAATTAACGAACCCTAAAGCTGTTTTAACTTTTTCTTTTATCGGATTTGGAACTAAAGAAATTTCTGCTGCCGGAAAGACTAAAGTAGATGTAGTTTTAACAGAAGATTCTAATAACTTGAATGAGGTTGTTGTAATTGGATATGGAACATCTAAGAAATCTGATTTAACTGGAGCAGTTGCTACATTCTCTGGAAATGAAGTACGCAAGATTCCAGTTCCTAACGTTGCAGAAGCTTTAACAGGACGTATTGCCGGAGTATCGGTAACCTCTTCTGAAGGTTCGCCAGACTCAAATGTTCAAGTTAGAATTCGTGGAAATGGGTCTTTAAGCCAGGATGCATCTCCATTATATATAGTTGATGGATTTCCGGTAAACAGTCTTAATGATATTTCTTCTTCTGATATTGAAACAATGACAGTATTGAAAGATGCGTCATCAACTGCAATTTATGGTTCAAGAGGAGCTTATGGAGTTATTATTGTTACGACGAAAAAAGGTAAAGATGGTAAAATAGCAGTAAATTTTAATATGTTTTACGGAACGAAACAGATGGCTAATACTATCGATGTTACATCTCCTGAGGATTATGTGAAATGGCAATATGAATATGCGTTGTTAGACCAAACAGACAAAACTATTTTGAGTAATCCAAGTTCTTACACAAAATATTTTGGCAACTGGCAAGATTATGATCAATACAAAGGCATGAAAGGAAATGACTGGCAAAAACAGGTTTTTGGACGTACAGGCGAAGTTCAAAGCCGTGACTTGTCTATCCGAGGAGGTTCTGATAAAATAAACTATAATTTCAACTATGCTCATTATGATGAAAAAGCAATTATGTTGGGATCAGATTTTAATAGAAACAATTTATCTCTTGCTTTAAACAGCAAAGCTTCTGATAAAGTGGATTTATCTTTTACAGTGCGTTATTCAGATACTGAAATTAATGGTGCTGGTATGAATGAGCAAAATGAAGTTTCATCAGCAGATTCTCGTTTAAAAAATATCGTAGGATATGCTCCAATCCCGGTTCCGGGTTTAACTACAGATGATACAGATGAAGCTGTGGCAAATAATTTAACTCACCCTTTTGTAGCTATTACTGATAATAACCGTCAGCAGTTTAGAAAAAACTTTAACACTTTAGGAAGCTTTTCTTGGAAACTGACTCAGGATTTAGTTTTTAAAACAGAATTAGGTTTAGATAATTATAACTTTCAAGATTATCGTTTCTACGGGCGTACAACATATTATGTAAAAAACAACCCTGCGGCAGAAAGACAAAATATGCCTGCGATGATAATGATAGACAGAAAGGATACTCGTTTTAGAAATGCGAATACACTTAATTATGATTTGAAAAAATTAGTAGGAGAAAATCATAATTTGAAATTCCTTCTAGGAGAAGAATCTATAGAATATAAAAGAAATGACCTTACAAGTACAATTCAAGGATATCCATTATCTTTTGAATTAGATGAAGCGAAAAAATTAACGACTCAAGGTACACCAATTTCAGTTGATAATTTTTATTACCCAGATGACAAACTTCTTTCTTTCTTTGGACGTGCTAATTATGATTATAAAGACAAATATCTTCTTACAGCGACTTATCGTGCCGATGGATCAAGTAAATTCTTAGGCGATAATAAATGGGGATTTTTCCCGGCGGCAGCGGCAGCTTGGAAAATATCAGGAGAAGAATTTTTGAAAGATGCTTCATGGATCAATTTACTTAAATTAAGAGTGAGTTATGGTGAGGCAGGGAACAATAATATTCCAACTGGACAAATGGTTCAAAGTTTTATATCTTCTACATCTACTTGGATCAATGGTGTTGATAATTTCTGGGCAGCTTCTAAAACAATGGCTAATCCAGATTTAAAATGGGAAACAACTGTCACTCAGAATATCGGTTTAGATTTTGACTTGTTCAAAAATAAAGTGACAGGATCTGTGGAAGTATATAAAAATAAGACAAAAGATTTATTAATGCTTTTCCCAATTTCTGGAGGTTATGATAATCAATACAGAAACATGGGGGAAATTCAAAACAGCGGAGTTGAAGCAACTTTGAACCTTAATCTTATTGAAAGAGAAAAGTACGGAGTAAGTTTATCTTTCAACGCTGCATTCAATACGAACAAAATCAACTCACTTGGAGTAATGAGTAACTTTACTGCATCATCAGGATGGGCTTCTTCGTCAATTACTGGAGATTACTTAGTAAACGTTGGTCAGCCATTAGGTATCATGTATGGATACAAGAGTGATGGCCGTTATGAAGTTGCTAACTTTGATTATGCAGCCGGAGCTTATACTTTAAAAGGTGGAGTGCCAGATGGTAGTACAGTAGTGGGTAAAATGCAGCCAGGTGCTATGAAATTAAAAGATATTGATGGTGATGGAAAAGTAAATGCAAATGATTTAACTGTTATTGGAAATGCAAATCCAAAAAGCACTGGTGGTATGGTTTTGAATGCAAATGCTTACGGATTTGATCTTTCTGCTGCTTTTAACTGGAGTATTGGAAACGATGTTTATAATGCAAACAAAGTTGAATTTTCAACTTCAATTCCAAATGGACAATATAGAAATTTAAATGCTGAGATGGCAGACGGACAAAGATGGACAAATCTTGATCCTTCGACTGGACAATTAGTAACAGATCCTGCTGCATTGACTACTTTAAATGCTAATACTACAATGTGGTCGCCATACATGCCTCGTTATGTTTTTAGCGACTGGGCTGTTGAAGATGGTTCTTTCTTGAGACTTAATACTTTAAGCTTAGGTTATACTGCGCCAGGCAAGTTAATTTCTGCTTTAGGAGTTTCTAAACTAAGATTTTATTTTACAGCTAGTAATGTTTTTGTTTGGACTAATTATTCAGGTCCAGATCCTGAATCTTCAACTAGAAGAAATACGCCTTACACACCGGGAGTTGATTATTCAGCTTATCCGCGAAGCAAACAGTTGATTTTTGGTCTAAACCTTAATTTTTAATTCAGTAAAATTTTCACAAGATGAAACATAAAATATTAATAGCAGGAATGTTTGTTGCAAGCCTTTTTGCTTCTTGCTCAGACGATTATTTAGATGCTCCGGCAAAATCGACATTAGATGAATCGGTTATTTTTTCTAGTCCAGGATTAGCCGAAGCTGCAATTGACGGTATTAAGATTCCGTTTGCAGAAACCAATTCATACAGAGGACGTTTTCTTCCTTTTTACGGATTGAACACAGATACAGAATGGTATAATTCTTCGCAAACTGTCAGTGATGCTTCAGATTTATGTACTTATGATGCAAAACCGAATAACTCACAGATGAACACTACTAATAATGCTTGGGCAATGATGTATTCAGGTATTGAGCGTGCTAACATTTGTATTCGTGGTTTGCGTGCATATGGTAATCCAACTCCGGGATCTCAATTAGGATATTTATTAGGAGAGGCGCTGACTTTAAGAGCAATTTATTATGCTGATTTGGTAAAAGCTTGGGGAGATGTGCCAGGAAGATTTGAGCCATTAAACAATGCAACTATTTACGTTGGAAAAACAAGCAGAGATGAAATTTATAAACAGCTTATAGCTGATTTAGGTGAAGCAGCAACATTGGTTCCTTGGCCAGGAGAAACGCCTGCAACAAGCAGTGTAGAAAGAATTAATAAAGCTTTCGTAAAAGGATTACGTGCTCGTTTAGCGATGGTTGCCAGTGGTTATCAGCAATATCCTGACGGTATTAGAAGAAGTAATGATCCTGCTTTGTCAGTTGCTAATATGTATGCATTGGCTTTAAGTGAGTGCCGTTCGGTTATTGCAAGTGGATCTGCGCATTTAGAATCTTCATTTGAAACATTTTGGAAAAAATACAATCAGGAATATATTGTTGCAGGAGGAGAATCGTTATGGGAACTTCCTTTCTCAGATGGTAGAGGCCGTATGTTGTTTACTTTTGCTGTTCGCCATACTACAAATGATCAATTCCATGCCAATGGAGCAAACCGCGGAGGAACTGCGGGACCGCTTCCAACTGTATTCTACGATTATGACGTGAAAGATACACGAAGAGATGTAACTTGTGTTCCTTACAAATACGGAACAGCTGTAAATAATATCGCAAAACAAGAATTAGGAACATTAAACACATGGTATTTCGGGAAATACCGTTATGAGTGGATGACACGTTTTGTTACTTCAACAAACGATGATGGTGTGAATAAAATTTATATGCGTTATGCTGAAGTTCTTTTAATTGCGGCCGAAGCTGCAAATGAATTAGAAGGCCCTGCAGCAGCAGCACCATATTTAAAAGAAGTTAGAAGAAGAGCATTTGCAACAGCCGATCAAGCAACAAAAGTTGAAGATTATGTAAATAGTAAGACAACTAAAGACGCAATGTTTAAAGCACTTGTTGATGAAAACAAATATGAATTTACAGGTGAAATGGAGCGTAAACAGAATCTTATTCGTTGGAATTTGCTTAAAGCAAAATTAGACGAGGCTAAAGTGAATATGAAAAGTTTAGCAGATCATACAGGAAATTATGCAACTGTTCCAACAACATTATACTATAAGTTTAAAGCAGATAATGTGAGCCTTGATATTTATGGTCTGAACAAAGGAGAAACTACAAATCCGGGCGCTGGGTACAGCAGCATTGCATGGACATGGACCGGTGCGGCAGCAGATACTAAGATCAATACTTTGTACAAACCAGGAGTTAATCCTGACAATAGACAATTCTGGCCAATATGGCAAGTATTCCTAGAAGGAAGCAACGGAAAATTGACTAATGATTACGGGTATTAATAAGTTTCTGAAAATTAATAAAGTATAATTATGAAAACAAAATATATAATAAAAGGAGTATTTACTGCATTAACTCTGATGTTGACTTTTTCTTCTTGTGACACTTTTCAAGAAGAAGTAATTGATACATTGGATGTAAACAGAGCGTTTTCTCCAATTGAGCTGAAAGCGACAGTTAGAAATGAGACGTCAGTTGAATTGAATTGGACTGTAAAACCAGATGCAGATCATTATGTAGTGCAATTTAGTGCAGATGATATTGAATTTAAAACCATTTATAAAACAGTAAATGTTGCTCCAGATGAATTGCCTGTAAAAGTGCAACTTGAAGGAGAAACGGTTTATTCAATTAGAGTAAAAGCAGTAAGTTCAACAGGTTTAGAAGATTCTAAATGGTCGGTTACTACTGCCACAACTTTGTCTGAGCAATTGCTATATGCGGTTCTGCCAGCAGATATTGAAGCTAAGCAAGTAACTTTAAGATGGCCTGCAAACACAAACGCTACACAAATTACATTGCAACCAGGCAGCGTTACTCACACAATTACTGCGGCTGAAAAAACTGCAGGAGTAGCTGTCGTGACAGGTCTTACAAGTGAAACAGCTTATACAGCTACTTTGTTAAACGGAACTAAGAAACGTGGTACAGCAACTTTCACAACTGGTATCGATATTGGAACAGGAATTTTGGTTAAAGCAGATGATAATTTATTGCAAAAAATTATCGATGCACCTGCTGGATCTGTTTTGGTATTAATGCCGGGTGATTATATAGCAGATAATCAAGTTGGAACAATTAACATAAATAAAGAAATCACATTACGAGGATTGCGTGTAGATAACAAACCGAAACTGCATGTAAATTTTGTAATGGTTACGGGATCGGCTAATCTTAGTTTGATAGATTTAGATTTAAAAGGTGATAAAGGCGCTGGTGCCGCAGCTGTTTCTGTAATAAAATACAATGACAATAGTGTTTCTTATGGCGATCTTTTAATAAGCGGTTGCAATATTCATGACTACGGAATATCATTAATTAGTGCCAATTTAAATGCTGCAAAAGTATCTTCGATAACAGTAGATAATTCAATTGTTACAAATATATTAACAGCTAATGGAGAGTTTATAGATTTTAGAGGTTCACAGTTAGCGAAACTTACTCTTAAAAACAGTACATTTAATAATGTTGCAACAGCTAGATATTTTATTCGTGCAGATGCCGGTCTTACAGGATTAACTTCTACTATTGTAATTGATGCTTGTACAATCAATAATCCAAATATGATTGCTGCGAACACTAACGGAATTTTGTATACTCGTTTTGTTACTACTAGTTCAATTACGGTACGCAATACATTGTTTTCGAATACGGCAGCACCATATACAAGAGAGACTGCAACACCAAATCCAACATTTGTAAGTAATAATTATTTTAATTGTCCAAATTTAAATAGTACTGCTGGAGCGCTTGCTAATAACAGACCTGACTTATCAGCAACTGCAACTGCATTAGACCCACAGTTTGTAAGTGCGGCAACAGGGAATTTTAAAGTACAGAATCAAACGTTGATTGATAATAAAATTGGAGACCCGCGTTGGCTTAAATAAATATTTTTATAGTTAGTTTGAAAAGGGATGCAGCACTCTAAACTGCGTCCCTTTTTGGTTTTATAAAAAATGAAATTTATTGAAGTTGTCAAATTATTCTAATTCAATACAATCGAAAATGCCATTGTTTAAAATTAAATCGACTATTTCGTGTTCACTGTCAATTCGTAAAATATTATCGCAGTCTTCAAGGTCAAAATTCCATAAAGTTTCTGGCAATAATTTGTGAAGCAAGGCCGAAGCCGATTCTAATTTTGACGGACTGTCAACGGAAGTTTTAAATACATAAATCATAATTTGCATTTTTTGAACGGGCAAATTTCTGAAAAATGTCTTAGTAATTGCTAGGATTGTATAATCAATAATTAGGATTTATCAATCATTTTTCGATATTGAATTGGAGAAATGCCTTCTTGCTTTTTGAAAAACCGGCTAAAATATGACTGATCTTCATGGCCAACCTGTGCTGCAATTTCGTTAATAGAAAGTGTAGTTTGAAAGAGTAAATATTTGGCTTCCAATAATATGTTCTCATCAATCCATTTTACTGCAGATTTTCCCGTTACAGTTTTTACACATTTATTTAAATGATTGGGCGTAACGTTAAGTAATGAAGCATAATGATTGACCTGATGCTGGGTTTTTATATGAAGATGAATTAATTCCTTAAATTTATTTGTGATGATTTCTGCAGCCGAAATAGGTTTAGAAGATTTAACTGAGTTTTTATTCATCTCATAAAACAGGGCAATCAAATAAGTTTGAACAATATTTAAGTCTGCAAGATTGGTATCCTTGTATTCTTTTTGTAGCCTGTCAAAAATGGTTGTAATTAAAGGCACATCATCAATAGATAATTTTGTTTTTGGATTTCCTGAAATTTTTAAAAAATCAAAATCATTAAGCATTTCCCGACTTCCGAATTTTCCAATTAGAATATCGGGATGAAATTGACAAATATAGCCGCTATGTATATTATTAACATTATCAAGCGAGAAAATTTGGCCTGCAGGCACCACAATTATTTCATTATTGATGGTTGTGTATTCCTGATATCCTAATTTCATAACATGCTGACCTGATGAAATAAAAATCAAGGTATGGCAAGAATGTTTAGAAGGGGGTACTGGATGTTGCATATGCATCATTTCCTCTATTTCAAGACAGAAAAAATGATCCGAATTCGATTTGAAAAGTAAATGAATAGGATTGTCTTCTCCTAAAAACTTCTCTCGAAATCCTTTTGGAGTATACGTTTTTATTTTCTCAATTGACCTTGATTTCATTTTTAATAATACAATCTAAAATCAAGCAATTTGCAAAGTGCATAATGTTTTTGGTACAATTCTTCAACCACTTCAGTAAGATCATCATTTTCCTGATACAGACTGAAAAAAGCTTTATCAATTGTACTGTAACTTGCTATTTTATTATAAGAAGATCCATACCCTGAAATAGCACGGGCGCCAGTAATATCTAGGAAATATTGTGCTTCGTCGTCGTTGAGGTCGAGTCGTTTTTTATTGGCAAAATGAATAATTTTTCCTTTCATTTTGCCTTCAAAAAGCTCGGCTATTTCTTCAATGCTGTAATAGTAATCATGAAGGCAAATGTTATTTTCCTGTCCGGGCATAACCAAATAAATGATTTCATAATCCTTAAAATTATGATCGTCATATAAAAGAGTATTTAAACTTTCTTCTAAACCTTCAATAGTATCACAGGTTTTATGAATGCTGGAAATACCTTGGTCGATAGCAATTTCTTCCAGATTTTTAACCACATCAGTCATTGTAACCTCATCAACATCAGGAACTCCTTCGAGGCAAAAAATAAATTTTTCGTTTTCCATACAAATGTCTTTTTCGTTTCTTTTAAAAATAGAAATGTGGTTTTTGACAAAAGTATTTTTTTACACGGAAAAATTGTTATGACATTGAGATTTTAACGTGGATTTTTGATTTGATTAAAGTTTTGGAAACCTAATAATAGCTATTTATTGACCATATTTGAGAGCTGCTAGCAGCTCCGTTAAATCAACTACAGCATAAGTAGAAGAATAATCAGAAACGGCATAGGGTAAAATAAGACTGTTGTTATGAATAATAGCACCGCAGGAATAAACAACGTTTGGCACATAACCTTCTCGTTCATCTTCTAATGGCGCAAGCAACGGTTCGCGGAGTCTTCCAATTTCTTTTGAAGGATCATCTAAATCAAAAAGCGAAGCCCCGATACAATAACGTCTCATTGCTCCAACGCCATGCGTAATTACGAGCCAGCCTTCTTCTGTCCAGAGCGGTGATCCGCAGTTTCCAATTTGTGTAAATTCCCAAGTGTATTTCGGTTCCTGTAATAAAATTGGATTATTCCATTGAGTCGCTCTTTCAGAGTACATGAGGTAATTGTTGACGCCATCAATTCTGGCAAGCATAGCATATTTGCCTTTTATTTTTTTAGGAAATAGTGCCAGATTTTTATTTTGGGCTCCGTCGCCGTGCAAAGGCAATACTCTAAAACTATAAAAGTCTTCGGTCAAAATCAGTTTTGGCAAAATTGCATGTCCGTTGTATGCGGTATAGGTTGCCATAACACGAGAAGAACCATCATCATCTGTGAAACGTACAAAACGTGCATCTTCTATACCTCGGCTTTCAGAATCAGAAATTGGAAAAATGACACGTTCTGTAATATCAGAATCATGACTGAACTGAACGTCATAAAAAGAATTGGCAAGCCAGATTATTTCCTCGAGTGCAATTCTTCTTTCCTGACGAATCGAAGGATCACTTAAAGCGGTATTTACCATATTTTTCAGAACAACAAATTCAAATGCATCTGGTAAATCTTGCATAATTTGGTCGATGTATTTGTTTGAGGTATGCATTTCAGACAATTTTGTCAGAAATCGCTCTTTGTTCAATAACGTTTTATGTTCAATTTCGGCTTTATCAATTTGATTGCCAATTTTCATTATCTGTAAATTGTTGTCTTTGTCGAGAATTCCTCTTCTAAAAACAATAGAAGAAATATGACCTTCTCCCGTTGCCCTGAACGAAATAATAATTCGTTTTTCGCCAAGTTCGAGGCCAGACTGATCAAAATCTTCAATAATTGAAGGATTGAAAATGGCGGCAGATTCTATAGCATATTCCATCGTACAATAGGAGCCTATAAGCATTTTTCGATTCAACGACAGACCTTCATAATCGATCTGCATGGCTTCAATAAGCGGTTTTATTTTCTCACAGTGACGAAAAAATATAGCCGAAATATTTCGATGTCTTCTCGCAAATTCGCGAAGCGTCTGCTCGAGCGTTTCATAAACCTGTTTTTCATCAAGTGTCATTATCCGTATTACCATCTGCTGGGTTCGCTCATCGCCGTTCATAAAATATCGTGCAACAACTCTTCTCGAATCTGGGGTAAATTTTATGTTTTTTCGGACAACTGATACTCGCATAGTTTTACTTTTTTAATTACAATAAATAAGTGTTTTTAGTAAAATTATTTTTGGGGTAATTTTAATTTGCTTTGGGAAATATAGAATACTAGCGTGTGAACAAGAAAATTATTGTATCATGTTCTTAAGCATAAACAAGTTAGTGATTTTGAGAACGAAAAAAAACTTTATTATTAAAAATTTTGCATTTTGCGTTTAAACATTTAGGGTGAATAATATAGAGAAGGTGGTTTAAAAAAATAGATAAAAAGTAAAATTTCAGTTTTATAAGGAAAAGCAAACTTTTAGAATCATTAGTCTTTTATAAAAATTAATAATATCTAGCTCAAAATGCATTACAAGACAGTTTTTAGCATATAATTGATAAGTATTTGATGGGGTGTTTTGAAAAAAATCTGAACTTTTGTAACCTTAATTTTTGTGATAAAAATTTAACTTTAGAGTCTTAAGAAATCAAAAAAAATAAGTTTTTAGTTATGAGAAAATTTACATTGCTCTGTTATGCTTTTTTGTTTATTGGAAAAACAATGGCTCAGGAAGTCCCATTGTTATCTAATATTTCGGCAAGAAATAATATTAATTTAAACGGAAAATGGCATTATATTGTAGATCCACTTGAAAATGGATATTATGATTATCGTTTGATGCCTTTAAAAGACAATGGATTTTTTGAAAACAAAAAATTCAATACTTCAGAATTGTCGGAGTATAATTTTGCAACTTCAGCAGTTATGGATATTCCGTCAGACTGGAATTCAAAGGACGAAAAATTGTTTTTTTATGAAGGAACAGTTTGGTTTCAAAAAGACTTTAATTATAAGAAAAATTCGCAGACAAAAGGAATTCTTCACTTTGGGGCAATAAATTATGATGCAAAAGTGTATGTAAACGGAAAATTAGCCGGAACTCATGTTGGAGGTTACACACCTTTTAATTTTGATGTAACCAATTTATTGGTTGACGGAAATAATTTTGTAGTGGTTAAAGTAGACAATAAACGCCATAAAGATAATGTTCCAACGGTAAATATGGATTGGTGGAATTATGGTGGAATTACTAGAGATGTTACTCTGGCTCAGGTTCCAAATACATATATCGAAGATTATTTGGTTCAATTGGATAAAAAAGAAAAAGGAAAAATTTCAGGTTGGGTTAAGTTGAATAGTGAAACGGCAAATCAGTCGGTTTCGATTTCTATTCCCGAATTAAAAATCAAAAAAGAGGTTACTACCGATGCTAAAGGAATGGCCTATTTTGAAATAAAAGCAAATCCAGTTTTATGGACTCCTGAAAAACCAAAATTATACGAAGTAACAATCAGCAAAACTGATGAAAATATTGCGGATAATATTGGCTTTAGAACTATTGAGACAAAAGGAAAAGAAATTTTGTTAAACGGAAAAAAAGTCTTTTTGCGAGGCATCAGTATTCATGAAGAAGCGCCGTTTAGGTCAGGAAGGGCCTGGTCTACAGAAGATGCACATACTTTATTGACATGGGCAAAAGAGTTAGGTTGTAATTACGTTCGTCTTGCGCATTATCCGCATAATGAGAACATGGTAAAAGAAGCCGAAAAAATGGGATTGATGATTTGGTCAGAAGTTCCGGTTTATTGGACCATTTCATGGACAAATCCAGATACATACGCCAATGCCGAACATCAATTGCATGATATGATTTACAGAGATAAAAATCGTTGTGGAATCGTGATTTGGTCGATTGCCAATGAAACTCCTCATGGTGATGATAGAGATGTTTTCCTGAGCAAATTGGCAAAATATGCTCGTACACAGGATAATTCCCGATTAATCAGTATGGCGATGGAAGTAACCAAAAGCCCAAACAACGTTAATACATTGCAGGATAATATGAATGAATATGTTGATATTGTGAGTTTTAACCAGTATTTAGGTTGGTACAGAGGGACAAACGAATCTTGCAAAGACATGCAATGGGTAATTCCGTATAACAAACCCGTTATTGTGAGTGAATTTGGAGGCGAAGCTTTACAAGGTTTGCATGGCGACAAGAAAGAGCGTTGGAACGAAGAATATCAGGAAGAATTGTACATTCAAAATACACAGATGTTTAATCGTATTGAAGGTTTGGCGGGAGTTTCGCCTTGGATTTTAGTTGACTTCAGATCGCCAAGAAGACAATTGCCAAATATTCAGGATTTCTTCAATCGAAAAGGTTTAATTTCAAGTAACGGAATAAAAAAGAAAGCTTTTTATGTGATGAAAGATTGGTATGCTCAAAAGGAAAAAGAATACAAGAATAATTAAAGATGAGCGTGGGATAATTATTCTAGCACATAGAAACATAGATTTGAGACACTTAAAAAAGGCGTTTCACTTGATAAAATAAATATAGTAGACTATGTGTTAGAAACTAGTTTCTTTTTACTCCCTTTTTTTTTACATAAAGTCTATGTTTCTATATGTTGAAAAAATAGGTATTACACTAAAAGTCTCAAAGACAATTTAAGATAAGTTCAAAACCTTCAGAGTCATTTTGATTTTGAAGGTTTTGTGTTTTTTGCGTAATTTTAACTGAAAAATACAATTTAAATGGAAGTAGAAATCGTCATCAGATTACTTTTAGCTGCCTTTTGGGGAGCTCTAATTGGTGCTGAAAGAGAATATAGAGGAAAAGCGGCAGGTCTTCGTACCACGATAATGATTTCTGTGGGCGCTTGTTTCTTTACATTTATGTCTCAATGGATTGGCGGACCTGCAAATGCAGACCGAATTGCTTCAAATATAGTAACTGGTTTAGGATTTTTATGTGCCGGAGTAATTTTCAGGTCAGATAATCACGTTACAGGTATTACAACAGCGGCTACAATATGGTCTGTCGCAGCTGTGAGCATGGGAGTAGGAGCGGGCTATTATTTTGCATCGGCCTGCGCTGCATTGATGATTCTTTTGATTTTAACTTTTCTTACTGTTCTTCAAGATAAGATAGACATTAGCAATGAACATAAAATCCTTCGTGTTACATTTAACCGCAACAATGATGGTTATAAAAGATGTAAAGAATTGTTCTCTGACTACTCAATAAAATCAAAATTGGTTATCCAGCGCCGTAATTTGGATCATATTACCTTAGAATGGCAAGTTCACGCTTCTAAACATGAAATGGAATCGCTCTCTGCAGCACTTTTGCAGGATCCAATTTTTGAAGAATTAGTTTTGTGATACCAGAATAATGCTTCTTTAAAAAGAACTTTTCATTAATGTAGCATAAACAATTTTAAGCGTATTTTTGCGACCTGAAATTAAATCACCAATGATAAAAATTAATCAAACGGAATCTTTTGCCGTTGAAGATATATTATTCTGTTTTGCACTCGAATCTGAAGCAGCGGAAGTTTTTAAAGAAAATAATGTCTTGTTTACCGGAATCGGAAAAGTGAATGCGGCTTATGAATTGTCAAAAGCAATTCAAAATAAAAAGCCTTCTGTAATTATAAATCTTGGATCGGCAGGAAGTAACAGTTTTCAAAAAGGTGATGTAATTTGTTGTACCAAATTTGTGCAACGAGACATGGACGTTCGAGGCTTGGGTTTTGCACTATATGAAACACCATTGTCAGGTTTGCCTCCGCTTTTAGAATATGGTTTGCTAATGGATAATCTTCAGGAAGGCGTTTGTGGGACTGGTGATAATTTTGAAATGGAGCATTCTTCTGATGCCTATAATGTGGTAGATATGGAAGCTTATGCTTTGGCGATGATTGCAATGAAAGAAAACATTCCATTTTTATGCCTCAAATATATTTCTGACGGAGCCGATGATAATGCAGCAGAAGATTGGACGGTTCAAGTGCATAAAGCAGCAATAGCTTACGGAAAAATTTTAGGATTGATTTAAATATAAAAACCCTTAACATTAAAGTTAAGGGTTTTGTTTTTTCGTAAAATAATCTATTTCACAACATAAGAAACAGCATCTGCTTCACAAAGTCTAAAATAACCTAATGCATAGTTATTAGCATTGTTTGTATTGACAATATTTCCTCTAATATTCCCCGGAGGAACCTGAAACGGATTTGAGTTTGAAGCGTCTAAAATTAATTTCATATAATTAAAAAAGTTTTTAGAAATACCGCGATGTAAAATGTTCAAAGTATTTCCTGGCTTCATATCTTCATGAGAATATCTCGTACTGATTTGATTTCCGTTATAAAAATCGTCATTTGTTATTTCATATTCTGGAAATATTAGAAACTCGCTTTGATAATCGGTTAAATAAAAATTGACTTGATCCGCTGGGTCTTTATAATAAAAAGTAACTTCGATTACATCTTCTCCACCAAAATCAGGAACGATTTTTTGTTCCACTTTATCGATTGGCGTTACTGAAGTCAGTTTTTCTACAGCAGTAAAACTTTGTCCCTCGGCCTGAACAAACAATGTATAATCCATGTTGATGACCGGAACAAAGTTGGTGCATTTGTAAATTCCAGCCGCGGTTTCTGTAAAAGTAAAAACATCGCCATTGCTATTTTCTACTCGAACTTGTGCTCCAGAAACTTTTGGCGTTGAACCATTATAATAAGGAGCTGTTTTGCTGATTTTTATTGTCTGTTCATTTCCGGCAGTTCCTTTTTTCCAGACAATTTCGGCATCGATTACAATTTGGGTATCACCGGTTTCTAAATCCAGATTTACGACATCTTCGCAGGAACTGAAAATCAAAACCAAAATGAGACTTATAAAGGCCAATGCTCTATTCATGATGTTGTATTTTTTTAATTTATTCATCTCATTAAAATTTAAAATTATAAGAAACCCCAGGAACAATTCCGAAGATTGATAGCCTTCGAGTTTCATTAAGTCCGGTATCTTCATTTGTAGTGAAATTCATCGAAGCTGCATTTTTTCGGTTGTAGATATTGTAAATACTAAATACCCAATAGCTTTGCCAACCTTTCTTTTTTTCTGGTTTTGGCGTATAAGTTGCAGCCACATCGAGGTGATGGAAAAGTGGAAGTCTGTTTTCGTTTCGCAAAGAATAATTAGGAACATGAATGCCTCCAAATTCATAATAACCATTGGCATACGTTACCGGCTGGCCTGATTGTAAAGTGAAATTACCATTAAAAGACCATTTTGGACTGAATTCATAACTTCCAACAACGCTCAAATTATGCAATTTGTCATATCCCGATAAATACCAGTCGCCGTTTGCGATCCCCGGTTCTTCAGGAGTTCTTCCTGGCGTTTTTTGTTCGGCGCGTGATAAAGTATAAGAAATCCATCCGGTAAAATTGCCTGTGTTTTTTCTAAGTAATAATTCCATTCCGTACGATCTGGCTTTTCCGTTCAGGATAACCTGTTCAATATTGTTGTTGGCCAAAACATCAGCTCCATCAATATAGTCAATTCGATTTTGAACATTTTTATAAAAGAGTTCGCCTTCAAAAGAATAATCGCCGTCTTTGAAATTTTTAAAATAACCCATTGCATATTGATCCAGCATTTGCGGCTTTGTAAAAGGACCGCTCGGCGTCCAGATGCTCATTGGCAGCGGAGACTGCGTATTTGATAAAATATGAATGTATTGCGCCATTCTGTTGTAACTTGCTTTAATCGAAGTATCATCATTAAAAGCATAAGACAAAGCGGCTCTAGGTTCAAAATTGTTAAAACTGCTTATCTTTTTTCCTTTTCCGTAAGATATTGTTCCCGTTGGAGTTCCTTCCTGATAAATATTATAAAGCGGATTAAAAACAACAGCCTGACCATTCTCATAAGTACTGATTTCTTCTGAACCTAAACGATAAAACATGCTATAGCGAAGGCCGTATCTGAAATTCAGTTTTTCTGTAATCTGATTTTCAAAATCAATAAATGCCGAAGTTTCTAAAGCATATTTTTTGTCCAATTGCTGATAATTAAACTGCGAATCTAAACTTGTTGGCTGCACAACTCCCGGATTGAAGTTATAATACAAACCATCAATTCCGTAGTTGATTTTGAATTTTTCTGATTTCTGATAAAACCAATTGTATTTCAATCCGTAACTTTTGATGTTGCTATCCCATTCAAAATTTTCTGAAGAAAGTCCCAAGTTGAATTTATAATCGCTGTAAAAAGCAGATAAATTGGTGTTCAATCGATCTGAGAATTTATGTTTCCAGCTTAAAATTCCCATTGTATTTCCGTATTTGCTGGAAAAACGATCATTGATATCAAAAACGTCATTTCCGAAATAGCCCGAAAAAGCCAAAGTATTATTGGCATTAAAGCGATAATTAAATTTGGCATTCAAATCATAAAACATAGCCGAATTTTTATTGTCGGCCAATTTTAAAAATAAATGCGCATACGAAGTTCGGCCAGAAACAATAAAAGAGCCTTTATCTTTCTGTATTGGACCTTGAACCAAAAGTCGGCTAGAAATTATCCCAATTCCACCATTTACTTTATAATTTTGAAAATCTCCGATTTGTTGCGTAACATCCAAAACAGAAGAAACTCGTCCTCCATATTTTGAAGGAATTCCGCCTTTGTATAATTCTAAACCGCTGATAGCATCGGCATTAAAAATGGAGAAAAATCCAAACATATGCGAATCGGCATAAACAGGAGCGCCGTCTAAAAGAATCAAATTCTGATCAGCAGCACCTCCACGAACATTAAATCCTGATGAAGCTTCTCCGGCATTAGTAACTCCTGGCAAAGTCAAAATCGATTTTAAAGGATCTGGTTCGCCCATTGCAACAGGAATTCGTTTTATTTCCTGCATCGAAAGCTTGTTGACACTCATTTGCGTGTTTTTGATATCAGTAGCTTTGTTCGTGGTAACAATAACTTCTCCTAATTGCTGACTATCAGATTCAATATTGAAATTGATATTGGCATCATCAGAAATCGTAATTTGTTTTTCTTGGTTTTTAAATCCAACGTAGCTAATTATAAAAGTATAAGTGCCATTTGGAACTTCGATGTTGAATTTTCCATTATAATCCGTTACGGTGCCAGTTTCCAATTCTTTAATGAAAATATTGGCACCGATAACGGGCTGTTTTTCATCATCAATAATCTGGCCTTTCAGCTTGCTTTTTTTTTTAGCTTGTTTTTGAGATGGAGATTTCTGCTTCACAAAAATATTATTGCCAACAATAGAAAATTGTACTGCTGCCGTTTTGTTTAATTCCGAAATCAGTTTCTCAACTTCGATTTGCTTGTATGTGTTTTTCTTGGTAAAATATTTTTTATCGGTGTCGATTTGATCTGTAAAAGCAAATTTAAAATCGGTTTGATTTTCAATCTGCTTAAAGAATTCTTTTAAGGTTACATTTTGATCTACAGTTACAGTCACCTTTTGAGCAGATGCCCATAAACTGATTAAAAAAAAGCATGCTGAAATTATATGCTTCATGAAATTTTGTATTTTTGGATTATTATTAAATGGAATAACCTCGTGTTATCCTGATTATAAGGAGGATGTGTAGTTTCGCGGCTTGCATCCTTTTTTTCTTTTCTACTGAAAAGTAATCTGTTTTAAATCTTCATTTATTTCAAAGTTTAGGTTATACATTTCTGATATTAATTGTACAATTGTTTTTAAATCCTCTTTTTTATTGATTCGGATTGTGATTTTCTGATCTAAATTTTCCTTCGGAAGAATTACTTTATAGCCATAATTTTCCTCAATATACTGGCTTACAGCAGAAAGTTTTTCGTCGTCAAAGTCAATGAATCGGCTAAATTCTGCTACTAAAGCAGTTTCGTTTCCGTAAGTAAATTTTTCACCCGGCTTCAAAATCCATTTTTGATTTTGGCCTTTTACATTCATTTGAACACTTCCTTCGTAAAGTTCAACCGTTACATCTTTTTTATCAGATTGTTTAACAATAAAAGATGTTCCTAAAACGGTTGTGGTGGTTTCATGGCAAAAAACCTGAAAAGGATGTTGTTTATCTTTTTTGACTTTAAAATAAGCTTCGCCGACAATTTCGATTTTTCGATTCAAAGCAAAATTATTCCCGTAAGTAATTTTAGAATTCGGACTCAATTCTACTTTTGAATCATCTGGCAAGACAACAAATTTTATTTTTGAAGAGGTATTTTCAATTACGTTTTCAGCAAGAATTGCATTTTCTTGTTGAGGTTTGTTGTTAAAGAAAATTCCAGTTCCAATCAAAACAAAAAGCAAAACAGCCGCAGCCGCATAATAACGCCAAGGTTTGGTTTTCTTTTTCTTGGTAGCAAAAGTTTTTGAATGAAATTGTGTCCAGCAAGCTTCTTTTTCGCTGTCAGAATTTGAAACAGTAGTTTCGTTCCATAATTTTTTAAATTCTTCGTCAAAGTTTTCCTTATCCATGATTTTGGGGTATTAAATGATTTGACAATGAAAACCTTGTTTGCTAAAAACGCTATAAACCATTTCTTTAATATCACGATTGGTTTCGATTTTTAAAATGGTTTCCTGACCTTTTTTATCGAAATTTATAATACAATCTGAAATGACGAATTGTAAAAGAGCGACAAGTAAACTTGCGTCTTTTTTTGTTTTGACATTAGTTTTATATGCTTCAATATGCATTTTCTGTTCTTGTTTTTCTATATAACAAACGAGAACAAAAAAGTTCCTAATGGTTTTCGATTTTTTTTCGAATAAATTTACTGGCAAGATAAATATGATTGGCAATGGTCTTTTCAGAAAGATCCGTAATTTCTGCAATCTCCTTATAGCTAAGGTTTTCCAGTTTGTGTAAAGTAAATATTTTTTGTTGCTGCTCCGGAAGTTCATTGATGAAACTATGTAGTTTTTCTCTTCTCTCATCAAAAACTGTTGAATCAGTTTCTTCCTGTAAGATATCAACTTGAGGATCAAGCTGAATTATTTTGTTTTCTCTATTGATGTGATTGAGGATGATATTCTTGCAGATGACAAATAATTGTTTGTCCAGCAAAACATCTTCGTTGAGTAATTCTCTTTTATTATATAATCGTATGAAAGTTTCCTGAACAAAATCTTCAGGTGTAAGTACAGAAGAATTAAACCGTCTGGCAATGTTTATCAATTTATCGTAGTAGTTGAAATACACCTCTTTGAAGGCGGTTTCATTACCCTTTTTTAAACTTGAGATAAACTTTTTATTGTGCATAACGAAAATATAGCAACTAGTTTTTAACTAGTCTAAACTCATTGGTTTCAATATTATTGTATTCAAAAATTGATCAATTTCAATTGCGAATGTAATAAGTTGCAAAGAACCGCAATTAAATTCTATATTTTGACGCTAATGTTTGAAAATGTTACAAAAAATTGATTGTTTTTTATTTCGAAACGATCTATAAAACAAAAAAAGCCGTTAAAAAATATCGGCTTTTCTATACAATGCAGTGAAACAATGTTGTGAATAATATTATTTGACAATTTGAGCTTCAGGAAATTTCCAAGTACCATTTAAAACTTCTTTATGCGGACGATAAAGTCTTACCCAATAATTCCAGCCAGCAACAGTTGGAATACAATTTGGTGTTTTTCCGTCACAACCGCCAAATTGTATTGTTACTGACCCGTCAGCATCTTTTTTTGCGGTAATATTGTTCAATGTGTAGGTGTCAAGATTATTTTTTTCAAAATAGCCGTCTTTATTATAAACACTCACAGACCAAAACCCATCAACTGGTACGTTTTTTACTTTTAATTTATAGACCGTTTTTCCATCATTTTTGGCAGGATTGACTGAAAGATAAAGTGCATCTTTTTCAGGATTTCCTCCCCATCCCGTGGCGCTTCCAATTAAATGAAGTGTTTCGTCTACTTTTCCTCTTGGGCCAAACATTCCTTTTGTATCCGATAGTTTTTTGGATACTTCAATTAGTGAATCCCTAACTTTCTTTTGGCTTACTTTATCCCAATTTGGAATTTCAAAAGTTCCTTTTTCTTTTTGATCAATTTTAATTGCATTTTGTAAAGCGGTTACAATTGGCAAATCTTTCGGATCATTTGGGTTTATAAAGGTTCGAATTCCTAACATTAAGTAACGGGTGCCGACTTTTTCTCTGGTAAAAGTAAAAGTTCCGGGCGCATAATAAGTTTCAGAATATTGATCTTGGTCGAATGTCTGCATCGACATGAATCGTTTGCCTGGATTTGGCAGTGTAACTGTTACAGGGCCGGCGTCGAGGTCAAAAACACCAGACGAATATAAAACATCGCGATTGGCACGAATAACAGTTTGATTGTCTATGGGCATTAAAGTTCTGTAATGAAAAAGAGTACCAGTACCATCTGATTGTTTAACAGAAGTGCTAAAATACAGATCGGTTTCTGCTCGATTAAAATTAGCGGCAGTTACAAGATCGCCACTTTTTGAAGATAAAGAATCTGTTGTTGTAACGACTGAATCTTTTTTTGTTGATTCAGAATCCGTTCCTGGATTTTTTTTGCAGGCAAAAGCCAGAAATGATAAAACTAATAAAACCATTCCTGATGATAATTTCTGTTTGATTTTCATAAGATTTAAGTTTTAATGAGAAATAAAAAGTGTTTTTTGTAAAATTCTGCTTACTAAGTTATGAAATTATTTTAAGTCTTATGCTTTAATCGTTTGGTTAAGTGGTTTTTATGTTGTTGGAGATTTTGTTTTTTGTGAAGTTGTTATTGAAGGAAAGTAAAGTTTAAAAATAAAGCCCTTAGCATTATTGCTTAAGGGCTTTATTTTTTATTTGTAGATATATAAAGTATTTATTCCTCATTCTGTAAACTGTCAGCTGCAGAAATCTGATCCAGAATATTCGTTTGATTTGGCGAAATGTAGTTTTTGTTTTCGATGGTAGTTTCTTTCTTAAAAAGAAGATCTAATGCATTGTATAGTTTTAATAAAACATCTCTATCTGCTTTTTCTATTTCTAAAGCAGTATTAAAATTAAAAACATAATTATTCGAATTTCGTACTTCGACTTTTATTGTTTTTGATGTGATTTTAAATTTAACTATATCCATACGTGTGTAAATTACTTAATTGCAAGATACTAATTTAATAAAGTTCCTTGTAAAATAATGAGTTTATTAAAATAAAAAACCCTTAAACATTGCTGTTTAAGGGTTTTGCCTTTTGTAGCGAGGACGGGAGTTGAACCCGTGACCTCAGGGTTATGAAAAACAAACCCATACTTTTACATCTTTGTAATTACACTGTAAATCAGTAAGTTAATATTTATTATTTATCCTGATTTTGCTGATTCTTATTGTTTCAATGTCTCAAGGGGTTGCCGGCATTATTAATTCTGTAATACCTTTGTTTGCTGAGGTTTCAACGAATTGAAAACCTTTTTTTCTACACCAAAAATCCAGTTAGCATTGACATTAAATACTTCACATGCTTTTCTAATATGCTCAGTTGTGAAGTGTGCTTTGCCCTGTTTTATCCTTATTATATTTTGTTTTAAAACGCCAACTGAATCTCCGAAATCTTTTTCATATTCTATCGTACCCAATTCTTTAAGCAGCTTTATAAGTTCGAATATTTTAAGATCTGTTTCATTCATTACCAATCAGCTTTTTTGCTTGGAATTTCATTGCTTAAGACGAAATTTTGTAGGCTCTTATTTAAATCATTAAAGTATGGTGGAATGTATTCTGGATAGTATTTATAAGCAGATCTTATTTCTCCCTTTTTATTGTAATAAGGTTCCATACCGATCATATTAAATGGATACCAACCTCCGGAACTATACTGAGAAGAGCTTACATAATATTGAATTTCAATAATGTCGAACTTATACTTCCCTTCTTTAAAAGATACTTCTATTTGGTATTTTGTATTGTAACAATTTTTCATTCCCAATGCATTTACACATACTAATCCAGATGCAGAGCCTTCAAATCTAACGTAGTCATTTTCTAAGTTAGCTTTTAAAACTTCCTTTGGATTTTTGTAAGTAACATTAATCCAATCTAAAGTTTTTTTGTAGATCTCACTTTGTGTTTTTCCCTCGCAAGGAGTTACAACATAGTCAGTAAATCCTTCTTTGGACATTTTAAATTCTGTATCCTGGCTAAATACAATAGAGCAGATCATTACAAATGCTAGTGTTATAATTTTGGTCATATCTTATTTTTAAAAGGTTCTCTTAATTACTTTGAATATTTGCTTTACGTCATTGAGTTCAATAGTGAAATCCTGAAACTCCGGACTTGTATTTCTGGAATGACATGTAATAGTTCCGTTTAAAAGATCTTGGTCCACAATATCTTTACAAACAATTGTATCCTTATGAACAATAATCCATCCATATTGAGAATCTCTAAAGCCATCTTTCCAATGTTGGCGATTAAGTTCTCTACAAAGCGTTATGCATCCTTCAGGGTTGTCATATAAGCCTCCGTTGTCCATGCTATCACCTTTTATCTCAAATGCTACATAGTTTCCACGTGCGTACTGATCAACATAAAAATTTACTTCATTAAATCCGTCAATATAATCACCTTCGCAACATTCACTTATATAAGTTGCGTACGCCTTAGCTGGAACTAACGGAACGGTCATTATGTATTTTCCATTTTCAAGCTCTTTAAACTTGTTACCGTTGTTATTTTCAATTATGTTTTCTTCCAAAGATTCCATTTCACTTTCAAGCAGGAAGTAGCTTTCGGAAATATTAAAGTATTGTGAAAGTATTTTGCGATTTTTTATATTGGGTTTTGAATCTTTATTTATGATTCTGCTTAATGTAGATTGTGAGATTCCTGTATTTTCTGACAACTCATACGGAGTAATACCTTTCTTCCTGATAAGGTCTTTTAGCTTAGAGCCTATTGTTTCCATTAAAATTATTTAAAATGATTATAAATAAAAGCATTACGCAATAATTTTATTCAAATTACTTGCAAAATACTTTCATTTTACTTTATATTTGCTGTATAGAAAATGACTAATCAAAAGTAGATAATTAAAATGGAACTAACAACAGCAGCAAAAGAAAAATTAGGAACCGATGAGGTTAAGATGAAAATAGCTTTAGAGTTAGGAAAATCTTACTTGACAATGAGAAGATGGATAATGTCAACCCCAATTCATGACAATCTCACAAAGAAGAAATCCATTGAAGCAATAATGAATCATACTGGATTAAAGGAAAACGAAATTTTCACCGATGAACAAGCTTGAAAAAATACAGTTTATAAAAAGCCAATTACAGGAATTAGAAATTCACGAAGAGCTTTTTAAACAAGGATTAAGTTCAATTACTAGCCGTAAGAGAAACTTAGAATTGGAGTTGGATAGTATGGGAGCTTCCAACTCCACCCGAAAGGGCCGATATGAATTATCACCTGAACTAAAATTGCAAGCAGTTGCTTGTTTAACCAAATAAAAAACTAAGAAATTATGAAAAGACTAGAATCAATTTACGACCAAATTTCCTTTTTCCTTTTTGGAGGGATTAACTGTAATCCTAAAGGATAAAAAAAAACCGCTCACGGACATGAACGGTTTTAGATCAAATTTTATTAACGCCTTGCAGGGCATAAATAACTAAGAGAATGCCAAAGTTAGAAGAAATTACAGAGAAAGCACGAACAATAAGAAAAAAAATTTCTGCTTTCCAAAAACTGAGAAGTATCTGTGTGAGATTTTCAGTTCACTACTACAGAGAAGGTAATACTTCAATGAATGATCTTATGAAATTGAGATTAGCAAAAGCAGATGCTCAACTTATGGAACTCTATACTGCGATTATTCCAGTTGAAAAAGAAAGACAAGATCTTCTTTCGAAAGAACCACAGGTTACTACGCATAAAGTTGTTAAGCTAAACATCAAACACTACGAATCATGGATGCATTAAGCAAAAAGGAAAAAAAGGTTTTAGGCCAAGCTTTAAGATTACTATTTGATAAAAGCGATGATTATAAAACCAGTAGCATAGTCTCAGATTTAGCTCAAAAATTCGAAACCAGTAACGCAGATGAAATTAAAAACGATCTGCTTTTTCTAACCGATAATCCTTATTAATCATGTCAACAACTATAGAAGCTCAAATATATACTGCACTTGAAACCAGTAAAAAAATGGCAGAAGATAAACCAGACTTACTGTTTTTATCCTTCGACAGACGTGGAGAAAACTTTGTTTGCAATTGCTTCAAAGTTTTCAATGAAGATAAAGTTCCATTTTTCACTTTGATAGTTTCATCCAAAGGAAAGCTGGCGGAATTGGTATCAGGATTTCTTTTAAGTGAGAAAACAAGATTCAGATTTGAAACAACCGCTAATGAAGATTTTATAAATATCGAATCAAACATCCGGAAAGTGTTTTTCAATGACTGGCTTTGTAACAAAACACATAACGTTCACCAAAGTGATTTTCTTCAGGTAGAAAAAGCACTTGAAAAAATCAAATAATCATGGATTTAGATACAGAAAGATCAAACAGGATGTTCAACCTATTTATAATAGGAATCATCATCGCTTTTACTACTGGTTGTGCTATTGGATCAGTTACAACATGGTTAATCTCAAAATTATAATCATGGCAGACTTAGCGAATATAAAAGAGCATTTAAAATATTGCGGAAACAGTTGTGCGCACTTAGCGAAATACAAAATTACATTGGAAGCAAAAGTTTTGACGCCGAAAAGCGAAAAACCAAAAACAGCTTATCGATGTGAAGATCATAAAAACAAAGGAACAAACGGAAAGAAGATTACAAATCAAGTTCCGTTCGACCAATCTGAAAAACTATTGAAAGTGAATGAGTTTTTACAGTCGTTAGTGGGAAGAAATATTCACAGCAGATTCCATACCGCAAGGCATTTGAGAGTTAAATACTTGAAAGAAAACGGAGGTGTAATGTGTTTTCAGGAGCATTCTAAAAAATGGAAGTACGTGTATTACAATCAAATTGATTCAATTCTAAACTAGATCTGTTATGGCACTACAAGTAAACCAAAAATATAAAACACCAGCCGGATTGCTTTTAAAAGTTAAAACAGTTCGAGAATCAGGATTACACTCTTTGGAGTTGATCGATAAAGAAGGAAATGTAATTCCATATAAAAGGAACTCATTCGGGCATGTAATTCAAAGATCAGATCGATTCTGTTCAACTGAAACAATAGAAAGTTTTAAAAAAGTAAAATAGTAAAATCAAATTTTAATAACAATGGAGATAATCACATTAGAATCAGTAAAGGCTTCAATGCTTCCAGAATTGCAGGGATGGAAGGAAAAACAAGAAGCAGTTGTAAAGGAAAATCCTTTTATAATCATCACGGACAACAAAACTTACGAAGAGGCTAAGAAAAGAAGAACCACTTATGTAACTGCTAGAACTACGGTTGAAAAACAAGATACGTTGATCGCTTCTAAACTTAAAATCGTACGTGATGAAGTGAAAATAGAAACGAAAAAGTTAGTTGACATCACTCTTCCACATGAAGAAAAGCAACAAAACGAAGTTAAGCGATATGAGGCTATCAAAGAAGCTGAACGTGTAGCAAAAGAAAAAGCAGATAAGGAGCGTAAAGATGCAATTCAAAATAATATCGAAATCATTTATCAAACTGTAAAATCAAGAATAGATAATTTGACTTTTGAAACAATTGAAGCCTTAGAAACTGATCTTGAGGAACGTTTTTATAAAGCAGATACAACAGTTTTTGAAGAGTTTGATTTACAGTTTGCTTCAAAAGTTCAACTTGTAAAACAACAGTTAAAAGAGAAAATATCAATTCTAACTGAAAGGGAAAATCAAAGAGTTGCTGCGGAAAAATTAGCTAAAGAAAAAGATGCTTTTGAAGCTGAGAAAAAAGCTAAAGCAGAAGCTGACAAAAAAGAGCAAGAGGCTAGAGATAAAAAACAAAAAGCAATCGATCTGGCCAACGCTAAAAAGCAAAAAGAACTTGATGCAAAACAAAAAGCAATCGATGAAGCTGAGGCAAAACGTAAAGCAGAAGTTGAAGCTGAGAAAAAAGCTAAAGATGAAAAATTAGCCAAAGAAAAAGCTGAAAAAGAAGCTAAAGAAAAGGCAGAAGCTGAAAGTAAAAGGATTGAAGAGTTGAAGCCTGATCGTGAAAAAGCAATGGCATACATCGAAAGTTTAAAATTTACTTCTGATTTTCCAAACATCCAGAATCCGGAAATATTAAAAGCTCTTGGACAAATCAGAGATGGATTAAACAACACTATTATCGCATTCAATAATCAAATTTTAACTATTAAATAATAAATCATGAACACAGAACAAACAGAAGAGAAGCCGAATTTATATCCTAAAAACGGAGAAGTAACTTTTATCATGCCATCGACAAATGCGATCGGATTATTGAAGAAAGCTGGAGTAAATAGAAAATTGACAGTTTCATATATGGAAAAGTCGGAATGGATTGCAAAAAAAGGAGAACCAGTTGAATGTTTCTTTTTAGGATTCAAAGAAGCTGCTGATGCAAAAGGCGGTACGTATTTCATGGCAAAGTTACATGATGGTGAAAAAGCTTTTTTAGCAGCTCAAACGGTACTTATTCAGGCTTTGATGAATACCAAAATAGGTCAAGGTGTTAGTATCACATGCACAGGTAGTAGCAAAACAACTGGAGGAAATGACATTCCGTTGTTTGATGTTGATGAAAAGGATATAAACATTTTCGATGCTAACGAAGAGTAATCTTTTAGGAATTGATTTAGAAGAATTAAGAGCGGAACATGAATCCGCTCTTAATAAAATGAATCAAAAAAGCAAAGAGGAGCTTTGGCTGGAAAAAAGAAAAGTAAGGTTCACAGTATCTGAATATGTGAGGTTGATGGGATATGAAGATAGTGATGTGTTTCCTGAGGGCGCAATAACCTATGTAACTGAGAAAGTTCTTGAAGTAATTACAACTGGAGAAAAAAAACAGTTAAATACAGGATCAGTAAATCATGGAAAAGAAACAGAAGTTGAAGCTGTTATTGAGTTCATGAAAAAGTACAATCTTATAGTTTACAATTATGGAGATGAGCAAGAATTCATAGAACTTGGAGAGGATGCTGGAGCTACACCTGATGGATTAATTGGAACAGATAAAGGAATTGAAACTAAATGCCCTGATAGCAAGACTCATCTTTATTATTTAGAAAATCTAACAACTGAAAACTTCAAAAAGATATGTACAAAATATTATTGGCAAATTCAAGGGTCAATGTATATAACAGGACGTAAAAGCTGGTATTTCGTATCGTATGACCCTCGTTTTAAAAATGAAAGTAAACGTCTCTTTGTCCTTGAAATTGTAAGAAATGATGTTGACATAGCTAAGTTAGAAAAACGACTTACCGAAGCTATTAGAAGAAAACGAGAAAGACTTAAAGCATTTGAATAATGGCAACTCCCAGAAAAATAGCAGTTAATACCGAGGTTGAAAATGGAAAGTTCGTTGCAAATAGAAACTTAATAGTTGATGCAATTGGAGTTTATGAAGGTAAAAAAGTAACTGTAACCATCGAACGACATTACCAAAAAAGAAGTAACAAGCAAAACCGCTATTACTGGGGAGTTATCGTTGAGCATTGGAAAAACATACTACGTGAAGAGTGGGGCGATATTTACCTGGATTCTGAAGTTCATGAGTTCCTGAAATCTAATTTAAGCTTTGAAGAGGTTTATGATGAAACATCCGGAGAAGTAGCAATCAATCCGATCACACACGAAACCATTAGAAAACCAAAATCAACTACTAAGAACACAACATTTGGACAAGAAGAATATCACGAAGCATGTCGCCAATTAGCATGGGAAATGTTTCAATATCAGATCCCATTACCAAATGAAGATTTAGAACAACCAATAGATGTAGAGTTTAAATAATGGCAAATTTATACAGCACCTCAACAGGCGAAAATTTCACAACAGCTCAGATTGAAGCAAAAATGAGAGTTGCAAAAGCAAAAGCATTGGAAAATCAATTCGACGAACACAGATACAATTTCTGTGAACAATGTGGACGGAATGGATCAGGTACCAGATTGGATTGTTCACATGATATATCAGTCAAAAAAGCAAAAGAAAACGGAAAATCGGAACAATGCTGGAACGTGGGAAACATCACAATTCTTTGTCGAGAATGCCATCAAAAAAAGGACGGACTTAATACGCAATTTTAAAAACAATTATAATGGAAGTAGTAAAAAATTATCTACCAGCTGTGATCGAGTTTACAGCTAAAACGAGTGAAGTTCCTGAAAGCTTAGGAATATTCGAAACTCCAGAAGATGTTCAAAAGTTCATGAGTGAGAACTTCATCGCAATGCCAAAGCAAATCGACACTGATCGCTTACTGGATGAATACGAGAAAGATCACATCCGAAATGATTACATGGTTGAACTAGAAGAAAACCTTCCTGTGTATCAAAATCAACTTATTGAAGCAGCCAGAGAAACGGAAAGAGCAAAGGAAGCTGAAAAACGAGCAAAGGAAACTGTAAGCGCATCTTTTAACAAAGTTGAACTTCTGTCCAAAGAAGTTAAAAAAGGTGTCACAGAAATGAATCTGGATCCTGCAACAACTTACGAAGTTGCTTTCAATGGGAATTACTATTACTACACCTGGCTAAATGGAGAACTGAAGCTTGCGAAGATTAAAAAAATCCCAGATCACGATCTATCAGATTTGTTTAATTCAAGTGAGAGAAACAAAACATTCTTTGAATCCTTAAAGAGCACTAAGAAAGTTGCTAAAAAGTAATGTCAAGACTGCAGCATAAAAAAGGTAGACCAACCAATTACAGAAAGTCATTAAAATCAAATCCTTATTGGGATGAGGTGAAAGGAAAAGTAAGGCTGAGAGATAATTTTAAATGCGTTGAATGTCATTCAATGATCAGATTAGAAACTCATCACATTACTTACTATGTAGACGGAAAATCAATCGTAGGAATCGAATTAGATCATCTGTGTTGGTTGGTTACACTTTGCGAAGATTGCCATCAAAAGGTTCATAACAACCTAAATCATCGGTTCAATCCGAAAAATAAGAACAAAGTAAATATTCATTAAATGGCTTTAACAAATCAACCTTATTTACCTCTATATGTTGATGATTGGATGAACAATTCAAAGTTAAAAATGTGTTCACCATCTGCTCATGGAGTAATGATTTCGATCATGTGCATTTTGCATAAAGAAGTTACATATGGTAAAATTTTGCTTAAGCAAAAATTTAAGCAAAGTGATAAGCAAGTTCGAAATTTTGCTTTACAGATTGCTAAACTATCTGCTTTTGATTTGCTTGAAATTGAAAATCCACTTGGTGAATTAATATCAGAAGGTGTCTTAATAATTCAAGATGATTTTCTGATTTGTAAACGAATGGTAAGAGATGCGGAAATTTCAGAAAAACGTGCAAACGCTGGAAAAACTGGCGGTACTTCAAATAAGAAGAAAAATTTTGCTTATGCAAATGACGAAGCAAAACTAGAAGCAAAAGAAGAAACAAAACCTAAAGCAAATACAAAACCAAAACCTAAAGCAAACTCTGTAATTGAAATTGGAGTTGTATATGAAGTTGAAAATGAAAATAGAAATGAAGTTGAAAATGGAAAATCAAAAAAAGCAAAAACAGAAATTCAAAAATCAGAAGTTGTTTTTCCTTTTGAAACTGAGAAGTTCAAAGCTCACTGGCAATTATGGAAAGCTTACAAATCCAAGGAACATAATTTCAAATACAAATCAATCCAAAGTGAGCAAGCATCGTTAGTTGAGCTTTCAAATTTAGCCAATGGACTTGAAGAAACTGCAATCTTGATTATTAATCAATCATTAGCAAAAGGATGGAAAGGATTTTTTGAGTTAAAAAATAATTATCAACATGGACAAACAAATTCAAACGCAGGATTCAAAACAGTTAGCCAAGATTTTGCCAGATCAATTGCTGAAGGTTTACAATCCAAGTAACTGCCTGAAACATTCAGGACAACTAAGAACTATTCAAGATGTTTTTAAGACAGATACTCCATCATTATCTAAAATCGGAAAAGATAACGGACCGGAATTTCAGTCCAACTTTATAAAACTCTGGATTTTGTTTTTAAATGAAACTTTAGATTTAAGACGGCCACTTTCAGAAAGTCAGATTGAAATGATAGCACAAATGATTATCTCAGATTATTCAAGTTTAAAAATAGTTGATATCACTTTCATTTTTAAAAATGCAATATCTGGAAAGTACGGAGAGCTTTATGAAAGTTTGACAATTCCAAAAGTATTGAGTTGGTTTTCGGATTATTTCGATGAGAGATGCAGCATTGCTGAAATGATTACCACTCAAGAACATGTTTCATTTACAAATCCATCAACTATAAAATGGGATAGCAAAGTAACTGAGATTCTTTTCAAGGATATAGCTGAAGTGGTAAACGAAAAAACATTACTACCAGAATTACCAGAAACATTGAGAAGTCAGAAAGCCTATTTAGAAAAACTCAATGAATCGGTTAAAACATTATCAGTCGAAGAACTTAAAGAGATTATCTCAAAATGGGAAAAGTATCCATCAAAAAAAGTTTATCAGGATGTTTTAGAAACCGAATTGAAAAGCCGTGAAAAATAAAATACTTGAAATAGTTGAATCAAAACATCAGTCGAGCAATGGCAGTTGTGGAACTTCTTTCGCTGATGTTTTAATTCAATTACAAGTATCAGATGCAGAGTTTCAAAAGGTGATAACCGAGATGTACAATGATGATGAGATTGATATCCGAGAAGGTATAAATGGATTTATGGTGATGAAAAAATGTAAGAGATGAATGATCCTGTAACAATAGTAAAAGCAACTTCAAAAGAAAACACCTATTTCATTTTTCGGAACAATGGAGAAGAGGTCACGATCACACTAAATGATATTGGCACCATTAAATCCAGCCACAAACTAACTAATGTCGAAATCGAATTTTTAAGAGAAGAGTATGCTTTCTTCTTTAAACCACAATTAAACGCAAAGGAACAATGATAAATATTCAAAAGTCAGTTAAGAACTATAAAGAGTTTTTAGAAAACAAAATTGTTGTTGCTGAAAGTTACGGAACCATCATTGACAAAAGTAAAATAAATCCAATCGCATTACCACACCAAAAAGATATTATTCATTGGTCAATTGCTGGAGGTCGTAGAGCTATTTTCGCCAGCTTCGGATTAGGAAAAACTTTAATGCAATTAGAGATTGCCAGGTTGATCATCGAATTAACTGGCAAACCTTTTTTAATCTGTATGCCTTTAGGAGTAGTTGGAGAATTTAGAGATGACAATAATCTTTTAAATACCGGATTTGATATAAAATACATTACTGATACTGATGAGGTAAATGATTTGAATCTGGCTATTTACGTTACAAACTACGAAAGAGTTCGAAAAGGTGATATCAATCCGGAATGCTTTGGCGGTGTTTCTTTTGACGAAGCAAGTATATTAAGAAACCTTAAAACTGAAACTACAAATTATGTTTTAAAACATTTCGGAGCAGTTAATTATCGATTCGTTGCAACGGCTACACCAACGCCAAATGATTTCATTGAGATATTAAACTATGCTGATTATCTGGGAGTGATCGATCGAGGTCACGCATTGACAAGATTCTTTCAAAGAGATTCAACGAAAGCTGGACATCTTACTCTTTATGAAAATAAAAAAGAGGAGTTCTGGAAATGGGTTTCATCTTGGGCGGTGTTCATCAATAAACCTTCAGATCTCGGATATGATGATACTGGTTACAACTTGCCAAAATTAAACTTCAATGAAGTTGAGATTGAGAATATTCCGGAAGGAGTAATCACCAACAAAGAAGGTAAGATTGTAATGTTCAAAGACCTCACTAAAAGTTTGCCTGATACATCCAGAGAGAAAAACGAATCTATTAATCTTCGAGTTGAGAAAGCATATCAAATAGTTAAAGAAACCGCACCCTATAGCAACTGGATATTATGGCACCACATCGACAAAGAACGAGATGCAATTGAAAAGAAGTTCAAAGGAGAAGAGTTCATCGATTTGCGAACTGTTACAGGCAGCCAAAAGAATACTGAGAAGGAAAAGCTGCTCATTGACTTTAAACATTCAATGTATCAGATTCTGAGTACCAAACCAAAGATCGCAGGATCCGGATGCAACTTTCAAAAGGAATGTAACAACATGATTTTTGTTGGTATCGATTACAAGTTTAATGACTTCATCCAAGCTATACACAGGCTGTACCGATTCAAACAAGATAAAGAAGTAAATGTCTGGGCCATATTCACTAACAATGAAAGAGAGGTTTTAAAAACTCTAAAAGATAAATGGAGAAAGCACATCGAGCTTCAAACAGAAATGATAAACATAGTTCGTGAATACGGACTTAACATCGACAAAATAACAGCTGATATGAAAAGACAGATATTCAAAAATAAAAGAAGTTCGACCATTGGAAATGCAACTGTGTTCAATGATGATACTATTCACGTTCACGAAGAGATGGCCGATAATTCAACTGATATGATTCTGACTTCAATTCCTTTTGGTGATCATTATGAGTACTCAGACAACTATAATGATTTCGGACATAACAACGGGAATGATGAGTTCTTTAAACAAATGGATTATTTAACTCCTCATCTTTTAAGAACCTTAAAGCCAGGTAAGATTGCAGCGATCCATGTTAAAGACAGGATCCGTTATTCATACCAAAATGGAACTTCATTTACAACAATAGATGATTTCTCCGGAAAGACGGTTGCACACTTTGTTAAACACGGTTTTTACTTAGTTGGAAAGATAACTGTAACAACAGATGTAGTTCGTGAAAATAATCAAACATATCGCTTAGGATGGTCAGAGCAATGTAAAGATGCTACAAAAATGGGAGTTGGACTTCCAGAGTATGTTTTGCTTTTCAGAAAGCGACCAAGTGAAATGAACAACGCTTATGCAGATGAACCATGTGTTAAAACTAAAGAAGAATATTCTGTTGACAATTGGCAGCTTGATGCTCATGCTTATTGGAAATCATCCGGTAATAGATTTATGAGCTTTCAGGAACTTTCAACAGCTGAGATGAAAACTGTTTTCAATAAGTGGAGAGAGTTCGATAAAACCAACATTTACAATTTTCAGGAGCATTTGAAAATATGTAACGATCTGGACAAAGCAGGGAAGTTAAGCCGATTGTTTATGACAATTCCGCCAACATCACCAACTGATATGGTTTGGACAGATGTAAATCGAATGCTGACACTTAACGCAAATCAAGCGAACCGAAAAAAGGAAAAGCACATTTGCCCACTTCAGTTAGATATCATCGAAAGGCTGATTAATAGATTCACAATGAAAGGAGATACAATCGATGATCCGTTTGGAGGTTTGTTCTCGACGGCTTACAAAGCTCTGGAGATGGAACGAAAAGCAATTTCGGCTGAGCTTAATCCAAACTATTATGATGACGGTCTTTTCTACCTAAAATCAATTGAGTACAAAATCAGTGTTCCAACTTTATTTGATATAGCTATATGATTAATTCACAACTAAAAAGAGAAACTAAAGCATTTATTAGACATGTAAAAAAACAGGCCGATTCAAACAGTCAATTGGTTTTTTGGATTGATTTGTTTTGTGGAGCTGGTGGAACTTCAACCGGAATTCATTTCACGGATATTCCAAATATGTTTGTTGCTGCATGTGTTAACCATGATAAGAATGCAATATTAAGCCATGCTCAAAATCATCCAGATACTTTACACTTCACAGAAGACATCCGAGATTTTGAAGTAGTTAAAAAGCTTAAGCATTTAGTTGATGCACTTAGAATTGCTTTTCCGGATTGTAAAATAAATATCTGGGCATCTTTGGAATGTACAAACTTTTCAAAAGCTAAAGGTGGTCAAGCACGAGATGCTGATAGCAGAACATTAGCCGAGCACATGTTTATGTATCTAACTCAATTAGATCCTGATTACTTCTGGGTTGAAAATGTTAGAGAGTTTATGAGTTGGGGGCCACTTGATGAAAAAGGAAAACCAGTTTCAAGAACAGCAGGAAAAGACTATTTACATTGGATAGATAAAGTATGCTCATACGGATATGCTTTTGATTATAAGATATTAAATTCTGCAAATTATGGAGCTTACCAAAGCCGTGAAAGATTGTTTATTCAATTTCCTAAACTCATTAATTATAAGCGTGCAAACGGTGTTGAGGTTCCAAGTTGTTTGCCTATCGCATGGCCGGAACAAACTCACACGAAAGATAAAGTTGAAAGTACATTGTTTCCAATGGATAAATGGAAAGCAGTTCGTGAAGTTTTAGATCTGGAAGATGAAGGTGTAAGTATTTTTCAAAGAAAGAAAGAGCTTTCGGAAAACACTCTTAAAAGAATTTACGCTGGACTTTTAAAGTTTGTAGCAAATGGAGATGAGGTTTTCACCAAGCGGTACAATGGAGGTAAAATACATCCTGAACAAAAAGTTAATTCAATTGAAAAACCTATGGGAACTATTTGTACAAATGGAACTCATGCTTTGGTTAAATCTGTTTTCCTTAAAAAGTATTTCTCAGGCAGGCCAGAAGGAAAGGTGATAGGTGTAGATGGTCCAGCAGGAACAATTACAACTGTAGGTAGTCAAGCGGTCGTTACAGCTTCTCATCTGAATACTTATTATGGTAACGGTGGAGTTCATTCAATTGATTTACCATGTCCAACGATCACAACGAAGGATCGGGTTTGCAAGATTGATGTCAACTTTATAGATCAGCAATATGGGAATTCGCTCCCTTCAGATATCTAAAAGCCAATTGGAACTTTAACTCAGAATCCAAAGTTCAATTTAGTTAAAGCGAAGCAATACATATTCAATCCTGCTTGGGGCGGAAATAATGGAAGCATTGACAATCCATGTTGTACGGTTGTAGCTCGACAAGATAAAGCTCCTCTCTATTTGGTTTCAACTGAGCTTGGCGAGATTACAATTCCAGTTTATGAAAGTGATTCTGAAACTATGATCCTTATTAAAAAGTTTATGGTTTCTCATGGAGTAGTTGATATTAAAATGAGAATGCTGAACATTCCAGAATTAAAACAGATTCAAGGATTTCCGAAAGATTATAAACTCATAGGTACCCAGACTGAGCAAAAGAAGTTCATCGGGAATGCAGTTGAGGTAAACCAAGCAAAAGCATTAGTAAAAAACAACTACAGATCATTGCAGCAACACTCAATGAGGATAGCAGTATAACACTCCTTACGTAATATGAAAATCTTTGCTGGTCGGCAAGGTTGCTAGTTATAATGGTTGTTTCTAAAGAGGGTATGTAAGGAGGAAATTTTGTGTTAACCCCTGCTAAATTATAATAAGACTGACAACGGGAAAGACTGTATTTTTTTAACTCTAAAGTAAATAAAAATGAAAATGAAAATAGGAACTAAATCAGTATTGTTTGGAGCGCATTGTTTTTTCTTGCATCCATTTTTTGTAGCAGTAGCATGGACTAAATTATATGGATTTCCTTTTGATCCAAGGCTTTGGATTGCATTCTTTGTTCACGATCTTGGTTATGTAGGTAAACCTAATATGGACGGAGAAGAAGGAGAAACACATGTAGAACTGGGAGCAAAGATAATGAGCGTATTTGGTAAAAAATGGGCTGAGTTATCAATGTATCATTCTCGGTACTATGCTAAAAAACATGGCGCAAATCCTTCGAAACTTTGCTTTGCAGATAAACTTTCGTTTAGCTACACACCAGCATGGCTGTACTTGCCGATGGTAAATGCCACCGGAGAGATAAAAGAATATTTGCAGAATGCTAAAAAATCAGAAAACGATCATTGGAAGCCAGTTGAAGATCAAAAGATTTGGCACAAACAACTTTCGGAATATATGATAAAATGGGTTGATGAACATAAAGACGGCCGTGTTGATACCTGGACAAATTCAAATAGACACGCTATTAATAAAATCATAGATATATGAAAACAGAGAAACCAAAATTATACTTTCAAAGTGTTGATGATACGTTTTGCAGTCCGCTTGAAAGTCATTTACAGGATGCAAAGAATGAAGGTTTAGAAAAAGTTACATTGATTGAAGCAGTTCCGGATAGTGATAATCCTGATTTTATTTGGTGTATGCAACAAGGCGAATGTGTCGAACGACATATGTGTAAAAAAGCACAATGTGAAGATTATGAATCAAAATCAGGTAGAGGTGTTTGCAGCAATCGAGGTAACTTGTATCAGCATGGAGACGAAGTTTCTTTTAATATAAATAATTAACTATGTGGTCAAACGAAGAATTAGAACAACGCAAGCGAGATGATGCTGAAGCTTGGGAAAGAAGAGAATCATTCGAACAAAACGGAGGAGCTACTAAAAAAAGAAGGAAAGGACATCCGACAAATTTAACTCCAAAAAAGAAAAAACGTAAAAAATAGAATCTTAGTAAAACCAAGCCTTGAGTTAACTTTGCCCACAGGGTGGAGACAAAAAAGCCACTTGTTAGGAGTGGCTTATTATTTAATCATTTTTCTTATTTACTATGTAGCGTTCATAATAACTTTTCTCTTCTTCTTTTGGTTCGGTCTGCAATCCCATTACATTTATATAATATTTTCTCAAGGCATCTTCATCTAATTTTATTTCTTGACGCCTAATTTCTACTTCTAAACCTATTTTCCTTAGCCATTGAGCAATTCCAAAATAAAGATCAGGTTCTGCCTGCATTGACATGTACCACTCATTGTTATCAAATAATTGCTTGATTGCTTGATATCCTTTACTGTTTTCATTCCATCCAGCTGTTTTATTAATGTGATCTTTTACAGCTTCCTTTTCTTTTCCAGTCATAACTTCATTTTTAGGAATACAAAGTTATATTTCATTATTGATTAGTCAATTAATGCGGGTGTCCTAAATTATAACAAGTTTTCAGCCCTTGATTTAATAAATGAGATTAGATCCTGATAATTCTTTTCGCTGAATTTGTGGCCAGAATTTTTTCCGGTCTTTCTACTTCTGAATGTATCATAAGCAATTCCCATCGCTTCAGCTGCTTTAACTCCAGACATCCCGAATTCATCAAGAACTTTAATTATCTTGTCTTTAGTTTCCATATATTTGCAATGAATTTAATTTTTTAATTAAGTTTCCTTTCGACAAAGGTAAAAAACCTCTCGCATTGAGAGGTTTTTTTGTTTACTTAGAATGGTAATCCCGAAGGATAATAAAATTGTAATCGATGAAATACTTTGCATTCTTTGCTTTAGCATTCTTTTTGGCTTTTCTTTTAAATGTGAAGCAGCCGATCCACTCATTATCTTTATCTGAAACTCTCCAATAAGGATAATCCAGAATTTCAGCTTTAAACCAGATCACAATCTTTTTATCTATATTCTTTAATATCTTAAGCATAATTTGTTTTGTTTTAAAAGGAGGCTTTTATACCCCTCCCTGTTGATTAATTTAATGCTCTGAATTGAGAGTTTGAAAAACTGTAGTGTCTTATTTTTCCCTGATCATTTTCAACATAAAAATAATGACCATTGATTCTTTTAACTGGATATTCTTTCCCAATAGTTAAATTACCTTTACTATTTCCGTGTACTTCTACACATTCTACAGCATCACCGACATTTAAGTGTTCTTTATTTTTGTACTGTTGTTTTGGCTTTTCCTGAACTTCTTTAATTTCTAAAGCCTCCAATCTGATTTGAATGTGATAAGCTTCAACAATACCCAAAGCTTTCAAATAAACTTCTTTTGTAATCATTTTTTTAAATTTAATTGTTAATAATAAATGTTTCATTTCGACCCAGTAAAGATACGACACAATAATGTGTCGTGAAATAAATTTAACATTTATTTTTATTTAACATAAGTAATATATTATATGACTAAAAAGATTATATTTGTTATCTCAATAATTTTAACTAAAAATCATTCAGTATGCCAGAAGCTCAAGAATTATCCAAAGGAGAAAAAATCGTTAGAACGGAATTCAATCCGGACAATGTGGGAAATGTGAATTTCTTTAAAAGTGAAATTGCCAAGTTGATTAATGTTGTTGAAGAAATTAAGGACTACGATCCAAGACTTGCAGCAATCACAATTACAACTTTAGAAGAAGCGAGTATGTGGGCCGTAAAGTTAGCGACCGCAAAACCGAAAGCATAAAGACAAAGCTTAAGCGCTAAGAAGGGCGAAGCCAAAAAGAAATACATTTCACTAGGAAGGAAACACCCAAAGGCGATACTTGTCAAATAGAATCAATATATAAAAAGCTACTCACATCGAGTGGCTTTTTTTGTTTTCAGTTGGTAATATTATATATTACCAAAAATTGTATATTTGTTGAGATAAAAATAAGTTTCAAATGCCAGCACCAAAAGGAAATAAATACGCAGAAGGTAACGAAGGCGGTCGTCCAGCTCTTTATAAAACAGAGTATAACGAACAAGCCTACAAGCTTTGTTTATTGGGTGCAACGGATAAAGATCTAGCTGATTTCTTCGAAGTAACCGAAACGACAATCAACAATTGGAAGAAAGATAACGATGTGTTTTTTGAGTCCATAAGAAATGGAAAGAAAATAGCCGACATGGAGGTTGCTAATTCTCTGTATAAAACAACACAAGATAGAACAGTAATTGAACAACAGGCCATCAAGTGTAAAGAGGTTTCATACAACAGAGCCGGAAAGCGAGTTGAAAAGGAAACGGTTAAAATAGTTGAAGTTGAAAAAACCATTCCAGCTGATTTCAGAAGTCAATCATTCTGGTTGAAAAATAGAAAGTCGGATACATGGAGAGATAAAACAGAAGTTGAGAACTCAAACAAAATATCTTTTGATACTGCCAATTTAACGGAGGAGGAGAAAGAACAGCTCTTTGAAATATCATTAAAGCTAAAGCCAGGTGATAAGTAATGAAACGATATTATCAGTACAACGGGAACGAGTTACAAAGTCATTCTATGATTTTGTTCGTTTGTTCTGGGATGTGATCATAAAGGAAAAGCCTGTTTATAACTGGCATATTAAATACCTATGTGATGAACTGCAGTATTTAGCACCGTTTATAATTGAGCGAAAAGCGAAGCCATATGATGTGATTATAAACATTCCACCTGGAACATCGAAAAGTACAATTTGCACAATCATGTTTCCGGTTTGGTTATGGACCCAAGATCCAACAGTTAGAATTATCACCAACTCATACTCAAGTGATCTGTCAACAGAACATTCAGTTAAGTCAAGAGATATAATTCTGAGTGATAAATTCAAAACATTGTTTCCGGATGTTAGGTTGAGAGCTGATAAAGCAACAAAGCAGAATTATGATAATACATCTGGAGGTGCCAGATACACAACATCAACAGGCGGAACGATCACAGGAAAGCACGCTCACATTATTATCAATGATGATCCTTTGAATCCATCTCAAGCATTAAGTGAAGCTGACAGGAAAAGTGCAAATGAGCATACTAAGACATTATCATCTCGTAAGGTTGATAAGGAGAATACACCAACAATAACTGTAATGCAAAGGTTGCATCAAGAAGATGTTACTGGTTACATTCTGGTTAAGAAAGGTGAATCTGTAAAACATATTTGTTTGCCAGCTGAGTTATCTGACCGAGTTAAACCATCTGAGTTAAAAGATAGATATGTGAATGGTTTATTAGATCCTGTTCGTATGCCATTTCATGTTTTGAATGAGGCTAAAACAGATCTTGGAAGTTATGGATATTCAAATCAATACGGACAAGAAGAATCTCCTCCAGAAGGTGGAGTTTTAAAAGTGGCTTGGTTTGATATTATAGATTGGAAAATCGAGTACAACAATATTGTTTGGAATACGGCTGTCGATTCTGCGTATTCAGAAGATCTTAAAAATGATGAAAGTGGATATATGCAGTTTGGTACCATTAACAATGAAATGTACATACGACATGCAGCCGGAATATTTAAAGAGTTTCCGGAACTGGTCAAACATACCATTGCATTTTCTGCTTTACATGGCTATTCAAGTAAATCAATGATTTATGTAGAACCAAAGGCAAGTGGTAAGTCATTAGTGCAGCAGATCAAACGAGATACCAAAATCAATATCAAAGAAGATGCTGCTCCGATCAAAGATAAAGTTGCCAGAGCTACTGACATTTCACCAATATGTGAAAGCAAAAGAGTAAAGTTAATTAGAGGAAGTTGGAATGATGCTTTTTTAGATCAGGTTAAAACGTTCCCAAATAAAAAGCAAAAAGGAATGATCGACTGTTTATATATAGCAGTTTCGAATTCACTTAAAAAACCAAAAGGAACATGGGGTTCAAGCAAGTTAGCATAGATGATGTATTTAAAAGTAGATTGATGCTTTCGCAATTTTCCGGATTATCTGGAGATGTTAGAGAGTTCATAAATTATACAGTTCTGGGAAGTCTAAAGCAAAACAATGAATTGCGAGTTAACGGACTATTCAAATATAAAACCATCAAGCCAAAGGTAGATAGCCTCTGGTTTTTGACATGGTCTGATATCATAGAACTACGAATGGCCATTGTTGATGAGAATATGCTTGAGGTCTTTAAGATCGTTTTTGGCATCACGGAAAAAGATTTCGTACGGCTGGAGATGTTTAACGCCTTTGCAGTTTATCAATGGGTTTGTCATCAAGTATCAGATATGATCAGGATCGAATTTCAAGAACTGGAAAACGAGCTTTCAGATGAAGAGAAGAATGCCGGAGCTGAAGAACTTCAAGAGTTCGGATATAGTTTGACATTGGATGTTTTGACTAAAGGAGATCTGCTAAAAAGTGATGATTGGTTAAAGCTGGCTTATGCTAAGATCTTTCGAAAGTTGTGCATAGATAAGAAACGATACGATATCAATAAAACATTACAAGAAAATGCTAGTAGAAAGTCTAAAACAAATAGTTAGTCAGTTCAACACTGCAACAGCTCCCAATCCAAAATGGACTTTTAAGTACGGGAAGGATTATTGGCAGAACAGAGGTGATTATCCACCAGATGAGTTGTTGCCTTTTGTAGATCGTCAAAAGTATTTATTCCTTCTTTGGAAAGATCGAGGTTTTGCAATCAATAAACATGGAGCTATATCCGGAACTCGATATGATGGTGAAATGGTTTTACTGGTTAGGTCAAAGTTTAGTGATCCAACTTATGATTATAAGTATGAAACTCACATCAAGAATCTGGAAGCAGAATCCGAAAGAGTGTATAATGCTTTCTCCGATTGTGATGGATGGACCATAACAGCGTGGAAAGAAACTGAAGTTGAGAATGAGTATGATACTAACATGGATGGTTTGAAGATAAAATTCACAATCGAATATGAGTGATAGAGCTTTTGATACAAGTGGAAACGTAGCTATTTACAATAAGTATTTAGAAACACTTCGTTTGAAGCTCATTGCAAAGTATGATGAGCTAGGACTTCGAGCATCTGGTGATTATGAAAAGGAATTGGAGCCAGAAGCTACACCAACAAAAATGATCATGTGGGGCGCTTTTCATTCGGAGTTTATGGAAAATGGAAGGAGATCCGGAAAGTTTCCTCCGATCAATGTAATTGAAGAGTGGATTGAAGTAAAGAAGAACCTACCTCCAATATTCAGAGAAAAGAAAAAACAGTTTGCTTTTTTAATAGCTCGAAAGATTGCAAATGAAGGTATCCAGGTACCGAATGAATTTAACAAAGAAAAAGTAGTTAGTGCGGTTGTAGATGATTTCTTAGCCAATGACATAGAAGAAATGATCTCTGAACTTGGCGAAGTATATATGAGCCGAATTGAAGTTGATGTATTAGAGATTTTTAAACAAGTAGCATAATGAGAGCATTCAGAAGAAATATAATAAAAGTGATCTTGGTAAAGTATGTAGCTCTATACATCGCATTCTTTATCATTTATTCAATTCTTAATACCATAAAACAATGGCTATAGTATTTACAAAAGACATACCTACAGATAAGCTGCTGACTGCTTATAATAATCATATTGTAAGATTTAGTTCTGATTCGGAATTAACTCCGGCTACAGCTCAAATTATCGGTCTAGGAATTGATGTTTTGCTTTATCCACATCCAAACGGAACGTTCTATTTTAACTTTCAAGAATACATTTCAGCAGAGATCAACACTAAGAACTTTGCTGATGATACGGCTTATGATTTGAATGATGCGGATTCTAATACTTTCACTTATGATGTATCGGACGGTTTTTATTTGGAAGGTACCGTAACGATCAGAATCAACTTTACAGATGCATCCATTGAAGTAGTATCACGAGATTTAAAGTTTTATACAGGAGTGGACCAGATCACCGATTATAAGAAGAATCAAATCCTGTTTGTTCCAAATAAGTTAGCAGTTCTATCTCCAGTTGAAGACAGATCCAATAATTCAACTTATTTAAGATACTGGAGCGGTTATCCATTTGAGTTTACTTTTTATAATCCACAAAATCCGACATCACCTTTTGTATTGAAAAACATGTCGAACGGATTGGAGCATGAGTTCCTTTCAAAAGGAAAGTTCAACTCTCTTTACATCTCAGATGGCCGGACGGATATCAACATTGAAAACTTCTTACCGTTAGTTGTTGGAGAAAACAACATTCAGTTTTTTATCGGTGGCATAAATCAGAATTTAAATTTAACGCTATATAAAGAAGAGGCTAGATGTGGAGTGTATATAAAGTTCCTAAACAAGAATGGCCGTTTTAGTTATTGGCTTCTTTCTCAAAATCATTTTAGAACCAGATCGGCAAAGTACGGATCCGAGATAGAAAATGATTTCTACAATCTGGAAGATACTTCATCACCAACTCTTCAACTTGGAAAAACAGGAGAAGAAACCATCAGGTGCGCTGGTGAAAGATTGCCAGATCGTGACAGATTGATTTTAGAAGGTATCATCGATAGTCCTAAAGTTTATCTGTTTACAGGCGAACGATTCGCAAAGGCAAATCTTAACGACTGGATGGAAGTTCGTTTGAAAACATCAACATTCTTAATTAAAGAACCAAAGAAAAAACTGTATAGCTATTATATAGAATTTGAATTACCAAGTAGATACATGCAAGCATTATGAGTTATATTCTTTACATAAATGGTAAGCAGATAAAGCTTTCAGATAGTAAGCCGATTGCTCAAACAAAGCAAGTAAATGATCTTGCTAAGTTTTCAAGTCGGCAAACCAACTTCACAAACAAGTTTATAGCTCCGGCATGTGCGGAAAACATCCGAAATTTAGATAAAGTCGGTTTAGTTGGTAGTCAATCTAATCTCCCATATGAAAGAGCTGTAGTGGATTTATTTGATTCTGATACTGGCGAATGCTTAATCTATAAGGGTTGGGGTAACATCACTCAATTAACCGAGGGCAAAGGATATGATATATATGTTTATGATGGGAATATTGATCTTTATAAAGCAATTGAAAACTTAACACTAACTGATGTTGGTATTTCGGATCTGAATCACGTTAAAAATCTTGATAATGTAATTGCTTCTTTTGCTGGAGATCTAAATTACATGTACATCATTGCTGATTACAATGGCAATAACAAAACATCAACTGATGCTCTGAACATCGATTATCAGTTGCCAAGCGCAAGAACAAGTTATTTGTGGGATCGTATTTTTCAATATACTGGTTTCACTTATAGTGGATCTGTTTTTGAATCTGAAAAGTTTTTAAATCATTGGATGACATTCCCGAAACCAGTACCTACTTTGGAACCAATTGTTAATGTAATCACTTCTCAGAATTCAGAGATTGGACAAAATACATCTGCTGTTCCAACTGGTACCGGAATTGAATACGTTCATTTCTATTATTCTATTTTGTTTCCGGCCACATTCGATGATGCTTATGCAACTAACAACAATACGTTTACTACCATCAAACAAACTGGTGTGTTCAGAGTTAAAGCTGTTGGAAGTTTCTCGAACAATTCAACTACATCATCTTTCCTAAACTGGACTTTAAAAAACTCAATTGATGAGGTTAAAGCAACAGGATCATTTGATTCTTCCATAACTACTGCCAATATCAATGCAGCTGTTGGAGATAAGCTTTATATATCTTCTCCTGTTACCGGATACATTGGAGGCGGTGTAAATAATCCTTTAAATGGTTCGATGGTTACAACTTTGGATTATCTAATAGGTTATGATGCAAACTTTGAAGAAGCATTGCTAGATTTCAAAGCAAAAGATTTTATGAATGAGATCATGACGGAGTTTGCGCTTACAATGTTTAAGGATAAATACACCAATAACGTTGACTTTAGAAGTATTAAAGAGATCGTTCAGAGTGATATCATAGAAGATTGGTCCGATAAATTCAATAATAAGGTTTCTGAAAAGTATATTTTCTCAAATTATGCACAGAAAAACCTTTTCAAGTATCGTTACAACGATGATAATGTTGATTATAATGATGGATTTCTTTCAGTTAGTAATGAAAACTTAGCTGATGAAATTACTATTGTTAATTCTAAAATATACAGTCCGGAAAGACTTAAGGTTTACGTTGTCGGATTGCTGCTGAATACTTATAAGTTCTGGAATAAAGAAATAAAAGACGACAACACAGTTGAATACAAAGAGCTAACTGGTAGATACTATTTCCTAAGAGCGCAACCTCATACTTTTGGAGATGAAATTGCCATTGGTTCTGAAAGTTTAAATACTGATACAACTGTTTTAACAATTCAAAAAGAAGATTATTCCAGATTGAGCTGGCAGGAAATCATCTTTGATAATTATCCAGATATGGAAAGTTTACTGGATAAGTCTAAAACTCTTGAAGTAAATTTTAATCTTAAATCCAGAGATGTCGCCAACTTCACGTTCAAAAATTTGATTTACGTTGACAAGCTAGCCAGCTATTATTTAGTAAATAAAATTGTCAACTTCATCAAAGGAAAAACAACTAAGTGCGAAATAATAGAAGTTGATTATAGAAAAACTTTAGCTCCACCGGAAAGTAATCCAGGTACCTTCATCACAATTACAAATATTGAAACTTCAGGTTGTGATGTAGTTATTCATTTTGATACTGATGCTGATTTGCCAACTAATATTCTGGTTGTTGGTCAGCCAAATTCTTTTGGAGTTATACCGCCTCCGGAACTTGGTCCAGAAAGATATTATACTGCAGTAGTTAATCCATCAACCAACACAATCACAGTTACGGTTTTGTCTGGCGGTTTTTGGGATTTCAATTTGGAACTTACGGTACCAGCTGTTCAATCAAATCATTTCATGTTTGAGAACGCAATGCTTTGCGAGTACGTACCGCCAGCTCCAGAGTTGACTTTTATCACAATAACACATATGCAAAACATCTCAATCAATGAGAGTACCAATACAAGAACAATTAGAGTTGACTTTGATACTGATTTAGCTCTGCCAAGTGAAATTACTTTCGGCCAAAACGATCTAAATAATTTCGCATTGCCAATTTCAATTGCGGTCACGGAAAAATATATGGTAGTCGATGTTCAATATAAAGGAAATGGATTCTTTGGAATTGTACCAATTCCGTGGATTATAAATTTATCAAAAGCAGGTGTTGTATCTCAATTTGTAAACGTAATAGAAGATTTTTAAAATGGCAGAGAAAATGAAGCACTTAGTTTATCGAACAACAAACCTATTAAATGATAAAATATACATAGGCATTCACAGTACTGAAAATATTGAAGATGGATATTTAGGCTCAGGAAGAATTTTTTTAAAAGCTTTAAAGAGATATGGAAAAGAGAATTTCAAAAGAGATATTCTGTTTGTATTTGACAATAGATTAGATGCATTAAATAAAGAAGCAGAGATAGTTTCATTAGACTTCATAAATCAGGAAAGTAATTACAATTGTACATTAGGAGGTATTGGAGGTATTGGAAAATCCAACAAAGGTTATAAGCACACGGAAATATCTTTAGAAAAAATAAGACAAGCAGGAAAAAGAAAGTGTGATGAACAAACTAAAATAAAAATAGGCAAAGCAAATTCAGGTAAAAAACATTCCGAAGAATTTATAAGTCGACATTCAAATTTTATGAAAGAGTTTTATTCTAAAAATACCAGTCATCGAAAAGGATCTAGGCATACGGATGAAACTAAAATTAAAATGTCTGAAAGAAAAAAAGGGTCAATCCATTCTGAAGAATCCAAACTAAAAATGTCACAAGCAAAAAAAGGAAAGGAAATCAAAGGTAAAATTGTTATAAATAAATTAACCAATGAGATATATAAATCAAATAGAGAAGCGATTAAAGTGCTTAAAATAAGCGAGAGAACTTTTTATAGAAAAATAAATACTGACAATTATTTTTTACAAAATGGATAAGAGAAAAATTATAGAATTAGACATTGATACGGATGCCATCATTGCAAAATCATCACAGTTAAAAACGGAACTTGACAAGAATAGAGAATCAATGACAGCTTTAAAAAAGGCCGGAGATACTTCTAGTGATACTTATATTCAACTCGCTGCAAAAGTAAGCAAGCTTTCTTCTGAGTACAATATGAACCAGAAGCAACTTGTTAATTTGATATCTGCTGATGAAAAGTTTTTGACTGTAAATGAAAAAATAACTTTAGCATTAGATCAGGAAAACAAATCAATTAACGAAGCAACCAAGAACAACGCAGAACTTAAGAAGATCAGAAATGAACTAAACTTAGAAGATGAGGAGCAGTTAAAGCTTTTAGCAGAAATCAACGCTAAAATAGATGCAAATAACAAAATCATTAAAAGTAATGTATCTCAACAGGAACAACAAACAATGGGAATCGGAGCTTACAAAGAAGCGATAAGTGAAGCACTTGAAGAAAGCGGTTTGTTTGGAGGTCAATTATCCATAATTAACGACACTCTAAAAGTCGGCACAAAACTTTGGAAGCCATTCAAAGATGACATCACGGAGACTGCTGAAAGAATGAGGAATGCAAGTTCCGAAACTGAAGGTATGAGTATGTCACAAAAGGCACTAACCATTGCAACTAACTTAGGAACTGGTGCAATGAGAATATTCGCTTTGGCTGTAGCTGCCACTGGAATAGGTTTGCTTGTTATAGCAATAGCATTATTGATTAGTTATCTGAAAACATTTACACCAGTAGTAGATGTTGTTGAACAGGCGATGTCTGGATTTGGTGCCGTTATCAAAGTTGTTCAACAAGGAATTATGTCCTTTGTAACTGGACTTAATGATCTGGGAGGAACACTTAAAAAAATCGGATCCTTTCTAGCTAATCCAATCAAAGGGTTTAAAGACATGGGTAAAGCAATGGGAGAGGCGTATGATGAAGCTGCGAAACTTAAAAAAGCACAGCAGGATCTTGAAGATGCAATGGAATCACAAGAGATCCAAACCGCTAAAAACAGAGCTGAAATTAATCGTTTAAATATTCAGGCAAAGGATAGAACCAAATCTGAAGAAGATAGATTGGCTTTACTTCAAAAAGCAGCTAAACTTGAACAAGATGATTTTGATCAAAGAAAAGCAAACAATGATGAGCAAATGAGATTAGCTCTTTTGCAAATTAAAAACGAGGCCAAGCTAACTGATATCGAATTTGAAGAATTAAAGAAAAGAGGATTTGCTTACAAAGAATATGTAGAAAGTAAAACCAATAATACGGATGAGCTTTTCGACAATTTAAAGAAAGCGGTTCTGGCCAATACGGATATTGAAAATGAGTTTTATTCTAATCAAGAAAAGAACATCAACAAACAAAATAAGTTATTAGAAGATCAGGAAGTAGCTAGAGAAGCAGCGCGTCAGGCAGCAATAGAAGCTGCCAAAAAAGCTGAGGAAGCTAGACAAAAACTATTAGATGAAGCAGCTCAAAAGGTAAAAGCCGAACTGGATTTGTTTATTTCGCAACAAGGTATTCGAGCTAAATCATTGGCTGATAGTTTAAAGTACGAAGAGCAAATTCGAGATAAGAAATTACAGTTAGCTCAGAAAGAATTTGAAGCTACAAAAAAGACAGAAGTTGATAAGCTTAAATTATTGACGGATCAGAATAATATCCGAAATGAATTCTTGAAAGTTCAGTCTGATGTTGTAATTGCCAATGCTGAAAAAGAACTTCAAGTATTTTTGGATACAAACAAAACTAAGTTAGATGCTAATAAGTTTTTAACTGATGAGTTAGTTGCACAAGAGATCGATCGTTTAAATAGGATATCTGAAGCTGAAGCTGCGTTTCAAACTGAGAAGTTGAATCAAGGTAAGATCACTCAGGAGGAATATAATACGGCTATCAAAGTAATTGATGATACGTTTGCTGAAAACAAAAAAGCAGTTGAAGAAGAGAAGGCGCAAGCTGATTTGGATAAGAAAGCTATCGATCTAGAAAACAAATTAGCAAATGATCAGTTAAATGCAGATAATGAATTTGCTTTTAGACAAGCAGAATTGCAAAGATTAAATGATGCTGAATTGTTAGCTGCCAAAAAGAATGGTGCTGACATTGATTTAATTAACCAAAAGTATGCTGCTCAGAAAAAAGCACTTGACAAATCAGTCGCTGAGTTTAAAGTTAATCAGGAGTTAGCAGTTATTCAGGGAATAAGAGGAATCGTAAGTGAGCAAACAGCTTTAGGAAAAGCTTTAGCACTTGCAGAAATAACCTTTACGACTGTTAAAAATGCTACTCAAGCATTCCAACAAGCTGCTGTTTTTGCTTCGAATCCGTTAACTGCTGCTTTGGCTGTAAATGCAACAATTCAAGGAGGTATTATCATTGCGACTGGAGTAGCTCAAGCAGCTAAAGTATCAGGTTTGAAGTTGGCAAAAGGAGCTGTTGATATTGATGGTCCAGGCACCAGCACAAGCGATAGTATTCCAGCTCATCTTTCAGTTGGAGAAAGTGTAATAAATGCTGAGGCTACTAGAAACAATACAGAATTATTGAGAGCGATAAACTCAAACTCAGGTATTGATTTTTCAAGTCAGTTTTTACCTCGATCAGTTATTCAGATGTATAGTAATACAAGCAATTCACAAGGCATTGATTATGATTTGTTAGCAGCTAAAGTATCTGAAGCTAATTTAAATTTACCAAAACCAGTTGTATACACTTCATTCACAGAGTTAAAATCTGAAATGGATGATTACGCTAAAATAACAGATGGAGCAGATTTATGGGCAAGTTAGATGATATAATAAATGGTTGGAGTAAATATCTTCAAGCAGATGATCCAGCAACTTTGGCCAAAGCAAAAGAACGAGCTTCGATTTGTGCAAAATGTCCGGCTGCTACACACGGATTACACACGGCCATACTTCCGGATTATTCTATTTCAGAAATTCAAGGTATGTATTGCAGTAAAAAAGAAGGTGGATGTGGTTGTCCACTTTCTACAGCCGTGCGAAGTGAAAAATATAGATGCCCAAAAAATTTGTGGTAATAGAATATATTATTATAAATAACTATATTTGCTTTATGCTTTACATCAAATTAAAACATCGCACAAAAGAAATAAAAGAACTAACTAAGCTTGGTTTGATAAATCCAAATTGGATTCGTAACCTTGATATTTTTGAAAAATTTCATTTCTATATTAGTAATGGAAACAATAAAACAGAAGCTTACATTTTGTGCTCAGAAGATTTTAAAATTAACTGGGAGATGATTAAAAAAATAGTTGTGAAATTATCTAAATAAAAAAAGTACCTAATCTATAGGTACTTTTTAATTTTCTCATGTTGCTGTTTTTCATCGCTTGTCATTACTTTTTGAATAGGAAATCCATCTCCTTTTTTCCTCATCCACTTCTGATATTCTTCAAAATTTAGATCGTTTTTCATTCTTGCTTTTTGTTCAATGATGTACGGGTTTTCTTTTTCCTGTATTTTTTTTCTAAAAACAAAACGATATAGTTTATTTACCAAAATAAAAAAAAGCTTCATCCAGAGATAGCAAGCAAACAACAAAATGAGAGTTCCGATTACTATTAAAACTATCATAAAACAAATATAGGTAATTATTATTACCTAATTGCAAGAATGTTTTAAACTAATTTTACAGTAATATAATATATTACTAAAATGAAAAGAACTCAGTTTAATTCTCTACCAAATTTTAACTCATCAACTACCAACGTTGACAGAGAGAATAACGTTTTAAAAAATATTTGTATTGCCAATTTTGGAAAGAATAAAAACGATTCTTATTTCAACGAAAAGTTTATAAATGATTTAGTCGAGAAAGGAAATGGACAAACTCAAGGTGTAAAATCCCGTTTCGGTCATCCAAGTATGTGCGCCACTTCTTTAGGAACTTATGTTGGACGTTACAAGAATTTCAATATTCAAAATGGAAATTGTTTTGCTGATTTATACTTAGATCCTATCACCAAGAAAACACAAGTTGAAGGTAAAGGAATCTCAATGTATGATTACATTATGGATATGTCAGAGAATAATCCGGACATGTTCGGAAACTCAATAGTAGTAAGTTGCTTTTGGGAAGATGAGGAGATCACAAATGAGAAAGGAGATAAAGAAACTGTTGAATCTTTGATTTTACAAGAGTTTGTTTCTTCTGATTTAGTAGATGATCCGGCTGCAACTGATGCCTTATTTTCATCAAACAAAAATGATCTGGGAGTTATCGTAACTGATTTCTTAGATGAGAATCCTTCTTTATTTGAAAGTATTAATAAGAATCCTAAAATCATTGAGGACTTCTTTGAACGCTATTTCAATTATCACAAACGTAAATCCTTAAATAATTTTAATATGAGCTTTTTAGACAATCTAAAAAAGAAGTTCAGCACGAAAGATGACACTTTCGATATTGACGTCACTTTGGCTGACGGCTCAATCGTAACTGTTAAAAGCGAAGCTGAAGAGCCACAAGTTGGCGATCAAGTCGTTGATGATACTGGAAGTCCAGTTAAAGACGAAACACATTTACTTCCTGATGGAAGTTCAATTGTTACCGTTGCTGGTGCAATTACAGAAATTAAAGATGCTCCTGCATCTGAAGAAACAGAAGAACCATCTCTTAGCGAGGTAATGAATTCTGTAAAAACTCTTACAACTTCGTTTGAAAATTTCAAAACTCAATTTGCTAAAACGCAAAAAGATAATGAAGGAGCTTTTGAATTAATCTCAGATCAAGTTCAAAAATTTGACAAGAGAGTTGATACACTTGGAAAAAGTATCACTTCAAAGTATGAAGCTCCGCCAGCAGAAACTGGAGACAAGAAAAAAAAGAAGGGTGACAGCACCTATGACGCTGATGCAGTACGTGAAGCACGTGAAGCAATTAAAAATAAAAATAAGTAAGATATGCCATTAGTATCAGATTTTACGGATCTAGCCACATCGGATAGATACATTACAGACTTAAAGGAGATTGTAAAGAATGATGTTTTCCAACAAGATACATCTGAGTTTTTTACAATTGTACCTGGTGTAAAAGGAGGTCAGCAAGTAGCTGCAATGAAAGGTTTTGAATACGTTACTAAAGCATCTGCTGGATGTGGAGGTACTGGAATCTCACCTCAATTTCCTGCTTTCTCTCAAAAATGGAACCCAAGAATGGCAGAAGTAAGAATCAAGTATTGTTATACTGATTTTGAAAATTCATTTACTCAATGGGGTTTAAACAATGGCTATAAAAGAAAAGATCTTACAGGAACTGAATTAGCATTGTTTATTGAAGATTTAACTGTTAAAGCAATGAGAGCGGATTTACTTCGTATTGTTTTAATGGGTGATAAAGATATTGCAGCTCAGGATATCTTGACAGACGAAGCTGGTAAATCTCAATTTTATGACATCATTGATAAGGGTCTTTTACCAACATTACAGTATTTAAAAACTCTTCCTGAGTTTGCTGGGAACTTTGTTGCTTTAGACAAGAATACAGGCGCAATGACTGATCAGTTGAATTTGCCTGCTACGTACGCACTTGACTTATATGAAAGTGTTTTGGATGATGTTTATGATTTTGATGGAAACATCTTTTTAACATCAAACAGATTGTTCAAAAACTATCAAAAATGGGTTAAGCGTGCGAATGGATACGGAGTTCAAGGCAATATCGATTCAACTTTAAAAGGTGTTACTGATCCTATGATCGACGGTGAAACTTTAAAACCGATTGTTCAATATGATCGTTGGAGAAGAAATGACTTTGTAACTGGAGCTACACCGCACATCCATTTACCACACTTTGCAATGTTCACTAAAAAAGAAGATTTGCAAGTTGGAGTTGATGATGCTGCTTCTTTAGAAGATATTACTCTTGAGTATATCGGAGGAGAAGATGAGAGCTTCTACATTAAAGCAAACTATTTAGTTGACTTTAAAATGACTAATCCATACGCATTTAGAGCAGCTATCTAATATTAATCAAGGGAGTCTAACAGCTCCCTTTTTAAACTTATAAATCATGGCAGATACATGCGATAATAAATTAGCTGGTCAATTTACACAGGTTTGTGGACACAGGCCAAAACAAGGTGTATACAAAAAATGGTACATCAACTGGGATGATGTTGATAAAGAGGCTACACAAAAAGCAAATAGAGGAACTGTAGTAACAGCCTTAGTGCTTAAAACTGGTTCGAAAATTTATCCAGCTCAGGGAAATAAAAAAGTAAGTTCAATTGAACATGCTTTGGCTATTAAAGATTTTGGAAATGGATATATCCATACGGATAGATTTTCAATTACTTACAAAGGCCCGAACGAAAGAGAGAGGGTTCAAGAGCTTGTAGACGGTGCAAGAGTTGTGACACTATCTCAAAAAATTGATACTGGTACAAGTGGCGAGTTATCATATGAAATTGCTGGACTTGAAAGTGGAATGGAAATCACAGAAGATAATTATAATTCTGCTGCTGATTCTGGTATTACCAAAATAGCAGTAGCTACAAAAGAAGGTGAAGAAGAGGCAACCGGAATTAAGTTATTTCAAATGACTGGAGGTCTTGATGCAATAGAAACTTGGATTTCAACAAATGAGTATGTTCCGCCAGTTATCCCTTAATGAGGAGCAAAAGGAAATATTAAAAGAGATTAGGGATGCTAGTTATCAAACTTTAAGTGGTCGTGATAGAAATGGCATCCCTTACTTAAAACATATTTTCGATTTGCATTTCAAAATCTTTGGAGAAACATGCTCCACATGTCCGAATAAAATCGGAGGCTACATTCAAAAATTAAAAAACTTTAATCCTGAAATCAAGATGGAATTAGTAAAATCAATATTCGAATTAAACGATGGTGTAATTATTCCAGTACCTGGAACATCTGATGTTTATAGTAAGCATAATTTAACAGACGAAGCTGCTTTAAAAATATTATCTAAAAACCCGAACAGAAAAACTTTGTTTAGAGTTCTACCTAAAAACATAGATGAATTACTTGAATCTTATGTAGTAGGACTTGAAGTGGAAGGATCCGGAGATGATTCTAAAAGTGTAGATGATAGTTTAGTTTCAATCGGAAATAACGGACTAACAGTAGAAGAGACTATCTCTTTACTTGAGTTAATCAATGTCAAAACAAAAGCAACGACAGTTACTGGAATAAGTAAAAAGGTTGCAGAATTAACTCCAGAACAATTAAAAGAATTAAGTGTTTTAGCTTCAGATTTAATTGCAAAAAAACAACCAACTGAAGGTGTAAAAACAATCGAAGATTTGAAATCAGAATACGAAACAGCTCTTATTGCATTTCAAGAACTTGAAGTTAACGGATCTGAAGAGGAAAAAGAAGTGGCTTTTAAAATTTTAGAAGCTATTCAGACATCCATTGAAGAAGTTGAAGAGTTGATTAACAAAGGAGAATAAAATTCTATGAAATCTAAAGTTGTAGAGCAATACAAGCAAGAAAGACTTGAAATTTTCAATAAACGTTTAGGGGTTATCTTCGATGGTGAAGATAACCTCAAATCGCTTGTAGTCGAAAATCTGATCGATAATTCGCCTACAGCTTATCAATGCGCTTGGTTGTACGAAAGCTTTATTGGAGGTGGTGGATTTGAAGTTGACATGTCAAATATAAATTTATCTGAAGATGAGTTTGATCCACAGAATCCTAATGATTTATTATTCGATATTTCAGAGGTTGTTTCAAGACATCAAGGTGTTTTTATTAATGTAGGTTATAATGCGAATTACGAAAAGGATAGTTTTAAAATTATTCCTTATACACTTTGTAAAGTTGGTAAAAAAGACAGCAACGACTTTAGTGGTAAAATTTTAGTTTCTCCTAAAGGTTGGGGTAAATCTTTAAAGAAAGAAGAGATTGATATTTTTGATGTTTACAATCCAAGACCAGACGTAATTCAAGCACAAGTTGATGCTGCTGGAGGCTGGGAAAATTACAAAGGTCAGATTAAGTTTTTCAAGATTTCAAAAAAATATACTTATCCAAAAAGCTTAATCGAAACGGCTTACACATTTGCTGATACTGAGGGCCAACTTGGATTGTATTATAATGGAACTGCAAAAAGAAGTTTTGAAAATTCTACTATTATCAGACATAGAAAATTTGAGAGCAAACAAGACGAAAATACTTTTGAAAAAAATATAAAAGCTTTATCTGGTTTTGAAAACTCTAGTTCCAAAATGCTTGTTGAAGATGATTGGGATGATGAACAAAATAAAACTGGAAACATCAGATTTGATACCATTAAAAATGAGGTGAGATCTGAAAAGTACGCACACTTTGAAAACTCATCTGCAAATTATATCCGTAAGGCATTTAAAAATATTCCTCCACAACTTGTTGATTATGTTGCTGGGAAATTAGGGAATACATCTGGAGAAGATCTTATAAAAGCTCAGTCAATTTACAACTCTCTTATTTCAAAAGATCAGGAGAAGTTGGAAATGCTTTTTAAAGAGTTGTTCAGAAATTATAAATACGATATCAATCCATCTAATAATTGGACCATTAAACAATACTCTTTGTTGGATGATGGAACAGTTAATTATGATGAAAACAATACTCCTGATTCAGCCGAAAAAACAAAAGAAGATTTAGCTGCTCAAGAAATTAGAACAGCACAAGCAACTTTAAGAGGATCCGTTGGAGGTGTAACTTCTATTTTGGCGATTCAATTATCAGTTGCAAGTAAGACGACAACTTTTGATTCTGCAGTAGCGATGCTGGAGAATATATTTGGTTATCCTACTGAAGAAGCAAAACGAATGATCGGAGATCCTGAACCATTACCAACTAATACTGATCCAGATGGCAATCCTATTAATAACTAAAGATATCGTTGCTGCAAAATTGCAAGTAGCAATTGGCTATGATTCACAAGAGTTCAACACTTTCATAAACGAAGCTCAAGAGTTTGATTTTAAAACACTCGTTGAAGAGGATTTTTACTTTGATTTGATTGCGAAAAAAGATGAGCAACCTTGGAAAAAGCTAATTGATGGCGGTTCTTATCCATATAACGATAGAACTTACAATTTTCAAGGAATTGCAACGGTTCTTTCTTATTTCAGTTTTGCTAGGTTTAAAATGGATTCGAGTGGAGTTTCAACTTCTCATGGATTTGTCGTTAAAACAACTCCTAATTCAACTCCATTAGTGTTAGAAGAAAGAAAAAACGCTTGGTATAAAAAGAGAGAAGAGGCAAATCTAATGATGATCGATGTTGTTAAGTATATCGAAAGAAATATAGGTGATTTTCCAAGCTGGAACAGTTCAAAAAGCTGCACTACAGGTGGCAAATATTCTCCAAAAACAAGAATAATACAATGATCATAATCTTAAATATAAGCTCAGAGAAATTTTCATTAAACGGAATACCATATTTCAAAAATTTCATGCCACATGTTCTGGCCGGACAATTGAAAATAGTAAACGTTTATGACAGTAAACTTGAATTAGCAGCTTTAGATGCGTATTCTAATTATTCTGTTGATGGAGTTGTTTATGCAAATGTTGTAGATCTGCAAAATGCATTGTTGCCAGTTTTATATACTAGAAATAGTTTGAACTTTGATTCTACCTTGCCATTTTATAATCAGATCACTAAACAAAACGGAATTGAATCTTCAGGTCTTGATAAGACATTCAATGCTGGTTGGGAATGGTTAATAAATAACGTTCAATATTCAAACGCAACTGATTTAACGATTAGTTTTCCGTTGGCATCAGCTGGTAAAGAAAGATTAGATAGGGTTGTTGCAACTAACTTAAATACATTTATTAGAATACCTGGACAAGAGAGTGATTCAAGTCCAACAGCCGATCCAAGACCAGACAACACAGTTGATGTAACTTTTGTTTTAGTTACTGATAGCGAAGTTGGCGAACCAACTCCTCCAATTGTAGGTGATGAGTTCATAACTAAAATTTCAAAAAGCTTTTTCAGAATGTTTTATACTGGCCATATCGATTCGGTTCCAGTTGATGATAAATCCTATTTAAAATTTGAAGAGGGAATGTTGTCTTTAAAATCACTTCAGATATCTGATTCTGGTTTTCTTTATCATGGTAGAGACTTTATTTTTAAAAACGGTACATCAGGAAATGTTACTTTATATCACATGCAAGGAACCGGAAACTTTAGGTTTAATTTTCCGAATGCACAGGATTTAATTATTAAGCCTGAAGAAAGTGTACATATTGTAATGCGTGCGATTAATGTTTCTAATAATGGAGGTTTGCTTGATTTTGTTGGATTGATAGTTGACCTTTCAGGAAAAGCTGATTTAGTTGGAGGTAAGGTTCCGGCCTCTCAGCTTCCAAGTTACGTTGATGATATTTTAGAAGGTTATTTATTATCGAACGTCTTTTATGTTGAAAGTGGGCATACTACAGTAATTCCTGCTGAAACGGGAAAGATATATATTGATTTAACTACTGGTCAGAAAAACAAAGAATATCGTTATTCAGGGTCAACTTATATTCAAATTACAAACGGACTCATTGCGTCGACTGATGACGTTGTTGAAGGCGCAACAAATAAGTATTCGACTTTAGCTTTAGTAATGGGTTATGTATTAACGGGTGTTTCATTCGCTAGTAGCGCTGCTATAACTGCAACCGATACTATTCTTTCCGCTTTTGGAAAACTTCAAAAACAAATTACTGATAATGTTTCTGCTATTGCAGGAAAGCAAGTTAAAGATGATCAAGTTGAAATTTCAGCAAGCACCAATGTTTTAAATGCGTGGCATGGACAAACAATATTGTTTACTGCAAATTGTACAATAACAGTTCCAGCAACATTAAATAATTCGTTGATGTTTCCTTTTAGAACTTTGTCAGGTGTAACCGTTACGTGGGCAATTACCACGCCATTTACATGGGAAACAACTCCTGTTCCAACCATTGAAAAAACAACCGGACATTTTATGCGTAGAGGATCTACTACTACAATATTCTTAGATGTCTAAATTATGGGAAGTTTAAAAACATATTACTTCGCAAAAAGCAAAGGACAGGTAAATACTTATATAGGTGGTATATCGTCTCTTATTACCTCCGCTAGTGATGTATCTTCGTTATTAGGTGTACCGTTAGGAAGGATACAAAAATTTTCCGTAGTAGGAGCGAATATCCAATTTAGAATGGTTGGAACTTATTCATTTACATTTAATAATGTTGCATACCCGACAGTAAGGTCATTGGTTACATATCTTTATGATAATGAAGGATTGATAACAAATTTAGGAAGCAACACATTTGCAACTTCGTCTAATTTAATAAGAGTATATGTTCCGGGAGTTATAATCCAAACTGGAATATCAATTTGTCAGGATATTGTGAAGCCATTTATTTTTGAGATGCCAAATTGTACTTCCGTGCCAACGAATTTTATAGGAAATTGGCAAATACCCAGTGGTATTGGGAATAAAAATTTGATTTTACCTAGATGTACAAATTTTGGAGCAAGTGAGGCAAATAATAGTGTTTTTACATCTAACGGGGCTATTAGAATGAAATTATATGTTCCAATAGCTAAACAAACATCAAATTCAGGAGGAGTTGAAGGTGATATAGCATTTGTTGCTGGTTCTACATCATCGTCAATTGTATATGTTCCAAACTACACAAAACCAAATGCTATAGCTGATTTATCGGCAGGAACAGTAACTAGTACTACTATACAGTTGAATTTTACTCCACCAAGTAGTGCTAATACAATTGATTTTTATGAAGTCTATTTGAATAGTATGTATAAAGGAAGAATTACTGCAAGTGGACAATCTATAACCGGACTTACTACAATTACACAATATAAAATTGAAATATTAGCGGTAGATATTTATTACAATAAATCATTGGTAAGCAACTCAATAAATGTAACAACAATATAAGTACTAATAATCATTAAATACCACATGAAATGATAAAGACAACAATACCAGTAAAAACAGAATTAAGAGGAATTGAAAAATCAATTGTTCAAGTAGAGGTCATATCGTATAAGGGAACTCCTGAAGGAAATTTTTATACCGTTAACGATTTTGCGGTTTCTATAGACAGCGAAGGTAATACGGTTAAAAAGTTTATTCAAGAAAAGACAGTTTTTTATCCAGCTGATAAAATAAATCAATTAAATGAATACTTAGAAAGTCAAAACGACTATTCAACCTTGACAAAAATGGAAAGGGATTGGTCTAAAATAAAACAAGGTCTTTTAATTGACACGCAAACGAATCTCTATGAAGATGGAACGACAATTTATGAGATTCAACCTATAAATTGGGAACTATGCTAAATTTTTTATTATTCATCACTGCATACATTTTATACTTGCCGTTATCAATCTGGAATTTCTGTCTTGTAGAAAACAAAAAAGGTTACTTTAGATCGAGTGCGATCACAATCGACAAAATCGCGAATCGAGAATTCAGAACGCTTTGGAATAAAAAACTAAGAATAGAATCCGGTTATAAGTTTGGAGCCGAAAATGAAACGATATCCAGCGCATTGGGAAAAAACCAGCGAGATGAAACTTTAACTAAATCAGGAAAACGCCTGGTTAAAGTGTTGGATTTCTTTGAAAAAGATCACTGTTTAAAATCAATTGAAAATTAAAAATATGGAATTAATTACCTACTTAAACTATTTGGCAAAACCACTAATTGCTGCTAAAAAAATTACTACAACAACAAAAGGAGCTGTGATTTCAATACCTGCTCTTGCGCTTATGTCTACGTTTCATATTGAGAAACAAGTTTTGCTGTTTTTGAGCGGCTTAATAATCGTTGACTTTGTCACAGGAATATTGGTTTCTTTTAAAGAGGCAAAAATAGCTGCAAAAGCGAAAGGGCAATTTGCGACTAAGGAAACTACTAGCCAACGATTTTTTGCAAGGCTATTGTTTAAAATAAAGTTTTATTACGATGTGATTGAAAGCGGAAAATTACGCCTTTCGCTGTTGAAAATGACAATGTACATGTTTGCGATAATTGGAGCAAAAACAATTCAAAGCATGTTTAAGATAAAACCGTTCGGGTTTTCTTTTTCTGATGCTGAATGGACTATTACAATAGTTGTAATGTGTATCTGCTGTGTTTTTGAAATTCACTCAATTGTAATCGAAAATGTGAAAAGTTTAGGTTATGATTTGATTGATAAAATATTTTCTGTTTTCAGATCGTATAAGGAAATTAAAAAGGAATTTAAAGAAGAATAATCATGATATCACAAGCTAGATTAAAAGAAAAATACGGTATTCCAAATAAAACCGGTGCTGGTTATTTGGTTACAATTGATTTGCCTTATCCAATGTTTTTAAATTGGGCAACTGCAACTTATGTTACAAAAATGAGCTGTCATAAATTAGTAGCTGATAAGTTGAAAGCGATATTTAAAGAAATTTTAGAAGTGTATGGTATCGATGAAATTAAAAGACTTCAAATTGATGATTTTGGAGGTTGTTTTAATTATAGATTAATGAGAGGTGGTTCTGAGCTTTCAGTTCATTCTTGGGGTTGTGCAGTAGATTTAGATCCTGATAGGAATTTATTAAAAGAAACTTCTAAAACAGCAAGATTTGCGAGACCTGAATATAAAAAGATGATTGATATCTTTTATAAACACGGTTTTGAAAGTTTGGGACGTGAAAAAAATTATGATTGGATGCATTTTCAGGTAAAAGATTAAATTATGATAACGTTACAATTAATACTCAAAAATATAAGATTGGTTTTTATCCTGTTCCTGGCAATTGCGGTTGTTTGGTTTTACAAGGATTATAAGTTTCAGGAATCTGAAAACACCAGGCAAACAGAAAATGCGAATCAGCGCAGGAAACAAGATAGTTTGAGGTTTTCAAGTGAATTATTATCTAAAGATGAAATCAAAGATTATCTGCTATATGAAAATTCAGAACTGAAAAATAAGTTAGCAAAATCCGGAATAAATGAAAGCAGGATTCAAAGTATCATTTCGCAAACTTTAAAATATCGTGATACCACAAAACGAGAAACTGATGTATCCGGATTAGTTGATGCGATCAAAAACAATATTCCAAAAGAACAAAGCTGGATTGATACAACAAAATGTATAACTATAAAAGGAATTGTTTCTTTTGATGGTCAAAAATTAAAAGTTGCTGTGAATGATCGGCAATTTAATAATAAGTCTGATGCTGTTGCTTATTGGGAGCGAAGGGAGTGGAGTTTTTTAGGAATTAAAACCCGATTTTTAGGAAAGAAGCAATTCACTTCGAAAGTGTTTGATGAGTGTGGCGAAAGCAGGACAATGAAAATTGAGAAGAAACAATAAAAAAAGCGATCGTTATTGATCGCTTTTCTGTTTATGCAAATTTATTTCGAAGTGTTTTAAGTCTGTCAAACTGACGATCTTTTTCTCCAACAGCATAATGTTGTTCTAGCATTTTAGTTGATTTAAAGTTACCCATTCTCATAGCATCATTCATTGAAAGCAAAGCAACTGTTTCATCTAAGTTCAAATGTTTTAAACTGTAGAAATCAGCTGTAATATCTAATTTATCTTTCACGTGTGTTTTCCATCTCCTACGAATTTGATCTCTTCTGATTTGTTTTTCTCCAGGTATCAATCCAACTGAGAAAACGAAGTCAGTTTTTTTGCCTCCAAAAATTGCTTTTTGCCAGTATGGAAGTGCAATGTCTTTTATGATACGTTCAACCCACGTATATTGAGGGCCTTTCTTAATTAGAACTTTATATTTCTGATTGACTAAATCAACATCTGATATTTTTACGCTCATCAGCTCAGTTATACGGCCTCCAGAATGAAAGAATATAATCATAAATAGCCAAAATGAAGGATGATTTAACTTCAAATGATCGTTTACTTTTTTTCTTTCCTCTTCAGTTAATGTTTCACGAATGTTTTTTATTGCTGCTTTCTTCCTGATGTCTTTTATAATGTTGCTGTCTACTGCTTCATAATCTAGCAACTCATTATATAGTATAGAAAGATATGTTCGGTACTTATTGAACTTGTGAGCTGAGAACTTGCCATCTTTTCGCTCCAGATTATCAATTATGAATCTAAAGTGTTTACGTTTTACCTCTGCAATTGGTAACTCATCAAATCTAAGCTCCGTTGCTGATCTTTTTATATGGACCAAAATTAACCGGATATCATCTTTTGAGCTTTTGGCAACATCAATATTCTGATAAGCCAGATCTAATGCAATTAAAAAAGGTGTTTCTGGACAAATACTGTCCAATTCTGGCTGAACCTCTTTTATGGGTTCGATCATGAATTTTTTAGTAATTGGATTGTATCCTTTCTCTTCTAAAAGCTTGGGAATTTCTTCGAGCCACGTTTTAATAACTCCTTTTCGTTCTTCTAAAGTCTTGAAACGATTTAATTTCTTCCTGAAGGGAAAGCCTTTTGGATACTTTTCTTTGAATAAAGGATCATAAAATTTGCATTCAACATACCAGTCAAGCTTTAAAGACTTCTGTGATGTTAATGTTTTCCAGTTTTCCGGATGCACCCATATTTCAGAGTAAGAGCAATTGAATAATAGATTTTTTGCCATGATGTAATTACTTTAGGGTTGTCGGTAGGGTTGCCGATTTACTGTAATTACTAGCCGTAAGAGTTTTAAAAAAAGTCCGAAACCCTAATTGGGATGGGTTTCGGAACTTGTAGCGAGGACGGGAGTTGAACCCGTGACCTCAGGGTTATGAATCCTGCGCTCTAACCAACTGAGCTACCTCGCCTGGACTACAAGTGGAATGATTTCCTCATTGCGGGTGCAAAGATAAAAATAATATTAAAGCATACAAGCATAAAGTGAAGAAAAAAAAATATTTTTAAAAACGCATTGTTTTTGGACATATATTCTTATATTTCGAAAAAATTAAACGCAGCACATGGATTCAAAAATACGTTACGAAATCGAGTTCCCGATCAATTCTTCGCCGCAATTATTGTATCAATATATATCAACGCCTTCAGGTTTGTCAGAATGGTTTGCAGACAATGTAAATTCAAGAGGCGAATTTTTTACCTTTATTTGGAATGACTCACAGGAAAAAGCACGTTTAGCATCAAAAAAAACGGGTGAAAAAGTAAAATTCAAATGGGTTGATGAAAGCAGTAAGGATACAGAGTATTTTTTTGAACTTCATATCTTAGTTGATGAATTAACTAAAGACGTATCTTTAATGGTAGTTGATTTTGCTGAAAAAGAAGAAGTAGGAGAGGCTAAACAATTGTGGGAGAATCAAATCTCAGACCTGAAACATCTTATAGGTTCTGTTTAGTATAAAACTATTTTATGCCTTATATTTGCCCTGAACAAAATTCAGGGTTTTTTTATGATCAATTTTAACGGAAACGTAACGCAGGAAGAAAATATATTAACTCAAAATCGCGCCTTTTTATACGGAGACGGCGTTTTTGAAACAGTGAAGATTTTAAACAATAAAATTTTATTTCTGGAAGATCATTATTTCCGCTTGATGGCTTCGATGCGTGTGGTTCGAATGGAAATTCCAATGAATTTTACCATGGAGTATTTTGAAGAACAAATTTTAAAGCTTGTTCAGGAAAAAAATATTTCTAATTCAGCAAGAGCTAGAATAACTGTTTATAGAAATGATGGAGGGTTATATTTACCAAAAACAAATGAAGTTTCGTTTTTAATTCATGCAATGCCGCTTGAAGGTACTTTGTATGTTGTAAATACGACTGAATATGAAGTTGATCTATATAAAGACTTCTATGTGACTAAACAATTGTTATCGTCGATTAAAACGACTAATAAGATGATTAATGTAACAGGAAGTGTTTTTGCTCATGAGAATGGCTTGGCTAACTGCATTTTAGTAAATGATACAAAAAATGTAGTCGAAGCTCTTCAGGGAAATTTATTCATGCTTACAGGAAAGAAATTGATCACTCCTCCAATTTCTGAAGGATGTTTGAACGGAATTATGCGCAAGCAAATTTTGGCCATAGCTAAAAAAATAGAAGGAATAGAAATTTCTGAAGAAATAATTTCACCGTTCGATCTTCAAAAAGCCGACGAATTATTTCTGACAAATGTAATCATGGGAATACAACCGATAACTAAATATCGAAAAAAAGATTTTACAAGCAATCTGGCTCATTTATTAGTGCAGAAACTAAATGAATCCATATCTGAAAATTAATTCAGATATGGGTTTTCTGGTGCGTTTGACCAAATAAGATAATCACCTCCAAGCTCAATGATTTGTTCTTTCCAAAAGTGAGTGGTCGATTTTCCGATAATTTTGTTTTTGTAATTATTATCGGCAATGATCCACGAGTTTCCCTGCATTTCATTTTCAAGCTGATTCTCATCCCAACCGGTATAACCCAAGAAAAAACGAATATTATTTTTACTGATAGATCCGTCGTTTATTAAGTCTTTCGTGGATTCAAAATCACCACCCCAATAAATTCCATTAGAAATCTCGACACTATTCGGGATCAGTTCAGGAATATTGTGAATGAAATACAGATTGTCCTGTTCTACAGGACCTCCGTTGTATATTTTAAAGTTCGCATCAATCTCTGGGATTAAATCATTAATAGTATATTTTAAAGGCTTATTAATGATAAATCCAATTGATCCTTCCTTGTTATGGTCTGCTAATAAAATTACCGATCTGTTAAAAGATAAATCTCCAATTATTGAAGGCTCGGCAATAAGCAGGTGTCCTTTTTTTAATTTTTCTGAAATCATACGGCTACAATTTTTATTAAATTTAGTCATAAAATTTCGAACTGCCCAAAAAAAATCGTTAAACCGCACAAAAAAACCCTCCATAAGGAGGGTTTTAATTATATTATAAGTTTAGAGAACTTTCTTACTTAGTTCACTGCTCCTTCTAATTCAGCTCCTGCTTTGAATTTTACTACATTTTTAGCTGCAATTTTGATAGTTTTTCCAGTTTGTGGATTTCTACCGTCTCTAGCAGCTCTAGCAGATACTGACCAAGATCCGAAACCTACTAATGAAATTCTTCCTCCTTTTTTCAAAGTAGTTCCTACATTTCCTAAAAATGACTCTAAAGCTAATTTTGCCGCAGCTTTTGTAATTCCTGCATCAGCAGCGATAGCATCGATTAATTCTGATTTGTTCATAATAATTAGTTATTAATTGTTGGTTAAAAAAAATTGTTAATACACAAATTTAGTAGGAAATCCGTTGCGTGCAAGTCTTTTCTTTAATTTTAGCAATAATTGTTAATAACTTGCTTTTTTTGTTCATAAAGCATGTTGTTTATCGACTAAAATCAGGTAGAAACCCCTGTTTTACTGACCTTAATACATCTTGGCGTCATCAGAAAAAGTGATGCCGTTTAAGATTTCTGCTGCCTGCATTCTCTTTTTTCCTGGAAATTGCAAACTCAAAAGCTGAATGAAGCCGTCTTTTACTGCAATTTTGATTTCTTTTTTACTGCTGATTAGTTTTCCAGATTCATGTGAATGTGTTTCTAAAACTAATTTGGCATCGTAAATTTTAATATTTAATTCCTCATTTTTATCTTTCAAAAAACACCAAGACGCAGGATATGGACTTAAACCGCGAATTAAATTATTGATTTCGTTACCCGATTTAGTCCAGTCAATTTTACAGTTTTCTTTGTTTAGTTTGTATGCTGTTTTGATTTCGTCATTCTCTTCCTGAATTGTTGTGGTAACATTTCCGTTTTCAATAACTTTCAAAGTGTCAATTACAGTTGTGCTTCCTAAATTCATTAAACGGTCGTGCAATTGTCCGGCATTTTCTGTCGGCTCAATTGCAATTTCCGAATTTAGAATCATTGCTCCAGTGTCAATTTTATCATCAATAAAGAATGTCGTAACTCCAGTTTTAGTTTCTCCGTTAATAATAGCCCAGTTGATTGGCGCTGCTCCACGATAATTTGGAAGCAATGAAGCATGAAGATTAAAAGTTCCTAAACTTGGCATTTCCCAAACCACTTTTGGCAACATTCTAAAAGCAACCACAATTTGCAAATTCGCATTCAACGCTTTTAATTCGGCTAAAAAATTCTCGTCTTTTAAATTGGTTGGCTGTAATAAAGTAAGATTGTTTTCTAAAGCGTATTCTTTAACAGCTGAATATTTTATTTTTTGTCCGCGTCCTGCTGGTTTATCAGCAGCTGTAATAACACCAACAACTTCGTAATTGTTTTTTATGATGGTATCCAAAATGCCAACAGCAAATTCTGGAGTTCCCATAAATATAATTCGTAATTTTTCCATTATGTTTTTAAAGTGTATTTATTGTTTGCTAAAATAACGATATGATTGTTTTCTAATAATTCCTGAAGAACTAAAATCACATCTTTGGCGTCTAGTTTTATTTGACTTTGAATTTCGCGTGAAGTTAAGGCAGTTGCTTTTAATAAGTGCAGAATTTTATCAGCAATAGAATCGGCTTCGGTAATTTTTCCTTTTTGTGTAATGCAATACGAACAAACGCCGCAATTCGATTTTGTTTCTTCTCCAAAATAATCCAAAACCAATCTATTCTTGCACGTTTTGTCTTCTTTTATATAATAGAGTACAGACGAAAGCTGATCGCGTTTTAGTTTATTTTGTTTTTCCAGATATTTTGAAACCCTATTTATTGTCAAATCATCTTCGCGTACTTCATTAAATAAAATTGTTGCGTCGTTGTTTTTAGATTTATATTCAATAATATCTTTTTCTTTTAATTTTTCTAAAAGCGCCGTTACTTGTTCTTCTGTATGATTTGATTTTTTAGCAATCAGCGAAAGATTAAGTGGTGTTTTCATTTCATGAACTCCTGGATAAGTTCTTAAAATGGCCAAAAGAATTTCTTCATCATTTGGATTCAGACTCATATATCGAATGACTTCTTTCGACTCAATTAAAAATTGAATTGTAACTTTTTCCGAAAACTCCTGAGACATTGTAATAATTCCCTGTTGATTTAAAAACTGTAAAGCATTATAAGTTTTTAAAGTTGGAAAATCATATTTATGGCAGAAATGATTCATTTTAAAAGAAAAAGAATCGTCTAAACCTTCGCCATAAGCAATCTGGAAATAATTGCAAAGTTTGACATACATCGTTTTTAGAAAATTTTTATCTGGCAGCACATTTATAAATTGCTGTTCTGTTTGGTTTGCATCAGAATTATTGAATAATAGTACAGAAAATGCTTTTTCGCCATTTCTTCCCGCGCGTCCAGATTCCTGATAATAATTTTCTAAGTTTTCAGGAAGTTGTGTGTGAATAACTGTTTTTACGTTGTCTTTGTCGATTCCCATTCCAAAAGCATTTGTGGCCACAATAACCTGCGCTTGTTCCGACATCCACAATTGCATGTTTTTATCTTTTTCCTGAGATGAAAGTCCGCCATGATAATAGGTTGCTCTAAATCCTAATGATTGCAATTGGGTTGACATATTCAGGCACGATTTCCTATTTCGCACGTATATAATAGACGGCTGTGGATTTTTCTTTAAAATCTGTTCAACACGATACAATTTGTCTTCAACTTCAAAAACCATGTAAGCAATGTTTTTTCTTTCAAAAGATTGTTGAAAAAGTTTGGTGTCTTTTAATCCCAATTCACTTTTAATATCTTCAACAACTCTTGGCGTTGCCGTTGCTGTTAAAGCCAAAAAAGGAATTTTAGGAAAGAATTTTTTAAGCTCGGAAATTTTTAAATATGCAGGCCTAAAATCGTGGCCCCATTGCGAAACACAATGCGCTTCGTCAATAGCAATTAAATTGATAGGAAGATTTTTGATGCGTTCTAAAATCCAATCTGATTGTAAACGCTCCGGAGAAAGATAGAGGAATTTATAATTTCCGAATTGGCAATTATCCAGAAGATCAATGATTTCTTCAGTATGAATACCGCCGGTAAGAGCAATGGCTTTTATATCTCTTTTTTGAAGATTTGCCACCTGATCTTTCATCAAAGCGATCAAAGGCGAAATAACTAAACAAATTCCTTCACGCATCATGGCTGGAACCTGAAAACAAATTGATTTTCCGCCTCCGGTTGGCAGCAGTGCAAAAGTATCTTGCCCTTCTAAAACCGATTCAATAATTTCTTTTTGAAGCGGTCTGAAACTTTCGTGTTTCCAGTATTTTAAAAGAATTTCTTGTGCTTCCTGCATGGCCAAAGTGTTAAAGTTAAAAATTTAGAAATCAGTTTCTAGTTTTGCAACTTTAAACTTACTGCCTAAATTTTATCTAAGATATAAAGAATTCTGTTTTCAACCGTATCTTTTGGAACTTCAATTAAATCGTACCCATATTTTTTATACGTTTCAATAAGATGCTTTTGAATTTCAAGTGCCTGTTCAAAATTTTCATAACGCTCTGTGTCGCTCTGATAAATCTCTTCCCAAGGTGGTAAAATAAAAGTTTTAGAATATTTGTAATCCTCGCAAGCTTTAGTGAAATTCTCCGGATATTCGTCGCCAATATAATCCATATAAGCTACAACATCAGGAATTCCTCGGTCAATAAAAACTACATTATCAGGTTCTTGCGCAGCGTTTTTAAATTGCTGGATGCGTCCTTCTAATAACATTTCGCTAAATAATAATGGCTGTTCCAAGAACAATTGCTCGATGCCTCTTTTTTGAGCTTCGAGTGTAACTTCTCTAGAAATTTCAGGGTAACAACAGTAGCCACGAGCTACTAATTCGTTTATCAGCGTAGATTTTCCTGTACCAGGACCGCCAAGGAGAACTATGATTTCTTTTTGCACTATTCTAAAAATAAAGGGCAAATTTACCTAAACTTATTCATAATTAAAAAGAATATTTATCAGAAGCGAAAAATTTGGCATTTTGGAAGCTATTGTTTGTGGCAACTGGACTGAAGTCCAGCTCTACAATATGTGTTATTCCTGCGGAATTAAATTGTGAAAAGAGCCAAAGGCTCGGTAAATATTGTAGGGCTGGACTTCAGTCCAGTCTGTTTTAAGTTTGAGACGATTGAAGTTTACTCACAAAACAAATACTTCCCTGAATCCTTCCCTTTTTTATTAGAAGGAATAATCAAATGTGATTCAAATCTCTTTCCTTTCAAAACATCATTCACAAAATCCAAAACATATTGTTGTCCTTGGTGAAAAAGATAACCAGAGAATTCATGTCCGCCACCGCAGAAAGTAATCAATTCAACATCTTTGTGTAAATCATTCATTTGATTGTAAACCGCATAAGAGCCAAAAAGGATCAGCCAACCTGAAGCATTTGTTGGACACGAGCGATGTGAGCCCGCGCTGTACGGAACCGTATCGTCATTATTTCCGTGCGCCAGTAACATCGGAATTGCTTTTTCTTTCGTAATCAAATTAATATCCTGAATAGCGCCCGAACCACCTATGAAACCTTTGTATTTGAAGTTTTCCGGCAAATTGCTTTTGTATAAATTCATCAATTTATAATCCCAAAACGAAGCATGGAAACCAATTTCGGCACCAGCACTAATTCCGGAAATAAAGATTTTTGAAGTATCAAGATTGTATTTGTCGGCGTTTTCGATTAAAAAACCAGTTGCTTGCCACATATCACTTACACCAATCTGAATTGCTTTTATCTTTTCGGTTAAAGTTCCTTTGCATCCAAAATCTTTTCCCTTCATATATAAACTGTACGAAATGCTGGCAACCGCATAGCCATTTTGCGCCATAAACATCCCGAATTCTTTTTCGCTGGTACGTTCTCCGCCAGAAAATCCTCCACCAAAAGCAAACATAATCAATGGAATTTTTTCGTTAGATTTTTTCTTTGGCAGATATAAATCTAAATCCAGTTTTAGAGTGTCATTTTGGAAATAAGTTAAGGTTTTGATTTCTTGTGCTTGACTATCGTAAAAAGTGAAAAATGTAAAAAGTAAGAAGATGATTTTTTTCATTGTGATCTGTTTTAATCTCGCAATCCCGATAATTATTGGGAGCAAATTGGCAAAGTATTTCAAATATAAACGTTTGCTACGAATTTCACGAATTTATCCAAATTTAAATTTTAGAAACAATCAGAAATTAGTGAAATTTAATGAAAAGATTTACAGCAATATAATTAACGTTAATTAGTGAAATTCGTGGCGAAAAAAAGACTATATTTTCAATGGAAAAAATCTAAAATCTAAAATCTAAAATCTGAAATCAAAAACGTATATTTGCCTTTATTTTTAATTACGAATGGAGAACGATAAAGAAAAAAATACAGCCGAATTTTACGAAAGATTAAAATTAGAGCTTGACAACGCAAACACTTGGCCTGCAGAATATTTATATAAATTCATTGTGCCATCTGTAGCAGATAATGTAGAGCGTGTTGAAAAAGCTTTTGACAGAATGGGGGCAGTTATTAAAACAACAAAATCTAAAACAGGTAAATTTACCAGCGTTTCTGTTGATGTTACGATGCACAGCTCAGATGATGTGATTAGTAAATACAAAGAAGTTTCTACAATAGAAGGTATAGTTTCATTATAACTTATGATCGAAAAATATAAAAAAGAAGCCGCAAGTGACGTTGTTTATAATTTGGAATACAATTCTGAAAGGCAACGTTTGATTATTCCGGAGTATGGTCGTCATTTACAAAAATTGATAGACCAGGCTACTGCAATTGAAGATGATGAAACGCGAAACAAAGCGGCGAAATATATCATTCAGGTTATGGGAAGCTTGAATCCGCATTTGCGTGATGTGCCGGATTTTCAGCATAAATTATGGGATCAGCTTTTTATTATGTCTGATTTCAAATTAAATGTTGAATCTCCTTACCCAATTCCATCAAGAGATGTTTTGCAGTTGAAACCAGATGCATTACAGTATCCGCAAAATTTTCCAAAATACAGATTTTATGGAAATAACATCAAGTATATGATTGATGTGGCCAATAAATGGGAAGAAGGTGAAATGAAAAATGCCTTAGTTTTAGTTATTGCAAATCATATGAAAAAATCGTTTTTGAGCTGGAATAAAGACACTGTAAAAGACGATGTGATTTTTGAACATTTGTATGAATTGTCAGGAGGAAAAATCAATTTATTACAAAGCACAGAAGAGCTTTTGAATACAACTGACTTGATGCGTACCAACAAACGTGTGTCAAATAAAACGACTACGGGTGGACAACCAAAAATTCAAAGCAATAAAAACAACAATAAAGGCGGAAAAAAACCTTTTCAAAAAAACAATAATCAGAAATAAAAAAGGGACTAAGATGCGAAGGGACTAAGATATTAAGATTTTTTTAGCTTAGAACCTCAGAATCTCAGAACCTCAGAACCTTAACAAAGATCTATGGGAATTTTTAAAATCGAAGGAGGAACTCCTTTAAAAGGAGAAATCACTCCGCAAGGAGCAAAAAATGAGGCATTACAAATTTTATGTGCCGTGCTTCTAACAGGAGAGAAAGTAAAAATTAATAACATTCCTGATATTATAGACATCAATAAATTAATCACTTTGTTGGGTAATTTAGGTGTGAAAATTCAACGCAACGAACCAGGTTCGATTACTTTTCAAGCTGACGAAGTTAACGTTGGATATTTAGAAACTGAAGCTTTCAAAAAAGAAGGTGGAGCACTTCGTGGTTCTATTATGATTGTTGGGCCTCTTTTGGCTCGTTTCGGAAAAGGATATATTCCAAAACCAGGAGGAGATAAAATTGGTCGCCGTAGATTAGATACTCACTTTGAAGGTTTTATTAACCTTGGAGCAAAATTCAGATACAACAGAGAAGATCATTTTTATGGAGTAGAATCTCCAGAAGAAGGATTGCAAGGAACAGATATGCTTTTAGACGAAGCTTCTGTAACTGGAACTGCAAATATTGTAATGGCTGCAGTTTTAGCAAAAGGAAAAACTACAGTTTACAACGCTGCTTGTGAGCCATATTTACAGCAATTGTGTAAAATGTTGAACTCTATGGGAGCAAAAATCACAGGGGTTGGATCTAACTTATTGACTATCGAAGGTGTTGAAAGTCTTGGTGGTTGCGAGCACAGAATTCTTCCTGATATGATCGAAATCGGTTCTTGGATTGGTCTTGCGGCTATGACAAAAAGCGAAATCACAATTAAAAATGTAAGCTGGGAAAATTTAGGTTTGATTCCAAATACTTTTAGAAAACTTGGAATTACAATCGAAAAACGTAACGACGATATTTACATTCCGGCTCACAAAGATGGATATGAAGTTAAAACAGATATCGACGGTTCTATTCTAACAATTGCCGATGCGCCGTGGCCAGGATTTACGCCTGACTTATTAAGTATCGTTTTAGTTGTGGCTACACAAGCAAAAGGCGATGTTTTGATTCACCAAAAAATGTTTGAAAGCCGTTTGTTCTTCGTGGATAAACTAATCGATATGGGAGCAAAAATCATGTTATGTGATCCGCATAGAGCTGTGGTTATGGGACATAATTTTGAATCTCAATTAAAAGCAACAACAATGTCATCTCCTGATATTCGTGCGGGGATTTCATTATTGATTGCTGCTCTTTCTGCTAAAGGAACAAGCACAATTCAAAACATCGAACAAATCGACCGTGGATATGAGCGTATCGACGAGCGTTTAAGAGCAATTGGTGCTAAAATCGTTAGAGCGTAATGAGATATAGCCAAGAATTCACGAATTACACAAAATTTAAATTTTTAAAATTTTATTGCACGAATTTTATTTAAAAACTTAATTGTAATAAAAGACAGCTCTAAATTCTAAATTTCGTTTAATTCGCGAATTCGTGGCGAAAAAATAGTCTAAATGACAAATGAACAAAAAGCTATAAAAGCTACTATTTTTAGTATAATAGGAAATGCCTGCCTGGCCCTTATAAAAGGTCTCGCAGGTTTTTTTGGCAATTCTTATGCCTTGATTGCAGATGCAATCGAATCGACAACAGATATATTCGCGTCTTTTTTGGTGCTCTTCGGAATCAAATATTCGAATAAACCTGCTGATGAAAATCATCCTTATGGTCATGGCCGTGCAGAACCCTTAATTACTTTTTTGGTTGTAGGGTTTTTGATTACCTCGGCAACTATTATTGGATACGAAAGTATTGCTAATATTGGTACTTCACATGCTTTACCCAAATCTTGGACTTTGTATGTTTTAGGTGCAATTATTATCTGGAAAGAATACTCTTTTCGTTTGGTAATGAAACGAAGCAAACAGACAAATAGTTCCTCTTTAGCAGCGGATGCCTGGCACCATCGAAGTGATGCCATAACTTCCGTTGCAGCATTTATCGGAATTTCATTTGCCCTCATTATGGGAAAAGGTTATGAATCGGCAGATGATTGGGCTGCGCTTTTTGCAGCATTTTTTATTTTATATAACAGCTACAAAATTTTCAGACCTGCACTTGGCGAAATTATGGATGAAAATTTAAATGACGATTTAGTAGAAGAAATTCGTGTTGTAGCCCTTATGGTTCCCGGAATTCTTGGTACTGAAAAATGTTTTATTAGAAAGGCAGGAATGCGTTATCACGTTGATCTTCACGCAATAGTTTCGGCAAGTATTTCTGTAAAAGAAGGACATGATTTATCGCATAAACTACAAGATACTTTAAAAGAACAGATTCCGCAGTTAGGAAATGTTTTGATACATATTGAACCGGATGATTATCATTCTTAGAGGTTCTAAGATTCTAAGATACTAAGGTTTTAAGTTTTTTTCTTTGTCAAAGTTTTAAACTTTGACAAAGATTAATTAATTAAAAAGAAAAATTTAAATCTGCTAAAATCTGTTTAAATCTTCGCGAAACAGAAACTTAGAACCTTAGTATCTTAGCAACTTAGTACCTTAGTCTAACACATTTAAAATCTTCAATCCAAATACAACTCCGTTTTGCTGAACGTTGCCTTGGTAAGAATGGACATAATCAATTCGGAATAATTTAAATTTCCCGAATCCTAAATTGTCTAAACCAACTGTAAATTCAGAGTATGGCTTTCGATTTGGAATCGCTAAAGTGTGAAATCCAATATTCATTGTCGATTTTAAAAGATTGATCAACGGAATTTTATTAGTAATAAATCCCATGTCATTATGCTCCAAATGCATTTCGAAATAAGCGTCGTTTGTTGATTTTGAATAATATGGCATCAAATTGAAAACATTTAAATAGCGATCTGTTGTACCAATGTGTGTTTGATTTCCATTAAAATGTCTGTAATCCATAAAAGCGATATTTTCTGCATTATAAAATTTTCCGGCTCTGAAATTTGTTCCAAGAATTCCCTTGTTTCCAAGTGATAAATCGTATTGAACAGAAGCACCGATTCTTTCAAATTCATATTTTTTTTCACTTGCTGCAAAGGCTTTTTCAAAAACTAAATAAACGGTTGGATATTTTTCGTTTCTAACATTGAATCTGCCGTCGGGTCTCGAAATGTATTTGTTTCCAAAATTGATTCTGGCGCTCAAAGAAGTTTTGAATAGATGATGTGAGTCAAAAGCTGAGGTTGTAAAATCATTCGGCGCCAATGGATTATTAGATGAATAAATATCGTCTTGTTTAAAGAAAGAATAATCAGTGGTATTGAAGAGTGGTTTTCGCTGTTCGTAAGCAATTTTTGCATTCAGATTGATTCCGTTTGCGACATCCTGGCCGTAATTAATTTGAGCAAATTCCAAATTATACAGCTTCATGTAATTGTCTTTAAAAAATAAAGAAGCTATCGAATTGACAAATTTTGTAATAGGTTCGGCGCCATTGAACTGAGCGGTTTTAGTTCCTCCCGAAGCTGCTATATACGCATAATTAATATTGTTGAATCTGTGGCTGAAGTCTCCCGTTACGCGCAAACGATCATCAGAAAAACCATAATTGAAAGTAGTACTTATTGATGTGCTTTTCCCTTTTTCTTCATTCCACTTTCTAAAAGAGAAGCCAGAATCTAAATTGAAACCCTGAACGGTATTAAAACTTAATGAACTGATATTTAATATACCCTTATAATTAAAAGAATAACTTTTGAAAGTGTTTTTATAATCGTAGCCCATTAAAATATGCCAAACTTTGAATTTGTTGTTTTTTGCATCAATAGAATCGGTGTATTTTTGGGATTTTCTGATAGTTTGCAGACTGTCTTTTTTAGTATAGTCAGCACTTTCTTCAATAGTTAAAGGAATGGGGCGGATTTGATTCCAGAAAGTATCATCTTTTTTATTGGCATTTGGTTCAAAAGCTACGATTTCATTTCCAAAAGTTTTCTTTTCGAATGAAACAGGAAATTCATAATTTGAATACACATAATTAAATGTTCCGGAGAATTTTATTCCGAAAACACCAGCATTAAAAGAAAGTGATTGCGCGTTTTTTGACCATATTTTATTAGCTGAATTATAACTAAAACTCTGTTTTAAATTCATAGTTTCAGTAAATTCATTTTTCATTCGGTAACCTTTAATGTCCAAATCAATGGCATAAATGGCAAAACTGTCATCTACAATATAGATGTAACCTTCAAAAACGGGTTCTTTATCTCGTTTTGGGATTACTTTTATTTTAAAGATTTGATGTTTGTTGTCATCATAAAAGCTTCCTTCGAGTTTGTATTTGTAATAACTGAAAGCATTATCTGCAATAGGAGAGATGAGTTTAATGTCGAAATCTAAAGTGTTATCATAAAAATCATAAGTTGATAACGCTGCAGTATTATAGCTGTATCCTCGATTATTTCCGGAAATTTTAGATGCGATTATTTTCTCTTTTAATTTGTCTGGTTTTTCAAAAGTAATTTTCGAAACCGTTTCAGATAAATATAAAATTCCGGTTCCGGTGGAGTCTAAATTAGATGCCATATCAGCACCAAGGTCAACTTTTTTGCCTAAAATCTTTTTCGGCAGATCTTTGACTTTAAACATTCCTTTTGAGTAAAAGTCAGCTGTGTAGCGTCCCGTTTTGCTGGAATTGTCCTGTTTGTTTGCAATTGCGCTTTTTATAATTGCATCTGCCGGATTGTTTTTTGGATCAATAATGACTTCATTTAAAGCAAAGCTTTCCTCGAGCATTTTTACATCAAGAGTGATCGTTTTTGAATCTGAAGCGACGGTGAGCTTTTGAGTTTTAAAACCCAGATACTGAAAAATAATTTTATTTTTACCAGGCTCTTTTACATTTAGCTGATATTTTCCCTGTTCGTTTGAAGTGGTTCCGGAATACGTGTTTTCTTCAAAAACGGATACAAATGGCAATGGATTCCCTTTTTCATCGGTAATAGTTCCTTTGATTTGGGCAAAATTTGAAACTGAAAAAAATAAGAAGGCAGATAAAATAAAGTTTTTCATGTAAGTGGTTTGTCTTACAAAAATAGAATAACTTGAATCTGAGCTTATTAATAATTTGTTAAAAATGCTTTACAAAAAAGATTGAATAGCTAATTCATAACTTTTAAGTCCGAAACCTAAAATAACGCCTTTTGCATTTCCAGATAAATACGATTGATGTCTGAAACTTTCGCGTGCATAAGTATTTGAAATATGAACTTCGATTACAGGAGTTGTAACCGCTTTCATCGCATCGCCTAAGCCTATAGAAGTGTGCGTATACGCACCGGCGTTCAGAATAATTCCATCAAATGAAAATCCAACTTCCTGAATTTTGCCAATCAATTCTCCTTCAATATTGCTTTGATAATAGGAAAGCTCAACATTTGGAAATTTCTCTTTCAACGTTTCAAAATAATCTTCAAAAGTTTGGCTTCCGTAAACTTCTGGTTCTCTTTTTCCTAAAAGATTTAAATTGGGTCCGTTGATAATGCAGATTTTCATATTTAAAATTATTTGCAATGAATATTGATCTTGCAATTGGTTTTTGCAATTGAGATTGAATTTTTGTAAAAATAAAAAAACCGCACTAATTAATAGAGCGGTTTTTGTAAAAGTATGTGAAATATTTTTAGAACATGAATCCAGCAGAAAGCTGAAATACTGAGTTTTTAAGATCTGCATGAGTAGAAACTTCTGTAAGTCCTAAACCATAACGTGCCTGAACAAAAAGGCCTTCAGTGATTTTTAATCCAAGTCCGGCGTTAACTGCAAAGTCAAAAGTTTTAGGGTCCTGAACATCAAATTCTTTTTTATTGCTCAATAAAAACGATGCTTGCGGACCAACTTCTAAACTTAGAGATTTAGTCATATAGAATTTAGCCATCACTGGAATAGATAAATATCCAAGTTCATTTTTAAATTCGTCAACAGCATTTTTATAAGTTGCTCCTTGTGTTGAATACAAAAGCTCTGGCTGAATCGAAAATTTTTCTAATAATTTTAATTCTGCTACTAAACCTGCATGATAGCTTGTCAGTCCTTCCTTATCAACAGAAATTCCATCAAAACTAGCATCACCATGCTGATTTGCAAAGTTAACCCCAGCTTTTACCCCGATTTTTAATAATTGTGCGTGTATTGCAGTTGATGCTGCCAGGAACATTACAGCTGCTAAAAATAATTTCTTCATAAAAATGTTTTTAAAAATTGGTATTTATATGTTATCTACAATTCAAAACTATATTATTTTGCTTTTATTGTTTTTACATGATGTTTTTACAAATTATTAAAATTATCATGTTTTTTTTAATTTTCGATAGTTCTGAAATGTGATATTCAATTAAATATTTTAAATCAATATTTTTTTTTGTAGTTTAATTCTGTCTTATTTTGTTATTTTGATTTCTTTTAGTGGTCTTTTTTTAATACGTATAATTTTACTTTTGACTGAGTAATTAAAAATAAAATCATGAAAAAATTAATTTTAGCAGCTATCGCAGTTATGGCTTTTGGTTTCGCAAATGCACAAGAACAAACCGCAAAAGGGAAATGGTTAATTGAAGCTAATACGGGATTTGGAGGCAATACGAACGTTGGTAACACTGGTTTTCAATTAAAATCTGAAGATGGAGAAACTTCTTGGAGTGTCGGTGCTGAAGGAGGTTACTTTGTAGCTGATAATTTAGCTGTCAAAGCTGGTCTTGGATATAATGATCTTGGACACAGTGTTAATGCAATTTCGTATAAAGTTGGTGCGAAATATTATTTATTAAATAAATTTCCCCTTGAAGCTTCTTATACAGGAGCCAGTGTGAAAGATGCGAATGAAAATCCTTCTTATTTAGGCTTACAAGGAGGTTATGCATGGTTTATTGGAAATAATGTTTCTATTGAGCCAGGATTACGTTACAATATTTCTATGAACGAAGATTATGGAAAAGATGTTTTCCAATTCAATGTTGGATTTGCATTGCACTTCTAAAAAAAATATTAGTTAGTGTTTGATTGCCTTCCTCAATTTTGAGGAGGGCTTTTCTTGTTTGAGGTTGCATAGTACTAATTTATTTGTTAAAAAACTAATTGATTTTTAGTAGGTATAGTTTTATATTTGATTTATTAAATTTTAACCCAAAATAAATCAGAATGAAAAAACTTATTTTATCTGCCATTGCACTAATGGCTTTTGCATTTTGTAATGCTCAGGATACAAGATTTGGAATAAAAGGAGGTCTAAATATTTCAAATGTTGTAGGAGGAGAGGTAGAAAATACTAAATCTTTGGTAGGCTTCCACGTAGGTGGTTTTGCGGAAATTCACGTTGTTGAGAAATTTTTTATTCAGCCAGAGCTTTTGTATTCTGCTCAAGGAACTAAAGTTGACGGCCCTTTTGGATCTGATGGCGATGTTAAATTAAATTATTTGAATATTCCGGTATTGGCCAAATATTACATAATTGATAAAAAGTTTAATGTTGAAGCTGGTCCACAATTAGGTATTTTATTGTCGGCTAAAGCGGAAGGTGAGGATATTAAAGATTTTACAAGATCTGTAGATTTTGGTTTTAATATTGGAGCCGGATACAGTTTTACTGATAATTTTTCTGTAGGTCTTCGATATACTATTGGTTTGTCTCCGCTTAGTGATGAAGATGTGGATAATGCAGATGATTATTATGACAGTGCTAAAAATAGCAACCTTGCACTATCTTTAGCATATAAATTCTAATGATCTAGAATTATATTTGTAAAGCCTCCTAATCAGGAGGCTTTTTTTATTCGTATTATATTATTTATTGTTAATTAATTTAATCAAAGAAAGAAATTATAAGAATAAAAAAAAAGTTTTATATGCTTATGTAGTTGTAGCATATGTATTTATGAATGCTAAGGAAGTTAAATTTGAAGTAAAATGAGGTTTGAATTGTAATCAAATTTTTAAAAAATCATAAAGAAATTTTGCTTTTACGCTTTTCCGTAAGGTTATTGATTTTGGTGCTTCTATATTTGGCCTATTAATTTTAACCAAAAATAAATTGTAATGAAAAAAATTATTTTATCTGCAGTTGCAGTAATGGCATTCGGTTTTGCAAATGCTCAAGATGTTAAATTTGGAGTAAAAGGTGGTTTGAATGTATCTACTATAACGGGAGATATTGAGAATGCATCATCGAAAGTTGGTTTTCATGTTGGGGGTTTTGCCGAAATAAAACTTTCTGAAAAATTTGCTATTCAGCCAGAACTTTTGTATTCTACACAAGGTGCAAAGGAAAAGGGAGAATTTGAGTACGAGGGGAATGTATATGATGCTGAACTTAATTATAAATTAGCGTATATTAATTTACCTATTATGGCAAAATATTATATCGTTGAAAAATTTAATGTTGAAGCTGGTCCTCAAATAGGATTTCTTGTTAATGCAAAAGCAGAAGCGACAGTATTAGGAAATTCTGCAGAAGAAGATGTTAAAGACAGTTTTAAATCTGTTGATTTTGGAATTAATTTAGGTGCAGGTTATGATTTTACAGATAAATTTTCTGCAGGTGTTCGTTATAATATTGGATTATCTAATATGATTGATGGTGAAGCTGCTGATTATGCAAAAGCTCACAACGGTGTTTTCTCTCTATCTGTAGGGTACAAATTCTAATTTAAGAAAAGCATATATTTTGAAAACCTTCCTCTTAATTCCAGGAAGGTTTTTTTATTTCTAAAAAGTATTTACTTTGTAATTATGAATTGGGACCGATATATAAAAGATTATCAATCGTATTTGCGAATTGAGAGAGGCTTGTCTAAAAACACAATCGAAAACTATGAGTTTGATATTGAGCGGTTATGCCTTTTTTTGGAACAAAATAAAATTGAGGTTTCGCCAGTAAAAATTTCAGATGAAACTTTACAGCAGTTTATTTATTCGGTTGCAAAAGAAGTAAATCCACGTTCACAGGCTAGAATAATTTCTGGATTGAAAAGCTTTTTTAATTATTTGATTTTTGAAGATTATAGAAATGATAATCCATTGGAATTAATCGAGAGTCCAAAAACTGGAAGAAAATTACCTGATACTTTATCTGTTGAAGAAATAGACGCTTTAATTGCAGCAATTGATCTAAGTTCAAACGAAGGAGAACGAAACCGGGCTATACTTGAAACGTTATATGGCTGCGGTCTTCGTGTTTCAGAATTAACCACGTTAAAAATATCTGATTTATATTTTGATGAAGGGTTTATAAAAATAACAGGAAAAGGAAATAAAGAACGTTTTGTACCCATTGGGAAGTTGACCAAAAAATATATTGAAATTTATAAAGATGAAGTTCGCCCTAATTTGATTATCAAAAAAGGATTCGAAGATACATTGTTTTTAAACCGACGAGGAAATCAGCTTACCCGTGCTATGATTTTTACCATTATAAAAGATTTGGCTGTGAGAGTTGGTTTGCATAAAAATATTAGTCCGCATACACTGCGTCATTCTTTTGCTACTCATCTTTTAGAAAATGGTGCCGACTTACGATCAATTCAATTAATGCTCGGGCATGAATCGATTACGACAACCGAAATTTATGTGCATTTGGATCGAAGTTTTTTAAAGGAAGTAATGCATACTTTTCATCCCAGAAAGTGATTTTTTTGCTTTAAAGCTAATTTTTATTTCAAAAATTAATATATTGTATGATAATTTCTACTAAAAGTAAATAAAATCGATGAACTGCATGTTTTTCGTTTTTTGAGGTAAAATTGACTCGCTTTTTATAAATGTTATTGTATGGTTTTTGATTGCTATGGAAATGAAGATTGTCTGGAAGTAAATAATTTTTACAAAAAATTGTTGGCTGAAATGCCCGATTTGCTTTTTCAATTTGTAATTGATAACAATAACAATTATTCTTTTCCTCTTGTCAGCAAATCTGCTGATGATATATTTGAGATTTCTGCCAAAGAATTTACAAACGATATTAAATTAATTGTTTACGATAGGATTTTTCCGCAGGACCGTGATTTGTTTTTTCAATCTTTAGTTAAAGCGCGAAAAGAAATTAAACCTTGGGAAGTTGAGTTTAGAGCAGTTTTGCCAAAAAAAGGGCTTCGCTGGTTTAAAGTAGCTTCAAAAACGGAATTATCTCCAGACGGAAACGTGAGTTTTTTTGGTCATGTTTCTGATATCACAGATTTAAAAGATAAAGAAGAAAGGCTTCGAATATCCGAAGAACGTTTTCAGTTTGCTTTAGACGCTTCTACAGTTGGAATTTGGGATTGGGATATGGTGACCAATCGGGTTTTTTATTCTTCGCTTTCGCTTAAAATTTTAGAAGTAGAATCGACAGATGTTTTTGATGATCCGGAACGCTGGGATAAAATTGTTCATCCTGATGATCTTCCAAAATATTATTCGGACATTCATGATCATTTTGATAACAAAATTCCATATTACGAAAATTACCATCGTGTAATGACTTCAAGCGGGAATTACAAATGGATTCTTGATCGCGGAAAAGTGATTAAACGCGATGAAAATGGCAAGCCTTTGCGCGTAATTGGCACACATACCGATGTTTCTCAGCAAAAAGAAAAAGAGCTGGAGCTTTTAAAAACAATGAAGTTATACAGTGATCAAAATAGTCGATTGCTAAATTTCTCGCATATTGTTTCGCACAATCTAAATACTCAGGCAGGGAATATAAAATCAATTTTAGACTTTATAGATGCCGATGTTGATAAACAAACCATAAGCGAAATGTTGCTGCATTTAAGAACCGTTTCGAACGATTTGAATGATACAATTTCAAATTTAACTCAAATTGTAAAAACACAAAGTAATATCAATATTGCAGTTGTTCCCTTGAAACTCTGTGAATATATTGAAAAAACAATTGCAGCGATAAAAGGTTATGATAAACGTAAAAATGTTACGATAGTAAATAATGTGCCTAATTATTTGACCATTAATTTTAATCCGGCGTATCTCGAAAGTGTGTTGCTGAATTTTACAACAAATGCAATTAAATATGCACATCCGGATCGCGATCCCTTAATTGTTTTTGATTTTGCAATTGAGCCGGATGGTTACAAATCGTTGAAGATTACAGATAATGGTTTAGGGATCGATTTGGCTATTCATGGTGATCTTTTATTCGGAATGTATAAGACATTCCATAAACATGAAGATGCGCGTGGAATTGGCCTTTATATCACTCGAAATCAAATCGAAGCTATGAAAGGAAGTATTTGTGTTGAAAGTGAAGTAGGAGTTGGGACAAGTTTTAAAATTATATTTGGCGATTTGTAATTTAATTTTTTCAAACCATTATAAAACAATAAAGGCTATCTCAAAAGATAGCCTTTATTGTTTATGTTTAAAAGAGAATTACTTAGCAATATTAACTGCTCTTGTTTCTCTAATTACTGTTACTTTTACCTGACCTGGATAAGTCATTTCTGTTTGTATTTTTTGCGAAATTTCGAATGATAAATTTGCAGCATTGTCATCCGAAACTTTTTCGCTTTCTACAATTACACGAAGTTCTCTACCTGCCTGAATTGCATAAGCATTTTTAACTCCGCTAAATCCGTAAGCCACTTCTTCAAGGTCTTTCAAACGTTGAATGTATGAATCAAGAACCTGACGTCTTGCGCCTGGTCTTGCACCTGAAATAGCATCACAAACCTGAATAATTGGAGATAATAATGATTTCATTTCAATCTCGTCGTGGTGTGCTCCAATTGCATTGCAAACCTCTTCTTTCTCACCATATTTTTCAGCCCATTGCATTCCTAAAAGTGCGTGAGGTAAATCACTTTCTGTATCCGGAACTTTACCAATATCATGAAGCAAACCAGCTCTTTTTGCCAGTTTTACATTTAACCCTAATTCGGCAGCCATGATACCACAAAGTTTAGAAACTTCTCTAGAGTGCTGTAATAAGTTTTGTCCGTAAGAAGAACGATATTTCATTCTACCCACAACTTTAATCAATTCAGGGTGTAACCCGTGAATTCCTAAATCGATTACAGTACGTTTACCAACTTCAATAATTTCGTCGTCGATTTGTTTTGCAGTCTTAGCAACAACTTCTTCGATTCTTGCCGGGTGAATACGTCCGTCAGTTACTAATTTGTGCAATGACAAACGAGCAATTTCTCTACGAACCGGATCAAAACAAGAAAGGATAATAGCTTCCGGAGTATCATCAACAATAATTTCTACACCCGTTGCAGATTCTAAAGCTCTAATGTTACGTCCTTCACGACCAATAATTCTACCTTTTACATCATCAGATTCAATGTTGAAAACAGAAACACAGTTTTCAACCGCCTCTTCAGTTCCAACTCTTTGAATAGTATTGATGATGATTTTTTTAGCTTCCTGCTGTGCAGTAAGTTTAGCTTCTTCAATAGTATCCTGAATATGCGACATAGCTTTGCTTTTAGCCTCAGCTTTTAAGCCTTCAATTAATTGCTCTTTTGCTTCTTCAGCAGACAATCCAGAAATTACTTCAAGCTGCTGTAATTGACTTTTGTGTAATTTGTCAACTTCAGCTTGTTTTTTGTCTAGGATCTCAATTTTATTAATGTATTCCTGAGTTTTAGCTTCAAAGTCGTCGTTTACTTTTTTAGCTTTCGAAAGTTCATTTGAAACCTGAGATTCTTTATCGCGCACACGTTTTTCTACTTCAGCAACTTTTTTGTCTCTTGCTAAAATAACTTGTTCGTGCTCTGATTTTAATTCGATAAAACGTTCTTTTGCCTGAAGAATTTTATCTTTTTTAATATTTTCAGCTTCCAAATTAGCATCTTTTAAAATAGAAGCTGCTTCTTTTTTAGCGTTTTTGATTAGATTAGAAATATTACTTTTTTCGATGATTTTAGCAATTGCAAAACCTGCTGCAATTCCTACAATACCAATAATGATCGTTATGATGTCCATGTTTGTTAAGGTTTATATATAAAAAAAGCCTACATTAATTGCTTGTATAAACTCGTAAAGACAAGTTTTGAGCTAACTCACTGTTCAAGTTTCCCAGCCAAAAGGAGGGCATACTATAGTAGCGACGATTTGCTCATTCTAAATTGTTAGTGTTGAGTTTACCAATTGTGAACTAATGTAGGCAGTATCTTAGTTTCTGTAAAGAACGTTTATTTTTCGAGATATTGATCTAATAGCAAATTTAATTTCTTAATTCTTTCGATGGTTTCTTCTCCATCGATTGCGTTATCAATTTGTTTTTGTTCAACCTGTGATGCAAATTGCAATGCACACATAGCTAATACATCTTGTTTGTCGCGAACTGCGTAATTTTCTTCGAACTGCTTTATCATTGCATCAATTTTTTTAGAAGCACTTCTAAGTCCTTCCTCTTGAGATGGTTCAACCGTTAATGGGTAAACACGATCTGCAATTGATATTTTGATTCTAAGCTTTCCGTCCATGTTTTACTAATCTGATAGTTGTGCTATACAGTAATCAATTTCGCGAATTAATGAATTTATTTTAAGCTTTGTCTCTCTCTTGTTATTGTCGCTGCCGAGCAACGAATTGGCTATTTTAAGTGTCTCATATTGCTTCTTCAAAGCCTCAATTTCTTCAGATTGTTTCTGGATGATTTGCACAGCTTTGGCTAATTCTAATTGTAAATCCTGATTGTTTTTCTCCAAACCTTTTGATTTCTCAAAAAGCTTCTCGACTTTATATTCAAGAGTATCAATTATTTCGGCAATTACACTCATTATAAATCCTATTCATTACTTAATCATACAAAGTTAGTATTCCTTTTTATTAATGCAATTTTTTATCGATTTTTTTGTAGTTAAAATAGGCAAATCAATGAAATTCAGTTAATTGTATTTTTGTAGCCAAATCCTCGGATTTCGGCTCTTATTTTTTTACCTTAGCAAAAATGTTGCTTATGAAATTTTCGATATTCACCTTATTATTCTGCCAATTTATTTCTGCTCAGACTCAATATCCTACAGATTATTTTCGCGCCCCGCTTGATATTCCTATGCAGCTTTCAGGAAATTTTGGAGAGTTGAGACCGAATCATTTTCATGCTGGTTTTGATCTGAAAACAAATCAAAGGGAAGGATTGAATGTTTATGCTGTGGCTGATGGTTATATTTCTAGAATCAAAATTTCTACTTTTGGCAACGGAAAATGCATTTATATCACGCATCCTAATGGTTATACTTCTGTTTACGGGCATTTGCAGACCGCGATTGGGCCCGTTCAGGACTATATTCAAAAAACACATTATAAAGAAAAAGCCTTCGAGATTGAAATGTTTCCAAAGCCTGATGAATTGCCGGTAACTAAGGGCCAGTTAATTGCGCTTTCTGGAAATACAGGTTCGTCTGAAGGACCACATCTTCATTTTGAAATTCGGGATACCAAAACAGAATTCGTAATTAATCCGATGTTTTTTGGCTTTGACAAAAATTTCACGGATACTAAAAAGCCTTCTGTTTCGAATCTTTATGTTTATCCAATGGAAAACACAGCAGCTAATCAGTCAAAACAACCCATGATGCTGAATTTGTCGCTTCAAAAAGACGGGACTTATTTGGCTGGAAAAGTGAAAGCGAATGGAAAAATTGGTTTCGGAATAACGGCTGTCGATTTTGATGACGTTTCAGGAAATAAAAATGGCGTTTTTAATGTTTCAACTTTTTTAAACGGAAATCAAAATTTTAATTATCAATTTAATACTTATTCGTTTGATGAAATGCGTTATATAAATGCATTTATCGATTATCCGAAATATAAAAAATCAGGTCAGCGCGTACAGAAGCTTTTTATGAAAACGCCTTTTGCTTTAAGCATTATAAAAACAGATTCTCTGCGAGGAATTATTCCGGTCGAGCCGAATCTAGCTTCAATGTACCGAATTGAAGTTTCTGATTATTTTGGAAACATGACTACAATTAATGTTCCTGTTGAATATGATACAGCTACACCTGTTGTTGCTGAAACACCTGTAACTTCGCCCTATTTTATTAAAGCAAACAGAGATGCTAATTTTGAAAAAGACAATATGTCGGTATTTTTTCCGGCTGGAACTTTTTATGATGATTTCAATCTGAATTTTGATGTGAAAAACAACAAAATATATGTTCACGATGATGTTGTACCTGTACATTCTAATTTTACAGTTACCATTAAAGACGATTCGTATGAAGAGACTTTGAGAGATAAACTTTTTATTGGAAGAAGTGGCAGTTATAATGCAACTTCAAGAAAGGGTGATGTTTTTACGGCAAAATCAAAAACGTTAGGGCAATTCGGGCTGGTTCTCGATACAATTGCTCCTAAAATTACTATCGCTAAATCTATTCAGGACAAATGGATTAGTGATGTGAAGAAAATTCAATTAACAATTAGCGATGCTGCATCTGGCATTAAATCTTATAATGGTTATTTAAACGGAAATTGGATTTTGTTTGAATATGATAATAAAACCAGAAAAATTACACATACTTTTGATGATGCATTAGTGGCTGAAGGAGCAAATGATTTAAAAGTCGAAGTGACTGATAATGTTGGAAATGTCGCCGTTTTTGAAACTCATTTTTTTAGAAGTCAACAAAAATAAAATCAAAACGTTTGAATACTTATAAGCTAATACTTGTTTTCTTTTTTGCATGCCTTGGCCATGCGACATTTGCTCAAAACGCTCATGTTAAAGGTGTTATTTTAGATACTGAAAATAGTCCGGTTGCCGACGTGAATGTTTCGTGTTTAGGAAATGTGGTTCAGTCTGATTCGAATGGTGTTTTTGATATTGAACTGCCTTCAAACAAAAAAGTTTCCCTGATTTTTACTCATATTTCTTTAAAAATGTTGAGTTTGTCAGTAAGTTTAAAGCCTGGCGAAGTTTTTCTTTTTAATCCGGTGATGAACAATTCTGCGGAACAAATGGGTGAGGTTTTTGTTTCTTCAAAAAATAAAAAACGCGTTCAGGGAATTGTAACTGTAGAGCCGGAAACGATTAAAAAGATTCCAGGCGCAAATGCCGGAATCGAAAATATTTTAAAAACATTACCCGGCGTAAATTCGAATAATGAATTAAGTACGCAATATGCAGTTCGTGGTGGAAATTACGACGAAAATTTAGTGTATGTTAACGAAGTAGAAGTCTATCGTCCGTTTTTGATTCGGTCAGGCCAACAGGAAGGTTTGAGTTTTACTAATACTGATCTGGTTCAAAATGTTGATTTTTCGGCTGGAGGATTTCAAGCAAAATTTGGAGATAAATTATCCTCTGTTTTAGATATTACGTACCGAAAACCAACTCACTTTGGTGCTGCTTTTGAAGCTAGTTTTTTAGGAGGAAGTGCTGCTGTTGATTTGGTTTCTAAAAACAAGAAGTGGTCAGCAGTCACAGGAATTCGTTATCGAAATAATAGCCTTTTGGTAAATAGTCAAGATACGGAAACGAATTATACTCCGGTTTTTGCAGATATTCAGACGAATGTTAATTATGATATTTCAGAAAAATGGCAAATGAGTTTTCTTGGAAATATTTCGCAGAACAAATATTCCTACCAACCATTAACGCGCCAGACAAATTTTGGAACTATCGATCAGCCAATGGCTTTGACGGTTTATTATGAAGGTCAGGAAAAAGATAAATACGAGACTTATTTTGGTGCTTTAAAAACAACTTATAAAGCCTCGCCAAGTTTGACTTTTAAATTGATTGGTTCGCTTTTCCATACCACTGAACAGGAACATTTTGATATTTTGGCACAATATCGTTTAGGAAATGTTGATGAAGAGGGCAACGTCGAAAATATCGATTTTACGCGCGGTATTGGTTCGCAGCTTAATCATGCACGTAATGATTTGGATGCTTTAATAGCAAATGCTGAAATTAAAGGATTTAAGGAATGGCTGAATGACAGTCAGCTTGAATTTGGTTTGAAATACACCCGGGAATCGATTCGTGATCGTGTTGTGGAGTGGGAAGTGATTGATTCTGCTGGATTTTCAATTAATCCGCCTTTGGTAATTTTGCCAAAAAATAATCAGCCGTATCAACCATATACTGGTCCGTTATTGCCGTATCAGGATATTCGGGCAACAAACTTTAACACTATAAATAGGCTTGCTGGGTATGCTCAATTTAATAAAAAAACAGCAATTGGCTCAAGTCAGGTTTGGTATCATCTAGGCGCACGTTTTCAAAGTTGGAATGTTCAAGGGGCATTGGTTGAAGGGAAAGATCAAATTGTTGTGAGTCCGCGTGCACAATTTGCAATTCAGCCCGATTGGAATATGGATATGGTTTTTAGAATTTCTGGAGGATTGTATCATCAACCGCCTTTTTATAGGGAACTTCGTGATTTAGACGGAGTTGTAAATCCGAATGTTAAAGCGCAGGAATCGGTACATATTGTTTTAGGAAATGATTACAATTTTAAAATGTGGAACCGACCTTTTAAATGGGTAACGGAGGTGTATTACAAATCACTTTCAGATGTAAATGTGTATTCGATTGACAATGTAAGAATTCGATATATTGCCAATAATAATGCGAAAGCTTACGCTCAAGGTTTTGATTTCAGGTTGAATGGAGAATTTGTTCCAGGAACCGAATCGTGGGTAAGTTTTGGATATATGAAAACCGAGGAAAATTATGAAGATAAAGGATATATTGCCAGACCAACAGATCAGCGCTTAAAATTTGCCATGTTGTTTCAGGATTATATGCCCAATATTCCAAGTGTAAGATTGTATCTGAATCTAGTTTATAACACAGGTTTGCCTGGTGGTGCTCCGGCATATTCAGATCCTTATTTATATCAAAACCGATTGAATGATTACAGAAGGGCAGATGTAGGCTTTGCCAAAGTTTTTGTGGACAGCAGTACAAAAGTTGCTAAAGCGAAATGGTTGAAGGATTTTAAAGAATTATCAGTTGGATTGGAAATTTTTAATCTTTTTAATAATCAAAATGCAATTACAAATGCTTGGGTTCGTGATGTGTATTCTAAAAATCAATATGCGATTCCAAATTACATGACTTCGAGAGTTTTTAACATTAAGTTAAATGCAAGGTTATGATCGAAAAACGTGAAAAAAGAAAAAGAATTTTTTACGTTCCAGGAATGATTTCCTTGGTTTTTATTCCGTTATTCTGTTTTTATCATTTTTATAAAGTTGATGCTTTTAAGGTTTATAATGCTATAGGATTAGGAATGCCTAATAAAAATGATTTTGAAAAATATAAGGTTGCTGCTTTACGGAATTATAAGGTGTTTAGTTTTGATGGAAGTGATCTAGATGGTAATAAAGAATTGAATGAAGTGAAGCTTTATCTTAGAAAATTGGTAGCTGATAAAGATACTTTAAATGGCGTGAAAATACATTTTGGGCCAAAAACATATTATGAAACTTTTATCAGAATTATAGATATCATTGATGAGGAGAAGGCTCCGACTTGGACTATAAATAATAATGATATTTATATTTTAGGAAGCAGTAATACTTATAAAAAAGTTAAAGATACTACTAAGCATTATAGAATGAATTGTGATACCGGAGCTATTATGGCACAACAGAGACTCTGGATGCGAAAAAATGAAAGAGAAGAACAAGAGCGTAATTTTCAAGTTTCTTTTTTTAAACAAAAGTGGCGATCACTTTCATTAGGTTATTTAGGACTTGTACTTTTAAATATCATCGTTTTAGTTAAATTGAATAAAACCAAAATTTACAATCAAAAATAGTATATTTGATATTCTAATATAATTGCCGTAAATGAAAAATTATCTAAAATATATCGCCTTAATAATTGTCGGAACTACAGTGAGTTGTAAGGACGAAGTGAAGAAGCCGAAAGTAATTTATGATGCTTCAAACAAAACAAGTGTTGTAGCCAAAACAGATTCTACGCAGATTGAGATTGCCGATCTTCCTATACAGATGGAAGGAACGAATTATTTAATTCACCCAGTTGGCGATCTGCGAGTATATGAAAGAGGTTCAAAAGCGCGCTATGGTTCTTCAAGTGTAAATGATGTTAGTTTTACGATTTCTAATTTGGGCGAATATGAAATCACTGGTTATTTGCAAAATTTAAAATTCCAGAAAGTTGATTCAGATTCTATTAGGCCATTATCAGATAAACCAGTTTTGATTTTAACAGCTACTTATTTAAAAACGGTTGCAGATAAAACTCAGAACAAAGTAATGGTGTACACCTTAACAGATTCGGATACTAATAAAGATGGGAAAATTGATACCGGAGATATTAAAACGTTGTATTTGAGTGATATTAGTGGAGAAAACTTCACGAAAATTTCTCCAGATCTTCAGGAATTAGTAGACTGGAGTTTAATCGAATCAAAAAATCGAATTTACTTCAGAACAATTGAAGATACCAACCAAAATGGTCAATTCGATAAAAACGATGTTCTTCATTATAATTATATAGATTTAGCTACGAAAAAATGGGAAGTTAAGGCCTATAAGCCTATCTAAGGTTCTGAGTTGCTAAGACGCTAAGGATCTAAGGTTTTCAAATCTATGACATAAAGAAAACCTGTTAAATATTTAACAGGCTTTCTTTATAATGACATGGAAATAAAATCATTTAATCTGTGCAATCTGTGGCAAAAAAAACTTAGAACCTTAGATTAAAATATCACTTTCTAAATCTGATTTTTCAATTTCAAAACCAAAACCCAGTCGTTCAACCAATTCTATAACCAATTTTTTATACCAGTTTTCAGATTTTGGATGGATGTAAATTTTCTCAATCAGTTGATTGATATCAACATTGATTTTTAAACCATCATTTAATTTTATTGTACTTTTTGAAGTATCGGTAATAATGCGGACTTCTCGTTCATATTGAAAGCTTTTTCTTTTAAATAAAAACGGAAAGAATAAATCGTTAAAAGGGATATATTCTTTTTTGTAGTCGATATAATTTACTTCGCCTATATATTGATCAAAATTGTTTTCAGGATTCAAAGCTTTTTGCAATCTTCCAATTGTAGATTGAATAGCAAGACCTTCGCTGTTTTGTGTAAAAATCTGCCACATTGCAAACGATTCATATTCATTGATGTGCCAACTGCTTATCGCAACCTGCTCCCGATGTGTTTTGTAATAATTCAAAAAGTCAGGATTGTCAACGGCCAGTTTTTTGATTTCTTCGTAAGTCGGTTCGCTAAAAGTACCTTCATATTGATCTTCAAATTTGTCTGAACGCGACATGAATAATTTCTTCGAAAGTAATAAATCCAGGAATTTAGATAAGTCTAGATATTTCCAAACTACAGTTTCGGGATCTTCGGGCAGTTTTATATTCGGGTTATTAAGGTACATTTTTAGGAGATTAGTCAAAAGCTACCTAAAGTTATAAAAATAAAAACAGATTAAAGAAATTAAATATAGATTTAATATTTCTTTAATCTGTAATAAATTAATTTGGTTTCAGCTCGATCTTAAGACTCGAAAGATTGCATGGTTACCAGTTTATTGTAAGTTCCGTCAAGAGCAATTAATTCTTCGTGCGTTCCTTGTTCTACAATTCTTCCTTTTTGCATCACAATAATAGCATCTGCTTTTTGAATAGTTGAAAGTCTGTGCGCAATTACGATTGAAGTTCTGTTTTGCATCATATTTTCAAGGGCAACCTGAACGAATTTCTCACTTTCAGTATCCAATGCTGATGTTGCTTCGTCCAAAATCATAATCGGAGGATTTTTCAATACGGCTCTTGCTATAGATAAACGCTGTTTTTGTCCGCCTGAAAGTTTGTTTCCACTATCTCCAATATTAGTATAAATTCCTTGTGGAAGATCTTTTACAAATTCATATGCGTTGGCAATTTTTAATGCTTCTATAATTTCATCGTCAGTTGCATCAAGTTTTCCTAATGAAATGTTTGCTTTGATTGTATCATTGAATAAAATACTGTCCTGAGTAACCAATCCCATCAAACTACGAAGCGATTGTAGATTCATGTCTTTAATATCAATTCCATCAATTGAAATCGTTCCGTCATTAACATCATAAAAACGAGTTAATAAATTTGCAATTGTACTTTTTCCGCTTCCAGACTGACCAACAAGAGCAACAGTTTGACCTTTTTTAATTTGAAGAGAAAAGTCTTTTAAAACTGTTTCACTTTCATATTTAAAATTGATGTTTTGAATGTTGATGTTGCTATCAAAAGTTGTTTTTTCAATGGCATTTTCTTTAGAAACAATAGTATTTTCCTGTTCTAAAATTTCAAGAACACGTTCAGCTGCAGCATTTCCTCTTTTTACTCCGTATGAAGCTTTAGAAATCGCTTTTGCTGGCGTAAGAATGTTATAGGCTAATCCCATATAGGCAATAAATGTTGCGCCTTCTAATGTTTTATCGATTAAAACCATTTGGCCTCCATACCAAAGCAAAATGGCAATTACAGTAATTCCCATAAACTCACTTGCAGGTGAAGCTAAATTTTGACGGTTCCCTATGCTGTTTGATAAATTAAAGAAACGTTGAGTAGAGTTCTGAAAAACAGTATTGAAATAGTTTTCAGAATTATATCCTTTTACCACTTTCAAACCACCGATAGTTTCTTCAATTGTAGATAAAAAAGCACCTTGTTCCTGTTGTGCTTTTGAAGATTGTTTTTTCAGCTGTTTTCCAATTAACGAAATGATATATCCAGAAATCGGAATAAAAATAAAAACAAATATGGTAAGTTTTGCGCTTAAAATCAGCATCATAATTATAGTGAAAATTATCGTAAGTGGTTCTTTTACAATAAGTTCCAGTATGGCTAAAAATGAGTTTTGTACCTCGTTCACGTCAGCAGATATTCTTGAGATAACATCTCCTTTTCTTTTTTCAGAATAAAAAGCCAAAGGCAATTCCAATGTTTTTTTATACAACGCATTTCGCATATCTCTTAAAACACCATTTCTTAAAAAGTTAATAAAAAACATTGCCAGATAATCGGATAGGTTTTTTAATAAAAAGATCGAAATAATTATGGCAACCATTACAAATAAAATAAAACCAGGATCATGGTCTCCTTTTGTTGTAGTAATATAATAGCTTAAATAATCTTGTCCATATTTCTGGAGTTTTAAAATGCCATGATATGTTGGTTTTGTGTAAATCTCTTTCGTTTTGTCAAATAAAACCTGGAGCATAGGAATTAGGGCAACAAATGACAGCGTGCTAAAAAGCGCATACAAAATGTTGAAAAAGATATTTAAGAATGCGTATTTTTTATATGGATATATAAAAGGAACTATTTTTTTGAAATTACTCATTTAGGTGTTTTTTTACCATTAAAACCCGATAGCTTTATAAGTTATCGGGTTTTTAAAAGATGTATGTGTATTTTATTAATTCAATTGCATGTCTGCAATAATATTCTGTATTTTCTCGTCTAAGAATTTTTCGGCTTCCTCAAAATCAGAAACCGATTCGATTTCTGCATTTACGCTGATATAGAATTTGATTTTTGGCTCAGTTCCACTTGGTCTTGCGCAAATTTTAGATCCGTCTTCTGTGTAATAAATCAATACATTTGATTTTGGAATATCCATTGTAGATTCTTCGCCGGTTAATAAATTTAAAGCAATTGATGAATCGTAATCTTCAACCATAATCACTCTTTGTCCGTTGATTTCTTTCAAAGGATTCTGACGCAAATTGATCATCATTTGGTTGATTTCTTCTAAACCTTCCATTCCTTTTTTAGTTAAAGACACCAAATATTCTTTGTAAAAACCATTTTCAACATAAAGTTGTAAAAGTTCCTTGTAAACAGAAGATCCCGCAGCTTTTGCCTGTGCCGCAACTTCGCATATTAATAAGGTTGCCGCAACCGCATCTTTATCTCTAACAGCATCACCAACCATGAAACCAAAGCTTTCTTCACCACCTCCAATAAATTGAAGTTCCGGGAAATCTTTGATCATTTTTGCAATCCATTTAAAACCTGTCAATCCCACTTTGCATTCAACACCATAGCTAGTTGCTAATTCCATCATCATAGGAGTTGAAACAATTGTTGAACCCACGAATTGTTTTCCGTTGATTTTTCCAGCTTTTTTCCATTGTTTCAATAGGAAAGAAGTCATCAAAATCATCGTTTGATTTCCGTTCAACAAAATCATTTTACCATCGTTATTGCGAACAGCAACGCCTAAACGGTCACAATCAGGATCTGTTCCTACAACAATATCAGAATTTGTTTTGTCTGCTAAAGCTAAAGCCATTGTTAAAGCTTCTGGTTCTTCTGGATTTGGAGATTTTACTGTTGGGAAATCCCCATCAGGAATTGCCTGTTCCGGAACAATGTGAACATTTTTGTAACCTGCCTGTGATAAAGTATCAGGAATAGATTTTATAGAAGTTCCGTGCAATGAAGTGAAAACAATTTGCAAGTTGTCTTTGGCTTCAGCCGGAGTATTAAAACTTGCATTTTCGATAGACGATTTTACAAAAGCTTTATCAATATCAGTGTCGATGTATTTGATCAAGCTTTCGTTTGCGTCAAATTTAATTTTGTCGTAGCCTAAATTTTCAATTACATTGATAATGGCTTTGTCTTGCGGAGGAACAATTTGCCCGCCATCTTGCCAGTATACTTTGTAACCGTTATATTCTGGTGGATTGTGAGAAGCAGTCAAAACAATTCCGCATTGGCATCCTAGGTATTTAAGTGCAAAAGATAATTCTGGAGTTGGTCTTAGGTCTGAAAATAAATAAACCTGAATTCCGTTTGCAGAGAAAACATCCGCAACCACTTTTGCTAAAGTATTACTATTATGACGGCAGTCATAAGCAATAACCACTTTTAAAGGCTCGTTTGGAAAAACTTCATGCAAATAATCAGATAATCCCTGAGTGTTTTTTCCAAGTGTATATTTATTGATTCTGTTGTCTCCAACTCCCATTACACCACGCATTCCGCCAGTTCCAAATTCCAAATTTTTATAAAAACTTTCTTCGAGTTCTTTTGGAGAAGTTGTCATTAATTCCTTAACTGCAGCTTGCGTTTCTTTGTCAAATGTAGGTGTTAACCATTCATTAACGGCGCTTAATATATTAGGTGCTATATTCATGTCAATATTTTTTATGTAAATTTTAATTTAAAGATAAGTTTTTTCAGGAGCTGATTCCTGCTGTCCACTATATCTTTTGCGGTTTCCAATAGCTATCGGGACCACCACAAAAGGATGCCGTTCCCATCAGGGTTTGGGCTTTTATGTTAAAAATTAACTTCGCGGGCTACTTTATAACGTGCCTCGTTACTTTTGGTTCTTAAGATAATTTCACCTAAGAATCCTGCAAGAAATAGCTGAGTTCCCAAAATCATTGTGGTCAAAGCAATGTAAAACCAAGGATTATTTGTAACTAAGCTGTATTTCATTCCGGTATACATATGGTACAGTTTTGAAACTCCAATGTATCCAGCAGACAAAAAACCGATAATAAACATCAAAGAACCAATCGCGCCAAATAAGTGCATTGGTCTTTTTCCGAATCTTGACAAAAACCAAATGGTAATCAAATCCAGAAAACCGTTTATAAAACGTTCCATTCCAAATTTTGTTTCACCATATTTTCTAGCTTGGTGAATTACCACTTTTTCGCCAATTTTACTGAAACCTGCATTTTTTGCCAAAACCGGAATGTATCGGTGCATTTCGCCAGATACTTCGATATTCTTAACAACCGTGTTTTTATATGCTTTTAATCCGCAGTTAAAATCATTTAATTCAACGCCCGAAGTTTTTCTGGCCGCCCAGTTAAATAATTTTGAAGGCAGATTTTTTGCTACAACTGAGTCGTAGCGTTTCTTTTTCCAGCCAGAAACCAAATCATATTTCTGAGCTGTGATCATTTCATATAAACCCGGAATTTCATCTGGGCTGTCTTGTAAATCAGCATCCATTGTAATAATGACATCACCCTGAGCTTTTGCAAAACCAGCATGCAGCGCCTGAGATTTTCCGAAGTTTTTCATGAAACGAATTCCTTTTACATTAGGATTTTCATTTGAAAAGCTTTCAATAATATTCCAAGAATCATCTGTACTTCCATCATCTACAAAAATGATTTCATAAGAGTAATTGTTAGATTGCATCACTTTAATGATCCACGAATAGAGTTCTTTAAGCGATTCCTCCTCGTTTAGAAGCGGTATAAGTATAGATAAATTCATTTATGTTTTTTATTCTTGAGTAGTTTTGCTTTTGAAAAATGCTGCGAAAATTAATCCGAAAATGGCACTGATTACTATTGCAAAAGCAGATCCTTTTAATAATTCGAAAGTCGAGTAAGGACTGCTTGCTTTCATTTTTTCAATTGCTTCATTGATAGACGAAGCCGGAGCTCCAAATTTCTGCATCATGTTTGCAGTATATTTGATCATTATTTCGTTTAAAGTGTCTTTTGCACCTGGATCAATAACGTTAAATAAAAGAATGTTAAAAGTTGTAGAAATCACAACGCCAATCACGGCAGCTATAAAATAAGTGGTAAAAGCATCTTTAAACGGAAAAACACCTTTTAATTCTTTCTTAGTTTTAGAAAGCAAAATAATGCTTATCGTAATACTTATTGCTATACCTATTATACCCATCCACCATGCAGTGAATAAATTTAAATCAACAGCATAGATAGTTGCAGTGAATAATGCAGATGCAATTCCAATCATTACACCATAAGTAATACCATTCTTTTTTATAACTTCATTAATCATATTTCTATATGTTTTAAAATTAATCCACAAATATAGTAATTCCCACTATAATCATAGATAAAAAAAGCTTTTCGAAATAAACTAAAAAAAAGTGAGTTAAGTATTTGTTTATTAAAAAAGAATTGTAAATTTGCACACTCAAAAATAATTAAATTTTTAAACAAAAAAGAGTATCGCTTGTTTATACCTTTTTCTAACCATGAAAAAGCTTCAAAATAAAAATACTCCAAACAATAAATAAAAAGAAAGATGAAAAAAGGAATTCACCCAGAAAATTACAGATTAGTTGCATTTAAAGACATGTCAAATGATGACGTTTTTATCACTAAATCTACTGCAGATACAAAAGAAACAATTGAAGTTGACGGAGTTGAGTATCCAGTTGTAAAAATGGAGATTTCTAGAACATCTCACCCTTTTTATACTGGTAAATCTAAACTTATCGATACTGCAGGACGTATTGATAAATTCAAAACTAAATACGCTAAACACGCTAAAAAATAATAGCTGTTTTAAATCATACAAAAGCCTTCCAGATTTGGAAGGCTTTTTTTATGCTTTAAATTATGCTTATCATTAAAATGGCTTTTTATGAAACCAGATAAATATTTGTAACTTTGATCCCGATAACCAAATCAAAATTTTAACAAGTACCAAATTTTTTTATTTATGAATTACATTCTTTTTGACGGTCCCGTTCGGAATGCTTTATTACCTTTTACTTTTACAAGGCCTGTGGCTGATATTCTTATCGGAATTACGACAATTCGTCAAAAATGGGAAATGCGCCTTGGTTCAACTATAACAACAATTACTGAAGAATATTTATCTGAAAAATTTCCCATGGTGGAAATGGAGGAAAATGTAATGATCAACGCCGCTTATTTGCCAAATGATAAGCTTGCTGAAATGGTTTCTGATTTAAAGGCAAATCAAGCCATTTTTAAAGGTGATGATGTAATTGCTTTTTTTGCTTCAGAAAATCAAGAAGAAGTTGATTTTGATTCGTATGAAATCATTCAGTACAACGAAGATTGTTTGACAGTTGAACATACCTGGGATATTTTTTCAAAAAATGACGCAGCAATTCGCGCCGATTTTGCTTTTTTGACCGAAGACAGAAAATCACAGCCAATTCCTAAAAGTGTAAATGTTATTGCGCCTGAAAATATTTTTATCGAAGAAGGTGCAAAATTAGAGTTTGTAACTTTAAACGCTTCGACAGGACCAATTTATATAGGTAAGAATGCCGAGATTATGGAAGGAACTGTAATTCGAGGGCCTTTTGCATTATGTGAAAATGCTATGGTGAAACTAAACGCCAAAATTTACGGTGCAACAACAGTTGGCCCGGGATCAAGAATAGGAGGAGAGGTTAAAAATTCAGTCTTATTCCAAAATTCAAATAAAGGTCATGACGGATTTTTAGGCGATTCTGTTTTAGGTGAATGGTGTAATATTGGTGCAGATTCAAATAATTCAAACCTAAAAAATAATTACGAAGAAGTGAAATTATGGAGCTACGAAACAGAAGGTTTTGCAAAAACAGGGCTTCAGTTTTGTGGTTTAATGATGGGAGATCACAGTAAATGCGGAATCAATACCATGTTTAATACCGGAACTGTAGTTGGTGTAAGTGCCAATATTTTTGGTTCTGGCTTTCCTCGTAATTTTGTTCCGAGTTTCTCTTGGGGCGGTGCTGCAGGATTTACAACTTATGTAACTAAAAAAGCATTTGAAACAGCTAAATTGGTTATGGGAAGAAGAAATATTGAATTCGACGAAGTTGAAGCTTCAATCTTAGAGCATATTTTTGAGGAAACAAAAAAATGGAGAAAAGATTAATTAGATAATTTTTCAAACCCGACGGTTTTTTTAAAATCTGTCGGGTTTTGTTTTGTTGCATGTTTGCATGTTAAACTGGACTGAAGTCCACCGCTACAATATAGCCCGAGCCCATAGGCTCTCTTGTTGTTCCGCAGGAACCTATTATATTTTAGGGCTGGGCTTCAGTCCAGTTTAGGGATCGAGTGTAATTTTTTTAGGATTTAGGGATTATCTAATTGATATATTTTCTAATTATCTCATTATCAAATTGACACATTTTCAAATTTAACTTATTTGTCTATTTTAATAAAATCTTCTTTCAAATTGAATTTTAATTCTAAGCCGTTGGTTAGTTTTGTTTCATAACCTGAAGATCCGATTTCTATTTTGGTCACTTTTTCTTTAGGAAAATTTGTTTTTATGTAAGAAGCAATTTTTTTCGGAATAATAGATTTTGGAATTTTATCATTTTTACCATCTACTTCTTTCCAGTTTCCTTTCTTGTCAAATTCGATTTCGAGTTGTTTGTCAAATTGAACTTTATATTCTATAGAAAGTATTTCTTTGTCTTGCAATATATAACTTGGCTTTTTAGATCCAAAATGTGTTTTTAAAAATGTTTGTGCATTTGCCGGTAAAGCTTCTTTTTTAATTACCGTTTTTTGCGCATTTGCAGAAAATCCAAATAATAATCCTGCAATCAGATAAGCCATCAGTTTTAATTTTGTTTTCATATTTTGCTGATTTTTAAATTCTTATACAAGATAAGATTAAAATTTTGAAATATGAAAAGACTATTAAGCTTTCGTTTGTTGCAGTTTAAGCATTATTCAATTAGAATATTGTCTAATTGACACATTTTCAAAATTATCTAATTATCAAATTGGCACATTATCTAATTAAATCTATCTTTGCACCACGAAAAAAATGGGTGGTCAAATAAACGATTAACCGATTAAACAAATTAACAAAGACAAATGATTACAGTTAACGATATTTCGGTTCAGTTTGGCGGAACTACACTTTTTAGCGATGTTTCTTTTGCTATAAATGAAAATGATAAAATTGCCCTTATGGGTAAAAACGGTGCGGGAAAATCGACACTTTTAAAAATTATTGCAGGAGAAAACAAACCTTCAACTGGAAGTATCTCGACTCCAAAAGATGCTGTAGTAGCTTATTTGCCTCAGCATTTATTAACAAAAGATGGTTCGACTGTAATGGAAGAAGCTTCAAAAGCTTTTGGCGAAATTTTCAAAATGAAAGCCGAAATTGATGAAATCAATGAGCAATTGACCGTTCGTACTGATTACGAAAGTGACGAATACATGAAATTGATCGAAAGAGTTTCGGATTTAAGCGAGAAATTTTATGCAATTGAAGAAATAAATTACGAAGCTGAAGTTGAAAAGATTTTAGTTGGTTTAGGTTTTGATCGTGAAGATTTTGGACGTCAGACTTCTGAATTTTCTGGAGGATGGAGAATGCGTATCGAGCTTGCAAAGATTTTATTGCAGAAACCAGATTTGATTTTGCTGGATGAGCCAACAAACCACATGGATATCGAAAGTATTCAGTGGTTAGAAGAGTTTTTGTTGACTTCTGCGAAAGCTGTTGTGGTAATTTCGCACGATAGAGCGTTTGTAGATAATATTACAAACAGAACTATCGAAGTAACAATGGGAAGAATTTATGACTACAAAGCTAAATATTCTCATTACTTGGAATTAAGAAAAGATCGTCGTATTCATCAGCAAAAAGCTTATGATGAGCAACAAAAAATGATTGCTGATAATAGAGCGTTTATTGATCGTTTTAAAGGAACTTTCTCTAAAACAGATGCTGTTCAGTCGCGTGTAAAAATGCTTGAAAAACTGGAAATCGTTCAGGTTGATGAAGTGGATACTTCAGCATTGCGCTTGAAATTTCCGCCTGCGCCACGTTCTGGGCAATATCCGGTTATTGTAAAAGAAATGTCTAAATCATATGGTGATCATGTGGTTTTCAAAGATGCAAATATTGTAATTGAAAGAGGTCAGAAAGTTGCTTTTGTTGGAAAAAATGGAGAAGGAAAATCAACAATGATTAAAGCGATTATGAAAGAAATTGGTGTTGATTCTGGAAGTGTTGAAATTGGTCATAATTCTCAAATTGGATATTTTGCTCAAAATCAGGCTTCATTATTAGATGAAAATGCTACTATTTTTGAAACTATCGATAATATTGCTGTTGGAGATATTAGAACGCAAATCAAAAATATTTTAGGAGCTTTCATGTTTCAGGGTGATGATATTACTAAAAAAGTAAAAGTGCTTTCTGGAGGAGAAAAAACACGTTTGGCAATGATTAAATTATTGCTTGAGCCGGTTAATTTGTTGATTCTGGATGAGCCTTCGAATCATTTGGATATGAAAACAAAAGACATTATCAAAGATGCATTACGTGATTTTGACGGAACTTTAATCTTGGTTTCTCACGATCGTGATTTCCTTGACGGATTAGCAACAAAGGTTTTTGAATTCGGAAACAAAAGAGTTAAAGAGCATTTTGAAGATGTTGCCGGTTTCTTGGCACATAAAAAAATGGATTCGATGAGAGAAATCGAAAAGTAAAAATCTTATAAAATAGTAAAAAGGCGCAAGAATTAACTTGCGCCTTTTTTATTTTGTTAAAATTGATAATCAAATTTTAATGCAACTATTTTTACAAGTTATCGATTTTTTATTATATTTATAACTGTTTTTGCGTTGATTCATAAGTGTTTGTGTTTTTTTTATATGCCCCAAATATGAAAAAATAATTCTGAACCTTTTTATAAAGTTTAATTTATAAGCCTATGAAAAAGACTTTACTTCTTCAAATTATTCTTGTTTTATTTCTAATGCCGTTGTTTTCGATTGCACAAACTGCACAAACGCAACCTGCGACTGATTCTGAAAGTGATATTAAATATCCCGTATTTCAGTTTAAAGGGCTTATACAAGCCAGATATTTAGAAAGTTTTGAAGAGAATGTCGATGTTTTAGGAGCGCATCATTCAACAGGAAATGTTACTCAGAGTTCATTTGATATTAAAAGAATGCGCGTTGGTCTTAATACAAAACTAAGTGAAACTACCGAAGTTGTAATTTTAGTAAACCTGGCTGATTTTAAATCAGATACAAAAGGGAAAGTGCTTGAAAATGCATACGGAAAATATACTTTTAATAAATATATAGCGCTTATTGGAGGGCAGTTCAGGCCAGCGTTTGGTATTGAAGAGTTGGTTCCTGTAGATATTATCAAGTCGTTTGATTTTTCTAATCAATATTATGAATTTGGGAAAAATGGATGGACGAGTTTTCAGATCGGCGCCTCTGCAACCGGAGCTTTTGATGTTGGGAAAATACCTGTAAATTATGCTTTTTCTGTTTTGAATGGAACTGGGAAAAACCAAGAAATGGATAAAGATAACGGTAAGCAGTTCTCTACAAGATGGGTACTGCAGTTATCAAAAAAGTATGATATTAATCTTGGGTTGAATGGAGGTTACGGAAAAGTTTTTAAAGAAGATGTTTTTGCAATTGGCGCTGATGTCACGAGTGAATTCAAACTTAATGATAAATTGAGTTTAGATTTGCAGGTTGAATACAAACAAGGAACAAATCATAATTTATATTTTTCTTTGCCAGTTGCATCAAGAACCCCAAATGTAGCTGATTATCAAATGCGCGGAATTTACTTTTTGCCAAATGTTAGATACGTTGCTCATTATAATAAATTAACCGCATTAGAATTTTCATGTCGTTACGAAAGATTTGATCCGAGTTACAAAATCGACTCTAATCTTAGACAAACTTATACGCCAATGGTGAGTCTTGAATTTGGAAAAGCCTATTTAGGCCGTATTGAAGCAGGATTTCAAATTGACCGATTTGATTATAATGTTCCAGATACAACCACTTACAATAATAACTTGTTTTTGATTCAACTTCAGCTTAGAATTTAATTAACTTAAATCTTGTTTTTATGAAAGAAGTACAAATTCCCCAAACTATAATCACACTTGCTGTGGGAGTTGCAATTTGGTTAATTCCTGCTCCAAATGGTGTTGTTGCTGAAGCATGGCATTTGTTCGCCATTTTTGTTGCGACCATTTTAGGAATTATCTTGAAAGCAGCTCCAATGGGAACTATGTGTATGATTGCTATTGCATTAACAGCTTTTTCACAGGTTTTGGCGCCTGGTGATGCTGGGAAATCTATAACATTGGCACTGAAAGGTTTTGGCGATAAAGTAATCTGGCTTATCGGGATTTCATTTTTTATTGCGAGAGGATTTATAAAAACGGGTTTAGGAAATAGAATTGCTTTTTTGTTTATTCGAATATTTGGCAAAAGCTCGCTAGGACTTGCTTATGGTTTAGGGCTTGCTGATTTGGTTTTGGCTCCTGCGGTTCCAAGTAATACAGCCCGTGGAGGTGGAATTATTTATCCAATTATGAAGTCCATGTCAATGAGTTTTGGTTCGATGCCAGATAAGCCAGAAACGCATCGAAAATTAGGAGCATATCTAACCTTGAATAGTTATAATGCAAATTTAATAGCATCGTCTATGTTTTTGACTGGAACGGCGAGTAATCCAATGTGTCAAAAATTTGCGCTTAATCTTGGAATTAAAATCACTTGGATTTCTTGGGCAACTGCGGCCATTGTTCCTGGGTTGGTTTCGTTTTTTGTAATTCCGTTTGTGCTTTATAAAATTTATCCGCCAGAATTGAAGAAAACGGGAGATGCGCCTCAAATTGCAGCTCAAAAACTTAAAGAAATGGGCTCCATTACTCGTAACGAATGGATGATGTTGTTGACTTTTTTTATTTTGCTGTTTTTATGGATGACAGGGGATTTGTTTTCAATAGATGCCACAACAACAGCGTTTATTGGTTTGGTGATTTTGCTATTGACTTCAGTTTTAACTTGGGATGATGTAAAAGCCGAAAAAGGCGCTTGGGATACCATTGTTTGGTTTTCAGTTTTAGTAATGATGGCAAGTTCATTAAATGAGTTAGGCTTTATTGCATGGTTTAGTGATTTGGTAAAAGCCGAAATTGGAGGGTTGAGCTGGCAAATGGCTTTTCCTATCATTGTATTGGTGTACTTTTTTAGCCACTATCTTTTTGCAAGCGCAACAGCGCACGTTGCGGCAATGTATGCAGCTTTATTAGGAGTTGGAGTTTCACTTGGAATTCCGGGCTTGCTTCTTGCTTTTATGCTTGGTTTTGTGGGATCGATATACGGAACTTTAACGCATTACGGACATGGACCGGCACCAGTCTTTTTCGGAAGTGGTTATGTCGACCTAAAAAGCTGGTGGGTCAAAGGCCTGATAACTGGATTAGTTATGCTTTTTGTTTATATGGTAATAGGAGGTTTGTGGCTCCGATTAATTGGTGATTTTTAAATCCTTATTCCTGGAGGAAGCAATTCTTTGTATTTTGGATTTTTTTTGAAAAAAGTAACAATCTTTGGGTGAATAGGAACAACTCTGAATTTTTTCTCTGTATTTAATTCCATGATGTTTTTCAGCATGTTGTCAAGTACGGCTTGATTATCATAGCCTTCAGGTGTGTTGATTTTGGTTAGGAAAATTTTCTTTTCTTGAAATGAATATTCAACAGTAAGCATTCCTTCTGGAGCTAAAGTTTCAAATTGTCTCGCAAAAGTGTTGTCTTTAATTGCCAATGTAGTTTCAATAGATTCCATAATTTGTCATTTTTTAGCAGGTTTAAATATAAAATAGATTTAGGGCGTTATTCTGTTTAAATACTTATGCAAGAATGTTAAACATGAATGATTTGGAAATACAAAGTTAATCATTTGATTTTCAATATGAAATTATTTTTTTAGAACGCCTTTTTTTTGAATATTTTGTAATTTTATTTGTTTTAATATGGATTATGGTGCAAGATTTGCTGTGCATATTGTTAAAAAAAGTAAATTTATCTTGAAATTGAGATTTGTAATTAAAATACCTTTTTTGACAAATGAGTAAAATTCCTGTTTATTTTATGCCTGGCTTGGCGGCTAGTCCTGCTATTTTTGAAAGAATAAAGTTAGATGAATCTGTTTTTGAAACTCATTTGCTTGAATGGGAGATTCCTAAGCCGAAAGAATCTTTATCTGATTATGCAGTTCGAATTGCAAAGAATATCAAACATGAAAATCCGGTTTTGATTGGCGTTTCTTTTGGAGGAATTCTGGTTCAGGAAATTTCAAAACATATTAAGGCTCAAAAGGTAATTATTATTTCGAGTGTCAGAAGTAATGTTGAATTTCCAAGAAGAATGAAAATCGGAAAAAAAACAAAAGCCTACAAATTAATTCCGATGAAGTTGATTTTGAATATTGAAAATCTGGCTAAATATTCTTTTGGAGAAAAGGTAAATAAACGCATCAAATTATACGAGAAATTTTTGGCTGTACGAGATCTTAATTATCTGCAGTGGGCTGTAGAATCAATTATTTTATGGGATAGAAATGAAGTTGACGAGAAAGTAATTCATATTCATGGCGATCAGGATGATGTTTTTCCTATAAAATATATCAATAAATGCATTGTCGTAAAAGGCGGAACGCACATTATGATTCTGAATAAGTATAAATGGCTCAACGAGAACTTGCCTTCGATTATATTGGAGGATTAGTTAGAATAAAATTTTAAATTCTAAATTCTTTCTGGATTTTAGCGCAATCTTGTCATTTCGACGAAGGAGAAATCTCCACCAGTAACTCTATAATCAAAATCGACAATCTTTGTCGGGCTACTTGCGGAGATTTCTCCTTCGTCGAAATGACAAACTAAGTGTTGGTCGCGCGTTAGAAAGAAAATTTAAAATAAAAAAAATCCCAAACTCTTTTTTAGAATTTGGGATTTTAAATATTATGATTTGAAAAAATTAGATTTTCTTCATTTGTTCTTTCATCATAGAAATCTGCTCTTTCAGCATTCCCTGTTTGTCTAATTTTTTAGCTTCGTTTAATAAATTAGTCGCTTCTAATTTTCTTCTGCGTGACATTGCAACTCCGGCAAGGTTCAATTTAGCAACAGCCAAATCCATATCCATTGATAGTCCAAGTTCGATTGCTTTTTTGAAATGTTTCTCAGCTTGATTGATATTCGTTTGAGATAACATGATTCCATGAAGGTAATTAAAGTAACCTTGCTGTTTTCTTACCAATGCAGCTTCAGGGTTTTTAATATATGCCAGCCATTTTTTAGCGCCTTCGAAGTCTTGTTTTCTTAATTTAAGAAAGGCTAAAAGGATAAATTCATTTTTAAAGTAAAGAAAAACTGGAATTGCAGTCAATAATATAAGAAATATTCCATTTCCGATATTACTTTCTGTAAATTGCCAAATGCCAGCTACAACAAGAAGTCCGGCTAAAATTAGTTTAATATTTTTGTGAAACATAATTAATGTAAATTTGTGATTGCAAATATAGTAAAATGAATTAAAAATATTTTTATTAAAGTGCTTGCCAGAAAAAAAAGTCTTTGTATATTTGCACTCGGTTTTTGAGCAACGATATTCAAAACCAAGAAAGAGTTAATTAGATACCATTTTTAAAGATACAAAGCAATGAGCAAAAGAACATTTCAACCATCGAAAAGAAAAAGAAGAAATAAGCACGGATTTATGGACAGAATGGCTTCTGCGAATGGAAGAAAAGTTCTAGCGCGTAGAAGAGCAAAAGGAAGACATAAATTAACTGTTTCTAGCGAGCCTAGACACAAAAAATAATGTTTGTATAAACATACATAAGGCGATTACTTTTTTAGTATCGCCTTTTTTTATACCTTGTCGGTAAAAAAAATCTCAACTTTCTAGTTTTTAGTATACTAGAAAAGTTTTTAAAGTACTTATATAACTACACAATACATACAAAATGCCTAAAGACACATCAATAAAATCAGTTTTAATAATAGGTTCAGGACCTATTGTTATTGGTCAAGCTTGCGAATTCGATTATGCAGGATCTCAATCTGCACGTTCGATTCGTGAAGAAGGAATTGAGGTTATTCTGATAAACTCGAATCCAGCGACGATTATGACCGACCCATCGATGGCCGATCATATTTATTTGAAACCTTTAACAACAAAATCGATTATTGAAATTCTGAAGGAACATCCGCAAATTGATGCTGTTTTGCCAACAATGGGAGGGCAAACGGCTTTAAACTTGTGTTTGGAAGCTGAAGAAAAAGGAATCTGGCAGGATTTCGGAGTAAGATTAATCGGTGTTGATGTGAACGCGATTAATATTACAGAAGACAGAGAGCAATTTAAACAGCTTTTAGAAAAAATTAAAGTACCAACAGCGCCAGCAAAAACAGCTACTTCTTACTTAGAAGGAAAAGAAATTGCACAGGAGTTTGGTTTTCCGCTTGTAATTCGTCCTTCGTTTACACTGGGAGGAACTGGAGCAGCGGTGGTTTATAAAAAAGAAGATTTTGATGAGCTTTTAACTCGCGGACTTGAAGCTTCTCCAATTCATGAAGTTTTGATCGACAAAGCTTTGATGGGATGGAAAGAATACGAGTTAGAGCTTTTAAGAGATAAAAATGACAACGTTGTAATTATCTGTTCTATCGAAAATATGGATCCAATGGGAATCCACACTGGAGATTCGATTACAGTTGCTCCGGCAATGACATTATCGGATACAACTTTCCAAAAATTACGTGACTACGCTATCTTAATGATGAGAAGTATCGGAAATTTTGCAGGAGGATGTAATGTGCAATTCGCAGTTTCGCCAGACGAAAAAGAAGATATAGTAGCAATCGAAATCAATCCTCGTGTATCTCGTTCGTCTGCTTTGGCATCAAAAGCGACTGGTTATCCAATTGCAAAAATCGCTTCTAAATTAGCATTAGGATACAACTTAGATGAGTTGCAAAATCAAATTACAAAATCTACTTCGGCTCTTTTCGAACCAACTTTAGATTATGTAATCGTAAAAATACCACGTTGGAACTTCGATAAATTTGAAGGTTCAGATAGAACTTTAGGTCTTCAGATGAAATCTGTAGGTGAGGTTATGGGAATCGGGCGTTCTTTTCAGGAAGCGCTTCATAAAGCAACTCAATCTCTAGAAATTAAGAGAAATGGTTTAGGTGCTGACGGAAAAGGATATAAAAATTACGAACAAATTATCGAGAAACTGACTTATGCAAGCTGGGATCGTGTTTTTGTAATTTATGACGCAATCGCAATGGGAATTCCATTGAGTACAATTCATGAAATTACAAGAATCGATATGTGGTTCTTGAAACAATACGAAGAGCTTTATACTTTAGAAAAAGAAATCTCAAACTACAAAGTTTCAAATCTTCCAAAAGAATTATTGCTTGAGGCAAAACAAAAAGGTTTTGCCGACAGACAATTAGCTCACATGATGAGTTGTTTAGAAAGTGAAGTTCATACTTTACGTATGGAACAAAAAATCAACCGTGTGTTTAAATTAGTAGATACTTGTGCGGCTGAGTTTAAGGCACAAACTCCTTATTATTACTCGACTTTTGAGGCTGAAATTGAGAAAGCAAACGGAGAACGTTTTGTTGACAACGAAAGTGTTGTAACAGATAAAAAGAAAGTAATCGTTTTAGGTTCTGGACCAAACAGAATTGGACAAGGAATCGAGTTTGATTATTCTTGTGTACACGGAGTTTTAGCTGCGAAAGAATGCGGTTATGAAACGATCATGATTAACTGTAATCCTGAAACGGTTTCTACAGATTTTGATACTGCTGATAAATTATACTTCGAACCAGTTTTCTGGGAGCATATTTATGACATCATCCAACATGAAAAACCAGAAGGTGTAATCGTTCAGCTTGGAGGTCAGACAGCTCTTAAATTAGCAGATAAATTATCTAAATACGGCGTAAAAATTATCGGAACTAGTTTTGATGCACTTGACTTAGCAGAAGACAGAGGACGTTTCTCAGACTTATTGACTGAATTACATATTCCTTTCCCAAGATTCGGAATCGCTGAAACAGCAGACGAAGCTTCAAAATTGGCTGATACTTTAGATTTTCCGCTTTTAATTCGTCCTTCTTATGTATTAGGAGGTCAGGGAATGAAAATTGTAATCAACAAAAAAGAGTTGGAAGAACACGTTATCGATTTGTTGAAAGCAATTCCAGGAAATAAATTACTTTTGGATCACTACTTAGCTGGAGCAATCGAAGCTGAGGCAGATGCAATTTGTGATGCTGATGGAAATGTTTACATCATCGGAATTATGGAGCACATCGAGCCTTGTGGAGTTCACTCTGGAGATAGTAACGCAACATTGCCTCCTTTTAACTTAGGAGAATTTGTAATGCAGCAAATTAAAGATCATACACATAAAATTGCTAGAGCTTTAAAAACGGTTGGTTTAATCAACATTCAGTTTGCGATTAAAGATGATACGGTTTACATCATCGAGGCAAATCCAAGAGCTTCTAGAACGGTTCCTTTTATTGCAAAAGCTTACGGAGAGCCTTATGTGAACTACGCTACAAAAGTAATGTTAGGCCACAATAAAGTAACTGACTTTGATTTCAATCCGCAATTAAAAGGTTATGCAATCAAACAACCGGTTTTCTCTTTCAGCAAATTCCCGAACGTAAACAAAGCGTTAGGGCCAGAAATGAAGTCAACAGGAGAAAGTATCTTGTTTATTGATGATTTAAAAGACGATCAATTCTACGAATTGTATTCTAGAAGAAAAATGTATTTGAGTAAATAATCTCAGATTCTATTATAAAAGAAAAAGCTCCAATGAAGATTGGAGCTTTTTTATATAGAAATACATCAGAATTATTTCCCTGCTACATCATATCTATAATTAAAAGTACCTTCCGTTACTTTTGTTGTAATAGGATTAGTTGCGCTAATTGGTTTAGCGTCATCATCTACACAATTAAATGAAAATGTTCCAGTTACTTTTTTAGCACTTAAGTCAATTGTTGTAATTGATACTGAACCATTAACAGGATATTGACTTTTTCCTTTAGTATTGAATGAGATTTCAACTTGTGTTTTAGATGCATCAAAAGTATTTTTTGTTATAGGATAGGTTCCAACTTTTAGATCGCTTCTCTTAATGTAAAGTCTGATTTCATCTACAAAATTACTGTTTCTTCCTTGTAAAAGAATATATTGTTCTGCTGGATACATATCAAATAATGTTTTTGTAGCATAATCTGAACCAAACGGATTTTGCATTTCCCATAATGTACCATCAACTTTTGCCGTCATTGCGAATGTTGAAGTTGGTGTAGTGTCGTCTGGAGTTGAGTTGTCGCTTGAACAGCTGTTTAAAGCAATAATTAGAGAAAGAAAAAGGATGATTTTTGGTGTTTTCATTAGGTTGATTTTTGGATTAAAATCCAAAAGTAGCTAAACGATTGTAATCTATTTTACGGTAAAACGTAATGGGTATAAAAAAAGCTCCAAACAATTTCGGAGCTTTTTCTGATTATAAAAAATAAGATTGATGATTATTTAATCAATTGCTGCAAAGGCTTCAATTGTTCCATATCTATTTTTGATTTTTGAAGAACCGACATAATTGTCATAATGTTATTCGGATTCATGTTTTTTCCTAAAACGCGGACAACAGCAAAACCATTTTCTTTTCGGTTAGCAAAAACTACGAATTCTTCGATATTTTCATCTGTACCAACATAACTTATTGAAGCGCCGTCTTTGCCAGAACCCACTTTCATCAATTGCTGATATTTAGGATTTTTTAAAATGGCATTTACTTTTGTGTGTTCTGTTTCAAATTCGGCTTGATTTTTATCTGTCGCTTTAAAAGCTAAAATGTTCATCTTGTCAAATGATTTTAAAGCTTCTGCTTGCTCGGCTGATAATTTAGCTTTGTCTATATTTAAAATATTAGATGAAACATCAATTGCAATAAAGTCCTTTTTCTCATTATTTTCGACAAAATACTTTTGCAATGAAGGTTCAGAATTGCAGCTTATCAAAGTTAGCAATGCTATAAGGGCTGAGGTAAAAACACGACTTTTCATGATTATTTTTTGCCTTTAGAGGCTTTTTTTAAGTCAGTTCCACCAGGAAGCTGCATTTTATCTGTCAATACTGAAATTTCGTTTAGGTCAAAATTACCTGTTAGTGATAATAAAACAGTTTCATCATTTTTTGCACCGTCAACAAACATCAGTAATTCTTTGATTTGTGTATCGCTTGCTCCGGATTTTACCATTATTTTGACATTTTTACCGCTATCGTTTACACGCATTAATTCTTCAAGACCTGCCGTTTTGATGTATTTGTCTGCAGAAGCTTTCATATCAGCTTCGATTTTAGGATTTTTAGTTGTAAACACTTTTAGGTAATCTAATTTTTTAATCAGATTAATGTATTGCTGCGTTTCTTTATCAGAAGCATCAACTTTTACCTTGCTCATTAAATCGAACATTTTTTTGTTTACAATTACTGATGTTACATCGTCTTGACCATCAAATTTGTCAAAAGCGCCTTGCGCGTAGAATGAATGTGTGAAAAAGGTGAAAACTAGTGTTATAATAAGATTTTTCATTTTTGATTGATTTTAATTACTGTTTAAAGATTTTGTTTTTTGATTGTTCATATTCGTTAATATATTGCACACTTTCAATGCCTACATTAACATTGTTTGATAATAGTGCTAAAGCTTTTTGCGTTGCTGCGAGAGCTTCTTCTGGATTATCATAGGTTCCTAATTCTGACTGCGCTACAGCAGGAGCTGAATTTTTTTCGCTTGTAAAGAAGTAAGTCCCAATTCCGAGTAAAACAACAGCAGATGCTGCAATCGATAACCACGCCACATTTCGTTTCTTAGTTTGTAGTGGAATTTCCTGCGTTGATTTTTGTTGTTTTACCTGAGAGAAATATCCAAACATTGGCTGATATTGCTCTAAATGCTGCGCAACATTTGGAGACGAAAAATATTCTTTTAATTCTTTTTCTTCAGCAATAGTAGTTTCTCCCTGAAAGTATTTTTCTAATATATTTTCTATTCTATCTAATTCCATAACTGTGTGTGTTAACCATTGATTCTCTAATTTTTTTTCTCGCTCTTGAAAGTGCTACTCTAATAGCCGTTTCATTCATGTTGACAATTTTCGCAATTTCATCAAATTCATATTGCTCAACATCGCGAAGCTGAATTAATATTTGGAGCTGCTCTGGCAGCTGATTTATAATTTTCTCGACCCATTCCAAACTGTCAGAATCTTCTAATTTTTTATCCAATTGAGGTTCCCGGTCTGTAAAATTGTTGTGCACAATTTTGAGATTTCCGGCTCTTTTAGATTTTAATTGATCCAGACAATAATTTTTGGTCATTGTCATGGCTACTGCTTCGATATTATTATAGGAATCTAAATTGTCTTTTTTGTTCCATAATTTTACCATCACTTCCTGAGTGGCATCTTCAGCCTCTTCGGTGCTGGTTAGCAATCTTTTTGCCAGACGAAAAACTTTGTCTTTAAAAGGATTAATTAATTCTATAAACACATTCTGATTCATAAAATTTGGTTGGTTATTCGTTAGCTTATATAGTCAAGACGAGGCACTATTATTTTTGTTACAGCCATTTTTTAAAAAAAATGATGAAAAAATGAAATAAACTTGATAGAGTTAAAACTAAAGGTAGTATTTTTACGTTAATAGATTACCAAGAACATTTTTTATGAAAACAATATTAAAGAGTTTACTACTAATTTTTTTGCTTGTCTTTACTTTGCAGTCCTGTGAAGATCAGGATGATGTAGAGGCTCCGGCAACTTTACAAGTAAATGATTTTATCTGGAAAGGATTAAATGAAGTTTATTTGTGGCAGGCTGATGTGCCAAATTTAGCTGATGATAGATTTAGCAGTCAAGCAGAATTAAACTCGTACTTATCTGGATATTCAGATCCAAAAGAATTGTTTCAAGATTTATTAAATAAACCAATCAGTAAATATCCTGCTACAGCAATTGACCGTTTTAGCTGGATCGTTGATGATTATACTGTTTTGGAACAAGAACTTAACGGAATCACGAAAAATAATGGAGTAGATTTTGGACTAATGAGAGTTGCCAGTGGCTCAAATGATGTTGTGGGTTATGTACGTTATATTGTTGCAAATTCTGATGCTTCGGGGAAAGCAATAAAAAGAGGTGATTTATTTACGGCTGTAAATGGTACAAAACTAACGGTTTCTAATTATCAATCATTATTGTTAGCCCCAGACAGTTATACCTTAAATCTTGCCGATTATAATGGTTCAACTTTTGTTTTGAATGGCAAATCGGTGGCTTTGACGAAAACAGTTTTAGAAGAAAATCCAATTTTAATTAATAAGGTGATTACTTCTGGCGGTCGTAAAATTGGCTATTTAATGTATAATGGTTTTTATTCGGATTATGATGTTAAACTGAATCAGGCTTTTGGTGAATTAAAAGCACAGGGTGTTACCGATTTAGTTTTGGATTTAAGATATAACGGAGGTGGTTCTGTACGTACATCAACTCGTTTAGCGAGCATGATCACAGGGCAATTTAACGGAAAAATATTTTCGAAACAGCAATATAACTTGAAATTAATGGCTACAATGACTACAGATGATCTGGAGACTTTGAACCAAAGATTTGTCAATAATATTGACGGTACGGCTTTAAATAGTTTGAATTTATCAAAGGTTTATATTTTAACAACTTCGAGCACGGCATCGGCAAGTGAATTAGTTATTAATGGTTTAAAGCCTTATATTGATGTTGTTCAAATTGGAGAAACAACCATTGGAAAAAATGTTGGTTCATTTACCGTTTATGATTCTCCGACTTTCACGAAATCTAATGTAAATCCAAATCATAAATATGCAATGCAGCCTTTGGTTTTTAAAATTACCAACGCTCAGGATTTTGGAGATTATACTTCTGGCTTAGTGCCTACATATGTACAGTTAGAATATGTGAGCAGTTACGGAGTACTTGGAGATCCAGCGGAACCATTATTAAATTTGGCAATTTCTAAAATTACCGGAGCTACTGCTAAAAAGATTCAAACCGATAAAAGTTTTGTTTTGCCTTATATAGATGATTCGAAAAAAATCAACGGATTACGAAATGATATGTATTTGGAAACTGTTCCAAAAGGGTTTTCAAAATCGTTAAAATAAAAAAAAAGGCTTTCAGAAATGAAAGCCTTTTTTTCAAAAAAAATCCAAAAACTAATTTAAAAATAAAAGGTATATTAATTGTTGAAGTAGAAACCATTTGGTCCAACTCCTACAGTTAATTCTTTTTGTGATACACCACTTAAATTATAGATGTAAGCTTTACTGTTTGATCCGAAATCACCACCGTCAGCAATATAAATTTTATTGTTTTCAACAGCAAATCCATAAATAGAACCACCAGTTGGAAGATTCGCAGTTAAAATTGGTGTTGTAGATGCTTCTGTTGCAGAAGGGCTAATTGCGTAAACTGATTTGTTAGAAGTATAGTAAACTTTATCATTATAAATATCCAAATACCCAGCTCTGTCTAAAGATTTTGGGAAAGTGATTTTAGTAACTGATTTATCAGATAGTTTTACTTTTACAATTTCACTTCTGTTGTCTCCGTAAGGCGCTCTCAAAACATATAAAATCCCATCTTTAACTTCCATGCTGTCTCCGCTGAAACCAATTGTCACAGGAGTTTCTAATGCTTTTGTCGTAGGATTTACAACCAATACTTTGTCATTGTAAGAATCTGTAATGTATAATTTTCCGTTTTCTAATAAAATTCGGTTTGCGGTAGCTTTCAATTCAATTTTAGATTCTACTTTGTTTGTGGCCAAATCAATTACAGCAATATAATCATCAGTATCTCCAGTTGCAGGATTGCTGTAAGAATAGGTGTTAGCATTTGTTACATATGCTTTTCCATCTTTTATAACACCATATCTTGGGTTTGCCAATCCGCTGTCAACTTTTGCAATTAACTTAAATGTGTATCTGTTTACAACATTAATTACGTTAGATCCACCAGCAATGATATAAGCGTTGTCTCCATTGAAAAAGATATTTTGAAGATATACTCCTGCAAAATCACCTGCATTTGCTGTTTTATAAACGTCAGCTGTAAAATTGGCTAAATCATCACTTGCAAAAGAAACTGATCCACCGCCAGAATTTCCTTCGTTTAAGATGAAAAATCCATTATCATAAACTCTCTTTGGGGCATTATCATCGTCGTTAGAACAAGAAACAAAAAGCGATGCGCTTATTGCTAATAAAAATAATCTAGTTAATTTCATTATATTAAAATTTAAGGTTTAAGTACAAATTAAAATTTCTTCCTGGCATTGGTCTATTTTCAAGGCTTTCATAATTTTCGTTCCAAAGATTTAATACTTGAAATCCAAGTTTGAAAGAACTTAAAAATTTTAAATCATAGTCGATTCCAATATTTGAAACCATATAAGCATCAACTATTTCATTTGGATCATTATCTGCTTGCGTATAAACAAAACCATTGTAAAGGAATTGGTAGTAAGCTGAAATTCGGTTTCTTGAATAAGACACAGCGGCCGTTACTTTATTAAATGGAACAAAAAACAACTGTTTGTCAGTTTCTGTGTTCTCTGATACTGTATATGCATAAGTGGCATTAGCTCCAAAATAATTTTTGCCATATTGTTTTTTCCAGCTAATTAAAGTTTCAGCACCATAACTGTTTACTTTGTCTGTGTTTTCTGGTCTCCAGATGCCCCCGCTTCCTGGAACCCATCGTAATAAATCGGTAATTTTGATGTAGTAAAGTGTTTGCGTAAGTGAAATATTTTTGAAAGTAAAAACATTTCCTATTTCCGCCTGATACGAACTTTCGGGTTTTAAATTTGGATTTCCGCCTTCTTCCCAATACAAATCATTAAATGTTGGGATTCTGAAGTTTCGGGATAAATTCAACTTTAAATTATACAGTTTTCCAAATTGATAAGAAGAACCTAAATTGAACAAAACTGGCGATTTATAATTGTCTGTGAATTCTTTTCGAATACCAAATTCATTTTTCCAGTCTTTCGAAAAATCTTGTTTTACTAATAATGCCGCAGAACTGATTTCTCTTGTATTATCTCCAAAACCGCTTCCGTAGCCTTTAGTTCGGTTATAATCTAAAATTCCATTTACTTGAGTTGATTTGAAAAGTGTATATCCTAAATCAGCTTTTGTGATAAAACTTTCTGTTTTTCCGTAAGTATATTGATTAAAAGCGTTGTCTGGATAATATTGGTAATTTTCGAAAATATATGCTGTTTTGAAATTGGTAGTAAACTTGCCATAATTTCCGTCGTATTCCAGTAAATTTCTATTGAAGCCGTTTACATATTTACTTGGAGTTTCTGTCTCAGTTATTAAAGAAGTATTTCGATCAGTATTTGAAGTCTGAGTATATAATTTCAAACTGTTTTTTGCATCAAATTTATAACCCAAATTGGCGCTCATTGTGATAATGTAGTATTGTCCGTTTTGGTTCCAGCGTTGTTCGCCTTTCCAAGTATATCGGTTCAAATATTTATAATCGTTTGTTGAGCTGTTTTTTGAGAAACCAATTTGTGCGCTCCATTTTTCGTTCGAAATATTGGTTTTATAATTAATTCCAATTGTATTGAAACTTCCGTAATCAAGTTTTAAATTATTCTCAAAACGATTATAAAATGCCAAATCGTTATTTAAATGAACAGTTCCTCCTACGGCACCGCTTCCGTAAATGACACTTCCTCCACCAGCTTTTACGCTGATAGAATTATAATCGGAACCAGAAATAGTGTTGAAATCTGTACTTCCATTCATTTGGGAATTGATGTTGATTCCATTCCAAATCACTGCTGTTTGTGACGAAGTCGTGCCTCTAAAAGCAACCGTCGAAAGCATGCCGCGGCCGTATTCTTTAAAATAAATAGTGGAATTGAAATTTAATAGATCAGTTAATAAAGCCTCGTTTTTATTGATAACAGAATCATTGAGTTTTAAAACCGATTGCGAAGCAGAGTATTTTTTAAGATTTGAATCTGAAACCAAAACTTCTTTCAGACTGGTAATAGAATCTTTTTGCGCCCAAATAAATTGGCACAACAATAATAAAGTAAAAGCGAAATATTTTTTTAAAGTCATAATTTCTACACTCTTTTTCCCGAGAGTTCGATCTTTGTTTCAAAGGCAGGTCTCCTGGCTTGCGTCTTGTTGTATGCCTTCCCATTCGCCGTGGCGAGCAGTGGCTTTGTAGTTACAACAAGCATTCTTTTCAGAACTAAGCTTACAGTTGCGGGTACAGCTCAAGTTTTTACTTGATTCCCTTTTAATGTGTTTTCGTTATTAAAACACAACCTTAATTTTGCGCAAAGATAAAGTTAAAATTATTGAATTTTCAAATTTGTTTTACTTTTTCCGATAAATTCTGAACGAAAGCTTTGTCAAAGCTCAATTTTAATGACTTGACCAAAATCAACTTTATTTTGAAAAGCCTCTTTTAAAGGCAGGAAAGTTTGATGACATAAGATACTTCTTATAATTCCGGCATGACAAACAATAACAATTGGATGTTGTACATTTTTTGAAATTGTATTCAACAAAAAGTTGCCAACACGATCATGCAATTCAACAAAAGATTCTCCATTTGAAACCTTTATATTCACAAAATCTTCCATCCAGGGATTGAGTTGTTCGGGCGGAATTTCATTCCAGTTTTTAAGTTCCCAATCGCCAAAGTTCATTTCTTTTAAACGATCATCTTCTTGATAGGATATCGTTTTGATATTATTTTGGATGTGTTTTGCCAAAGTTACACAGCGCTTCAACGGACTCGAAAAAATCATTGCTTCAGAAGGCAACTGCGAAACAATTTCATCAAAAATAATATCAAAAGGAACCACAATATCAACATCCGATTGTCCGTAGCAAATTCCTTTTTCGCAGATTGTTTCGGTGTGGCGGACTAGATAAATTTCCATATAAAAAGAAGACTTAAATAAAAAATAACTTCGCAGACTTGCTGTGTGGCTCCAAGACAATCGCCTGTATAGCCGTCAATCCATTTTTGGAAATATCTTGCTAGAAAATATCTTGTCAAAAAAATAGGAATCAAAATCAAAATCGTTTTGATCTCAAAAGAGAAATAGGAGAGTGCCAGCAAAGGAAGTAACCCTAAGAAAAAGGATCCGAGAATTTCTTTCCAGGTATGGTTTTTTGCGATCGGTTTGCTTTTACTTGTTGCATCATCTCGTGAATATTCATGAGTAAAAATAATACTGATTGCTGCCAAACGGCTTAAAGAGTGAGCCGAGATAAATAATAAGAATAATAAAAAATAGTTATTGTCATTTTTGAAAATTAGAAGAGATTCTGAAAGCAATTTGAATTTGGCCAAAAACAATAAAACAAGTCCAATTGCTCCATAAGCACCAATTGCACTGTCTTTCATAATCATTAGGATTTTTTCCTTGGTCCAGCCGCCGCCAAAACCATCACAAACATCTGCAAAACCATCTTCATGAAATGCTCCAGTTGTTAAAATAGAAGCGATAATTGCAAAAATTACAGCGGTTTCTATAGAAAGAAATAACGAAAAAAGGTAGAAAGCAAGAAATGAAATGCTTCCGACAATCCAACCGATAAAAGGAAAATATCGTGTGGCTTTGTTTAAATAATCAGGATGATGCGTAATGTTTTTTGGACATGGAATTCGGGTGTAAAACATTAAACAGGTAAAGAAGATGTGTAGTTCTTTTTTCATTTAAGATAATTAATTAAGAAAATTTAGTTTTAAGACTAAAACTGAGACTGAATACTATTTTCTACTAACTCCGGCACTTTCAAAACTAGCCATTTCATTCAAAAAAACTTCAGCCGATTTTAAAATTGGAAAAGCAATTGCACAGCCAGTTCCTTCGCCAAGACGCAAATCTAGGTTTAAAATTGGTTTGGCATTTAAATAATCAAGTAATTTTTGATGTGCATTCTCAGCAGAGCAATGGCAAAAAACAGCATTTTGTATAATTTCAGGATTCATTTTGGTTGCAATTAAAAATGCGGTACTGCAAATAAACCCGTCAATTAGAATCAGCATTTTATTTTCAAAGGCAGTCAGCATTCCGCTTGCCATTTGTAGAATTTCAAAACCGCCAAAGAAAGCCAATTGTTCTTTTAATTCGGCTTGACCGGAATAATTTTCAATTGCTTTTTTGAGAAGATTTTGTTTCTGAATTAATTTTTCATCGACAACTCCTGTGCCTTTTCCAACACATTCCTCAATAGGAAAACCGGTCAAAAGACTCATTAAAACTGAAGCTGTTGAAGTGTTTCCAATTCCCATTTCGCCAAAACCAATGCAGTTCGAACCCGTTTTCGCGATTTCTTGAACGATTGATTTTCCTTTTTCAAAACACAATTGAAGTTCCGTTTGACTCATGGCGGGCACATGCAAGAAAGATTGTGTTCCTTTAGCAATTTTAGCGTCAATCAATTTTGCATTTGTTGGAAAATCATAATTGACTCCAGCATCGACAATTGATAATTGCATATGGTTTTGTTTGCAAAAAACATTTATTGCAGCGCCTCCGTCTAGAAAATTCCCAACCATTTGGCGGGTCACATCTTGCGGATAAGCGCTTACGCCATGATTTGCAATTCCATGATCAGCGGCAAAAACGACCATATTTGGATTTTTGATTTTCGGAGTTAAAGTTTCAAAAACCGTTGCTATTTGAAAAGCTAGTGTTTCTAAAGTTCCTAAAGCGCCAATTGGTTTTGTTTTTGAATCTATCTTTTCTTGAAGAAGTTTATCAAAATCGGTTGCAATTTTATTTTTTGATGTGAAATTAGTTGTGATTTCTGAAACAGAATTTTCGTTTACATTTTGAATTTCTGTACAAATTGGCGCTTCCGATTTTTGTTTCCAATGCAATTGTTGCAACATTGGCTGATTGTTATAATTTGTTGCCGGTTTTCCAACGCAGAAATAACCAAGCGGTTCAATATTTTCGGGTAAATGCAGAATTTTTTTGAATTGATAATAGTTTAAAATAGAAACCCAGCCCATTCCGTAGCCTTGTTCTGTAAGTGAAAGCCAAATATTCTGTGCCGCACAAACCGAACTAAATTTCACCGCTTCATTGCTGCCAACAGTTCCAATCGTAAATTGATTCAAGACCGAACGATCATAAGCAATTATAAGACCGACCGGAGCTTCTTCAATTGCTTCCAGTTTTAGGGATCTGTAAAGTTCTTTCTGTTCTGGATTATCGGTAAGTTCTTCGGCTTTTTTGTTGTACTCTAAAAACAGATTTTTAATAGCTGTTTTAACTTCAGAAGATTTTATGAGATAATATCTGGTTGCATCTGTTAATCCAACAGAAGGTGCCCAGTGACCGGCCTGCAAAGCTTTTTGAATCACTTCGTCAGGAACTTCATCGGTAGTAAAATGTCGTGTATCGCGGCGTGATTTTAAGATATCATCTAAATGGCTCATTTTAAATTCCAAGTTTTTAATTTCAAATTCCAAAATCATTATTAATATGATTGTTCTCTTTTGTAAAGGTACTTCAGTATATTGGAATTTGAATTTTAAATATTTGAATTTTATAGATGTTCGGGATTTGGAATTTAAATATTGGAATTTTAGCCCTTTATTTTAACTGGAATTCCAGAAACCATCAAGACAACTTCATCAGCATTTGAGGCTAAAAATTGATTCATCCAACCTTGTAGCTCAGTGAATTTTCTGCCAATGTGAGTATCGGCGTGGACGCCCATTCCAATTTCGTTGGTAACAATTATTAGTGTAGCATTTTCCTGATTGGCAATCGAAAGAAATTCTTTTTTTGCTTCTTCTAAAGATAAAGAAACATCATTTTTAGTATCAACAAAAAAGTTAGTCAGCCAGAGCGTGACGCAATCAATAAGTGCCACTTTTCCTGAAAAATCAATTTCGCTTAAATGTTTTTCCTTTTCAATATTAGTCCAGCGTTCGTCACGTTCTTGCTGATGACGATCAATACGATTCTGAAAATCGGAATCCCATTTTCTCGCTGTTGCAACGTATAGAGGTGAATCAGAAAGTTGTAAAGCTAAATTTTGTGCATAATGGCTTTTTCCAGAACGCTCTCCACCAGTAATTAAATAAATCATTTATAATGGTTAATTGTTAATTATTAATTTTTTGGATTTGTTTTGCTACTAATTGGTTTTTTGAAGTCTTCAAGATACTTGTTATTAATTTTAAAATTGCAATCGCATCGTGATGAATGTTATCAAATTCTTTTTCGTTAAGATAATCTGTTGCTTTTAATAACTCCAACCAGTAAACAGTTTCATTAGCTTCTTTTTGTGCTATTGCAAATTTATGAATAAAATCGCTTTTACTTTCTGCATGTTCAGCTTCCCTAATCATTGCGCCAACACTTGTTCCAGATCTTAAAAGTTGTTTAGAAAGAGTAAATTCTTTTCTGTTGTTGTTTAGATGTTGATTTAATTTGATAATACGAATTGCGAAATCAAAGCTTTTATTTTTAACGACATTGTTTTTCATAATTAACAACTAACAATTTATAATTAATAATTTAATAAGGGCAATGTCTGCAACCGTTTCCACAACATTTGCCTCTTTTGAGATGATACCAGGTTTTAAAAACCATATTGCCATTTTCCATGTAGTAATCAATACCTTCAATAAGTTTATCTGTTTTGGGCAACGATGCGGCTTTGTTTTTTAAAGCTTTTTCAGGAGTTATTGTTTCTATATAAGCATCGATTTTATCTTCGCAGGCTTCTTTGAAACAGTCTGGACACAAACAGTCACCTCCTTCTGAAAGATTAAAAATAGGTGGGTAGTCATTACACCAGCATTTGTTTTCAACTGAAATATCTCCACAGCTGAAAGAAGTTTCACAGCTTGAGCAAATTTTTGTTTTTGTGGTATTCATAATGTAAAGATACAATTTGTTGAATTTTGTAAGAATAAAAGTAAACAAAAAAATCAGAAAATGATTTACCTTTGTCCCTATCCAAAACGTTAAATATGAAATTTTATTTACCTAAGTTAGTATTTTTTCTTTCTTTTTTTCTTCTTACAAGTTGTAAAAAAAGTGAGAATATTGAAACCGTAAAATCAGAAACTGCAAAAAACAGCATCGAATTCGCTTCAGGGCTTTCTATCGTAAAACAAGAAGGATATTTTGTAGTTACAATCTCAAATCCTTGGCCTAATGCAAATAAGGATTTTAAATATGTTTTAAAAGAGAAAGATGCTAAAGTTCCGGACAGTCTTCAAACCTATACAACAATAAAAGTGCCATTAGAGTCAGTAGTGGTTACTTCGACAACAAATATTCCGTTTTTAGAAATGCTGGAAGTTGAAGATAAATTGGTTGGTTTTCCACACACCGATTATATTTCGTCTGAAAAAACAAGAGTACTTATTGATAAAGGTTCGGTAAAAAATGTTGGACAAAACGAAAAATTAAATAGTGAGCAGCTGATCGAATTATCCCCAGATTTGATTGTGACTTTTGGAGTTGACAACAATAATCCGATGTTGGATAATTTGAAAAAAAGCGGTTTGAATGTTTTGATTCAAGGCGATTGGATGGAACAATCTCCACTTGGAAAAGCCGAATGGATTAAGCTTTACGGGGCGTTATTTGGAAAAGAAGACAAAGCCAAAGAATTGTTTGATAAAATTGTTGAAAGCTACAATCAAGCCAAAAAATTAGTAACAGATAAACCGGCAACAACAAAAGTTTTATACGGTTCAATGTATGAAGATGTTTGGTATGTAGCCAAAGGGAATAGCTGGGTTGCACAATTTATGAAAGATGCAAAAGCCGATTATTTATGGAGCAATTTAAAAGGAACAGGAAGTGAAGGTTTGTCTTTTGAAAAAGTGCTGGATAAAGCAAAAGGTGCAAATGTTTGGGTGGTTTCAGGTTCTTTTAAAACTTTAGAAGAATTACAGAAAGCGAATCCGCATTATGGTGAATTTGATGCTTTTAAAAACAAAGCGGTTTATTCTTTAGAGAGTAAATTTGGAGCAACTGGCGGAACGATTTTTTATGAGTTATCGCCAAGCCGTCCGGATTTGGTTTTAAAAGATTATATCAAGATTTTCCATCCGGATTTATTGACGGGTTATGAATTTACTTTTGCATCAAAACTGAATTAAATTGGCAAACAAAAAACGAAATACCATTTTATTTGTCGTTTTGTCTTTGGGACTTTTGCTTATGTTTTTTGCGAGCATCAGTTTAGGATCTGTTACGATTCCGCTAAAGGAAGTTTTTACGAGTTTAACAGGCGGACAAGCGACAAAATCAACTTGGGAATATATTATTATCAATTATCGTTTGCCAAAAGCAATTACGGCGGTTTTAGTTGGAACAGGACTTTCAATCAGCGGACTTTTGATGCAGACTTTATTTAGAAATCCGTTAGCAGGCCCGTATGTTTTAGGATTGAGTTCAGGCGCAAGTTTGGGTGTTGCTTTTGTAATTTTAGGAGCAGGATTTTTGCCTTCTTTTTTACAGGTAATAGCATTGTCATCATACGGAATTGTTATTGCTTCTACTTTTGGAAGTACATTAGTTTTGCTTTTGGTTTTAGTAGTTTCACAGAGATTACGCGACACAATGGCAATCTTGATTGTGGGCTTGATGTTCGGGAGTTTTACATCGGCAATTGTGAGTGTCCTGACGTATTTTAGTACAGCAGAACAACTTCAAAAATTCACTTTTTGGTCAATGGGAAGTCTTGGAAATCTTTCTTGGGGAACCATCGGAATTTTGACAGTTTGCGTCGGAATTGGTTTGCTTTTAAGCGCAAGTAGTATCAAGCCTTTAAATGCATTGCTTTTGGGCGAAAATTACGCAAAAAGCATGGGGTTGAACTTTAAAAAAGCAAGGTTGGTCATCATATTTGCTACGAGTATTTTATCAGGAAGTATTACGGCTTTTGCAGGCCCCATTGCTTTTATCGGACTTGCAGTGCCGCATATTGCAAAACTGGTTTTTCAAACAAGCAATCATACAATATTGTTTTGGAGTACATTGTTTTTTGGATCTATAATAATGCTGTTTTGTGATATCGTTTCACAAATGCCAGGATTTGATGTAACGCTTCCAATAAATGCGATAACCTCTATAATTGGTGCGCCGGTTGTAATTTGGCTTTTAGTCCGAAAAAGAAATTTTCAGTAATTTGTTTAGCCACAGATTGCACAGATTAAACGGATTATTTTTAAACTTAGAAGCTTAGGATCTTAGTAACTCAGAATCTTTAAAAATGAAAAACATTTTAACTACTTCAAATTTAAATATTGGATACAAATCCAAGAAAGGAGTTACGACCATTGCTGAGCATCTAAATCTAAATTTAGCATCAGGAAAACTCATTACTTTGATTGGAGCAAACGGAATTGGAAAATCGACTTTACTCAGAACAATTACCGGAATCCAAAAACCATTGTCTGGAAATGTTTATTTGAATGAAAAAAATATTTCGGCATTCAAGCCTTTAGAATTAGCGCAGAATTTAAGTTTGGTTTTAACCGAAAAACTACCGCCAAGCAATCTTTCTGTTTTTGAATTGGTTGCGTTGGGACGTCAGCCCTATACGAATTGGATTGGAACTTTAACTCCTGAAGATGTTGTAAAAGTTAATCAAGCTTTAGCCTTAACTCAAATCACGCATTTAGCAAAAAAGAAGCATTTTGAAATAAGCGACGGACAATTGCAGAAGGTTTTAATTGCGCGCGCGCTTGCGCAGGATACGCCTTTGATTATTTTGGATGAACCAACAACCCATCTTGATTTGCTTCATAAAGTTTCGTTATTCAAATTATTGAAAAAACTGACGCAGGAAACAGAAAAATGCATTTTGTTTTCTACCCACGATATTGATCTTGCAATTCAGTTAAGTGATGAAATGATTGTCATGACGCCAGAAAATATAGTACAAGATCAGCCGTGTAATTTAATTTCGAATGGAAGTTTTGCGTCTTTATTCAAAGATGAACATATTATTTTTGATTCAGAAAAAGGAAAATTTATTGTGACCTAAAGAGTGTTTTCATTACGGACACGATACACATGAAGCATTTTTTCTAAGTCCTTAGTTTTTATGTCCAATTCTCCAATATCAATCTTTTCGTGATTAAATGCCAAATAGGTTGTGGAATTTTTCCCTCTTATTTCGGTAAAAACTCTGTCATTTAGGACGTTATTCCATTTAACAAGTTTTTCATCTTTAAGTTTTATTCCTTCGGCATTAATTATAATTTGAGGGCTTTTGTCTCTTAATTTTTTAACATTATCATAAGTTAAATAAACACCTATTCCTAAGAAAAATAATCCTAAATATTCTTTCTCATATAGAAAGTAGATACCCGATATGTTCATTACTAGAGAAAGTACTAATAAAAAAAGAATAGTAATTCTTGAATAAAAAATTAGTGTTTCTTTTGGAACTGAAATGTCATCTTTGAAAATGTCTTTTTCAAGAAATTTTTTCTCTAACTGTTTTAATTTCTGCTTTTGCTGATAATTTTTAAATTCAGTTTTTTCAAACCAGCTTCCACTTTGCCAAATTAATTTTTCTTCAACTGCTTTTCGCTGTAATTCGTGAATATTGCGTACATTTTCATATGCCCATACTTTCCAAATATTTACATAATAACTCCATACCAACCAGCCAGATATGAACCCTAATAAAAAACCTATAGGAATGATCCAACCTCCAACTATTTTTGCATCGAAAAGGTAAATTCCTCCTCCAATAATGCCAAAAGTTACAATCATAGGCAAATATTTCAATTGCCATCTGCCTTTTTTTAAAGCTTGTTCTACGGTTATGGTGTTGGTCATAATGTTTTTATGTCAAAAAAATAAAAGTTAATTATTGTTTGATTTTGATCGCTTTTAAATCATTAATTTTTTGGCTAATCATTGTGAAGATTCCAACAGCAATTAGAAAAATGGAAAATTTAATTAATAGCTCAAGAAATATATTTGTAGAATAAATGTTAGATGATATTGTCCATGAACTTGGTAAATAATCTCTATGAAAAGAAGAAGTAATGATAACTATTTTTTCAATTGAGAGAATAAAGAAAAGACTGAAAATTAATTTTAAAAGAATGTTTTTTTCGATTGCTTTAATTCTAAGAAGTTGGCTCATAGAAATCCATAGTAAAGGTTGAAGCCAAAATCCAAACCAATATTTGCCAAACATCCTGTTGATCAAATAATTTTTGTTTTCTTGGTCTATAATATTCAATTCGACTATTGTTGCAGTTAGCCAGATAATTAAATAAATAATTCCAGTAAAAGAAATAAAACGGTTTGACTGACTATTAATTTTTTGAAGAAATTGATTTTTGATGAATATTGAAAGAATTAAGTAGATAATACTCAGTAACCCATATGCAGAAAAAAAATCGATAAGTATAACTTCTAAGTTGAATAATAATTTTTCAATCATATATAACGTTCTGATTTTTTGATTAGACAGCTAAACAAATAAACGATTAAATTTTTTTTATTCCAATTTGTCTCTTAGCTTCTCCAACCACAAAAGCCACAGAATTCGCAATATTAAAACTACGAATCAATTTTGACATCGGGATTGTTAAATGATTTTCAAATAAAGCCAAAACTTCTTTGCTTAAACCAACACTTTCTTTCCCAAAAACCAGCCAATCGCCGTCTTGAAAATCAGTTTCTAAATATGATTTTTCGGCATGCGAACTCATTAAAAAAACACGAGATTTATCTGGAATTTGTTGCATCCATTCCTCTACATTTTGATATTCGGTTACATCGAGATGCACCCAATAATCCAATCCGGAACGTTTCAGGTTTTTGTCATTGATTACGAATCCAAAAGGGTGAATTAAATGAAGTCGGCTTTCTGTACCAACGCATAATCTTCCAATGTTTCCAGTATTGTTAGGTATTTCAGGTTCTACAAGAACAACGTTTAGCATTTTTTTGAGTTATGAATTATGAGTTATGAATTATGAGTTTTCAGTATTATCTAATTGCCATATTTTCTAATTATCTAATTGAAAATCGGAAACTTCAAGAACTTCTCCCGCTTTTAGGTTTTGCAAATATACATTACCAATCCGAACTCGTACTAAGCGTAATGTTGGAAAGCCAACTGCAGCAGTCATTTTTCGGACCTGACGAAATTTTCCTTCTCTGACTGTAATTGATGCCCAGGAAGTTGGACCATGACGTTCGTCCCGAATTTTTTTAGCTCGTGGCCCAAAATCCGGAATTTCGGTAACAATAGATGCTTTACAACGTTTTGTCTTGTATTTGCCACCATCAAGTCCAATTTCGACACCTTTTTGCAATTGTTCTATCGCTTCTGGAGTAATTAATCCATCAACTTGAACATAATACTCTTTGTCAACTTTTTTGCTTCGAACGAGTTCGCTCATGTTACCGTCGGTTGTCAGCAAAAGCAATCCTTCAGAATCTTCATCTAGTCTTCCAATTGCCATTGTTCCTTCGGGAAAATCGTGCAATTCGCCCAACAGCTTTTTCTTTCTTTTTAATTCATAAATGAATTGGCTCAAATAGCCGTACGGTTTAAAAAGAATGAAGTGTCTGTGCATTTTTATTTTTTTGCAAAGATAGTTTCTTTGGCAAAATTAATGGGTAAAGTTTTTAAGCTTTCATTTTTTTGAGCCATTGATACACAAACCAAATTACATTTATCCCGAAAATGACAAGCAAAACCTTATAATAGTTTTGGAAAAATTCATGAAAATAGCTTCCGACTAAAATATAGACTGAAGCCAAACATAATTTTATAAGAATAAATTCGGCATTTGACCAACAGGTTTTGATTTTGAAGAAATTCATAATAATTTGAATGTTAAGTTGCTATCATTAAAGGTAATAAATTTCGAAAAGATGGCAATTATAAAACAAAAGCAAGATCAAGTCGTAAATTTTTCAAGTGAGGAATTCGTAACATTATAGAAAGAACGCTAAATAAGTAAAAGTTATGGAAACGAATAATTTAGGCTCAAAAAAAATAAATGGAGTACAGAAAAATGTAGATGATACAAAAGGCAAAAATGTTTCACACGATGGAAAATCAGAATCTGTTAATTTGAAAAAAGAAGTTGTTGCAGATAAAGAGGGAAATAAAGAAGTTGTGGAAAGAGCAAGAAACGAAAATGAGAAAATCAAAAAAGTTGCCAATGAAATAAACCCAAATAATCCAAACGTAAATCGGGGTGTAGCAACAGATGAACAAGCTAAAAAAACAGTCGAGAATAAAGACCGTAATTCAGATATTACACCAAACCGTTATCCAAATTCAAATCCCGAAAGTCATGAAGATCGTGGAAATATGAAATTGGATGGAGAGAATTAAAACATTACGGATTTTTTCTTAAAAAGAAGTCGTTTTAGGGTTAAATAACATTTGATTAGCATATCAAGTTAATGTTATTTTAAACTCCGGTTTTGCTGCTGTCGTTGCGTGATATCTTCGTAAATTGTAAGGACAATTTAAAATTACAAGAATATGGCACTTTTAGAAAACAAAGTGGCTTTTGTATCTGGTGGTGGTTCAGGAATTGGGCGCGCGGTTGCAGAAGCTTATGCTCGGGAAGGAGCAAAAGTGGTCCTTTCGGATATAAATGTTGAACATGGTGAAGAAACTGTAAAAATTATAAAAGACAGTGGAGGCGAGGCTTTTTTTGTAAAAGGAGATTCGTCGAGCGCAATGGATAATAAACATATGGTGGAGGTGACAGTTTCAAAATACGGCCGACTTGATATTGCCTGCAATAATGCCGGAATGGGCGGGCCAGCAAAACCAACCAGCGAATACGAACCTGATGTCTGGGATCGTGTAATTGCGCTTAATTTGAGTGGTGTTTTTTATGCGTGTCGCTATCAGTTAGAGCAAATGGAAAAAAATGGCGGTGGAAGCATCGTTAATATTGCCTCAATTCATGGTCAGGTTGCAGCGCCAAACAGTCCTGCTTATACAGCATCAAAACATGGAGTAGTGGGATTGACTAAGAATATTGCGGCTGAATATGCATTAAAAAATATTCGCTGTAATGCTGTTGGGCCGGGTTATATCGAAACGGCTTTACTGAAAGACAATCTGACTCAAAATTTGATGGATGCCGTTGCGGCAAAAGCACCAATGAACAGACTAGGAACTGCTCAGGAAGTTGCAGATCTGGTTGTGTTTTTGAGCTCTGAAAAATCCTCTTTTACAACTGGAAGTTATATTATTGCAGATGGAGGTTATACTGCAATTTAACTTTAAAATATAAAAGTGAAAAAGGCTGTCTGTTTAACCAGGCAGCCTTTTTTATTAATAGGAAATCAATTTTTTAAAAGCGTCAAAATCAGGTTCAGGAACTATTGGATAAAAATAATCCAATTGCCATTGCTGCGTTTTTTTAGCTTGTTTACTTTCAGTTTCATCCCAAGGCGGATAAACTCTGATGGCTCTTTTTCCTTCTTCTGTTTTTGAAGAGAAAACGGCCTTTTCCAGCATAACATTTTTTGGAAAGATAAATTGTCCCAAAAGATTATCTTTTCGAACACTTACAATGACAAAATCGATGGTATCAGAATGATCAAAAGGCTCGATAACTCCGAGTCTGCTTCGTTTCCACAAAGTGACAAACTGCCCAGTTTTTGCTGGAGTGATTTTAGCTTCACGATAACAAACATGTTTTTCATTCATCAGGAAGCGGTAGGCACTATAATCAATGCTTTCACTTTCCTGCTGCGGCTGAGTGCAATCAAAATCAAAACAATCATAAACCAGTTCTTTGGCTAAAATTAAATCCTTGGGGAAAGATTTGTGGTTCGACCAATGGTTTTTTACGATCATTTTGAGAAGACTGGCTTTTAGGCTTGTTTTCAAAATTATGTAGGTTTAGGGGGTTACGTTGATTTTGGGGTTTAAATAGTTAATAAATTTTTTAAAATGAGACATTCAATCCAAAATTCAACCCCCATTGGAATTGATTGAAAGACTGACTGCTCAAAGGATTAATATAATAATTCATAGCTGGTTCTACAAAAATATTTGTTTTTTTATACACTCGATATTGGACTGTACTGCTCAAAGTTGAACCGTAAACGAACTCATTTGCGTTTGCGTTTTCGCCAATCGAATTTCCATCAATAGCAATGCTGTTTGAAATTAGTTTTCCAACAAAACCGCCCGTATTTAAACTGATACTTGCTTTGTTTTTGGAGAAAACAGCATACGAAACCTCTAACGGCATTTCGATATATTTCAAGCTCTGATCTAAGTTTCCACTCTGAATGTTATCACTTTTCAGTGCATTTTTTGTGGTATTAGAAACCAGTACATAACTTTCGTTTGTTGCAATCTGAGGAACGGTCGCATTTTGTATTAAATAATCGCTGGTTCCTAAAAATGCATTATTTTTCGTGCTAATATATGAAACATTTGCAACACTTTGTCCTAATTCATTTATTTTAAATCCAGAACCTACAGTCCATTTTTTGTTGAGCTTGTATTTTGTTTTTACTCCGTAACTATTGCTTTGTTTAGAATCATTGACGTTGCCCAGCGTTTTATCATTTTTATAGTTTTCAGAACTTGCTACTCCTGCAAAAACTTCAACCGCCCATTTTTCTTTATTTGCAGTGGTTTTTGGATCTTTTTCTTTTCCTTTTTCTTTTTTCAATTCAGGAGTAATGATTCCTTTTTCTAGATTTTGAAGTTCAGCTAATTGCACAGAATCCTTCTTGCTCAAAATATCATTAAATTTTGAATCGCGTTTTTGTGTTTTATCAGCAATTACATTTTCCGATTTCTGAGTCTTATCTAAAGTTTCCTTTTTATTTTCACTCAGCATATTTGGCTTTCTTTCCGTTGAATTTGTTTTCGAAGTATTTAAAGCAAGATTATTTGCATTCGAATTTAAATTGCTTTCAAAAATAGAATTTGGAAGTTGATTTTTTGAAGTCGCATTAAATGAATTCGTTGTTTTGCTTGTAAATGTTTTTTCAGCCAAAACGTTGTCAAGATTTCTTTTTTCATTTTCAGAAAACTGATTTTTTCCAGCAGAATTAAATCCGTTTTGTTTTCCTGAAGTGTAATTTTTAAACGCAACAGCTTGATTCGTATTTCCTTTTTCGTTGTTTGATTTTTTATTTTCAGAAGTATTAAACTGATTTTTCTCAGCTGAATTAAATCTATTTTGTTTTTCTGGATTGTAACTTTTAACTGCTACAGCCTGATTTGAATTGCTTTTTTCAGCGTTTAATTTCTGAGTTTCTGAAGCATTCAGTTGATTTTTCTCAGCTGAATTAAATCTATTTTCTTTCGCTGAATTGTAATTTTGAACTGCAACTGCCTGATTCGAAATTTGTTTTTCTGAGTTTGGTTTTTGATTTCCAGTTACAGATAGCGGATTATTTTTCTCGTTAGCCGTTTTTCCTTCGGCGACAGCCTGATTTGTATTGCTGTTTACAGCATTTGATTTTGAAACATTTGATTTTGAAACATTTGATTTTGAACGTGCAGTTTTAGAAGCATTTTCTGTTTCTGAATTATTTTCAGCAACTGCTGTTTCTTTCGTTTGATTTATAATCGAATTGTTTCTAGAGTTTGTAACCTTTTCAGAATCTGGTTTTAAAATTTCTTCTTTATTGTTTTCCGAATTTTGATCTTCTGTTGAAGTCGGTTTTTCATGATTTTCACCATTTTTATTTTCATCAAGAACTACATTGTTTTTTTCTACAGAAGTACCATTACCAATTTTATTACCCGAATCAGACAGAACTGCAGGAAGTGATAAGCATAATAATAAGCATGCCGCAGCCGACCACCAAAGAATTACTCTTTTTTTCTTTTTAGGTTTGTCTAATTTTTCCTCAATACCAGCCCAAAGTTCTGGTGGCGGAACACTCGAAAAGTCTTCCAATGATGAAAAAATATCTTCTATTTTTTGCTTCTTCATGCTATTTTAAAATTTTTTATGCTCAAAATCCTTTTCTGCAAAATTCCCTTTGCCCTGTTTAAATTTGATTTTGATGTTCCCTCTGAAATCTTCAATAATTCGGCTATTTCTTTATGTTTCATATGTTCAAAAACATATAAGTTGAAAACCGTCCGGTATTGATCGGGTAAATCCCGAATATATTCTAATAGTTTTTCTTTTTCTATCGGAATCGTTTCTAATTCTTCTTCTTCGATAAAATCAGTATCAGGGTCAAAAACATCTAAAAAGAAACTTTCTTTTTTCTTTTTATTTAAAGTTTCAATGAGTTTGTTGATGAAAATTCGTTTTAGCCAGCCTTCAAAACTTCCTTCAAATTTATATTGGCTTATTTTTTGAAAAACAATTACAAATGCTTCTTGAAAAACATCTTTAGCATCATCTTCATTTTTCATATACTTTAAGCAAATACCATATAGAACCGGCGAAAACAGCTGATAGATTTTCAGCTGTCCCTCCCGGTTATTCTGTATGCAGAGCCTAATGTATTTTTCTAAATCGTCTTTCAAAAAAAGTGGTATTGTTTGGTTTTGCAAAAATAGTTTTTATATACTTAAAAAACTACCTTTTGAAGATACTGCGTGCAGCATCTTGATTATTGCTTACAATGGTTAGGTTTTGATTGTCAAGGTTTTCTATCACGTATGTTTTCCCTTCAAAGGTAATTAGGTCGTGTTCTGCATGATCAGAAAAACCAATTCCTTTTCCTATTTCATAAGAACTGTTTCTGATTTCTACATCATTTTTATAGGTGATAACTCTTCCTTCAGGAGTAAAAATTACTTTTTTTGTAAAGCCAGCAGTTTTTGGGGTCGCTGTGTAAGGGTTACTCGCTCCTCCGATCGATTTTTCCCAAATCCAAGTATTCACAATTGAGCCCGAATTTAAATTGGAAGAATCAATTGAATAGGCGGTAGTAAAAAGTCCAAAAACTATAAGAAATAAAAAATGTTTCTTCATAATCAGATTATTTTAAACTTGTGATTTTATCTTTGATTGCTTTTTTGAAAGCTTTGATATCTGCACTTTGATCAGCAGTATCGTTGTTGTCTATGAAAATTTTAGTTGTAGTTGCACCTTGTTTCCATTGGAAAAAGATACCACCTTGATCTGCTGCATCTGGAGATCCGTACGTTTTGGTTTGTCCTTTTAAGTTTAAAATTTCTGAAGGAATAATTTTTCCAAATGCAGTATATTCACCTCTTTTAGTTTTTGCAGAATAAGCTGATTGGTCGAAGTTGAAATTTCCTGAAGCTGTGCTCAATAATTTTAAAATATTGAAATCATTTAACTGATAAAAGTTTTGACAATCAGATCCTGTACAATTTCCAAAATAGCTTCCAATAATAATATTATCCGGAGTTTCAGTTGTCTTATTGAAAATAATGGTTTTACCTGATCTTGGAATCAAAATAAAATCTGAAGGATATGTTGTACTTGTTGAAATATTTTCTCCTGACTGTGGTCCGCTTTCATAGTAACTGATCACCATTTCGCATTTGTTTTCTACAATCGAAGTCATTTTTATAGTATAACCGCTTGTTGTTTTCATTCCTGAAAAAATACCAACTAGCATGTTTTTAGTAAAATCGATATTAGCATCGGTAGCAACCGGACAAGTATTTTCGTGTTTTGTAAAAAGTGCTTCCATTTTATCTTGACTTGTTACAACAACGGCTGCTGGATTTTCAGGTAAAGTTTTAATGGCATAATTGCATAAAAGAGGAAAACCAGTAAATCCTAACTCTGTATTTGCACCGCAATCAACATTCATATCATCATTTCCAAGCGAGCATGCGCTCAATCCAAAAGCTATAAATAAGCTCAACATTAATTTTTTCATTGTATTATTTTAATAGGTTATATTTTGTAGATGGCTGAGTTATAAAAAGGTTGCGTAGAAATTTGTTTTTTCTTTTATTTTTTTTTCAAAATGATGATTTAATTTAGAATAGATGCGAATTCGTGAAATTTTAATTTTAAAGATTTACTACTACGTATTATTGCGTACTTTTACTTAAAAAAAACTTAGGTATGTTGGACTTTCTTCCCATTTTATTGTCTTTTATCGTTGCTCTATTTTTAGGTATTTACTTAGGAAAACTTTTAATGTCGGCCAAATCTCATGCGGAGAAAGCGAGTTTGGAAGAAAAATTAAATGCCAATTTAAATCAGCTACAACAGCAAAAAGAACAGCTTGAAATGGAAAGAAATAATTTTCAGAAACAAGTTCAATTAATCAATACTGAAAAAGAAAATATCCGAACAGAAAAAGACAGTCTGGCAATTCAGCTTTCAAAAAAAGAAGTCGATTTTGAAAATTTGTGGGAACGCCATAAAGAACAGAAAGTTGAAATAACAGAGCTTCAGGAAAAATTCACCAAAGAATTTGAAAATCTGGCAAATAAAATTCTCGAAGAAAAGTCGGCTAAATTTACAGAACAGAACAGCGAAAACATGAAAAGCATTCTGTTGCCCCTTCAGGATAAAATTCAGGGATTTGAGAAAAAAGTCGAACAAACGCATAAAGAAAGTATCGATTATCATGCTGCGTTGCGCCAGCAGATTATTGGCTTAAGTGAAATGAATGCGCAAATGAGCAAGGAAACCCTGAATTTGACCAAAGCTTTGAAAGGCGATACTAAAATGCAGGGAAATTGGGGCGAATTGGTCTTGGAACGTGTTTTAGAAAAATCAGGTTTAGAAAAAGGACGCGAATATGAAGTACAGCAAAGTTTTACCAACACAGAAGGAGCCCGAGTGCTGCCCGACGTTGTAATCAATTTGCCCGATGGGAAAAAGATGATCGTCGATTCTAAAGTTTCGCTGGTAGCTTACGAAAAATGGGTTAACGAAGAATCGGAAATATTGAAAATTGATTTTCTAAAAGAACATGTCAGTTCTATAAAAAGACATGTCGAGCAACTGGGAAACAAAAATTATCACGATTTATATCAAATTGAAAGTCCAGATTTTGTTTTGCTTTTTATCCCGATAGAACCTGCTTTTGCAATTGCTTTGAATGAAGATTCTACATTATATAATAGAGCTTTCGATAAAAATATTGTAATTGTAACTCCGACTACTTTATTGGCGACTTTGCGCACAATTGATAGCATGTGGACGAATCAGAAGCAACAGGAAAATGCTTTTGAGATTGCGAGACAAGCAGGAGCACTTTATGATAAATTTGAAGGTTTTGTGAGCGATTTGGTCCGAATTGGAAATAAAATCAAAGATACCAAAACTGAATACGAAAGCGCTATGAATAAATTGGTCGACGGAAAAGGAAACTTGATTTCAAGCGTTGAAAGACTAAAAAAAATGGGTGCAAAGGCAAAAAAGTCGCTTCCTGAAAGTATTATTGCAAGAGCCTCAAATGAAGACGAAAATCAATTTTTGAATTAAACAAAGTATAAATATTTTAAACACATATAAATATAGGTCTTATCTTATGTAGAGAGCATAAAAAAAGAAACTCGTTTCTAACACATAGCACTATGCTTGTTTATGGAAGTGAGACGTCTTTTTTCTAATTATAAAATCTATGATTCTATGGGTTTAAAAATCAACACAAACATACCAAAAAACAAAAACATGGCTACAGATTTCAAACTCGTTTCATCATCAAAAATTAGTATTTCAGAATTAATGCTGCCATCGCATACCAACTTTAGCGGTAAAATTCATGGAGGATATATCTTGCAATTACTGGACCAAATTGCGTTTGCATCGGCATCAAAATTCAGTGGGAATTATTGCGTAACCGCGTCTGTCGATACAGTAAACTTTTTAAAACCTATTGAAGTAGGAGAATTGGTAACTATGAAAGCTTCTGTAAATTATGTAGGAAGAAGTTCAATGGTTGTTGGAATTCGCGTAGAAGCAGAAAACATTCAGACTGGCGTAATAAAACATTGCAATTCGTCTTACTTTACAATGGTTGCAAAAGATAAAGAAGGTAAAAGCGTTCAGGTTCCGGGGCTTATTTTATCAAGCCTGGAAGAAGTACGCCGCTTTAGAAAAGCCATCAAACATATTGAAACAAAAAAAGAAGTTGAAGAGCATGAAAAAGTTGCCAATGTGAGTTCTATCGAAGATTTAGCAAGCTTGGATAAATATAATGTTCTATTAGAAATCAGTTAGATTGTCTATCTTTAGGTTATAACATTAAAATTACAACACAATGGTAAAGTTTGGATATACAATATTATATGTTGAAGAAGTCGAAAAAGCAATTGAATTTTATGAAAATGCCTTTGGATTTACAAGGAGATTTATTAGCCCAGACAATGATTATGGCGAATTAATCACAGGAGAAACCACACTTTCATTTGCATCAAAAAAATTAGCAAACCAAAATTTAAAAGACGGCTTCATTCAAAGTAATTTAGAAAATAAGCCTTTTGCAATTGAGATCGGTTTTATAACGGATGATGTTGGAGAATTAGTACAAAAAGCAACTTCTTTTGGAGCCGTTTTAATAACAGAACCAACGAAAAAACCTTGGGGGCAGGTTGTGGCTTATTTACGTGATCCCGAAGGATTTTTGATTGAAATTTGCACGCCTGTTCAGTAATAAAATTGAGGTAAAGTCCCTATGGGACAAATAGCGATGTTTATATGTTTTTTTTCTACCAATATTTAATTCCTAACGGAATATCTCGTAGAGATTATATATTGACAGAAATATAATAGAACACAATCTTTTTTTGTCCCATGGGTACTTCATAATTCACTGTACTAATTTTTCATCCAAAATATTCACAAATTTTTAGCAGTAGTTCAAGAACTTTGTAAATAGAAATTTCGTAACTTTAAGTATACAATTATTAGGTTAAGGAATATCTCACGGAGTACTGCCATTCTATTTTTTTAAGCTATTATCTTAAGTTCTGATTTTCTCTTCTTAAAATAAAAAAATCGAATGACATAATTGTTTAATGATGACGATTATGAAAAGAACTACTTTATTAATTTTACTTTTTACCGCATTTTCTTTGCTTGCTCAGGATAAATTTAAAACCAATTCAGCGGTTGTAAATTTTGAAGCTTCTGTTCCTTTTTTTGAAGAAGTGAAAGCGGTAAATAAGCTCGGAACTCTTGTTCTTGAGCCTGAAACAAGTACACTTATATGTACTGTTATTATCAAAGATTTTCGTTTTAAAATGGATTTAATGCAGGAACATTTTAACGATAATTATATTGAAAGCCATCGTTATCCAAAAGCAGTTTTTAAAGGCAAAATCGAAAAATTCGACCTAAAAAATATCGATGAAACTGAAAGAGAATACGACATTAAAGGAAAACTGTACCTGCATGGGAAATCGAAAATAATTGCTGTAAAAGCGCTGATGAAAAGAGTTCCTGAAGGAATTCAAATTGTGTCAAATTTTCCAATTTCTGTAGAAGATTTTAACATCGAAATTCCTTATGTTGTAGCCAACAAAATTTCAAAAACCGTCCAGACGGATTTAACGGGAATCATGAAATAAAAATTGACGAAGATCTTTACAAATTCTTTTGGTTTTAAAATAAATGGGTAGCAGCAATTCACCTCAAGAATTTGTAGAGTCTGAGTCGTATGTTATTGCAGGCAACTGCGAAGTGTTCGCTCTAAATCTGTAAACTGGAATTCAAATCCTGTTTTCTGTATTTTTTGTGATGAAACTCGTTGACCTTTTAAAACCGCTTTACTCATTTCTCCAAGTGCAATTTTTAAGAAGAAAGCGGGTATTTTAGGAAGCCAGATCGTGTAACCTAAAATAGTTGCTAATGTTCTTGAAAACCCCGAATTTCTTGTATTATCGGTAATACAGGCATTGTATACACCATGTATACGTTCATCGGTAATTGATTTTAGGTAAATTTGAACTAAATCATCAATATGAATCCAGGGCAAATATTGTTTTCCTGAACCTAAAACCGCACCAAAACCCGATTTGAAACTCGGAACAACTTTTTTTAAGAAACCTTCGTCCTTTGCAAAAACAATTCCAGTCCTGATTTTTACCGTTCGAATTCCGAGCGTATTTATTTTATCGGTGGTATTTTCCCAAACCTGGCAAGTTCTTCCCAGAAAGTCATTTGCGGGCGGCGTTTCTTCATTGCAAATTTTGTTGCTGGTAATTGCCCCGTAAATTCCAACTGCAGATGCAGAAACAAATGCGTTTACTGTTTTGTTGTTTTCTTTCAAAATTGAAAAAATAAGTTCGATAGGTTTTGTTCGGCTTTCTAAAATTGCTTTTTTGCGTCTTTTAGTCCATCTTTTTTCAACAATTCCTTCGCCGGCGAGATGTACAATATAATCAGCATTCAGAACGGCTTCTTTCTCAATAAAATTTCTTTTGAGATCCCATTTGTAATACGTAATAGATGGTGTGTTTTTTTGTTCAGATCGGCTCAAAACAGACACTGAAAAGCCATTGTCTATAAGAACATCGGCTAGGTGCTTACCAATAAATCCTGTTCCGCCGGTTATTAAAACATTTTGAGCCATAATAGTTTATAATATATTTAACAGTACTTCTTGTTTAATGATTAGTAAAGGTACTTAAACAATGTTTACCTTTATGGCAAATTCTAAATTTTAATAAAATGGCGACTAAAAAAAAGGTAATTACCAAAGATGATCTCGTTTCAATATACATGAATGAAGTTTTAGAAAAAGGCCAAAAACCAAAATCCGTTTTTCATTTTGCGAAGGAAAATGATTTTACAGAAGCGGAATTTTATGCTTTTTTTGGGACATTAGAAGGTTTAGAAAAAGAAATATTTCGACTGTTTTTTGAAAACACAGTCAACTTGCTTCACAAAAACGAAGAATATCAGCACTATGATATGAAAAATAAAATGCTGAGTTTTTATTATACTTTCTTCGAAATTTTGACTGCCAACAGAAGTTATGTTCTTCAATCGCTTAAAATCGACAGAAATCCACTTAAAAATTTAGTTCAGCTGACAACACTCAGAAACAGTTTTAAAGAATATGTTTCAGAAATTCTAACTGATGATTACAGATTGGAGCTGGAAAAACTTCAAAAATTTCAGGAAAGCGCCATTCAGGAATCGGCTTGGTTGCAGTTAATGCTGACCATAAAATTCTGGATGGATGATGAATCTGCTGCTTTTGAAAAAACTGATATTTTCATCGAAAAATCAGTGAATGCGTCCTTCGAATTGATGAATGTTGCGCCAATGAATCATTTGATTGATCTTGGAAAATTTCTCTTTAAAGAAAAAATATACAGCAAACAATGAAAACAATCGATTATATACCAACTTCGAAAATAGAAAGAGCGGGAAAACTGGTTCAGACCGGTGCTAAAATTGGCGTAAACTATGTAAAACATTATGCAGAAAAAATAGTTAATCCAGATTTGACCCGAGATAAATTAAATGAAAATAATGCAGAGGATATTTATGACGGATTAAAAAGTTTAAAGGGAAGCGCGCTGAAAGTTGCTCAAATGTTGAGTATGGACAAAAATTTCCTGCCTCAGGCTTATGTCGAGAAATTCTCGCTTTCTCAGTTTTCTGTTCCGCCGCTTTCTGCTCCTTTGGTTTTAAAAACGTTCAAAAGTAATTTCGGAAAAACGCCATATGAAATTTTTGACGACTTCAATCCGAATTCTATAAATGCAGCGAGCATTGGCCAAGTACATTTGGCGAAGAAAAACAACAAAAAGCTGGCTGTTAAAATTCAGTATCCAGGAGTTGCAAACAGTATTTCTTCTGATTTGGCTTTGGTAAAACCAATTGCCATTAGAATGTTTAATCTTCAGGGGAAAGATTCGGATAAATATTTCAAAGAAGTCGAAGACAAATTGATTGAAGAAACGAATTATTTATTGGAATTAAAACAAAGTCAGGAAGTTGTTGATGCTTGCAGTAAAATTGAAAACATCGCTTTTCCGAACTATTATCCAGAATTTTCATCAGAGAAAATTATCACGATGGACTGGATGACCGGAATTCATCTTTCAGAATTTACGACAAAAAATGCAAATCAGGAAGCTAGCGATAAAATAGGACAGGCGCTTTGGGATTTTTATATGTACCAAATTCATGTTTTGCGAAAAGTACACGCAGATCCGCATCCAGGAAATTTTTTGGTTGATGATCAAAATCAATTAATTGCATTGGATTTTGGTTGTATGAAACAAATCCCAGAAGAGTTTTATACACCGTATTTTGAGTTAATCAATAAAAATGTAATTACTGACGAGAAGCTTTTTAATGATAAGTTATACGAATTAGAAATTCTTCGTGAAGATGATACGCCAGCAGAAGTTGAATATTTCACGGAGATGTTCCATGATTTATTATCGCTTTTTACTAAGCCTTTCCAGAATGAAACTTTCGATTTTGCTGATGAAACTTTTTTCAACGCGATTGCTGTATTAGGAAAACGCTTTTCTGAAGATACTAATTTGAAAAAAATGAATGGAAATCGTGGTTCTAAGCATTTTATTTACATGAACCGTACTTTCTTTGGACTTTACAATTTAATGTTTGATTTGAAGGCGAAAATTGTGGTGGAGAATTATTTGAAGTACTAAATTTTGTTTTTTTTGTTTCAAGTTTCAGGTTTCAAGTTGGCTCAACTTTATCTATAGAACTTTGTTAAAGTTTTAAACTTTGATAAATTTTTTTTCGTATTGTTTGTTAACCTGAAACCTGAAACTTGAAACAAAAAAAAACTTATTTCAAAATTCCAGCTTTATAAGTCGCAATCGCACGATCTCTCGCAAAAGCGTGATCAATCATTGGTTCATTATAACCAAAATCAAATTCAGGAATCCATTTTCGGATGTATTCGCCTTTTTCGTCAAATTTCTTTTGTTGGATTTCGGGATTAAAAACTCTGAAATAAGGTGCGGCATCACAACCCGTTCCCGCAGCCCATTGCCAGTTTCCTACATTGGATGCTAATTCAAAATCCAATAATTTTTCGGCAAAATAGGCTTCTCCCCATTGCCAGTTAATCAGTAAATGTTTGCATAAAAAACTAGCTACAACCATTCGAACACGATTGTGCATATAACCAGTTTCGTTAAGTTGACGCATTCCTGCATCGACCATTGGATAACCTGTTGTTCCGGCACACCAGCGTTTAAAATCTTCTTCATTATTACGCCATTGAATTCCGTCGTAAGCTGACTTGAAATTATGATTGACACAATTCGGGAAACTAAACAGTATTTGAATAAAGAATTCCCGCCAAATTAATTCACTTAAAAAAGTCTGATTTTTTCGGTTGGCCCAATTTACTAATTTTCGAATACTCACGGTTCCAAAACGTAAATGTGGAGAAAGATATGAAGTACTGTCTAAAGCAGGGAAATCTCGCGTTTCTTTATAATTGGCAATTTGGGTTAAATTATGTGGCTGTACTTTTACAAGGCTTCTTTCAAAACCAATTTCTGATAATTCTGGAAATGAAAATTGATTTTTGAAAAAATTAGATTGAAATGGAGTAGAATCATATTCGGGAGCTGACCCTAAAAAACGATATTTTTCGAGCCATTTGTTTTTATAAGGAGTGTAAACTGTATAAGGATTTCCGTCTGATTTTGTGATTTCTTTTTCTTCGAAAATTACGTGATCTTTAAAAGAGAAACACTCGATTTTGTTTTCTTTTAAAAGAGAATCAATTGAATTGTCGCGTTTAATTGCAAAAGGCTCGTAATCTTTATTGAAGAAAACGTTTTGTACGTCATATTCTTCAATAATTGATTTCCAGACTTCTGTTGTTTTTCCTTTTTTGATTAGAATTGAAGAACCAACTTCGATTAGCTGTGAATTTATTTTCTGAAGTGAATCGTAAATAAAAGTTACTCTGGCGTCTTTTTTTGGGAGATTATCCAAAATGTCAACATCAAAAATAAATAAAGGAATTACAGGAAAATCTGACTGTAAGGCGTGAAATAATCCGGTATTGTCTTCTAAACGCAAATCGCGTCTGAACCAGAAAAAAGAAACTTTTTGTTTTCTCATTTGTATAATTTTCGCTTGACGAATATTTGTATTGTGTGTTCATTTTTAACACATAAAAACATAGATTATCTTTTTGATTTAAGATTGAAAAAAAAAAGAAACTAGTTTCTTAACACATAGCTCTCAAGTATCTCCATATTTATTTATGCAAGTCAAATGCTTTTATTGAGTTATAAAAACTATGGTTCTATGTGTTTAAACCTTTAAATGCTTTTTTGCTTGCCGTTAATTTGGGTAATTTGAGGCTGTTTTTGTGAATTGAATAATTCTTCAATTTTGTTACGTCGGAAATCGAAGATTGTTTTGAGTTTGTTTTTTACAATTATGGTGTTCATGAAACTGCCTAAAATCCCTAGTGGAAGAGCATAATGAACAATATCTGTCATTTTTGTACGGCCATCTTTTGTTGGTTCGAAAAAATGTTTGTGATGCCATAATTTGTATGGGCCAAAACGTTGAATGTCTATAAAATATTCATTTTCCTTACAGGCTGTAATTTCGGTCACCCAAGAAATTTTAATTCCCAAAAGCGGTTTTAAGGTGTAAGTGATTAATTGTCCGTGATACATTCTTTTATTATCAAAATCCTGAATTTCAAAACTCATATTGTCTAGCGTTATGGTTTTTAGATTTTTTGGACTTGAGAAAAAATCCCAGCAATCTTCAATACTTGAATTTACAAACTGAACGGTTTCTATTTTGTATAATTTCATTTTCTTGTTGAATCAATTGTTCCTAAAATAATCGACTATTAGTAAACGTTTAAAATATGCTACATTTTATAATATTTTAAAGGTACAAACAACATTCCGAAACATTCTCCTTTTTCTTTATTAAGGTGTTTATGGTGTATTTTATGCGCTTTTCGGAGTCCGATTAGGTATTTGTTTTTAGTGTTTTTGAACCATTTAAAGCGCTGATGAATCAAAACATCGTGAATTAAAAAATAACAAACGCCATAAACAGTGATTCCGCAAGCCACAAAAAACAAATAATTGAAGCCGCCCTGAACACCAAAATAGAACAAAATAATACTTGGAGTCGCAAAAATGACAAAGAAAATGTCGTTGCGCTCAAAAGTATGCTCGTATTTTGGCTGATGATGATCTTCGTGAAAATACCACATAAACCCATGCATTACGTATTTGTGTGTAAGCCAGGTAATGCATTCCATGAGCATGAAAACTCCTATAAAGATTAAAAAAGAAATCATTTTATAAATGTTGATGTTTTAAAATTATAATTTTATTTTTTGCGAGTTTAGCTTTAAATTATAAAAGATTAACTCTAAAGATTTTTTTTCTTTTTTGTCATCCTGAGCCAAGACGAAGGACCGCAAGTAACTCCGCAACGAGAGTCCAATCTTTGTCGAGCTTCTCGTGGTCCTTCGACTTCGCTCAGGATGACATGCTTTGGTCTTAATTTTTAAACTAGTTTTAATTTATAAGTCACAAAAGACTGCGCTAAAAGTCCCGCTTTTGTATAATTAGAGACCCGAATTCGTGAATTTCTAATTTCATGCGGTGGTGTGTTTTTTAGCTTTGTAAGTAGTTTTTTATAATAAACATAAGCTGTGTAAACGCCAAATTTTGCTTCAATAGGCAATTTTACAATTCCTTGATAGGCGATGCGGAAATCTTCTTCAATTTCTTTAATAATCTGTTCTTTTGCAGCTTCGTTGAAATTGTTGAGGTTGATTCCTGGAAAATAAGTTCGATTTAAAATCAGATTGTCATCTTTTAAATCTCTAAGGAAATTTACTTTTTGAAATGCTGAACCCAAACGCATTGCTTCATCTTTTAATTGTTCGTATTTGTGCTCTTTTCCAGCAACAAAAACCTTCAGGCACATCAAACCGACAACATCGGCAGAGCCATAAATATAGTCAGCATACTCCGTTTGTGTGTTGTAAGATGATTTTATAAGATCGAGTTTCATACTTCGCAAAAACGCCTGAACTAAGTCATCTGTAATATTATACTCTTTAACAGTGTGCTGAAATGAGTTTAAAATGGGATTTAGGCTTATTCCCAATTCCATTGCTTTATAATATTCTTTTTCGAAATCATCGATAAGATATTCTTTTTCATAATCGTGAAATGAATCTACAATTTCGTCGGCAAAGCGAACAAAACCATAAATGCTGTAAATGGCATCGCGTATGCTTGGCGAAAGCATTTTAACAGCCAATGAAAAAGAGGAACTGTAATTTTGCGTAATCAGCTTACTGCATTTGAAAGAAACGGCGTCGAATAATGATTTCATTTTTTTAAGATCTAAAAGATTTTTGAATTAACTCAGCAACCAATTTTCCCGAAATTAAAGCAGGCGGAACCCCTGGGCCAGGAACAGTTAATTGTCCCGTGAAATATAAGTTACGTACTTTTTTGCTTTTTAGTTTTGGTCTTAAAAAAGCGGTTTGCAATAAAGTATTGGCCATTCCATACGCATTTCCTTTGTAAGCGTTATAATCTGTTACAAAATCATTTTTGCAGAATGACTTTTTAAATATGATGTTGTTTTTTATTTCTTGTTTGGTAAGCTGTTCGAAACGAGTGATTATCTTTTCGAAGTATTCTTCCCGGAGTGTTTCATTATCTTCAATTCCGGGTGCAAGGGGAATTAAGAAAAAACCTGATTCCATTCCGTTTGGTGCAGCGGTTAAATCCGTTTTTGATGGGAAATTAGCGTAAAATAATGGTGCTTCTGGCCATTTTGGATTATCATAAATATCTTTTGCATGCTGATCGAAATCAACATCAAAGAATAAAGCATGGTGAGAAACGTTTTCTATTTTTTTATTGAAACCAATAAAAAAAAGTAGAGAAGAAGGGGCGAAAACCCGACTTTCCCAATATTTTTCAGAATACGCACGATGGTTTTTTTCTAATAAAGTTTCGGTATGCTGATAATCGGCACCGCTTAAAATAATGTCGGCTTTGATGATTTCTCCGTTGATTTTAACTCCGGTTGCTTTTTTATCTTCAACGATTATTTTTTCAATTGGTGAATTGGTTTTGATTGTTACACCAAGTTCGAGGGCTAGTTTTTCAATGGCGCGAACTACATCAAACATTCCTGTTTTTGGATGCCAGGTTCCCAAACCAAAATCGGCGTAGTTCATGAAATTGTAAAAGGATGGCGTTTTGTTTGGTTTTGCTCCGAGAAATAAAACAGGAAATTCTAAAATCTGAATTAATTTTTCATTTTTGAATTTCTTACGGATATCCTGACTGACATTGCTTAAAAACTGATTGAGTTTCAATGCGGTTTTTGGCGTAATTAATTCTAAAGGTGAAACTCCGGGACGATAAACCAAATCTTTGATTGCAATATCGTAATTGCTTTTTGCCTGATCGATAAAGTCCTGAAGTTTGCTTGCACTTCCTTTTTCGATAGTTTCAAAAGTAGATTTGATTTTTTCTAAATTATCACAAATGCTGATGAAATCATTTGTTCCAAAATAAACCCTATAGGCTGGATTTAGTTTTATCAACTCATAATAATCAGAAGTTTGTTTGTTGAAGTCCTGAAAAAAACGTTCAAAAACATCCGGCATCCAGTACCAGCTTGGTCCCATGTCAAAGGTGAAACCGTCTTTTTTGAATTGTCTCGCACGACCACCGATTGTTGGGTTTTTTTCATAAATAATTACCTTGTTACCCTGGTGTGCCAAGTAACATGAAGCGGCTAATGAAGAAAAGCCAGATCCTATTATGATTATTGTTTTTGCCATTTGTTTAACAAATATACAAAAACTTTAAACAAAAATATTAAATTTCTTCTATAGTTTCTTCCATCGAATCAAAAATACGAATGCGTTCGTGCAAATTAGATTGATCAATATGTTCAACCATATTACCCATAAGCCAGATTTCATTGTTTTTCAATAAGAGTTTTTGTCCCATTGTTTTCACATATTGATTAATAACAGAGCGATCAGGCTGTACCGTCATAAAAGAAACGAAAGTGATATTTTCAAAATGACGTGTTAAATCCTGAAGATTTTCAATTGGCATACTTTCGCCTAAATAAATAGTTTTGTATCCTTTTGATAAAATTTCGTACTGTAAATACAAAAGGCCAATTTGATGAATTTCATTTAAAGGCAATGAAAGAACAAAAATTCGATCTGTTTTGGTAGGCTTTAATATTTGGAGACTTTCGGTATAAATTAAAATCTTTTGCTTGATCAAATGACTCATGAAATGCTCATTTGCTGGAGTTATGGTTTCAGATTGCCATAACAATCCTAATTCTTTCAACAATGGAAGAAAATGTTCTTTGAAAACTTCTTTAAAGCTTTTTTCTGAAATGAGCCAGTCAAAAGTATTGAAGAACAATTCCTGGTCAAAATTCATCATAGCCATTTTAAAAGAGGTGATCGCGTAATTTTGCGAATTTTTCTTTGAGATAATTTCGCGCACTAACTGCGGGATTTTCTCTTCAGGATAAGTTGCTATTTTAGATATTTTATAGCCGTACTCGTGCAGTAAGGTAATATTTAAAAGCTTTTGTAGGTTTTGTAAATTATATAGTCTGATATTGGTATCAGTTCGCATTGGTTCAAGAATGTTGTATCTTTTTTCCCAAATACGAATTGTATGTGCTTTAATTCCAGATAAGTTTTCAAGGTCCTTTATACTGAAAACTGTTTTTATATTGTTTACCATTTTTAATTGTTGAATAAACAAAAATAAAATAAAATATGAAAAAACCTCTAAAACTTCGTCAAAATGCTCGATTATTGAAAGTTTGTAGTCTCATACTGATTTAATTTGTCCAGATGAAGAATTGTTTTGGATGCGTTTTTGCTTCTGTTGTACATAGTTACAAATTTTGCGCCGTATATAATTTCGTCAAAAGTGTATGAAGTTCGGGCTGCAACTGTGTTGCTAAACATATCATCAAAAGTGGTAATAAAAACTACAATTTCGCCATGTGTTTTTTTGAAATCTTCTTCGGTAAAATTATACAAAGGACTGTTTTTTGTAATTGGATGCACTAATGTCCAGCTTAGTGTAAGCGCATTGATTCGGTCTAATTCCAGTTCCAGATTGTAGAATTTATTTACTCTTTCGCCATTTTCTTCAAGGCTCAATCCTAAAGTTATTTTTGCAGTGGCATCAGTAAAATTGGTGTTTTTAAAAGGTACAAGTCGAATCATTAAACCTTTGTTTTCTCCATAAGGCGAAATTAAAGCATTATGAGAAAATTTTAAAAATGCGGTAGGTTTGCTGAATCTTCCAAAAAATAAACCTGTTGCAATTGCAAAGCTTAATAATCCAATTAATGCTTCGGCGGCAGACAGGGCGCTCGTTAAAAATCCTGTCGGACTAATATGTCCATAACCAACCGTAGTAAAAGTTTGTGCACTAAAAAAATAAGCTTGTCCAAATTGCGTCAAAAGACTTTGTGACTGCTCGATTCCGTTAAGATGTTCAATGCCAATAACATAATAAATAACGGCAAAAATAAAATTGATGACAATGTAAAAACTAAATAGGATCAGCATGAATTTCCAATTTGGCATATCAATCATGGTGTGGTACCAGCTGATGCGTTGCAATAAATGCATGCCTCTTTTTTCAACATTAGCAGTTCCGTTTTTATTTACAAATCTTCCGCCGTAGCTTTCTGCATTTGTTCCAAATCCAGAATTTTTATCGGTTTGAACGTTGTTGTTTATTTTTTTAAGAAGCGCCATAGAAATTTAATTGAAGAGCAAATTTATAAATATCTTTTGTGGAATATTTTTAAATTTTGAAGTCTTTCTAAAACAAAAGCCATTTGTATTTTGGTTTTTACAAATGGCTTCTGTTGTTTTGCGTTTTATTTACAAAATGTAGCTCTGTTTTTTATAGCACTCTGACTGCCTAATTCAATAGCCTTTGAAAAATCTTTGCAGCCATTTTTTTTGTCACCAAGTTTATTATAAGCAAGGCCTCTTAAATTATAAGCAATATAATCTTTTGGGTTTAAGCCAAGTGATGAAGTACAGTCGTTAATAGCATCCTGATAATTCAATAATTTATAATTTACGTTGGCTCTTCCTGTAAAAGCATCGGCATTCATGCTGTCTAAGTCGATTGTTTTGCTAAAATCGGCCAAAGCGCCTTTCAAATCATTAAGTTTGAGTTTGGCTACACCTCGATTTTGGTAAGCTTCAACAAATTTAGAATTCATGCTGATGGCTTTTGTGTAGTCGGCAATGGCACCTTTTGTGTTTCCGGCTTCAGCTTTTTTCATGGCTTTGTCAAAATAAGCCGTTGCAGATTGCGCCCATGTAGCGCAGGTGATCATAACAAAAGATACTAGTAGTAGGTTTTTCATAAACTAATTTGGGATTAGTGATTAATTATTTCCAAACGAATTTAAGAAAGATTTGTTTTGTGAGAGAACTACTTTTGTAAAATAATTGTAATATAAATTATATTTTTAAACAACCACGAAATCCTCTTGCCGCATAATAAGATTCGGCACCATTATGATAAAGAAATACTCTTCCGTAACGGAAATCACAAAATACAGCACCTCCTAATTTTCTAACATCTTCAGGTGTTGCAATCCAGCTCGAAGTTTTGTTGTCAAAATTCCCAAGTTCCTGCAACTGGCGATATTGTTCTTCGTTCAAAATTTCAATTCCCATTTCTGCAGCCATTTCTACAGCACTATTTTTGGGTTTGTGCTCTTTTCTTGAATCAAGCGCTTTTCTGTCGTAGCAAAGGCTTCTTCGTGCTTTTGGACTTTCGGTAACACAATCAAAAAAAATGTATTCGTTAGTATTTTTATCGTAAGCTACAACATCAGGCTCGCCTTCGGTTTTTTCCATTTGAAGAAGCGACCAAAGTTTTTCTGGATTAGCAATAAGTTTTGTTTCTACTTTTGTCCATTCAATATTGGCATGACGGCTTAAGTTTTTTTCAAAACGAGCTTTCAAAATACTAATGATCTGTTCTTGTTCTTCTTGCGAAATTTTATTTTTCATTTCAATGTTTTTTGATTTTTATTCTTGTCGGCGCACCATTTCGTTGATCCATATTGGAGCAAAAGGAGATGTGCAGCCTTTTGAAGTTGGATAATCTCTGTAAATGCCCAGTTTTTCTCCAATGGCTAAAGCACGAGCTCTATATTCGGGAAATTTGATTCCAATTTGTGCCAATGTGCTATTCATAGTCCATTGAACTTCTGGTGCAGCGGTCGGCATTTCGTTTTCAATTCGGTTTAGCAAAGCTGGTAAATCTAAAACATCAGGATTACGGGCAACACATCCGCTGGTAAGGCTCCATGCAGCGCGGCCGAGCATCACATCAGCTGAATGCATCCAGGCTTTGCGCAATGTTTCTCTATCTGAATAATCTTTAATTATATACGAATAAAACCAATCGGCAATATGAACGAATTTTTCAGAAGAAACCATTTTGGCAATTTGTTCATTTGAAAGCTTTTTGGGATCGATGATCAAAATAGCTAAAAATCGGGCATCGGCATTTTCAGTGTCCCAAAGTTCAAGCGCTAAGTCGTGATTAATTTTGATTTTTTTTGCCAATGTTCGAATATCGCCCATTTTAACGCCAAATTGATTTTCGCTGGCGCCACGTTTTTTATTTTGGGCAAATACCTTTTCGTCGCCAAGAGCTTTTAGCTGTGTTAAAATATCTTTTGATGTCATTTTGATTTGGTTTTGTTGCAATGGAAAATTAATCATTTAAACCTTTTCCGTCAAGAATGTTCTGAGTGTGTTTTTCAACTCTTGCTTCTCGCGTTTTCGCTTGTTTTGGTTGAGAAAAATGAAGCAAATAAGCTCTTTGTCTGCCCGGAGTCAAAGCTTCAAATGCTTTTTTAAGTTTTGGATCTGAATCTAGTTTGGCTTGAAATTCTTCTGAAACAGGAAAGTCTGAAGTTTTTTTCAGAGTAACTTTTAAACCTGCTTTTTCAATTTCAATTGCTTGATAAATGTATGTTTTTAGAATAGGTTTCAAATCAACAATTTCTTTCAAACTTGTAAATCGGATATGACGTGCTGCCTGAACATTTTCAGATTGTTGGATCAAAATTCCGTCAGTATCTTTTAGCAAAGCGCCTTTGAAAAATAAAAAAGCGCAATAATCTTTAAAAGCATGAATCAAAACAACATTGCTATCTTGGTACATATAGCAAGGATTGCCCCATTTTAATTCTTCAGTAAGCTGACATTCAAGCGCAATGGTTCGCATTTGTTCCAATTCTTCTTGCCATTTTGTGGCTTTGTCAAAGAAAAAATCAACTTTCGGGTTCATTTTTATAAGTTTAAGCGTTAATGAGTTTTCGGTCCGTTGGCCTAAAATACCAGGATATTACTGTTAGGACAATTAAAAGTGTTGGTCCAAAAAAATCTTTTGCGTTGTCATTTGCTGCAAAATGCGAAAATATTGCTCCAGACATTACAAAGAAAAAGCCAGCATAAGCCCATTCTTTCAATAATGGAAATTTAGGAATTAGAACTGTCATAACACCTAATAATTTCCAAAAGCCTAATAAAGTTAACAAATAAATTGGATAACCCAAATGCGACATTCGATCTGTTTCGTCTTTTGACTGCATTAATTGTACGATTCCGGTTGCTGTCATTCCTAACGCTAGCCAAAGCGTAGCAACCCAATAGATAATCTTGTTTCTTTTTATCATGATAAGTTATTTTAGTTTATTGCAAATTTCTTCTAATCGATTATGAGCCATATTCAAGCCTTGTTTAAATGGTAATTGCAACATTTGATCTCTAAGTTCATTAGATTTATAGACTATTTGCATAGTAAGTTTACTGCGGTTATCTTTTAATGCTTCAAATTCTAAAAACTCTAATTGTGCAGTAAAAGGAGAATTTTCCATTTCAAATGTTCTGGTGATTTTTTGATTTGAAACAAAGTCATGAATTACGCCATTTGCGCTAAAAACCACATTTCCGTTTGCATCGCTTGTTTCAAATTGATAAGCGCCATGCTTTTTACTTTCTAGTTTTAAAACTTTCGTTCCCATCCATTGTGCTACAATTTCGGCTTCTTCATAAGCTTTAAAAAGCAATGCAACAGGTAAATCAAATTCTCGTGTAATCACTAAATCCTGTTTGCTTTCCTGTGCCTCTATTTTTGTTTTTAATTCCATAATAGTTAGTTTTCTGGTTTATAGTTTTTCATAATATCTTCTAGTTTGTTAAATCTATCATCCCACATTTGGCGAAAGGGTTCTATGAAATCGGCTATTTGTTTCATTTTTTTTGCATTTATAGTGTAATAAACTTCTCGTCCATTTTGCGTTTGTTGCAATAATTCGCATTCGGTCAAAATTTTTAAATGCTTTGAGACTGTTGGGCGTGCCGTATCAAAGTTTGATGCGATTGCACCGGCAGTCATTGAATGTGAAGTCACTAAAAGTAGAATAGTTCTCCTTGTCGGATCGGCTATTGCCTGAAATACATCTCGTCTTAAATTCATTTTATGAAGTTATTTGGCTACAAATATATATGAAGTCATTTGGCTACGCAAATACTTTAACAAATATTTTTTTTGTAATTATTTGAAAATGTGTTGTTAATGATGAAGGATGTGTAGTGGATCCTTGAAATTGTTGAGAAATGAAAAATTTTGCTTCTAAAAAATTGTTTTTAATTGGTTTGTTTTACTTTTAAAGAAATTATTGAAATGAAAGTTTTTATAAATAATAACAACTAAGAAATTTAGATATGAAAAAGATTCTCGCATTATTTTTATTCCATATTTCGGTGGGTGTTTCTGCTCAGGCAGCAAAAGATTCTGAATTGTTTTTGACCTTGAAAAAACATGACAGTATTTTTTTTGAAAAGAGTTTCAATCAATGTGATATTGCTTTTTTGGAAAAGGCGATTCATCCCGATTTGGTTTTTTATCATGATCAGGGAGGTATTCAGGATAAAAAGACTTTTTTAGAAAATGTAAAAAAGAATATTTGTGGAAAAGGTTCGCAAAAGCCAATCAGAAAAGTAAAGCCGGAAAGTTTAGACGTGTATCCGCTTTATAGTGAAGGAAAGCTTTACGGAGTTGTTCAGACCGGAATTCATGATTTTTATTTGAGAGAAATAAATAAGCCAGATGTATTTACAAGTGAAGCAAAATTTACTCATGTTTATCTTTTGATCAATAACGAATGGGTTTTGAAAGAGGTTTTGAGTTTTGATCATAAAAGTTAGTGAGGGAAAATATGATAAAAAATATTGCTATTCCGGATTCATTGCAAGGAGTAGTTGGAAATGAAAAATAGATTTTTTGTAAAAGTAAAAAAGACATAAAAAAAACCTATTTCGAAATGAAATAGGTTTTTTTGTTTTGTGACCCGACTGGGGCTCGAACCCAGGACCCCATCATTAAAAGTGATGTGCTCTACCGACTGAGCTATCGAGTCATTGTTTTCTCTAATGAGGGTGCAAATATAAGCACTTTATTTAGGTTATGAAGCCTTTTTTTAATGCTTTTTTACAATAATTTGTAAAAGTCTATTTTACAGTAAAATAAGCTTAATGTTTTTTAGTGACCACGGTGGGATTTGAACCCACACGCCCTTACGAGCACCACCCCCTCAAGATGGCAAGTCTACCGTTTCTCCACGTGGCCTAAAAAGAAAAAAGGCCGAGTAAAATAATTTACCCGACCTTTGTGACCCGACTGGGGCTCGAACCCAGGACCCCATCATTAAAAGTGATGTGCTCTACCGACTGAGCTATCGAGTCATTGCTTTCAAGAAACTTATTTTGTTAATCACAAATTTTGTGACCCGACTGGGGCTCGAACCCAGGACCCCATCATTAAAAGTGATGTGCTCTACCGACTGAGCTATCGAGTCATATTCGTTTCTTGAATGCGGGTGCAAATATAAGGAGTTATTTTCGAAGTTTCCAAGCATTTTTATTATAAATTTGTCTTTTTTTACGAAAAGTTGCCAATGTCTTAGTTTATAAGGTTTTATTAATATGAAAAAAATAGTGTTGTTAGGTTATATGGGTTGCGGAAAGTCAACAATTGCCCAAAACTTGTCAAAAATTACAAAAATTCCGTTTCTCGATTTAGATACTTGCATTGAAAAAAGAACAAATTTGTCCATAAATGAGATTTTTGAACAACATGGAGAGATTTATTTTAGAAAATTAGAGCATGAAATGTTTCTGGAATTATTAAAATCTTCAGAAAATTATATTATTGGTCTTGGTGGAGGAACCCCATGTTATGCTAATAATCATTTACTGCTTCAAAATGATGATATAGTATCTATATATTTAAAAGCATCAATTGATACTTTATATAATAGATTAGCCCAAAACAAAAGCAAACGTCCGCTGATTGCGAATATGGAAAAGGACGAAATGAAAGAGTTTATTGCAAAACATTTGTTCGACAGAAGTTTTTATTATAACCATGCACAGCATAAAGTGTCGGTTGATGATAAATCAGTCGAAGAAACGGTTGAGGATATTTTGGAAATCCTAGCTTAAGAAAGCGTAATTATCGCCATTTTCATCAAAAACAACCTGAACATGCTCTAATAAAGAAGTTGATAAGGAAATTCCTTTAAAATCTGCTTTTACAGGATATTTTTTGTGATTTCTGTCAACAAGTACTGCTGTTTTGAATTTCTTAAGCGGAACGTCTAAGAAATGACGAACAGCATATATTAAGGTTGTGCCTGAGTTTAATACATCATCAACTAATACTAATCCTTTATTTTGATATTCTTCTTTAGTTAAAGAAGTATGAATTGGCAATTGTGGATTTTGTTTGTCAACTTTAACTTCGCAGGTTGAAACTTTCAGCGTCGAAATATTGCTTAGGGCAGTGGCGATTTTTTGGGCAAAAACAGATCCGTTTGAAGCGATTCCGGCAATAACGACTTCTTCTTCGTCAACAAATGTCTCGTAAATTTGATAGGCAATACGTTTGATTTTGTGTTCGATTTCCTGATTTGTTAAGATGATGTTTTTGCTCATGATTTTATTTTTTGCTAATGTACAAATTTATGAATTGCGGTTTTTAAATTCCAAATTCCAATTTTGGAAAATTAATTTTTTATGTTTTTTGGAAATTGAAGTTTAGAATTAAAATTTAAATGTCATTTTCTTCGTCTTCATCAAAAATTTCATTTCCATATTCGTCAATATCTCTTCTGTCTTTTTTTGTTGGTCTTCCTGTTCCACTTTTTCTATAATGTTCTTTAGAAAGTTTTAGTAACTCTAAATGCGCGTAAGCTTCAGGTGGAGTTTCATTTTTTCGGTATATATCAACAAGTTTTGCGCCAACGCGGCTTTCTGGAATGTCAAGTACAGTAATTATTTGCGTAATCTGATCTTTTCTAAAGGTGATTTTGTCTGTCGGAAAAACTTCTTTAGAAGGTTTAGCAACTTGCCCATTTACTGTGATGTGGTTCTTTTTGCATGCTTCAGTGACCATGTTTCGGGTCTTGTAATAACGCACGCACCATAAGTATTTATCTATTCTCATAATTTTTCTAAAATCGAAGTTAAATTCTTTACAAAAATAAATCAATATTGTATCTTGCGCACCTAAAAAATTAACAATAATGAATAAATTTAAATATTATTTTATTTTATTGCTCGCTGGTATTGCCATGGTTTCTTGTAATAAGAGTGATGATGATGAACCTACAGTTGAAGTAAGAGATTATAAAGAACAATATTTGAAAGATAATGACTCTATAATTAAATATTTAAAGACGAATTATATTAAGGATGTTAGTGCTAACTATGATGTTGTAATAGAAAAAATTCCAGCAGGTGGTACGCAGACTTCAATCTGGGATCAGAAGACATATCCTTTGAAAATTAGAAAAGTCTATAATCGTGATGTAAATTACGAGGTTTATTATTTAGAATTAAGAAAAGGAACTGGCGATTCTCCAGCAAATACAGATAAGATTTTTGCTTCTTATAAAGGTACTTTGTTAGATGGAACTGTGTTTGATACTTCATATGGATATGGTGTTAGCTTTGATTTGTTTGTGTACACGCAAGGCGCTGTAATTGATGGTTGGGGAGAAATTTTTCCTCAGTTTAAAACAGGAACATCTACTACAGCAGCAAATGGTGAAATAACGTATGATAATTTTGGAGCAGGTGTAATGTTCTTGCCTTCAGGATTAGCGTATTATGCCTCTGCACAAGATAAGATACCTGCATATTCTCCTTTGGTGTTTAGTTTTAAATTATTTGGTCTCCAAAGAATGGATCACGATATAAAAATTGTAGGAACGACTGTGACTGCCGATCCAGATGGTATTCCTGACTACTTTGAGGATATTAATCATGATGGCTATCTTTATGATTTTAGAGATTTAGTAAGATTCCCAAAAACACCAGAAGGATTGGCTGATGATACTGATGGAGACGGAATCGCAGATTTCTTGGATGTTGATGATGATGGAGATGGTTATACTACTCGTTTTGAAACTACAAAACCTGCTGACGCTCCAGTTACCGGTATAAGCAAGTATTATCCTTTTGACCCAATTCCGGATAATCCTAGTACACCAAATATTGATGAGACTGAAACATATGGTATTCCTGCATTTGGAGGTGATTATACTTCTCCAGGAAGATTAAGGATTCATGTTGATAAAAATCACCATAGCGTAAAATAATTACGATAAAATAGAAATACAAAAAAAAACCTCGAAATTCAATTTCGAGGTTTTTTTTATAAAGTAAGAAAAGTAAAAATTATTTTCTTTTAATAACTCTTTCTACAGCTTCAACAATCGCTTGGTTGTTTAATTTGTATTTTTCCATTAATTGCTCTGGAGTTCCAGATTCTCCAAAACTATCTTGTACTGCCACAAATTCTTGTGGAGTTGGATTGTGTAAAGCTAATACTCCCGAAACGCTTTCTCCAAGACCTCCAAGATAGTTATGCTCTTCTGCAGTAACTACACATCTTGTTTTTGCAACCGATTTTAAAATAGCTTCTTCATCAAGAGGTTTTATAGTGTGAATGTTGATTACTTCTGCAGAAATTCCTTTTGCTTCTAATTTTTCAGCAGCAATAAGAGCTTCCCAAACCAAGTGGCCAGTTGCAATAATAGTAACATCAGTTCCTTCGTTTAGCATAATTGCTTTCCCAATTACGAATGGTTCGTCAGCAGGAGTGAAGTTTGGTACAACTGGGCGTCCAAAACGCAAATAAGCAGGACCATGGTGATCTGCTAAAGCTAAAGTTGCAGCTTTAGTCTGGTTGTAATCGCAAGTATTGATTACAGTCATTCCTGGTAACATTTTCATTAAACCAATATCTTCTAAGATCTGGTGAGTTGCGCCGTCTTCTCCTAAAGTAAGACCAGCGTGAGAAGCACAGATTTTTACGTTTTTGTCTGAATAAGCAACAGATTGACGAATTTGATCGTAAACTCTTCCTGTAGAGAAGTTCGCGAAAGTTCCTGTAAACGGAATTTTCCCTCCAATTGTTAAACCTGCAGCAATTCCAATCATGTTAGCTTCCGCAATTCCGATTTGGAAAAAACGCTCTGGGTGATTTTTTTTGAATTCATCAAATTTCAATGATCCAATTAAATCTGCGCATAACGCCACTACGTTTTCATTTTTTTGACCTAGTTCAGTCATTCCCGCTCCAAAACCAGAACGAGTATCTTTACTTCCTGTATTTTCGTATTTTTTCATTTTGTTTCTTTTGAGATGCTAAGTTTCTAATTGACAAGTTTAAGCTGAAAACTGTCTACTGAGACTGAGCACTTTTTAATAATCCGCTAAAGTTGAAATGTTTTGAGCCAAAGCATTTGCTAATTGGTCATTGTTTGGTGCTTTACCGTGCCATGCGTGAGTATGCATCATAAAATCAACTCCATTACCCATTTCTGTATGTAATAAAATACAAACTGGTTTTCCTTTTCCTGTTCTTGATTTAGCATCAGTTAAACCAGCAAGAATTGCATCAATGCTGTTTCCTTCTTTAATTTCTAAAACATCCCAGTCAAAAGCTTCAAATTTAGCACGAATACTTCCCATTGGCAAAACTTCGTCAGTTGTTCCGTCGATTTGTTTTCCATTTAAGTCGATAGTTGCAATAATGTTGTCTACTTTTTTAGCAGAAGCATACATGATAGCTTCCCAGTTTTGACCTTCTTGCAATTCTCCGTCTCCGTGTAGACTATATACAATGTGATTGTCGTTGTTTAATTTTTTTGCTTGCGCCGCTCCAAGAGCTACAGATAAACCTTGTCCTAATGAACCAGATGCAATACGAACTCCAGGTAAGCCTTCGTGAGTTGTTGGGTGTCCTTGTAAACGAGAATCTAATAATCTAAAAGTAGCAAGTTCTGAAACTGGAAAATAACCGCTGCGTGCTAAAACGCTATAAAAAACAGGTGAGATATGTCCGTTTGAAAGGAAAAATAAATCTTCTCCAATTCCATTCATATCAAAACCTTCTTTGCGGTCCATAATATTTTGATATAGTGTTACCAAAAATTCAGTACAACCTAATGAACCACCTGGGTGTCCAGAGTTTACAGCATGTACCATTCTAAGAATGTCTCTTCTTACTTGGATCGTTAAATCGCTTAATTGTTGTGTGTTAGGCTTCATTTTATATGTAAAATTTTAAACTGAAGCAAAAGTAAAGGTTATTTTGCGGGGAGACAAATCATTTTTTGCTTTAGTTTGCTCCAATTGTTAAATTTTTTTGCGCTTTTTTTATCAGATTCAGGTAAAATTCGAGATATTGATAATTGTACATAAAAATTAAACCGCGAATTAAATGCATGACAACGATTTTAAATGTTGTAAACACACTTAATTTGCGGCGTAAAAATAGTTGCAGAAAATTTGATGTGAAAATTAATTTGAATCGCTTTCGCTATAAAAATTGTTTTCTTCATCTTCTGAACCAATTTCTTCCTCATCATCATCAAGTTCAGCTCCTGGGACATCAAGATCATCGCCGAGTTTGTCACTGTTTTGTTTCCATTCGTGATTGTTCTGATTAATGATTCTTTCGCTGGAAATATCTTCTGGATCAATATCCTCAAGTTTGTCTTCCTGATTATAAATATCTTCGTTTGCTGGATAATCTAAATTCTCCAGATTTCTTTCAATTTGATCTTCGTTTGCGGTGTTTTTATCTTCTGAATTTATCATGATTTCTAAATTTTAAGTGTTTTATAAAGTTATGAAATCAATGAATTTGATTTGTTATATTTTAGAAATCAGAAAATTGCAATATTTACATTAAGTATAAAGAATTATCTCATTTTCTAATTGACAAATTATCTAATTGCAGCAATCTCGTTCCATGTTATTAATTGAATATTGTTTTCTTTTAATTTTGCTCTGCATTCTGGGCTTGTAAAAAAAAATCAAAGTCAATTTGACGCCATTCTCATTTTGTTTTATTATTGTGATGGATATGCATTGCGAGGACTTTGACTTCGTTCAATCTGACCGATTTGCACACTGTTTTTAATTGATTTTATTCAAATTTAAATTTTTCTGAAGTTTAGGTTTCATATTGTTTTTTAATTAACTCAATTTTATAATCGACAAATGATCTAATTACTTAAATTTCCCTGAAATTAACTTATCTTTGCCGACTGAAAAAAGAAACAGATGAAGTTCGATTTATTACAAAAAGATCCGCAGTCGAAAGCGAGAGCGGGAAGTATTACTACTGATCATGGAGTTATAGAAACTCCTATTTTTATGCCTGTAGGAACGGTGGCTTCTGTAAAAGGGGTGCATCAGCGTGAGTTAAAAGATGATATTAATCCGGATATTATTCTTGGAAATACCTACCATTTATATTTGCGTCCGCAGACAGAAATTCTTGAAAAAGCGGGAGGATTGCATAAATTCATGAATTGGGATCGTAATATTTTAACTGATTCTGGCGGATATCAAGTGTATTCTCTTTCTTCAAACAGAAAAATTAAAGAAGAAGGAGTGAAGTTTAAATCGCATATTGACGGTTCATATCACTTTTTTACTCCAGAAAATGTAATGGAAATTCAGCGTACCATTGGTGCTGATATTATTATGGCATTTGATGAATGTACACCTTATCCTTGCGATTACAGATATGCACAGCGTTCAATGCACATGACACACCGTTGGTTGGATCGTTGTATTAATCATTTGGAAAAAGTACCTTATAAATACGGTTACGAACAAACATTTTTCCCGATTGTTCAGGGAAGTACTTATAAAGATTTACGTCGTCAGTCGGCTGAATATATTGCTAACTCTGGTCAGCAAGGAAATGCAATTGGTGGGCTTTCAGTTGGTGAGCCAGCTGAAGAAATGTACGCAATGACAGAAGTAGTTTGCGAAATTCTTCCAGAAGATAAACCTCGCTATTTAATGGGTGTTGGAACTCCAATTAATATTTTAGAAAATATTGCGTTAGGAATTGATATGTTTGATTGTGTTATGCCAACGCGTAATGCAAGAAACGGAATGTTGTTTACAGCAAACGGAACAATCAACATCAAAAACAAAAAATGGGAAGCTGATTTTTCTCCAATCGATGAAATGGGGCATACTTTTGTAGATACAGAATATACAAAAGCATATCTACGTCACTTATTTGCTGCTAACGAATATTTAGGAAAGCAAATCGCTACGATTCATAATCTTGGTTTTTATATGTGGTTGGTTCGTGAAGCGAGAAAACATATCTTAGCCGGAGATTTTAGACCATGGAAAGAAATGATGGTTAAAAATATGAGCCAAAGGCTCTAAAAAAGTTCAAAATTGTTTCAGGTTTCAAGTTTCAAGTTGCTGTATGTAACTTGAAACTTGAAACCTGAAACTTGAAACAAAAAAATATATGCTGACAATAATAGATAAGTATATTTTAAAAAGATATTTAGCCACTTTCTCGGTGATGATCTTATTATTTATTCCGATTGGAATTGTAATTGACGTTTCTGAAAAGGTGAATAAAATGCTGGAGAACAAGATTCCGTTTATGGATATTGCGTTCTATTACTACAACTTTACTATTTATTTTGCAAATTCACTTTTTCCGATATTTTTGTTTTTATCGGTAATTTGGTTTACTTCAAAATTGGCAAATAACACAGAGATTATTGCGATTTTAAGTTCAGGAATTTCATTTACCCGCTTTTTGAGACCTTATATTATTGGAGCTTCAATAGTTTCGATTTTTGTGCTTTTGATGGGATTTTTTATTGTCCCGGCTGCAAGTGAAGGTTTTAATAATTTTAGATATACCTATTTAAAAGGAAACGGAAAAGAATTAATGCGAGGCGAAAACACAAACGTTTACCGCCAGCTTAATGATCATGATTTTATTTATGTAAATAGCTTCAATGAGGAGTCAAAAACAGCATTTAATTTTACGCTGGAACATTTTGAGAAAGAAAAAATGACCTATAAAATTTCAGCAAGCCGAATTAAATGGGATCCAAAAAAGAAAACATATATTTTATACGATTACACCAAAAGAACGGTTGGTGAACTAAATGATATAATCGAAAAAGTTCCCGAAAAAGAGCAGAAATTCAAATTTGAATTGGCCGATTTGACACCGGTTGTTTATATCGCCGAAACACTTTCTCTTGGTAAATTGATTGATTTTATTGATAAAGAAAGAAAAAGAGGTTCAGGAAATATTAATACTTATCTGGTGGTACTTTATAAAAAATACAGTGTACCGGTTTCTGCCTTTATTTTAACTATTATAGCCGTTGCAGTTTCTTCTATGAAACGTCGTGGCGGAATGGGAACTAATTTGGCTATCGGAATTGCAATTGCTTTTTCATTTGTGTTCTTCGATAAAATATTTGGAACCCTCGCCGAAAAATCTACATTCTCACCTTTATTAGCTGTTTGGTTCCCGAATATTGTTTTTGGAATTTTAGCAGTTTACCTACTACGTAATGCGAAACGATAATTTAAAAAGTTATTTAAATCTTCATTTAATTGTTTTTATCTGGGGTTTTACAGCCATTTTAGGCGCTTTAATCACCATTGATGCTGAAAATTTGGTTTGGTTCAGAATGCTTCTTGCCATGATTTTTTTGGGAGCATTTATTATTTACAAAAAACAATCTTTTCAGGTTCCAATAAAAGAGCTTTTTAAGTTGATATTTGTTGGTTTATTGATTGCATTGCACTGGATTTTCTTTTTCAAAGCCATTCATGTTTCCAATGTATCTATAACACTTTCGATATTTTCTTTAGGCGCTTTTTTTGCCTCATTACTGGAACCGCTTTTTTACGGAAGAAAAATATTGTTTTATGAAGTTTTTTTCGGATTGATTATTATTGCAGGCCTTGCTTTGATCTTGCAGGTTGAAATTAAATATCTTACAGGTGTTTATTATGCTTTGGCAGCAATAATTCTAGGCGTGTTATTTACGCTAATGAACGGAAAATTAATCTCAGATCATGAACCTTCTGTAATTACATTTTATGAATTTGGCGCAGGAGTTTTCTTTATCACTTTGTATTTTTTAGTGCAAGGAAAATTTTCTGCTGATTTTTTTTCTTTGTCATTAAATAACTGGATGTGGCTGTTTATTTTGGCATCAGTTTGTACTGCTTATGCTTTTACGGCATCTGTAAAAGTTATGCAGCGATTAACGCCTTATACAGTAATGTTAACGACTAATTTAGAGCCAGTTTACGGAATTATGCTGGCCTATTTTATTCTTGGCGGAAAAGAAAAAATGAGCACTGAGTTTTATATAGGAGCCGTAATAATCATCATTACAGTTATCTTAAATGGTGTTTTTAAACATTATAAAAATAAGAAAGAAGTGTAATAGTTTACTTATCTTTTAAATCACAATTTGATACTTTACTAACAATTAACTATGCCAATGATATAATATTTTTATATTTGCGGTTCGATTTAAAAACAAAATTCAAAAATCCATGGAATATTTAGATTTTGAGCTTCCAATCAAAGAACTTGAAGAACAGTTGCAAAAGTGTGTTGTAATTGGAAAAGAATCTGAGGTTGATGTTACAGCAACTTGCAAGGAAATCAACAAAAAATTAGAGCAAACTAAGAAAGAAATATATAAAAACCTTACGGCTTGGCAACGTGTACAATTGTCAAGGCACCCAAACAGACCTTATACTTTAGATTATATCAGAGCAATTTGCGGTGATACTTTTTTAGAGCTTCATGGAGATAGAGGTTTTAAAGATGATAAAGCGATGGTTGGTGGTCTTGGAAAAATAAACGGTCAGTCGTTTATGATTGTTGGACAGCAAAAAGGTTTTAATACAAAAACACGTCAGTACCGTAATTTTGGTATGGCAAACCCAGAAGGATATCGTAAAGCTTTGCGTTTAATGAAAATGGCAGAGAAATTTGGGATTCCGGTTCTTACTCTAGTTGACACTCCTGGTGCATATCCAGGACTTGAAGCTGAAGAAAGAGGTCAAGGTGAAGCAATTGCAAGAAACATTTTCGAAATGGTTCGTTTACAAGTGCCAATTATCACCATTATTGTTGGTGAAGGTGCTTCTGGAGGAGCTTTAGGAATTGGTGTTGGAGATAAAGTTTACATGTTAGAAAATACTTGGTATTCTGTAATTTCACCAGAATCTTGTTCTTCAATTTTATGGAAAAGCTGGGAGTACAAAGAACGTGCTGCTGATGCTTTGAAATTGACTTCATCTGACATGAAAAAACAAAAATTAGTTGATGATGTAATTCCTGAACCACTAGGCGGAGCGCACTATGATCGCGAAACTACTTTTAAAACAGTAGCAGAATACATTACCAAAGGATATAACGAATTGAAAGACTTATCAACAGCCGAGCTAATTGCCCAAAGAATGGACAAATATAGTAATATGGGCGAGTATAAAGAGTAAATTCTTACAGTTTAGTTAAAAATCCGAAGCCTTACAGTTTCGGATTTTTTTTTGGTTATGAACAAAAAAAGCATATTTATAAACAATTAATAGTTATAACTCGATAACAATTTTTTTTTAAATTTTGTTACTTTCGCTATATGGAAAATTTCAAAAATGTAAACCCTGTAAAGGTAGATAAAACCACTATTATTAATCTTGAAAAAGGAAAACTTCCTCCGCAAGTAATTGATCTTGAAGAGGCTGTTCTTGGTGCTATGATGATTGATAAAAAGGGGGTAGATGATGTAATTGATATTTTGCAGCCTGATGCTTTTTATAAAGACGCTCACAAACATATTTTTGAGGCGATTTTACAGCTTTTCACTGAAACACAGCCAATCGATTTATTGACTGTTTCGACGCAGTTAAAGAAAAATGGAAAATTAGATGTAGCGGGAGGCGATTTTTATTTGATTCAGCTTACACAGAAAATTGCTTCTTCTGCGCATATCGAGTTCCACTCACGTATTATTCTTCAGAAATTCATTCAAAGAAGTTTGATTAGGATTTCTTCTGAAATTATCGAAGAATCGTATGATGAAACAACCGACGTTTTCGATTTGCTTGATAAGGCTGAATCTAAATTATATGAAGTAACTCAGGGAAATATCAAGCGTAGTTCTGAAACTGCGCAGAGTTTAGTTCTTCAAGCGAAAAAGCGTATTGAAGAGATTGCTGGAAAAGAAGGTTTAAGTGGTATCGCCACTGGTTTTGAAAAATTAGATGAGGTAACTTCCGGTTGGCAGCCTTCGGATTTGATTATTATTGCAGCTCGTCCGGGTATGGGTAAAACGGCTTTCGTACTTTCGATGGCGCGAAATGTCAGTATTCAGTTTGGACACGCGGTTGCGATTTTTTCTCTGGAGATGGCATCGGTTCAGTTAATTACAAGGCTTATTTCTTCGGAAACAGGATTGTCTTCAGAAAAATTAAGAACTGGAAAATTAGAAAAACACGAATGGGAGCAATTAAGTACTAAAGTTAAAAATTTAGAAAAAGCTCCACTGTTTATTGATGATACACCTTCGCTTTCGATATTTGACTTACGTGCAAAATGTCGTCGTTTGGCTTCTCAGCATGGAATTAAATTGATTATTATTGACTACTTGCAGTTAATGACTGCCGGAGGAAGCGGTAAAGGCGGAGGAAACCGTGAGCAGGAAATCTCGACAATTTCCCGAAACTTAAAAGCATTGGCAAAAGAGTTAAACGTGCCGGTTATTGCACTTTCGCAGTTGTCGCGTGCTGTTGAAACGCGTGGATCTAGCAAACGCCCTTTGCTTTCAGATCTTCGTGAATCTGGAGCGATTGAGCAGGATGCCGATATTGTATCGTTTATTTACCGTCCTGAATATTATAAAATTGAAGAATGGGATGATGATGAGGCATCACCTACAGCTGGTCAGGCTGAGTTTATTATAGCCAAGCACCGTAATGGTGGACTTGAGAATATTCGTTTGAAATTCTTAGGACATTTAGGTAAGTTCGACAACCTTGAAGAATTTACCGGTGGATTTGATGATTTACCTTCAAAAATGAATCATGACGATAATCCATTTATCACTAAAAATCTTCCTTCTGCGAACGAAGCTTTTGGAAGCAATCTGAATGACGACGACGATGACAGTGATGTGCCATTCTAAATACAATTTAAAACCTTTTCATAAGGTTTTTTTTATGTCTTAATGTTAAATTTATTAATAAAATTCAGTAGATTAGCGAATCGATTGCTAAACAATCGCATAATTAACTGTAACCAATAAACAAATTATATATTATGGCAAATCAAAGATTACCTGAAAGAGACACTGAAATTACTCTAGAAGTAGCTCAAACTTGGGTAGCAAGTTGGAAAAAACAATCTGACGAAGAAGCTGCTAAGAAGCGTGTTAATTCGTTTTTAATTCCGAAAGTTAATTTAGAAAAAGTTTTAGCACAAGGAATTGATGCTGCTAGAGCTTATATTGGAATTAACGATAAAGGCCTACAAACTTTAATGTTCGTTGGAACAACTTATAATGAAGAAACGGGCATTTATGAAGACCAAATTCCAGGTTATAAAGATGCTGCCAAAGCTTATGATGGAGGAGATGGTATTTATGATTTTTCAGAGCCAAGCCCACCTGCTACCGCTGATCCAAACAGCCCAATGAATCAATAATATGCATTCATTTCTTATAAACTTTGGATACATCTTATTATTGCTCAATTTTATTTTATATGCTATAAAGTTTCCCGAAAAAAATAAGGCTTATAAAGTCTTTACAATTTATCTGTTTGTTATTTTATGCGTACAGATAGCTGCAAAAATATGCCTTTTAAAAGGTATAGGAAATTTGTTTTTATCTCATGTATATTTCATTGGACAATTTAGCGTTTTAAGTCTTTTTTATTTAAAATTGGTAAAAGATCCCTTTCAACAAAAAATAATTAAAATTGCTTTTGTTTTGGTTTTATCAACTTTAATAATTCAATATATATTAAAACCGGAGATGTTTTTAAAATTCAATTTATATGAAATTTTTATTACTTCTTTCTTATTGATTATTTACGCTGTATTCCATTTTTACAATATGCTGGATGAAAAGAAAGAATTCTATTTTATCAATATGGGTATTTTATTGTATCTCTTTGCGAGTACAATTTTATTTCTGATAGGAAACCTAACAACGAAATTCAGTAAAGATTTTAATATGATAACTTGGACCTTAAATGCGATCTTCGTAATAGTTTATCATTTGTTTTTCTTGTACGAATGGAAAGTAAGTTATTTTAAAGGGAAAAAAGCGCAAATCATAGATTAAAATTTAAAACCTTTGGCTTATTAAATTATGCTAAAGGTTTTTTTTTAAGAAAAAACAATTTAATTAAAACTTATGAGTCCAAAAGCAATCCCAGAATCCGAAATTGTTGCAACCGCAATATTCAGCTGTGTTTCATTTTTTTTAATGGGCCTTGTTTTGATCTTGTTTTTTTATTTTTCGCGAAAAAAAATAACTCAGAAAGAACTAGAAAAAAGAGACCTTGAAATTTTTCATCAAAGAGAACAATTACACGCCATTATTGTTACTCAGGAAGAAGAAAGAAAACGAATTGCACAAGATCTTCATGATGATATTAGTTCTAAACTAAATATTGTTTCTTTAAATACCCATTTATTATCTGCGCCAAATTTAACGGAATCTGAAATTAGAGAAATAACGGAAAATATTATTGACCTTACTGCTAAAGCTTTAGAAAATTCCCGAAAAATCGCACACAATTTATTGCCTCCTGTTTTTGAAAAATTTGGACTTAACGCAGGCGTGGAAGAATTATGTGCAGAGTTTGAAACCAGTAAAGCTGTAAAAGTGTATTATAAAAATGAAATTGATTTTGATGAAAAAGATCTTGACCGTCATTTGCATATTTTTAGAATTCTTCAGGAATTTATGAATAATTCACTTCGACACGGTAAGGCAACTGAAATCAAAATTTCTTTCTCTAATGATAATGGGATTTCGACTTGCAATTATCAAGATAACGGAATTGGTTTTGATAGTAAAAATGAGGAAAATCAAAAAGGCCTTGGAATGAAAAATATTGAAAGCCGTATTTCTTTCCTTAAAGGAACTATTCAAATTTCTTCAGAAAAAAACAAAGGTTTTGTTGCAAGTTTTACATTTTAAGTTAAAATGTTGTGTTATTTGTAGTTTTAAATCGACATATTGGCTTTCATAAGTTATTGTTTGCTACATATTTTGTAAATTCGGCAAACCAAATGACCAAAAAACAGAATAAAAAATGAAAGCTGCTGTTAAAATTGCTTTAGTTGATGATGAAGTTTTATTTCGAAAAGGAATTGCCTTTTTGTTGCAGAGAGAAGAAAATATCGAAATTATTTTTGAAGCATCAAATGGTGAAGAACTTCTTGCCAGCTTAGAAGAAAGCGAAATAAAACCGGATATTATTGTAATGGATTTAAAGATGCCAGTTCTCAATGGTGTCGAAGCAACAAAAATTATTCGTAAATCTTATCCGGATATTAAAATAATTGCCCTTACCAGCTACGATACAAAATCATTTATAGCAAATATGATTCAGGTTGGCGCTGTTGCCTATCTTATAAAAAACACAACCCCAAAGGATTTGATACATACGATTAATGAAGTTGCAAAAAAAGGATTTTATTATAATGAGAATGTATTAAAAATAATTCAGGAAACGATAGTTTCGTCTAAAACATCTAAAGTCAATCTGGAAACGAGTTTTCTTTCTCCTCGTGAAATTGAAATTCTTCAACTCATTTGTCAGCAAAAAACAACTACTGAAATTGCAGAACATCTTTTTTTAAGTCCAAGAACTGTCGAAGGGCATCGCAATAATTTGCTTCTTAAAACTGAATCAAGAAATATTGCTGGATTAGTTGTCTATGCAATACAAAATGAAATTGCTGTTTTGACGCTCTAATTTTTTTAGGCTGTTAGAAATTGTATTGACAGAACATAATACAAAATGATAGTAAGAACTAGTACGCAGATCCCAATTTTTTGAATGACATTTAATCCTTTTGGCTGGTTATTACTTTCGTTAAATTTCATATTTTTCGTTTTCATTGATTTATATCTCAATGATTTGGGATACCAAATGTAATCAGAATTTGGTTTTGTGAAATAGGTGTTTATACCTGTTTTTATATTCTTGCACTTAAAAAGTTATTTTTTTTAACTATTCTCCAATCATAAAACAAGGGGAACTATAGTATTTTACAAGCTTCCTTTATATCTTTACTAAAATAATTTTTTAATGAAGAAGAGTTTAGTTTTTATCTTTATAGTATTGCTTTCGTTTTCTGCAAAGGCGTCCTTTATTTTACTTCCCATGGACGAAACGACTCAGCAAAATCACCTTAAAGCTTACGGAATTACCTATTGGTGTTTGAGTAAAGATTATAAGGCAAGCTGGCTTCTTAATTATAGAGGAGGCTCGTTTTTATTGCCTGATGCCGAAGAAATTAGAAAGGAATGTAAAATTCGAGGAGTAAGCTTTGAAGTTTTATCTGATAGTGAAGAGGCGGCAATTTTAAATGAAATTTCCAGTCCGTCTCAAAATATGGAATCGGTTATTTTGGAAAAAGCTCCAAAAATTGCGGTATATACTCCAAAAGGAAAACAGCCCTGGGATGATGCCGTAACTTTAGTTTTGACTTATGCCGAAATTCCTTTTACCCCAATATATGATGAAGAAGTTTTGAGTGATCAACTCTTATTATATGATTGGCTTCACTTGCATCATGAGGATTTTACAGGTCAATATGGTAAATTTTATGCAGCATATAAAAATACGCCTTGGTATATTGATCAGAAAAAAGATGCCGAGGCTTTGGCTGTAAAATTAGGTTATGCTAAAGTTTCGCAGGAAAAAGGTGCAGTTGCCAAGAAAATTCGGGATTTTGTAATTGGAGGCGGCTTTATGTTTGCTATGTGTTCAGCAACAGATAGTTTTGATATTGCACTTGCTGCGGATGGTGTTGATATTTGTGAAGCTATGTTTGATGGTGATCCTAGTGATTCTAATTATCAGTCAAAATTAGATTATGGAAATTCATTTGCTTTTAAAAATTTCACTTTAGAAAGAAGGCCTGAAGTTTATGAGTTTTCGGATATTGATATGACACTAAAACGCAAAATTCCAATGGAAAAAGATTATTTTACATTGATGGAGTTTTCAGCAAAATGGGACCCAATTCCGAGTATGTTATGTCAAAACCACACTCAGCTGGTTAAAGGATTTATGGGACAGACGACTTCGTTTGATACAGCATTAGTTAAATCTAATGTTTTAATAATGGGAACCTGCGAATTAAATGGCGAATCAAGATATATTCATGGAGAAAAAGGAAAAGGAATGTTTACTTTTTTTGGAGGACATGATCCTGAAGATTTCCAACACCAAGTTGGAGACCCGCCAACGGTTTTAGATTTGCACCCTAATTCTCCGGGTTACCGATTGATTTTGAACAACGTTTTGTTTCCTGCGGCAAAAAAGAAAAAACTTAAGACTTAAATTAATTTAAAGAAAATTCTAGCCAAATTGGTAGATGATCGGATATTTTTCGGGCTTCTGCCAATGAATTAAACTTTTTGTAAAATGGAATTATGCCTGAATTTATATGATTAAGATTTGCTGTTTTGTAAAATATATTGTCAAATTCAGAGGCAAGACATTCGGTATTTTTACATTTTTGTTTTAATGTCGTTTTCTGATTTATTAAAGCAGAAGTATATCCCATTTTCTTCAATGGAAAAAATACCGTATGTGATTGCGGACAATTAAAATCACCCATAAAAATCAAATTCGAATCAGGGTAGGAGTTAGGTATAAATTTAAAATATTTTATTTCGGTTTCTGGGTTTTTGCTTTTGGTGATGGCGTGAAAGTTGCTTAAAGTGATAGTCTTTTTGCCAATTTCAAATGTGGCGTAATAGGGTTCGCGATCAATTTCTAAACTATACTTTTTTTCAAGCCAAGGTTTTCCTCTTAATTTTGCTTTACTTGTTTTCCAGATAAAAGCATAACGTTCGGCTTTATAACTGCTGCTGCTTGTTGGGTCACTAATTGCATAAGTCCATTTTGAGCCTTTTTCATTTAAAACAGAAGTAAGTTTTGCAATGGCCTGAGCACCGCCATAACCGGCAACAACTTCCTGAATGGCAATGATATCGTAGTCGAGAACTACATTTGCAATAAAGTTAATTTCAGATTCAGATTTTGATTTTCCATAATTTTCTAAATTCCACGACAAAATTTTTGTTTGTGAAAAAGAAAGGAACGTAAAAAAAGAAAGAACAATGCTTAAAATGGTTTTCATTTGAAATTTAAAAATTCAAATATAAGCATTACAAGTTTTGACTAAAAGAGATTAATTTTTTTTGTATCGGTTTTTTAATGCGGTCGAAATAATGATGATTTGCAAAACGAGTAGTGCCGGTATAAAAATCAATTTCCATTCAATTTCATAACCACCTGCTTTTTCAGATACAAATGCAAAACTTACTGATAAAAAGATACAAAGAAGCATTGTTTTCATAATAATTCTGTTTTTGGTTGTATTAATTTTTGCTAAAAAATTAATGCGATAGTTAGGTTTCATTGGTTGGTTACTAGATTTGTACACAAATTTATGAGTATAAAAGGGCATTTCCTTACGGAAAACCGTAATCAGAATGTTAATTAAACCAAACCAAAATCTTTTGCAATAGCAATTAAATGAACATTATTATTGGCTTTAAAGTATATTTTTAATTTGTTGATTCGTTTTTCGATGCTGCTGGTTCCGTTTGGAGTTATCGACAGCGCTTTGAATTCATTTGAAATATGCTCTAAAATATAGCCTTTTGCTAAAAGCGATAAAATTGAAATATCATACGATTCAATTTCGATTAAAGATTTGTCGTTAAAACTAAAAGATAAATCTGATGACACTATTTTTTCTTCATTTTGATAAACTTTCTCGATAGCTTTTCTTAGTTCTTCTATACTATTTCGGCCTTTAGATACGTATGCATTAATGCCCAAATCATTGAATAACGATTTTATGCGATAGGATTTATCTTCTATTGAAAAAATGATTTTTTTTAAATTCGGCTGTACTTTATTAGCAGCTTCAACAAGGTCTTCGCCACTGATCAGCTGATTTTTTCTATGGTCAGGCTTGAATGATAAATCGCTAATTAATAAGTCATAAGGAGCATTATCAGCAATTGCTTTTTTTATTTTTAATAAACCATCATCACAATATTTTACATGATCGATTACAGGAACTTTTAAGTCTTCAAGTACTTGAATTACAGCTATGCTTATACTGTCTAAATCTTCGGCAACTAAAACTTTTTTGAACATATAATTTTCTTTTAAATTGGGAATGTAAAACTTACTTTAAAACCTTTGTCAGAATTTTTGTCAAAAGTAATAGTTCCTTTTATAGTTTTTATACGGTTTTCCACATTTTGAAGACCATTTTTAAGAATTAGAGGATTATTTGTTGTTCCGACACCGTTATCTGCATATAAAACGGTTAGAATACTATTAGATATTTTCATTGTAATACTAACCAAACTTGCTTCACTGTGTTTTTTCATGTTGCGAAGTATTTCCTGAAGCACTCTGTAGAGAATTATTTTTTTGTTTTTCTCAATTTGATGCCAGCGAACAGAATCAAAACCTTGGAGCAGAATATTCACTTTTTCACTTTTAAAACCTGAAATCATTTCTTTTAATTCAAAAACATAATTTTCATCAGTGGTAATAAAACTGTTTTCTTTAGAAATATTTCTAGTTTTGGAATATATATTTTCAAGATTATTTAAAAGCTGATCTTTATTTTCATTCCGTTCCAAATTTCCTTTTTTGATTAAAATTAAGGTTTGATACAGGTCGTTAGCAAGTTCAGTATCTAATTTTTTAGAAATTCTGGCTTCACTTATATAGATAGCTTCGTTTTTTTCTTTTTTACTTTTTCTGAAAAGATGCAATAATAAAAATAGGAATGCTGAAAGAACAAATCCAATAGAAATATATAAAATAATATTGCGATTTTTTTGCCTTTCTAGTTGTAGTTCTTTTTCTGCTTTTTGATTTTTTAATTCTAGATTTTCTTCTTTATCTTTCTTTGAGTTGTATATAATATCAGCAAATTGATTTTTGGCTTTTTTTCTGCTAACAATAAGACTGTCAATTTTTCTAATATAAACTTTCCAATGTTTTTTAGAGTTTTTGGCATCATCAGCCTCAATAAGTTGGGCTAACATATTAATTTCATTTGTCGAGGATTTTGCTCTTTTTGCACAATAGTAAGCTTTCTCGGCATTAATTTTTTTCAGCTTTGGATTGTTGTACTTTTCATAATATTTATAAAAAGAATGATAACTGCCAATTAGTTCATAATCATCGTTCAGTGTTAGTGTTATTTTTAAGCTTTCATTGAAGCATTTGTATGCTTGTTCTTTATGATTTCCGAGATATAAATAGGAAAGTCCTAGATTATATAAAATAGCTGAACGTTGATAATTTGTCTTTGAAGGGGTTATTTTATCTTCAATTTTATATTTAACTATTGGTTCTAATAAATTTATAGCCTCTTGATATTTTTTTTGTTGCATATAGACAAAAGCAATTTCAGATAATATTCGTGATTTTCTGAAGGTGGATACTGCTTTTTTTAATGCCTTTTTATGGTAATATAATGCCTTTTCGTAATCGTATGTATACAAATAGTTATAGCCCATAAATGTATAAGCATTAACAGCATATTTTATATTGCTTGTTTTTTCTAAGTAAGGAAATGCTTTTATAAGTGTAGTTTCTGCTTCATAATAATTGCCATATCGCTGCAATATTTCTACCATATAGTTTAGTGATTCAACATAATAATCTGCATAATCTGTTTTTGGCTCACATAATAACTGTGTTTTATTGAAATAAAAAAATGCGCTATCATGTTTTCCTGAATTAAAAAAAGTAAATGCTTTTTCTTGCATTTGTTTTATTTCGGCTGTACGGTCTTTTTTGATGTATTTTATCTGCAGATCTTTTGCCTGAGAAAATTGTATAGAAAAAATTGTTGCCAAAACTATAGAAAAGAATAGCAAGTAAAAAGCAATGTATGTTTTTTGAAAAAAACGAATCAAGTTCTTAATCATCATAATGGGAATTTAATTAGAACTTTAAAACCTTTTCCAAACTCTGAATGAATATCGATTTCACCTTGAATACTATGAATTCGATTTTCCATATTGTGCAAGCCGTTTTTCAAAATCATTTTGGTTGTGTCTATTCCTTTCCCATTATCGGTATAATTGATTATAATAGTATTGTATTTTTCTTTAAAAGTTATTGTAACTAAGCTGGCCTCACTATGTTTTTTCATATTTACAAGTAATTCTTGTATGGCTCTGTAAATTGATATTTTTTTTGTTTTATCGACTTTGCTCCACGAAATTGCGTCCAAACCATTTATTAGAAGATTTACATTGGTAGTGTCGAATCTCGAAATCATTTCTTTAAGCTGGAAAGTATAATTTTGATCATTTAAAATGGGATTGTTTTCCTTTGAAATATTTCTCGTTCGGGAATAAATATCATTCAACTTTTTCAGTAAATGAGTACTGTTTTCTTCAACAGAAAGGTTTCTGTTTTCTACAAATGCCATAGCATGATAGACATCATTAGCTAATTCATCATGCAATTTTTTTGACATTCTAGTTTCACTCTGATAGGTCGCTTTGATTTTTTCGCGATTTGCTCGTGCGGTTAAATAAAAATAAAGAAAGGTAATAAGGCATAATGCTACTGTGATTATGACGTATGAAATGATATTTCTTCTTTCTTGTTTTTCTATTTGAAGTTCATTTTTAATTTTCTGAGCTTTGAGCTTTAAGTTTTCAATTTTTTCTTTTTTAGAATCATATTTAATTTTTGCAAATTTATTTTTTGCCTTTTGTCTGACTTCATAAATACTATCTACTAATTTTATATAAATAAGTGCGTTTTTCTTTGTCTCTATTTCTGAACTATTATTTATGATCAATTTCAGGGCAAGTAAACAATCATCAATATTGCCGGCCGAAGTGAAATTTTCGTAACTTAATTTTGCATACTTCATCGATAAAGCAGTATTCTCTTTTTCATAATAGTCAGCAAGATTATAATAAGTTCGGCCAAGGCCATCTTGATCTTTTGCTTTAGACTTTATTTTAATACTTTTTTGAAAATAAGACAGTGCTCTAGAATCCTTAAGTCTATAATAGCAATGCCCAATATAATCGAGTATTTTTGAATAATATGCAGGGTTTTGTTGTATGATTTTTTCTTTACTTATTGAAAGAAAAATTTGCAGGGCTTTATTGAATTTTTGCTGTTTTGTATAAATAACGGCAATATTATTTTTTGCTTCAAGTCTATTAATTTGATTACTTTTTAAAACAAATGCTTTTGAATAGTAGTAGATAGCATTTGGGTAATCATACGTATAATAATAATTTCTGCCTAAAACACTATAGATATTCCATACGTATTCAGAATCAGTAATTTTATTTAAAAAAGGAAATGTTTCTGTCGCTGTGATAGTGCTTCCAATAAAGTCTTCATGGTCTTGTTGAATTTCGGCCATGTAATACATACAGTAAACATAGTTTTTAGCATCTTCGTTTTGGTTACAGTTTGCTCTTGCTTTATTGTAAAGATAAAATGCGCTATCGAGCTGTTTATTCTTATAAAATAAATCAGCAGCATTAATTATTTTTTCTATTTCGACCTTATTATTTGTGATTTTCTCTGTACTGTTTTTTTTCTTCTGACAAGCAAAAACCAACAGAAGGACAAACAAAATAGGCCAAGAAAATCGTATTCTTTTTGAAACCATGCGCCAAAAATAGAAAATTATATTTCTTACGACCACGTATAAATACGGTATTTTGTTTTAGGTTAAAAAAAATAAATTTCGAAATCTCATTTACAGGCATATACAAACACGCCCTTCAATTGAAGGGCGTGTACGTGTGAATTTGTTGTAAATTTTATCTTTATAAAATTATTCTGCTCTCATTCCAGTAGCAATTCCAATTCTGTTCCAGGCATTAATTGTAATAATAGCTAAAATGATTTCGGCAAGATATTTTTCGTCAAATAACTTTGCAGCATTTTGATAAACTTCTTCTGAAACGTGATTACTAATTAATGTTATTTCTTCAGTAAGTGCTAATATTGCTTTTTCCTCTTCACTGTAAAAATCAGCTTCACGCCAAGCGCTTAACAAATAAATGCGTTGTTCTGTTACGCCTATTTTTTTTGCATCTGCCGTATGCATGTTTATACAGTAAGCACAGCCGTTTATTTGCGATGCTCTAATTTTGATTAACTCTTTATGCACTGGAGATAGAGAAGTAGAAGCAATATATTTTTCTAGACCTAACATGGCTTGGTAAGCTTCAGGTGCAACTTGCGGAATAACGATTCTTGATTTCATTTTTATATGTTTTAAAAGTTCATTACAAAGGTTAGTAATGTATGCTTGTAAAAACTTGAACTACTTCAAGAAATACGAATCAGACTTTTCCTGCTCTAATTTTGCTCATAAATTCTGCTGAAAAATCTAAATAAGATGCAATCATATATTGAGGAACGCGTTGAACAAATTCTGGGAAGTGATCGTTAAAATGATGATATCTTTCTTCAGCCGACATGGTGAATAAGAATTTAATGCGCATTTGCATTGCGCCAAATGTTTTTTGAGATACAATTCTAAAGTATCGCTCTAGACTCGGAATTTCAATCAAAAGTGCTTCCAATACAGTTTTCTCGATAGCAATCACTTCTGTGTTTTCTACTGCCTGTAAATAAAAGCTGGATGGAATATGATTGTGGTAGCTCAGGTAATCTGTAATCCACCAGTTTTCAATGCCAAATTGTAATGTTTGTTCTGCACCTTTTGAGTTGATAATATATTGTCTCATGCAACCTTTAACTATAAAATATATAGTGTTGCAGATTTGACCTTCTTTTAATACATGTTCTTTTTTTTTAATTTTCGAAAGATTAAGAGTTGATTCTAATTTATCAATTTCTGAAGATTCTAAAACAATGAATTTTCCAATATGATCAAAAAGCTGTTGGTACATAATACTGGTTTGGTTTGTGCAAAGTTACTTTTTAATTTTATTTTTATATATCGGGTATATTTGAAGGCTTTACAAAAACAAAAAACCATTCGCGTTAACGAATGGTTTTCTATAATAAGTAAGTAATCTTAAATTGAGTTTATAAAACGTTTTATTTTACTTTATTAAGAATAGCTTTGAAAGCTTCTGGGTGGTTCATAGCTAAATCTGCAAGAACTTTACGGTTCAATTCGATTCCGTTAGCTTTAACTTTCCCCATGAATTGAGAATAAGACATTCCCTCTAATCTAGCTCCAGCGTTGATACGTTGAATCCATAATGAACGGAAATTTCTTTTGTTTTGTTTTCTATCGCGGTAAGCGTAGCACATTGCTTTCTCTACTGCATTCTTAGCAACTGTCCAAACGTTTTTACGTCTTCCAAAGAAACCTTTGGCTTGCTTCATTATTTTTTTTCTTCTTGCTCTTTTAGCAACTGAATTTACCGATCTTGGCATAATTTTAATGTGTTTTTGTAGCAGGCGTCCTGAATTGAATCAAAGGAACTTAATGGCCATACTCCAAGGTTATATAAATAATTTTTTAACCTAAAGAATTATTAGATAATTCTTAATTGTTGTTTGATGCTTTTCATATCTGTTGAGTGAACTAGCGCTGAGTGAGTCAAAGCTAATTTACGTTTTTTAGATTTTTTAGTCAAGATGTGACTTTTAAAAGCATGCTTTCTTTTAATCTTTCCAGAACCAGTAACTTTAAAACGTTTCTTAGCGCTAGATTTAGTTTTCATTTTAGGCATTTTTCCTAGTGTTTTAATTTATTCTTACTTACTTATTTCTTTATCAGAAAGTTTTCAAAGCAAAAGTCAAAAGTCAGTTTATGACTTTCGACTTTAAGACTTTGTACTTTAAGACTTATTTCTTTTTCTTAGGAGCAATGAACATAATCATTCTCTTTCCTTCCAAAACTGGCATTGCTTCAACTTTACCATGTTCTTCCAAATCTGTAGCCAAACGCAATAATAAAATTTGCCCTTGGTCTTTATAGATGATAGAACGTCCTTTAAAGAATACGAATGCTTTTAATTTAGCTCCCTCTTTAAGGAACTTTTCAGCATTTTTTCTTTTAAATTCATAATCATGCTCATCTGTTTGAGGACCAAAACGAATTTCTTTTACTACAACCTGAGTTGACTTAGCTTTTAGAGCTTTATCACGTTTCTTTTGTTCGTAAACAAATTTCTTGTAATCCATGATTTTACAAACCGGCGGCTCAGCGTTTGGTGAGATTTCAACCAAATCTAATTCGAACTGATCTGCTAATCGCAAAGCATCTGCAAGTTTAAAAACACCTGGTTCGATGTTTTCACCCACTAGTCTTACTTCTTGTACACCACGAATATTGTTATTTATCCTGTGTGCGTCCTTTTTTTCTACTCGAGGTTGAAAACCTCTGTTGCTTCTTATTGCTATGGCTTTATAATTTAAGTTAAACTGTAAAAACTTTTAATGTCTTTTTTATTTCTTCGTTTACAATCGAAGCAAATTCTTCAATAGAAACTGTAATGTTACCTTTTCCTTCTTGTCCGTGTCGGCGAATAGAAATAGTACCGTTTTTCTCTTCTTCCTCGCCTACAATCAGCATAAATGGGATTTTTTGCATTTCTGCATCTCTAATTTTCTTGCCAATTGTTTCGTTTCGATTGTCAATTAGGGCGCGAATTTCGTGATTTTCTAGCAAATCTAAAACTTTTTTAGCATAATTTTCATATTTCTCGCTCAAAGACAAGATAATAGCCTGTTCAGGCATTAGCCAAAGTGGGAAATTTCCTGCAGTGTGTTCTAGTAAAATTGCTATAAAACGTTCCATAGATCCAAAAGGAGCTCTATGAATCATAACTGGTCGATGTAATTCATTATCAGCACCTTTATAAGTCAAATCAAAACGCTCAGGTAGGTTATAATCCACCTGAATTGTTCCTAATTGCCATTGTCTTCCTAGTGCATCTTTTACCATGAAATCCAGTTTCGGACCGTAGAAAGCAGCTTCACCATATTCAACAACTGTATTTAGGCCTTTGTCTCTTGCGGCATTTATAATAGCATTCTCAGCTTTTTCCCAGTTTTCGTCTGTACCAATGTACTTTTCTCTATTTTCTTGATCTCTCAAAGAAATTTGAGCTGTAAAGTTTTCAAAACCTAACGAACCAAATACGTATAATACAAGGTCAATTACTTTCTTGAACTCTTCATCCAATTGCTCTGGAGTACAGAAAATGTGAGCGTCATCCTGAGTAAATCCTCTAACACGAGTTAACCCGTGTAATTCACCAGATTGCTCATATCTATATACAGTACCAAATTCAGCATAACGTTTAGGTAAATCTTTATATGACCAAGGTCTCACATTGTAGATTTCACAATGGTGAGGACAATTCATTGGTTTTAATAAAAACTCTTCACCTTCTGCCGGAGTATGAATTGGCTGAAAACTGTCAGCGCCATATTTTGCATAGTGTCCAGAAGTAACATAAAGTTCCTTTTGACCAATATGTGGGCTCACAACTTGCTCGTAACCTGCTTTCTTTTGAGCTCTCTTTAAGAATTGTTCTAAACGTTCTCTAAGTGCAGCACCTTTAGGCAACCATAAAGGCAAACCTTGTCCAACTTTTTGTGAGAAAGCGAATAATTCTAATTCTTTTCCTAATTTACGGTGATCACGACGTTTTGCTTCTTCAAGAAGTTCAAGATACTCCGTTAAATCTTTTTGTTTCGGGAAAGAAGTTCCGTAAACACGAGTCAACTGTTTGTTTTTTTCATCACCTCGCCAGTATGCACCAGCAACACTCATGATTTTGACAGCTTTTATAATTCCAGTATTGGGAATATGCCCTCCACGGCATAAATCAGTAAAAGTAGCATGGTTACAAAATGTAATAGTTCCGTCTTCTAAATTCGAAATCAATTCAGTTTTGTAAACATTGTCTTTGTACATTTCTAAAGCTTCTGCTTTACTTACAGGACGCATTTTGAAATCATACTTTCCTCTTGAAATTTCTAAGATGCGATCTTCAATCTTTTTAAAATCAGCCTCAGAGATCTTTTGGTCTTCAAAATCTACATCATAGTAAAAACCATTAGCAATCGCAGGTCCAAGAGTTAGTTTGATTCCTGGGTATAATTCTTCAAGAGCTTGAGCCATTACGTGTGAAGTCGAATGCCAGAAAGCTTTTTTGCCTTCAGCATCATTCCAAGTGTATAATATAAGATTACCATCGGTCGTTAATGGAGTTTCGGTTTCAATAGTTGTACCATTAAAAGATGCAGAAATCACATTTCGTGCAAAACCTTCGCTAATGTTTTTAGCGACCTCCATTGGAGTTACGCCTTGAGCGAACTCTCTAATTGACCCATCGGGTAAAGTAATCTTGATCATTGTTTATAATTTTGTGAATGCAAATATAACGTATTACAAAAATACACACAATATATATTGAGAAGATTGCTCTATTATATATGTATAAAATGATTACTATACAGAATGGTATATTTTATTCATGCAACCCGACAGTTTTTGAAAACCTGCCGGGTTTGTTTTTTTTCTATACATATATATGTGTATAGGACGCTATACTATATATAAGAGTAAAAAAACGGAATTTTGGATTGCATATAAGGAGCTGTTTCCCGCTATCCGCTCCAAT
>NZ_JBSIPG010000006.1:88546-228948 GCF_054075145.1 Flavobacterium xizangense | reverse complement strand
TCAGGCGAGACTTATACATGGTCTGCAAACTCAGTTGACTATACCGTCGGGGGCACTTATCCGATATTGAACAACGGCTGCACGGCGGATCAGGAACTTCAGTTGACAGTAACTCCGAAGCCTTCAAAAATCATAACGACGGCCACGATCTGCTCGGGGGAGACTTATACATGGTCTGCAAACTCAGTTGACTATACCGTCGGGGGAACCTATACCGTTACAAACAACGGATGCACGGCCGATCAGGAACTGCAGTTGACGGTAATGAATGTTACAAGTCCAATAGTTGGGCTAATAACGCAACCAAATTGTTCGTCATCAACAGCTAGTGTTCAATTAAGCGGTTTGCCAATAGGAACTTGGATTATTAATCCAGGAAATATAGCTGGAAATACTACGACAACTACAATCAATGGTTTGACAGCTGGCAATACTTATAATTATAAAGTAACTAATAATTTAGGTTGTGAATCAGCGGCTTCTTCCGACGTTAAAATCTTAGATTATATTTGTGCGGAGAATGATACTCCATCGACAATAAATGGAGCTGCAGGGGGGACTATTTCGACTGTTTTTGCTAATGACAAAATAAATGGAAATACATTTTTACCAACAGATGTTACTGTTTCAACTAGTTCACTTCCAACAGGAATAACTTTTAATTCTGATGGAACAATAACAGTTGCTCCAAACACTCTTGCGGGAATATATTCAATTACTTACACTATTTGTATGTCTGCAAATGCAAGTGTTTGTGATTCTGCAACGGTAGATATAGTAATTGAAAGACCTGTAATCGACGCATTAACCGAAACTACGACAGCGATCAACAGCAACAACGGAGGTACGACAATATCTTTGACTGCCAACGATACGCTGAACGGAACTCCGGTTACGGTCGGCACAGGCGCAGGCAAAGTGACGTTCACATTGGTAAGCACGCTTCCAACAGGATTAACGCTGAATGCGGACAAAACCATCACGGTGGCTCCGGGTACAGCTTCAGGAAGCTACGAGGTTGAATACACGATCTGCGACAACGACCATGCGCTTAACTGCGATACGGTCAAGAGTTATATCCAGGTGACGGGAGATGTTTTGGTTGCCAATGCGGACAATCCTGCATCAGTAACAGAATCGAACCAGCCACAGACAATCATCACGGTTGTGGACAATGATACCAGAAACGGACAGCCATTGACGGCCTCGGAAGTAAAAATAACAACAACGGTTGCGGACCCTTCAGGTTATCTGACCCTTGATCCGACGACTGGAGTTGCAACCCTTGGGGCTAATGCGCCTGCGGGAACCTACAGCTTGACGTATTCGATCTGCGACAAGACCAATGCATCGAACTGTTCAACGGCTACAGTAACCCTGACGGTAAATGCTCCGATAGTAATACCTGTAATCGATGCGGTGACTGAAACCACGACAGCGATCAACAGCAACAACGGAGGCACGACAATATCTTTGACTGCCAACGATACGCTGAACGGAACTCCGGTTACGGTCGGCACAGGCACAGGCAAAGTAACGTTCACATTGGTAAGCACGCTTCCAACAGGTTTAACGCTGAATGCAGACAAAACCATCACAGTGGCTCCGGGTACAGCTTCAGGAAGCTACGAAGTGGAATACACGATCTGCGACAACGACCATCCGCTGAACTGCGATACGGTCAAGAGTTATATCCAGGTGACGGGAGATTTATTGGTACTGAAAGATGATTTAGCAGGTCCAATTGCAGGAGTTAATCATCCGGTGACAGTTATAAATGTTTTAGGAAATGACACTAAAAATGGATTGCCAATTACGGCTTCTGCTGTAAATCTTTCAGTAACAATTGCTGATCCAACTGGATATTTAACATTGAATGCTGATGGAACAATTATATTAAAAGAAAGTTCACCGGCAGGAACTTATGGATTAACGTATCAGGTTTGTGAATTGAACACAACAAATTGCAAAACAGCGGATGTTAAAGTAACAGTTGTTCTTCCAACAATGACTGTAACTACGAATAGCTATTGTTCTAATGATGTTCCTTACGTATCATACAATGTAACGCCAGATAATTTTACAACCAATAATTTATTGACTATTAAATGGATTGATAGTGATAATAATATTGTAGCAACACAAACTAATTTGCCGTTGAGCGGAAGCATTTTATGGCCGGGAGCAATTGTAGACAGCAACGGAATTGGAGTTGACTGGCCAGGATGGTTATTTGCAAATGGACAATGGACAGAAGGTGCTGATGGATTTGAAAAAACAAGAACTGGTGTTACAATAGAGTTTTCATTAAATCCTACTGTAAGTATGATAGTGAGTTATCCACCAGCAACACCTCAATGTAATGCAAGACCAACTTTTGAAATCAAAGCAAACAATGATGCTGCTGGACCAATTGATGCAAAAAAAGGTATCAGCACAGCATTGAATATATTTAGTAATGACCGTTTAAATGGAACATCAGTGAACCAAACAGCAGTTGTATTAACTACAGTTATTCCAAATCCTAATTTGATTTTAAATGCAGATGGTTCTGTTGATGTTAAAACAGGAACAGCATCAGGAACTTATCAATTGACTTATCAAATTTGTGAAGCTTCAAATTCATCAAATTGCAGTCAGGCGGTTGTAAATGTTACAGTTATCAACTCAGAAGATCCTGCACCTTCACCACAGATTATTACAAAAGACGATCTGCAGGTAAATGTTGATGGGATTAATGGACAGCTTGAGTTTATAAATGTTTTAGACAATGATTTAGTTAATGGCTTGCCAATTGATCCGGCAAATATTATGATAACTAATATCCCAAAAAGCCCATATTTTGAATTTAATGCAGACGGAACCGTAAATGTGAAACCAAACACACCAGGTGGAAGTTATACTTTAGTTTATCAAGTATGTGAAAAAGCAAATTCTTCTAATTGCAGCTCATCAACATTGAATGTTTTTGTTGAAGTGCCAAACATTGCGATTATTAAAACAGCTGTATTCAATGATGAAAACGGAAATGGATTTGCAAATGCAGGTGAAACAATCACCTATAAATTTAAAATATCTAACATAGGAAATGTTCCATTAACAAATGTCAGCGTCTCAGATCCTTTGCCAGGTTTAGTTGTTTCTGGACAAGCAATTAATCTTGGAGTTGGCGAATCAAATGACAATAATTTCACAGCAAAATATAAAATTACTCAAAGTGATATTATTTCAGGTACAGTAAGTAATCAGGCAACAGCTTTTGGAAAAAGTGCAAGAGGAGTTGAAGTTGAGGATAAATCTGATGATGAAAGCAATTCTGGAGATCGTCCTACGGTATTGAGCTTAGATGGCTGTAAAATAAAAGTACTGAATGCTTTTTCTCCAAATGGAGATTCAAAAAATGCAAGATTCTATATTCAGGGAATAGAGTGTTATCCTGACAATACCGTTGAAATTTATAATCGATGGGGAGTTTTGGTATTTGACATTGATCATTATAATAATGAAGACCGAGTTTTTGTGGGAGTTTCAGCAGGACGCGCGACGATTAAAGAATCAGATGGATTGCCATTAGGAACTTATTTCTATATTTTGAAATATAAAGATAACGATTCAAATCAGCACGAACAGTCAGGTTACTTGTATCTAAATAAATAAAAAATGATAAACGGCTTGACTTTAGCCAAGCCGTTTTAAAAGCTTACTAAATGAAAAAATTAATTTTAATTTTCATGTTTTTTTCAGTCGTGTGTTCGGCTCAGCAAGATGCGCAGTTTACACAATATATGTACAATACAATCTCGGTGAATCCTGCTTATGCTGGTTCTAGAGGTGTATTGAATGTATTTGGATTGTATCGTACGCAATGGATCGGGCTTGATGGTGCTCCAGAGACAAGTACATTTTCATTAAACACACCTTTAAGCAATAATAGTAAATTAGGTTTAGGTGTTTCTTTGGTCAATGATAAAATTGGACCAACGGTTGAAAATACTTTATCGGCTGATTTGTCTTATAGTATTCCTACTTCTGAATCATTTAAACTTTCTTTTGGAATAAAAGCTACGGCGAATATGTTTAATCTTGATGTCAGTAAACTAAGTTTTGAAAATCAAGGAGATGAACAATTTCAGGATTTAGACAATAAATTTTCGCCAAATATTGGAGCAGGGGTTTATTGGCATTCTGATAGAGCATATTTAGGATTCTCTGTTCCAAATTTCATTGAAACAAATCGTTATGATGATAACAACACAGCTATTTTCAAAGAAAAAATAAATTATTATTTCATAGCAGGTTACGTATTCAATTTGGACAAATTAGAATATATCCGATTTAAACCTGCTTTATTAACTAAAATGGTTCAGGGAGCACCGTTGCAAGTTGATGTTTCGGGGAATTTTATGTTCTATGATAAATTCGTTGTTGGACTTGCTTATCGTTGGAGCGCGTCAGTGAGTGCAATGGCAGGTTTTCAAGTATCAAAAGGCATGTATGTTGGATATGGATACGATCATGAAACTACCAATTTAAGACGATACAACTCGGGATCTCATGAGATTTTCCTTCGTTTCGAGTTTTTCAATAGTTATAAAAAAATGATATCTCCAAGATTCTTCTAATTCGATACCTGTCATGAGAATTAAAATAGTAAGTTTTTCTGTTTTGTTTGTATTTCTTTTTTTTAAAGTAAATGCACAGACAACAAAAATAAGTTCCGCAGATAAAAAGTATGATGATTATGCTTTCGCAGATGCTATAAAAGCATACGAAAGTCTAATAGAAAAAGGAACTAAAGATGAAAAAATAGTGCAAAGATTAGCTAATTCCTATTATTTTATAGGCGAATTACAGTCGGCTTTGCAATGGTACAAGGAGTTATTCATATTGAATGAAGAACAAGAACCAGAATATTTGTACCGATATGCACAATGTTTAAAAGCATCAGGAAATTATCGTAAAGCCGATGAAGTTTTAGAAAAATTCAATCAAAAAGCAAATTCACAACAAAGAGCTTCTTTGATTCGAAATGATAAAAACTATTTAGAACAAATCAAATTAAATTCGGGTCGTTATGAAATTGCCGATGCCGGAATTAATTCGCCTTATTCTGATTATGGAAGTTTTATTTTGGATAAAAAAATTGTTTTCACTTCAGCGAGAGATACGGGCGGAATTGCAAAGACTAGTTTTAAATGGACAAACAAATCTTTTTCGAAATTATATATAGCTGATTTAATGCCAGACGGAAGCGTGGGCAAACCGGAATTATTTCGTAAAAAACAGAAATCAAAATTCAATGAATCAACGCCAGTTTTTACAAAAGATGGTCGAACAATGTATTTTACCAGAAATAATTTCACTGACGGAAAAAGAGGGCAAAATGACAAGCAAGTAACACTTTTAAAACTTTATAGAGCGGAATTTATTAATGATGAATGGGTTAATGAAAAAGAGCTTCCATTCAATAGCGATCAATACAGTACAGCTCATCCTGCATTAAGTATCGATGAAAAAACATTGTATTTTGCGTCAGATATGCCGGGAACTTTAGGACAATCAGATTTGTTTAAAGTGGCAATAAATGCAGACGGAACTTTTGGTCAACCTCAAAACCTAGGATCAATAATTAATACGGAAGGAAGAGAGACTTTTCCTTTCATTTCAAATGAAAATGAACTTTATTTTGCTTCAGATGGACGCCCGGGACTTGGCGGACTTGATATTTTCGTTACAAAAATAAATCCTGACAGTACAATTGAAGATGATGTGCAAAATATTGGAGAACCAGTAAACGGCAAACAAGACGATTTCGGATTTATAATTGACAGTAAAAACAGAACCGGATATTTTTCTTCTAATAGAGATAATGGCCACGGTTTAGACGATGTTTATCGTTTTGCAGAAACTAAAAGATTAGTTTGCGAACAAGATTTAATGGGGACAGTTTCTGATGCTGAAACGAATGAGGTTTTGTCGAATGTAAGTTTAAATTTATTCGATGAAAATTTTAATCCTATTTCGACAATCGTAACAGATGATAAAGGGAATTATATTTTTCCAAAAATAAAATGTGGTAAAAAATATTCTATACGAGCATCAAAAAGTGATTACGGAATCAAAGATATTTCAACAGCAGTTAAAAAAGCAAATGGTAAGACAACTTTAGATTTTACAATGCAAAAAATGTTCAAACCTTTGGCAACAAAAACAATCGAAATCAAAAAAACAGTTGTAAAACCAGTTAAACTCGGACCAATAAAAGTTGGAACAGATCTAGCAAAATTACTTCATATTCCTATGAACTTTTTTGATTTAGGAAAAGCAACGATCAAAAAAACATCGGAACCTGATTTAAATAAAGTTGTTGATGTTTTAAATCAGTATCCAAATATAAAATTAGATATTCGTTCGCATACAGATAGTCGTTCATCTGCAGAAAGCAATCAAATTTTATCAGATAAAAGAGCACAATCAACAAAAGATTGGTTAATAAGCAAAGGAATTGATGAAAGCCGATTGACAGCAAAAGGATACGGCGAAACTAAATTAATCAACAAATGTGCTGATGGTGTAAAATGTACCGAAAAAGAACATCAGCAAAACAGACGAAGTGAATTTATTATCGTTGGTCTATAAAAATAAACATTAAAAAAGAGCTCTTTTCAGCACTATGAAAAGAGCTCTTTTTTTGCGCAAAAAACAAAAGCGTTAAAAAAACAAATTTTTCACAAAAAACTTCTTTAATTGATTTCATTCTTTATAGAATAATTTTGAAAAATCGAAATGTGATGTATTTTATTTAAAATGAATGAATTAGCTTTTTAAAAAATAAATTTTAATAACAAGTTTTGTCATTTTTTATTTAACTTTATAAATCTAAATTTTTTCAGATATGACTGTAAATCAAATACTAAACGCAAAAGGAAGAAATGTTTATTCCGTACTTTCAACTACAACAGTTTATGAAGCATTGAAAGTAATGGGCGAAAAAAACATAGGGGCAATTCTTGTAATTGATGGAACTGACCTAAAAGGAATATTGTCTGAAAGGGATTATGCACGAAAAATTGTTTTGAAAGATAAATCGTCAAAAGAAACGTTTGTTCATGAAATTATGGAAAGCAATGTTTTCTCAGTAAATCTTTCAAATAATATTGAGGATTGCATGGAGCTGATGAGCACAAAAAGAATCAGACATTTACCAGTTTTAGAAGATGAAATTGTAGTTGGCATTATTTCCATTAGCGATGTTGTAAAAGCAATTATCGAAATTCAAAAAGATACCATAAATCACTTGAATTCTTATATTTCTCAATAAAAAAAAGCCAAAATATATACTTGTAAAAATAGTCCTGATTTTGAAGGACTATTTTTTTTTGATGATGTAAATTGATATTTTAACAAAAGAAAGAACTAAAAACGCCCCATTTTAAACTAAGACTTATATCTTTGTAAGCTAGAATAAAAGCTAAAAATAATGAACAAAGAGAGTAAAAGAAGAGAAGCGCTACTGTATCATTCAGAGCCGACTCCAGGAAAAATTCAGGTAGTTCCAACAAAAAAATACGCAACCCAGAGAGACTTATCGTTGGCTTATTCGCCAGGTGTTGCAGAGCCATGTTTAGATATTGCAGCAAACGTTGAAGACGTTTATAAATACACAGCAAAAGGAAATTTAGTAGCTGTAATTTCAAATGGTACAGCAGTTTTAGGACTTGGGGATATTGGTCCTGAAGCTTCAAAACCTGTTATGGAAGGAAAAGGTTTATTATTTAAAATATTCTCTGATATTGATGTTTTTGATATCGAAGTCGATACAAAAAATGTAGAAGAGTTTATCCAGACTGTAAAAAACATCGCTCCAACTTTTGGAGGTATTAATCTTGAAGATATTAAAGCACCGGAATCTTTCGAAATTGAAAGAAGACTGGTTGAAGAATTAGATATTCCTGTAATGCATGATGATCAGCACGGTACGGCAATTATTTCGTCAGCAGCTTTGATCAACGCACTTGAATTAGCAGGAAAAAAAGCAGAAGATGTAAAAGTAGTAGTTTCTGGAGCAGGTTCGGCTGCAATAGCTTGTACTGATTTATATGTTTTGTTAGGTGTAAAAGTTGAAAATATCTTAATGTACAACAGTAAAGGGTTATTAACAAAAGACAATCCTTCACTATCTGATTTACAATTAAAATATGCATTTGACGGTCCTAAAATTGAATTAGCAGAAGCTGTAAAAGGAGCTGATGTTTTTATCGGATTATCTTCAGGAGATATTTTATCACCTGAAATGTTATTGACAATGAAAGATAACCCGATTGTTTTTGCAATGGCAAATCCAAATCCGGAAATCGATTATAATCTAGCTGTAGAAACTCGTAAAGATGTTATTATGGCTACAGGACGTTCTGATTTTCCTAATCAGGTAAATAATGTTCTTGGTTTTCCATACATTTTTAGAGGAGCACTTGACGTAAGAGCAACAAAAATTAATGAAGCGATGAAAATGGCGGCTGTAAAAGCTTTAGCTATTTTGGCAAAAGAACCAGTTCCAGAGCAGGTTAATGTTGCTTACGGCGCGACAAAATTAGGTTTCGGACAAGAATATATCATTCCTAAACCTTTTGACCCACGTTTAATTACAGTTGTAGCGCCAGCAGTTGCAAGAGCAGCAATGGAATCTGGAGTGGCAAAAAATCCTATCACAGACTGGGCAGCTTATGAAGATGTGCTTCGCGAACGTATGGGTAATGACAACAAAATGGTACGTTTAATCACAAACCGCGCTAAATTAAATCCAAAACGAATTGTTTTTGCTGAAGCGGATCATTTAAATGTTTTAAAAGCAGCTCAGATTGTTTATGAAGACGGAATAGGTTTCCCAATTTTATTAGGAAACAGAGAAATCATATTAGAATTAAAAGCTGAATTAGGATTTGATGCTGATCTTGAAATCATCGACCCTAAAACAAATGAAGAGGAAGAAAGACGAAACAGATTTGCAAATTCATACTGGGAAGCAAGAGAACGCAGAGGCGTTTCATTGCTTGATGCTCAGAAATTCATGCGCGAAAGAAACTATTTTGCAGCCATGATGGTGAATGAAGGTGAAGCAGATGCGGTTGTAACCGGTCATTCAAGAAGTTATCCAAGTGTTGTAAAACCAATGCTTCAATTAATTGAAAAAGCACCAGGGGCCTCACTTGTTGCAACTGCAAATATGATGCTTACAGCACGTGGCCCAATGTTTTTGTCTGATACTGCAATCAACATTAATCCGTCTGCTCAAGATTTAGTTAATATTGCGTTGATGACTGCAAAAACTGCAAAAATGTTTGGTATTGAGCCAGTTATTGCAATGGTTTCGTACTCAAACTTTGGATCATCTTCGCACGAACATGCATCAAAAGTAAGAGAGGCAGTTGCTTATCTTCATAAAAACCATCCAGAAATGATTGTAGATGGTGAAATTCAGGCTGATTTTGCTTTGAATTCAGAGATGCTAAAAGAAAAATTCCCATTCTCTAAATTAGCCGGAAAAAAAGTAAATACATTGGTTTTCCCTAACTTAGAGTCGGCAAACATTACTTACAAGCTCTTGAAAGAATTGAATAAAGCAGGTTCAATTGGTCCAATTATGATGGGGCTTAACAAACCTGTACATATTTTCCAGTTAGGAGCAAGCGTTGAAGAAATGGTCAACATGGCTGCAATTGCAGTTATCGATGCTCAGGAAAAAGAAATCAAAAAAAATAAATTAGCACAATAGTCCAATATAGAAAAGAGAAAAATCTTATTTTTATGTATATTTGGTACTATAAATTATATTTATGATAGCACATTTGCAAGGGAAATTAGTTGAAAAGAATCCCACAGAAGTTGTAATTGATTGTGGTGGAGTGGGATACCATGTAAATATCTCTTTGCATACTTTTTCGTTAATTCCTAATGTTGATTTTATAAAATTGTATACGCATCTTCAAATTAAAGAAGATGCGCATACTTTATTTGGTTTTGTTGAAAAGTCGGAACGCGAAATATTCAGAATGTTATTATCTGTTTCTGGTATTGGAGCTAATATTGCAAGAACAATGTTGTCTTCGATTGAACCAAAACAAATTATTAATGCGATTGCATCTGGAGATGTAGCAGTTATCCAGTCAATTAAAGGAATTGGAAGCAAAACAGCTCAAAGAGTTATACTTGATTTAAAAGAAAAAGTGTTAAAATTGTATGATTTGGATGAAGTTTCAGTAGTTCAAAACAATACAAACAGAGATGAAGCGTTATCTGCTTTGGAAGTTTTAGGATTTGTTCGAAAAGCTTCTGAAAAAGTAGTCGAAAAGATCGTGAAAGAAGATCCGGAAGCTACAGCAGAAACCATCATAAAAAGGGCATTAAAAAGCTTGTAACTCAACTAACATAAACCAATTGTATGCGTAAAATTTGTATTTTTTTACTGGTTTTATTTTGCGGTAATGTTTTGCAATCGCAAGTAAATCCGGCAGTTCAAGATACAACTAAAACTCAGTTTTCCAAAGGAAAGTTAGAGTTAAAAGATCCTCCAAGCATACTTTCGGCCTATAAATATGATCCAATATCAGATCGATATATTTATACTAATTCAGTTGATGGCTTTCCTGTAAACTATCCTATTATTTTAACTCCCAAAGAATATGAAGATTTAGTTCTGAAAGAATCTCGTCGAGATTATTTCAGAAAAAAAGCTGATGCTATTGATGGAAAAAAAGCAGGAAGCGAAGCGGCAAAAAAGAATTTATTACCAAGATATTATGTTAACTCAAGCTTTTTCGAAAGTATTTTCGGAAGCAATACAATTGACGTAAAACCCACAGGTTCTGTTGAAATGGACTTGGGGATACGATATACAAAACAAGATAATCCATCATTTTCACCCCGAAACAGATCCAGCCTCACATTTGATTTTGATCAAAGAATCAGCATGAGTTTGATGGGGAAAGTGGGAACACGATTAGAAGTAAATGCTAATTATGATACTCAGTCTACATTTGCTTTTCAAAATTTATTTAAATTAGCTTACACCCCTTCTGAAGATGATATTATTCAGAAAGTCGAAGTGGGAAATGTCAGCATGCCTTTAAACAGTACTTTGATTCGTGGTGCGCAAAGTTTATTTGGTGTGAAGACACAATTGCAGTTTGGAAAAACAACAGTTACGGGAGTTTTCTCTGAACAAAAATCACAAACAAAGAGTGTTGTAGCCGAAGGAGGTGGTACAGTACAAAATTTTGATTTGTATGCGTTGGATTATGATAATGACCGTCACTTTTTCTTGTCTCAGTTTTTTAGAGACAGATATGATGCTTCGTTAAAAAGTTATCCCGTTATCAATAGCCGTGTTCAGGTCACAAGAATAGAGGTTTGGGTAACGAATAAGCAAAACAGGGTAAGTACAACAAGTAACAACCTTCGTAATGTTATTGCGCTTCAGGATTTAGGTGAAGGACCTCTTAGCGGTGTTCCTGATAACGAAGTTGTTGTTATCAGTTCAACTGCAGGATTTTTTAATAAGCCTGTTGATTCACCTGCTGATAATGAGAATAATGCGTACGATCCTGCAGCAATTGGTCAACCGGGATCATTTTTAAATTCGAATATTAGAGAGATTGTTACGGCAAAGTCTGGATTCAATAATACAAATGTAAGTGAAGGAACGGATTACTCGATATTAGAGAATGCCCGCAAATTAACAGCAAACGAATTTACTTTCAATCCGCAGTTAGGGTATATATCATTACAGCAACGTTTGGCAAATGATGAAATTTTGGCTGTAGCTTATGAATATACCGAAGGAGGCAAGGTTTATCAAGTTGGAGAGTTTGGAAGCGACGGTGTTGATGCTACAGTTGTCACCGGAAATAATAATAATTCTAATCAGGCGATTATTACACAAAGTTTGATTTTGAAGATGCTTAAGAGCAACTTGACAAATGTACAGAATCCGGTTTGGAATCTGATGATGAAAAACGTTTATCAAATTCCGCAAGCTTATCAAATCAAACAAGATGATTTTAGGATGAATATCTTGTATACTGATCCTTCCCCAATTAATTATATTACTCCGGTAACGGGAAGTACTTTCCCGCCAAATCCAGCTCCTGATAATAAAGTAGATGAGACACCTTTGTTGAATGTCTTTAATCTGGATAAGTTGAATTACAACAATGATCCACAAACAGGAGGAGATGGTTTCTTTGATTATTTGCCAGGCATAACCGTTGACGTTCAAAACGGGCGAATTATTTTTACAACAAAAGAACCTTTTGGAGAATTGATATTCAGTAAACTGCAAAGTAATGCAGGTGAGAATTACAATGATCCAAGTACATATAATGCAAACCAGCAGAAATACGTTTTTAGAAGCATGTATCGCAATACACAATCTGGTGCATTGCAGGATAGTGACAAGAATAAATTTTTACTTAGAGGAAAATATAAATCTTCAGGAAGCAACGGAATCCCAATTGGAGCCTTTAATGTGCCTCAAGGTTCTGTTGTTGTAATGGCAGCCGGACGTAGACTTGTTGAAGGTATCGATTACAGTGTTGATTATCAACTAGGACGAGTTCAAATTTTAGATCCGTCGCTTCAGGCTTCAAACACACCAATTGAAGTTTCATTAGAGAATAATTCTATTTTCGGACAACAAACACGAAGATTTATAGGCTTCAATATCGAACATAAAATATCAGATAAATTTGTTGTTGGCGGTACATATTTAAAAATGACAGAAAAGCCGTTTACTCAAAAATCAAGTTACGGTCAGGAATCGGTAAACAATACAATTTTTGGATTCAATGGTAATTATGCAACAGAAGTTCCATTCTTTACCAGATTAGTTAATAAGCTTCCAAATATGGATACTGATGTTCCGTCAAATCTTTCGATACGAGGTGAAGTTGCTTTCTTAAAACCAGATGCTCCAAAAGCAAGTGATTTTGAAGGCGAAGCAACAATTTATATTGATGATTTTGAAGGTTCTCAGTCGACAATTGATATGAGATCTGCATATGCATGGAGTTTAGCGTCAACTCCATTTGTCAACTCTATTAATGATAATACATTCAATGCCAATTCAAATACTCTTGATTATGGATTTAAACGAGCAAAATTGGCTTGGTATACAATCGATCCAGTTTTTTACTCATCAAAACCATCCGGTATTTCAAATGATGATTTGTCATTAAATTCTACAAGAAGGATTTATAGTAAAGAGTTATATCCAAATACAGATATTGCCCAAGGCCAGATTCAGGTGATTAATACACTTGATTTAACTTATTTCCCGTCTGACCGAGGACCTTACAACAATAACCCCAATTTTAGTTCAAGCGCACCTTCATCTAATTTTGGAGGAATTATGCGTGCGTTGAATTCGACAAATTTTGAACAGGGTAATGTTGAATATATTCAGTTTTGGGTATTAGATCCCTATGTTGGAAATGGTGAAGCTCCGGCAAATAATACGGGTAAAATCTATTTCAACTTAGGTGAAGTTTCTGAAGATGTTTTAAAAGACGGAAGAAAACAATATGAAAATGGTTTGGGTCCAGATCAGGTAATGGTAAATCCTCAACCTATTTGGGGTGATGTTCCAGCTTCTCAATCGTTGATTTATGCATTTGATACTAACCCAGATAATCGTAAAAATCAAGACGTTGGTTTAGATGGTTTGCCAGATGCTAAAGAAGCCGCGATTTATAATAATTATGCAGGGGAACAAGATCCTGCAGCCGATAACTACACTTATTATCTCAATACAGAGGGAGGAGTGATTAATCGTTACAAAAAATATAATGGTACGGAAGGCAACTCAGCTGTTAGTATTAATGATCCTAATCGTGGGTCAACAACATTACCAGATGTTGAAGATATAAATCGTGACAATACCATGAGTACGATTAATGCTTATTATGAATACAGCATTGATTTGAAACCAGGAATGCAAGTTGGATCAAATTATATTACAGACATTCGCGAAGTGAGTAATGTTGAATTGCCAAATGGAGGAACGACAAACGCAAGATGGATTCAGTTCAAGATTCCGGTATCAAAACCACAAAATACAATTGGAAACATATCTGATTTTAGATCGATTCGTTTCATGCGTATGTTTATGACTGGTTTTAATGATCAAATGACAGTTCGTTTTGGAGCTTTGGATTTAGTCAGAGGAGAGTGGAGAAAATATACTGGTACACTTGATGCAAATGATCAAAATCCAGATGATGACGGAGTTCAGTTTGATGTTGCAGCAGTTAATATTCAAGAAAACGGAACAAAATGTCCAGTGAATTACGTTATACCGCCAGGTGTTCAGCGAGAACAATTGTATAACAACAATACGATAATCAATCAAAATGAGCAGGCTTTGGCAGTTCGAATTGGAGGGGCAGGATTGCAATATTTGGATTCTAGAGCTGCTTTTAAGAATGTAAGTGTTGATATGCGTCAATACAAAAAATTAAAAATGTTCCTGCATGCAGAATCATTGCCAAATGAAACTAATTTGCTAGACGACGAAATGGTTGGTTTTATTCGTTTCGGTAACGACTTTACTCAAAACTATTATCAAGTTGAAATTCCGTTAAAAGTTACACAAACAGGAGGGTCTTGTACGATAAGCCCGGATTTGGTTTGGATGGAAGAGAATAATATTGATTTGGCCTTAGATTTATTAACTAGAATGAAAATTAAGGCAATGCCATTGGATATTAATTCTCCTAAAAGAGATATTAATGGGGTTTATTATCCTGATGATGATCCGGATTTAATTCCAGACGGAGGTGATGGTGACAGCAAATTAAGATTGGGTATTAAAGGGAATCCAAATTTTGGTTTGGTTCGAAATTTAATGGTTGGGGTTAAGAGCAGGGCCGATCATAAAGATATAAAAGGAGAGGTTTGGTTCAATGAGCTTCGTATGTCAGATTTGGACAATAAAGGCGGTATGGCGGCATTATTAAATGTGGATACCAATATGGCTGATTTTGCAACTATTTCTGCAACCGGAAGAAAAAGTACGATTGGATTTGGATCGCTGGAGCAAGGTGCAAACGAAAGAGATCGTGAAGATATTCAGCAATATAATATTGTCACCAATTTGAATTTAGGAAAATTATTGCCACATAAATGGGGGATCAATTTGCCTTTTAATTATGCAATTGGTGAAGAAGTTATTACGCCAGAATATGATCCTTTTAATCAGGATATTAAATTAGATCAGCTGCTTAGAGAAACTACTGATGAGGCAGAAAAAGATAACATCAGAACTCGTGCAATAGATTATACAAAACGTAAAAGCATCAACTTTATTGGTGTAAGAAAAGACAGAGCTCCAGAACAAAAACCGCATGTTTATGATGTTGAAAATTTCACTTTTTCACAATCATATAATGAGGTGGCACGTCATGATTATGAAGTTGAAGATTATAGAGATCAACAATCAAATTCGGCTGTAAATTACGCTTATACTTTTCAGCCAAAAGAAGTTGTGCCTTTCAAGCAGACCAAATTCATGAAAAAAAGTGATTATTGGAAAATGCTGAGCGATTTCAATTTTAATTATTTGCCTTCGAATATTACGTTTAATACAAATATTTTAAGACAAAGTAATCGCCAACAGTATAGACAGGTAGAGGTAGAAGGCATTGGACTCGATCCGCTTTACAGAAGAAATTTTGCTTTTAATTACCAATATGGATTTGGTTTTAATCTGACTAAATCATTAAAATTAAATTATACAGCGGCATCAAATAATATCGTGAAGAATTATTTGAATGAAGATAAAACACCAAAAGAAGATTTTAATATTTGGGATGATTATTTAGACATTGGTACACCAAATCAGCATTTGCAGCAATTAGTATTGAATTATGAAATTCCGCTGTATAAAATTCCTGTTTTGAGTTTTGTAAAAGCGAGTTATTCCTATACAGCTGATTACAGTTGGCAACGTGCTTCTACAGCTATGTCTGAATTTACTGCTGATGATGGAATTACGTATAATTTAGGAAATACAATTCAGAATGCTAATTCAAATACATTGACGACAACCTTAAATATGAATTTATTATATAAATATTTAGGATTGACGCCAGGGGCAAAAACAGCTGCAAAACCTAAACCGGCCGGACCTCCAAAACCAGGAGAAAAAGTGGTGAATACTGCAAAAGCAGTAGAAAAAAGAAGTCCGTTTTATGATGGTTTAATTGGAGTTTTAACAAGTGTAAAAAACATTCAGGTTAATTATACTAAAAATAGCGGAACAGTTTTACCAGGATATACGCCAAGTGTTGGTTTCTTTGGTACAGCAAAACCATCGTTAGGATTTATTTTTGGAAGTCAGGATGACGTTCGATATGAATCAGCAAAAAATGGATGGTTAACGAATTATGATAATTTCAACCAAAATTTCACACAGGTAGAAAATAAGATTTTAAAAATAACTGCGAACATGGATTTATTGCCAGATCTAAAAATTGATTTAGCGATGGATCGTGCTTATTCTGAAAATTCATCAGAGCAATATAGTGTTAGAGATTCAATAGGGCAATTGTTTTATAAGCCGTTATCGCCTTATACGTATGGAATGTTTTCGATCTCAACGGTGCTGATTAAAACATCTTTTGCAACAAGTAATGAAAATGAATCTGCAGCATTCGATGATTTTAGAAATAATCGTTTAGTAATCGCAAATCGTTTGGCAGAAGATCATTATGGTTCAGGTGCAACGATTCCAAGATATGATGCAGGGGCACTTCCTCCTGAAAATCCTAATGCGCCTATTGAAGACCTTTCAAATCCAAATAATAGTCAGAGAAAGCTAATTCAGTCGAATGACGGTTATCCAATAGGTTATGGTAAAAGCAATCAGGCGGTGTTGCTTCCTTCCTTCTTGGCGGCATATACAGGAAAAGATGCGTCGAATGCTTCGACCAGTATTTTTAGAAGTTTTCCTATTCCAAACTGGTCAATTAAATATAACGGGTTGATGCGCCTTAAGTATTTTAAAGATCATTTTAGACGTTTTTCATTGCAACATAATTATCGTGCATCTTATACCATAAACCAATTTAGGTCTAATTTTGATTATTATGAAAATCCAAACGGGCAAGATATAAACTCGAATTTCTATAATCAAACGATAATGTCAAATGTCAATTTAGTAGAACAGTTTAGTCCGCTGATTCGTGTTGATTTTGAGTTAAAAAGTTCTTTCCGTTTGCTGACTGAAATAAAAAGAGATAGGGCGTTGTCAATGAGTTTCGATAATAACTTACTGACCGAAGTAAGAGGTGTGGAGTATGTTGTAGGAATGGGTTATCGATTTAAAGATGTTATTTTTTCATCTCGTTTAGCAGATAATCCAACGGGAATTATTAAAAGTGATATTAACATAAAAGCTGATTTTTCATATCGAAATAATCAAACATTAGTGCGTTATTTAGATTATGACAATAACCAGTTGGCAGCAGGACAAAATATTTGGGCATTAAAATTAACAGCAGATTATGCATTCAGCAAAAACCTGACAGCTATATTTTATTATGACCATTCCTTCTCGAAAGCAGTTATTTCGACTTCTTTCCCGCTTACAAATATTAGATCAGGATTTACGCTCAGATATAATTTCGGAAATTAAATTTAGAATTCTAAACTAGATTTTATTAGAAGATTATTACATTTGTGACTTAATTATTAAATTATCAATTTTCAAACATACTATTATGAGCATACCAGCAAATTTAAAGTACACAAAAGATCATGAATGGGTTAGCATCGAAGGCGATGTTGCGACTGTAGGAATTACTCATTTTGCACAAAAAGAGTTAGGGGATATTGTGTATGTTGAGGTAGAAACTTTAGATCAGACATTAGATAAAGACGAAGTTTTTGGAACAGTTGAAGCTGTTAAAACAGTTTCAGATTTATTTTTGCCTTTGACAGGTGAAATTATTGCTTTCAATGATAGTTTAGAAAGTGCTCCAGAAACTGTTAACTCTGATCCTTATGGAGCAGGATGGATGATCAAAATAAAAATTGCTGACGCTTCAGAAATTGATTCGTTATTGTCTGATGCAGCTTACAAACAACTTATCGGTGCCTAAACAACTTCTTTTAATTTGGGCGATTATTTGTTCAGGTATCATTACTTATTTTTGTTTGACGAATTCAAGTAATATACCGGCAATAGATTTTCCAAGTGTAGATAAAATCGTTCATTTTTGCTTTCATTTCGGATTTACAATTTCATGGATTCTGTTTTTCAAAAAAGAATTGAAAGGTCAGCATGCAAACGATTATAAAGCATATTTGATTTCATTTATATTTTCAGTTTTCTTTGGAATTACAATCGAGATTCTTCAAGGTGTTTTAACAACTACAAGAACTCCAGATGTAACTGATGTCCTTGCAAATACCATCGGAGCAACCGCCGGAGTATTTTCCGCTATAGGATTTAGGAAACTGATTGATAAAATAATAGGAATATAATTACCCACTTCGGTGGGTTTTTTATTATCATAAAATGAAGCCTTATAAATAGTGCTTTTTTTTGAATTTAAAATGTATTTTTGTGCCGATCTGACGAAATTGGAAAATCATGAACATTAAGCAATACCTTGATTCAACGTATCTTAAAACTGCTTCGCAAGCTGGACTTTCTGAAGTAGAAAATAATATTGTTGTAAAAAATGCAATTGAAGAAGCGATTGCAGAAGGTTTTAAGTTAATTATGATTCGGCCGGAACATGTCAGCTTGGCAAAAAAAATGATTTTGAAAGCGAATTCGCCTTTGCTTGTTGGTACTGTTATTGATTTTCCCGAAGGCAAATCAGATTTGGAAACGAAAATTAAAGAAGCAAATCAAGCAATTGAAAACGGAGCAGATGATTTGGATTTTGTCTGTAATTATCAAGCTTTCAAAAATGGTGAAATTGCATTAGTTAAAAATGAAATTTTAATAGGTACTCAAATTGGATTAGCACATAATAAAACCGTAAAATGGATTATTGAAACAGCAGCCTTGACTGATAAAGAAATTATTCAACTTTCGGCTTTGATAAAAAATGTTGTGATTTCTAATTTTAAAGAGGAGAATTACGCATCAGTATTTGTAAAATCATCTACAGGTTTTTTCAAAACGGAAAATGATTTGCCAAATGGAGCGACTGTTCCAGTGATAATTATAATGTTAGAAAATGCATCGCCACTGCCGGTTAAGGCGGCGGGAGGTGTTCGATCATATGAAGACGCAATAGAAATGATTCGTTTAGGAGTTAAACGAATCGGAACTTCGGCAGCAAAAGCAATTGCTGGCGGAGAGAATACCACAAATCAATATTAAATGAAAACCAAAACCTACTTAATGAATAAAAGCGCCCTGACTTTTATTTTAATGCTAACTTCTTTAATTGCTTTTGCACAAGAAAATAATGCTTCCTCAGTTAAATCTGGATTGACAAGTGAACAATTTCCTGTTTTTCAGAATTGCGAAAATTTGATTGATAAAAAATTAGAAAACTGCTTTTACAAAGAAGTTCAGGATTTTGTTTTTCAAAATTTTGAAGTTCCGGAAAATTTAAAGCAAAATAATTATAAAGGAGAAGTTAAAGTACTTTTTGAAGTAGATGCGACTGGTGTTTTTAAGGTGATTTATGTAAATACGGCAAATGAAGATTTGTCTAATGAAGCGAAACGTGTTTTTGGTAAGTTTCCAACAATTAAGCCGTCAACTTATAATGGAAAGCCTACTTATTCAAAATATACCATCACAATTAATATACCGTTAAAAAGTGCGGATCAATTGGCAGCAGAAGTAGCGGCGGCAGCGCAGATTTTAAAACCAACTGAGAAACCTATGACGGAATTGGACAGTATTGTTTATAAAAAATACAATAATCCAGAGTTCGAAAGCCATTTAAATATTCCGTTTTCTCATAGTTATTACGCACAGTTTGACGGTGCAATGAATCAGGTTGGAAGTAATAGTCATACATCTTCAAAGCCATATACTTATGCTGAGGTTTCAAAATATTATAATTTGAAAGCGGTAAACGAGTCACTACAAAAGAAAACTTCAACATGGCTTGGAAGAAAATGGTGGAATGAAAATTTGGTGCAGATTCAGGGAGAAGATTACTGGCTGGCTTTAAATCCGATTGTTGATTTGCAGATGGGAAAAGCTTCAGATCTTGATGCTTCTTATACCTATGTTAATACACGTGCTTTAAATTTTAGAGGAGGTTTAGGGAAACAAATAAATTTTACAACAACAATTTTTGAAAGTCAAGGCCGATTTGCCGGATATTTTAATGATTATGCTGAATCATTAAAACCATCTGGAGGAAATCCGGCAATTATTCCTGGAGTTGGAATTGCAAAACGTTTTAAAACAGATGCGTACGATTTTCCTTTGGCAGAAGCAAATATTACCTATACGCCCTATAAATTTTTCGATCTTCAGCTAGGTTACGGAAGAAATTTTATAGGTGATGGTTATCGTTCATTGATTGAAAGCGACGGAGCGAGCCCATATCCGTATTTTAAAATTAATACTACTTTCTGGAAAATAAAATATACGAATACTTATATGTGGCTGAAAGATGTTCGACCAGAAGTTACAGTTGATAAAACATACGCTACAAAGTTTATGGCGAATCACTATCTAAGCTGGAATGTTTCAAACAGACTGAATTTAGGTTTCTTTGAGTCTGTTGTCTGGACAGACACCAATAATAGAGGATTTGATGTTAATTTTGTGAATCCGATTATTTTTTATCGTACCGTTGAATTTACTTCTTCTTCAAGAAGTGGAAATGCGATGTTGGGTATTACTGGAAAATATAAATGGAATAACAGTATAAATTTATATTCTCAGTTTTTAATCGATGAATTTTCAGTTTCAGATGTAAAGGCGGGCGATAAAAGCTGGAAAAATAAATTTGGTTTTCAAATAGGAGGGAAATATTATAATGCATTCAATGTAAAAGATCTTTTATTGCAAGTCGAGTACAATCATGTTCGTCCTTATGTGTATTCACATAGTGCCGTAATTACAAATTATGGGCACAATAATCAAAGTCTTGGTCATCAATGGGGTGGGAATTTCAATGAATTAGTTGTAATTGGACGTTATCATAAAGGACGTATTTTTGGCGATGCAAAATTTACTGTTGGGACAAGAGGTCTTGATTTTAATACCACTAAAGATACTTATAATTATGGTGGTGACATTTATAAAAGTTATGATGTAAAACGTCCTTATGACAAAGGAGTAAAAGTAGGTCAGGGAAATAAAACAGATGTTTTTATTGCAGACATCCAGGGAGGTTATCTGATAAACCCAATGACTAATCTGAAATTGTTTGGAAGTTTTATTTACAGAAACTTTGATCCAACTCAGGATACGGCTACAACTTTTAAGCAAAGTACAACTTGGTTTAGTATCGGATTACGTTCAGATATTTTTAATTGGTATTTCGATTACTAGGATTTTTATAAGATTTTTCGAAATAATTGTGTTAAAGATTTGCAAGTCCTTATTTTGTAAAGGTTTTATTGAAAAAAATCTAAATTTATAGTTCTGTATTCTACAATCTAATTTGTACATTTGCACCACTCAAAAAAAATATACAAACAATAGAGGTTTGAACGCTACTAAAAATACAATTTCACTAAAATCAATATTTCTGGATTTCAAAGAGATTACAAAGGCTGGTTTGGCTATCAGTGTTTTGTTTTCTTCTATTGCCGGATATTTATTAGGTGTAAATGCCGAACATCCTTTTAAATGGAGTGTTTTGCTTGTTTTGTCAATTGGCGGTTACTGTATGGTTGGTGCTTCAAATGCATTTAATCAGGTGATTGAAAAAGACATAGATGCTTTAATGGACAGAACAAAAAATCGTCCTGTTCCTTCTGGACGTATGTCTCCAAAAATGGCTTTATTTGTAGCAAGTTTGTTGACTATTATCGGAATCAGCTTGCTTTATACCATTAATGCCAAGTCAGCAATGTTTGCGGCAATCTCGATATTTTTATACACAAGTATTTATACACCACTAAAAACAGTTACTTCGTTATCTGTATTTGTTGGCGCTTTTCCAGGTGCAATACCATTTATGCTAGGATGGGTTGCTGCTACAGGCGAATTCGGAATTGAAGCAGGAACTTTGTTTTTAATTCAGTTTTTCTGGCAATTTCCTCATTTTTGGGCAATTGGCTGGTTTTTGTATGAAGATTATGAAAAAGCAGGAATCTTTATGCTTCCAACAGGGAAAAAAGATAAAGGCACCGCTTTGCAGGTTATTTTATATACAATTTGGCTTTTAATAGCTTCATTACTTCCGGTTTTGGGGTATACAGGACAATTGTTTATTTCTCCAATTGCAGCGGTGTTAGTGTTTTTATTAGGATTGTGGATGCTTTTTTATGCAGTAAAATTGTATCAGTTGAGAACGGCAAAGTCGGCAAGAACTTTAATGCTGGTGAGTGTTTCATACATTTCACTATTGCAGATTGTATTTATAGTAGATAAATTTTTAAGATAGTTATGGAAATGACAATTAAAGCAAGTGATGAACAATTAAGAAAATCAAAATCGGCAAAGCTGATTTTGTTATTCGCCATGGTAAGTATGACCATGATGTTTGCAGGACTTACAAGCGCATTTGTAGTTAGTAAATCAAGAGCTGACTGGTTGAAGGATTTTCAATTGCCAACAGCATTTTATTATAGTACAGCAGTAATTATTGGCTGTAGCATTACATTTTATTTAGCAAAAAAAGCCATTCAGAAAGATAATAGAAGCGCTGTTACAGGATTGCTTTTAGGAACTTTAGCTTTAGGGGTTTTATTTGTTGTATTGCAATTTCAGGGATTTGGACAAATCGTTGAAAAAGGATATTATTTTACAGGACAAGGTAGCTCAATTACTACAACTTTTCTTTATGTTGTTACTGTAACACACCTATTGCACTTAGCGGGCGGATTAATTTCACTTTTAATTATAATTTATAATCATTTTAAACAAAAATACAATTCGACTCAAACTCTTGGTATAGAACTAGGTGCGATGTATTGGCACTTTTTGGATTTATTATGGGTATATTTATTTTTATTTTTATATTTCTTTAAATAAGAAAAAAACGTAAATTTGGGAACTTTTTAACGAATATCTTTTATGGAAGCGACAGTTACTACTGCAAATAACAACGAAAAAACTTGGGGAGGCGGAGAGGATATCCAGCCATTAGGAGCGAGTTATGGTAAAATGATGATGTGGTTTTTTATCGTATCAGATGCCTTGACATTCTCTGGATTTCTTGCTGCTTATGGTTTTTCTAGATTTAAATTTATTGAAACTTGGCCATTGGCTGATGAAGTGTTTACACACTTCCCATTTTTACATGGCGTTTCGGCTCCTATGTATTATGTAGCCTTAATGACTTTTATTTTGATTTTCTCATCTGTAACAATGGTTTTAGCTGTTGATGCTGGTCACCAATTGAAAAAAACAAAGGTTGCAATCTATATGTTCTTAACTATTATTGGAGGTTTAATTTTCGTTGGTTCTCAAGCTTGGGAATGGAAAAACTTCATTAAAGGAGAATATGGCGCAGTAGAAACAGCAGGTGGAAGTTTATTGCAGTTTGTTGATAAAGAAGGTAAAAGAGTTGCTCTTGAGGAGTTTGCTGTAAAATTGCCAGAGCAAAGAGAAGCTTTAACAAGAAGCCATTCAACTTGGTTTATGGAAGATGCTGAAACGCAGGCTACATACACAGTTGCTGAAGTACAAGCTGGATTTAAAGCACACCCTGAATTGTTGATTAGAACAGAACAGATTATTGAAAATAACGGGAAAAAGAGTAAAAAAGTTCTGACTAGAGCAGAAGCTGAAACTCGTTTAGCAACTGCAAAATATGTAGTAGAAGGCGCAAACCTTACCAGAAACGAATACGGAAGTAAATTGTTTGCTGATTTCTTCTTCTTCATCACTGGATTCCACGGATTCCACGTGTTTTCTGGAGTTATCATTAATATCATTATTTTCTTTAATGTATTATTAGGAACTTACGAGAAAAGAAGAAGCTACGAAATGGTAGAGAAAGTTGGATTATACTGGCACTTTGTCGATTTAGTTTGGGTATTCGTATTTACAGTTTTCTACTTAGTTTAATTTTAGATTTTAATTATTATGTCACACGAGCACGTATCAAATACAAAAAGAATCTGGTTTGTTTTTGCATTACTATCAGCAGTAACTACGGTAGAAGTTATACTTGGTATTTATAAGCCAGCATTTTTAGAGGGTAATCACTTTGTAGGTTTGAATCTATTAAACTGGGTATTTTATATTCTTACATTGTACAAAGCATATTATATTGTATGGGCATTTATGCACATGGAAGGTGAAAAAAGCAGCCTTAGATGGTCTGTCGTATCGCCAGTTATTTTCCTAGTTTTATATTTATTGTTTATTCTTTTGACAGAAGGACATTATATTTATGGGGTTTTTAAAGATTCTACTATTAAATGGAATTTTTAACATGATATTAATTCGAAAAGAAGCTCCGATTAACGGAGCTTTTTTTATTTTTGTACCTCAATATTTTTCCGCATAAACAATGAAAAAAAATATAGTTCTCTTTGTACTTTTTGTTCTGCCTATTGTAGCTTATTTGTTTTTTGCTTCTGGTGTAAATAGTTTTACAACTCTTCCTGTAATAACACCTAAAGTAGCCGACTTTGGAAATTGGAATTCATTAAACGGGAAGAAAATCTCTCTTAATAAAAAAATTACTGTACTTGGTTTTGGAGGTACAAATATTTTAGAAAACCGAGGTAATTATTTTAATTTAAATGAAAAAATCTACAAGCGTTATAACGGTTTTGAAGATCTTCAGTTTGTAATTCTGTGTCCCCTTGGAACTGAAAAAGAAGCTCAAAAAATAGTTGATGCTTTATCTCCCTTTACAGATGTTAAAAATTGGAATTTTGTATTTGCTTCAAATGAAGAAATTCTAAAGTTTTACGATGGACTTCATTTAAAAGAAAAACTAAATAAGAACCTTGAAACTCCAAATGTTTATATTGTTGATAAAGAAAGAAATCTTAGAGGAAGAAAAGATAAAAAGGAATACAAAGAAGGATACAATACTTTTCATCCTTCTGAGTTGAGCAACGAAATGCTAGATGATTTTAAAATCATTTTATATGAATATCGCGCGGCTCTTAAAAAGAACCACAATGCCACTAAACAACTTTAATTTTTACCTACATGTTTAAAAATAAATCATATATCGGGATTTCGTTTGTCATTTTGATTTTCGGAATTTATGCAGTGCCCAAAATTGTTGACAGAATTCAAAACGGCGAAGTTGTAAAAGGGAATCGTCTAGATAATGTTGGTTTGAAAGGCGCAAAAGATTCGGCTAAATTATTAACCATTGGACCAGCTCCTAAATTTGAATTGACAAATCAGGATGGTGCAAAAGTTTCAAATGAAACTTATAAAGGAAAGGTTTATGTTTTGGAATTTTTCTTTACTACTTGTCCTTCAATTTGTCCAAAGATGAATTTAAGTATGCTGGAAATTGAGAAAACATTCTTTGGAAATCCTAATTTCGGAATTGTTTCAATTACAATAGATCCTGGTCATGATACGCCTGCGGTTTTAAAAGATCACGCAAAGTTATTAGGTGTTAAATCATCAAATTGGAATTTCTTAACAGGAGACAAGGCAACGATTATGGATTTGTCTAACAAAGGTTTTAATCTATATGCAGGAGAAAATGATAAAGTGAATGGAGGTTTTGAACATTCAGGTTTATTTGCTTTAATTGATAAAGATGGTAAAATTAGATGCAGAAAAGATGAGTTTGGAAATCCTATTTTGTATTACGATGGTTTAGATAAAAAAGGTGTTAGAGAAATTCAAGAGGATATTAAAGTATTATTAGAAGAATAAAATGGAAGATAATTCAATAGAAAAAAAATACAATAAATTTATTATTGCGGTTTCAATTGTAATACCGGTTGTAGTTGCAATTTTATTTGGTGTAAAACTAAAAGATTTTGGATATAATGTTGAACCATTATCTATGTTGCCTCCGGTTTATGCGACAATAAATGGTATAACAGCGGTTGTACTTGTTGCGGCTGTAATGGCTATTAAAAATGGAAAACGTTTATTGCACGAACGTTTAATGACTTTTGCTATTGCTTTGTCTGTTGCTTTTTTGGTAATGTATGTTGCGTATCATATGACAGCAGATTCTACTAAATATGGTGGAGAAGGCGTTTTGCGTTACGTTTATTTCTTTATTTTGATTACTCATATTTTATTGTCGATTGCTATTATTCCTCTTGTATTAATTACATATGTTCGAGGATTAGCACAGCGTTTCGACAAGCATAAAAAAATAGCTAAAATAACTTTTCCGCTTTGGTTATATGTTGCGGTTACAGGTGTTGTAGTTTACTTAATGATTTCTCCATACTATGTACACTAATAAAAAAAATAGGTTTCAAGTTTCAAGTTTCAGGTTTCAAACTTTGTTTTTTGGAATTTGCTTCTTCTTAATTGGAATTTCGGCAAATGCGCAATGTGCAATGTGTCGCGCAGCACTAGCGGGAGATTCAAACACAAAAAAAGCGGAGGCTGTAAATGACGGAATTGTATATTTAATGGTTATTCCGTATTTGCTAGTAGGTATAATTGGTGTTCTGATTTATAGAATGTATCAATCTAAAAAGAAGAAAGCAGTCTAAATTTAGACTGCTTTTTTTATTTTAATCCATTAACAGAAACATTAACTGTTCCATTTATTTTGATAAAAGCGATAATCGCCTGATTTGTCAATTGAATTTTATCAAACTGAATATCGTCCATTTTTCCATTTACAAAAACTCCTGGCATTGGCGAATAGTTTTTAAGATACGAAGCCATGCTTTTTTTACCTTCCTCCAAATTTGGCTGGATTGAGTAACGGCAACTTGCTTCCATTTTTCTTAAAATATAACCTTGTCCCAGCCAGCTTGCGGTTCTCATTAATTTGCTTTTGGTATCTAAAACATAATCCAGTTTGTCAAAATAGATTTCTTTTGTCTGAGGGTTATATTGTGGAAATCCATTTAGATATAATGTTCCATTTATTGATCCTAAAACATCTAGCGCAATTACCATTTTTCCGTCTTTATGCCAAATAGAAACATTTTTTACAGTTACTTTTTTGCTTCCTGATCCAAATTCTTGATCTGCAAAATTTTTCGTCATTATTTTGGAAGCATCCGCATAGGTTGAAATTGCTGCAATATTAGCACTAACTTGATTAGGGATTTTAACGACTGGTTTCAAAACAATTTTATTGGCATTGAATTTTGATTCGGGTTGTTTGCCAACAATGGTTTCCATATTGCATTTCATCCCCATGTCTAGTAAAAAGGAATCGTTTTTGAGTTTTGCGTTCGTTGAATAAACTTCAATTGGAGCGATTCTTAACCAGCTTTCATACGTGTCGCTCATTTGAAATGGCGTACAAATTTTTTCTAGCGCAGTTAAAACATTCGGTTTAAAATCCATCGATTTTTCAATTGATTCGTCGATTTTCTTTTCGATTTTTGATTTGAAAATAGAAATTGCTGGATTTATCAAATAAGTAATCGGTATACTTTTTCCAAAAACCATCATAGTTGGACTTTCGTTCCAGTCCAGTGATTTGAATTCTGTTTTTGTATTTAATTTCCAATTGGTGAGCGCAACATCGCTCGATAATGTGATAACCCCGTTTAAATTAAATTCGCGTGTGTCATATAGATCAACGCCTAGTTTTTTAGTTCCAATTCTGTATTTGACCGTTGCTTTTAAAGGCAGAATTGTTTTGATTTTTTTATCGGGATTTGAAGGATCATTCTGAATTTTTATTGGTGCCTGCTTCCAAACTTTCATTTCAATATCATCATCCTCGATATTATTGTCTTCATAAATTAACCCGTTTAGAAGCGTGTTGGTTTGATTTTCAATATCAGTCAGTTTTACCGTTATCGGCAAATTGATAAAAGATGGATTTGCATCATATACCAAAGGACTTGCATCGTCTGGCTCAGGTTTTAAAGTTTCTAATTTTTGAGATGTAGAACAGCTGGCAAGGAATGCAGTTGCTGTAAATAGAGCGAAAATTGAAGTAAACTTCATCATTACATTTTTTTTGAATGATACAAAATTAAGAAAACAATTAAATAATTGTAAAAAAGTGTAACAATTACAAAAGTGCGCCGTCTTATTTAAATATTAAAATAAAAATTATTAACGTTTTGTTATCATAATTTACTTATAAAAAATATTATTATTGTTTTAAAAAATTAACAATACCATGATTGAAATCAAAGATTTGCATAAATCCTATAAAATGGGAAGTTCAGAACTGCATGTGTTAAAAGGTATTAATTTTAATATTGAAGAAGGTGAGCTTGTGGCTATCATGGGATCTTCAGGATCTGGTAAATCGACGCTTCTTAATATATTAGGAATTTTAGATGAGGCTGATTCTGGAAGTTATACTTTAGATAAAACGCCAATTAAAAAACTGAACGAAACTATAGCTTCTAAATATCGTAATAAATTTTTAGGGTTTGTTTTTCAGTCTTTTAACTTAATCAATTATAAAAGTGCACTTGATAATGTGGCTATGCCGTTGTATTATCAGGGAATAAAAAGAAAAGAGCGTTATGACATTGCTATGAAATATTTGGAGAAAGTTGGTTTGGGTTCCCATTCGCACCACTTGCCAAATGAGCTTTCAGGAGGTCAGAAACAGCGTGTCGCAATCGCAAGAGCATTAGCCTCAAACCCAAAAGTATTACTTGCTGATGAGCCTACAGGAGCTTTGGATACTAAAACTTCTTATGAAGTTATGGAACTTATTCAAGGAATTAACGATGAAGGTAAAACTATTTTGATCGTTACACACGAACCTGATATTGCCGCTATGTGCAAGAGAAATGTGGTCCTGAAAGACGGATTAATTATCGATGATAAAAAAGTAGAACAAGTTAGAGCTTCATCTTATGTTTAATATTGAGCGTTGGCAAGAAATATTTGAAGCAATCTCCAAAAACCGGCTGCGTACATTTTTGACCGGAGTTTCAGTGGCGTCTGGAATTTTTATTTTGGTGATTTTGCTTGGAGCGGGAAAAGGTCTTCAAAATGGTATTGAAAAACAATTTGAACGCGATGCCGCTGGAATTATAGAGGTTTGGTCAGGTACAACTACAAAGGAGTACAAAGGGCTTAACCCTGGAAGACAAGTCCAGTTTAGAAATAGTGATTATAATCAATCCGTTCAAAAATTTGAAGATAAACTGGATTTAAGGGCCTCAACACAAAATTATTGGGGAGCACAGTTCGCTTACGGCAAAGAAAATGGAAATTATCAATACAGAGGTGTCAATCCTGATTATGGTCAGGTTGAAAATCTTGTGATTGTTCAAGGGCGATATGTTAATAGTAAAGACTTAGAAAACAATGAAAAAGTAGCTACTATTGGTATGAAAATCAAAACCGATTTGTTTAAAGATCAGGATGCGCTTGGAAAAGAAATACAAATCAATAATATCAATTTTAAAGTAATAGGCGTTTTTACAGATCCTGGAGGAGAAAGAGAAGAAGCAAGAGCTTATTTACCGTTGACTACAGTACAAAGGGCCTTTGGAGCAGGTGACAAAATTAGCAATATGTTTTTTACATTGAAAAAGACAAATGACTATGATGAAGCGCTGGCACAATCTGAAAAATTTACTCAGGATTTGAAAGATTTACTTAAAAGTAAAAATATGGTCGCACCAGATGATGATAGCGGAATTGGTGCATATAATTCAGTAAAAGATGCTAAGCAATTTTATGATTTGAATTTATACATCAGATTGTTTTTTTGGTGGGTTGGTATTTGTACGATTATAGCGGGAGTTGTTGGTGTAAGTAACATTATGCTGATCATCGTAAAAGAAAGAACGAAAGAAATTGGAATTCGAAAAGCGTTAGGCGCATCGCCATTTTCTATTATTACAATGATACTTCATGAATCTATATTTATTACCACAATTGCTGGTTTTGTTGGATTATTAGCAAGTTTATTGTTGTTGGAATTAGTTGGGCCAATGGTACAGAGCGAATATTTCAGAAATCCTGAAGTCGATTTTAGCGTAGCATTGACAACACTTGTTTTACTTGTATTCGCTGGTGCAATGGCTGGTTTTTTTCCGGCATACAGAGCAGCTAAAATTAAACCTATTGTAGCACTTAGAGACGAATAATTATGTTTAAGAAAGATAATTGGGACGAGATTTTACAGGCCTTGACGGCAAACCCTTTCAGAACAATTCTGACGGCTTTTGGTGTTTTTTGGGGAATTTTCATTTTGGTGATTTTGCTTGCGGCTGGAAATGGTCTTGAAAACGGAATTAAAAAAGGTTTTGATGGAATTGCAACAAATACCATGTTTATGTGGAGCCAAACAACATCAAAAGCATATAAAGGTTTGCCAAAAACACGACGTTATGATTTTAGAAATAGTGATGTTACGGCACTAAAAGCTGCTTTGCCAGATTTGTTATATGTTTCGCCAAGAAATCAATTAGGAGATTTTAATGGAACAAATAATGTTGTGCGAGGTACAAAAACATCTGCATTTACCATTTATGGAGATTATCCGGAGCTGATTAAACAACAGCCAATGGATATTATAAAAGGCAGATTTGTAAATCAACAGGATATTGAAGGTAGAAGAAAAGTCTGCGTAATTGGTAAGGGAGTAATCAGCGAACTTTATGGTAAAGAGGAAGAAGCTATTGGAACTTATATCAAAATCAACGGAATAAACTTTATGGTTGTTGGAGTGTATAAATCCAAGCAACAAGGAGGAAATGCAGAACAGGAACAAAAAAATATTTTTATCCCGTTTACTACTTTCCAGCAAGCTTTTAATTACGGAGATAAAGTGGGGTGGATGGCGCTTACTGCAAAGGATGAAACGTCTATTACTGATTTAAAACCAAAAATTCTGGAAATTATTAAAGCATTGCATTCGATAAATCCTGCAGATGATAGAGCGGTGGGTAATTTTGATTTATACGAACAGTTTAATAAAGTGCAGAGCTTGTTTAATATCTTGAAAATCATTGCTTATTTTGTTGGAACTCTGGTTCTGATTTCGGGAGTAATCGGAATTTCGAATATTATGCTTATTGTAGTTAAAGAACGTACAAAAGAAATTGGAATTCGAAGAGCTTTAGGAGCAACTCCTGCAGCAATTCGCGGACAAATTTTATCAGAATCTATCTTTTTGACTATTATTTCAGGAATGTTAGGAATAGCAGTCGCCACCGGAATTATAGCCATTTTAAACATGATTCTGGATTCCATGCCGCCAGATAGTAATACTATGTTTGCTAGTCCAAGCGTAGATTTAGGAGTTGTATTTGTTGCCTTATTAATATTAGTGGGTTCAGGTTTGCTTGCCGGATTTATTCCAGCACAAACCGCAATTAATGTGAAGCCTGTAGACGCTTTACGAACAGAATAAATTATCAATCAAAATATAATCGATTAAACCAAAAACAAAATGAAAAAAGGAGTAACCGTAACCATTTTAATCTTTATTGCAATAGTTTTCTTTGGTGCACTTTATTATTTGTATGCTAAAAATCAAGAGTCGCCAATAGTCTTTCAAACAGAAAAGGCAGAGATTAAAACGATCGTAAAAAATACCATTGCAACGGGTAATATTCAGCCTGATGAAGAGGTCCTAATCAAACCAAATATCTCAGGAATTATTGAAGAAGTATATATCAAAGCTGGTGAAAAAATTAAGGCCGGAGATATGATTGCTAAAATTAGAGTTGTTGCCAATGTTTCAAACGTAAGCAGTACTCAAAATCAAGTACAGACTGCAAAAATCGCATTAGACAATCAGGAAAAAATCTATCAAAGACAAAAAACGCTTTTTGATAAAGATGTAATTTCTGCAAATGACTTTGATGCAGCCCAGGTGGCTTATAAACAAGCCAAACAAAATTATTTGGCTGCAAAACAAAGTTTAGATATTGTTAAAACAGGGACAACAACATCTTTAGGAACTTATGCAAATACATTAATTCGTTCGACAGTTAACGGAATGGTGTTGCAGGTACCAGTAAAGGTTGGAAATCAAGTTATTGAAAGTAATAATTTTAATGAAGGAACAACAATTGCCAGTGTTGCTGACGTTGGAAGAATGATTTTCATTGGAAAAATTGATGAATCTGAAGTAGGTAAAATAAAAGAAAAAATGCCTATTGAGATTACAGTTGGTGCAATTGAAAATAAAAAATTCGATGCAGTTTTGACAGATATTGCGCCGAAGGGTGTTGTAGAAAATGGCGCTATTCAGTTTGAAATTAAAGCAAAATTAGAAAATAAAGGAGATACTTTTATCAGGGCTGGCTTAAGTGCAAACGCATCGATTATCTTAGAAAAAGCTGACAAAGTATTGGCTATTAAAGAATCGCTTGTGCAGTTTGACAAGAAAACTCAAAAACCTTATGTAGAAATTGAAACTGCTCCGCAAAAATTTCAAAGAAGAGATTTAGTATTAGGAGTTAGTGATGGAATTTATGTTCAAGTTAAAAGCGGTGTAAAAGATTCAGATAAAATCAAAATCTGGAATCAGGGCTTGATCAACGAAGGGGACAAGGAGAAAAAATAATTTGATTATTTAAAAGAGTTTTTGGGTTTTTAAAATGTTAAATTTGCATAGCTTTTTTGCCGTGCTTCATTCAAGATATATGAAAATAAATAAAATAAATAGTTTAGTTTTTGCCATGCTTTTCGGATTTGCAGCATCAGGTCAGGCGCAGACAAAACAATGGACATTAGAGGAATGTGTAAGATATGCATTGGACAATAATATTACTATTAAAGTTTCGGAATTAGATGTTGAAAATGCTGAAATAAATAAAAAGGATGCTTTTGGAAGATATCTTCCGTCAGTAAACGGAAATGCATCGCATTCATGGAATATTGGTTTGAACCAGGATGTGACTACAGGAGTTTTGCGTAATCAAACAACTCAATATTCATCTGTAGGTTTAAATGCTGGGGTTGATATTTACAAAGGTCTGCAAAACCAAAATACATACAGACGAACAAAACTTGCTATTATTGCATCTCAATATCAATTATTGAAAATGCAGGAAGATATTTCATTGAATGTAGCGAATGCTTTTCTTCAGATTTTGGGTTATAAAGAAGATCTAAAAATCAAAACAGAACAGCTTTCTATCGATGAAAAACGTTTAAAACGTTCTGAAGAAATGGTTAGTGCAGGAACTATTCCTCGCGGTGATTTATTTGATCTGAAAGCAACTATTGCAACAGATAAGCAAAATATTGCAGTTTCAGAAAATAATTTATTGATTTCAAAATTAAGTCTAGCACAACTTTTACAGCTTAAGGAATTTGCCGATTTTGATGTTGTAGATGATACAAATGCAAAAGATGAAAATAATATCATGGCGCAAAATCCAGTTGATATTTATAATAAGGCAAAGGAAACTAGAACTGAGTTAAAACTGGCACAAACCAATCTTGAAATTGCCGAAAAAAATGTAGCAATCGCTAAAGGGGCTTATCAACCAACTCTTACTGGTTTTTATGGCTTTAACACAAGAGCAAGTTATAGTGATCAAGTAAAATTTGACGATCAAAATCAGCCTTATACTACAGGGCCAGATCCAATATTCCAACAATTTAGCGACAATAAAGGACATAATTTTGGTCTGCAATTGAATGTTCCAATTTTCAATGGATTCTCAGTTAGAAACAATGTTGAACGAAATAAAGTAAGTTTAGAGAAATCTAAAATAGATTTAGAACAAAAAAGTTTAGATTTGCAACGTAACGTGTATACTGCGTTTACAAATGCAAAAGCTGCGTTAAATACCTATGAAGCTGCAACTGTAACTTTAGAGGCAAGACAACAGGCTTACAATTATGCGAAAGAAAAGTATGATGTAGGATTGATGAATTCATTTGATTTTACGCAGGCTCAAACATTATTAACAAATGCACAATCTGATGTTATTAGAACCAAATACGATTATATATTTAAAATAAAAATTCTCGAATTCTATTTTGGAATTCCAATTGTTCCAATTCCTGCAAAATAATTTACTTATGTCAAAAAAAACAATTTATTTCTTAGTTGGGGGTGCAATTATTATAATTGGTACTTTAATAGTTCTGTCGAAAAAGGGAGTTATAGGAAATAAGGATGAAGGAAAAGAAGTAGAAATCTCAAAAGTTGAATCTTCAACAATTGTTGAAACGGTTTCAGCAACTGGAAAAATTCAGCCTGAAATTGAAGTAAAAATCGCTTCAATGGTTTCGGGTGAAATTATAGCGCTAAATGTAAAAGAAGGCCAAGTTGTTAAAAAAGGAGATTTATTAGTAAAGATAAATCCTGATTTGTACACCTCAGGCTTAGAACGTTCTGTTGCAAATTTAGCAGGAACTAAAGCAGGTTTGACACAGTCTGATGCCAGTTTTAGAGAGGCTAAAGCAAATTATGAGCGTAACAAAACCTTGTATGATAAAGGAGTAATTTCAAAATCAGACTGGGACAAAGCCGTTTCAGCTTATGAGGTGGCGAAAGCAACAAAACAAAGTTCGTATTATAATGTTCAAAGTGCCACAGCATCTGTTACTGAAGCTCGAGACAATTTAGGGCGTACTACTATTTATTCTCCTGCAGATGGTACCATTTCGGTATTAAATGTTGAATTAGGAGAGCGTGTTTTAGGAACACAGCAAATGGCAGGAACTGAACTTTTGAGAGTTGCCAATTTAAATAATATGGAAGTTGAAGTTGATGTCAACGAAAATGATATTGTAAAAATTAAAATTGGAGACGAAGCAAATGTTGAAGTAGATGCTTATCTGAAAAAGAAATTCAAAGGTATAGTAACCAGTATTTCAAATTCGGCAAGTACGGCTTTGACTTCAGATCAGGTTACTAACTTTAAGGTTAAAGTTCGAATTTTAAAGGATTCTTATAAAGAGTTATTAGAAGGAAAACCTGCAGCTTATTCGCCTTTCAGACCTGGAATGACGGCTACGGTTGATATCATCACAACAACTAAAACGAATGTTCTGGCAGTGCCAATTAGTTCTGTCGTTGTAAAATCTGATACAACAGCTGTAAAAGATTTTAAAGTTGAAGATCCAAATGAAGATAAAAAAGCAGCGCCAAAAAGCGATAAAAAATACGAATGTGTTTTTGTGAAAGTAGGCGATAAAGCTAAAATCAGAATCATTAAAACCGGAATTCAGGATGACACTAATATTGAAGTAATGTCTGGATTAAAACCCGGTGATGTAGTAATTACAGGCCCTTATACAACCGTTTCTAAAGATTTGAATTCTGGCGACAAAGTGAAACTTAAAAAAGCAGAAACACCTAAGAAATAAGTTGCTATGATTATTGCATTGCATGGCGGATTTTCGATAGAAATGCTTTATGGGTTCGGCGCCGCATTAATAACTATTGCAGTATTTCTTATTTACATGCATTATCGTGTATATAGATCAGAATATTATAATGAAGAATACGTTTATTTTTCATCATGGAAAAAGTTGTTCTTGTATATAGGTTTTTTGATTGTCAGTTTATTCATTGCAGTTGCATTGTTTTGGATATTGTCATTCATTTTTATCGGGATAGCTGTCGCAGTTCGTAAATAATTTTAATTTAAAAAAATAAATATTTTGTCTTTTATTCTCAATATCGAAACAGCAACTAAAAATTGTTCAGTATCAATTGCAAAAAATGGAGAAACCATCTTATGTAAAGAAATAGCTGAAGAAGGATATTCGCATGCCGAAAAGCTTCATGTTTTTATTGAGGAAATAATAGAAGAATCAAATATCTCGGTTCAGGATTTAGCAGCAATTGCTGTAAGTCAAGGGCCAGGTTCTTATACAGGATTACGAATTGGAGTTTCTGCAGCAAAAGGATTATGTTATGCTTTAAATATTCCATTGATAGCTGTCGATACACTAGAAACTTTGGCTTCAAAAGTATCTGTTTCAGAAGGGAAAATTATTCCGATGCTTGATGCGAGAAGAATGGAAGTGTACAGCGAAATTTTTACTGCTGATCTAAAAGTAGAGAGAGCTATTCAGGCAGAAATTATTTCCGAAGATTCTTTTGCGGAATATAATGAGCTGCTTTATTTTGTCGGCGATTGTGCTGATAAATGTAAGCCAGTTTTGACAAAAGAAAACTTTATTTTTTTAGAGGAAATCAAATACCCTTCAGCACGCGAAATGAGTAAAATCAGTTACGATAAATATCAAAAAAGCGACAATGTTGATGTCGCTTATTTTGAGCCTTATTATTTAAAAGACTTTATGATGACAATGCCATCAAAAAAACAATAATTCTATTTATTTTTGAATTGTAAACGGCTGAACAGAAATTCCTGCTTCGTCTAAAGCGATTTTGCAATTCTCTAAAGTTTCAGAAAAAACAGCACCGTAATTAGCATTTTTTGCCCAAGGACGCACTGCAAAATCAACAGAACTTGCTGATAGGTTTTTTACAAAAACCTCTGGCGCTGGTGTTTTAAGGACTTTTGGGTTTTTATTTAAAACATCCAAAAGTATATCTTTTGCTTTTTTGATGTCTGAATCGTAAGAGATTGAAAAAGTCAAATCGGCTCGTCTTTCTCCCTGCATTGAATAATTTATAATCGTGCCGTTTGATAAAGCGCCATTTGGAATAAAAACAGTTTGATTGTTTCCAGTTAGCATTTTAGTTACAAAAATCTGAATTTCTAATACTGTTGCAATTACGCCTTGTGCTTCGATTGTATCCCCCACCTTAAAAGGTTTGAAAACAATAATTAGCATTCCTCCGGCAAAATTTGAAAGTGAACCCTGAAGTGATAAGCCCACTGCAAGACCCATGGCTCCTAAAATAGTAACAAATGATGTAGTTGGAATTCCGAGATTTGAAATAAAGGTTACAAATAATAAAATTCTTAGTGCCCATAATAAAATATCAGCGAGAAATTTAGTCAGTGTTGGATCTAAATTTCGTTTCACCATTATTCTTCTGATCGATCTGTTTATTAATCTGATGGCGTATAAACCAACAAATAAAACAATAAGGGCTGAGACTAATTTTGGGGCATAATCTACTAATACTCTTATTAATGCGTTGGCGTAACTGCTTAATTGTTCCGGGCTCATATTTGTGTTTTTAAGAATAAAAAAACCTTCTCAAAAGAGAAGGTGAAATATTTTGCAAATATAAAGAATATTTATTTTTATAAGAAAAGAATGCACTTTTATTCCTTGTCAGCCTCTTCAATTGCTGGCTCGCTTATGTCAACAACAGTTTCAGAAGCGATTGTTCTCGTATCATCAGCAACTTCAGCGGTTTTCTCTTTTACAGTTTCAATAACATCGCTTATGGCGTCTGATGCTTTCTCAGCATATTCGCTTACAACTTCTTTAGCCTGATGCGCATATTCTGTAGCAGATTCGATTATCGGTTCTGATGCTTCTTTTGCTTTTGCAATGGTTTCTTCTGCAAAAGTTTCAGCTTTTTCAATGTATGGAGCGGCAGCTTCTTTAGCTTGCTCAAAAGTACTTTCGGCATTATTTGCCAATTCGGTTACAGATTCTTTGGTAGAGCCAAATAAATTCTTGAAAAAAGATGATAATCCCATAGTTTTATATTGATTGGTTAAGAATACAATATTAAACTTTTTTGCAGAATAAAAATGTTCTTGTGTGGATAATTTATTGAAAGTAAGATTACTATAAGGTTAAATAAAAAAACGTCCGCATAATGCGGACGTTTTTTTATGTCTGTAATTTGGATTAAGCATTCAAAGCTTCAACTGTAATTGCTTCATCATTCAGCATGCTTTTCAACATATTTTCGATACCGCTTTTTAAAGTAAAAGTCGATGACGGACAACCGCTACAAGCACCTTGCAAAATTACTTTTACAGTTTTGTTATCTTCATTATAAGAATCAAAAGCAATGTTTCCACCATCAGCCGCAACTGCTGGTTTTACGTATTCTTCCAAAATATTGATGATTTGCTGAGAAGTAACGTCTAATTTGTCAAATGCTTCATCTTTTGAAGCTTCATTTTTAGTTTTAGTTTCAATCAAACTTTCATCTAAAACAGTCCCTCCGTTTTCAATAAATTGTTTGATAAAAGTTCTCAATTCTAAAGTAATTTCATCCCAGTTATTGATTTCATATTTAGTTACCGAAATGTAATTTTCATCGATAAAAACTTCTTTTACGTAAGGGAATTTAAATAATTCCTGTGCCAGTGGAGAAGATGCAGTTTGATCAATGTTTTTATATTCAACCGCATTTCTGGTCAACATTCTGCTTACTACAAATTTTAAAGCTGCTGGATTTGGAGTTGTTTCTCCATAAACCGTAATAGGCTGTTTTTTAGGAGTGTTTTCGTCAATAGTAATGATAACGCCACCTTTATCAACAAAGGCTTCAATTTGTTCTGCTACAGCGTCTTTTACATCGTCCCACTCCACAATGCTGAATCGTTCAATAGCGATGAAGTTTCCTGATATATATACGGTTTTTACAAACGGAAGATAAAATAATTGTTGTGCAAGAGGTGAAGATTTTGCTTCGTCAATGTTTTTGAACTCGAAATTTTGATTTTGAGTAATAAAATCATCAAACTCAAATTTAAGAATAGTTGGATTTTGTGTTTCCTTTATAGTGATTTTTGTCATGGTCATATATTTTTTGCAAATTTAGTAAAGTTATTTTCTACTAATACCTATATTTGGTTTTTTAATAAAATAATTAAGACTCTTTTCAAATAAATCGTATTAAATTATGAGAGTCAAAAATTTCTTTAAACAAATTTGCCTTTATGGAATTTAGAATCAAGGTTTTATTCATATTTTTGGTTACATCATTTTATTCCTATTCGCAAGAAGGAATTCCTGTTTACTCAGATTATTTGTCGGATAACCTTTATTTGATTCATCCATCAATGGCCGGTGCAGCAAATTGTGCCAAAGTTAGATTAACTGCAAGAAAACAATGGTTTGGAGAAGAAGAAGCGCCTTCACTGCAGACTTTGAGTTTTAATGGCAGAATTGGAGAACGCTCTGGAGCCGGAATTATTGTTTTTAATGATAAAAACGGGTACCATTCTCAAAAAGGATTAAAGCTTACTTATGCCCACCATATTATGTTTTCGAGAGATGAACTTGATTTGAATCAGCTTTCATTTGGTATCAGCGGAGGCGTTATTCAGAGTCAGTTAGATGAAACTAAATTTGGTGGAACTTTTGACCCAATTGTTTTTGGATCAATTCAAAAAGATTCTTATTTCAATGTTGATGTTGGAGCATCATATAATTATTTAAACTTTTTTGCACACGCTACAGTTCAGGGATTGTTAGAAACAAGAAGAGAATTATATACAGATTATGAAAGCGATAATTTGAGGAAGTTTTTGTTTAGTACCGGATATGTTTTTGGCAAAAATGATAATTACACCTGGGAACCTTCTGTATTGCTTCAGGTTTTTGACAAAACAAAAGAAAAGACAATTGACTTGAACTTTAAAGGCTATAAAAATATGGATTTTGGAAGTTTATGGGCTGCACTTTCATACAGAAGAAGTTTTGATGGTGCACAATACAGCACCGGAAGCGGTGTGAAGGCTCAAAAGTTGCAATATTTTACCCCGATAATTGGAATCAATTATAACAACTTTATGTTTGCGTATACGTATTCACAAGTTATGGGTGATGTGAAATTTGATACTGGTGCTTATCACCAAATTACTTTAGGAATCAATTTATTTTGTAAAAAAGAACGTTACGATTGTAATTGTCCTGCGATTAATTAATTTACTATGTTGATCAAATCTGTAAACGGAAAATCTCCTTTGATTCCAGAGGATTGTTATGTTGCTGAAAATGCTACAATTGTTGGTGATGTTTCATTTGGACATTCATGCAGCGTTTGGTTCAATGCTGTTATTCGCGGCGATGTACACTTTATTAAAATTGGGAATAAGGTAAATATTCAAGATGGAGCGATTATACATTGTACTTATCAAAAGCATCCCACAATTATTGGAAACAATGTTTCAATTGGTCATAATGCAATTGTTCACGGCTGTACTGTAAAAGATAATGTTTTAATCGGAATGGGAGCAATCGTTATGGATAACTGTGTTATCGAAAGCAATTCAATTATTGCTGCCGGGGCTGTTATAACTCAAAATACGGTTGTCGAATCAGGAAGTATTTATGCTGGCGTACCGGCGAAAAAAGTGAAAGATATCAATCAATCTGATTTTGCCGGCGAAATCGAGCGCATTTCAAACAATTATGTAATGTATTCAGGTTGGTTTAAAAACGAAGAATAAAATTTTAAAATAATAAAATAATCCCTATAGCTATCGGGATTATTTTGAAATTTAATTGTTTTACAAATTGATTTTTTCGAAAAAAGCAGTTTTATAGCTTTCACTGATTGGAATTCGTTTATCGCTAATCAAAACTTTATTTTTTTGTATCGATTTGACATGTTTTATATTAATGATATAAGATCTGTGAATTCGCGAAAATCCTTTGCTGGAAAGCAAATTTTCGAGTTTTATTAAACTGATTAAAGTCAGCGTGAATTTATTGTCTGTAGTGTAAATTTTTACGTAATCTTTTAGCCCTTCGATAAATAGGATGTCTGCAAAATTCATTTTCACATTTTCATATTCCGCTCTTACAAACATAAAATCCTGTTCTAATTCGGGTACAGTCGTATTTTCAGAAATGGCCTGAATTGCCGTTGCGGGATTTATAATCTGCTGCGCTCTTACAACCGATTTTAAAAAACGATGAAACGGAATAGGTTTTACTAAATAATCCACAGCACCAAGATTAAAACCTTCGACAGCATAATCAGAATAGGCCGTTGTAAAAATAACCAAAGGTTTTTTTTCAATTGTATTTAAAAAATCAATTCCAGAGAAGTGAGGCATTTGAATGTCGAGGAAAATTAAATCAATATTGTTTTGATTGATAAAAGATACAGCATCAATAGCATTATTGAAAGTATTTACCAATTCAAGATAGTCTACTTTTTTGACAAAATCTTCTAATAATTCGACTGCTAAAGGTTCATCGTCAATAATTACACATTTCATTTGCTGGAAATTAGATTTTTAAAAATTTTGTTTTGGTGCTCAAAAGTACTTTGAAATCAATCAATTAAGTTTTAAAATTTTCATAAAATAAGTGTTTGTTTTATAATTATCTCTTAACGTTTAAGCACAATAACAATCTCATTTTAACTAATGGCGGTCTGGATTTCATCTAAATTTAAATGAAGATGAACTCTGTAATATTGATTGTCCTGCGTGATAGCAAGCTGATGTGCATTTGGATAAAGAAGATCAAGCCGGTTTTGAATGTTTACCAATCCAATTCCTGAGTTTTCGGGATCTTTTACATAGTTTTCGATTGTGTTTTCTATCCAGAAATCAAGGCTGTTTTCATGAATAAAAATTTTGATTTTAACATGAGCCGCACCTTTATAATCAGTTCCATATTTAAAAGCATTTTCGACAAACGAAATTAGGAGCAAAGGTTCAATGAACTTGTTTTTTGTATCGCCATGTACATTTATAACAATATCCTCAATGTTATTAAGCCTCAATTTTTGCAATTCAATATAATTCTGAATGTAGTTGATTTCTTTTTCTAAAGCCACCGTTTTATTGTCAGTTTCATACAACATATATCGCATGAGTTCAGACAATGTCACGATGGCATCAGGGACCAAATCAGATTTCTTGTGTGCTAATGAATAAATACTGTTTAAGGAATTGAATAAAAAATGCGGATTAGTTTGTTTTCGCAAATAAATCAATTCAGTACTTGTTCGATGTGTTTCGGCAATTAATTTGTTTTGCTGATTATTATAAAATTCAGTCAGTGTTCTGATAATTGCGCTTATAGTAAGTATTAAAATATAGAAAAAGGAAGGAGCTATTTTAAAAAAGAAAGGCTGTCTTATTTCAGTTCTAAAATGAACGTCTTTTGGGAAAAATTTTGAATCGGGCATCATTCTGGGCGGGCGCATATTTTCGGGTCTCAGATGCCTGAATTCCGGAATAAAATAATTTGTTCGGATAATCATAAACAATATTATGAGCGCAAGAGCAAATACAAAGTAGAGCCAGTATTTTTTTTCTAAAAGCAAAACGGGAACCAAGTAAAAATAGTTCAGATAAAACAATATAATTCCTGTAACCCATTGTGCATAAAAATCATTATTGATTCGGAAAGGACTTTCGTAAAATTGAATTAAAGAAGTCAATATAAAGAAAATCCATATGATACAATGAAATAGAATTTTGTTTGAATTTGTATTTTTAATGGCGTCAATCTTCATTTAGAATTTTATTTTTAATAAAATTAAATCATTTTTCGTTAGAGTGGGTGACATATTTTGGTCTAGTTTGCTAACTACTAATTCAGCAGTTTTTAGAGCTTCTTCTTTTGTTGAAAAGCTTTTAGTATTATTGATTACCGGAATAATAGATTGTTTTATTAAAATTTTGTCTTTGTTTGAAATAGTATATCCCCAGCCTGTTTTTGTTTGAAAAGAATCAATTTTAAATGTTTCTTTTTTTGTACAGGCGGTGAATTGTAAAGCAAATAAAATAAACAATAAATTCTTCTGGATTTTACTCCAGAAGAATTGTTTTTTGGTATTAATTGTCATCGTCGCTTTGTTCGTCAAGTGGTTTAAATTCCCAGGCATCATCAAAATAAGTTGAACCTGTTCGGCCTAACATATAAAATCCACGGTTATTAATGGCAAAACCAACAGCATCAGTTCTGGTTGCGCCTTCCATAGAAGTTCTTTCTGTCCAAAGATCAGTTGAAGGATTATATTCCCACACCGTTTTTATACCATCGCCGCCCACAACATATCCTAGACTATTCATAGAAAAACTTGATGCATTTGAACGTGTCACGGCATATTCATCATTGTATGAGTAATCATCATCAGTATCTTTGTCAATATCGCGTTTTCTTGTCCAAACGTCTGTGGCTGGGTCAAATTCCCAAAAATCTTCTTGATAAACACCATTATTTATTCCTGTTCCTAAATAAGCCTTCTCACCAATTACGAAAACAGTTGCATTACGTCTTTTATTTCCACTAAAACCATTTACCAATGTCCAGGCATTTGTTTGGTCATTGTATTGATAGAAATCTTTTAGGTAATTTCCATCATAACCAGTTCCAAAATACGCTTTTCCGCCTACTTGAAATCCAAGCGCACCATAACGTCCTGTTCCGGCAAAATCTGCTTTTTGAGTCCAGCTGTTGCTTGTTGGGTCATATTGAAAAAAATCTTTTAATTTATTAGTTCCATCATAACCAAGACCAACATATCCTTTTTCATTTAGGGTGAAACTCGAAGCAGAACTTCTTCCTACACCTGTAAAATCAGCTTTTTGCTCCCAGTAATCTCCATTAGAATTATAAGCCCATAAATCTTTTAAATACACATCGCCAGTATAACCAGTTGCTACATATGCATAATCGCCAATAACAAAACTTGTGGCGCTAGATCTTGCCGGGCCATCAAATGCCGACTTTTTAATCCAGTTTCCAATCAAATCATCATCGTTATCATCATTACTGCAGCCTACAAAAACGAGAGCCGAAATTAGAGTTGCGAATAATATTCCTTTTTTCAAATTATTCATAATGTATTAAATTTATTTATTGTTTGTATTTGATGCCAATACCAAAAATGTATCCATTCCCTGTATTAAAATTATATGCGGTATGGTTTTCAGAATCAGTAAGATTGTATTTTTTGTTAAAATCATAGCCCGCTTTAAAATCCAAAAACCAATTTGAATCTACGTTTCTTTCATATTCAAAAGCTGATGTCATTTGCGATAAACTCATTTTAGAAGCAGCATAATCTAAAGCTGGTTTTTGATCTAAATGATAAAAACTTCCATTGAAACTGTTTGTTAAACTGAATGTATTTCGGACATTATTTGAATATGAAATCTTTGAATCCGGAAATCCAACTGAAACCATGCTTTCGTCGCTTATTGCATAGTTTATTGTTGCTATAGGAATAAATTTCGCAGCTCCAAAAATGGCCGATCGAGCAGCACCAATAGTGATATTTGTTCTGGAATTCACTTGCTGGCTAACTTCAAAACTACCTAAAAGAGAAAAATCAGACCAATCTAAATTTTCCTGAAAACTGAACATTGGCGTAAGCGAAAATTTCAATTTTGTTTTATCTGAAGCCCTAAATATATAGTCTGTTTTGTTTTGAAATTGATTAAACCGATTTAGATTTTCAAATTCCGAAAACTCATAATTTACATTCAGATTGGAATATTCAGATGTGTTTGTAACCTGATTTTTAGTGCGTATTTTTTTATTGAATACTACCGAAATATTGCTTTCATTGAAATCAATTTTATCAGTAGGTTCTGTTTTTAAATTCACATCTGCCAAAAATGTTTCTTGAGCCTTCATACTAAAAAATGAAATTGTAAAAACCGAACATATTAAAAGCCTTATTCTCATTACTTAATTATTGGCTCAAAAGTAGATGGCTGATGCCTTAAAAAAAAAGAATATATATGTATGGCGTTTTTTGATAGACTAAATCGCTTTTTTAGAGGTTGAAACGGAGATTTGTTTATGTTGCTGTATCATAGATGTTTTTTTGCTGTTTGTAGTCCAAAAAACAGTGGCTGTATATGTTATAGTGTGGTGCAGATTACAGCCTTCTATATTTGCCGAAAAATTTTATTATGCACAAGTTTATATTGATGTTCTTTTTTGCTATCACGATACTTTCCTGCGGAACTGATACTGATGCTGGTGAATTTGTTGTTGGATCAGATTATTTAGCGGTCAACAACAAAGTGATTTTAATTGATACTGTTACAGTGGATATGGCAACAATAAATTTTGATTCATTGATCACTTCAAACAAAAGCAGAATTTTAGTTGGGAATTATGACGACCCTATTTTTGGAAAAGTAAAATCAAACAGTTATTTCCAATTGGCTGGAGATTCCTATTCTTTAAATTCTGTGGGTGGTTCAGATACAGAAAATGTGAATTATGTCTTCGATTCGATTGCAATGATTTTAAAATATGATAATTACTATTATGGAGATACGACAAAAGTCCAGACGTTGGATATTCATAGAGTGATGCAAACAGTAAAACCAAATTCTGAAGATGAGAATTTTTATAATAACTCTTCACTAACTTATAATAGTGAAAGTATAGGAAGTATTTCATACAAGCCAAGGCCAATCGAAAAAGATTCTATTACAATAAAAATGAGTGATGCATTTGGTTCGGCACTTTTTCAAAAACTTAAGAAAAGAGAAATTACAGATTTTGATAGTTTTTCAGAATATCTCAGAGGACTTGTTATTGTGCCCTCAACTTCAAATTCATCAAGTATGATTGGTTTTCATGTGGGAACTAGCAAAGTACGATTGTATTATTCAAAATATCAGGCCGATACCGAGGAGATATCTTATGTCGTAGATTTTACAATTACAGATCCAGAAAGACAATTCAATGCTATTTCGTCAGATAAAACGGGAACTTTGCTTCAGAATTTGCCAATTTCCAGCAGCAAATTATCCAGTTCGCTCACTGATCGGCAAGGCTTCATTCAGTCGGGGACAGGTGTGGCCTGCAGAATCGATTTTCCAAACATAAAACAACTGAAGAGCATTTCAGATAATGGAGCGATTGTCAATGCAGAGCTTATCTTAAAACCAGTCAACAATACGTATTCTTCTAAATATCCTCTGGCAGATTCCTTGTCTGTATTTGTAGCAGATAATCTAAACCGAATAAGTGCTTCATTAGTAAATTCTGCGGGAACAACTGTTTACGGTATTTTAAATAAAAAGGGTGATGAGTTCAATGAAGATGTAGGGTATTCAATTCCGGTTGGTAATTTTTTGCAGCGGGAAATGCTGAAAAAATCTGATGCAAGATCGTCTTTGATTTTAGCCCTTCCCGGAATTTACAAAACCGTAAATCGAATAGTCTTAGGTGATCAAAAGCATTTGAATAACAAAATTCAATTGAAAATTTATTATATATCATATTAAATGAAAAGTAAAATAATTTATTTAATTGGCGCCATTTTATTGTCGCTGACTTCATTTTCTCAAAGTATTTCAAGTTCGCCATATTCTCTTTATGGTGTTGGAAGTGTTTATGAGTCTGATTTTGGAATTCTTCCTTCAATTGGTTCATCGGGAATGGCTTTGCCTTCAGATACTTTTATCAATAACTTAAATCCTGCATCGTTAGGTTTTAGTTCGTTAAATCATTTTATGTTTGATGTTGGAGGACGAGCTATTGCAACAACTTATCAGAGTAGTTCCCGCTCAGAAAAAAGAAACAATTTCCAGTTTTCACACCTGGCTTTTGCTTTTCCTGTAACTAAAAATTCAGGATTTAGTTTAGCATTACGCCCTTATTCAAGTGGTGCTTTTAAAATTTCAAATCTAAAATTGCCAATAGAAAATAGTCAGGAATATTACTATTTAACGGCAGTAGGATCTGGCGGATTAAATAATTTTGATTTTTCATACGGATATAGATTTGGGAAGAAACTTTCTGTTGGCTTGTCTGGTTCAGTATTATTTGGAAGTACAGCCGATGAACGAAATTTCCTGATTCAGAATACGCTTACAACAGTAACCAAAAAGACAAGTTACAATGGCCTTCGGGCAACATTTGGAGCGCAGTACAAAATTGATTCTACTTTTACAATTGCTCCGGTAGTTAAATTGCCAGCTCAAGTCAAAGCGTCAAAAGTACAGAGTGTTGAGGTTATTGCAGATGAGGTTGTCACAACAGTACAGTCTAATGTAGCTTCCGATGTTGATGATTATTATATGCCTCTGGAAATAGGAGTGGGGTTCAGTAAACGCTTTAAGAATAATTTGAATATGACTTTAGATTATGAAAAAAGCTTTTGGAACGGAACCAATCAATCTGAGCTATACGGGAATTTTGTAAATCAGGATCGTTTTGCCCTTGGATTTACTTATCGTGCCAAAAAAGATTTCCGAAAATACTGGGATAGGGTGCAATACGCAATGGGAGCCAATTTTGATAATGGTTATCTTGAAGTGGATGGAAAGCGCGTAAATAATGCCGCATTTTCAATCGGACTTTCTCTTCCGATAGAAAATACATTAACTACTCTGAATATTTCCTATTCATATGGACAAAAAGGAAGAATAGCAGATGATTTAATAAAAGAAAACTACCATAAATTATCACTCAATTTATCGTTAGACGGAATTTGGTTCGTCAAGCGAAAAATAGAATAATGTTAAAAATCCTTGTGAATTACAGGATACTTATAATCTAAAATTGATTCTAACACTGCCGGATTTGAATTGACATAAAATTCAGGTTCGCTTTGTTTAAGTTCAGAAAAACCAACTTTTTCACGCAAAATATTTTGAGTCTGACGGGCCACCGCTTCTCCAGAATCTATGATTTGGATGTGGTCCGGCAGAATTTTTTTTATTTGAGGAATCAAGTATGGGTAATGACTGCAACCTAAAACAAGATAATCAATATTGGCATCGATCATTGGTCGTAAATAAGATTCTAACAGCTGAGTCATTTCAGGGGAGTTTAAATTTCCATCTTCTATAAGCTGAACTAAACCATGACCAACTTGTTCGATTATAGTGGTGTGCTGAAACATTTCGGCTGTTTTGTTAAACAGTTCACTATTTAAAGTTCCTTTGGTAGCTAAAATTCCAATAACCTGAGTTTTAGAATTATTTGCTGCTGGTTTAATTGCGGGCTCTATTCCTATAAACGGAATATCATAAGCTGCGCGAAGTTCTCTAATTGCATTTGTTGTTGCAGTATTACAGGCAACAACAATTAATTTACAGCCCATTTCAATTAATAAATCTGTGTTTTTTTTACTAAGAGCAACAATTTCTTCCTTGGTTTTTTGACCGTAAGGCGCATTTTTGCTGTCTGCTAAATAAATGGTTTTCTCGTTTGGAAGGAGATTGTGAATTTCATTCCAGATTGAAGTTCCTCCAATTCCAGAATCAAAAACGCCTATAGGATTATTGTTTGTCATAATACAAATTTAATATTTTTTGAAATAAATTGGTATTTGAATTTAGTTGAAATCCGCGAATTATTTTCTTTTTTAATTTTAATTTATTGTAAAAAAAAACTGCTCAATACTAAAAGTTTGAGCAGTTTTTGATAAGAAGAAATTCGTTTATTAGAATCCTAAATCTTTTTTAACATCAGCGGTAATGTTTGGACCATCAGCTAAGATAAGAGTAGAACCATCTAAAACATATTGGAAACCTTTTGCTTTTCCAACTTTTTGGATAGAAGCTTTTACTTTTTCCATAATTGGTTTCATGATATCATTATCTTTTTGTTGTAGTTCTTTTTGTGCATTGTCTCTGTAATCAACAATTCTTTTTTGCATATCTTGAACTTCTTTAGCACGCTCTGTGTTAACAGCTTCAGTTGCTGTAGTAGATTCAGTTTCGTACTTTTTGATTTTAGTTTGATATTCCTCAACCATTTTTTTGTATTCTGCGTCGTATGTACCACTTAATTTTTGTAGTTGATTTTGAGCATCTAGCATAGCAGGCATTTTCGACATAATCTCGCTAACATCAACATGGGCAACCTTAGCCTGTGCATTCATTGTGTTACTTGCGCCTAAAATTAAAACGGCAGCAATTAGTAAAGTTTTGATTTGTTTCATCATTTTTAAAATATTAATTAATTATTGGTCGTATTAGGTTTTTGTGTTTCGGCTTCTTTTGCTTTTTTAGCCGCTTCTCTCTCTTCTAATATTTTCTTTCTTCTTTCTTCTAATTCTTTTTTACGTTGTTCATACAACTTTTGTCTTTCAGCAGCTTTGTCTACAGCTGGCTCAGTTGCTGCTGGTGAAGTTTCAGTTCCTGTTGCAGGTTTCGCTGTTGCATCAGTTTTACTGGTTTCAGTTGTTTTTGCTGCTTCAGTTGTTTTTGCAGGTTCAGAAACCGTGCCATTTTTTTTAGCTTCTCTTTCTGCCTGAATCGCTTTTCTTCTGTCGTCGTATTCTTTTTTCTTAGCTTCCTGTTCTAATCTTCTGTCTTCAATTAGTTTTTCTCTGGCAGCTCTCTTTTCGTCAAGTGCTTTTTGGCGATCAGCCATTGCTGGATTTTCGTCAATTTCATTTTCACGAGTTTCTTTGATTTCCTGATCTTTCAATTGTTTTTTAGTCAATTGCTCTCTTTTATCAGTTCTATTTAAAACTCGTATAACCTGATCGCTTATGTCAAATTTTTTATTACTGAAAAGCATTGTCAAATCAGAAGATTTATCAAAAATAAAATCATAATTTTTAGCTTCTGCAATATCCTGCACCGCAGTAAAAACTTGATCCTGGATTGGTTTGGCTAATGCCATCTTTTGATGAATTAAATTTCCATCAGAGCCAAATTGCTTCTGCTGATAATCCATCATCTCGGTTTCCATGAATTTTATTTCTGTTTCCCTTTCATCAATAAGTTCTTTCGTCAAAAGCGCTTTTTCGGCTTTTAAGCTTTCTTTCAGTTTATTTATTTCTATTTTTTTGGATTCAATCTCTTGTTTCCACTTTTGAGCCTTTAGCTCCAATTGAGCTGTTGCCTCTTTATAGTCAGAAACGTTTTCAAGAATATACTCCATATCGATGTAGCCAATTCTTGTCGTTCGTGTCTGTGCCTGACTTGTATTTGCTACAATCAAGGCTAAAAATAAAAATAAAAACTGTTTTCTCATAACATAACTTTATTGATGATTTTTAACCAAACGCTAATTGTCTAAAATTGTTGTCCAATAATGAAATGAGTTTCCCATCCATTTGCTTTATTGGTAACAGAATTAGGCAAAGCATCGAAACCGTAACCGAAATCAATCCCTAATAATCCGAATGCCGGCATGAAAACACGTAAACCTACACCTGCAGAGCGACTCAAATCAAACGGATTGTAATCCTTAAATGTTGGATATGATGAACCTGCTTCTAAGAAAGTCAACGCATATATAGATGCTGACGACTTTAATGTAATAGGATAACGTAACTCCATAGAGAATTTGTTATAAATTGTTGCCCCAATTTGCTGACCTGCAGTATTTGTTGGAGTCAATGATCCATTTGGATAACCTCTTAGACCTATCGTTTCTCTACCATCCATTGAGTATTGCGCCATTCCGTCTCCACCTAAATAAAAACGCTCAAATGGTACAACACCTCTTGCTTGATCGTAAGCTCCTAAGAAACCAAATTCTGTAAGGGTTCTTAAAACTAATTTACCATATACTTTTGTATACCAGTCTGCTTTAAATTTAATTTTATAGTATTCTAGCCAATTGTATTTCTTCTGATCGACTTTAGCAACATCTGTATCAGCGCTTGCATAGTCGGATCCAACACTTACATATCCAGTTTTTCCATTAACTGTTTCTGTTTTTACATAATCGCCTGTGTTTAATGGTTGGCCATCTACTCCAGAGTCAGGTGCTCCGGTATATTGTGTTTTGTATTCTTTTTGGTTTTCTAAATCTTTATAGTTAACTCCATTGAATAGAGAATATGGAGGTGTCACTTTTGCTGAAATGCTAAATTCCGAACCATAAATTGGGAAAATAGGATTTGTACCTTTATTATTTCTTGTAAGACCTATAGTATAAGCAAGATTTCGTGATGCTCCATTACCAAAGGTAAACAATCCAGTGTAATAGTTATTTAAGTCATAGTGCTGGTAACTTACAGATTGTGATAACACAAAGAAATCATCAGGTACCTGTAAACGTTTTGCTAAACCAACTTGTACTGTAAAAATATTAAAACTTTTGCTTTTATCAACAGTTCTTGTTGCATAATTGTTGTTGAACTGCTTACTATAAGAAATCGCAGAACTAAATTGTACTGGTTTTTTTCCGCCAAACCAAGGTTCAGAAAATGATAAACTATACGTTTGGAAGTAGGTACTTCCTTGTAAACGAAGCGCTACTTTTTGGCCATCTCCCATCGGAAGCGGTTTATATGACTCTTTATTAAAAATATTTCTTGCCGAGAAGTTGTTGAACGAAAGACCTAAGGTTCCAATGAAGCCACCTCCACCATAACCACCCTGAAGCTCAACCTGGCTAGATCCTTTTTCAACAAGTTGATATTCGATATCTACTGTTCCTGCTCCTGCATCAACATTTCTAAATTCTGGCTTGATAGATTCCGGGTCAAAGAAACCTAACTGACCAATTTCACGAATTGTTCTAACTAATTCTTCTTTACTGTATTTGTTTCCTGGCTTAGTTCTTAGCTCACGATAAATTACGTGGTCATTTGTTTTGTCGTTTCCTGTAACGTATATTTTGTTGAAATAAGCAATAGGACCTTCTGTAACTCTAATTTCGAAATCAATAGTATCGTTAACTGTTTTTACTTCTACAGCATTAATATTAGAGAAAAGGTAACCATTGTTTTGATACAAGTTTGTAATGTCTTCTGCATCTGGTTTTGTTTTATCAGCAATACGTTTTTCAAGTAAAACTCCGTTGTAAGTTTCTCCTTTTTTGATTCCTAAATAACGGTGAAGCAACTGATCAGAATAAACAGTATTTCCTAAAAATTTAATATTTCCGAAGTAATATTTGTTTCCTTCTTCCACATTAATTTTGATAGCAAGCATATTTTTTTGCTTGTTATAAGTCACAGAATCATAGATAATACGTGCATCACGATATCCTTTTTCTTTGTAAGCAGCAACTACTTTTTCTAAGTCGCTTTTGTATTTTTCAGGTATGAATTTTGAAGCTTTTAAAACACGTAAAACATTCTTTTGTTTTGTGTCTTTCATTGCGGCTCTTAATTGAGTGTCAGTTAGTTGTTGATTTCCGATGAAGTCAATGCTGCTAATTTTTACCTTGTCGCCCTTGTCAATTCGGACAAGCATATTGACTTGGTTCCCGGCAAGAGTGTCAGGTGTATTTGTAATGGTAACTTTTGTGTTATAGTAGCCTTCTTTTTTGTATTTATTTTCAATATAATTTTTGGTGGTCGTAATTAAGTTTTCATTGACAATTTTATTTTTTGTCAAATTATTATCCTTAATAAGTCCTTCGATTTTGCTTTTCTTGACACCAACGATTTTAACTTCGTTTAATTTAGGAAGTTCAACAATATCTAAATCAAGATAAATACTGTCGTTTTCTACCTTATTTACATAAAATGCAATTTCATCAAAAAGGCCAAGTTTGCCTAATTTTTTGATAGCGCTACTGATTTCTTCACCAGGAACTGTTATTTCCTGTCCTTTTTGAAGGCCAGAAAAGGTAACCACTGTTTGTTCATTGAAGCTTATTTTACCAACAACAGATACTTTAGCAAGAATATATTTTTTTCCTTGATCAAAAGGAACTCGATCTTGTGCTTTTATTTGTGAAAAACTACCCAAAAGTAGTAGGGTAAGGACTATTTGTACTCTTTTTTGTAACACTAAAAAATTATTTAATTTGTTCACTGGTTTTTCCAAATCTACGTTCTCTTTTTTGATAACTAATGATAGCCTCATATAAATCTTGATCTTTAAAGTCTGGCCACAAGACATTCGTAAAATACAATTCTGCATAGGCAATCTGCCATAGCAAAAAGTTACTTATTCTATGTTCTCCACTTGTTCGTATTAATAAATCTACGTCTGGTAAATTTTGCGTGTAAAGATGCTCATTTATAATTGAATCGTCAATAGTGTCTAATGAAATTATATTATTTTTAACTTTATCACTGATGATTCTCACGGCATTTACCAATTCTTCTCGTGATCCGTAACTTAAAGCAAGTGTAAGGGTAAGGCGTGTATTGTTTTTTGTCTTTTCAATAACGTCTAAAAGTTCCTTTTGCGCTGATTTAGGCAATTTTTCAAGATTTCCAATTGCATTAAGCTTTATGTTGTTTTCTTGTAAAGTAACAAGTTCTTTCTTCAATGAATTGATCAATATTTTCATTAACGCTTCAACCTCTAGTTTTGGGCGATTCCAATTTTCTGTTGAAAAAGCATATAGCGTTAAATATTCAATGCCAAGTTTGGCACAGTTGGTAATTGTTTTTTTTACTGATTTCGTTCCGTTTTCATGACCAAAAGCACGTAAAAATCCTTGTTGTTTTGCCCAGCGCCCGTTTCCGTCCATGATAATGGCAAGGTGTTTTGGGAGGTTGGTGTGATCTATAGAGTCTAGTAAATTCATTGTATTATTCTGCGCAATAGCACGGTTTTTGTCCAAAGGTATACGTTAATGTAATTCCAGAAAAGACATACCAATCGTTATTATTTAAATTTCCAAAACGCAAATTCGAAAAATTGCTGCTTGACGGATTGCTTCCATCAATATTGTCAGTAAAAGTATAGCGAGCACCAACTTCTGCCCCTATAACAAAATGAGGTGTCACATTTGATTTTATTCCCAAAGTCATCGGAATGGCAATTGAACTTGAAGTTTTGTACTTTCTCGTTTCTCCTCCACTTATATATAAATCATCATAAAAAAAGTAACTTAGACCTGAATATATATAAGGAGTAAATTTTGTATGATAATCATGCAGGTTGAAATCAAAAAAATTAAATTCTAAACCGGCTGAAAGTTCTTTGATGTTGTTTCTAAAGCGGTACCCTCTTTTGCTTCTTCCTGTCTCATCTGAGTCGACATCGTTTCCGGCAACTGTAGATTGTGTGTAAGAAAAGCGATACGCATGGCGTGGACTTTTATTCCATTTGTATAATACGCCAAAAGCCAGTTTGTCTGGATTGATATATGTCGTACTTCCGACGTCTCCAACAAAGTTGCTTCCACCTAGAAAAACACCAATCTCATTGATCTGAGCATTTAGTGTAATAAAGGGGAAAAAACATAACAATAAATTAAAAATTTTCTTCATTTAATTCAAAATTGCGTGCAAATATAATAATTATCGATACGAATCAACGTTGCTTTGATTAAATGTGCTTTTTTTTCAATTTACATTATGATTTTGAGACATTTAATGCGGATTCGATACATGCAGAACGAGAAAAAGTGGTATTATCGTATAGTCAGCCGTCAGAAAAAGACTTAATTTCTTTTGTCTTCTCCCCAAAGCAATTTATTTCTCAAGGTTTTCAGGAAAGTTTCGCCAGGAATCTCTACCATTTTGATTTTGTAATCTGTTTTTTTAATTTTTAAGATAGATTCGTTCTTTACAGATGAAATTCTGGAATCTAAAGAAACTAAATATTGATCTTCTCTTCCTGTAACTCGTAATGTTATTTCGGTGTCATCAGGAATCACAAGAGGGCGTGCTGTTAAATTATGTGGCGCGATTGGCGTAATAACTAGGCTTTTTACATCTGGTGTTAATATTGGTCCGCCACAGCTTAAAGAATAGCCTGTAGATCCGGTTGGCGTAGAAATAATTAGGCCGTCAGCCCAATAGGAATTTAAGTATTCGTTGTTTAAATACGTTTCTACAGTAATCATCGAAGTAGTGTCTTTACGGCTGACAGTAACTTCATTCATGGCGAAATTCAATTCTTCAAAAGCTTCATTTTTAGGCTCAGAAGTCAATCCTAATAAAGTACGTTCAGAAGTCGTGTAATTTTGATCAATAACGAATTGCAATAAACTGTCAATATTCTCTTTTTGAACTTTGGCTAAAAAACCTAGTCTTCCTGCATTTATGCCTAATAAAGGTACGCCTGAATTACGAACAAAAGCAGCAGATCTTAAAACGGTTCCATCTCCGCCAATACTAATCAGCATTTCAAAACTATTATCTAAAATTGTACTTGACGAAAATGTTTTATAGTCTTTTTTTATGAGCTGTTTTTCATAAAGCATCTCCAGGAAATTTTCTTCAATAACGAGTTCAACATTGTTTGAAGCAAAAAACGAGAAAATATCTTTTATAATTGGCTCGGTGCTGTTTTGATAATATTGTCCGTAAATGGCTATTTTCATTATTTTTTAAATTAGATAATTTGTCAATGTGTCAATTAGATAATTTGCAAATGTAAAAATTGTCTAATTAACTAATTTTCTCATTGGCACATTCGTAATTTATATATTAAGGTATTTGTCTAAATAATCAGAACGTTCTTTAAGGCTGTTGATATAGGCATCTTCCTGATGTTCAGAAATGATTTCATAATTATATCGTCTGAAAGTCTGGATGATTTCATTCATTGGTCCAACGCCGATTTTGACTGTAATTTGAACATTCTCCAAATCAGCTTCAGAAATAAAACAGCCTAGGATTTTTCCGTTATTACTTTCCACAATCTGTGTTACTTGACCCATAGAATAATCCAAAAGACCTTTTTGAACAATTATGATACCTCCTTGTTCTTTTAGAAATGGAGTTTCCTGAAAGAATCGCATGATATCTTCCATTTCATAGTATCCAATATATTCATTGTTTTCATCCAATACTGGAATTGTATTGGTATGATTTTTAGCAAAAACCTCTAAAACGTCAAGCCAGATCATTGATTTTCGGGCAAAAAAACGTTCTAAAGTATATTTGTAGTCGATTGCTTTCTTGTCCGTATCAAAAGTTTCAATATCGTCAGCGGCAATACTTCCTATAAAGATTCCGCCTTCTAAAACCGGAAAATGCGAAAAATCGACATCAGCAAAAAAGTCCTGAACAGATGCTATCGTTTCCTGACTATCAATCGCTCTGAAATCATTGGTGATATAGTTTGTAATTTCTGTCATAAATCAATTGAAGATATTTCCTTGCAAAATAATCAAAAAATACCAAAAACTACGACGTTTTACTTTGTATTTTTGTCATTACAAATATAGTGTTACTAGAATTAATTATCTATTTATATGACAAAGTTAAGTGTAAATATCAATAAAATTGCAACCTTAAGAAATGCACGTGGCGGGAATGTTCCTGATTTATTAAAAGTAGCTGCAGATATTCAGAATTTTGGAGCTCAGGGAATCACCATTCATCCTCGTCCGGATGAGCGCCATATTCGTTATCAGGATGCACGCGATTTAAAAGCTATTGTTACAACTGAATATAATATTGAAGGAAATCCACAGCATAATTTTATTGATTTGGTTTTAGAATGCAAACCAGATCAGGTTACTTTAGTTCCAGATGCTATTGGAGCAATTACATCGTCAGCAGGTTGGGATACAATTAAAAATCAAGAATATTTGACAGAAGTAATTCAGGAATTTCAGCGAAACGGAATTCGAACTTCAATTTTTGTTGATCCAGTTTTAGAAATAATTGAAGGAGCGAAAAAAACGGGAACTGACAGAATTGAATTATACACTGAAGCTTTTGCGCATCAATATGATTTAGGAAATAAAAGGGGAATAGAACCTTACACAAAAGCAGCAGAATTAGCAGCAGAATTAGGTTTAGGAATCAATGCCGGACATGATTTGAGTTTGGATAATATCAAATTTTTTAAAGAGAATATTCCAGGTTTGCTTGAAGTGTCAATCGGACATGCTTTAATTTCTGAAGCGCTTTATCTTGGTTTAGATAATGTTGTAAATATGTATTTGAATAAGTTGAAATAAATCTTCAAAGTAAAAATAAAAGTATGCTTTACTCAAAAATAGAAGGCGAAGGAAAACCATTTGTTATAATGCATGGATTTCTGGGAATGTCAGACAATTGGAAAACACTCGCAGGACAATATGTAGAAGCGGGATTTCAGGTTCATATTTTAGATTTAAGAAATCACGGGCGCAGTTTTCATTCCGATGAATGGAGTTATGAAGCGATGGTTCAGGATGTATTTGAATATTGTGAAGCAAATAATTTAACGAGAATTGATATTCTTGGACATTCGATGGGAGGAAAAGTGGCAATGCTTTTTGCGACGACACATCCCGAAATTGTAGATAAGTTAATTGTAGCAGATATTGGTCCGAGATTTTACAAACAACATCATCAGGATATTTTGGCAGGATTGAATGCAGTTGATTTTTCAGTAAAACCAAGCAGAGCTGATGTCGAAACAATAGTTGCGCGATATGTTCCTGATTTTGGGACGCGTCAGTTTTTGTTAAAGAATTTATATTGGAAAGAACCTGGACAACTAGCGTTTCGATTTAATCTGGAAGTTTTTAATAATAATCTGGATGCAATTGGAAAGCCTTTGGCGGAAGGTCTGGTTTTTGATAAACCGACACTATTTATCAGAGGAGGAGAATCTGGCTATATTCAGGATGAAGATATTGATGCGATAAAACAGCATTTCCCGAATTTAAAATTAGAAACGATTCCAAATGCAGGACATTGGCTTCATGCTGAAAATCCTAAAATGTTTTTTGAAATTACAGCGGGGTTTTTAAAAGAATAGCGCTTTTGATAAAAATTTTATTATTTTTAAATAAATTTTAAACCTGAAAAACTATGAAATTATTACTCAGACTTCTTGTTACAGCTGCTTTGGTTTTGTTATTATCTAACCTTTTAACAGGGGTTGTGGTTACTAGTTTTGGAACAGCTGTAATTGTTGCGGTAGTTTTAGGCTTGCTGAATGTTTTTATAAAACCTATTTTAGTCGTGTTAACGTTACCAGTAACAGTGGTTACACTAGGTTTGTTTTTGCTGGTCATAAATGCTTTAATGATTTTGGCTTGTACTAAAATTGTCGGAGGTTTTGCTGTAGATTCGTTCTGGACTGCCTTAATTTTTAGTGTTATTTTGTCAATTCTGCAATCTATCACTTATAAGATACTCGGAGACGATAAATAAAGCAAATTGAGCAGATTAAAACTGCTTCAAATACAATAGATTAAAAACTTGGTTGGGTTGCAAAAATTTTATAATTTTGCAACCCAATTTTATTATGTAAATTAAAGAAGAAGATGGATATTAAAAGAGTAGCAATAGACGCTGTAAACGAGACAATTGTTATGAACGTTGTTCATATGGATTATAAAGGTCAAGTAGCAAAAAGAATCAACGAAAAATTGCCTTTGGCTCAAGTGAAAGGATTTAGAAAAGGACAGGTTCCTAGAGATCTTGTTGAAAAACAATACGGAAAAGCTATTAAACAAGAAGAAATCAAGAAAGTAGTTGACTTGGCTTTAGAGCGTTTCATTCAATCTGAAAGACTAAACCTTTTAGGAACTCCTCTTGCTAAAGAAAACGAAAACCTTGACTGGGATGCAGAAGAATTAACTTTTGAATTCGAAATTGGTTTAGTGCCAAACTTCGAAATTGATTTAGAAGCTAAAAACAATATCGTAAAATATATCGTTACTGCTGATGATAAATTAATCGACGGACAAGTTGAGCGTATCCAAAAACAATTCGGAAAAGCAATTCCTCAAGATAAAGTTGAAGCTGATTCAGATTTAACTGGAACTTTCACAAACGAAGAAAAAGGAATCAACAATACAACTACAATTTCTGTATCTACTTTCAATAAAAAAGCTGGAGATAAATTCATCGGTAAAAAAGTTGGAGATGTTGTTACAGTAAGTACAAAAGGTTTATTCGAAGACGATCACCAATTAATGGATTACTTAAAAGTAGCTCATGATGACGTTCATGGTTTAGATATCGAAGTAAACTTTACTATCGAAGCAATCAACGGAGCTGAATTAGCAGAATTAAACCAAGAATTATTTGACAAACTTTTTGGTGAAGGAAAAGTAGCTTCTTTAGAAGATTTAAAATCTAAAATTAAAGAAGATGCTGAATCTCAATTTGCACAACAAGCTGACCAAAAATTATTATTAGATGTTCAGGATTTCTTGATCGAGAACACTAAATTTGATTTACCAGCTGAATTCTTGAAAAAATGGTTACAAACTGTTGGAGAGAAAAAACTTTCTGCAGAAGAAGCTGAAGTTGAATACGCAAGATCTGAAAAAGGTTTACGTTTCCAATTAATCGAAGGAAAAGCATTAGCTCAAAGTAATATCCAAATTACATTTGAAGACTTGAAAGAGTTTACATCAAACGCTATCAGACAACAAATGGCTCAATTTGGACAAACAAACCCAACCGACGAAGAAGTTCAAGGAATCGTGGCTAGAGTTTTATCTAACCAAGAAGAAGTGAAAAGACTTTCTGAGCAAGTTGTAGCAGCTAAAATGTTAGATATCTTCAAGGAAAAAGCAAACCCAACAACTAAAGAGGTTACTTACGAAGAATTTATCGCTGCGTCTTACGGAGAATAAATTTAGTATGAAAAAAGTCTAAAGTTGTAAAGTCTAAAGTTAAGAAGCAGACTTCATTAACTCGATTTTAAAAATTAAGATTTTATTACAGAAACTGAAAGATAAAAATAATTATATTTGAACGTCAATGGAAGTTTTTCTTCTGTTGACGTTCTTTTTTTGTTTTAGGTTTCAAGTGGATAACATTTCTTAGTTTTAAAAAAAACTTAGAATGGTAGCACCTTAGAATCTTAGCATCTTTAAAAAGAAGACAAATTGGCATCCTTTATAAAAAGGTATGAACTTTGTTTAATTCGTTTAAGTCACTTTCTGACTTTACACTTTTCAACTTTAAACTAAAAATATGAACTACGGTAAAGAATTCAAAAAATTTGCTACAAAGCACCAAGGAGTAAACGCAATGTACTATGACAAAATCATAGCAGCGATGAACCCAACAAACATGACTCCATATATTATCGAAGAGCGCCAGTTGAACGTTTCTCAATTAGATGTTTTTTCAAGATTAATGATGGACAGGATTATCTTTTTAGGAACAGGTATCGATGACCAAATCGCTAATATCGTTCAGGCTCAGTTATTATTTTTAGAAAGCGCTGATGCTTCAAAAGATATCCAAATTTATCTAAATTCTCCAGGAGGAAGCGTTTACGCAGGATTAGGAATTTATGATACAATGCAATTCATAAAACCCGATGTTGCAACAATTTGCACAGGAATGGCAGCTTCTATGGGAGCAGTTTTATTATGTGCCGGTGCAGCAGGAAAACGTTCTGCATTGCCACACTCAAGAGTAATGATTCACCAGCCATCTGGAGGTGCACAAGGGGTTGCAACAGATATGGAAATCAACTTGCGTGAAATGTTGAAATTAAAAGATGAGTTGTATCATATTATTTCTCAGCATTCAGGACAATCTTTTGAAAGAGTTCATAAAGACAGTGAGCGTGATTACTGGATGATTGCTGATGAAGCAAAAGAATACGGAATGATTGATGAAGTATTAAGAAGAAGCTAAAAATTAGTTTTAGGGTTCATGTTTCAAGTTGCTTTGGCGAACCTGAAACCTGAAACTTTGAACTTTAAACAAAAAAATATTAAGCTGTAAGGAGTTAAGTTCTAAAGTTTTAATTAAAAAGCTTAGAAACTTAGTATCTTTGCAGCTTAGTAACTTAAATAAAGAATGGCAAAAGTAGTATTAGAATGTTCGTTTTGTGGAAGAAAAAAGCCAGAAACTAATTTATTAATTGCGGGTATTAATGCACATATTTGTGATAAGTGTATTGAACAAGCACACGGAATTGTATTAGAAGAATTAAAGTCTAGCGGAAATGCGAAACTTATTGGGGATTTGATTTTAAAGAAACCAAAAGAAATCAGAGCTTTTCTGGATCAATATGTTATTGGTCAGGATCAGACAAAAAAAGTAATGTCGGTTGCTGTTTATAATCACTACAAACGTTTAATGCAACAGCAATTAGACGATGAAGTTGAGATTGAAAAAAGTAATATTATTATGGTTGGTCAAACCGGAACTGGAAAAACATTGGTAGCAAAAACTATCGCAAAAATGTTAGACGTTCCTTTGGCAATTGTTGATGCGACTGTACTTACAGAAGCTGGATATGTTGGTGAAGATGTCGAAAGTATTTTGACACGTTTACTACAAGCAGCAGATTATGATGTAGCTAAAGCCGAAAGAGGAATCGTATTTATTGACGAAATTGATAAAATTGCCCGTAAGAGCGATAATCCATCAATAACTCGTGATGTTTCTGGTGAAGGTGTACAGCAGGCTTTATTGAAATTATTAGAAGGAACAGTTGTAAACGTACCGCCAAAAGGAGGACGTAAACATCCGGATCAAAAATTTGTTGAGGTTAATACTCAAAATATTTTGTTTATTGCCGGTGGTGCTTTTGACGGAGTAGAACGTATTATTTCAAAACGTTTGAATCGTCAGGCAGTTGGTTATTCAACTTCTAAAAATGTCGATAATATTGATAAAAACAATTTATTGCAATATATTATTCCAAAAGATATTAAAGATTTTGGTTTGATTCCGGAGATTATTGGTCGTTTGCCAGTATTGACGCATATGGATCCTTTAGACAGAGAAACTTTGCGTGCAATTTTGACACAACCTAAAAATGCATTGGTAAAACAATATCAGAAATTATTTTTAATGGATGATGTTGAATTTAGTATTACTGATGAAGCATTGGATTTTATTGTTGATAAAGCTTTAGAATACAAATTAGGCGCTCGTGGATTGCGTTCGTTATGTGAAGCTATCTTAACTGATGCGATGTACGAATTGCCAAGTTCTAATGATACAACTCTGACAATCGACAAAGAATATGCAGAACATACTTTAAGTAAAAACTTATTGAAGCGTATGGAAATTGCTTCGTAAATTATAAAAATAACTTTGTCAAGTTTTGGCAAATCTCTTTTAAACCTGTTCATTTATTTGAACAGGTTTTTTTTATAATTTTTAAGCAAGATTTTCGTTTGAGATTTTATGTAAATTGTAGACATGAAAAACGTGATTTTTGTAATTGGTTCGGTTTTGATTTTATCTTGTAATCAAAAGGATAAGAAAGAAATTATGGTTTCTAAAAATGAAAATAAAACTGAAATAATTAGAGAGCCCAAACCCCGAGTCGAAGTTGATTACAGTAAATTTTACAAAGAAGCAAAAGAGTACGCTCTTCGAAACAATTTAATTAACGATAAATTTATTTTAATTGATTTGGGATTGCATTCTGGATATAAAAGATTTTTTATTTATGATTTTCAAAAGAATACAATTGTGAAATCTTGTATGGTTAGTCACGGTTGCGGAGATAATAGATGGGGCGCGACAGCGACTAAAGAGAAAGTACAGATCAGTAATGAATTTGATTCGCATTGTTCGTCGATCGGTAAATATGTTATTTTAGATCGAGGCGTAAGTCAATGGGGAATTAGAGTCAATTACATTTTGCAGGGAAAAGACAAAACCAATTCAAATGCGAGAAATCGTGCAATCGTTTTGCATTCCTGGGAGGCAGTTTCTGAAAATGAAGTTTATCCAGAAGGAACTCCTGAAGGCTGGGGTTGTCCGGCGGTTTCAAATGAAAGCATGAAAGAAATCGATGAACTTTTGAAAACGAACAAAAAAGTTTTGATGTGGATTATTAAATCCTAATTTACGGATGTCATGAAAATGAAACTTCTCGTTTAGCCCTGATCGAAACGGCATCCTTTTGCTCTGGCGTTCAGAGCAAAAGATATAGTGTAGAGCAGGACAGAACTTCTTTTGAAAAGAAATATTTCTGCTCCTAAAAATTACTGAACTCTGAATTTCTCTCGGTATTCAATAGGTTTCATTCCAACCATTTTATAAAACACTTTTCGGAATGCTTTTGGATCGTTATAACCCGTTTTTTCGATAATTTCTGAAATTGAAAGCTGTGTTTGTTCCAAATATTTTTTTGAGCTTTCGACTCTAATATTTTGCAGATATTCAATTGGGGGAATTCCGGTTACTTGCTTGAATCTGCGTGTCATATTGCGAGCGCTGGTTGGAATATCTTTGGTGATTTCTTCCAGTTTTTCAATTGAATGGTATTGGCTTTCGATTTTTTGCTGCAACATCGCGACCAAAGTATCGTTGTGCAAATGATTTGGTCTAAAAGTGCTAAAATAACTTTGTTTGTATCGATTTAAGTCAATTGAGAAAATTTTGGCAATCTGAACTGCAATTTCATTTCCACAATATTTCTGAACCAAAAGAATCAATAAATGAAATGTTGAGGTTGAGCCGCCACTGGTATATAAACTTCCATCGGCAGTTAAAGTTTCTTCAGGTTTTAATTTTACTAACGGAAAAGCTTTTGTGAAAGCACTGCAAGCGTCAACATGCGTAGTTGCTAATTTTTCATTCAATAATCCTGAAGCAGCAAACAAAAAAGCACCGGTACAAAAACTGGCTAATTCGGCTCCGTTTTGATGTTGTTTTTTTAGCCACGGAATAAAATCTTTATTCTTTGCAATCATTTCGCTCATATTATCTGTGGTAAAAGCCGGAATCAAAATCAAATCTAGAGCAATATCTGAATTTTCAATAGTATGAACTTTATAGCCAAATAATTGTTCTTGAGTAATTTGCTTAGCCGATTGAAAAACCATAATTTCAAAAGGTTTTTCATGTTCTTTACTCAATTTATTGGCTGTTTCAAAAACTTCTAATATCGCTGCTATGCTCAACAATTTATAGTCGTGGGGCACTATTAAACCTGTTTTTTTGCTCATGATGTTTTTCTTTTTGAAAGATTAGCATTCTTACAAAAGTAAGTAATTTGTCTTAAATGACCCTAAAAATGACTTTTTATGTAACTTTAAGTTAATCCTAAAATTTTAAATTTGTTTTTATTAATTTGTAATTTTATAAAGATGAAAACAAAGATATTCTTAAATCTTGCGGTAAAAGATTTAAATAAGGCGATTTCTTTTTTTACTGAAATTGGCTTTTCAGTCAATTCACAATTCACAAATGAAAAGGGAGCTTGCATTGTTATTGATGAAAATATTAATGTAATGATTTTGGTCGAAGAGTTTTATAAAACGTTTACTAAAAAGCAAATTTGCGATACGGCTACAACTAGTGAAGTTCTTATCTCAATTTCTTTGGATTCTCGTGAACAAGTTGATGAAATGATAGAAAAAGCGATTAAAGCTGGTGGAGTAGATTATATTCCTGCAAAAGATTACGGATGGATGTATCAAAGAACTTTTCTTGATGTTGACGGACATCATTGGGAAGTTTTCTATATGGATGAAAGCAAAATACCAAATGAGATGTAATCAATTTAATTGAACAATAATGATAACTTTAAAAAATATACAGAAAAATTTTAAAACTAAATTTAATATATAATGATAACAATAAAAAGCACGGTTAATGCATCTGCAGAAAAAGTTTGGAAGTTTTGGAATACGCCGGAACATATTACAAAATGGAGTTTTGCTTCTCCAGACTGGCATACGCCTTACGCAGAAGCTGATGTGAGAGAAGGAGGAAAATTCAAATCAACAATGGCGGCAAAAGACGGAAGCATGAGCTTTGATTTTGAAGGTGAATTTACTTTGGTGAAACCAAATGAAGCGCTTTCGTATGTTATGGCTGACGGAAGAAAAGTTGAAATTACTTTTACTCAAACGACAGAAGGTGTTGAAATCGTTGAAAGTTTTGATCCGGAAACAGTAAATCCTGAAGAAATGCAGCGCGCAGGCTGGCAGGCGATTTTAGATAATTTTAAAAATTATATAGAGAATAATTAGTTTTTTTAGATGCAAAGTCTCAAAGGTGCAGAGGTTCAAAGATTATAATACAGATTAAACCTAAATTGACTTACATAACTTATATGGTTTAAAATAAATTGTTTAACAAAAAAAATCAAAAAATGACAAAACAAATATGGTTGAATTTGCCGGTTACGAATATTGCAAAAGCGAAAGATTTTTTCTGGAAAATAGGTTTTTCGTTCAATGAACAGCATGATACGCCAAGTTCTACTTGTATGGTGGTTGGTGAAGGACATTTTGTGGTAATGCTTTTTGAAGAAATGCTTTTTTCAAGTTTTTCGCAAAATGCTATTACAGATACAAAATCAAGTTCTGAGGTTCTGATTTCAATTGATGCAGAAAGCAGAGAAGAAGTTGACGAATTAGCCAAGAAAGTGACTGAGGCCGGAGGAACTGTTTTTGCAGAACCAGCAGAAAGCCAGGGCTGGATGTATGGCTGTGGATTTGCAGATTTAGACGGACATCGCTGGAATGTTTTGTTTATGGATTTTAGTAAACTATCGTAGTTATGGAAAAATTGGAATTTAAAATTAGAATTAAAGCTCCTTCTCCAAAAGTTTGGGAGATTTTATGGAACGATGCCACTTATAGAGAATGGACGGGCGCTTTTTGCGAAGGTTCGTATGCAATAAGTGATTGGAATGAAGGCGACAAAATACATTTTATGTCACCAAATGGCGAAGGAATGAACAGCATTATTGAAACTAAAATTCCAAATGAATATATGGCCTTCAAACATATCGGAGAGATCAAAGATTTTAAAGAATTGCCTCTTGACGAAGAGACTAAAAAATGGAGCGGAGCAATGGAAACCTATAGACTAGCATCAGATAATGAATTTACTGATTTGACAGCCCAAGTTGATGTTGTCGAAAAGTATATTGATTATTTTAAAGAAGCTTTTCCAAAAGGTTTAGAGAAAGTAAAAGAATTAGCAGAGAAATAGAATAGAAAGAATCAAAAAAAAATAATTAACAATCAACAATAAATAAAAAAAATCATGGCAGCAGTAAACCCTTATTTATTATTTAATGGAAATTGCGAAGAAGCATTTCTATTTTACAAATCCGTTTTTGGAGGTGAATTTCCATACATCGGAAAATTTAAAGACATGCCTAAAGAAGAAGGCTGTGACGAAGTTTCTGAAGCAGATGCTGAAAGAATTATGCACGTTTCATTGCCAATTGGCGATACTATTTTAATGGGAAGCGACAGTTCGACACGATTTGGCGATTTGCCTTTTGGAGAAAATTTCTCAATTTCGATTAATACTGAAAGTACTGAAGAAGCAGATCGAATTTTTAACGGACTTTCAGCAGGCGGAAAAGTAGAAATGCCTATGAATAAAACATTTTGGGGTGCTTATTTCGGAATGTTCAAAGATAAGTTTGGAATCAACTGGATGGTAAACTTTGACGAAAATCAGCCAGCTAAATAACAATAAGTTATGTTATTCTAAAAGCGGAACATAATTGTTAAATTACTTGAAAAAGCGCATGTATATGCGCTTTTTGTTTGCAAAAAAAACAAAGATTATTCTTTTTTATCACCAATAGATTGCCGATTTTTGTCGCTTCAAAATCAATAAAGAAAAAATGGCAATAGAGGATAAAGAAATTATTTTATTAAAAGTTTCAGGACACGATAAAATAGGAGTGACAGCTGGTTTAACAGCTGTATTGGCGACTTATGATGCTAATATTTTAGATATCGGTCAAGCCGATATTCACGATACACTTTCTTTAGGAATTTTGTTTGAAATTGCTGCAGGTTCATCTTCAGCGCCCGTTTTAAAAGACTTATTGTTCAAGGCTTACGAATTAGAAATTAAAGTGAAATTTATTCCAATTTCTATCGAAGACTACGAAACATGGGTAAAATCACAATCAAAACAACGTTATATAATCAATATTTTAGGCGAAAAACTGGCTGCTTCTCAATTGGCTGCAGTGACTAAAATTATGTCAGATCAAAATCTGAATATTGATTCAATTATACGATTAACAGGAAGAACTTCAATTGTTGAAAAAGAAGAATATCCGCGTTCTTGTATTCAATTATCGGTTACGGGCGAAATTGTAAATAAAATTGTCATGACGGCAAGTTTTATGGAGATTTCAAGAACATTAAACGTCGATATTTCGTTCCAGGAAGATAATATTTACAGAAGAAACCGTCGTTTGGTTTGTTTCGATATGGATTCGACTTTAATTCAAACTGAAGTTATTGACGAATTGGCAGAATTAAATGGAGTAGGCGATCAGGTACGTGCAATTACTGAGTCGGCGATGAATGGTGAAATTGATTTCAACGAAAGTTTCAAACAACGAATGGCTTTACTGGAAGGTTTGAGCGAAGAAGTTTTACAAAATGTTGCCATCAATTTACCAATTACCCAAGGGGCACATCGTTTGATGAAAGCGCTTAAGTATTACGGATATAAAACTGCAATTCTTTCGGGAGGTTTCACTTATTTTGGAGATTATCTGCAAAAAGAATTAGGAATCGACTACGTTCATGCCAATCAACTGGAAATTAAAGACGGTAAATTAACCGGTAAATATTTAGGTGATATTATAAACGGAGAAAAGAAAGCCGAATTACTAAAAGCAATCGCCGAAAAAGAGGGAATTCACATCAATCAAACCATCGCAGTTGGAGACGGAGCAAATGATTTGCCAATGCTAAACTTAGCCGGCCTCGGAATCGCTTTTCACGCAAAACCAAAAGTTAAAGAAAGCGCTTCAACGTCAATTTCAAGTTTAGGACTTGACGGTGTTTTGTATCTTTTAGGATATCACGATCGATATATTGATATGATGTAATACAATTGTCACCCTGAGCGAAGTCGAAGGCTTTATTGTTGAAAAGGGATTCGACTTCGCTCAGCCTGACAATCGAAATAAAGACAAAATTCAGTTCATTTTTGTCATTTCGACGAAGGAGAAATCTTCGCAAGTAGCTCCGTAAAGATGATCCAATCTTTGTTGAGTTTCTCACGAAGATTTCTCCTTCGTCGAAATGACAATATTGAGAAAAGCTTAGCAACTTAGAGTCTCAGAATCTTAATAATGGCATGCCCCTCCGGGTCGGGCTATCCGTTTCAATCTTTTGTGTCTCGTTAAAGAAACGAGACACAAAAGGATTTCCACTTCTATCCCTCATGCGAGTCTAGTGGAATTATGTGTTTTTAAAAGAAAGAGTAATTTTTGATAAATGTTTTATGAAAATGAAATTGTTGTAGAAAAAGAAGCCGTTCGAATAAATTATATTAGTTTGAAACTCTGCATGATTTTTTCCATTTGGTTTTTGAACTTTTCAAAATCATCTTTTTTACCCGTATAAGTCAAAATATATGCTTTATTATTTTTTACAAAATCATATTGCAAAAATTTTAATTCAAAGCCATTCATTTTTGCTTCATAAAGAAATAGATGAAATTCATTTTGACCAATTTTATTTCGTTTGCTTTCAATTAGTTTACCATAAGTATTAATTTGTTTTTCAGATATTTCTACAAACTTATTTAAGTCAATATTTAAAGTTTCCAAATTTTGAATCATTAAGTTTATATTCTCTGCGAAATTGTCTTCCTGATTTTCTTTTTGAATAAATAATTAAAATTCTGTTCCGTTTTTTCCACTTTCATCTAATCTTAAATCAGGACTATAAAAAATCTTATAGCCATTTCTATTTATTTCTTTCAAATTATTTGTTGATTTCGATTGAGAATTAATAAATTGAAAAATGATAAGTGATAACAATAACAATTTAAATTTCATGAAACAGTTTTTTTGATTTACGATTATTATAATTTAAGTAATGACAGAGAATCTACATCTCCTTCAACTGCTCCAAATAATCCCTCTGATTTGAAAGTCTAGGAATCTTATGTTGCCCACCTAATTTATCACGTTCTTTCAACCAATCATAAAACAAGTTTTCACGCGCAACATTTATCACCAAAGGATTTAAAGTCATATTGTTGTAGCGTTTCGCTTCGTAGTCAGAATTTAAAGTCTGTAAGGTTTCGTCGAGCACTTTTTGGAAAAGACCAACATCAGCCGGTTTTTTCTTGAATTCAATCATCCATTCGTGCGCACCTTTTTCTTTATCGTGCATAAAAATAGGAGCAACCGTATAATCGATAACTTCAGTTTGGGTTATTTGACAGGCTTTAGCAATCGCCTGATCTGTATTTTCGACCATTAATTCTTCGCCAAAAACATTAATATGATGCTTGGTTCTTCCGGTAACTCGAATTCGGTATGGATTTAATGATGTAAATCGAACGGTGTCGCCAATTAAGTAACGCCACAAACCAGAATTGGTAGTAATAACAATTGCATAGTTTTTATTGAGTTCAACATCTGCTAAACGTACTACTTTTTGGTTGAGAGTTCCAAAAGTGTCCATTGGAATAAATTCATAGAAAATTCCGTAATCCAGCATCAGTAATAAATCGCTAGAATAATTCAAGTCCTGAATAGCAAAAAAGCCTTCGGAAGCATTGTAAATTTCGTAGTATTTAAAATCAGAACTAGGCAAGATTTTCTTGTATTGTTCTTTATAAGGAGAAAAACTTACGCCTCCATGAAAGTAAACTTCAAGATTTGGCCAAAGTTCAAGCAAATTTTGATTGCCAGTATTTTCTAAAACTTTATTCATTAAAACCAGCATCCAGGACGGAACTCCTGCAAAACTAGTTACATTTTCGTTTTTGGTTTCATTTATAATTGCTGCAATTTTGCTTTCCCATTCGCTCATAAGCGAAGTTTTGCTGCTTGGCGTACTGCTGAATTCAGCCCAAATAGGCATGTTTTCGATCAAAATTGCTGATAAATCGCCAAAGAAAGTATTATTGTTTTCGTAAATTTGAGAACTTCCGCCCAAGCGAAGACTTTTTCCTAAAAACAATTCAGAATCTTCATTATTATTCAAATACAAACAGAGCAAATCTTTGCTTCCTTTATAATGACAATCTTCAAGAGCCTCGTTACTTACCGGAATGAATTTGCTTTTGGCATTTGTGGTACCACTTGATTTTGCAAACCATTTTATTGGTGTTTCCCAAAAAACGCCTTGCTCGCCTTGACGCGTGCGCTCAATTAAAGGCTGTAATTCTTCATACGTCGAAATGGGAACTCTTTCGCTAAAAGTCTTGTATGAATTTATCGATGCAAAATCATATTTTTTCCCCACAACAGTATTTTCTGAAGCCGTCAATAAATTATGCAATAGCTCTTCCTGAACTTCATTCGGATATTTTAGAAAAAGTTCGATTTGGTGTATCCTTTGTTTAAGGACCCAAGATGCGAAAGAATTTATGATTGATACAGGCATGAGTGAATTTTAGATTTTAGATTGATGATTTTAGATTTTAGATTTAACGTTTTGCGCAAAATCAAGAAATTTAAAATTTGAATATCAATAGACAAACACTAACTTTGTCATATTATCAAAAATAGTATTTTTTTGTAAAAAAAACCATTCTATTTTGAGTAAAGATTCTAATTAAATTGAATTAGAAATTAAATTCTGAACTCAAAGAAGCAAATCTAAAATCTAAAATCAGCAATCTAAAATACAATGACTTATCAAGGCGTACTTACAAAAATGCAAACTGAAATTGGAAATCCAATTCAATATTATTTGGTTTTCGAAGATAGTTTCTTAAGTATGAATCAATTATTAAATAAAGATATTGAAATAAATTTTGTGGGTTTTCAATGTTTAAATTGCGGAAAAAAGAAAAAAATATACAGACAAGGTTTTTGTTATGATTGTTTTTATTCAAGCGCAGCGGCTGGTGATTGGATTATGAGACCTGAATTGAGTACTGCTCATTTAGGAATTGCAGATCGTGATTTAGAATTTGAATCAAAAGCGCAGCTTCAGCCTCACGTTGTATATCTGGCTTTTTCAACAGAAGTAAAAGTAGGCGTTACGAGAAAATCTCAAGTTCCGACAAGATGGATCGATCAGGGCGCAACTCAGGCTATTTCTATCGTTGAGGTTCCAAATCGTTATTTAGCCGGAATTACCGAAGTCGCTCTAAAAGATCATTATACAGATAAAACAAACTGGAGAAAAATGCTTCAAGCTACATCAGAAACATGTGATCTTATCGTTGAGAAAGCAAAAGTGGAGAACTTAATTCCAGTTGAAGCAAAAGATTATTTCTACAGCCAAAAAAATGATCTTTACGAATTAAATTATCCTGTACTAAATTATCCTGCAAAAATCAATAGTTTGAATTTAGATAAAACACCTTCTTTTCAAGGAAAACTAGTTGGAATTAAAGGACAATATTTATTATTTGAGAACGGAACGGTTTTTAATATTCGCGGTTCCGAAGGTTATGTTGTCACAATAAACGTCTAGAAAATTCCCTCAATCGTCGATTGTTTTTTGCTTAATAGTATATTAAGTTGTTGATAATTAAATAATTTGCTGTAATTTTAAGTCGATTTCCAAGAACACAAATATGTGAATGTTGGTACATTTGGTTACAATTTTGTAACAAATGCTTATTGGAAGAATTTAATTTTAAAAAGTAAAAGACCTTAGATTTGAGTCATAATCATTTCAGGTTTTACTACTAAAATTAGATTTAGATTTAATAATTCGTAAATTATTTGATAGATGAGTGTTTTAAGCAAAGTAAATGTTTACAGACGCAATATAATGCGCAATTTGACTAAGAACATTGGGAAACCAAAGATGCAGGATGATTTTATTTTGGTTGATAAAGCTGAAATTAAAAAAGTTCTAATTTGTAGACCCAACGGAAGGTTAGGCAATCTTTTATTGATCACACCTCTCGTTCAGGAAGTTGCAGAAACGTTTCCAAATTGTAAAATCGATTTGTTTGTAAAAGGCACATTAGCACCCATTATTTTTGAAAATTATCCTGTTGTCAATAAAACAATTCACTTGCCTAAAAAACCTTTTAAAAGCTTGTTTCAGTATTTAAAGGTTTGGATTTCAATAAAAAATGAATCCTATGATATGGTAATTAATGTTGATCAAAACTCTTCATCAGGAAGATTGGCGGTTCAGTTTTCGAATGCAAAATATAAATTCTTTGGAGATGCAATAGATGAACAGGATCAGAAAAAAAAGGATTTTGAGCATATTGCAAAATATCCGGTTTATAATTTCCGACATTATTTAACAAAATTGAGATTGTTTACAAACAGCAATAAAATAATTGCTCCTTTAGATTTAAAATTGTCGGCTTCTGAAATCGCCAATGGAAGAAAGATTTTAAATGAATTGGTAAACAATGATAAAAGAACAATCTTCATTTTCACATATGCGACCGGAGCAAAATGTCTTTCCGAAGATTGGTGGGGGAAGTTCTATAAACAAATAACAACAGAATATAAAGATTACAATATCGTTGAAATTTTGCCTGTCGAAAATGTTTCACAAATTGGATTTAAAGCGCCAACATTTTATAGTAAAGATATTCGGGAGATAGGATCTGTGATTGCAAATGGAGATTTATTTATTGGTGCTGATAGTGGTATTATGCATTTGTCAAGTTCAGTTCAGACTCCAACTATAGGATTGTTTTCGGGCGCAAACATTAAAAAATATGAACCATACGATAATTGCAGCATCGCAATAGATATCAATACTTATACAAAAAGAGAATATATCAAAACTATAAATTCGATTTTGAATAACGGTAGACTAAATACCTATTCAAAAGCAATATAAAGTTAAAACAATAAAAAAAGGCATCCATTCGGATGCCTTTTTTTAATTTAATTCTTTTTCTTAAATAATCCATTAAGCAGGTCGCTTGCTTTTTTGGTTACTTCCTGAGTTTTTTGTTCTTTTTCTGTTTTTGCAGCTTGCGTAGTATCTTTTGCTTTTGTGTTTTTATTAATCAAATCAGTTAAAGCAGCAGTACCTTTTTGTGTTAATTTCTCTTTTTGCTGATTTGCAACCTGAGTCGCTAAACTGCTAACAGCCGTTTTCATATCAGTGCTGATTTTTGGGCTAGAAAAATTACCAGTGATCAAGGCATTAATTGGAATATTTTCCAGTTTTGCAGCATCAGCAGGTGACATTTTTGCAATGAAAGCATTTGCTTCGCTTCCTAAATATTTAGCCGGAACGTCAAATTTCAAGTTGTAGTTCATTGTTTGGTCAAAACCGTGAGTTCCGCCAACTGTAACTTTAATATCTTGATATTTAATGTCGAAAGGTTTTACATTTACTTTACCGTTATCAAAAGTTAAAGCAGCTTTAATATCATTTAAATTCACTTTGTTCATATCAATAAATTTAATGTTTGAACCAAGTGCATTAAGTAAAGTTGAATTTTTAGCATTTACAGTTGTCGAAAGCAATTGTCCAAGCAAATCTCCCGAAATTGATTTTAGATCCGGAGTCAATTCATTAGCATCCAGATTTCCATTCAATTTGATAGTAGAATTCAATTTACCGTTGATGATTCCTGCTATAGGTGCAATTTTTTTCATCATATCTAATTGCGTAAAAGTCTGCGCAATATCAACTTGGTTAAAACCTAAATTCATATCAAAAGTTGGTACTTTTTCTTTTGTAGAAACCGCTCCGGTCAAACCAATTGTTCCTCCAAAAATCGATGTTTTAAAGTTCTCTAAAAGTGCTTTTTCATCTTTAATGATCAGTTTTCCAGAAACATCTTTTAGTTTTAAGTTATCATATAAAACAGTATTTGCTTTTGCGTTTAATGTACAGTTTAAGAAAGCAGGAATTTTCATTGCCTCAGCTGGTTTTGCAGCTGTTTTTGTTTCTTCTTTTGCAGGTTCGCCAGCCGTCATAAAATCATCAACAGCCAATTGATTTGAACTCATATTGAAGTTTCCTCTTAATTCCTGTTTTTTAAACATGAAACCATAGAAGTTTTCTAAAATTCCGTTGATGGCAATGTCACTTTTTCCTGTTGTAGCATTGAACTGTTTTAGGTTGATTTTACTCGGATTGAACTCGACCTGCGCAATGCTGATGTTCATCGATTTATTGTTTTCATCCGTATATTTAAATCCTGACAAACTCATCGTTCCTGCATTTTTAATGTTTTGATATTGACTTTTTTCTACAGAAGCCATATCAAAATTTGTAGTAACATCAGCTTTTAAAATACCTGCAAGCGGTTTATCCATTTTAATTGGATATGCTTTTGAAAGATTGGCCAAATTGATTGTTCCTTTTAAAGCGGCATCAACAATTGGATTTACCGTAATATTTTTGATACTTGCTTTAGCGCTGAAAACGTCCTGATCAATCCTGAAAGTCAGTTTGTCTAAGTTGACGTAGGTATCATTTAGAATTCCTGTTTCGTTGATGATTTTTGTATCAATTACGATATTTTGAACTGATTTTGGCAAGTTCGGATACTGAAATGAACCGTTGTTTGATGCAATTGCAATATTGAATTTTGGTACTGTCGTATCTGTTAATTCTCCTTTTGCAAAACCTGAAACGGTAAAATCTCCAGTTGTTTTTACACCATCTAAACCAGCTGCATAAGCTGACGGAATTAGACCTAAGAAGTTTGTAAATGAAGATGTTGGAGTCTTGAATTTTAAATCATAAATCTGCGCTTTATCAGTCATCTGAATGAATCCGTCAAACTCTAACGGCAATTGATTAATTAAAGCTTTATTTTCTTTAAAAGTATATTTGCTTTTATCAAGGTCAATTCCTAAAACAGCATCTAAAGTCAATTTTACATTTTTCATGTAATTTACTTTATCCATATCCAAAGATACTTTTGCAGTAGATTTTGTAGTTAAATCTAATTTTGAGTTGGTAAAATCTCCTGTTCCTTCGTGGTTTAGGCTGTCAATTACCATTTTGATTTTAGATCCCTGATCGATATATCGGAACGTAAAATTTTCAATTTTGTAATTCTGTATTTTTAAAGAAAGCGGTTTGCTATTCTCATCTTTGGTTTCTTCTTTTTTGTCTTTTAAAGCAATATCGAAGTTTCCAACACCATCTTTATTGAAAATAATATTAATCAAACCATTTTCAGATGTAATTCCCTGAATGTTTAAAGGCTCATCTTTTCCTTTAAAAAGCTCTTTAATACTCATTTTCAAGTTTAATTGTCCTAATGAAACCAAAGTATCACCTTCAAAAGGAGCTTTGTTGATTATCACCAGTTTTTCAATCCCGACTGCGGCGTTTGGAAAGTTTCGGAACAAACTTAAATCGGCATCTGCAAAACTTACCTTAGCATCGACACTTTCATTAATTGCTTCAGAAATCTTTGCTTTGATTTGGTCTTTAAAGAAGTAAGGAATGGCGAATAGGGCGGCCACAAAAACCACAATTACAATGGCGGTTACTTTTAAAATTTTCTTAAACATATTTATAGATTTGAGGGTTTACTTAAAATCGGATATTGCAAAAATAGTTTTTTTTGCCAAAGGGTGAAGATAAAGTTTTCTTAAAAAGTAAGAAATGGATTATTTTTACAGAAATAAAAAATCCGCTTGATACATTCAAACGGATTTGCTTTTTAACGTTGTTTTATTTTTTGATGAACGATACAATTTTATTAGTTAATTCCTCCGAAATAGGAAGGTTTTCATTGTTGTAACTTTCAAAATTGGCTTTATTGTCGCCGTCAATAATTTTTAAAATGTGGTTCATTTTGTCAACAATTGCCAATTCAGCATTTTTGCTTGCTTTTGATAAACTTTCAGCATCTGCAACATTTACCTGCAAATCTTTATTTCCCTGAATGATTAAAACAGGAACCGTTAACTTTTTTATTTCTGTCTGCGGATCGTATTTAAACCACGAAATCAGATAAGGCTGAATGCCTGGTCTGAAAAGCGAATTTAAAAGAGGATCAACTTTGTTTACTTTATTACCGTTTTTTAAACTGTCAATAATTGGGAAAGTCATGTCTTCAATTTGTTTATTTGATTTTGAAGAAATTTGTTCTTTCAATAATTTGTCGGCAGATTCGCCGGCACCGGCAATCGAAATGAATTTATTTGCTTTTGCTCCGGCTATCATTCCAATTAATGATCCTTCGCTATGTCCAATTACAATTAATTGAGAAAAGCGTTTGTCTTGTTTTAAAAAATTAATCCAGCTTTTGGCATCTTCGGTATAATTTTCAAAAACTAAAGTTGATTCTGATACAGCTGAAGCTTTGCTTTCGCCAATTCCTCTTTTGTCATATCGTAAAGATGCAATTCCGTTTTTTGCTAAAGCTTCCGCCAGCATTTTCAGCGAATTGTTTTTCATCATCGGATTATTCCCGTTTCGATCCGTTGGTCCTGAACCTGCAATGATTAAAGCAACAGGACATTTTTTGGCGACATCAGGAATGGTCAATGTCCCGTAAAGCTGGTCGATATTGATTTTTAAAGTTACATTGGTTTCTTTAAAAGTGCCTTGCTTTGCGTTTTGCGCATTTGTTGCAGAAAGAAATAAAACGCTCAAAAACAAAAATATCTTTTTCATTTTTTAAGATTTGAATTACTTAATATTAATTCCAAAAGGCATCATCGCCTGAACTCCTTTTTGTTTTTGAAGTTTTTTAATCTGTTCAATCATCAGATAATTTTCTTCTCCAATTTCTTCTTTAATGAAGGCTTCTTTGGACTTCGCAAAAGGCATTTTTGATAAAATATCACCAAATGTTTTTTCATATTCTGGATAATTTTGAGTGCTGTATGTTTTTATTTTAGCCATTTTCGCAGCTTCAGCTATCGCATCATTCAAACCACCGATTTTATCTACTAAACCAATTTTCAAAGCTTGACTTCCAGACCATACTCTTCCCTGAGCAATAGCATCAACTTGAGCAAAAGTCATTTTTCGTCCTTCGGCAACATGCGTTACAAAAGTTTTGTAAATATGTTCAACACCTTCTAAAGTAAAAGCTTTGAATTTCTCGTCAACAGGAACAAACGGACTATAATTTGCTGAGTTTTCGTGTGTTTTTACCTGTTCTGTATTAATTCCTAATTTATTAGCTAACGGACTGAAATTTGGCAATATTCCAAAAACCCCGATAGAACCTGTAATTGTGTTGCTTTCTGCGAAAATTTTATCAGCGTTGCAGGCAATATAATAACCGCCAGAAGCTGCGTAATTCCCCATAGAAACCACAACAGGTTTCACTTTTTTAGTTACTTCAATTTCTCTCCAAATTAAATCTGAAGTTAAAGCGCTTCCTCCCGGGCTGTCAATTCTTAAAACAATTGCTTTTACGTCATCATTTTTTCTGGCTTCCTGAAGTGCACGTCGCATTGAACCTTCTCCAATAACGGTAACATCACCTTCGCCGCTTTCAATTTCGCCTTGAGCGTAAATAATGGCGATTTCGTCAGTTGCTGTATTGGTTAGCGCTGTTGTTACATTGTTTTGCGTATAATCTTCAATTGATATTTTATTGTAATCATCATCGCCAGTTACTTTTAACTGTTTTTTGATCGCGTTGTGATAAACATCTTCATAAGCTATAATATCAACTAAACCATTTGCTTTTGCCAATTCTGGAGTTCTTGCAAGCAAACCATTTGCAATTTCGTTTAATCTTGGAAGCGGAATATTTCGGCTTTTTGAAATGTCAGCAGAAACTGTCGCCCAAATAGAATTTAATAAAGCAGTAACTTGTTCTCTGTTGGCATCGCTCATTTTATTTTCTAAAAATGGTTCTACCGCACTTTTATATTTTCCGTGACGAATAACTTCCATATGAATTCCAGATTTGTCCTGAAAATCTTTAAAAAACATTACTTCAGACGAAAGGCCTTTGAAATCTAAATCGCCAGCAGGATTTATATAAACAGTATTGGCTACAGAATTCAAATAGTATTCTTTTTGAGAATAAGTATTGGCGTAAGCCCAAACAAATTTCCCTGATTTTTTAAAGCTTTCAAGAGCATTTCTTAGGTCTTTGTATTGAGCAAGACCAAGCGAAGATTCATCGTTTAAAATAGAAATTCCTTTAATTTTATCATCTGTTTTTGCAGCTTCAATAGCGTTGATAACGTCAGAGATTCCGATTCCTTTTTGTTCTGAAAAAACTGTTACCCAAGGATCCTTATACTTTCCGGCATAGTCATTTTTAATATCTTTTAAATTCAGTTCGATAACCGAATCGCTTTTTACGGAAACCGCATCATCTCCTCCAAAAATAGCCCCAATAAGGATTACTCCGAAAAAGAATAACATGATAAATACAAAAATACCAATTACAGTGGCAATTACATTTCCTAAAAATTTCATAAGTATATTTTTTTAATAAGTAGCAAAAAAGACTGCTTCGTTACAAATATATCTAAATACGAATTAACTCCGTTATACGATTTATTAAATATTTGTTGATTCTACATTTTTTAAACCAACTAAATAATGTATTCAATTCTAAAATAGTTTTAGTTACTTTGCATTAATTATGAAGTCACAGCATCAAGTCGTTTTATCTATAGGAAGCAATCAGGGAAACAGATTAGCAAATATTGAAAGTTGTATTGCCTTAATACATCAGGAAGTAGGAACTGTTATCAGGGTTTCAAAGCTATATGAAACTCCTGCCTGGGGATTTGAAAGTGATGCTTTTTATAATTGTGCGCTTCTCTTGCACAGTACTTCATCGGCGCAAAAAATATTAAATCAGGTTTTAAAAGTTGAAAAACAATTAGGAAGAATCAGATCCAATCAAGAGGGATATCAATCCCGAATTATCGACGTTGATTTAATTGCTTTTGATGATGAAATTATAGAAACTGAAAAATTGCAGATTCCGCATCCGCTGATGCAAAACAGAAATTTTGTGTTATTGCCGGTTCAGGATTTAAAGTTAGATTGGAAACATCCAATTTTTCAGAAAACTATTTCAGAATTAATTGCAATTTCTCCAGACGATAGCATTTGTACAGCCGTTCAAAACTTGAAAAGTCCGTTGCAGGAAATTGCATTGGAAAAATTCAATTATATTGCTTTTGAAGGAAATATTGGTGCCGGTAAAACAACATTGGTTTATAAAATTGCTGAAGATTTTAATGCTAAAACTATATTGGAAGGTTTCGCTGATAATCCGTTTTTGCCTAAATTTTATAAAGACCAAAACCGATATGCTTTTCCGTTAGAAATGTCTTTTTTGGCCGATCGTTATCAGCAATTAGCCGATGATTTGAAACAATTTGATTTGTTTAAAGATTTTATTGTAGCCGATTATCATATCTTTAAATCACTGATTTTTTCCAAAATTACACTTGGAGAAGATGAATATCGTTTGTACAGAAATCTGTTCGATATTATCTACAAAGAAATGCCAAAACCCGATTTGTATATTTATTTGTATCAAAACACAGAACGCTTGCTTCAAAATATTAAGAAACGCGGCCGCAGCTATGAACAAAATATAGAAGCTAGTTATTTGGAGAAAATCAATACAGGATATTTGGATTACATAAAATCACAAACCGATTTGAATGTTTTGATTATAGATGTTTCAGATCGTGATTTTGTAAAAAAACATGAGGATTATCTTTTTATATTAAATGAAATTAAGAAGAAACTGAATTTTAATTAGATAATTAGAAAATTTGTCTCCGACTCTTTTTAGAATTATCTAATTTTCTAATTGACACATTATCTAATTATAATATTCCAAGTTGTTTTCTCAGTTTTGCAGATAGTTTTTCGTTAACCAGACGATACGATTGGTGAATGTATTTTTCCCATTCTGATTTTTTCATTCTTGAAATATCATCAATCAAAACCCATTTGTATTTGGCAACATAAGGAGCAGGTTTAAATCCCGGTTTATTGCTCATTTCTTCAAACTCTTCATCCAAAACTTTAAAAGAAGCCGAAGTTGGATTTTGGTCAAGACCAACAACACAATACATTTTAGTTCCAACTGAAAAAACAAGATCATGATCCCATTTTATGTCTTCTGTTGTTCCAGCCAGTTTTTGACATATTTCGCGAATTGTTTCTATATCCATTTTTATCTTTTTAATGAAAAATGACCTCGTAAAATAGGGTGCGTATCGTCAATTTTTAAAGCATACCAATAATCTGAAGCAGGAAGTTGTATTTTATTAAAAGTTCCATCCCAGCTCATTCTTGAAGCACTTAATTGCGCTAATAGTTTTCCATAGCGATCAAAAATGGTCACTTGTGCCTGAGGATAATTCTCCATTCCTGTTACTTCCCAGACATCATTATAACTATCGTTGTTTGGGGTGAAGAAAGCAGGGAAAACTAAAACTACAAAGTTTTTCGCCGTGCCGCCGCAACCGCCTTTTTCTCTTACATAAGCAGTTTGCAATCCGCCTGGAACATCGTAAAAAATATTAGAATCTTGAAAGTTTGAACCATCAACAGAATATTCAAAATATGACTGCTCTTTTTTAAGATAAATTATGGCTCTTGTTCCTTCAACATCAATACGATCTATTTGCGGAATTTCATGTTCTTCAACTACAATTGTTTTTCGGCTTGTGCAGCTTTGAGGGGCTGGACTTGTCACATCAACAGTATAGGTGCCACCAATTCCTATCTCAATAGTTTGAGTAGTAGCTCCCGTTGACCACAAATAAGTCATACCAGCTATTCCGGCATTGAGTATTTTCTTTTTAGATTGACATAACACGACAGTTTCGTCCGTAACAGCCGGTGGTGTGTAAATGGTAATGCTTACAGGAGTACGATTGGTATTTAAACAACCACTGTTTGATGCCTCGGCATAATAAATAGTTGATGTACTAATTGTTGGTGTTGTAAAATTATTTCCTGTAAAAATGCTTGTTCCTCCTGTTGAAGAAGTATACCAATTAATAACGCCAACATTAGTTGTTGCTTGAAGGTCGACACTTCCTGGACCACAACGCGAAACATTTGATGAAGCCACAGTTGGTGTATTAGGAGTTTTATTCACTACAGCTGTAACTGATTTTCGGTTGGATTCGCAACCAGCATCTACATAATAAGTTGTCGTGCTATTTATTACTGGTGTTGTATAAGAACTTCCTGTCGCAATTGCTGTTCCTCCGGTTGCCTGATTGTACCAGCTGATTGTTACTCCAGCAGTAGCTGTTGCATTTATAGTAAAACTCCCCGAATCACAAATTGGATTTGGTGTCAATACGTTTGCTTCAGGTATTGTAATTTTAGTGCTTGCAGCAATTTCTAATGGCGATTCTCCTGCAGATCCGCCATATTCAACGACATAACCTTTAGGCTGATAATTATCTCCGGGAGTTAATGATCCCGTATTTGATAAGTCATTCCAAGAACCTCGTAGTCCTACTCCTGGCTGTGTTATATGTGCATAATCTTCATCTCCTTGATTATTTGGTTCTCCATTATTCCAGAAAGTATAAGTCATTACAGTCCCTGTTTCAGGACCTGTTACCCATTTCCAAACTCCTTCGGTTTCTGCGTCGCTTCCACCAATCCATCCCGTTCCTGATGCTTGCTCGCCAATTAGTTTGGCTTCATCTGCTGATAATATGGTAGCCAAATATCCTTTAAGCCCGTAATAAGTGCTTGCAGCGGCAGCATCTCGTGCTGAAGTCCAGGTAATGCCGGTATTTGGTATATATAAATAAAAATGCTGAGTTGAAGGTAAATAATTAGCATTACCAATTGTTATTGAAAACGTTCTGGTTCCGGAAGCTGACACTGAAGGATTTGTGAAAACCACATCTTTTACTGCAGCAACTAAGTCAGAATATAAAACATCACCGCCTGTTGAACTTGAACTTGTTATACTTAATTTTCCTGCTGTTGAATCCCAGCCTGTAGTTACGTTAGGATGTGACGCTGGATTTGCAAGAGCAAGCTGATCAAAACCGCTTGAGTAACCAGATGAAACCTGAATAAAAACGCCTTTAGTTCCTGTTTCTAAAGGGTCGTGTGTAATGGAGAAATCTGTTACAATTTTTATTGTATTTTGAGGACAATAAGGCTGATCTCCGGTTGCTTTAACAACAGGAGCAGTTGTCGTAATTTGAGCAAATCCAAAAGAGCTGGACAGTAATAAAATAAATAAGATATATAGATTAAGAGAACTATTTTTTTTCATTTTATAAAAGTATCACTTTTATAATAATAAAAAAAAATATTTCAATTTCTAACAATTAAAGTCTAAAAATGAGGTAATAATCACAATTTTTAAGTAAAAATATTCTTAATTGTTTGCTGGCCAGTTTAGTTTTTGAAATAAATCCCAAACTACAATTCCGGCACTTACAGCAATATTTAAAGAATGTTTAGTTCCTAATTGCGGTATCTCAATACAGCCATCGCAAATAGCTACAGCTTCTTGTGCGACGCCATAAACTTCATTGCCAAAAACCAAAGCGTATTTCTGATTTTTTTCTGTTTTAAAATCCTGAAGAAAAACAGCACTTTCAACTTGTTCTATAGCTAGAGTTAGGACATTTTCTTTTTTAAGATTTTGTATAACTTCCAAAACATTTTCATGATGCTCCCAAGCTACGGTTTCTGTAGCGCCAAGAGCAGTTTTGTGAATTTCCTTATTTGGGGGAGTAGCTGTAATACCGCATAAAATGATTTTTTCAATCAAAAAAGCATCGGCCGTTCTAAAAACAGAACCAATATTGTGTAAGCTGCGAATGTCATCCAAAACTAAAATTAAAGGGGTTTTGTCTGATTTTTTAAAATCTTCAATCGATTTGCGGTCCAATTCGCTATTTTCTAGTTTTCTCATTTTTGCTGTATTCTAATCATAAAAAAAGCTTCCAAAGATAAGGAAGCTTTTTCAATTATTTTATTTTGTTTTATTTTCAGATTAGCTTTTTACTGGATCTGGTAAAACTGTACCTTTAATAGTAAGTACTTTTGTTGGCTGTCCTTCAGCGTTAGAAGTAACAGTTACAGTTTTTGTAAATTGTCCAACTCTGTCAGTAGCATATTTTACACCAATGATTCCTTTAGCACCAGGTGCGATTGGCTCTTTTGGCGTAGTAGGAACAGTACATCCGCAAGAACCTTGCGTGTTTGTAATGATTAATGGTTTTGTTCCGTTGTTAACAAAAACGAATTCACGTTTTCCGTCAGCATTGTGAGCGATTGTTCCGTAGTCAATAGTTTCTGTTTCAAAAAGCATTCCTGCTCCTTCAACCTTAGCAACTTTTGCAGTTCCTTTTTTTGCGCTTTGTGCGTTAGAAGCTGTAACTCCAGCTACAGCAAGCATAACAAATAAAATTATTTTTTTCATTTTTATAGTCTTTGTTTAAATGATAGAACAAATCTATGTAAAATTCTTAAATGTCAACTTAAAAATCTCTTAAAATATTTTAATTTTTGAAGCCTTCGATATGCCACTAAAAAATTATAAATTCGCTGTCTTAATTTTCATTTAAAAACATATCGATTTGGCAGCTAAAGAAAAAGTGGTGAAAGAAACACCTTTAATGAAACAGTACAACGAAATCAAGAGAAAATATCCTGATGCATGTCTGCTTTTCAGAGTAGGGGATTTTTATGAAACATTTGGAGAAGACGCCATCAGAGCTTCTAAAATTCTCGGAATAACATTGACCAAAAGAGGTGCAGGTTCAGATACCGAGACAGCTTTGGCAGGTTTTCCACACCATTCTATTAATACGTATTTGCCAAAATTGGTTAAAGCTGGCCTTCGCGTAGCAATTTGTGATCAGCTTGAAGATCCTAAAATGACAAAAACTATCGTGAAAAGAGGTGTTACGGAGTTAGTAACTCCGGGAGTTTCTTTAAACGATGAGGTTTTGCAATCTAAATCGAACAACTTTTTAGCATCAGTTTATTTTGCTAATAAAAATATAGGAATTTCCTTTCTGGATGTTTCAACAGGAGAATTTTTGACGGCACAGGGAAATGCTGAATATATTGATAAGCTGTTGCAGAACTTTAATCCGAGTGAAGTTTTAGTTCCGAAGAATAACAAAGGTGATTTTAAAGCTGCTTTTGGGGAAGATTTTCATAGTTTTTATCTGGAAGATTGGATTTACAAAGAAGATTATGCTTTAGAAACGCTGACAAAACATTTTCAGACGAATTCTTTAAAAGGATTTGGAATCGAAGAATTAAAAGAAGGAATTATTGCTTCTGGAGCAATTTTGTATTATTTATCAGAGACACAGCACAATCGTGTACAGCATATTACAGCAATCCAGCGTATTGCAGAAGATGCATATGTTTGGATGGATCGTTTTACGATTCGAAATTTAGAATTGTATCACAGTTATAATCCAAATGCGGTTACGCTTTTAGATGTAATTGACCGAACGCTTTCGCCAATGGGAGGTCGTTTATTAAAAAGATGGCTAGCTCTTCCTTTAAAAGACAGCAACAAAATAAAAGGACGTCATGATGTGGTTTCGTATTTAAAATCAAATTCGGAAGTCCTTCATAATATCCAATATCAAATCAAGCAAATTTCAGATTTGGAGCGTTTGATTTCTAAAATTGCTGCCGGAAAAGTTTCGCCTCGCGAAATTGTTTATTTAAAAGAGTCATTGGATGCTATTATTCCAATTAAAACGTTGGCGTTGGAAAGTCCGCAAGAAGCAGTAAAAGTTATTGGAGATAGTTTGCATGCTTGTGATTTATTAAGAGAAAAAATAAAAGTAACCTTAAATCAAGATGCGCCAGTTGCTATTGCAAAAGGGAATGCTATCGCAAGCGGTATTAACGAAGAATTGGATGAGCTTCGTGCAATATCAACTTCTGGAAAAGAATATTTGGAAGGAATTGAAAGAAGGGAATCTGAACGTACAGGAATTTCTTCTTTGAAAATATCTTTCAATAATGTTTTTGGATATTATATTGAAGTTCGAAATACACATAAAGATAAAGTGCCTGCAGAATGGATTCGTAAACAGACATTGGTCAATGCAGAACGTTATATTACAGAAGAATTAAAAGAGTATGAAACCAAGATTTTAGGAGCTGAAGAAAGAATCTATAAAATTGAAGCAGATCTTTTTGAGCAATTAGTGGCCTGGATTGCAACTTATATCAAACCGGTTCAAATGAATGCTAATTTGGTTGCGCAACTAGATTGTTTGTGTTCGTTTACGCAATTGGCAATAGAAAATAAATATGTTTGCCCGGAAATTGATGATACATTTGAGTTAGAAATCAAAGAAGGAAGACATCCGGTAATTGAAAAGCAATTGCCAGTTGGTACGCCGTATATTTCTAATGATGTTTATTTAGACAGGGAAACCCAGCAAATTATAATGATTACTGGCCCTAACATGTCTGGTAAGTCGGCTATTTTGAGACAAACGGCTTTAATTGTGTTATTGGCTCAAATGGGAAGTTTTGTTCCGGCAGACAGCGTTAGAATGGGAATTGTAGATAAGATTTTTACAAGGGTAGGGGCTTCTGATAATATTTCAATGGGCGAATCTACTTTTATGGTAGAAATGAATGAAACGGCTTCGATTTTGAATAATATCTCAGATAGAAGTTTGGTGCTTCTGGATGAAATTGGACGAGGAACCAGTACCTATGACGGAATCTCGATTGCTTGGGCTATTGCCGAATTTTTACACGAGCATCCTTCAAAAGCTAAAACATTATTTGCTACGCATTATCATGAATTAAACGAAATGACAGAATCGCTTCCGAGAATTCAGAATTTTAATGTGGCGGTTAAAGAGTTAAAAGATACGGTTCTTTTTGTTCGAAAGCTGGTAAAAGGAGGAAGTGCTCATAGTTTTGGAATTCATGTGGCAAAAATGGCCGGAATGCCTCAGCTGGTAATTTCAAAAGCGCAAAAACTTTTAAAGAAATTAGAAAAAAATCATTCTAGTGAAGCCTTAAACGGAATAAAATCGGCTAATGATGAAATGCAGATGAGTTTCTTTAATTTGGATGATCCTCTTTTGGAAGAGATAAAAGAAGAAATTCTGGGGCTTGATATAAATGCTATTACGCCAGTCGAAGCCCTAATGAAGCTGAATGAGATCAAAAGAATGTTGGTCAAAAAATAAAAATAAAAATTTTCAAGTTTAAAGTTTAGGTTATCAGAATGTTATAGAATAACTAAAATATTTTTTCAAAAAACGCTTGTGTAATTGAATAAATGTCCTAAATTTGCACTCGCAATACGAAACAAATCAAGTGTTGTAAGTTCTTTAAGAAAAATTTGAAATGCGAAAATAGCTCAGTTGGTAGAGCGCGACCTTGCCAAGGTCGAGGTCGCGGGTTCGAGCCCCGTTTTTCGCTCAAAACTATATAATGCTCGGATGGTGAAATTGGTAGACACGCTGGACTTAAAATCCAGTGAACAGCAATGTTCGTGCGGGTTCAAGTCCCGCTCTGAGTACTAAAGCCTCTTCTTTTGAAGAGGCTTTTTTTATTGTGTAAAACTGCATTTAAAAGAAATTGGCAGAGTAATCTCTTTTAAAAATCTAAGAATCTAAGGATTCTAAAATCAACAATCTAAAATCTAATATTTCTAAATGGGTGCTTTTGTAATCAGCAGGCGATTTAATGACGAATATAAATTCACATTTACTTCAAGGAAAGGAAAGGTGATTTTTACAAGTTTGAGTTACGAATTAAGATTTGAGTGTGAAGAAGATATACAGAGATTTAAGGAGAATATTGATCTTGCGAAATTTTTAAAGTTTAAAGGCTCTGGAGGAAAGTATTTTTTTAAATTGATGCTCGGAGAGGTTCATTTTGCTACAAGTCGTAAATACAGTACTGAGTTGCTTTTGCAAAAAGGAATAAGAGAGATTGTGACTTATGCTTCGAAATCGGAAGTTTTGGATTTTTCGTCAAATGAATCGATTTTTGAAGATGAGGTTCTGGAGGAAGAAGAAATGGATTAAAATAGAAATAATAAAAAAAAGTGCCTGCAATTGCGGGCACTTTTTTTTGTACTCAAATTTAAATTTGGGCATAAAAAAAACCATCAATTTGATGGTTTTAAAATTTTTAGAACTTAGGTTCTAATTATTTTTTTACTTCTTCTACTTTAGCAGCAGCAGAATCAACTTTAGCAGCAGCAGAATCAACAGTTGCAGCAGCAGAATCAACTACAGTAGCAGCTGAGTCAACAGCAACAGCAGTAGAATCTACAGCAGGTGTAGCTTCAGCATCAGCTTTTTTACAAGATACAACAGTTAATACAGCAACAACAGCTAAACTTAAAAATACTTTTTTCATCTTACTTTATTATAAAAGGTTAATTATTAATTCGTGGCAAAGATATAAATTTTTTAATATGTAAAATATTTTTTCACTTTTTTTTTAAAATATTTTCATCGCTCACGATTATTCTATTTATCAAAAAACATGCCAAAATAGTAAAAAAATATTATATTATTGTATTTTTTGAAGAAATTATTTTTCGTTGATGATTCGGCAATAAAAATAACATTTGAGTTTGTATTACTTGTACTTTATTTTGTTTTTTGGGCGAAAAGCATTTATTGTGTTAAGCTTAAAATGGGCTCTTTTAAGAGCTTTTTAGGATAATAACGTTATAAGATAGGCTTTGAGGTCTTTTAGATTGTTCTTGAAACTATTTCCATGATACAATCTGTTGCGCCTTTATTGTCTTGAATATAGGTTTTGCAAATTTCACTTTTTTCTTCTAAATACTTTTCGTCAGCAAGTAATCGATCAAAATGACTTTTTAATTCGTTTCCGTCAGCAATAGAAATGCAACCTCCAAGTTTTACCAATAAAACTGCTTCGGCAAAATTCGAATAATTTGGCCCAATTAAAATTGGAATTCCAAATGTGGCGGGTTCTAAGACATTATGTATTCCTGGATTTCCAAAACCGCCGCCAACATAAGCAATTGTTCCGTAGCTGTAAATTTTAGTCAGTAGTCCAATAGTGTCTATAATAAAGACATTGTAATTTGATAAATCACCAGCTTGGTCTTTTTCGGAAAATAATACAGTTGATTTTGTGATTTGAGATTTTAAGCTTGAAATCTGATCTTCTTTGATATTGTGAGGAGCAATAATGAATTTCACGTTTTCTGAAGCTTGATTGATATATTCAGCTAATAGTGCTTCGTCTTTTGGCCATGAACTTCCTATGACTATAGTTGGTTGATTATTTGTGAATTTTTCAATATAATCAACTGTATTGTCTCTTTCTAAAATGGCGGCAACACGATCAAAACGAGTGTCGCCTGATATAATTACGTTTTGAAATCCAATATCTTCGATTTTTTCTTTTGATTTTTCATTCTGAACAAAGAAATAAGTAAATGCTTTTAATGCTTTTCGGTAAAAGCCACCATACCATTTAAAAAACATTTGATTGTCCCTGAAAATACCTGAGATCAAATAAGTTGGAATTTTATTTGTTTCTAATTCTTTTAAATAGTTAAGCCAAAATTCATATTTAATAAAAAACGCGAGTTCGGGATGTGCTAATTCTATGAATTTTTTTGCATTGCTTTTTGTGTCTAATGGAAGGTAAATAGTAACGTCTGCGACTGTGTTATTTTTACGCACTTCGTATCCAGATGGTGAAAAAAAGGTTACAATAATTTTATGTAACGGATATTTTTCTTTGATTTTTTCGATAACAGGAAGTCCTTGCTCATATTCGCCTAAAGAAGCGGAATGAAACCAAATTGTTTTGTCTTCGGGTTTAATTTTTTCTTTTAAAAGAGAAAAAACATTTTTTCGCCCTTCTGTAAAAAGCTTAATTTTCGGACTAAAAAGTGCCACGATTTTCAGAAAAAACCCCGCAATAGAAACAACTAAATTGTATAAAAAAAGCATCTGTTTATTTTTGTGGCTAAATTACATTTCTTTCGATTATTTTCATTGGTTTGCAGGTATTAAATAACTATTTTTGTTCCTTCTTTTAGAGATTCTGTTTAAAAATCAGGTCTTTTTTTAAATAAATATTCAAAATGAAAAAAATACAAATGGTTGACTTAAAAAGTCAATACGAAAAAATAAAAGCTGCTGTAGATGCTTCAATTCAAGAGGTTTTAGATACAAATACTTACATCAACGGACCTTTAGTTCATCAGTTTCAAAAGAATCTTGAAGAGTATTTAGGTGCAAAACACGTTATTCCTTGTGCCAACGGAACAGATGCTTTGCAAATAGCAATGATGGGCTTAAATCTGAAGCCTGGTGATGAGGTTATTACTGCTGATTTTACTTTTGCAGCAACTGTTGAGGTTATTGCTTTATTGCAGTTAACTCCAGTTTTAGTTGATGTTGATATGGTAAACATGAACATCGATATTGAGGCAGTTAAAAAAGCAATTACACCAAAAACAAAAGCTATTGTTCCGGTTCATTTATTTGGTCGCGCTGCAAATATGGATGCGATTATGGAAATTGCAGCCGAGCATAATTTATATGTAATTGAAGATAATGCGCAGGCAATTGGAGCTGATTATATTTCTAAATCTGGCGCAAAAACTAAAGTTGGAGTAATCGGTCACGTTGCAGCAACTTCATTTTTCCCTTCTAAAAACTTAGGTTGTTATGGTGATGGAGGAGCGATTTTTACAAACGATGATAAATTAGCTCACATTATCCGTGGAATCGTAAATCACGGAATGTACGAGCGTTACCATCATGATGTTGTGGGAGTGAATTCTCGTTTAGACAGCATTCAGGCTGGAGTTTTGAATGCAAAACTGCCTTTGCTTGATGAATATAATAAAGAACGTCGTTTAGCGGCAACAAAATATAATGCAGCTTTTGCAGGAAACAAACATATAATTACACCAGATTTTGATGCAAATGAGAACGATCACGTTTTTCATCAATATGTTTTAAGAATTATTGATGCAGATCGTAATGCTTTGATGCAGCATTTGTTAGATAAAGGAATTCCGTGTGCAATTTATTACCCAATTCCGCTTCACTCTCAAAAAGCATATTTAGATCCTCGTTATAAAGAAGAACAATTTCCAGTAACAAATCAATTGGTAAAAGAGGTAATTGCTTTACCAATGCACACAGAACTCGATGATGAACAGATTAAATTTATTGCTGATTCTGTTTTAGAATTTTTAAATAAATAAAAATGAGAAAAGGTGTTCTTTTAATTTTGATGATTTTTGTTCAGTTTTCGGTTTTGGCTCAAAAAGCAATTTCGAAAGAAGAGAAAGCTGTTATTGATCAAGTTGAAATTTTGCGTCAGGCAATGATTGATGCTGATGGAGCAAAATTAAAAACATTAACTTCAGAAAAGCTGAGTTATGTCCATTCAAATGGGAATTTTCAAAATCAGACAGAATTTATTGAGGGAATAGTTAGCGGAAAATCCGATTTTGTAACTATCGATTTTCAAGACCAAATGATCACAATTCAAAATGATGTTGCGATTGTGAGGCACATACTCGCAGCTCATACTAAAGATGGCGGAGTTGATAAAGATATTAAAATAGGAATAATGCTCGTTTGGCAAAAACAAAAAAGCAAATGGATTCTTATTGCGAGACAAGCGTATAAATTAACTACATAAAAAACAACCAAAAAAAATGAAAGTATTAGTAACAGGAGGATTAGGATTTATTGGTTCTCACACCGTCGTCGAATTGCAAAATGAAGGCTTCGAAGTGGTGATAATCGATAATCTTTCAAATTCTTCAGAAGATGTTTTAAAAGGAATTGCAGCCATTACGGGAAAAACGCCTTTATTTGAGAAAATTGATTTAAGAGAAAAAAGTGCCGTTCAGGATTTCTTTAAAAAACATAATGATGTTACTGGAGTAATTCATTTTGCAGCTTCAAAAGCAGTTGGTGAAAGTGTTGAACAACCATTGTTGTATTATGAAAATAACATCAGCAGTTTAGTTTATCTTTTACAGGAATTGCAGCAAAAACCTGAGGCAAGTTTTATTTTTAGTTCGTCTTGTACAGTTTACGGTCAAGCCGAAAAAATGCCAATTACAGAAGACGCTCCTGTTCAAACAGCAATGTCGCCTTACGGAAATACAAAGCAAATAGGAGAAGAGATTATTACGGATACTGCTAAAGTGACAAATATCAACGCTATTTTATTACGTTATTTTAACCCAGTTGGAGCGCACGAATCGGTACAGATTGGAGAACTACCTTTAGGGGTTCCTCAAAATTTAGTTCCGTTTATTACGCAAACCGGAGTAGGATTGCGTCAAGAATTATCTGTTTTTGGAGATGACTATCCAACACCAGACGGAACTGCAGTTCGTGATTATATTCACGTTGTAGATTTAGCAAAAGCGCACGTAATTGCTTTGCAGCGTTTATTGAATAAAAAGAATTTGGCAAAAGTTGAAACTTTTAATTTAGGAACAGGAAAAGGAAGTTCAGTTCTTGAAGTAATTCATAGTTTTGAAAAAGTAAGCGAGAAAAAATTGCCATACGTAATTAAGCCACGTCGTGAAGGTGATATTACAGAAGCTTATGCAAACACAGATAAGGCGAATAATGTCTTAGGATGGAAAGCTGAACTAAGTTTAGATGAAGCCATGGCAAGCGCCTGGAAATGGGAACAAAAAGTAAGGAATAAATAATTCTCTACATTAAAATTATAAAATTTTAAGATCCCAAATTATAGCAATATAGTTTGGGATTTTTTTTAGATGCTTATTATCATGAAACAAAATTTAGATTATAAATTGATTTTTGCTCTAGCAGCTGTTGGAATTATCTGGGGTACAACATTTTTAGGAATCAGAGTTGCGGTTGAAACGATTCCGCCTTGGTTTGTAACTTCAATTCGTCAAGGATTGGCGGGATTAATTATGATGACGATTTTGTTGTTCAAAAAAGAAATGAAATGGATTGGTTGGGGAAATTTCAAACAGCAACTTATTCCTTCGGTCTTGATGATAGTAATTGCAAATGGTTTTACCACAATTGCCGAAAAGACTTTGCCAAGCGGATTGGCTTCTGTAATAAGTGCTTTATCTCCGATATTGATATTTCTTGGAAGCATTTTAGTAGGCTTGCAAAAAATGAGTTTTAAGGGTTTTGTTGGTGTATTAATTGGATTTTCGGGAGTCGTTTTTATATTCAAAGACGGACTAGGATCATTTTTAGACGCTGATTACAGAACCGGAATGATGTTTATGGGATTTGCAATTTTGGCTTGGGCCATTGGAACAATTTACACAAAAACACACGCCAATAAATCGAATAATATTGTACTCAATTTGTTTTATCAATTTACAACGGCGTCTTGTATTCAGTTGGTTTTGGCTTCCATTTTTTCACCAAATCCAGATTTTAGTTCGTGGAGTTCAAGAAGCATTTTTGCCGCTTTGTATTTGTCAATTTTCGGATCAGTAATTGCGTTTTTTAGCTATAGTTATGCTTTAAAACATGTTACAGCGGTTCAGGTTTCTATTTTAGCTTATATAAATACGATAATTGCTGTTTTTTTAGGTTGGTTGCTTTTAGACGAAGTAATTACAATTGATTTTATTATTGCTACAGCACTGATTATTCTTGGGGTTTTTATTGTGAATTATAAGAAGAAGGAAAAGAAAGTTGTGTAAATTTCGCTTCAATTTATTTTGTAAATTTGTAAGAATAAAATGTGTAGGAATAATGAATTCAGATAAAGAAAATAAAAAAAACAAGGTTGAAGAGCCTCGAGTTGAATACGACGTTCAAAAACCAAAATTCAAAGGAATTGACCCTGAAACTTTTGATTTTGATGCTGAGTTTGCAAAAGGATTGACACCAGAGCAAGCAAAAGCTGAATCTATTAGAAGAATTAGAGAATGGTGGGGAAAATAGAAGTTATCTTTACACCAGAAGTAATTCGATATCTAGATGATTTAGTTGTAACGTTATATAAAAAGGAATATTTTGGTTTTATTGAATCTGCGGAAGATTATGTTTCTGATATACATAATGCAATTCTAGAAAGAATAAAAAAATCTCCGCATAAGAAAACTCCAAAACCCCTTAGTTACTTAGGTTCAGAATATATTTTTTATAAACCCAACGCCAGAACAACTTGGTATGTGTTTTTTGAAAAAAGAAATCAAAATTATCTGATTACTGGAATTTTAAATAATTACAACGCAGAAGCAAAAGAGCTATAAAATAAAATCCTCATAAACATTTCGTTAATGAGGATTTTTTATGAGTATAGTTTTCAACTGATCACTAAAAACTTAAAAATTAAGCATTAGCAGTAACTGCTTCTTTATCAATTTTATTAATTAAACCAGCTAATACTTTTCCTGGACCAACTTCGGTAAACAAAGTAGCACCATCAGCGATCATTTGCTGTACAGATTGCGTCCATTTTACAGGAGCAGTTAATTGGATGATCAAGTTCTTTTTAATTTCGTTTGCATCAGAAACTGCATTTGCAGTTACGTTTTGATACACCGGACAAATTGGAGTAGAGAATGTTGTTGCTTCAATTGCAGCAGCTAATTCTTCTCTCGCTGGTTCCATCATTGGAGAGTGAAATGCTCCTCCAACAGGTAAAATTAAAGCACGTTTTGCTCCTGCAGCTTTCATCGCTTCACAAGCTTTTTCAACCGCTGAAGTTTCTCCTGAAATTACTAATTGTCCAGGACAGTTATAGTTGGCAGCAACCACAATTCCATCAATCGAAGCACAAACTTCTTCCACAATATTATCAGCTAAGCCTAAAACCGCAGCCATTGTTGATGGAGTGATTTCGCAGGCTTTTTGCATTGCCAAAGCACGTTGAGAAACTAATTTAAGACCATCTTCAAAAGATAAAGTTCCATTAGCAACCAAAGCTGAAAATTCTCCTAAAGAATGTCCTGCAACCATTTCTGGTTTAAAATCTTCGCCTAAAGTTTTAGCTAAAATAACAGAATGTAGAAATACTGCTGGCTGTGTCACTTTGGTTTCTTTTAGTTCTTCGGCAGTGCCTTCAAACATAATATCTGTAATTCTAAAACCTAAAATTTCATTAGCTTTTTCGAACAATTCTTTGGCCAAAGCCGAGTTTTCATAAAGGTCTTTGCCCATTCCTGTAAACTGTGCGCCTTGACCCGGAAATACGTATGCTTTCATTTGTCTAATTTGTTTTTTATTTTTTTTTGGAATTGAAAATTAGTTTCAATTGAAAGGCAAAAATAACACTTTTTTATTTCGTATAATCCTTAAACATGTAAATCCATGCTAACCTTGAAAATCTTAAATTGAAAGAAGTGAGCAAAGTAATCACAACAGCAATAATGGGAATGATTCTTAAATCGAAATTTTTTTCAAAGAAAAACTGTGCAATACAATACGTTGCAATTGCCTGAGCGACTGTTAATCCGTAGTTTACATACATGGCACCAAAGAAATAACCAGGTTCTTTTTGGAATTTATAGTTGCAATGACTACAATATTCATTCATTTTTGGAAGACCAAAAGTCAAAAAAATACTTTTGTCTGTAAATACTTTTCCTTTATGACAAATCGGACATTCGTTGCTTAAAATATGAGTTAATGCATTTGACATGATTTTGCGATTTTTTATTTATACAAAGGTAATTAGGAGCTGGATAAAACTCTTTTTAGTATCTTCGCTACTTATAGCACAATAAAGACATTTTTATGCAAAAGTATCCCGTTTATAGTGTTCAGAATTTTAGCTGTAATGATATTCATCGCGATTTTTATGTGAACACTTTTAAAGAACATTTACAAAGTCACAGTTTTGTCGAAGAACCGCATCGGCATGATTCTTATTTAATGGTGTTTTTTACCAAAGGTTCAGGACAACACGAAGTCGATTTTGATCAATTCGAAATAAAAAGAGGAAGTTTATTTGTACTTCAGCCTGGACAAATGCATCATTGGAGTTTGTCTGAAGATGTCGAAGGTTTTGTAATTATTTTTTCGCAGGAATTGTATAATTTATATTTCGGACAAAAAAAGATCAATGATTATAATTTTTATCATTCGATTCATAACCGACCGGAAATGGTTTTTGAAGAAAAAGAAATCCCGAAAATTCTCCCGTATTTTAATTTGCTTATTCAGGAAAATAATCAAAATAATAAATATCAGCTTGATAAAATGCTGAATTTATTAGATTCTATTCATATCGAAATTTCCAGAAAATATAGCGAAACCTATTCACATCAAACGCATTCGTACAATATCAAGATCAACAAGTTTGAATCGCTTTTAGAAGAATATTTCAGAACTGAAAAACTGCCCTCATTCTATGCAGAAAAACTAAATATCACGCTAAAACATTTAAACAGAATCTGCAATGAAATCCTCCAAAAAACCGCCACAGAAGTGATTACAGATCGGGTAATTCTAGAAATAAAAAGAATGTTAATCGACAAACAATTAGCTGTAAATGAAGTGGCTTTCAAAGTCGGCTACGAAGATTATTCCTATTTCTCCAGATTCTTCAAAAAACAAACAGGAATATCACCAACAGAATTTAGAAATACAGTGCGATAAGTTTTTTCGCCACAAATTTAAAGGATTATTTAGATTAAATCTGTGAAATCCTTTTAATCTGTGGCAAAAGAAAAAAAATAATTCGTGAATTGCTTCGCCTGTTCGCTATCGCTCGGGTCGTGGCTAACAAAAAAAAGCCTGCACTTCCTAAAAAGTGCAGGCTTTTCAACCAACCAAATTAAAACCTATTATAAGTATTAAGCTTGTTTTACGAATTGTAATTCGATATTTAATTTTACTTCTTCTCCAACTAAAACACCTCCAGTTTCAAGAGCTGAGTTCCAGTTTAAACCCCAATCTTTACGATTGATTTTTCCTTCGATGCTTAAACCAATTTTTGTATTTCCCCATGGATCAGTTAAGATTCCGCTATATTCTACTGGGAATTTTACTTCTTTTGAAACACCTTTGATAGTCAAATCTCCAGTTAATTCATAATCTCCAGCATCAATTTTTTTGAAAGATGAAGCTTTGAAAGTCAATTTTGGATTATTTTCAACGTCAAAGAAATCAGCACTTCTTAAATGTCCGTCTCTATCTGCATTTGCAGTGTCTATTGAAGCGATATCACCAGAAAACTGAATATCTGCATTTTCGAAGTCATCTCCTTCTGTAGTAATTGTAGCATCATAAGTTCCAAATTTTCCTGAAACATTTGTAAACATCATGTGTTTAACTTTGAAACCAATTTCTGAATGTGTTGGGTCAATTGACCATTTTGTAGTTGCCATAATTTTATTTTTTTAAATAATTAATTTATTTGTTTCATTTTGATAGGACAAAGTTACGGTGGTAGTAAGCGTAACGCACTTAACCTAGATTAAGAAATAAAAAAGACCTAACAGGTTTTAAAAACCTGTTAGGTCTCTCTTTAGAATATAAAAATTTATTTAATATTGTTTTCACTATTTAAATAAAAACTCAACGCTCCCGAAGGACATTTATGAATTGTCTCTATAATTTTATCTGTAGTCGAAGCTTCTGGTAAAATCCATGGTTTTTCTTTTGGATGAAAAACATCCGGATTATTTTTTACACAATTGGCCGAATGTATGCATTTTCCGGATTGCCAAACAATCGTTACTTCGCCATTTGTATATTCTTTAGTTAGGTTATTTGGATTCATGATTGAAAATTTTAAACAGTTAGTTTTAAGTGAATTAAGGCCAATTTGCGTCTAATAAAATTACGTTTTCTTTTTGAGTTTTGATGAAATTTGGGCAAAAAAAGAAACGATAATAAGCTGAAAATCAACTTAAATATCGTTTCTGAAAAAAAATATTAATTGTAATCTTTGAATTAGTAATTCATCGGAATGTCCATCAATAAAAATTCAGCATCTGTATTTGCCTTGATCGTTAAAGTATCAGTTCCTGAAATCCCAACCGCATCACGAGTGTTTAATTCCTGACCGTTGATGGTTACGTTTCCTTTCAAAACGAAAGCATAAACTCCATTTCCTTCTTTTTTAATTTTGTATTCTGTAGCGATTCCGGCATCAAAATTTCCCATATTGAACCATGCGTCTTGGTGAATCCAAACGCCTTCATCATCAGCATTTGGAGATAAAATTTGAGATAGTTTGTTATGTCTGTCAGCAACATTTAAAGTGATTTGTTGGTAACGTGGCGTAACGTTTCTTTTGTTCGGAAATAACCAGATTTGCAACAATTTAGTCTGCTGGTCAGCATTTGGGTTAAACTCACTATGCTGAACTCCGGTTCCTGCGCTCATCACCTGAATGTCGCCATTTTTGATGATTTCAGTATTTCCCATACTATCTTTATGAGCCAAATCACCTTCAAGCGGAATCGTAATAATTTCCATATTATCGTGCGGATGCGTTCCAAATCCCATTCCGCCTGCAATTGTATCATCATTCAAAACACGAAGCGCTCCAAACTGAATTCTGTCCGGATTATACCAGCTCGCAAAACTAAAACTATGATAAGCGTTTAGCCAACCGTGATTTGCATTTCCTCTTGTGTCTGCTTTGTGCAATACTATATTTTCCATGATTTTGTCCTTTTGTTAATTTATGATACAAAGATACGGTCGATGTGAAGGAAAAGCACTTAATCTAGGTTAAGAAAGATTCTAAGGTTCTAAGTTGCTGAGATGCTAAGCTTTTTCTGGAGCAGAAATATAGTTTTCAAAAGACGTCTAGTCCCGCTATCCGTTTCAATCTTTTGTGTCTCGTTAAAGAAACGAGACACAAAAGGATTTCCACTTCTATCGGGGCTATGCGAGAAGATTTAGTTTTCAAAAGAAGTTGTAAAGTTTAAAAGGTTTTGCATCAAAGTGACCGCACAGTTTGTCATTCCTAGGACAAATAACACGTGATAAAAAAACAAGAACAAATTATTTAATCCTAATCAATTTACCTCTTCCAGTTACTACATCAAGGTAATTAGAAACAGGACTTTGTTTATCATGCATAAAAAAATCAATAGTATCTTTTGTAATTTGATCTTTTGGTATACTAATAATTAAATCTCGATTAATGAAATGATCCAATACTATTACATTACCGTATGAAATTTTTCCTTTTGGCAAATACTTGTTATCAAAAACAAAAACGCTATCCTTAAAAGTAATTTTATCTTTTTGGATATAAGAATTGTCGTCTTCAATCAAATAATTGTAACGGCCCGTAAGTTTGTCTGTTTTTTGGTTGAAGTTGATAAAAAACAAAGTTATTAATAAGGCAAAATATTTCATAATGGTTTAACTGTATTGATTTATAAACTGCTGAACAACTGCATCCGTATTCTCATGGCGTTTCTCTCTCTCCAAAACAGTTGGCGGAGCGCTTCTTTCCAAACAATCTTTTACGGAACAAGTTTCACAAGTTACACCAACAATTCGTTTCACCAAAGGTTTTCCATCAATGAATTTGAATTTCTTTTTCATTGTCGGATTAATTAAAATTCCAACAGAAATACTTCTGATATAATTCTCTGCAAAAGGATCTTTTGTAGCCGATGAAAATACTAAATATTCGTTTCCACTATTCGCGTAACTAGATATTTGTGCATCAAAGAAATGAGATTTATTTTGTTTGATGGCTTCGTCAATTGTTTTTACCGAAACCCATCTTCTGCAGTAATGCTCGTTGGTTTCGTTGGCGTGCGGTTCTTGTTGATGCGTAATATGTAATTCCTTATTGATTTGGTAATAATCAGAATTGATTTTATGTGATAATCTTAAGAAGAATAAATTTTTTAGCTGAAAATCTTTTGGTAATAAATTGGTTAAGCGCTGATAAAATGATTCAGGTGAAACTTCGAAACTTTCAATTAACTGAACAAATTCCTCCGGTTTTGGATTTTCATTTTCTAAAAAGGAATTGATTTTATCTACAACCAATTTTCTTGGCAATAATAAAGCGCCGGCAAAATAAGAAGCGTAAAAATTATTCAAAACCTGATCAAAATTTTCAAACTTAATCCAACTGAAAGTCAGTAAACGATCGGAGATTTTTAAATAATTATAGGCAATTTCTTTAGCTAAAATAAAAGCTTTCTGCGGAGCGTCGAGTTCGGTTGAAAGTAATAAGGTTTTGCTTTTCGGAACATAAATCGAACGCAAATCGCCCAAAGCTTCCTGATCTGCAAAAGCAATTTCTTTGATATTGTATTCGTATTCTTCTTTTAAAATCGCCTCTAATTCTTCTACAGTAATTTTAGAATCTAAATTAATTTGAAACGACTTCGAAAACGAAATTACCTTTTCTTCTAAGTCTTCAAAATAATTACTGTGCGCTTCCTGATAAGAGCGTAAAGCAGCTAAAAAGAAACTTTCACGGCTTAGGTTGTAATGTTGCGCAATTTCGATAATAGTACTAATAAATGCATTGACTTTGGCCGGAGCATTTGCAATAATGTCAATTAAATCAGCTTCCTGAATACCAAAAAGTTCTAGCGGAATCTCTTTTAAAATTCCGGATTTTAAGATTTCGCCAATCGGAGCGAGGTTATTATCAAGTTTTAAAGAGACCATTTGGTCATAAGTCACGTCCAAATGTTCGCAGAGCAATAAAATTTTATCTGTTTTTGGATATTTTTTCCCCTTTTCAATCTCGTTTAAATACGATTTTGAAAGATTTGTCAATTTGGCTAAGCCAAAAAGTGACAGATTTTTTTGGGTGCGGACTTGCTTCAATTTTAGTCCGAAGATCAGCTTTATATAGTCTTTTTCGATATCCATGAACCAAATATAGCTATTATAAAAATAATCGCAAAAAAATTATTTTTAAATTTTAGCGAACGTTCGCTTGTTTTGTAAAAAACTTTTTTCTAATATTGTGGTGTAGAAATTATTATATATCAGAATGTTATGGTTTGAGTCTTATTTTAAAGATTACAAATTGATATAACGACAGGATTTATTTTAATAAAAAAATAAAATCACAGCTATGAAAAACCAATTAGAAATTACCGAAACGGCGATGGAATTTTTAGCCGAAAAGAAGCTTCGTTATCCAAAAATCTGGACAGAAGAAGCAATTGTTTTTATAACTGAATTGCATAGAAAATTCGAATCACAACGAAAACTATTGCTTTTACAGCGCGAGCAAAAACAAGTCACTTTTGATCAGGGAATCATGCCTGTTTTTATTCCGGAAACCAAAAGCGTAAGAGAAGGAAATTGGACGGCTGGTGAAATCCCAAAAGATTTGTTGGACCGTAGAGTAGAGATTACTGGACCAGTTGATCGCAAAATGATCATCAACGCATTGAATTCAGGAGCAAAAACCTTTATGGCTGATTTTGAAGACAGCACTTCGCCAACCTGGCAAAATTTAATGGACGGGCAAGTGAATTTAATCGATGCAGTTAATAAAACCATTACGTACACAGACTTGGTAAAACAAAAGTCCTATCATTTAAATGAAAAAATCGCAACGCTAATTGTTCGCCCAAGAGGTTTGCATTTTCCGGAAAAGCATCTTTTAATTGAAGGAAATGAAGTTTCGGGTTCTTTGGTAGATTTTGGATTGTATGTTTTCCATAATCATAAACGACTTTTAGAAAATAATTCAGGACCGTATTTCTACATTCCGAAATTAGAACATTATCTAGAAGCGCGCTGGTGGAATAACGTAATTGATTTTACAGAGGATTATCTAAAACTTAAAAGAGGAACTATAAAAGTGACGGTTTTAATTGAAACCATTACAGCAAGTTTTCAGTTAGATGAAATCATTTATGAATTGAAAGAACATATCGTGGGCTTGAATTGCGGGCGTTGGGATTATATTTTCTCTTATATCAAAAAGTTTAGAAAAAATCCAAAATTCATAGTTCCTGATCGCGATCAGGTAAATATGACTTCACCTTTTATGAATGCCTATTCAAATTTGGTTATTCAAAGATGTCATAAAAGAGGGATTCATGCGATTGGTGGCATGGCCGCTCAAATTCCGATTCGAAATAATGAGGAAGCCAATGCTGTCGCTTTCGCAAAAGTAAAAACCGATAAAGAACGTGAAGTTCGAAACGGTCACGACGGAACTTGGGTAGCGCATCCGGATTTGGTTGCATTGGCAAAAGAGATTTTTGATAAAGGAATGCCGACTCCAAATCAAATTCACATAAAAAGAGAACATCGAAGAATTACAGAAGCTGATTTGATTGAACCGCCAATTGGAATGATTACTGAAAATGGTGTTCGGAAAAATATAAATGTTGGAGTTTTATACCTGGCTTCGTGGCTGAATGGACAAGGCGCTGCGGCATTGCATAATTTGATGGAAGATGCTGCAACGGCCGAAATTTCGAGATCGCAATTGTGGCAATGGCTTCAGAATAAAGTGCTTTTAGATAATGGGCGAAAGTTAGATTTAGCTTATTATCATGAATTGGCTTTAGATGAATTCAGAAAAATAAAAGACGAATTAGGTGAAGAAAATCACGAAAAACAACAATTTCCGCTTGCTGAAAAAGTATTGGAAAGATTAGTTGTAAATACTGAGTTTGTTGATTTCTTGACAATTCCGTGTTACAAATATTTATAAGAAAAAAAAATCCGCTTAATCTGTGAAATCTGCGGGCGAATAATTTTTTCACGCAGATTTAGCAGATCATGCAGATAAAATATGAATGAAAAGATCTACGCAGATCTTCTGAATACTATTTATTTAAGTCCAGTTAAAAACTGATTACTGATAACTGCGACTGAAAACTTTACTTACTAACCACTTTAACTTAAACTATTTATGAAAACAACAGAAGACAGAATTCAGGAATTGGTTAACGATTGGATTACGAACCCGAGATGGAAAGGTGTTGAGCGCCCTTACACTGCAAGTGAAGTAGTTGAACTTCAAGGTTCTTATCATATTGAGCACTCTATCGCCAAAATGGGAGCGCAAAAATTATGGAAAAAGTTAAAAAGTCAGGATTATGTTGCGGGTTTGGGAGCGTTGACTGGAAATCAGGCGATTCAGGAAGTGGATGCGGGTTTAGAAGCAATTTATTTAAGCGGATGGCAAGTTGCTGCTGATGCAAATTTGGCGGGTGAAATGTATCCGGATCAATCACTTTATCCGGTAAACAGCGTTCCGATGGTGGTAAAAAAAATTAATAATGCGTTGTTACGTGCTGATCAGATTCAGACTGTAAATAAAATTGAAGATAAAAAAGATTATTTGGTGCCAATTGTAGCTGATGCCGAAGCAGGTTTTGGTGGGAACTTAAATGCTTTCGAATTAATGAAGTCTATGATTGAAGCTGGAGCTTCAGGAGTTCATTTTGAGGATCAGTTGAGTTCTGCTAAAAAATGCGGACACTTGGGCGGAAAGGTTTTGGTTCCGACTCAGGAAGCAATCAATAAATTAATTGCGGCGCGTTTGGCAGCAGATGTTATGGGTGTTTCGACTTTAATCGTTGCCAGAACAGATGCAGAAGCAGCTAATTTATTAACGAGTGATGCAGATCCAAGAGACAGGAAATTCTTAACTGGTGAAAAAACGGACGAAGGATTCTTCTACGTTAAAAACGGAATCGAGCAGGGAATTGCAAGAGGTTTGAGCTACGCGCCTTATGCCGATTTAATTTGGATGGAAACCAGTAATCCGGATTTAGAATTTGCAAGAAAGTTTGCAACAGCTATGAAAAAAGAATTTCCGGATAAAATGCTGGCTTACAATTGTTCTCCGTCTTTCAATTGGGCGGCAAAATTAACGGTTGCCGAAATGGAAACGTTTAGAGAAGATTTAGCAGCGATGGGATATAAATTCCAATTCATCACTTTGGCAGGATTCCATGCTTTGAATACAAGTATGTTTGAATTGTCAAAAGCGTATAAAGAACGCGGAATGGCAGGATATTCTGAATTGCAGGAACGCGAATTCGCTTTACAGAAAAATGGATTCAGAGCAGTAAAACATCAGGCTTTTGTTGGTACTTCTTATTTTGATGCGGTTCAAAATACAGTAATGATAGGAAGATCTTCAATAACAGCAATGAAACATTCTACTGAGGTTGAGCAATTTTAATTTTTTTTCCGCCACGAATTAACGAATTATTTTTTATAATCTTTGAGGATAAAAATTCGTGAATTCGTGGCGGAAAACTTTACTTTTTTAAAAGCCTTGCTTTCATTTTACTGAAGAATTCAGGTGTTACACCAATGAAAGAAGCGATTTGTTTTTGCGGGACTTTGTGTACCAATGTTCCATATTTTTTTGTGAATTTTTCAAATCGTTCTTCGGCAGGTAAACTCAAATTGTCCATTAATCGTTGTTGGTTAGCCACTAATGAATTTTCAATTAGAATTCTAAAAAAGCGTTCCAGTTTCGGAATCTCTAGGTACAATTGTTCCTGATTTTCTTTGGATAAAGAAACAACTTCTGCATCTTCCAGAACTTCAATAAAAAGTTGCCCTGGTTTTTCTGAAAAATAGCTGTACATATCACTTATCCACCAGCCTTCACAGGCAAAAGATAAAACATGTTCAACAATATTATCATTGATGTTGAAGCTTCTTAAAATTCCTGAGTTTACAAAATACGAATTTTTGCATACTTCTCCAGCGTTTAATAAAACTGTTTTGGCTTTGTAAGTGTTAGTTTCTAGTTTAGATAAAAAAAGTGCCTGTTCTTCTGGTGTTAAAGAAACGTGTTTGGCAATATTTTCGAGAATTAATGCCATTATTTTTTATCGTCAATTAAAGTAAATGAAGTCGCTTTAAATCTGTCGCCTTTTATTTCTCCTGTAACTAAAGCTTTGCTGATTGCATTGCAAAAGCCTTTTTCGGCATGTGCATCTCCATGATCGTGAATCGTAGTTCCGTCAACAAAATATGATTTCCCATCAATACGAACTGCCAAATCACAGCTTTTTCCTTTCATTCCGAATTGGCATTCTCCACAAGAAGCTTCAACGACTGTTGGTTTGTCAAATTTTTTTTTGTCTTGTGCCTGTACTGTGATTCCAATAAAAAGGAATGTTGCGAAAAGTATGTTTTTCATAGTTAAGAATTTACAGTTATTAATTTTGCGGTTTCTTTGGCGCGTTCTGTTACTTCATTTATTGGAGTTGAAAGTGAATCATGGCTTAAAACAACTCCCATTCTGCGGTAAGGTCTTGATGTCGGTTTTCCGAAAATCCTGAAATCGGTTTTTGGTAAAGCGGCTACTTTCTCGATTCCGGTAAAAGTTGGATTTGCAGAATCTTCTGATGCTAAAATTACGGCGCTTGCACCAGCTTTTTCCAAAGTAATTTCGAAAATAGGAAGACTTAAAATGGCTCTTAAATGCAATTCAAATTCATTGAAATTCTGTGTTCCAGCCAAAGTTACCATTCCGGTATCGTGCGGACGTGGAGAAAGTTCAGAGAAATAAACGCCTTCTTTTGTTAAGAAAAATTCAACACCAAAAAGTCCAGCTCCGCCAAGAGCTTCGGTAATTTTTTCGGCCATATCCTGCGCTTCGTATAAATCTTTTTCTGAAACCAAAGCCGGTTGCCAGCTTTCCTGATAATCGCCTCTTTCTTGTCTGTGACCAATTGGTGCACAGAATAATGTCGGGTTATTGTTTTGAGTAATAGTTAAAAGCGTGATTTCTGAATCAAAATTGACAAAAGCTTCTACGATCACTTCGATAACATCGCCACGCGAACCTGCAACGGCATATTGCCATGCTTTCTCGATATCGCTTTCTGTTTTTATTGTGGATTGTCCTTTTCCAGATGAAGACATTAATGGTTTTACCACACACGGAATTCCAACTTCCTGAACAGCTTTTTGCAGTTCTTCTGCTGAAGTTGCGTATTGATATTTGGCAGTTCGTAACCCGAGGTCTTTTGCTGCTAAATCACGAATAGCTTTACGATTCATAGTAAAGTTTGCCGCTTTCGCTGAAGGAACAACAGTGATTCCTTGTTTTTCGTAATCGTAAAAACGTTCGGTACGAATGGCTTCGATTTCAGGAACTATAAAATCGGGTTGGTGTTTGGCTACGATTCTGTCCAGCGCTTCACCGTCGAGCATATTGATTACTTCAAAGCTATGTGCAACCTGCATGGCCGGTGCATTTTCGTAACTGTCAACTGCAATTATGGTTTGTCCGATTCGTTGTGCGGCAATGACAAATTCTTTGCCTAATTCGCCTGAACCCAGGAGTAGTATTTTCATTTTGGAGTGCTGTATTGTTTGAGTAGTAAAAGTAGCTAAAAATGTTTTTAACCGCAAAGTTCGCAAAGAATTACGCAAAGAGCGCTAAGTTTTTGTTTTTAAGTTTAAAAAGAGCGCAACGAATTTCTCACGCAGATTTTAGAGATTCGGCGGATTTAATTTTGTAATTGATTTTAGTTTTATGACAAAGTCACCATACAGTTTGTCATTTCGACGAAGGAGAAATCTCCACGAGTAGTTCTACAAAGATTGGCTTATTGGAACGGAGTTACTTGCGAAGATTTCTCCTTCGTCGAAATGACAAAATTCTGGGAATTATAAACGTAAAAGTTCTTCTGAAACTGTTTGCGTGAGGGATAGAAGTGGAAAGCCCACAGCCGTGAGGAACGAACAGGCGAGGACTTGTAACGGATAGCCCGGTTCGCCGCGGCGAAACACGCCCAAAATAAAAAACCGATACTTCTTTTAAAAGTATCGGTTTGTATGTTAATGAAAATGATCTTCTTCAATCTCGAATTCAGCATCTTTTTCCCAAATTTCCATTTCGCAGGGTTTGCAGTTGAATTTTAGTTTGTATTCTAACTCGCCTTGTTTTAATACTAATGGCTCTTTTACCTTGACACCAACTATATCTTTTTGATGTATCGGGCATTTTTTTAATTCGTATTTGATGCAATATTTGGTTGTCATTACACGAGATTTTCCTGGGTCCCATTGCAATTCGAATGCTTTTTCGATTTCGGTAACACCGTGGCGTTCGTAGAATTTACGAGCAGTTTTGTTCGACACGTTGTACATAAAATCCAATTTGGTTTCAGGATACGGATGTGACGTTTTTACCAATTGGTGTTCTTCACGTTTGTAATTTGCCAAACGAATTTCTGATAATTGTTCGTAAACACTTCTTCTCATTTCGTTGATTTTTGAAATAGGAAGGAACCAGTTTTGAGAAAACATAATGTTGATTTCGTCAGCGCTGTAAGGTGTAAAACCTGTTTTTGCTAATTGAACTTTTATGTTTTCTTCGATTGATTCGCCAGTTTTTGTCTGCTCTTTTGAATGCTCTAAAATAACGGTGCTTACGTTTCCGTCTTCATCGGTTGCTATTAACTCAAAACCATTTTCGTTTTCTGTAAGCAATAAAGTCGTTCCGATTTTACGGATTGCGCTGTCTTCCCTTTCTACAATTTTGATGAAAGCAATATCGTTGTTACGGTAAATAAAAGTTCCGTCTTTGATTTCTTTTAAAACGTTTGGATATACTTTTCCGTTTTCGGCTTTGTTTACGTAGATTCCGTCAGCTTCGTTATTTTCATTGATGAAACAAAGTCCGTCACCGTTGTTTAATAATTCGCCGTTTTCGATTTCGTAAGCATTTCCAACAGTTCTAATTAATTTACCAATATATTGTCCTTTTGATTTTGGGCTTTCCCATGAACCAATAGAGCTGTGTCTTTCGTTAACGAAATAATCAGTATAACCACGATTGAACGTTCTGCTTAATGTAGAGTCGAAAGTATAAGTACATTTTCCAGAAGAAGCTTTCATGTATTTATCACTTCCTTCTAAATAACTGTCTAATTTTTGACGAAGATAAGATACGTTGTTTTTAACGTAAGCCACATCTTTTAATCTTCCTTCGATTTTAAAAGAAACGATTCCAGCTTCAATTAAATTCGGAATTTGATCAGAAACATCTAAATCTTTTATAGAAAGCAAGTGACTGTTTCTGATTAAAGTATCTCCGTTTCCGTCGATTAAGTTATAAGGTAAACGACAGTTTTGAGCGCAAGAACCACGGTTGGCGCTTCGTTCTCCGTTTGCCACACTCATATAACAGTTTCCGCTGAAGGATACACATAAAGCTCCAGTCACGAAAAATTCTAATTCAACATCAGCGTAATCGTAGATTTCTTTAATTTGATGCAGGTTCAATTCACGGGCTAACACCACACGTTTGATTCCGGCATCTTTAAGAAATTTTATTTTTTCTTTGTCACGATTATTGGCTTGTGTGCTGGCATGAAGGACGATAGGAGGCAAGTCCATTTCCATAATTGCCATATCCTGAATAATCAATGCATCGACACCAATATCGTATAATTCCCAAATCATGGCACGACACGTTTCTAATTCGTTGTCGTACAAAATGGTATTCATAACCACAAAAACCTGTGCGTTAAATAAGTGTGCGTATTTTACAAGTTCCGCAACATCTTCGATTGAGTTGTTTGCATTTGAACGCGCTCCAAATTGCGGTGCACCAATATATACTGCATCGGCACCACTATTTATGGCTGCGATTCCTCCAATTAAATCTCTAGCAGGAGCTAATATTTCGATTTTCTTCTTCATTTCTAAAACTTTAGACTTTTGTGGTATTCCCGAAAAAAAGTGTGCAAAGGTCTAATAAATTATTTGAGTTTGCTAGTGATGAAGCGATTTTTTTGAAATTGTTAACTTAATATGGATGATGATAAACGAAAAATATAAACTTAATATTAATTTATCGGAAAAGTATATCCAACGGCAAATACTCCCGTAGACTGTTTTGCCGCTGGATGAAAGTAACCAGAAATACCAATTTCTAGACTGTTTTTTCTGCCTATCGCTAATCCAACACTAAAAGGAACATGCATTAAAATGGTGCTTTTATTAAAATTAACGTTTGGTGTAAAGGTCTCGAATTTACCTATCGATGTTCCAATACCACCTTCAATAAAAGGTGCAACCCACGGAATTGGTGCACAAAAACGAATTTTCCCTCCCATTAAAAAAGCGTTAGTTGTTACCTTATATTGAGGTTGATTTTGTACATTTTGATCTTTATCAACAGATTCAAAAATCGCACCGGCGTAAGGTCTTATGCTAAACCATGACTTGAGTCCTATAATATATTCGCCTTGAAGATAAAGACCACCTCCCATAACATCTACTTCGTCTTGACTTCCATAATCTTCTATATAATAAGAAGCGCTTGATCCATAACCTATAGATGCTTTAATGAATTTACCTGTTGTTTGTGCTTGAGAATAAGATGAAAATAATGATGCCAAAATAATAGCAACGAAATAACGTAAAGTTAAGGTCATAAAAATAGTTTTGGTTAGAAATTGGTTGCGACTAAAATAAGATTTATTTTTCAGTTTTAACAAAAAACAAAAAAACTGCCCAGTTATTTAAACTAAGCAGTTTTTCTAAAATAAAAAACTTCAATGATATTAAAGTGCTCTCATTTTAATTTGCGATAAAGTGTTTTGAATACTGTTTAATTGTTTTGAAACAATGTAAATCTGACTGTGTTCAAGATGGTTTTCTTCGAGTGCAGCTTTATATTTTTCGATTGCAGCTTCTTCACCTGTAACACAAGCATTGATAATTGCTTTAGTGTCGCCTCCTGTAAATGACGATTTAATGTCAATCCAAGTTCTATGCAAGGCTCCCAATGGTCCACCGCCAGAAGTATCAGTTGATTTTCCTAATTTGTTGATTTCGTCTTGCAGTTCTACAATAAAAAGGGCACGTTCGCGGGCGTAATCTAAAAAATCGGCTTTCATCGCTAGATTTTCTACATGTTCGGCAGCATTTGTATATCCTAGTTTTCCGTCTTCAAGAATTGAAATTAATCCGTTTAAAGTTTTTACGGTTTCATCTGTGTTTACATCTGTATTTGTCATGACTAATAGTTTTTTAATTAATACATTACAAAGTTGATGATTTCTAAAGCGTTATGTTTTACAGGATTATAACTGCTGTTTTACAATATTGTGGAATGGGAATTTTGAAAGTGTTTTTTTTACTCTCGCAGATTTGGCAGATTTTTTAGATTTTTTTCTTTTGAAAATGAATTTTCTCGTTTACCGTTTTGCGTGAGGAGCGGAGCGGAATAAAAGATATAGCCGAATCCCGATAGCCATCGGGACGACCTGGAGGGACACACCCAAAATATCTTCATAAAAAAACAGCTTAAAGTATAAAAGTGATGAAACTTTTGAACCTTAAGCCGTTTTAATAAAACTTATTATATTATTATGCAGTCAAAGCTTCTTTGATTCTGCGTAATGCTTCTGTTAAAATGTCGTTGCTTGTTGCGTAAGAGAAACGAATGCAGTTTGGATTTCCGAAAGCATCTCCTGTTACTGTAGCAACATTTGCCTCAGCTAAAAGATACATCGATACATCGTTTGCATCTTTGATTTCAGTTCCTCTTAAAGTTTTCCCGAAGAAAGAAGAAACATCTGGGAATACATAGAACGCACCTTCTGGAACGTTGATTTTTATTCCTGGAATTTCTTTCAATAATCCAACAACTAAATCTCTACGACCGTGGAAAGCCTGAACCATTTCGTTTAATACGCTTGGATCTGCATCTACAGCTGTAATTGTAGCTCTTTGAGCAACTGAATTTGCTCCAGATGTTACTTGCCCTTGAATTTTTGTACACGCTTTTGCGATAAATTCCGGAGCTCCAATGTAACCAATTCTGTATCCTGTCATTGCGAATGCTTTTGCAACTCCGTTTACAGTGATTGTTCTGTCTAACATTCCTGGAATAGAACCAATGCTGCAGAAAGTTCCTGAGAAATTAATGTGCTCATAAATCTCATCGGCAACTACGTAAATATTTGGGTGTTTTTCTAAAACTTTTGCCAATGCAGTTAATTCTTCTCTGCTGTAAACAGATCCTGAAGGATTACATGGAGAAGAGAACCACATCATTTTTGTTTTTGGTGTGATTGCAGCTTCTAATTGTTCTGGTGTCATTTTGAAATCTGTTTCAACTGAAGTTGGAACTTCAACCGGAACTCCGCCAGAAAGCTTTACAATTTCGAAATAAGAAACCCAGTATGGTGCTGGCAAGATAACTTCGTCGCCATCGTTTAACATTACTTGTGCAATGTTGTATAAAGATTGTTTTGCTCCTGTAGAAACTACGATTTGAGTTGGTTTGTACTCTAAATCATTATCTCTTTTGAATTTTCTGCAGATTGCTTCTCTCAATTCAAGGTAACCTTCCACTGGAGAATAAGTGCTATAATTTTCGTTTACTGCTTTTATTACTGCTTCTTTAATGAAGTCTGGCGTGTTGAAATCTGGCTCGCCTAAACTTAAACTGATAATGTCTTTTCCTTGTGCTTTTAATTCGCGTGCCAATGCAGCCATTGCTAATGTCTGTGAAGTAGCAAGATTGTTGATTCTGTCCGAAAGAATATGATTCATTATAAAATTTTTGATGTCCTTAATTTGATGCGCTTATTAAGGAAGGTTAATTATTAATAGATTTTTTTTAGTTTTTAAACTGATAATTCTGGCTTCATTCCTAAGTCACGCAAATGCTTGAAGTGAGCTACAATAGCGCTTCGCATTGTTTTGTATTCGTAATATGGCAAGTTGCACTCTTTTGCAGTTTCTTTTACGATTTTTGCAATTTTGCCATAATGAATGTGACTAATATGTGGAAAAATATGATGTTCGATTTGATGGTTTAATCCACCTGTGTACCAATTTACAATTGCGTTTTTTGGTGCAAAATTAGTTGTGGTATACAATTGGTGAATAGCCCAGGTGTTGTCCATTTCGCCTAATTCATTTGGCTCTGGATTAGTAGTGTGGTCAACAACGTGTGCTAATTGAAATACAATACTTAAAATTAATCCTGTTGTATAGTGCATTACAAAAAATCCAAGAACCACTTTCCACCATGTAATTCCAATTACGATTGGCAATACAATCCAGATTGATACATAAATGATTTTTGTAATAATTAAGGTTGTCCAAAGGATTTTTGGGCTTTTTGGTTCTCCGTAAGATAATTTTCTTTTCAGATAATTACGCATTTGCTTAAAATCGGTTGTAATTGCCCAGTTGAAAGTCAGTAATCCGTATAAGAAAACCGAATAATAATGTTGAAAACGGTGAAAACTATGCCATTCTGCATGTTTTGTAAAACGGATAATTCTTCCTGCATCAAGATCTTCATCATGTCCAGGAATATTAGTGTAAGTGTGGTGCAATACATTATGCTGAACTTGCCAATTGTAAACATTTCCAGCCAGAACATAAATAGTTCCACCCATTAATTTGTTGATCCAGCTTTTGTTTGAATAAGAACCGTGGTTCCCGTCGTGCATTACGTTCATTCCAACGCCGGCCATACCAATACCCATTACAATGGATAATAATAACATGACCCAAAACGGCATATTAAGCGTAAGGATTAAAAAATAAGGTGTCAAAAATACGGCAAAAAGAATAACGGCTTTTAAATGCAGTTTCCAATTTCCAGTTTTCTGGATATTATTTTCTTTGAAGTAATTGTTTACGCGAGAGTTAAGTGTTCTGAAAAACTTCAGATTGTCTTGTCTTGCAAATGTTGGTGCAGAGTTATTCATAATTATTTTAAATAGGTTTCAAAGGTAATTATTATAAATTCTCAATTTGCAAAATTGAGTTAAATATTTCAATCGTAAAGTAGTACTTTTGTTAAAAATTTAGAGCAATGGATGAGATATTGAAATATTTTCCTGATTTGACCGATATTCAAATCAAACAATTTCAACAATTAGACTTTTTATACCACGATTGGAATGAAAAAATCAATGTGATTTCGCGCAAAGACATTGATTCATTATATACAAAACATATCTTGCATTCGTTAGGAATTGCTAAAATCATGAAGTTTGAACCAGGAACAACCGTTTTGGATGTTGGAACAGGGGGAGGTTTTCCGGGAATTCCGTTAGCGATTCTTTTTCCTGAAACTCGTTTTTATTTGATTGATGTTATCGCAAAAAAAATAAAAGTGGTACAAGGAGTTGCTGATGCTTTAGAATTAAAAAATGTAAAAGCAGAGCAAAAACGTGCCGAATTGGTAAAAGGGGATTTTGATTTTATTGTGAGTCGTGCCGTAACGAACATGCCTGATTTTGTTTCCTGGATACATGATAAAATTAAGAAACAGCATAAACATACCCTCAAAAACGGAATTTTGTATTTAAAAGGTGGTGATTTGGCTGAAGAATTAAAAGATTTTCCAAATGCAACTTTATATGATTTAGCAGATCATTTTGATGATGAATTTTTTGAAACCAAAAAAGTCGTGCATCTGCCATTAAAGTTTAAACCATAAATTAAAGATTAAAAAATATATAACCCGGATAGAATTAATAAAACTCTTCCGGGTTATTTTTTGAATTAATAGTGATTAAAACTAACATGCTTTTTGTGATAAATGTAAAAACGGATTTGCTTTATGATTTAAATTGTTGATGAAATTATCCAACGCTATTTCGCAGGCTGCAGGTGTATAATGAAATTTTGTATCAAAGAAAAATTCTCGGCATATAACAGTCTCTTTAGAAGAATCATAAATGCTTTCGTCACTTTGGTCTGCATTTTTATAATTATATCCACAAGGATAGGAGTTTAGTAAAGCTGCAATTGTCGTATTAAACCATTTGTCAAAAAACTTTTTCTTTGGAGTAATATAACGTGCAAGTAATACAAGTCCAATAAGTTCACTTTGAAGAAAATAAGAACCTTTTCTATATCTTACATCAATCATTCGCACATTCATAAGTGCAACCCATAGAGGCCCGTCTACTGAACCAGAATCTGACATATCTAGATTGGTATCAAATAGTAAAGGATCTGTTTCGTGGCTATCGCGAACAGAACACCAAAGTGCTTCTATACGTTTTTGAATATCATTTGCTGATGTCGAATAGCCAGTAAAACGCCATGAAATCCATTCCAATAAAGCTGCTGTTAATCCCATGCAGGCTTTATGGCTAATTTGGGACAATATGTTTTCTAATTCTTCATTTCCTTCTAATGGATCTAAAAACATTTGCATCTTTCTATTATTCCATTTGAAATCGATGGGATGTCCAATACTTTTTGATTTTAAAATTATTTGTGGTACGTTGTTTAAGTTTCTCATATGCAGTAGATTATTTTATTGGATAAAATTTTTCAGCAAATTTATTAGGATAGCGTTTTTTAGAATGGAATTAGAAGTCTAAAAAATGATAAAATAAGCTTTTTTTGTTCTTTAATAAGTTGATTTTTAATTAAATAAGAAAAAGACTACAAAATTTAAATCCAAAAGAATCTAGGTATCATCAGATTGTTTTTCGCTCACAAAATCAATTAGAATTTAGAATAAACTTTCATTCATCACCTATTATTTTTCTTTCCTGTACTTTTATTTGTCCAATCTATATTAGAGAAATACCTTTACTACAGCACTAATATCAATCACTTTGAAAGTAACTAAAACTATATCGACTTATTGGAAAATTCAGCTTGCTGGATGGATTACAGCTTCTTTATATTGGGGATTTCAGGCTTTTTTTAGCGGTAATTTTATATGGAAAATTGGCATTGCAGACTTGATACTGGATATTTCAATTGGTATTCTGCTGACGCATCTTTACAGGAATTTTGTTTTAAAAAAGGGATGGAATAAATTAAATCTAAAAACATTAATTCCAAAAATGATTATCGGCGTTTTAATACTTTCAGTGCTATATACAGTTTTAATTGCCGGCAAATTATACATGGTTCGTCTCTTTCTTCTAAAAAGCAATTCTTTGCCATTTATATTGTTTTTTAAATCGATACAGTTGCAAATATTCATTACCGGTACAAGATTAATGTCGATTTGGGTTTTGGCTTATCATCTTTATCATTATTCAAGACTTGAATTGCAAACCATAAAAGAAAATGCCCGATTATCACTTATTATAAAAGAAACACAACTGAATAATCTAAGCGCGCAACTTAATCCGCATTTCTTTTTTAATTCCTTGAATAATATAAAATTTCTGGTTTTAGAAAATCCACATGCAGCAAGAAGAGCAATTGACCTTTTGTCTGACTTATTACGGAATTCTTTAAATAGCAATATTGAAAAAGTAATTCCTTTAAGTGACGAAATAAATCTAGTTAAGGATTATCTCGAATTGGAAAAAATACGTTTTGAAGATCGCTTGCAAATCAAAATTGAAATAAATGAAGATGAATTGACCCATTTAATTCTCCCTTTTAGTATTCAGACATTGGTTGAAAATGCTGTAAAACATGGAATTGAAAAAAGAAAAAACGGCGGATTTATTACGATAAAAGTTGAGGATGAAAACAATTTTATAAAAATAACGGTTCAAAATTCAGGTAAACTCAGCAAGGAAATAAAAGATTCAGGTATTGGGATAAAAAACCTCACAGACCGATTGCTCTTACAATATAATGGAAACGCTTTTTTTGAAATCAAGGAAATGGATAATGAAACGGTCTTGGCAACAATTTTAATTCCGTCAAAATGAAAAAGATTAAAGTTATAATAATAGATGACGAACGTTTATCTAGAGAAGAAATCAAACAAGCTTTAAAACCATATGAAGATTTTACTCTTATAGGTGAGGCTGAAAATGCAGATGATGCAAAGGATTTGATCGAAACAAAAATGCCTGATTTGATTTTTTTGGATATTGAAATGCCTGAAAAATCTGGATTCGATTTATTAGAATCTTTACATCATGTACCGGCAGTACTTTTTATTACGGCGTACAATCAATATGCTGTAAAAGCATTTGAAGTAAATGCTTTAGATTATTTAATGAAACCCATAAGAGAAGAACGTTTTTCGAAAGCAATTGAAAAAATAAGAAACACTTTAAGTGCAAAATCTTCTGTAAATGATTCGGCAGAACAAAACCGAAGGATTTTTATTAAAGATGGAGAAAAGCGATTTTTTATTCCGCTAGATGAAATTTATTTGATTGAATCGCTGGAAAATTATACCAGACTTTTTTTTCAGGACAAAAAGGCAATGCAAAGGCGATCGCTTCGTCAATGGGAAGAAATGCTCGATGAGAATATCTTTTTGAGAATTAACAGAACCGAAATTGTAAATATTAAATACATCCATGATCTAAACAAAACAATGGATGGCGGACTGGAAATAAAACTAAAAACCGGAGAACTATTGAAAGTTTCAAAACGTCAATCGGTAAAATTTAAAAACAGCAACGGAATTTAATAGAACGATTATATGAAAACTACTTTAAATTTTATATTTCTCATTTTTTTGATATCAAATGCATTCTCACAACAAACAAGTAAAACAAAATCTGAAGATTTAAAAAGCGCATACAATATTCAGGATAGTGTGATGATCAAGACCAGAGATGGCGCTTTTATATCGGCAATCTTAGTTCGAAAAAAAGGAATTATCACTCCAAAACCTGTTATACTTCAATTTACTATTTATGTTTCAGAAAGAAGAGATTTAAAATCTTTAAAAACTGCAGCAGACAATGATTATGTTGGCGTAATTGTTTATTCAAGAGGAAAGCGATTTAGTCCTGGTGAAATATTTCCATACGAAAATGATAGTAATGATGCTTATGATGTTATCGACTGGATCAGTAAACAAGAATGGTGTGATGGAAGAGTAGGAATGTATGGCGGAAGTTATAATGGATTAACACAATGGGCAGCCTGCAAAAAAATGCATCCTGCACTTAAAACAATAGTTCCTTATGTTGCTAATAAAGCAGGAATGGGTTTGCCAATGGAAAACAATGTATTTATAAATCCGAATTACGAATGGTCGTTTTATGTTGGAAATAATAAATATCTCGATACAATTGCAGGAAATGACAGACAGCGTTTTAGAAAAATGCAGTTTAATTGGTGGGAAACTGGGGTGGCTTATAAAAAAATGGACAGCATTGACGGTACACCAAACAGACTTTTTCAACGATGGATTCAACATCCTTCTTTTGATGAATATTGGCAAAAAATGGGACCGTATAAAAAAGATTTCGCTCAAATAAATATTCCTATTTTGGCAATCGACGGTTATTACAATGATTCTCAGAATTCGAGCTTATATTATTTAAGAGAACTTCATAAATATAATCCGAAGGCTGATTCTTATTTAATTATAGGTCCGTACAGCCATTTTGGTGCTCAAAAAGGAGGAACTGCTGTACTGAATGGTTATAAAGTTGATGCAGATGCTTTAATTAATACCAACAAAATAACCTATCAATGGTTTGATTATATTTTTAAAAATAAACCCAAACCTGAAATTTTAAAAGATAGAGTTAATTATGAAGTAATGGGGGCTAACGAATGGAGAAGCGCTCCGTCTATAGATAAAATGAATAACGGCTTTCTAACATTTTATTTGACCAATACTAAATCGGGTGATTTTTATTCATTAAATAACAAGAAACCTGCTAAAAAAGGGTATTTACCACAAGAAGTTAATTTTGTTGATAGAGTGAATAGTAACAACTTTTATTATCCAGATCCAATTATTAATGACCAAGTCGATACAACAAACGGGTATGTTTTTATAAGCGAGCCAATAAAAGAACCTTTGCTGGTGAATGGTTCATTTTTAGGAGAAATCAAAGCGAGCATCAATAAAAAAGATATGGATATTGGCGTGACTTTGTACGAAGTAATGCCTGATGGAACTTATTTTAATTTGGCTTATTTTATTGGTCGTGCCAGTTATGCTAAAGATATTACCCAAAGAAATCTGTTGAAACCAGATACTATAGAATCGATTCCTTTTTCAAACACACGCTTAGTGAGCAAAAAATTAAGTAAAGGAAGCAGATTATTAATCACATTGAATGTAAATAAAAACCCATTTTCAGAAATAAATTACGGAACCGGAAAAGTAGTCACCGAAGAAAGCATTAAAGACGCGAAAGAACCATTAAAAATAAGATGGTACAACGATAGTTTTGTGAAAATTCCAATCTGGAAATAAAAGCAAAAGCCGAATCTTAATGAAAAGATTCGGCTTTTTTATATTGACAGATTTCAAACTTAAAACCTGAAACTTGAAACTTGAAACTTGAAACTAAAAATTAACCTAAGAAAGGATATCTGTAATCCTCAGGAGTTACAAAAGTTTCTTTGATAGTTCTTGGAGAAGCCCAACGCAATAAGTTCAATGCAGAACCCGCTTTGTCGTTAGTTCCAGAAGCTCTTGCTCCACCAAACGGCTGCATTCCTACAACAGCTCCAGTTGGTTTATCGTTGATATAGAAGTTACCAGCTGAGTTTTGCAATTTCGTTGTAGCGACTTCAATAGCATAACGATCCTGGCTGAAAACTGCTCCTGTTAACGCGTACTCAGAAGTAGTATCAACTAATTCTAAAGTTTCTTCCCATTTAGCATCTTCGTAAACATAAATCGTGATAACTGGTCCGAACAACTCAGTTTCCATTGTAGTATATTTTGGGTTTGTAGTTACAATAACCGTTGGCTCAATAAAGTATCCAACCGATTTATCATAATTTCCACCAACGATAATTTCAGCATCAGCATCTTTTTTAGCTTGTTCGATATAACTAGCTAATTTATCAAAAGAACCTTCGTGGATAACTGCTGTAATAAAGTTTCCAAAATCTTCTGGAGAACCCATTTTCATAGATTTTACATCAGCAATTAATTGTTCTTTTACAGCTGGCCATAAACTTTGTGGGATGTAAGCTCTAGATGCAGCAGAACATTTTTGTCCCTGGAATTCAAATGCTCCACGAGTAATTCCTGTAACTACTTGTTTTACGTTTGCGCTTGGGTGAGCAATGATAAAATCTTTACCTCCTGTTTCACCAACGATTCTTGGGTAAGTTTTGTAATTATGGATGTTAGCTCCAATTTTAGCCCAGATATCTTTAAATACATGAGTTGATCCCGTAAAGTGAACACCAGCAAAATCACGGCTAGCTAAAACAGTATCTGTAATCATTAAAGCATCTCCGAAAACTACATTGATAACTCCGTCAGGAACTCCAGCTTCTTTGAAAACATCCAAAATAATTTTTGTAGAAAATACTTGGCTGTCACTTGGTTTCCAAACTACAACATTCCCCATCATAGCAGCACTTGCAGGAAGGTTAGCAGCGATGGCAGTAAAGTTGAATGGAGTAATAGCATAAACAAAACCTTCAAGAGGTCTGTATTCGACACGATTCCAAACAGAAGAATCTGATTTTGGCTGATCGTTGTAGATTTGAGTCATAAACTCAACATTGTAACGTAAAAAGTCGATTAACTCGCAAGAAGCATCGATTTCTGCTTGATGAATATTTTTAGACTGACCAATCATTGTTGCTGCGTTAATACGAGCTCTGTATGGTCCTGCGATAAGTTCAGCAGCTTTTAAGAAAATAGCAGCACGCTGTTCCCATGCCATATTTGCCCATGCTTTTCTTGATTCAAGAGCATTCGCAATTGCTTTTTCAATATGTTGTTTTTCAGCTAAATGATACTTTCCAACTACGTGTTTGTGATCATGAGGAGCTGTAATATTTCTTGTGTTTCCAGTTCTGATTTCTTCACTTCCAATGTGTAAAGGAACATCAATTTGAGAGTTCCACATTGTAGCGTAAGCTGCTTGTACAGCTGCTTTTTCTGGTGAGTTCGGTGCGTATCCTTTTACAGGCTCGTTTACCGCTTTTGGTACATGAAAGAATCCTTTTAACATGGGATAAATTATTTTAAAATTACGATTTGTTTAATTTTTTACAAAAGTACAAATGATAATTTGATTATATCACAATACAATATTAAAAAGTTGTAATTTAATAAACTAATTACACGAAGTTGTAAAATATGATTTTTTATAAAGGTTTAAATTTGAGTTACTTCTAAAAGAATGTTTTAAATACACCAATATGAAAATACCACTTTTAGCTTTTAATGATAAAGGTATTTACTGTCAGCAGGCTGATGTATATCTTGATCCTTGGCGTCCTGTAAAGAACGCCATAATTACGCATGGACATGCTGATCACGCGCGCTGGGGACACCATAATTATATTACTCATCATACCAATGTTCCCATAATTCGTCATCGATTAGGGGAAATTAACGTAACAGGAAAAGAATGGGGAGAAACCTTTATAATAAATAATGTGAAATTCTCACTTCATCCCGCCGGGCATATTATTGGCAGTTCGCAGATTAGAGTAGAACACAAAGGCGAAGTTTGGGTTTTTACCGGAGATTATAAAACCGAAGACGACGGAATTTCAACCCCATACGAGGTTGTAAAATGCGACACGTTTATAACCGAATGTACTTTCGGATTACCCGCTTTTAACTGGACACCGCAAGCCGAAGTTATTTCTGAAATTAATAATTGGTGGGCCGAGAATAAAGCTGAAGGCAGAACTTCAATTCTGTTTGGATATTCTTTAGGAAAAGCACAACGGCTTTTAAAATATTTGGATACTGATATTGGAAAAATATATACGCACGGCGCAATCGAAAATATGACAAATGTTTTACGTCCGATGGTTGAATTTCCTCCAACAGAATTAATTACCAGAGAAACGAAAAGAGAAGCACTTTTAGGAAATATTGTTCTTGCTCCGCCAAGCGCACATGGAAGCATTTGGATTAGAAAAATGACGCCATTTGTAACCGGAGCGGCGAGCGGATGGATGGCTTTTCGTGGTGCAAGACGCAGACGTGCGATCGACAAAGGTTTTGTATTAAGCGATCATTGCGATTGGCATTCTTTATTAGAAAGCGTCAAAGCAACGGGTGCAGAACGCGTAATTTGTACGCATGGTTATACCGATATTTTTGCCAAATATTTAAGAGAATTAGGTTACGACGCCAGAACCGAAAGAACGCAATACGAAGGTGAGACTGCAGAAATGGAAAAAGTGGATAAGGAGATAGATCACAATGAAACTTCGGTTATTTCTGAAAATAATGCATTGGAAAATTTTAACTGATAGAAACATAGGTTTAAAATTCAATAAAAAAGTTTAAAAAAAGAAAACTTAGTTTTCACACATAGCTATGTGAATTTAAACAAAGTGAAACGCCTTTAATCGCAAAAACAAGCTATGTTTCTATGTGTTAAAATAATTATGCGGTTTAAAATGAACATAGATGAAAAATTTCGCTCAACTCATAAAAACGTTAGACAGTTCGAATAAAACGAACATAAAAGTCGATGCTTTAACGACGTATTTTAAAAATGCATCGCCGGAAGATAAAGTATGGACTATTGCTATTCTTTCGCATCGTCGTCCTGCCAGACCAGTTAATACTACTTTATTGCGACTTTGGGCAAATGAACTGGCGAACATTCCGCTGTGGCTTTTTGAAGAAAGTTACCATATTGTGGGCGATTTGGCTGAAACTATTGCGTTGATTATCCCCACTACAAAAGAACATTCTGACAAAAGTTTAACCGAATTTCTGCAGGAAATCATTGCTTTAAAAAAGAAATCCGATTCGGAGAAAAAAGAATATCTGCATGAAAACTGGATGGCGTTAAATTATTATGAACGTTTTGTTTTTACCAAATTAATTACCGGAAGTTTGAGAATCGGCGTAAGCCAAAAATTAATGACGCGAGCTTTATCAAAAGCAGAAAATGTTGATGAAGATGCTTTGGCGTATAAATTAATGGGTAATTGGAATCCGAACACGATTACTTTTCAGGAATTGATTTTGGATGAAAAAAGTTCTGATTATTTATCAAAACCGTATCCGTTTTATCTGGCGTATCCAATTGAAGGTGAAGTTGAAGATTTAGGAAATCCTGAAGATTGGTCGATCGAACATAAGTGGGACGGAATTCGCTCACAAACCATCATCCGCGAAAGCGAAATTTATGTCTGGTCAAGAGGCGAGGAGCTGGTTACGGATAAATATCCGGAATTTAAATCTTTCGTCGGACTTATTCCAAATGGAACCGTAATCGATGCGGAGATTCTAGCTTTTCCCGAAAAAGAAATCGGAACATTTAATGATTTGCAAGCCAGAATTGGCCGTAAAACCATATCAGCAAATTTGCTTGAAAAAGTTCCTGTAATTTTAAAAGCCTATGATATTTTAGAATGGGAGGGAAAAGATATTCGAAATCTGCCGTATATTGAAAGAAGAATATTATTGGAGAATTTATATGATGACATAAAAGAGTATACAACTTCTTTTCAACTTTCAAAACGAGTTGCTTTAACTTCCTGGGAAGATGTTGCGAAAGAAAGAGAACGCGCCCGCGAAATGAAAAGTGAAGGTTTGATGATAAAGAGAAACAATTCGCCGTATCAAGTGGGAAGAAAAAAAGGTGATTGGTGGAAATGGAAAATAGAACCTTTAGTAATTGATGCCGTTCTAACCTACGCCATGCGCGGACACGGACGACGCTCGAATTTATTTACCGATTATACTTTCGCGCTTTGGCAAAATAATGATCAGGGAGAAAAAGAACTCGTAACTTTCGCGAAAGCGTACTCCGGTTTAACCGATGCTGAATTTAGAAAAGTCGATGATTTTATAAAGAAGAATACTTTAGAACGTTTTGGACCAGTTCGAAGTGTAACGCCGCAATTGGTTTTTGAAATTGGTTTCGAAGGCGTTTCTCTTTCCAAAAGACATAAAAGTGGTATTGCTACAAGATTTCCAAGAATTTTGAGATGGCGACAAGACAAAAAAATAGAAGAAGCGAATTCTATTGAAGATTTAAAAAATATGATTTCGTAAAACGTTAAAAGGGACAAAGTAACAGAGTTTCAAAGAAAAAAAAAATCGGAAACAGCTAAACTTTGTCCCTCTGAGCCTTTGCAACTTTGAACCTAAAAAAAATGAAAAGGGACGAATTATATGTATTAGCCGAAAACTGGTTCAAAAGTCAGGGTTGGAAATCTTTTCCGTTCCAGACGCAAACCTGGACCGCTTTTCTGCAGGGAAAAAATGGTTTATTAAACGCTCCAACAGGAAGCGGAAAAACTTATGCTTTATGGTTTCCTGTAGTTCTCGATTATATTAAAAAAAATCCCGATTATAAAACCAAGCACAAGCCCGGATTAAAAGCCATTTGGATTACGCCTTTACGAGCGCTTTCAGTAGAAATAAAACAAGCAGCAGAACGAATTATTACAGATTTAGATTTACCATTAACGGTTGGAATTCGGTCTGGAGATACTTCGCAAAGCGAAAGAACGAAGCAGAAAAACAAAATGCCGGATCTTTTAATTACAACACCCGAAAGTTTACAGCTTCTTTTAGCATCAAAACAATACGAAAAAACCTTTAACAATTGCGGTGCAATCGTTGTTGATGAATGGCACGAATTAATGGGAACTAAACGAGGCGTGCAAATGGAGTTGGCGCTTTCGAGATTAAAGACAATTGCTTCAAAAATGCGTATATGGGGTATTTCGGCAACTATTGGAAATCTCGAATTAGCGCAAGAAGTTTTGTTAGGTCATGATACAGAAGCGTATCAAAATTCAGTTTTGATAAAAGCACATATCAATAAAAAAATCAAGATAGAATCAATTTTGCCAGAGAAAATGGAAACCTATCCGTGGCGCGGACATATGGGTTTGCATTTGATTGATGAGGTGGCCAAAATCATCCGAAGAAGCAAAACAACTTTAATTTTTACGAATGTACGTTCGGCTTGCGAAATTTGGTTTCAGGCGATTTTAGAAAGATATCCAGAATTTGCAGGCGAAATGGCGATGCATCATGGAAGTATTAGCAGAGAAACTCGTTTATGGGTGGAAGATGCCATTAGAAATGAAGAATTAAAAGTGGTAGTTTGTACTTCGAGTCTAGATCTTGGAGTCGATTTTGCGCCCGTTGAAACCATTATTCAGGTTGGCGGACCAAAAGGTGTTGCCCGATTTCTGCAAAGGGCAGGAAGAAGCGGACACCAACCGGGAAAAGAAAGTGTGATTTATTTTCTCGCTACGCATGCAATGGAATTAATAGAAGCTTCGGCACTAAAAAAAGCAGTTGCCAAAACCGTTGTCGAAGACCGTATGCCATATTTGAACAGTTGGGATGTTTTGGTTCAATATTTAAATACACTCGCAGTTTCGGATGGATTTTTTCCGGATGAAATTTATGAAGAAGTTAAAACAACATTCTGTTATCAAAATATGACGAAAGAAAACTGGAACTGGATTTTAAATTTCATCACAAACGGAAGCCAGAGTTTACAAGCTTATGACGAATTCAAAAAAGTAGAAATTGAAGAAGACGGACGTTATAAGATTAATAGTCGTTTTATTGCCATGCATCATCGCATGCAAATGGGAACGATTGTAGGCGATGCCGTTTTAAATGTAAAATTTTTAAGCGGTGGTTTTATCGGAACAATTGAAGAATGGTTTGCTTCAAAACTGCAGCGAGGCGATGTTTTTACTTTTGCCGGAAGGCGACTTGAATTGTTTCAAATTAAAAATATGCAGGTTTTGGTTCGAAAAGCGGATCCTAAAAAAACAGCCAGAGTGGTAAGCTGGATGGGAGGAAGAATGACTTTGTCTGCCCAAATGAGTGAATTGCTTCGTGAAGAATTATACACAGCTAACACTGATAATTTAACTCCAGAATTAAAAGCACTTATGCCTATTTTTGATAGACAACGCAAAGAAAGCATTGTGCCTAATAATGATGAATTTTTAATCGAAACCTTTAAAACACGTGAAGGTTTTCATGCCATTTTTTACCCTTTTGAAGGGCGATATGTTCATGAAGCAATGGCAAGTTTAATTTCATATCGAATCAGTTTATTGTCGCCAATAACGTTTTCTCTTGCGTACAACGATTACGGATTCGAATTGCTTTCTGATCAGGAAATTGATATGCAATCTGTTTTTGATAATAATTTATTTTCTACAGAATATGTACATCATGATTTGCAGAGAAGCTTAAATTCAACAGAAATGGCGCGCCGAAAATTTAGGGATATTGCTGTAATAGCAGGTTTGGTTTTTACAGGAATGCCCGGAAAACCTGTTAAAACAAAACATTTACAAAGCGGTTCACAATTGCTTTTTGAAGTTTTTAGAGATTATGAACCCGATAATTTATTATTGCAGCAGGCTTTTATTGAAACCTTTGAACATCAGTTAGAAGAAGGACGTTTGATTCAGGCCATGGAAAGAATAAATAACCAGAATATTGTCTGGAAAGAATGTAAGAAACCAACGCCGTTTAGTTTTCCGATAATTACAGATCGATTAAGGGAAAAAATATCCAGCGAAACATTGCAGGAAAGAATTAAAAAAATGACAGCGAGTTACATGAAATAATTAAAATATGAAGATCAGCATCAATAATCAAAATTTCGTTTTGCATCAATCCGGAGCTGCTTTTTGGGAAGAAAAGAAAATGCTTTTCGTTTCTGATTTGCATTTGGGGAAAATTGCGCATTTTAGAAAACATGGAATGGCAATACCTGAAAAAGCCGTTTTGGAAAATTTTGCGAGATTAAATGAAGTGTTGGATCTATTTGATTCTGAAATGATTATTTTTCTTGGAGATTTATTCCATAGTAAAATTAATAACGAATGGAACTTTTTTGCTGATTGGATCAAAACGATTTCTCAGCAAATTATTTTAATTGAAGGAAATCACGATATAATTTCAAGAAAATATTATGATGATTTAAATATCGAAATTTACGAAGAATTAATAATTGATGATTTTCTTCTAACACATCATCCCACAACAAGAGAAGACTTTTTTAACTTATGCGGACATATTCATCCCGGAATTAAACTAAAAGGTTTGGGACGACAGTTTTTGAGTTTGTCTTGTTTTTTTAGAAAACCACATCAATTGATTTTTCCTTCTTTCGGAGAATTTACAGGTAATTTTTACTTGATTCCCGAAGAAAATGACAAAGTTTATGCAATTACAAATGAAGAAGTAATAGAAATTGCGATGAATTAATTCAATGCAAAAGGAGCACACATTCTGAAAGTAGGAACAATAACTTTGAATGTTTTGGTAGTTGTGAAATTGATCATATTAAAATGACCTTTCATGGCACCATAAGGAGATGACAATAAACAGCCAGAGCTGTATGTGTGGTTTTCACCTGGTTTTAAAACCGGTTTTTTACCAATAACGCCTTCACCGTCTACAATATCTAAGTCGTTTAAAGAATCAAAAATTTCCCAATGACGCGAAGTTAATTGAACCGAATCTTTACTGTGGTTTTCAATCGTAACTACATAACTAAAAGCAAAATGAATCTTATAGTTTTTGAAGTAAGTTCCTTCAAAACTAGTTAAAACTGATATTTTTATGCCTCTTGTAATCTGAGAAACCATACTAAAGTAGTATATATGTGTACGTTATAGTTGCAAATCTACGAAAAAAAAAGATTGAAGTGAAAACCTTAACATTGTTTTAATTAACGATGTTTATTGAGTTTCCGTTTCCTTTTCCAATCACTCTTTGGTAGCGATCAGAACTTTCTTTGTAATAAACTAAGATGGTGTATTCATTTTCAGTCTGATAAAAATTTCCATCCACAGCATTTTCATAATCAATATTTCCTTTTTTGTCTACTGTTCTGTATTGATAATTAGTAAAACCTTGTTTGATCATAACCGCTTTTTCAAAAATTCCTTTATCTGAATTATAATCCATTTTATATTCTGGTGAAAGGCTGTAATTGTTGAACATTCCCGCAATATAAATATCCTTGTTTAATTGAAAAGCCGGAGCAGAAAGACTGAAATATACCCAGGCATAATCGGCCTCAATTTCCTGTTTAAATCCGTTGATGTTTTTCACTACAAAATTTCCGTTTACATCTTCATAAACAGTATAAATTTGGTTTCCTCTTGCGTGATTGGTGTATAAATAGGAGCTGTAAACATCATTGTTGGAACCCATTTTGGCAACATTATTACTAGCTGCGCGAATGTCTTTATTCTCAAAATATAAAAATTCATTTCCACCCCAAAATTGTGTTTCTTTATCATATTTGTATACCATTTGATTTCCAATGGTATATTGTGGAGGAACATTTTTAATGCTGGTTTTAAAATCTCCGTTTTGCAGTAAAAGTACTTTTATGTTTTGCAAAGGTGTCTGAAAAACAATGTCATTTGACAATATCGTAAATTCAAGATTTTGCTTAAAGTCAATATTGCTGAGGTTTCTTGTTCGTTTTACTAAACAGGCAACTGTTGAATGATTTTCATAAAGAACAAATTTTCTGGAAAAAACAACTTCCCGATCTTCATTGAGAATTTTCAGCATATAATTACCTGAAATTCGTAGCTGCGTCGTAAATTGATTCGGAAAAGTTAACTTATAATGCGAATAGCCCTGAAGTGTATTAAATGAATTTGAATAATCAGTAATTCTTTGATTGTCAAAACCTCGAATATAATCTGTTTTTGGAATGTCAGTCGGAATCCAATTGTAATCACAATGCACCACTTCAAAATAATAATTCGCTTCGTTGCCAAATAAATCATCAAACTGAAATGAAAATACAGATCCTAATTCAAAAATCGGCACAACATTAGTATCATTTTGAACAAATGAAGCCGTTTTTATGTTATAAGGAGGATCTATTTCATTTTGTACTTCCTGGGCTTTCGCCGAAGTAAAAACAAGGAGCAACAGAAGGCTTTGAAATAAAAATTTAGACATTTGATTCATTGTAAGATTGTAAATATAACAATTTTATAAAACGAAAAATAGGCCAATCTATTGGATTTAACTCTTAAGAACCTAAAATATATTCTAAATTGCCTTCAATTTCATCATTAATGTAACTTTCTTCTAAAAGAGAATCGGATAATAATTTTTTGTTTTCCTGCAGTTTGATGATTTTTTCCTCAACGGTATTCTTCGAAATAAAACGGATCACATTGACTTTATTCATTTGCCCGATTCTGTGCGCTCGTCCAATACCTTGTTTTTCAGCAAAAGGATTCCACCAAGGATCTAAAAATAAAACATAAGAAGCTTTGGTAATATTTAATCCAACGCCTCCCGCTTTAAGCGAAATAAAAAACAACAACGGATTTTCTTTTTCCTGAAAACGTTTTACTTCTTGTTCTCTTTTGCTTGCTGGAGTCTCTCCTGTAATTTCGCAAAAATCTATTTTATGTTCTTTACACCAATCGGTATAGAAAGTTAAATTGGTAACAAACGAACTGAAGATGATTACTTTTTGTTTTGCTTTGACTAAATTTTCAAGATAATTGGTAACGGCAATATATTTTCCTGAATCAATTTCAGATTCCTGATCGACCATCTTTGGATGATTACTCAATTGTCTTAACTTCATCAAAGTATTGATAATGCTGATTTTATCTGGACTTGAGTGTGTTTTAAGCAAGAAATTACGAGCTTTTGATTTTTCTTTCTCGTATAATTTTTCTTGTTCAGGATCCATATCACAATAGTAAATCTGCTCTGTTAATTCTGGTAAATCTTTTAAAACCTGTTCTTTGGTTCTTCTTAAAATGTAAGGAGCGATGAGGTTTTTTAATTCTACTAAAACTTCTTCATTCTGTTTTTTCTCAATAGGATTTTTGAAGTTTTCAATAAAGAAAGCATAACTTCCTAAGATCTCCGGATTGATAAACTGCATTTGCGACCATAAATCGTCAAGCGAATTTTCGATCGGCGTACCACTCAAAGCAATTTTATGCCCAGTACTGATTTTATTTATGGCTTTAAAAATCTTGGAATTTTTGTTTTTGATGTATTGACTTTCGTCCAAAATCAAATAACGGAAATCGTATTTTTCTAAAATAGAAATATCACGATGAATGATACTATAGCTTGTAAAAATTAAATCGGTTGAATTTATTCTGCTTGCTAATGATTTTCGGTCATTGCCAACATATTGCATTTTAGAAAAGTGTGGCGTAAACTTTCCAGCTTCATTAAACCAGTTAAAAACCAATGAAGAAGGAAGAACGATTAAAGCTTTAAGGGGTTCTCTTTCAATCGTAGTTTCATTGGCAAACAAATCAAAATTGGTTGTTTTGGTTGTAAAACCTAATTGTTCCTGTACCGAAACCAAAACTGATAAAGTCTGTAAAGTTTTTCCAAGTCCCATATCATCAGCGAGGCATGCTCCCATATTGGAATTAAAATGCCCCAAAAGCCATTTCACTCCATCGACTTGATATGGCCTTAAAGTTGCTTTTATTAAATCTGAAGCCGTAAATTCAGCTTGATGAATTTGGTCTAAATCATTGTCAATTTCTGAAATTCCGTCCAAAGCTGTGAAATTACTTTTACGTAAAAGTATTGCTCCATTTTCTGTTTTGGCCAATTTTGCCAAAGAACCATATTTGCTGAACCATTCTAACGGAATCAAAAAATAGTTTCCGTCAGGTAATTGGAAAAGTCTTTCTTTGCTTTTTATATTCGGAATAATTTCGCTGAAATTGATTTTATAATTACCAATCGTAATGATGATTTTAATGTCGAACCAATCTGCTTTTGTTTCTTTTGCAATTGAAATCGTGTTGCTCTCTGTAATGATTTCTTTGCTTTCAAGTTTTAAATTTTGAATAGTAAAACCTAAGCTTTCCAGTTTTTCCTTATTATCAATAATGAGCTGAATATTGACATAAGGATCAGAAGTTTCAGTATCTGATTTCAATCCGAATAACTCATTTTTGATTTTTTCTAAACCAATTTCGAGTAATTTGCCGGTATATGAATTTTCATCTGAGCTTCGTTTAAACTGAATTATTTTCGGTTCGTTTGCTACACTAAAATCAACAAAAGAATGTATCTTTTTGGTTTTGCTCGCGTCAAAAACATATCCGTTATAATCAAAATAAAGATTGAGATAATAGCAGTTTTTAAAGAAATCAAAAACAGGCTGAATCGTACAGGAAACGATTTGGTCACGAAGCTCGATATCAAAACCATTGGCGTCAATGTCAATTTTTTTAGCAATTTCCGGAATGAAATTTTTAAAATAATCATCAACCAATTTTGAAGGAATTTCAATTGATTTTTTCTTTAAAAATGGAGTCAATTTTTTAGCATTTAATTCTTTTAACTGCCCTAGTTTTTTATCAATAATTAGCCAGCCTGGTTCATCTAAAAGAATGTCAGCACTTTTGTTCATTGGTAAAAAAGTATTTTCATTTTCTTTTAATGAAAGCGTGTAAGTGATGCCTTCAGCGTGTTTATCAAACTGAATTTGAGGCTCAAAATCCAACGGTTCTACACTAACTCTTGAACGATAAAAATCTTTTTCTGGTCCTAAATTAATGGATAAAGGAAATTGCTCTTTTACAATCAGATCGTAAAACGGACTTAAATTGATTTTTAAATGCTGACGAATGGCAAAATCAATTTTGGAATCTTTTTGCAAATCGGCAATTGTTTTAGCTGATTTGATTTTTGTTCCAAATTTTTTGAAAATAAATTCAGGTTTTAAAGATTCGCAAATGTTTAGAATTCTTTTTGAATTGGGGTCTAAATTTTCGAAATCAATTCCGAAACTTTCAATTATAGCTTTTGTTGCTTTTTTGTTCAGATATTTGATATCGCTGGTGTTTTCAACAATATATGCAGTTGGGATATAAGCATTCAGATTTTTTTCAAAACTGATGTCAAAACAGAACTGAAATGATTTTGTAGGTTCCAAGGTTTAGGGATTTGGTTAGGCTTGTATTTTGAGAATTGGGCTAAAAAAATAAAGAGTTTTCAAAATATCAATAATTTGAAAACTCTTTGTAAATGAACTTCTATGGTGAAAAAATTAGTTTTCCTGTTTAAAGCAAAGCGGAATAATTTCGCCTTTTGCCAGACAGTATTTTTCAACTAATTCTGGTGCAATTTTGTTAGTGTAATCTTCTTCAATTACAATAAAACCAATACTTCTTAATTTATCGAAATAATCACGTCCGTAAACACGAACATGGTCGTATTGTCCGAAGATTTTAGCACGCTCTTTTTGATCTGTAATCGAGTCATCTGCAAAAGTAACTTCGCGTGATAAATCCTGTGGAATCTGTAAAATCGCCATTCCGCCTGGTTTCAAAACACGATATAATTCCTGCATCGCTTTTGTGTCGTCTGGAATGTGCTCTAAAACGTGATTACATAAAATAACGTCATATTCGTTGTCTTTGAAAGGCAAATTACAAATATCTGCTTTTACATCTGCCAAAGGCGAAAGTAAATCGGTTGTAGTGTAGTCTAAGTTTTTTTGCTTGCGGAATCTTTTATAAAAAGCTTGTTCCGGAGCAAAATGCAATACTTTTTTAGGTGCTGTAAAAAAATCAGTCTGATCGTTTAAATACAACCAAAGCAAACGGTGTCTCTCTAAAGAAAGGGTACTTGGCGAAAGCACATTATTACGTTGTTTTCCGTATCCGTAAGGCAGAAAAGCTCTAAAACTTTTTCCGTCGATAGGATCAGTGTATTTACTTCCTTTTAAAGATAATGCTAAAATTGGGCGTGCCACATAACTCAAACGAATTAATAATGGACGCGGGATTGTATTAAGTACTAATTTGAAAAGTTTTTTCATGGGGCTGTTTCGCAGAGTTACACAAAGTTAGCACGGAGCTTCACAAAGTATTTATAAATCTCTTTATGTTGTTTTTTAATATTTTTGAATCAAAATTAATAAGTAATCCTAATGGATAATTTCCAAGTTTCAAATAAGTCAGTATTTGTGCATAATGAACATCTGTAAATGCTTCGACAGTTTTTAATTCAATTACGATCGTGTTTTCAATTAATAAATCAATTCGATATCCATGATCGAGTTTTATATCTTTATAAATAATTGGTAAAACTTTTTGTCTTTCAACGGTCAAGCCGGCATTTACTATTTCATAATACAAACATTCTTGATAAGCTGATTCCAATAAACCAGGACCAAGTTGTTTGTGAACATCAATCGCTAAACCAATAATTTTATATGTAATTATATCTAATCTATTACGGGATTCATTGTTTTCTTCAAACATCTAAAAGGCTTGTAAAATAAATTAATTTTGTGAATCTTGGCGTATATCTTTGTGAATCTCTGTGAAATAACTATAAAACCAATGGCACTTTTCTAAATTCATCTTCTTCATTGCTTTCGATTCCTAAAGCTTTGTAGATGTATTGAAAAGTCGATAATAATTCTGGTTTTCCATCAACTAAGGCAACGTCATGCTCAAAATGTGCACTAGGTTTTCCGTCAGCAGTCAAGATTGTCCAGCCGTCTTTAAGTTGTTTGATGTTTTTGGTTCCCATGTTGATCATTGGCTCAATTGCTACAACCATTCCTTCAACAAAAAGCTTTCCGCGCCCGCGTTTTCCGTAGTTTGGCATTTCTGGTTCTTCGTGCATTTTTTGCCCAACACCATGTCCAACCAATTCACGAACTACTCCGTAACCGTGAGCTTCAGTATATTTTTGAATCGCATTTCCAACATCTTCAACGCGATTTCCTGCTTTAAATTCTCTAATTCCAACGTAAAGAGATTCTTTCGTTACCTGAAGAAGTTTTTTAACTTCAGGAGCAACTTCTCCGATCTCAAAACTGTATGCGTGATCGCCGTGATATCCATTTTTGAAAGCACCACAATCTACAGAAATAACATCACCGTTTTTTAGAGGCGTATTATTAGGAATACCGTGAACAACCTGAGCATTTGGACTCATGCAAAGTGAATTCGGGAAATCGTACAATCCAAGGAAACTTGGAACTGCACCGTGATCACGAATAAATTCTTCGGCTAATTTGTCAAGATATAATGTAGTGACTCCTTCTTTAATTTCAGAAGCAATCATTCCTAATGTTTTAGATACGATCAAAGCACTTTCGCGCATTAATTCGATTTCCTCTCTAGTTTTTTGGATAATCATATTTTTTCCATTTTTCAGTTCGCAAAAGTACAATTTTTAATTAAAATTTTTCGTCACGAATTCACGAATTATCTCAAAACAAATTTTTTAAAAAGCATATTTTACAAATCAATTAATTAATTTTTAAAAAAAATTCGTGAATTCGTGGCTGTTTAAAGTACAAGAACGAGCAATTATCTCAGAAAAAAGCCATAAATTAGTAGTAAAATGTCAAAATCATGGAAATTTCGACGGATCAGGATATGGAAAAAGTAAAAGCATTAAAAAAAATGAAAGCAACAGCTTTGTCGCTTTTAGGTTTCGCAGTGCTTCTTTTTATAATTGCTATTTATTTTAAAATTCCGATGTTGCAGGCTTTTAGTGAAGCGGCAATGGTTGGAGGAATTGCCGATTGGTTTGCTGTTGTAGCGCTTTTTCGTCATCCGATGGGAATTCCGATTTGGCATACCGCTATTATTCCGACTAAGAAAAATGAAATTGGAGAGAATCTTGGAAATTTTGTTTCGGAAGAATTCCTGAATCGGGAAAAATTAGAAATTAAACTCGATGAATTCAATTTTGCAACCAAAGCTTCAGATTGGCTTTCACAAGAAGAAAATGCAAATAAAATAGCCAATGTAGTGGCAGTAAATATTATTCCCGGTATTTTAAGAACGATAAAAGATGAAGATGTCAAGCGGTTTATCCAAGTGCAGTTCAAAGAAAAAATGGAAGGGATTAATTTTGGAAATTGGGTTGCAGTTGCTTTAGAACCTTTGCAAAAAGGAGAATTAAAAAATCAAATGCTGGCGAATCTTCTTGAAGTGATGAGCAGTGAATTGACTAATAATAAAGATTTGATCAGACAAAAAGTAAAAGCTTCAACACCGCTTTTAAGTTTCGGATTAGCAGATAAAAGTATTACCGAAGGTGTTTTTAATGGTCTTCAGGATTTTTTAAATGAAGCCAAAAAACCTGAAAGTGCGGTGCGTTTAAAGATTGATGAATATATTTTTAACTTTCTGGAAAAGGTGAAAAACTCTGAAGAAATGAGAGTTAAAATCAACGATATGATTTTGGGATTTGTTGGAAAAAAAGAAGTTCAGGATTACATCAATGGCATTTGGGATGAAATAAAACTTTCAATAACCAATGATTTAGATAAGGGGGACGATTCTTCAATTAAAAACAGTATTTCAAACTTAATTCAGACTTTCGGAAACGGAATTAAAGAAGATCCAATCATGATTGACAAAATCAATAATTTCATCAAAAATGATTTATTGTCGATTCTTTTAAACAATAAAAAAGTAATAGGAGATTTAATTTCATCAACCGTAAAAAGCTGGGATGGAAAAGAAGTTTCTGAAAAATTAGAATTAGAAATCGGCAAGGATCTTCAATACATCAGAATCAATGGAACTTTAGTAGGAGGAGTTATTGGACTTGTTATTTATGGCGTTGAGCAGTTGTATCACTTACTATCAGTTTAGCACCGAAAATTTCCAAAGCTTTAATTTCTTTATAAAATAATTCTCGCAAAGTCGCAGAGACGCAAAGTTTTAATTTCTTTGCGGCTTCGCGTCTTTGCGAGATTTTTTTAAGTTCTGTTTAAATGAACTTATATCACTTATATGGTTTAAGAGATTACAGAAGGGAATGACAAGTCATTGCATTTGGTTGTTGAACTCCCATCAATTCTAAAATAGTAGGAGCGATATCACCTAAAACACCATTTTGAATGTTTTTCAATTCTTTGTCAACTAAAATAATCGGCACTGGATTTGTTGTGTGTGCTGTATTTGGACTTCCATCGGGATTGATCATCGTTTCGCAGTTTCCGTGATCGGCAATTACAATTGTAGTGTAATTGTTTGCAAGAGCAGCGTCAATCACTTTTTTAGCGCAAGCGTCAACCGCTTCACAAGCTTTAATTGCGGCTTCCATGATTCCGGTGTGTCCCACCATGTCTCCGTTTGCAAAGTTTAAACAAACAAAATCAACTTCGCCTTTGTTCAATTCAGGAACAAGTGCATCTGCCAATTCGTAAGCGCTCATTTCTGGTTGTAAATCGTAAGTAGCAACTTTTGGAGAATTTCTCAAAATTCTTGATTCGCCTTCAAAAGGAGTTTCTCTACCGCCAGAAAAGAAAAATGTCACGTGTGGATATTTCTCCGTTTCAGCAATTCTGATTTGTTTTTTACCTGCTTTTTCTAAAACTTCACCAAGTGTTTCTGTAATATTATCTTTATTGTAAACCACTTTTACGTTTTGGTACGTTTCATCGTAGTTCGTCAATGTTACATAATATAGGTTTAGTTTATGCATATTTTGTTCGTGGAAATCCTGTTGCGAAAGTGCTTCAGTAAGTTCACGTCCTCTGTCTGTTCTAAAGTTAAAGAAAATTACAACATCACCTTCAACAATCGTAGAAAGAGGTTTGGCATTTTCATCAACTATAACAACAGGTTCGATAAACTCATCTGTCACGTCTTTTGCATAGCTGTCCAAAACGCTAGCAACAGCGTTTGTTGATGGAGTTCCAACTCCGTTTACAACTAAATCGTAAGCTAATTTTACACGTTCCCAACGTTTGTCGCGATCCATTGCATAGTAACGACCAACGATTGAAGCGATTTTTACCGGAGTATCTTTAATATATTCATCCAAATCATGAATGTATTTTGCTCCAGATTTTGGGTCAACATCACGTCCATCTGTAAAAGCGTGAACATAAACCTGATCTAAACCATATTCTTGTGAAGCATCAATTAAACCGCGTAAATGAGAAGTATGAGAGTGGACACCTCCGTCAGAAACTAATCCTAAAAAGTGTACTTTTTTATTGTTTTCTTTAGCATAAGTAAAAGCATCAATCAAAACTTGTTCTTTCGCAAGTGTTTTGTGTGCTACAGCTAAATTTATTTTGGCTAAATCCTGATATACAATTCTGCCGGCACCAAGATTCATGTGGCCAACTTCACTGTTTCCCATTTGTCCTTCAGGCAAACCAACATTCAATCCGTCAGTTCTTAATTGAGCGCTTGGGTAATTTTTGTAAAGACTGTTTATAAAAGGAACATTTGCATTGTCTATTGCAGATACTTTAGGGTCAGGAGATTTTCCCCAACCATCTAAAATCATAAGGATAACTTTTTTGTTCATTACTTTTTGTTTTCTACAAAGATAAGTCATTTCTATACTTTGCAAGAAGACCGCGATACATTTATATTTAATAAAATGAAGCGTATTAAAAAATAATAATTTAATTAAAGAAGGACTTTTTTTTTAAAATTAATTCACGCTAAGCTCTTTTTCTGATCTTATTTTTGACAGCATTATAGTCAATAAAGTATTTGACACTTACTGAAAAAACATGTTTTAAAGCGTCATTATTTAGCAAGGCCGTTACGTTATCTTTGAATTGCTTGTCGATAATGCGTTCAAAATTGTCGGCATTATTGCGATATAACACAGAAACCTGACTTCCGGGAGCAAACCACCATGAATAGGATAGATCAGCATTCCAAGAATAAAAACTTGAATTTTTGTTATCAGTATATTCAGGATAAGGAGTTAAAGTACCATCTTGCTCCAATTGTAAAATATCTAAATTTTCGGCATACGACCAATATTGTCTAACCGATAAATTAAAAGTCATTGTACTGTTTAAAGCGTATTTTCCGCCGAGTGTATTAGAATAAGTAACTACATTTCGATTAGCAAAAACAATATTGTCTGGCGTACTTTCATTGTCATCTCCATCAACATTGTCAATATATCCTTTGTTATTGTTTTTTCTGAAAAAGCTGAAATAATAGGTCAACAATAATTTGTCATTAAAACGATATCTCGGACCTACATCAACTCCGTAAGCCATTCTTCCAGGTTCGTCGGCAATTGAAATAGAAGGATTTAAGTCTAACGCAAATTTATTATTGTAATTAGTCGAAAGACTTGCCCAAGATTCAAATTTTCTTGGAATAATTACATATCGGTTATCAGCTCGGGGTTCATAATAATCATGTGATTGCATTGGATAAACCGTGAATCCCATACCAAAATAATGGTTTTTTACTGTTGTCAGGTTTACATTCGCATTAATGCTGTTGTCTTGAATTAGTCCAGATTCTTTGTTAAATTCGGCGTACATATTATAGTTGATTCTAAAACTATTGAAAAGCTTCGTTGGATTTAGAATTCTATAATTGGCATTTCCATAAAAGTTGTAATAATTAGTATAAAAATTGATTCCAAGATCATTAGGGTCATAGCCTTTCGTCACAAAATCAGAACCAACACTGTAACGATATTTTCCGCTTGTTTCAGCAAAACCAATTGTTGTATAAATACCATTTTTATCTTCTTCCATATTGATATGGCTGTATTTTGCATTTCCGTATAAGCTGTAGGTGTTTGCTTTTGTGTTTAAATCCCAAGCCAGACCGGTTACGTTCGCATCTCTATAGTGGGCATTTCGGGTAACATTTGTATTTATAAAAGTAACGGATGAGTTTTTTCGAAAACGCTGATCAAGAACCAAAACATTATAATTAGTCAAAGGTTCAACAATTGCGGTTCTTGTAGCGTTTGAAATCGTATCTTTTATTGTCGCGTATGTTTTTTCGGTAACAGCATTTAAAACGCCAATTCCTAATCCTCCTTTAGTTCTTCCTGAAACTTTCAAAGCATTAATAAGATTAACGTTTTGAACATTTTCAATGATTTTTTCATTATCATTTAAATCGGGATCAATTGAAGGACTTCCTCCAATTCTTCGAGAATAAAAGATATTTCCTTTTTTGAACAAGTCGGTTCCTTCTGTAAAAAAAGCACGATTCTCATTGAATTGCTGTTCAAACGGACTCAAATTTAAGATTCGATCGTCATACTTTGTTTGACCAAAATCTGGAATCAAAATGGCGTCAAGTGTAAAAGCATCATTAATTCCGTATTTAATGTCCATACCGCCTTTCATTTGGCCGTATGTTTTTTGGCCGTCGGCTGCGTTTAAATAATAAGAAGCATACGGCAAAAAGAACAATCGAGTAGGAGGTTTGATGTTTTCAATTCCGGCCAACTCTCCATTTTGTTGGGTAAAAGTTCCAATTTTGGTATCAATTAAATTCCAGGTATATTTCTTGCGTTCACGTTTTACTTCTCTAAAAAAGTTGATTCCCCAAGTTTGTTTGTTTTCTGCAGAAAAACGAAGCGCCGCATATGGAAGTTTAATTTCGACAATCCAGCCTTTGTCTGTAATATGGGCTTTACTTAGCCAGACAGCATCCCAAGAATAGTCTTCTCCAATTGCGTCCGTCATAATGCAATCGCCCTGAACATCAGCAGCTGAAACGAAAAACTCAAAATTTTGCTGACCGTCATTAAAGCCATTTACAAAAACTCCAAAAATATCAGCAGTTCCAAAATTATCGCGCTGTGATATTTCTTTTAAAATTTTATTTGGCTCATCGTCATACATCATGGCGCCTATATAAATAGCGTCATTATTATAAAGAACTTTAATCTCTGTTTTTTTTCCTTCGGGAATTGGTTTGCCATTATCCGGCTCAAACATGATAAAATTTGTTGCAATTGGTGCATTTTCCCAAGCAGCTTCATCTAGTTTTCCGTCAATTGAAATGGACTCCACAGTAGATTGAGCCTGAAGAACTTTCTTTTGGCTATAACTCCAAAAAGTGGATAGAAGAAGACTTAAAAAAACTAATTTTTTCATGAAATTATAATAGGAAATAAAATGAGCAAAATGGTATTACTGCAGTAATAGACTTCGGTTTGTTTTAATTGTTACAGTTTTAATTGCCAAAAATAATGTTTAGTTGTATTTTCTTTAAGAAAAAGGATCAAAAACATTTAGACTTTTCAAGTGGTAAATATCTTACAAAAAAAATCAGTTTTTCGGCTTAAATGCAAATTTTTTACTATTATTCTGTTAAAATTTCAGTAAAAAAGCACTGATTTATTGTGTTGAGTTTCAATCGCTATAATTTTTTTCTATTTTTGCTCTACCCAAATTTAAGTATTAACCTAAAGAAATTCAATGATTTACAAAATTTATCCCTTGCTTGTGTTTTTCCTGTTGTCTTTTGGTAAAGATTCAAAAAACACTATCGAAATTAAAACTGCAGCAACAAAAAATATTGCTAAAGTTGCGACACTTACAGTTGATGCTAAGATTGAAAATGTGTATGATAATTTAAATACAAATCATTTTCAGTTGCCAGAACTTAAAACTTTTTCTGAAGCTTTGAAAGGATTTTATCTTTTGAAAGAAAGAGGAGTAATTCAAAAAGATATTTTAACGTTGATCGATTTTAGTATGTCATCAAATAGTAAACGCCTTTGGGTGATTGATTTGTCTACTAATACTATTTTGTTTCAATCGTTAGTAGCTCACGGAAGAAATACGGGGGAAGAATTTGCTTCTTCATTTTCAAATAATAATTCGTCTTATAAAAGCAGTCTAGGTTTTTATGCCACGGGCGAAATTTATCAAGGAAAACATGGCGCTTCACTTCGTTTAGACGGATTAGAAAGAGGCTTTAACAGCAATGCCCGTGAAAGAGGTGTAGTAATGCATGGCGCTGACTATGTATCGGAATCTTTTATAAAAGCGCACAAAAGATTAGGCAGAAGTCAAGGCTGTCCTGCAATTCCTTTTGAATTGACAGATGAAATAATTAAAACAATAAAAGGTAAATCGTGTTTGTATATTTATCACCCATCAAGAAGTTTCTCGATGGAAGAAAAGCTAATTTCTTAATTTAGTATACAAATCCGAATCCAGATTATAAATATCAGCTCTGAAAATGAGCTGATTTTTTTTGCTCCAAGCGGTCCAGTACCATTGATACAAAGCATACTTTTTTGTGATTTTGAAGCTCATGGTTTTTTTAGAAGCAATTATAGTATCAATTTTCACTTTTGAAAATCGTGCCGTATCGTTTAAAATATGTTGAGCTAGTTCTAGTGGATTTTCTATACGAACACAGCCGGAACTTAAAGAACGGTTGCTTCTGCCAAAATAATTTCGATGATTGGTGTCATGCAAATAAACGCTATGATGATTTGGAAATAAAATTTTCATAACGCCCAGCGAATTTGTGTAGCCGGGACTTTGCACGTATCGATAATTGTTAGGTTTGTTTTCGTTCCATGCAGTTGGTTCGACAATATGTCCAGCGGTATCATAAATGGTGATATTTTTATTCGCTAAATAATTTCTGTTTTTTTTCATCGCAGGAACAACATCTTCTTTTAAAATAGTTGGAGGAACCGTCCATGTGGGATTAAAAACAACCGTTTTTAAAGTTGAGGTAATAATAGGTGTTTTTCTTTTGCTGGTTCCAACTACGATATTTCGAACTAAAGTTGTATCTTGATTTTCAACAACATTTAGACTGTAATCTGGAATATTAATTATGAAATAATTTTCAGCAAAATCGGTGGTAAACCATCTCCAACGTTCTAAATTGGCAATGATTTGTTGTTTTCTTTTTTCTTTGGAATAATTTAGTGCACGGATTGTTCCTTGCCCAATAACTCCGTCAGGAGCCAAGCCATGTCGCTCCTGGAATTTTTTGATTGACTCAAATGTTTTTCCGTTGTAAATGGTGGTTAAACTGTCTTTTCCAGTCATGTCTCCCCAAAACAGCAGTCTTTTTTTGATGTTGATTAGCGCAGGATTGCTCTCATTTAAACTTATTTTTTTTGTCAAAGAATCAGTAGTTATCTTTTCGATATTGTCATCTGGAAAAGTATCAATGATTTCTAGCGCTTTAAGTAATTCTTTATAAGTTTCTGATTTTGGCTGAATGTTATCTACAATACTATCTAATTTGTTTTTGTTGAAAGCTTTAATAAGAACATCATTCACGTCAAGAGTTTTTTCGTCCAAATCCCAATCCGTATATAATTTCTTAGGATCTAACTTTCCCTTGAAAAGATGATTTAGATATTTTTCAAAATTATAAGTCAGTAAAATATCATAAGTTGCTAATTCGGTATCATTAAGCAGGCTAATTCTTTTTTCAAATTTTTGTAGTTGAGAAGCTTTGTAATCTTCTGGATCTAAGCCTAGTTTGTCCGAATTTTGTAACTGCGATAAAACGTAGGATCTTTTTTTTAGATTTCCCCAAACTGTTTTATTTTCAGATGAACTATAAAATTGTTTAAGCGTTTCACTTTTATAAGAACCAATTATTGCTGTATCAATTTCAACTGATCTTTCATCTGTAAGAATAATTGCTGGAGCCTTTTTTTTGACAATAGGAATAATTTTCGGCTCATCTTTTTTACAACCGATAAATATACATATTGCAAAAAAAAAGTAAAGTTTCTTCATTTTATAATTTTTTATACATCAAATAATGTTCGCCAACATCTTTAATATCAAACGCCTCACCCAGAGTCTGATAATTCATTTTTTTATAAAAGCCAACGGCGGCGGTTCTTGCGTTAAACCAAATTACATCAACTTTGTTTTCATTGCAGTAGATTTCGCAATGTTTAACTAAAGCTTCTCCAAATCCCTTTTTCTGATGTGTTTCTAAAACGGCCATCCCACGAATTTGAGCCTGATTTTTTTCGGCAAATATAGGATTGATTTGTGAAAATAATGAAATTATTCCTGTTAAATTATTGTTTTCAAATAAGCCAAAATGATGTGTTGTCTCTAAATCATCGCCTTCAAAGATGCAACTTTCTATAGGTTTTCCTGCTCTTAAAACAGGTTGACGAACAACATAAGTTTCTTTTGATGGGATTTCTTTAATAATAGTCATGATTTTTTTTAATTTTTTTGAATTTATAACTTTTTAATTTTAAATGGGTTATAAATTATTGTTGATTTTTATTGATTTTTTTTGCCAAAAAGCTTGTTTTGAACTTAACTTTCTTTTTATATTTGCACCACCAA
>NZ_JBSIPG010000006.1:0-88449 GCF_054075145.1 Flavobacterium xizangense | reverse complement strand
CAATGCGAAAGTAGCTCAGTTGGTAGAGCTCCAGCCTTCCAAGCTGGTTGTCGCGAGTTCGAGCCTCGTCTTTCGCTCTAAAAATAAATAATTTTTAGATTTTTATTTTTTTAGAAATTAAAATTATTTATATTTGCACCCTGTTAATGCGAAAGTAGCTCAGTTGGTAGAGCTCCAGCCTTCCAAGCTGGTTGTCGCGAGTTCGAGCCTCGTCTTTCGCTCTTTAAAAGCCTCAAACATTGTTTGAGGCTTTTTTGTTTTTATTTCTTTTTGAAACCATATAAATTGTATAAGTAAGTTTTCTGCAAAAGCTTTATAGAATGAACTTATATAATTTATATGGTGGGAAAATTATTTCAAAGTACTTAAGTCGCTTTCAGTTTCTAATTCAACCGGGGTTTCGTTTTGTTTAAATAAACGAGCTGTCAGATTTCCCTTCAAAGTGATTTTTTCTCCTTTTACTTCCAGCCAGCTTCCTTCTCTTAAGCCTAAAACAGGAATCGAATTGAAAGCATGAAATTCTTTAATTCTGGTTTCGCGCGTTTCTCCCATATGTTTTGACTGTAAATCTGGATCTAAATAATGCGGATTTAAGTTGAATGGAATTAATCCTAAAGTCTGGAAACTTGGCGGGTAAATAATAGGCATATCGTTTGTAGTCTGCATCGAAAGTCCGCAAATGTTGCTTCCTGCACTTGTTCCTAAATACGGAGTTCCGTTTTTAACGGTTTCAGCAAGTAGTTGCATGATATTATGTCTGTAAAGTTGCGTAACCAGTAAAAATGTATTGCCTCCGCCTGTAAAAATTCCTTCTGCATTTTTGATTGCTTCTTGAGCGTGTTCAAATTCGTGAATTCCTTTTACGGTAATATTGATTTTTGCAAAAGCTTCAGAAACTTTTTGAGTATAATCGTCATGCGAAATCCCGCTTGGACGCGCATACGGAATAAATAAAAGATTTTTGCAATTTTTAAAATGAGATTGTAATGTCGGTAATAAATACTCTAAATACATGCCTTCGTGGAGAGTAGAAGTGCTGGCAATAATAACGCTTTTCATAATTTTTAAAATCAGATTCTGTATGCTAAAGATATTAAAAACTCTGAGTTTGATGACGATTGCCAAAGTTTAATTAACATATTTTTACCAAGTCCTTAATACTAAATTTGGAATACATTAAGATATTTTTACGGCTTTAAGAATAATTTTAAATTTTTATCATTTTGATTAATAAAATTGCTTGTTTTTTATTTGTTGTTTGGGGGCAAAATGTTAGTTCGCAAGTTCAGGAACGAACTTTAATCAGTGGGAAAATTGCTTCCGGCAATTCTGATCTGGAAGGTGTTTACGTGGTTAATGCTCAGACAGAAGCAATGACTGTGACTGATGCTTTAGGGAGTTTTTCGATATTAGCAAATACAGGTGATACGTTGGTTTTTTCATCGATTCAATTTAAAGAAAAGAGAATTTTATTAACTGCGGATAATTTTTCTGATATTAATTTTACTGTTAGATTGAGTATGGTTATGCATCAATTACAAGAAGTTGTGGTTAAAAATTATAATGGAATAAATGCGGAGTCGCTAGGGATTGTTCCATACGGGCAAAAAACATATAGTCAGGCTGAAAGAAGATTGCATACGGCAACAGCTTTAAATCCTGAAGCGAACAGTAGCAATGGTATGGCGGGAGGGTCAATTTCAGCAGACCCATTGCTGAATTTTTTCTCAGGAAGAACAGCAATGCTTAAAAAAGAAGCTGAAGTAGAGAAAAAAGAAGCTTTTATGAAACTTCTAGAGCGAATGTTTAGTTTGGAACATTTTGTTGACCGATTGAAAATCCCTTTGGAGTATGTAAAAGGTTTTGAATATTACGCAGTTGAAAATGATAAGTTTACCGTTATTTTAAATTCAAAAAATAAAACATCAACCGAATTTTTGCTAGCAGAATTGGCTACTAAATATAAAGAAATGATTGCAAGTGAAATCAAATAATACTTTACATATAATTTTCTTTTTGTTTTTGATGCAGTTTGGTTTCGGGCAAAATTTGATCAGAAAGGAAATTCTCGGGCAAATTTTTGAGCAGTCTACCTCTGTTGATGGTGTAAATATTATCAATAATGCAACGCAGGTTTCGACAATTTCAGATGTAAATGGAATGTTTTCTATTGCTGTTAAGGAAGGCGATGTGCTTGTTTTTTCATCTGTAAATTTAGATCCGCTTAAACATCGAATTACTGCCGAAGATTTGCTTTCTGACAAACTTCAGGTCAAAATGATGGCTAAAGAAATTGAGTTGAAGGAGGTTGTTGTAAATGAAAATCCCTCTATTACTACTGAAAACCTTGGAATTGTTCCTCATGGACAAAAAACGTATACGCCTGCAGAGAGAAAGGTTTACACGGCCACTTCGACCTCAATTGATAAAATATTGAATAAAATTTCAGGCCGGACTGCAATGCTTAAAAAAGAAGTGGTTGTGGAGAAAAAAGAAATGCTTTTTAGAAAATTGGAATATCTTTTTGAGGAGAATTATTATACAGATCGGTTAAAAATTCCTGTCGATGATATTAAAGGATTTCAATTATTTTGTGTGGATGATGCTCAATTTGCCGTATCTTTGAATACAAAGAACAAGACAATGAGTATGTTTTTGATTACAGATTTAGCCAGAAAATATTTAATTATCCTCGAAAATGAAAAATAGTTTATCAGTATTCGTTGTTTGCTTGTTTTGTCAAATTACATTAGGACAAAATACAGCTAGGAAGCCACTTCACGGACAAGTGGTAAATACATCATTATCAATAGAAAGCGGTCATGTAATGAATATTAATGCAAATACCAGAACTTTTATAGGTGCTGGAGGATTGTTTGATATTTTGGCAAGACCAAAAGACACTTTAGTATTTACCGGAATGGCTTTTCAGTCAAAAAAAATTGTGTTGACTGAAAAAGATTGTGCTGAAATTCTTTTTGTTGTGCCATTGGATTTGGTAAACAACCAACTGAAAGAAGTTGTTGTTCATAAAGAATTAAAAGTTAAATCGTTGGGAGTAGGATCGCAGGCAATCGTGGATATGCATTTTGAAGATGACAAACAGTCTACTGCAAAAAATACGGCCATGTATTCTGATCAGACTATTAAATACGGAACTGATTTTGTTAGAATCTTTAAAGATGTCAAAAAACTTTTGAGGAAAAAAGACGATGTAAAAGAAGAAGAAATATCAGATATTGCTTTTGTTGCTTACACCAAAGATAATTTCAAATCTGATTTTTTTACTAAAACCTTAGAATTAAAAGAAGACGAAATAGATTTGTTTTTAATGTACTGTTCTAATGATCCAGAATCTAAAAGGCATGTTAATCCTGATCAAAAATTTGAATTGATTGACTTTTTAATCAATAAGAATAAAGAATTTAAAAAATCGAACGTTGTTCAAAAATGAAAAATAGATTAATTTATCCTTTAATTGGGATATTGTTTTTATCGCTTTCCGCATTCGCATTTCATAAGTTTTACATGGGTGTTTTTCAGGTGAATTATGCCTCTGAAAAAAAAATGATTCAAATCACTTCCCGCATTTTTGCAGATGATTTGAATAATGGAATAGAAAAAAAATACCATAAAAAAACATTCATTGGTACAGAAAAAGAGACTCCGGAAGATGTTGAACTTTTGAAAAAATATTTAGCCGAAAACTTTATTATAAAGGTAAATGGTCAGCCAAAGGCAATAAACTTTTTATCTAAAGAAGTGGAATCTGGAGATGTTTTAGTTTGTTATTCCAGAATAAAAGATATTGATAAATTCAAAACGCTTGAAATTCAAAACACTATTTTAGTGGATTGGAACGCTGAACAACAAAACATTACACATATTTCAGCATTCGGTACTAAAAAGAGCGTTCTTTTTACAGAATCTTCAAGGAAAGAAGTGTTAAAGTATTAATGGAAAGTTGAAATTATCATTTTAATTGTTATTTTCACACCCTGATAAAATTACCATTAAACTTTTATGAAAAAACTTTCATTATTATTACTTTTTCCTGCAATGCTTGTTGCTCAGGAAAAAGCAAATACCCCAGCAGCTCAGAGACAGCAAGGAAAGTACGATACAAATAAGTTCAGTCAGATGTATGATTTGCTGGCAACTCCAAATATGTTTCGTACGGCATCTGGAGCACCAGGACCAGCGTATTACCAACAGCAGGCAGATTATAAAATTGATATCGAGCTAGACGATAAAAATTCGAAAATAACAGGTTCTGAGGTTATTACTTATTCTAATAATTCACCAGATAGTTTAGAATATTTATGGATTCAGCTAGATCAAAATCAGGCAAGAGCAAACGGACAGACTTCTTTAGCAGAAGGAGAAAAGCTTAATCAGGTTTTGCCGCTTGAAGGATTTGCGAATAAATACCTTAAAAAAGATCTAGAGCGTGGTTTTAATATTGAGCAGGTAAAAGATGCAAAAGGAAGCCCAATGTCATATACCATCAACGAAACGATGATGCGTATTAACTTGGCTACTCCTCTAAAGCCAGGTGAAAAAATCTCTTTAGCTATAAAATGGTGGTACAATGTTAATAATTATAGAAAAGAAGGCGGACGTTCTGGTTATGAATTATTCGAAAAAGATGGAAACAAATTATATGTAATTGCGCAGTTCTATCCTAGAATGGCAGTTTATAATGATGTTGAAGGATGGCAGAACATGCAGTTCTGGGGAAGCGGAGAATTTGCTCTTCCTTTTGGGAACTTCGACGTAAATATTACAGTTCCTGCAGATCACGTAATTGATGCAACAGGAGAATTGATGAACAGAAGTGAAGTTTTCACTGCTGAGCAAGTTAAACGTTATGAGCAGGCTCAAAAATCTTTTGACAAACCTGTTGTAATTGTAACTCAGGCTGAAGCTGAAGCTGCTGAAAAAGGTTTTTCTGAAAAGAAAAAAACCTGGAAATTCAGTGCAAAAAATGTTCGTGATTTCGGAATAGCATCTTCAAGAAAATTCATCTATGATGCAATGGCGGTAAAATTAGGAGGTAAGGTTGTTATGGCAGAATCTGTTTATCCAAAAGAAGCAAATCCGCTTTGGGGAGAAACTTCAACAATGACAGTTGCACATACTTTAAAAAGCTATTCATCTCACACATTTGATTACCCTTATCCAAAAGCAGTTTCTGTTTCGGCAGAAGATCAAGGTATGGAATACCCAATGATTTGCTGGAATTTTGGTCGTCCTGACGAAAATGGAGTAACAAGCAAAGAAGTTAAAAACGGAATGATTGGTGTTGTTATTCACGAAGTAGGACACACTTTCTTCCCAATGATTGTAAACTCTGACGAACGTCAATGGACTTGGATGGATGAAGGTTTAAACTCGTTCTTAGAATATTTAGCAGAACAAGAATTAGATCCAAATTTCCCTTCAAGACGTGGACCAGCTAAAAATATTGTTCCTTACATGAGCGGTGATCAAAAGTTTTTAGAGCCAATTATGTCAAACTCTGAAACGATTGCTCAATTTGGAAATAACGCTTACGGAAAACCAGCTACAGGTCTTAATATTTTAAGAGAAGTAGTTATGGGAAGAGAGCTGTTTGACTATGCTTTCAGAACATATGCAAACAGATGGAAATTCAAACACCCAACTCCGGAAGATTTCTTCAGAACAATGGAAGATGCTTCAGCTGTTGATTTGGATTGGTTTTTCAGAGGATGGTTTTACTCAACTGATTTCGTAGATATTGGAATTAAAGACGTAAAACAATATTATGTTTCTGAAACTCCAACTGCTGATTTGAAAGATGTTAAAGTTAGAAAAGGACGTTTTGGTTTAGACAAAGGACCTTTTGTTTACTTAGTTTCTGGAGATAATGCAGAGGTTAATGCATCTAGCAAAAAAGCATTAAAAGTTGATGACGTAAAATTATTATCAGATTACGTAAATCAGTCTTTTACAGCAGAAGAAAAAGCAGGTTTAAAATCTCCGAAATATTTCTACGAAGTAGAGTTCAATAAACCAGGAGGAATGATTATGCCAATCTTAGTGGAGATTACCTACGAGGATGGTTCAAAAGATAATTATCAATATCCAGCGCAAATTTGGAGAAAAAATAATGATACAGCCAAAAAAGTTTATGCAACTTCAAAAGCTATCAAAAGTATTCAGATTGACCCGAAATTAATGACTGCTGATATTGATGTAACCAACAATGCTTGGCCAAAAACAGAAGAAAAATCAAAATTTGACTAAGAATAAAATTAAAAAGACTCTGAAAAGAGTCTTTTTTTTTTAAGTAAATTTTAAAACTCTACGCAGCAAAATTTAATATCTTTGTTACCACGTAAAAATAAAAGATATGTTCGGTATAGGAGGAGGAGAATTAGTTTTCATACTGTTTATAGTGCTAATGCTTTTTGGTTCAGATAAGGTGCCAGAAATTGCCCGTACAATGGGAAAAGCAATGGCGCAATTAAAAAATGCAACTAATGATATTAAAAGCGAGATTCAAAAAGGAGCCGAGGCAAATGGTCTTGACACCAAATCGCTTAATAATATAACAGGCAATATCAATGCTCAGATCAATGAGGCAAAATCCAATATCATAGGAGATTCAGGAAATCTTTTAGGCGATACTGCCACAGAAATTGATAAAGTAAAAGAAGATATTGATTCACTTTCAGGACCTATAAAACGTCAAATATAATATGCTTGAAAAAATACAAGAATTAGATACCAATCTCTTTGTGTATCTGAATGGTTTGGGGTCTGAAACATACGATAAACTTTGGTTGATTATTACACAGCAGTTGTATTGGACTCCTATTTTTCTATTAATGTTTTATCTTATTTATAAAAAAATAGGAGGAAAACAAACCTTGTATTTATTGCTTTTTATAGCGGTTTTGATTGCTTTTACAGATCAAACTTGTAATTTATTCAAACATACTTTTGAGCGTTTGCGTCCATGTAATAATCCTGAATTAAAATCGATTATTCGTATTGTTCAGGTTCGACAATCCTATAGTTTTTTCTCTGGACATGCGGCAAATACTATGGCCGTTGCAACCTTTTTATTTTTGGTTTTAAAAAGCCGTTTCAAGTATTTAGGATTTATCTTTTTATGGCCGTTAATTTTTGCTTACAGCCGTATCTATTTAGGATTGCATTATCCAGGTGATATTTTGGCTGGATATTTCTTTGGAGCACTTTTTGGGTCTTTGATTTATTTAGTGTATAGAAAATTGAAACCACAATATTTTCCGGGATAGATTTTTTTAAGATTTTGAGCTTCTAAGACGCTAAGATTCTGAGGTTTTTCAAGCTTATAAAATTGTTGAATTGCCTCAAGCTTTAGCTGGAGATTATAATATGTCAAATTGAAAAGGCTTTAGCCAAATACTCTGTCTGTATTTTGGCTAAAGCCTTTTCTGTATAAATTTCATCATATCTCCAGCTAAACTGGAGGCTATTGAATTTTTAATTTTATAATATTCTTGAAACCGTCAATCCATCACGAATAGGCAATAAAACCGTTTCAACGCGCGGATCATCTTTTAATAATTGATTGTATTCCAACAGCACTTTTGTGCTGATATCATTTGGATGGACTGGTTCTAGAATTTTACCGCTCCACAAAACATTATCAGATAAAATAATGCCGCCTTTATTCATTTTCGGAACAATCATTTCCCAATAATTCAGATAATTTTCTTTATCGGCATCAATAAAAACCAAATCAAACTTTATATCCAAAGTCGGAATAATATCAATGGCTTCACCCAAATGCTGAAAAATCTGTTTTCCCCAAGGCGAGGCATCAAAATATTTTCTTTGAAAATCAACTAATTCTTCCTTAATATCAATAGTGTGAAGTTGCCCATTTTCTTGCATTCCTTCGCATAAACATAAAGCGGCATAACCTGTATAGGTCCCAATTTCAAGAATATTCACAGGACGAATCAGTTTAGAAAGCATGCTTAAAACACGCCCTTGAAAATGCCCACTCAACATTCTTGGCAAAAGTATTTTTTGATACGTTTCTTTATTAAGTTTTGCTAATAAAGCCGGTTCGTTTTCTGAATGTTGTTCGATATAATCTTCAAGTTCTTGTGAAATAAAATGCATTTGTAGAGTCTTATAAATTTGATGCAAAAATACAAAAATAATAACTCTTTTTTGGGCATAAAAAAAACCATTCGTTTTGGCGAATGGTTTTGAATTCAATTTTAAATGAAATTATTTTTTCAATGCTTCATTTACTTCTTTTGCTGTTTTGACAGTTCCGTCTTTTGCTGCTTTTGCTGCATTTTCAACTTTTTGCGCTCCTTTTTTAGTGGCATCTTTTACGTCTTCAGCGGCTTTTTTGGTTGCAGTTTCAACATCATCTGCTGCTTTTTTTGTAGCGTCTTTAACATCCTGAGCGGCACTTTCAGTTTTGCTTACTGCGCTGTCTTTTACTTCTTCAATATCTGTTGTCAGTGAGTCAACTTTGTTTCCAAGAGTCAATTCTTCATCTGCAGGTTTTGGTTCTTTTTTGTCACCGCATGATTGTACAGCGAAAGCTAATAAAGCAACAACAGCTAAGCTTAAAATTTGTTTTTTCATAATGAAATGTCTTTTTAGGTTTATTAAAAAATAAAAGGTTATATCGTTGAAATAATAAAAATACAAATTTTAAAATTGTTGCGCGCTTTGTAAGATTATATTTCTTTTATGAGCAAGACAATTCCTGTGCCAAATTTTTCTGTTTAGGAATGAAACCAGTTTAGTTTAAGATTTTTTTAACTCATTACTAAACCTCTTATTTTATAACCAAAACGTTTTCATTTTTTGTAAAATCACTTAATGTAATATTAAAAAGAATCGTAATCTCTTTTCCTGCTCTTACAACTCCAAGTGCTGCTGACGGAGGAGTCATTTCAAAATCCGTAAAATTCATTCGGTTTGATCCCTGAAGTACAAAAGTGTCGTTGTCATTGGTCATTACTTTTGCCTGAGTTTTAAAATCTTTGCTAACACCGGCAATAGTAAAAGTCCCAATTAAAATCCATGTTGTTTCATTTACTTTATCAGCAGATTTTAATACGTATTTGATGTTTTTATGTGTTTTTGTATCCAGCGTTTCATAAGCAACATCATCCATGCTAGTTTTGCTGCTTTTTATACTTTCTGCTGGCAATGTTATAGATAAGTTTTTGATGTCTGTTAATTTTGAATCGGTAACAGTTAAAATCGCACTGCCTGTTCCATCTGAAGATCGCATTACCCAATCATGTATATTAGAGGTTCCTGCTACTTCAAAAGATGATTTTGTCAAAGAATATCTTTTTTGAGCGTTTACTTGTGTAGATAATGTAATAATTACGGCTAATAAAAGTGATTTGATCGTTTTCATTTGTATGTGGTATTTAGTTAAATCTTGATAGTTTATAATTCATTTTGGTTTTGATTACAAATACTATCTTTTTCTTGAGTCAAATTTATAGCGAACAAATTGCGCAAGAGCTGATAAAAATCATGGTTGAGATTTTATTAAAAACGTATAATAAAAAAGCAATATTCATAAAGTTGATTCATTCACAAGCATTTTAAACCTTTTGTTGTTTGATTTTTCAAGATTGAACTACAGTTTATAACATTAGAAATGAACAAATAACTTAACTTTGCACCATGCAAATGGAGAAAAAAGATATAAGAGCCTTATCAAAAGAGCAGTTGCGAGATTTTTTTGTTGCTAATAACGACAAAGCTTTTCGCGGAAATCAAGTTTATGAATGGCTGTGGAGCAAAGGAGCACATAGTTTTGAAGACATGACTAACGTTGCCAAAACAACGCGTTCAATGCTTGAAGAAAATTTTGTAATCAATCATATTAAGGTTGATACGATGCAGCGCAGCAGTGACGGAACAGTTAAAAATGCCGTACGATTGCATGATGGTTTAGTGGTAGAATCGGTATTGATTCCTACTGAAACTAGAACAACTGCATGTGTTTCGAGTCAGGTGGGTTGTAGTTTAGATTGTAATTTCTGCGCTACTGCGAGATTAAAACGTATGCGAAATCTGGAACCTGGAGAAATTTACGATCAGATTTTGGCAATTGATAAAGAAAGTCGTTTGTATTATAATCATCCGCTTTCGAATATTGTTTTTATGGGAATGGGAGAACCTTTGATGAATTACAACAATGTCATTAAAGCAATCGATATGGTTACATCATCTGAAGGTTTAGGAATGTCGCCAAAACGTATTATGGTTTCGACTTCAGGAATTCCGAAAATGATCAAAAAAATGGCCGATGATGAAGTGAAATTCAAATTGGCGGTTTCATTGCACTCCGCAATTGATGAAATCCGTGCGAAGATTATGCCTTTCAGCAAAAATTTCCCTTTAAAAGATTTACGCGAAGCATTAGAATATTGGTACAGAAAAACAAAAAGTAAAATATCCTACGAGTATGTTGTTTGGAAAGGAATCAATGACGATAAAGCTTCTATTGATGCTTTAGTGAAATTCTGTAAATATGTTCCTTGCAAAGTCAATTTGATTGAATATAACCCAATTGATGATGGAGAATTTCAACAAGCTTCAGAAGAATCAATTATGGCTTACATAAAAGCTTTAGAGAATATTGGAATTGTGGTGAAAGTAAGACGCAGCCGAGGAAAAGATATTGATGCCGCCTGTGGGCAATTGGCAAATAAAGAAGCTTAATTTTTATATTTTAAATAAACAAAAAAGCATTAAAAACGAGAAGTCTTCTTGTTTTTAATGCTTTTTTTTGGGCAAAAAGGATTCTTATTTTTTCAAATCAACTTCTTCTGTTACGCCATCTTTTGTAATTGTTGCAAGTGTATTGCATGTTCCGTCGCCATAATCAATAATAGCGGTAGCTCCGTTTTTAGTTATAGATAAAACTCCTTTTACTGGGATAGATTTTTTGCATGATGCTTTAAATTGCAATGGAGTCGTAATCTCAGCAGAGAAAGTATCTCCGTTTGGAAAAGTTGTTGTTCCGCTTCCAGTTACTAAATAAGCATTGTCATCCCAGTTGAACCAAGTATCAAAACCTTCCACTTGTTCTTTAACCAGTGTGCCTTTTCGAGTATAAACGCCGCCATCATCAAAAGTAATTGTCATATCGATTGAGGCAGTAAAAACAGGATGTGCTGTTGCAAGCAAATCGGTTGTTTTTACAGTTCGTACTATGCTTTTGCTTCCCTGAAGTTTTTTGCCATTGTGATAAAATCCATCAAAAGTATAACTAATGGTTTGTGTTGAAGTCGAAAAATCATTAGAAAAAGAAATAACCATTTTTCCTTTTACTGTATTTCCATTTTCAAGTGTACAGCCTTCAACGCCAAAATCGACAGTTCTTGTCCAGGTATTGTTTGTTAAGACTGTTGTAATCGTAGCACAACTCGGAAGGAAATTTTTTACCGGTCCGCTTGGTTTTGCAGTTACGTTTTGTTGTGCGCTAAATTGATCTTCGGCAATATTTGTAACATCATCAATTGAGGCGTCAATTTTTGAATTTGTGATGATTTCATCTTTTGTAATTGCGGCAGATGATCCGTCGTTTGTTTTTTCATCAGAGTTACAGCTGACAAAAAAAGATAAAGCTGCTAATGTTCCAATAAAGAAAATTTTTGTTTTCATAATAAATTAGTTTTCGTGATTTTAATTAATGAACTCAAATTAAGCTTTAACTAGAATGTGTTTTTGGTGGCGAATTTATATTAGTGTACAAATTGTTGATATACTAACATAAAATAGACAACGTTTTTTTATTAAAAATAGTATATTTGAAATCGAAATGAATATTACTTCCCAAATAAAACAGCCCATTTTTAACGAAATGGAACTTTTCGAAAAAAAGTTTCATGAATCGATGACTTCGAAGGTTGCGTTGCTGAACCGAATTACTTATTACATAGTAAATCGGAAAGGAAAGCAAATGCGTCCCATGTTTGTTTTTTTAACTGCAAAAATGGTTTCTGGAGGTGTTGTAAACGAAAGAACGTATCGAGGAGCATCTGTAATCGAATTGATTCATACTGCAACTTTGGTTCACGATGATGTGGTTGACGATAGTAATCGTCGTCGCGGATTTTTCTCAATCAATGCGCTTTGGAAAAACAAAATTGCCGTTTTAGTTGGAGATTATCTGCTTTCAAAAGGATTGTTGCTTTCTATTGATAATGGCGATTTTGATTTACTTCGAATTATTTCTGTTGCCGTTCGCGAAATGAGCGAAGGTGAATTACTTCAAATAGAAAAAGCAAGAAGACTTGATATTACCGAAGACGTTTATTATGAAATCATCCGAAAAAAAACCGCTACACTTATTGCTGCCTGTTGTGCTCTTGGTGCAAAAGCAGTAATTGAAGATGATTCACAGGTTGAAAATATGCGAAAGTTTGGAGAGCTTATTGGAATGGCATTTCAAATAAAAGATGACTTGTTTGATTATAGCGAAGAAGCCATCGGAAAACCAACGGGAATTGATATTAAAGAGCAAAAAATGACTTTGCCTTTAATTCATGTTTTAAATACTTGTACTCCGCAAGAAAAAAAGTGGCTAATAAATTCCATCAAAAACCATAACAAAGACAAAAAACGTGTCAAAGAAGTTATTGCTTTTGTAAAAGATAATAATGGTTTGGCTTACGCCGAAAGTAAAATGGTTGAATTCCAGCAGGAAGCGCTTTCTCTTTTAGATAATTACCCAGATTCTGAGTTTAAGGCAGCGCTTATTTTGATGGTAAATTATGTTATTGAGAGGAAGAAATAAGTTTTATTTCTTTTTAGATTTTTTGGGCAAACGATATTCTCCATTACCGTAATTTACATAACCATCTGGTGGAGATACATCGCTACAGTTGTAAGAATGATAAACAAATTCTGTTTCAGATTCAGTTTTCTTAATCAGTTTAATATTGTCTCCATTTACTAAAAAAACAAAATTCTCAGTCCAAACACAATCCCAAATATCACGATTGAAACCAGTAAATTTAGAATCAATAAAAATTTTATTTCCTTGTATGTTCAAAGTAATTTCATCAAAACGTGATTGAACAGATGCCATATCAGACATTTTATAACAATTTTTTATTGTTTCTAAAGAGGAGATATCATTTCTAAACCATAATTGCAAATAGTACTTATATTTATTTGAACATTGATAATCTAAATTTAAAGCGATTTCAATATTGCAATCTTTCATCGTTTTATTGAATGAGCCATTACTTAAAGCATTGTTGGAAATAAAAGCCAATGCAGCCCGTTCAGGTTCAGAAATTGTTTTACAATAATCTTCATTTATTAAAATTCCATATTTTGTTTCTGTCCATAAAAAAGTTATAGTTTTATTTTTCAATGGAAATGAATCTGCAAAAGCTACTTTAAATTCTTTATTTAAAGAGTCTTTTTGAATGAGATTCTTCCAGTAACTTTCATTAGCAACAATGGTATCTGTTGTAAAAATCTCAAACAAGTTTACATTTGCGATTGGTTTATAAACGGCATTAGTTTTTTCTTTCGAAATTACATCCGTTGCATTTAATTCACTTTGTTTGCAACTACAAAATGAGAAAATAATAGCAATGCTTATTTTTTTTACCATTGTACTGAAATATTATTTTACAAAATTATAAATAAAAACTTACAATTAAATGTTTTCATTTTTTTTATTTGCAACTGTTTTAAATAAAAAATAATATTTATTTTATTGTAAATTAATTGATTATGTTTGATAAATGAGTTTTTTAATTAAAAGGTTGATTTTTTTTATCCCTCATGCAACCATTTTAAATCGACAATCGTCTATGCTAATAGAAGTATGTTTCTAAAACCAAAACCGAAAGCTTATTAATGAAAATTATTCCGTTACATCAAGAAGAAACCAAAATCATAAAGCTGGCTGTCGAAAACAATCGTCAGGCGCAGCAGCAGATTTATGGTAAGTTTTCTTCGAAAATGTTAAGCGTATGCCGACAATATATAAAGGACATTCAATTGGCAGAAGATGTGATGATAACGGCTTTTATGAAAGTGTTTACGAATTTAAAAAACTTTGAACATAAAGGAAGTTTTGAAGGCTGGATCCGCCGAATTATGGTTAACGAATGCATTTCATATTTAAGAGTTCAGAAAAAAGTAAAGTTTGCCGAAGATGAATTTTTTGTTGAAGAAAGCTTTAATGAAATCGACAGCCAGTTTACCGTAGAACAGATTCAGTATTTAATTGATGCTTTGCCAGATGGATATAAAATGGTTTTTAATTTATATGCTATTGAAGGTTACAAACACAATGAAATTGCCAAGATGTTGGGCATTAATGAAGGAACATCAAAATCGCAATTATCGCACGCTAGAAAAATGCTGCAAACACAAATTACTATTTTAAAAAAACAAGATAATGGAACCGAATAATTTTGAAAAGGATTTCCGTGAAAAACTAAACAAACGTGAAATTGAACCAAGCAACAAAGCATGGGACAGATTAGACGCGATGTTGAGTGTTGCCGAAGAAAAGAAACCTAAAAAAAGCAAAAAATGGCTTTATATCGCAGCAAGTGTTGTGGGGTTTTTATTGGTTGGAACTTTCTTTTTCAATCAAAAAGAAAGTGCAGTTGAAACTCCAAAAAATACTGTCGTTGTAAAAGAAGCTGCAAAAGATTCAGCTGAAAAGCCAATTTTTAACAAAATCGATTCTTTTAAAACTGAAATCGCAGTTTTTGAAAAAACTTCCGAAGAAATTTTAAATAAGGAAGAAAAAAACAGTAATCAAAAAACAAATAAAATCAATAAAAATGAATCAAATCAAATAGCGGAGTCTTCAATCATCATCAAAAACAATCAAGAAAAACAATCAATCAATAATCAAATTTCAGTTATTGAAACTTCTAAAAAAGAAAGTGTAGATCAATTATTGGATTCGGCCGAAAAAACAATTGTAGCAGAAAATTCGGCTAAGCCAAAAGCAAAAATTAAAGTTAATGCCAATGATTTGCTGAATCAGGTAGATGGCGAATTAGAGCAGTCGTTTCGAGAAAAAGTAATTACAAAAGTCAATAAAAATTATCAGACTGTAAAAATGGCTTTGGCAAATAGAAATCAACAGGAGTAGAGAACTGAGAAACAAGAAACAAGAAGCAAGAAGCAAGAATTTACAATTTACCATTAACAATTCACAATTAAAATAATCATCATCAATCACAATCAATTAAAAAATCAATCATGAAAAATTTTACCATTCATCTCGTAATTTTAATTTTCTTATTTGTAAGCAAGGTTATGGGGCAAGAAACTTTTGAATCAAAAGCAAAGAAAATTGCTAATAAAATCGAGAAAGTTACCAAAGAAGAAAAAGAAACTCTAAAACAAGAAGTTGAAGCTGTAAATGTTCAATTATCTGAAGGAAAAATTACACAGGAACAAGCTGATAAACGCAAAAAAGAATTGGCAGAAGCCAGAGCAGTTATAATCGAAGAAAAAGTGACTTTGGCTCAAAATGAACTCAATGATTTGGTTCAGCAAAAAGTAGACGGAAAACTGAAAGAACAAGATTCAACAAAGAAAGGCAAAATCGTTATTTACTGGGATAAACATGACTGGAACACTAATAAACACAAGGATTCTATTCGAGGCGAAAGAAGAACAACATCGCAGTTTGTTTTTGCGCTTGGTTTAAACAATACAATGATCGACGGAAAATATCAGGATTCTAATTACAGTTTTATAGGTTCGCATTTTTACGAGTGGGGTTTTACCTATAATTCAAGATTAATGAAAAACGATAATTTGCTGCATGCTAAATACGGACTTTCATTGATGTACAATAATATTCGCCCAACAGATAACAGAACTTTCGTGGTAAACGGTAATCAGACTAATTTAGAAACCAGCGCTGTAAATTTGACCGAATCCCGTTTTAGAAATGTTTATTTAGTACTTCCGGCTCATTTAGAATTTGACTTTACAAGACCAACAGTAAAAGACGGAAAAACGTATTTTAAAACACATAAAAGCTTCCGTTTTGGAGTTGGAGGTTACGCGGGAATTAATGTAAAATCAAAACAAATTTTAAAATTTGAAGAGGACGATTTGAAGTATAAAAGTACCATAAAAGGCGAATACAATGTAAATAATTTTATTTACGGCGTGAGTTCTTACATTGGTTACAGAGAATTAAGCTTATATGTAAAGTACGATTTGAATCCGTTGTTTCAGGACAATCTAGTTAAGGAAAACAATATTTCAATGGGACTTCGATTTGATTTTAATTAAGTTAAGAGTTTAAGTTTAGTTAGTAGAAAAAGTGCTTCGCGAGAGGCACTTTTTTTAGTTTTAAAATAAATTTCAGGATGGATTTATGTACTTTTACAGGCTTTCAACTTTAAAAAATAAATTTACGTTTTGATTTCACAAAATACAATTGACGCTGTTTTTGAAACTGCTCGAGTAGAGGAGGTTATTGGCGATTTCGTAAATTTGAAGCGTGCAGGAAGTAACTTTAAAGGTTTGAGTCCGTTCTCAGATGAGCGCTCTCCTTCGTTCATGGTTTCGCCCGCAAAAGGAATCTGGAAAGATTTTAGTACAGGAAAAGGCGGGAATTCTGTTAAATTCCTGATGGAACATTCGCAGTTTACTTATCCGGAAGCCATTCGGTATTTAGCAAAAAAATACAATATCGAAATTGAAGAAACCGAGCAATCTGAAGCCGAAAAAGCAAATACTGATATTCGCGAAAGTATGTATTTGGTTTCTGAATTTGCAGCCAAATATTTTCAGGATGTTTTATTAAATTCTGAAGAAGGAAAAGCAATTGGTTTATCTTATTTTAAAGAAAGAGGATTTACGAATGAAACCATTAAAAAATTCAATTTAGGATACTCTCCCGAAACCTGGGATGCTTTGACCAAAGAAGCATTAGGCAAAGGATATAAATTAGAATTTTTAGAAAGTACAGGATTAACAATTGCAAGAGAAGATCGCCCTTTTGACCGATTTAAAGGCCGCGTGATGTTTCCAATTCAAAGTATGTCGGGCCGTGTATTAGGTTTCGGAGGACGTATTTTGACCAATGACAAAAAAGCAGCAAAATATCTGAATTCGCCAGAAAGTGATATTTACCATAAAAGTAAAGTGCTTTACGGAATTTATCATGCGAAGCAATCCATCGCCAAGCAAAATAATTGTTATTTGGTTGAAGGTTATACTGATGTCATTCAGTTTAGTCAGGCCGGAATTGAAAATGTTGTGGCTTCATCCGGAACAGCTTTAACGCCAGATCAAATTCGTTTGATTAATCGTCTGACTAGAAATATTACTGTGCTTTTTGATGGTGACGCGGCAGGATTGCGTGCATCTATCCGTGGAATCGATTTGATTTTGGAAGAAGGTATGAATGTGAGGGTCTGTTCTTTTCCTGATGGAGAAGATCCGGACAGTTTCGCTCGAAAAAATTCGCATGATGAATTAGTCGCTTATTTAGAAAACAATAGTAAAGACTTTATACAGTTTAAAGCTTCGATTTTAATGAACGAGGCTAAAAACGATCCAATAAAAAAAGCCGATCTGATTAGAGATATGGTGGTCAGTATTTCGAAAATCCCTGATCGTATTCAGCGTGAAGTATATGTTCAGGAATGTGCTCGAATAATGGATATTTCAGAGCAGGTTTTGGTAAGTACTTTGGCACAGCTGATTCAAAAAGATATCGCAGAAGCTAATAAAAAGCAAAAACAAGAACAAAAACCTTTTGAAGTTCATAGAAACCAGCCTCCACAAAATGCTGGATTTTCAGGAGGAGATCCAGAAGATCCGAGAACGGGTCCGCCGGAGGGTTATGATTATCCGGGAGATCAGGGTTATTCAGCGGTGCAGGAACAAAAAGTAGATATTTTATATGAATTTGAACGAAAAGTCATTGAAATTCTTCTTTTGTATGGAAGTGTGGTTGAAAGTTTTGAAGATGTTTTCTTAAAAGCGGATGAGGAAGGAAATATAAAAGAAGTTTCTGAAAAAAGAGAATATAAAGTATTTGAAAAAATATATTTAAGCCTGCAGGAAGATGAGATTGAGTTATCGAATACGTTGTTTCAAAAGATTTTTAACGGTTTAATTGATTTTTATAACCAAAACGAAACATTCAGTTTAGATAAATATTTGATGCATTTGCCACCGGAATTTGCGCAAGAAGTAACAAATATTTTGATGGAAGATGAAAAAGTTGTTATTCACGATTGGGAGGGGCAGAATATTTTTCCGAAACATAAAAATGTAACCATCGAACAAAATGTTTCAGATACAATATTTTCATTGCGCTGGTATTTAGTTTCAAAAATTATTCATGATTTGAAAAATTCATTGATGACTGATCCGCAGGAAGACAATTCAGAAGTTTTATCAATGGTGGTAGATTATTCGAAATTACTTAATAATTTTTCGAAGAAATTGGGTCGGGTCGTAGTTCCTTATCATTAAAAATTCAAAAAGCTCTATATCAATAAACAATATAGAGCTTTTTTTTATGACTGATGGTCTTGCCGTAGCAAATCAACCATTAATTTAAATAATTTCTAAAGTCTTAGCTTTGTTTACTAAGTCAACTAAATTAGTAACGTTCAATTTAGTCAATAATCTTAATTTGTAAGTACTGATCGTTTTTTCGTTCAGATTTAAGATTTTAGAAATTTCATTGTTTTTCTTTCCGTCACTTAAGTAACGTAAAACTTCAATCTCGCGATTAGAAAGTTTTCTGTACAAACGTTCGCTCTTGCTTTGTTTGGCAATAAGGGCCATGTTTTTGCGAACTGTTTCATTGATAATAATTTTTCCTTCATGTACTTTAATAATAGAAAGACCTAATGTTTCAAGTTTTTCTGTTTTGTGTACATACCCTGAAACTCCTGCTTTAATTGCGTTTGGAGCATACATTTGTTCAGCGAGGTCACTAAAAATTACAATTTTTGTTTTTGGGAAGTTTTTCAGGATCGATTTAACTTCAAAGATGCTCGAAAGACCTTCTAACTCTAGATCTAGAATTAGGATGTCGATCTCCTTCGTCTGAAGAATGTCTCTAACCATTGAAAAATTGCCTACGTTGGCAACAATTGAAATTTGATCGTGGTCTTTAAAATAAGACTTAACGCCAAAGTGCGTCACAGGATGATTGTCTGCTAGACATACTTTAATCATAATTTTTACCTTTTTAGAATTGTTATCATGTTTTTGGAACGGTAAAATTAATAAATAAATTCTGTAGTTTATAGCTGACAAATGTTAAAAAGTTTTATTTTAACGTTTTTGGTATCAAACAGACCGGAATTGCTTCCATTTTATGCTTGTTGCTGGTGTTTAATCGTTTATAAATTTCGAAGACAGATTTTTCTCTCCCATCAAAGTCATCTGCCGTTTTTCCTGACTCCGCGGCCAACATTGCCCATTCAAGTTCATCATAACTTGCACCCAATTGATCTTCATCGGTACGATTATCGCCAAATAATCCGTCTGTTGGTGCTGCTGTTAAAATTGATTGCGGAATTGCTAAAAATTCTCCCAAAGCATAAACATCTGATTTCATTAAATCAGCAATCGGACTCAAATCGACACCGCCGTCTCCATATTTTGTATAAAATCCTACTCCAAAATCTTCTACTTTGTTTCCTGTTCCGGCAACAAGTAGACCATGAATTCCTGCTAAATAATATAAAGAAGTCATTCGAATACGAGCGCGTGTATTGGCTAAAGAAAGATTAACCTTTGCTTCGTCATCAGTTTTTGGAACCGACGCCTTAAAAGCTTCAAAAGTAGCCGTTAAATCGGTCTCTACACTTGAAACATTAGGAAAACGTTTTTTTAATTGCTCAATATGCTCTCTTCCTCTTGAAACTTGACTTTCTGCCTGATGAATTGGCATTTCAACACATAAAACTTGTAAACCGGTCTGAGCACATAAAGTTGAGGTGACAGCAGAATCAACTCCGCCAGAAATTCCAATTACAAAACCATTTACTTTTGCGCGTTCAGCATAATTTTTTAACCACTCTACAATGTGGATATTTACTTTTTCTGTTTGAATAGTACTTTTTTTAGCCATAATAGTTCAAGTTTTAAGATACAGGGATGTATATTTGCACAAATATTTTTAAGTATGGATTTATTTAAATTTATGCAACACAAATCTAATTAAAATAAAATGAAATTATATCGCTTTACGTTGCTTCTATGCGTGTTTTTTTTGTCCTGTGAACAAAAAAGCAAGGTCGAAAAAGAAGTTGAAGAAATTCCGGTTGACATTAAAGTAGAACGTTTTGATAAGTCGTTTTTTGAAGCTAAACCAGAAGATCTTGGGAAATTAAAAAAGCAATATCCGTATTTTTTTCCTGCAGGAAATGATGATGCTGTCTGGCTTCAAAAAATGCAGGAACCAATTTGGCGAGAAGTGTACAGTGAAGTGCAAAAGAAATATTCCAATATTGAGCCAGTACGTCAGGAATTCAATTCGCTTTTTCAACATGTAAAATATTATTTTCCTAAAACCAAAACGCCAAAGGTAATTACTGTAATTGGAGAAATGGATTATACGGCCAAAGCAATTTATGCTGACAGTTTAGTTATTGTCGCTTTGGAACTATATTTAGGAAAAGAACACAAGTTTTATGAATTCCCGAATTACTTGAAACAGAATTTTGAGGAAAAACAAATTATGCCAGATGTAGTTTCGAGTTTTACATATCGAAATATTCCAGCTTTTCCGGATAGAAATTTAGTTTCTCAAATGATTTTTGAAGGAAAACAATTGTATGCAAAAGATTTGCTTTTGCCTGAATATACAGATGCTGATAAAATTGGATATACACCAGAACAAATAAAATGGTGTGAGGAGAACGAAGCGTATATGTGGCGTTATTTTATGGAAAAAGAAATGCTGTATAGCGACGATCCAAAACTTACAACCCGATTTATTGCTCCGGCGCCGTTTTCTAAATTTTATTTAGAAATTGATAATGATTCGCCAGGAAGAGTGGGCGCATGGATTGGATGGCAGATTGTGCGTTCGTATATGAAAAATAACAACGTAACTTTGCCGGAATTATTAAAAGTTAATTCGAAAGAGATTTTCGAGAAGTCAAAATATAAACCTAAGAAATAATGTCAAATACAATAAATTCAGAAATTAAATTCAATATAGAATTAGATGAAAACCGTGTTCCGGAAAAATTAACGTGGAGTGCGCAGGACGGCGGTGTGCAGGCTGAAGAAGCAAAAGCAATTATGTTGTCTATTTGGGACAGCAAAGCAAAAGAAACTATGCGTATCGATTTATGGACAAAAGATATGCCTGTTGATGAAATGAAAATTTTCTTTCACCAGACTTTAGTAGCAATGGCAGATACTTTCAAACGCGCAACTGACGACGAAAAAATGTCGGATACGATGAAAGATTTTTGTGATTACTTTGCAGAAAAACTGGAATTGACAAAATAATTAAATTCCAAATATAAAAAATCCCAAATTCCAATCTTTTAAAATTGAAATTTGGGATTTTTTTGTTGATTATTTTCTCTTTCTATTGGAGTTTAAAACCCTGAGTTGTTTTTAAAAACTTCCTGATTTACTTCGTCTATATAAGTCAAAAGCTCTTCTTTTCCAATTGATTCTGTAGATGAGGTAACGAAATAATGAGGCATTTCGGCCCAATTGTTAGCGTACATTTGTTTTTTGTATGCGGCAATATGTGAGTCAATTTTCACTCTGCTGATTTTATCGGCTTTGGTGAAAATAATACAAAACGGAATTTCACTTTCTCCCATATACGACATAAATTCAATGTCAATATTTTGTGCTTCATGACGAATGTCAATCAAAACAAAAGCACATACAAGCTGTTCTCTATTTTCAAAATAATCAGTGATAAACTGCTGAAAAACAGATTTAGTTTTTTTTGAAACTTTTGCGTAACCATAACCTGGCAAATCGACTAAAAACCAATTGTTGTTGATTTTGAAGTGATTTATTAACTGTGTTTTTCCAGGTCTTCCTGATGTTTTTGCTAAATTTTTATGATTCGTAATCATGTTGATCAACGAGGATTTACCAACATTTGATCGTCCTATAAATGCATATTCCGGTAAAAATTCAGCCGGGCATTTAGATGCATCAGAATTACTGACAATAAATTCGGCAGAAGTAATTTTCATGTTTTGTTGTTTTTAAACTTTCTTTAAAAATTGAAAGTCAAATGCTAAAATTTATGCTCAGTAAGCCATTTTTCAAGAATCTCGTTGAATTCATCAGGATGTTCCATCATAGCGGCGTGTCCACATTTGTCAATCCAATACAAAGTTGAATTAGGCAATAATTTATCAAATTCTTCAGCAACATTTGGAGGTGTTACAGAATCGTTTTTACCCCAAATAATACAGGTTTCCACTGTCATTTTTGGTAGATCTTTAGCCATATTGTGACGAATTGCGCTTTTGGCAATCGTTAAAGTTTTAATCAGTTTAATACGGTCATTTGCAGTTGCGTACACTTCATCAATAAGTTCAGGAGTTGCAATTTTAGGGTCATAAAATACATCTTCAGCTTTCTTTTTGATGTATTCATAATCACCTCTTCTTGGATAACTGTCGCCCATTGCGCTTTCATAAAGACCAGAACTTCCAGTGATTACAAGTCCGGCAACTTTTTCCGGATAAAGTTTTGTGTGGTATAAAGCGATATGTCCTCCAAGAGAATTTCCAAGAAGAATAACTTTGTCAAACCCTTTAAAAGTAATAAAGTCTTTTACGTATTTGGCAAAACTTTTCACATTAGTTTTTAGAATACTTTGTGTGTAGATTGGCAAATCCGGGATAACAACTTTATATCCTTTTGATGGGAAATATTGCGCTACACCATCAAAATTACTAAGGCCTCCCATTAACCCATGCAAAATTACGATAGGAGTTCCTTCTCCAGCTTCAAAATAGCTGTATTTGCCTTCTTTTTTGTAGTGTTTGTCCATTTAATCTTATGCCAATTTCAATTTGGACAAATATAGGGTTAAATAAATAAAAATGAATTTTTGCTGATGATTTTTAACTAGATAATTTTTGTAGAATTTCTAAGTGCTTAGAAATCAGAATTTATGGTGTTTTTAGGCAAAAGCTTCAAATGTTAAGAAATCAAGAGAAAAAGCATTTTTTTAAGAAAATTAGTGCTTATTTTTTTTGAATGATTAACGTTATTAAGAAAACGCTAATGATAAGTTAAGGTATTGATTATCTATACTTTAATGAAGGTGGTAGAAAAGTGGTTAAACTTATTAACAAAGTGGTATATTGTGGTAAAATGTGGTATTTTTTTTTATATTTTTGTCCTATAACATCTTAATTGATTTTTTTGAACACAATTGTTGGAACATATGAGTGTAAAGTTGATGCTAAAGGAAGGCTAATGATGCCTGCACCTTTGAAAAAGCAATTGGCTTCATCGCTTCAGGACGGTTTCGTTTTGAAACGTTCCGTTTTTCAGCCGTGTTTAGAATTATATCCAATGGAAGAGTGGAATTTGATGATGCAAAAAATCAACAAGCTTAATCGCTTTGTGAAAAAAAACAATGATTTCATTCGAAGATTTACTGCTGGTGTTAAAATGGTGGAGATTGATGCATTAGGGAGGTTACTAGTGCCGAAAGATCTGGTTGCTTTTTCAAGTATTTCTAAAGATGTTGTTTTTTCTTCTGCGGTTAATATTGTGGAAATTTGGGATAAAGATTTATACGAAAAATCAATAAGCGGCGAAGATATGGATTTTGCTGATTTAGCCGAGGAGGTAATGGGAAATATTAATGACGACGACAATGGAATATCATAATCCGGTTTTGCTTCATCCAACAGTTGATGGTTTAAATATTAAACCTGATGGTGTATATGTGGATGTAACCTTTGGAGGCGGTGGCCATTCAAAAGAAATTTTGAGACGCTTAGGGCCAAATGGAAAATTGTTTGCTTTTGATCAAGACGAAGATGCACTTGCAAATGCACTGCCAGATGAAAGGTTTACCTTAATTAATGAGAATTTTAGATTTATAAAAAGGTTCTTGCGTTTTCATGGTGTAAGAGGAGTTGATGGAATCTTGGCAGATTTAGGAGTTTCATCACATCAGTTTGATGTTCCTGAGAGAGGTTTTTCTACAAGATTTGATGCCGATCTGGATATGCGGATGAGTCAAAAAAATGATTTGAGTGCTTATCGGGTGGTTAACGAATATGAAGAACAGGATTTACGTCGTGTTTTTTTTGATTACGGGGAGTTGAAAAACGCACCAGCCTTAGCCAGAACAATTGTTGAAGCTAGAAGAGACTATCCAATCAAAACAACAGATGAACTGAAAGAAGTTTTGAAGAAATATTTACCTGAGAAGGTTCGAAATAAAGTATTGGCTCAGATTTATCAAGCTATCCGAATCGAAGTAAATCAGGAAATGGATGTTTTAAAAGAGTTTATTGAGCAATCATTGGAGATTTTGAATCCGGGCGGAAGATTTTCGGTAATCTCTTATCATTCTTTAGAAGATAGACTGGTAAAAAGATTCATCAAAAATGGAATGTTTGAAGGAGAACCAGAACGCGATTTTTACGGAAATTTTTCAGTTCCGTTTAAAACCATCGGAAAATTGATTGTTCCTGACGATGCAGAAATCAAAATCAATAATAGAGCAAGAAGTGCAAAATTGAGAATTGCTGAAAAGATATAATATATAGGTAGAAATGAAAAGTGGAGTATTTGGCATATTAAAAGCAAGATTTCTAATCAATGATGACGCAATTAAAAACTGGCGTTTCATAGTTTTTATCATTTTGCTTGCCATTTTGATGATTGCAAATACACAGCGATACGAACAAAAGGTTTTTGAAATTGCAAAACTGAATAATGAAGTAAAAGAATTGCGATCAGAGTTTGTAGACCGACGTTCAGAATTAATGAAATTAAAAATGGAATCGACCATATCGGATAAAATGCTTGAAAAACAGATTTTTCCATCAACGGTTCCTCCAATAAAAATAGAAGTTAAAAAAGAAGAAGAAAAAAGTTTCTTTAAAAGAATATGGCAGTAGACGATAAACATATATCCTACAGAATTTACCTCGTAGCAGTTTTCATCTTTTTGATGGCAATTGCTATTGTTGTTAAATTGACCAATATTCAGTGGGTTGACGGAGATCATTACAGACAATTAGCAAAACAGCGTACGGTTAGAAATTTTATCATTCCGGCTAACAAAGGAAATATTTATTCGGCTGATGGAAGTTTATTGGCAACATCAATCCCAAATTATGAAATTCGATTTGATGCAAAAGCACCAAAAACCGAAACTTTTGAAAAATATGTAAAAGTTTTATCAGATTCATTAGCTACAGTTTTGGATAGGCCAGCAGGTTATTACGAACAGGAATTAAGAAGAGCCAGAGCAAATAAAAATCGTTATTATTTGATCGCTAGAAAGTTGAGTTATACTGAGTATGTAAAAATAAAAGGTTTTCCATTATTCAATTTAGGAGCTTTCAAAGGTGGGATTATAGTGGAACAGGAAACAGTTAGAAAGCATCCAATAGGGCAAATTGCTGAAAGAACTATTGGTTACGACCGAATTGATCCTGCAACCGGAATTGAAGTTGGAAAAGGAATCGAATGGGCTTTTAAAAGCTATTTGAACGGAAAAGATGGGAAAATCTTAAAACAAAAAATTGCAAAAGGTCAATGGAAACCAATACGTGATGTAAATGAAGTAGATCCGATTGATGGTTATGATGTGATTTCGACGATAGATGTATTTATTCAGGATATTGCACACCACGCCTTATTGAAACAACTTCAGGATTATGAAGCGGATCACGGTTGTGTTGTTGTTATGGAAACTGAAACAGGACATGTAAAAGCAATTTCAAATCTAGGAAGAGGTGAAGACGGATCGTATACTGAAACTACAAATTATGCTGTAGCAGAATCTCACGAACCAGGATCGACCTTTAAATTGGTTGATTTAATGGCAATTTTAGAAGATAAAGTAGCTGATACAAGTACGGTTTATGACAGTCACAATGGTGTTGTAAAATATTATGGAAGATCAGTCCGTGATTCACATAATGGTGGTTATGGAAAAATTTCATTAGCTCGCGGATTTGAGCTTTCGTCAAACACAGTAATGGTTCAGGCGGTTTATGATAATTATAAAAGCAATCCATCAAAATTTGTAGATCATATTAGAAATTTTGGTTTGGATAAACCGTTAGGATTGCATTTTAAAGGAGAAGGAAGACCAATTATTCCACATCCGGGTGGTAAAAGCTGGTCGGGAATTTCACTTCCATGGATGGCTTTTGGATATTCAGTTTCAGTTACACCAATGCAAACATTGGCATTTTATAATTCGGTTGCGAATAATGGTGTAATGGTAAGACCGCAATTTGTATCTGAAATTAAAGAATGGAATAAAACGATTAAGAAATTCGATGTAGAAGTGATTAATCCAAGGGTTTGTTCGCCGGAAACAATTAAAAAATTAAAAGCTGTTTTACAGAACGTGGTCAAAAAAGGAACAGGCTCCAAATTGTATTCGAAAGATTTTTCGATGGCTGGAAAAACAGGAACTGCTCAAATGAATTATGGAGGAAAAGAAGGGAAATCAGCCTTGTATTATGCATCTTCTTTTGTGGGATACTTTCCTGCTGATCATCCTAAATATTCTTGTATTGTAGTGGTTCATAAGCCAAATACGGCAAAAAATAATTATTACGGTGCAGATGTGGCAGGGCCGGTTTTTAAAAGAATTGCCCAAAAAATATTTACAGATGCGCCTTCAACAAATAAAATAAAACAGCTCGATTCTAAAATTCCAAAACAAGAAATCAGTTACGCAAAATTTGAGAAGGAATCAAACACAAAAACAAATGTAATTCCGAATTTAAAAGGAATGCCGGGAATGGATGCAATTGCTTTACTGGAAAATTTGGGTTTGAAAGTTAAAGTAAATGGAGTTGGAAAAGTGAAGAATCAATCGATTCAGGCTGGTCAAAATATTAGTAAAAACGCAATTATAGTATTAGAATTATCGTGAAAATACTTAAAGACATATTATACAAAGTAGCTATCGAATCAGTAACTGGTTCGACAGAAATTGGTATTCAAAAAATTGAATTTGATTCACGAAAAGTTGAAGCTGATAATGTTTTTGTGGCCATTCGTGGCTCCCTTTCTGATGGGCATGATTATATTGAAAAAGCAATTCAGTTAGGAGCAACGGCTATTATTTGCGATACGCTTCCTCAAAATGTTGAAAAAGGAATTTCATATATACAGGTAAAAGATACCAATACGGCTTTGGCTTTTATGGCTGCTAATTATTTTGGAGATCCCTCTTCAAAACTGAAATTAGTTGGAGTAACCGGTACAAACGGAAAAACAACCATTGCATCATTGTTGTTTCAGTTGTTTAAAAAAGCAGGTTTTAAAGTTGGATTGTTATCAACTGTAAAAATTATGGTTGATGAAACTGAATATCCTGCAACGCATACGACACCAGATTCTATTACGATTAATCATTTTTTAAATGAAATGATCGAAGAAGGTGTGACACATTGTTTTATGGAGGTAAGTTCGCATGGAATTCACCAAAAAAGAACTGAAGCGTTGCATTTTGTAGGGGGAATTTTTACGAACCTTTCTCATGATCATTTGGATTATCATCCAACTTTTGCAGAATACAGAGATGTAAAAAAATCTTTTTTTGATTCATTACCAAAAACAGCTTTTGCTTTATCAAATATTGATGATAAAAACGGAACTGTAATGTTGCAAAATACAGTGGCTAGAAAGTTTACATATGCTTTGAAATCATATGCAGATTTTAAAGCAACAATTTTAGAAAGCCAATTATCTGGTTTGCTGTTAAAAGTAAATGACAATGAAGTTTGGGTAAAACTAATTGGAACTTTTAATGCATATAATGTATTGGCGATTTACGGAACAGCAATCGAACTAGGAATGGATAGTCTTGAAGCGTTACGCTTACTGTCTGATTTAGAAAGTGTTTCAGGGCGTTTTCAATATATTGTTTCAGAAGGAAACGTAACAGCAATTGTTGATTACGCTCATACTCCGGATGCATTGGATAATGTATTAAAAACGATTAATGATATTCGTACCAAAAATGAACAATTAATTACAGTTGTTGGTTGCGGTGGAAACAGAGATAAAACGAAAAGACCAATTATGGCAAAAATTGCTTCGGACTTAAGCGACAAAGCAATTTTAACTTCTGATAATCCAAGAAATGAAGATCCTGAAGTGATTTTAGATGAAATGGAAAAAGGAGTTGAACCTCATAATTACAAAAGAATATTAAGAATTACGGACAGAAAACAGGCTATAAAAACAGCTTGTCAATTGGCTCAGCCAAATGATATTATTCTTATTGCAGGGAAAGGACATGAGACGTATCAAGAGATAAATGGTGTACGCCATCATTTTGATGATATGGAAACTGTAAAAGAAATTTTAGAGCAACTAAACAAATAATAATAAATTTTTAAGTTCAGATACCGCTACATAATTGGAATTTGGAGTTTCAAAATTAGAATTAAAAAAAATAGAAAAATATGTTATACTATTTATTTGAATATTTTGACAAAACATTAGATATACCTGGAACTGGAGTTTTTCAGTATATCACTTTTAGATCGGCTTTGGCTTTAATGCTTTCGTTGCTTTTATCCACGATTTATGGAAAACGTATTATCAACTTTTTGCGCAATCAGCAAGTTGGTGAAACAGTTCGTGAGCTAGGTCTTCAAGGGCAAAATGAAAAAGCGGGAACACCTACAATGGGGGGTCTGATTATCATTTTTGCAACTCTTGTACCTGTTTTGTTGTTTGCTCGTTTGCATAATATTTATATCGTATTGCTTATTGTGACTACACTTTGGATGGGAACAATTGGCTTTATTGATGATTATATCAAAATATTCAAAAAAGATAAAGAAGGTCTTAAAGGAATTTTCAAAGTAATTGGTCAAGTTGGTTTGGGAGTAATCGTAGGAGCTGTTCTTTATTTTAATCCGGCGGTAACAGTTCGTACTGATACAGGAAGAACAGATGTTTTTAAAGCATCACAAAACACAACGATTGTTTTGCCGGCACCTGTTGAAGAAAAATCAACTGCTACGACAATTCCTTTTGTAAAAAACAACGAATTTGATTATGCCGAATTATTAGCTTGGACAGGAGATGGATATGAAAAATGGGCTTGGTTGATTTTTATTCCGGTTGTAATTTTTATCATTACAGCGGTTTCTAACGGAGCAAATTTAACTGACGGAATTGATGGGCTCGCGGCAGGAACTTCCGCAGTTTCAGTACTCGCGCTCGGGATATTTACATTCGTTTCGGGAAATATCATCTTCTCGAATTATCTTAATATTATGTATATCCCTAATTCGGGGGAAATGACAGTTTTTATATCTGCATTTGTTGGAGCATTAATCGGATTTCTTTGGTATAACTCTTATCCGGCATCTGTTTTTATGGGAGATACAGGAAGTTTAACTATTGGAGGAATCATCGCAGTTTTAGCAATTGCCGTTCGTAAAGAATTATTGATTCCGTTATTATGTGGAATCTTTTTAGTAGAAAATTTTTCAGTGGTTTTACAAGTAAGTTATTTCAAATTCACTAAAAAGAGATACGGCGAAGGACGTAGAATTTTCCTGATGTCGCCACTGCATCATCACTATCAGAAAAAAGGATATCACGAAAGTAAAATTGTGACTCGTTTCTGGATTGTTGCAATTATGTTAGCCATTTTGTCAATCGTTACTTTAAAGTTAAGATAGATGAGGCTGGTAGTTTTAGGAGGAGGAGAGAGCGGTGTAGGCACTGCCATCCTCGGGAAGAAAAAAGGATACGATGTTTTTGTGTCTGATTTTGGAAAGATAAAAGAAAGCTATAAAGAAGTTCTTATAATTAATAAAATCGCCTGGGAAGAAGAGCAGCACACTGAAGATCTTATTCTGAATGCCGATGTGGTAATGAAAAGCCCGGGAATTCCTGAGAAATCACCAATAGTAAAAAAGCTGATTGCGGCTGGAGTAAAAGTAATTTCGGAGATCGAATTTGCAAAACCTTTTACAGAAGCCCTTACAATTGGAATCACAGGAAGTAATGGGAAGACAACTACAACAATGTTGACTTATCATTTGTTAAAATCGGCTGGATTGAATGTTGGTTTGGGAGGTAATATAGGAAAGAGTTTTGCCTGGCAGGTTGCTGAAAATAAGTTTGATGCATACGTTCTTGAATTAAGCAGTTTTCAGCTGGACGGAATTATAGATTACAGGCCAGACATTGCCATAATTACCAATATTAGCCCTGATCACTTAGATCGATATGAATACAAGTATCAAAATTACATCAATTCGAAGTTCCGAATTACAATGAATCAGACAGAAAGTGATTATCTGATTTATGATGCCGATGACGAAGCAAGTGCAGAATGGTTAAAAAATAATACAACAAAAGCAAAATTAATTCCTTTCTCATTAACGAAAAGTTTTGATGAAGGGGCTTCTATAAATAACAACAAAATGGAAATAAAGATCAACCAAGAAGAGTTTACAATGGAAACAGAACACATTGCGTTAGAAGGAAAACATAATATGAAAAACGCAATGGCAGCAAGCTCCGTAGCAAAATTGATGCAAATTAGAAATGCAACAATTCGCGAAAGTTTATCTAATTTTCAGGGTGTTGAGCACCGTTTAGAAAAAGTATTAAAAATACAAAACGTACAATATATCAACGATTCAAAAGCAACAAATGTAAATGCAACTTTCTTTGCGTTAGACAGCATGAATGTTCCGACTGTTTGGATTGTAGGAGGTGTTGATAAAGGAAATGATTACAACGAATTAATGTCATTAGTACGTGAAAAAGTAAAAGCAATTATTTGCTTAGGAATCGATAATCGTAAAATTATTGATGCTTTTGGAAATGTTGTTGATATTATGGTTGAAGTAAACAATATGAACGATGCTGTAAAAACAGCACAAAGATTAACAGAAAAAGGCGATGCCGTTTTATTGTCTCCAGCCTGCGCAAGTTTCGATTTATTCGAAAACTACGAAGACAGAGGAAAGCAATTCAAACAAGCGGTTCATAATTTATAATTTTAGATTTTAGAGTTCAGATTTTAGATTATCGCTAAGCTTTGAACTCAAAATGATATAAGTTCTTTTTGATTATGACGACGGATGAAATGAAGTTGAGAACAAAAAAGTTCTCTTTGGGTGTAATTGGTTTAGCTGAAAAATTACCTGGTGCATACATTGTAAAAGTAATTGCAAATCAAATTGTAAGAAGTGGTACGTCTGTTGGAGCAAATTATAGAGGAGTTTGCACAGCAAGAAGTGATAAAGAATTTATTTCTAAAATGAATATTGTTTTAGAAGAAGCTGATGAAACTTTATTTTGGTTGGAAATTATAAAAGAAAAAGATTGGAGTGATAAATCAGAATTAGAAATGATTTTGAAAGAAGGAAATAAGTTAACAGCCATTTTCGTCAGCAGTTTAAAAACAGTAAATAAAAGAATCAATAAATAAAAAATCGAAGGTTTTAGAAAATAATTTAAAATCTAAAATCAGAAATCTAAAATTAAGATGAAAGAACTGGTAAATAAACTAAAAGGAGATAGAGTAATATGGTCATTCGTGGCTTTATTAGCACTGTTTTCGTTTATGCCTGTTTTTAGTGCGAGTAGTAATTTAGCATATATAGGTCACGGAACCGGAAATACATTAGGGTATTTGGTAAAACATTTGGCTCACATTTGTATCGGATTCTTGATTATTTATTGGGTGCATAAAGTGCCGTATCATTATTTCAGAGCGATTTCAAAAATTGCTTTGCCAATAGTTTGGTTCTTGTTGCTTTATACATTGTTGAAAGGAACTGTTATTGCGGGAGCAAATGCGAGCCGTTGGATTCAGGTGCCATTTATTGGAATTACATTTCAGACTTCAACTTTGGCTTCGATTGTTTTGTTCATTTTTGTAGCACGATATTTGTCTAAAAAGAAAGAAGAAAATGAGCCTTTCCAAGTATCATTTATACAGCTTTGGATTCCGGTGTTTATTACATTGGCATTGATTCTGCCTGCGAATTTTTCAACTACAGCATTGATTTTTGCAATGGTTTTAATGCTTACGTTCATTGGAAAATATCCATTAAAACATATTGGGATTATTATCGGTTCTGGAATTGCCATGTTGGCATTTTTCCTTTTGGTTGCAAAAGCTTTTCCGGATTCAAGATTTTTCAGCAGGGTTTCAACCTGGGAAAGTCGTATCATGAATTTTACAACAGATAAACCTGATGAAGATGATTATCAGATCGAAAAAGCTAAAATTGCCATTGCATCTGGAAAATTAGGCGGTTTAGGTCCGGGGAAAAGCGTTCAGAAAAACTTTTTGCCACAATCATCTTCCGATTTTATTTATGCCATTATTGTTGAAGAATATGGATTAGTAGGAGGAGTTGCAATATTGATTTTGTATTTATTGCTTTTGTTTCGATTTGTTATAGCATCGCACAAAGCCAATACATTATTTGGAAAATTAGTCGTCGTCGGACTTGGGTTTCCAATGATATTTCAGGCGATGATTAATATGGCAGTTGCGGTTGAATTATTGCCGGTTACAGGACAAACTTTGCCGCTGATAAGTTCAGGAGGAAGTTCGATTTGGATGACCTGTTTAGGCCTCGGAATTATCATCAGCGTTACAAAAAAAGAAGAAGAAATTGCAGAAGAGAAAATAGAGAAAGAACGAAGAAAAGAAGCACTGCAAAGATTAATTGATAAAGAATTAGCAGAAGAGGATTTGCCAGCTGATGAAGTATATGAAGAAGAGGCAATGTATTCAATCGAAGATAATTCAAGAAATCCGATGAATGCTGTTTTGAATAAATAAGTTAAATATAATAATTTTTTAAAAAGTTGTAATTTTTAGAAAGATGACAAAGTATAAATTCATACTTAGCGGAGGAGGAACAGGAGGGCATATTTATCCTGCAATTGCAATTGCAAATGAATTAAAATTACAATTTCCTGATGCAGAATTTCTTTTTGTAGGCGCCAAAGATAAAATGGAAATGCAAAAAGTGCCTCAGGCTGGTTACGAAATAAAAGGTCTTTGGATTGCAGGTTTACAGCGAAAATTGACTTTGCAGAATATGATGTTTCCTCTTAAATTGGCTTCGAGTTTATTAGAGTCAAGACGAATTATTAAAAAGTTTAAGCCAAACGTAGTAATCGGAACGGGAGGTTTTGCGAGTGGACCATTATTGCAGGCAGCAGGTGGAGCGGGAATTCCAACAGTTATTCAGGAACAGAATTCTTTTCCAGGTATAACAAATAAATTGTTAAGCAAAAAAGCAAATGCCATTTGTGTTGCTTACAAAAATTTAGAGCGATTTTTTCCAGCTGATAAAATTGTTTTGACTGGAAATCCGGTTCGTCAGGATTTAATTGATATTGAAAGTAAACGCGATGAAGCAATTACTTTTTATGGTTTAGATCCGAATAAAAAAACATTGCTGGTTTTAGGTGGAAGCTTAGGTGCAAGAAGAATCAATCAGTTAATTGAAAAAGAATTGCAAAATTTTCTTTCGCAGGATGTTCAGCTAATCTGGCAATGCGGAAAGTTATATTTTGAAGATTATAAAAAATACAATCAGCAAAACGTTAGAGTTGTTGATTTCATTGAAAGAATGGATTTTGTTTATGCAGCTGCCGATGTGATTATTTCGAGAGCCGGAGCATCATCGGTTTCAGAATTATGTATTGTTGGAAAACCAGTAATTTTTATTCCGTCGCCAAATGTTGCTGAAGATCATCAAACTAAAAATGCGCAGGCAATTGTTGATGCCAAAGGTGCTATTTTATTGAAAGAATCAGAATTGGATAATGAATTCAGTATTGTTTTTGAAGCACTGCTGAAAGATGAAGGAAAACAAAAACAATTAAGTTCGAACATTAAAAAACTGGCAATGCCAAAAGCTACACAAGATATTGTAGCAGAGATTGTGAAGTTAATTAAATAATAAAATAAAGTTAATGGCTTAAAGCCTAAAGCTTAATGCTTAAAGCAAATTAAAATGAATTTAAATCAAATACAAAACGTTTATTTTATTGGTATTGGAGGCATCGGAATGAGTGCCCTGGCCCGCTATTTTAAATATATTGGGAAACAGGTTTCAGGTTACGATAAAACGCCGTCAATGCTTACAAGTGAATTAATTGAAAGTGGTATTGATATTCATTTTGAAGATAATATTAATTTGATTCCAACTGATTATTTTGTAGAAAATACATTGGTGATTTTTACTCCTGCAGTTCCTAAAACACATTCAGAATGGAATTATTTTATTGAAAGAAATTACGAAATTAAAAAGCGTGCAGAGGTTTTAGGAATTATTACTAAAGACACTTTTAGTTTTGCAGTGGCAGGAACGCACGGAAAAACAACAACATCTAGTATTCTAGGGCATATTTTGTATGAAAGCGGAGCAGATGTTACGGCGTTTGTTGGAGGAATTGTAGAAAATTATAACTCAAATTTAATTGGAACCGGAAAAACGGTAACAGTTGTTGAAGCAGATGAGTTTGACAGATCGTTTTTGCATTTGCATCCAAATATCGCCTGCGTAACTTCAATGGATGCAGATCATTTAGATATTTATGGAACAAGTGATGCTATTGAAGATTCTTTCAGAGAATTTGCTTCAAAAGTAGAAGATAAAAACAATCTTTTTATCACAAAAGAATTGCCTTTAGAAGGCGTTCAGTGTGCTATAAATGAAGATGCACTTTATAAGGCTTATAATGTTCGAATTGAAGACGGAAGCTATGTTTTTGATGTACAGACACCATCAGAAATTATAAAAGACCTTCATTTTGGATTGCCTGGAAAACACAATTTAATGAATGGACTGATGGCTATTGCGATGGCTAAAACGTACGGCACCCCGACCGACGCTATTGCAAAAGCCATTGCTTCATTCAGAGGGATCAGAAGACGTTTTTCTTATCAGATTAAATCGGATAAGTTAGTTTACATAGATGATTATGCACATCATCCAACAGAAATAAATGCTGTTCATCAAGCAGTTAGGGAATTGTATCCGGGACGAAAAGTACTGGCGATTTTCCAGCCGCATTTATTCAGTCGAACAAAAGATTTTGTGGATGGATTTGCAGAAAGTTTGTCAAAATTCGACGAAGTGTTTTTAATGGATATTTATCCAGCACGCGAATTGCCAATGGAAGGAGTTACATCAGAATGGCTGTTGGGAAAAATGACAAATTCGAACAAACAAATTGTTGCAAAAGAAGATTTATTGGAAAAAATCAAAGCCAATGATGCTCCAATAATTGTAACAATAGGAGCAGGTGATATTGGAGAAATGGTTCCGTCAATCAAAAAAATGCTAGATGAAAATATTTAATTGGACAAATATTCGATTAGTACTTATTTTAGGACTCGTACTTTTTTTATATTCTTTCGCACAGCATCGAAATGGCGATCGAAAATTGAAGAAATCGATAGTCGTTTTTGTAGGAGAAAATGCGCTTTTTGTGAAGGCAGAAACGGTTAATAAATTGTTGATAGAAAATAAAAGAGACGCTTCGAGTATTAGAAAAGATGAACTAGATTTGAATAAGATAGAAAAATCCCTTGATACGCAAGACATGATTGAGAAGTCAGACGTTTTTGTAAGTATCGATGGCGTTCTAAAAGCGGTAGTGAAACAGAAGACACCAGTAGCGCGAGTTTACGATGGTGATCAATCTTTTTATATTGACTATGAGGGCAATAAAATGCCCTTGTCAGACAATTTTACAGCGCGAGTTCCTCTTGTTTCGGGGGCAATAAATGAAAAAAATAACGAAGATTTAGCTGCTTTATTTCGCACAATTTATGACGATGCGTTTTTGAAAAAAAACATCATTGCAATACAAATTATGCCTAATGGCAGCCTAAAAATGTTTAATCGAAACTATGATTTTGTCATAGATTTTGGAAGAACGATGAATGTTGATAAAAAATTTAGAAACTATAAGGCGTTTTTTCAAAAAGCAGTTTTAGATAGTTCGTTATACAAATACAATAAGATTGACCTTAGGTTTACGGAACAAGTAGTTTGCACAAAATAATAGAAAATGGAAAAAGATAACATTGCAGTAGGTCTAGATATTGGAACGACAAAGATAGTTGCCATGATAGGCAAGAAGAACGAGTATGGCAAATTGGAGATTTTGGGTATTGGAAAATCCAAAAGTCTGGGTGTTGCGAGAGGAGTTGTAAACAACATCACGCAAACTATTCAGTCAATTCAGCAAGCAATACTTGAAGCAGAAAACAATTCAGGTTATAAAATTAAAGATGTTGTTGTGGGAATTGCCGGGCAACACATCAGAAGTATTCAGCATACAGATTACATCAGCCGTAATAATCCAGAGGAAGTTATTGGCGAAAAAGATATTCAGCTTTTGATTGATCAGGTAAATAAACTGGCTATGTTGCCGGGTGAAGAAATTATTCACGTTTTGCCACAAGAATTTAAAATTGACGGACAATCTGAGATTAAAGAACCAATTGGAATGTACGGCGGAAGATTAGAATCTAGTTTTCACGTTGTAGTTGGTCAGGCATCTTCAATCAGAAATGTTGGAAGATGTATTCAGAGTTCAGGAATTGAACTTTCAGGATTGACTTTGGAACCATTAGCTTCGGCAGATGCAGTTTTAAGTCAGGAAGAAAAAGAAGCGGGTGTTGCGTTAATTGATATTGGAGGCGGAACTACGGATTTGGCCATTTTTAAAGATGGAATCATTCGTCACACAGCAGTAATTCCTTTTGGAGGAAACGTAATTACAGATGATATTAAAGAAGGCTGTTCGATAATTGAAAAACAAGCAGAGCTTTTAAAAATAAAATTCGGATCAGCTTGGCCTGGAGAAAATAAAGACAACGAAATTGTTTCTATTCCTGGTTTAAGAGGAAGAGAGCCAAAAGAAATTTCGCTTAAAAACCTTTCGAAAATTATTCATGCACGTGTAGTGGAAATTATTGAGCAGGTTTTTGCCGAAATTAAAGCTTACGGACACGAAGATCCTCGTAAAAAATTAATTGCAGGAATTGTTCTTACAGGTGGTGGCGCTCAGCTAAAACATATTAAACAATTAGTTGAGTATATTACCGGAATGGACACAAGAATTGGATATCCAAATGAACATTTAGCCGGAAATTCAAGCGAAGAAATTTCTAGTCCATTGTTTGCAACAGCTGTTGGTTTAGTAATGAACAGTATCGAAAATAGTACTCAAAGTGCTGTTCGAATGGAAATTGTAAATGAGCAACCAAAAGTTGTTTACAGAAATGCTCCAGTTCAGCAACAACCACCAGTGCAGCAGCGATACGAAGTAGAAGAAAATTACGTTGAAAGAGTAGAAACTATTGAAGAACCAAGAGAAACAAGAACAAATAAAGTAGAAGCAGAATCTACAGAAACCAAAATAAGGAGATCATTTTTTGACAGATACGTCGATAAAATCAAAGATTTTTTAGACAACGCTGAATAAATATAAGCCGAATAGAGAAAAGAGAAAAGGATTACTTTTTGCCCCAAGTCAAGAAGTAAAAAATGTACTAAATAAGAATTAAAAAACCAAAAAGATGATGAGCAACTCAGAATTTGGAAGCATTTCATTTGATTTGCCAAAAAACCAATCAAATGTAATCAAAGTAATAGGTGTAGGTGGAGGAGGTAGCAATGCTATCAACCATATGTTTAAACAAGGTATTAAAGGTGTTGATTTCATCGTTTGTAATACCGATTCACAAGCGCTGCAGAATAGTTCGGTGCCTAACAAAATTCAGTTGGGTATGAATTTGACAGAAGGTCTTGGAGCAGGAGCAAATCCTGACGTTGGACAGCAGTCTGCTATTGAAAGTATTGCCGATATCGAAAAGATGTTAGACCGTGGTACCAAAATGGTATTTATTACCGCTGGTATGGGTGGTGGTACTGGTACAGGTGCTGCTCCGGTTATCGCGCAATTAGCAAAAGAAAGAGAAATCTTAACAGTCGGTATCGTGACAATTCCGTTTCAATTTGAAGGGAAAGTACGTCAGGAACAAGCGCTTTTAGGAATCGAAAAATTACGTAAACAAGTTGACTCTTTGATCGTAATTAATAATAATAAACTAAGAGAAGTTTACGGAAACCTTGGCTTTAAAGCCGGATTCTCGAAAGCTGATGAAGTTTTGGCAACTGCCTCAAGAGGTATTGCCGAAGTAATTACGCACCACTATACTCAAAATATCGATTTACGTGATGCTAAAACAGTTTTAGCAAATAGCGGAACGGCAATTATGGGATCTGCTGTGTCAGAAGGCGAAAACAGAGCAAAAGATGCGATTGTATCAGCATTGGATTCTCCGTTGTTAAACGATAATAAAATTACAGGAGCCAAAAACGTATTGTTGCTTATCGTTTCTGGATCTAATGAAATAACGCTTGATGAAATCGGAGAGATCAACGATCATATCCAGGCCGAGGCAGGTTACAATGCAAATATTATCATGGGAGTTGGTGAAGACGAAGCTCTTGGTGAAGCTATTGCTGTAACTATTATTGCTACTGGTTTTGATGTTGAACAACAAAACGAAATCGTTAATACAGAGCCAAAGAAAATTATTCACACGTTAGAAGATGAGCAAAGAAGTGTTCATAATTTAACAAATAGACCACTTACTTCTTTTGATTTGAACGCTGAAACACCTACTGCAAAATCTGAGGATAAAGTTGTTTTTGATTTAATGGAAGATACGGTTGCTCCCGTAGCTCAAACTCCAGTTGCTCCAGTTACGCCGCCAACAATTAATCAGGAAGAATTGGTAGTGATGTCTGAGTTTATTAAAAATCTTGATGTGACTTTTGAAATCGTTTCTCCAATTACAGATATCGATTTTAAAATTTCTGCACCAGAAGTGCCAGCTTACCAAGAAGTAAAGCCAGTACAGCAAAGAACTTTTGAAAAGGAAGAACAAACGACTTTCTCATTTGATTTACCTCTTTTTAGAAGTGAACCTGAAGTTAAAAAAGAACCAGTTGCTGAGCAGGAAACTAAAATCATGTTTGAGTTAACAAACGAAACTCGCAATATTAAAGTGAACGATCCGGTTTCATTTGTTCCGGTAACTGAACTTTCTGATAATGGTATCATCAAATATTCGTTAGAAGAATATATGGAAGTTGAAAATGAATTGACAGCTTCAAAACCAGTTGAAAAAGTGGTTGAAGATGTAGTTCCTGAGGAATTAAACATTACGTTGAAACCAAGAGTTGATTTTGCAAGCCAGCCTGATTTTACAACAACTGCAGAAGTTTCTCCAATGGAATTGACAATTGAAGAAACATTGCGTTTGCGTGCCGAAGAAAGAAGAAAGAAACTAAAAGAATTTAATTATAAATTTCATAACAATGTTTCTAGAATTGATGAGTTGGAAAAAGAGCCAGCTTACAAAAGATTAGGAATCGATTTGTCGAATTCTCAGTCAAATAACACCAATTCGAGAATTTCAGTTGGAACAGACAGTAACAACGATTTGCAATTGCGTTCAAATAATTCATTTTTGCACGACAACGTAGATTAATTTTACAATCTTAATATTAGGATAGCCCGAAAATTGGATTTAATTTTCGGGTTATTTTTTTTATCTTCGCACAGAATTTAGAAATTTGACTTCCTAAATAGGTTTTTAAAGTGAATCTTATTGTCAGTTCGAGCGAAGTCGAGAACAAATTCCAAATTAATATATCAATTAGTAAGCGTTGCTTATTCAAATAAAAATAAAGATGAGTTTACAGACACAAATCATGGACGAAATAAAAACGGCCATGAAAGCAAAAGATACAGTAGCTTTAGAAGCATTAAGAGCAGTTAAATCTGAATTATTATTAGCTTCAACGGCATCAGGATCTAAAGAAGAATTGACTGAAGACGATGAGATTAAATTGCTTCAGCGATTAGTAAAAACGCGTAAAGAAAGCGCAAGAATCTTTACAGAACAAAATCGTCCAGACTTAGCTGAACCAGAATTAGCTCAGGTGGCAGTAATCGAGAAGTTTTTACCAGCTCAATTAAGCGAAGAGGAAGTAGAAGCTGTTATAGCAAAAATAATTGCTGAAACTGGAGCTTCTGGAATAGCTTCAATGGGTAAAGTTATGGGATTGGCATCTGCTCAATTAGGCGGAACTGCTGAAGGAAAAACCATTTCGACAATTGTGAAGAAATTACTTTCGTAATATAATTTTAGATTTTAGTCCCGATAGCCATCGGGACAGATTTTAGATTGAATTTGAATTCTAAAGTCATAAATCTAAAATAAAAATGACCTCGTAGTTCAACTGGATAGAATATCAGATTTCGGCTCTGAGGGTTGGGGGTTCGAACCCCTCCGGGGTCACTATAAAAGCGCAAGTCTTATCTTTTAAGACTTGCGCTTTTTTATTATGCAATTGTCCAATATCTATGAGACAATTTTATGAATAAAAAAATAACGGTTAATTATTTCTCAGTTTTCTTCTTATAATTCTTAATCAGTACAAAAATCGAAAATAAAAAGACAACAATATAAATAATCGCCAGAGCTGGCTTTTCAAATTTTAGCGTTTCAAAGTCAAATTGCTTAAACAATACTACGCCTAAAATGATTGCGATAATCGAAAAAGTAAATCGTAATGCGCTTTTGTTTTCCATATTTAATGTTTGATTGTGATTAGTAATTCTTTTCTGATTATTAAGCTAATATAATGAAATATTTTAATTCCGATTTCCTATTTTAGCAAAGTAGAGGACGACAGGTTCTTCAATCCCAAATCAAATTTAAAATATGTTTGTTTTCTTCTTTATCGGAATCTTGATTGCTTTAGTATTAGGAGTAATTGTTTTCAGAATCATTGAGCCTATTTATCTGTTGATGTTCAATAAGCCATTATTTTTGTTTTGGTACCCAATTTTAAAACAAATTGATCCGAGAGATAAGACCATTTTGGAACGCGAATTTCCATATTATTTTAATTTATCGGATAAAAAGAAAAGATATTTTGAACATCGGGTAGGGTGTTTCATTGAACATTACAATTTTGAAGGAAAAGAAATTGAAGTCACTCAAGAGATGAAATTGATTATTGCCGGAACTTACGTAATGTTGACTTTCGGAATGCGAAATTACCTACTTGAGCTTTTTGAAAATATTATTATTTACCCAACAGCCTATTATTCGACAATCAATCAGGCATATCACAAAGGAGAATATAATCCGAGGATGAAATCGGTTGTTTTTTCATGGGAAGATTTCCAAAGCGGACATAAGACGCAAGATAATATTAATCTTGGGTTACATGAATTTACTCATGTTCTTCATTTTTATTCCAGAAAAAGCTCAGACCCAGGAGCTGTGATTTTCTGTGATGAATTTACCGAAATCGAAAAGTATTTCGATAATCAATATTTAACGAACAAGCTTAAAGAAAGGAATTATTTTAGAGATTATGCGTATACCAATAAATTTGAGTTTTTGGCTGTAATTTTGGAGCATTTTTTTGAAACGCCTGAAATCTTTAAAAAAGAATTTCCAGAGTTGTTTGAACGTGTCAAATTAATGATAAATTATAGCGAACTGTAGAGTCCGCTTATTCTTCCAATATTTTTTCGGTATCTACAGCGTTGTTTTCCTGGTATAATTTTCGACCAATTTTTCCCCTATCACCAAGAGCGCGACCTTTTATCAGCCAGGCAATTCCAAAGGCAAAAAGAGCAATAGTTTCGAAAACCAAAGTGGAATACGTAAACAGTTTAAATTTTTCTGAAATAGGCACCAGGATCAGTGATCCCAAAATCGTATAACCGCAAAATCTGTAAATATTATTTTCGTTTAAAATGCTTTTAGAAGTTCTAGTTTCGCCTGTCTGACCAATCGTAAAAACATTGATCGCGAGTAAAGCCAATACCAAAAAGAAAACTCCGGCAAAGCCATAATGAAACCATCCCAACCAAGTTTTTGTTGATGGAATAAACGTGTATATTTTTTGTGAAAAGTCAGATGGGTTTGTGGGAATTAGTGCGACACCAATTGCCATAATTCCGGCAATATTGGTCAGTAAATTATCATTTTTCAAGATAGAAGCATTTCCGTGGCCTTTGTACCGAATTAAAAATAAGCCGACAGCAGATAAAGTTCCGGTGAAAATTTCCCTCAAATTAGTATAATAATAATCACTGATGGAAGGTTGTATAGAGGTTTGAAAAAAAGAAACAAGCGAAAAACCAACCAAAAGAATAGGTAGACTTATGCCTAAATACCCAATGGCGCGCCTGATTCGTCTGTAGGTGAAAATATCATAATTTTCAATTTTGATTTCTTTGACACTTATTTTCATAAATATTTCATTTATCGAAAGATAAAGTTATGAGAATGTTTTGTAAGTATTTGATAATTAGTATGTAAAAAAATATGCGTTAATCCGTTTAAATCCTCGTTATCCGTGCGCCATTAGAATTTATTTTCGAGAAAATAAATTCTCGACAACCCAAGCTGGGCCAATTAATAAAAACTGAAGATCTTTTAAGAAAGAAGGTTTTTTGCCTTCAATATTGTGTCCGTAAAATTGTCCAATCCAAGCGATAACAAAAACACCAATCGAGAACATCCACAACGGCACAAACTGGTCGATATAATAATTTAGAATTAAACAAATTGCAGAAAAAACGGCAATTTTAACCGCCATTGCAATCGATAATCGGATATAAAAAACGAGAACAAAAAGTAAAACTACAAAAGCCCAATTCTCAATAACTGGTGCATTCAGTTTTAAAGTATTAGCAATAATTCCGCTCGGAATACTCATTAATAAACCAACAATCGAAAAGAAAATTGCGGGAACGCAAATGTAATGTATCGCTTTGTTTTTAGGGTTTTGATGACTTACGGCATATTCAGCAAACCATTGATCTAATGTTCTCATTTTTTGTGGTTTTAAGATTAGATGTGTAAATCTAATGAAATTTCTTTTAGGTTTTACCGTGTTGTATTTTCATTATTTCATCGACAATAGAAATGGCTTTTTCTAATGTAATTCCGTTTTCTTGGTCTATCGTCAAAGGATGATTTTCTTCAATCATTCTTATTTCAGGAATTAAATCTAAGCCTTGTTCAATTGCAATCGATTTTAAAGATAAAGTTTCACCGTAAGTAGGTACATTGGTTTGCATCCAACCAAAATAAGGTTTTTGATTTACTCGGTTTGGATCTTCCCATAAATCCATTCGTAAGCAGAAATTATCTTCACTTATCGTAGTCCATACATTAAAAACCAAATCTTCATGATAATCAATTATCGGAATTGTCAATCTCCCTTGATGGAAAAAAAAATCTTCATCTATATAGCACCAACTTCCTCCATATTCAATTCGTTTTTCTCTTTCTTTTGGCGGAATAGTAAAATAATAAGCAGGGAATTCGTTTCCAAAACACAAAGGCATTTGATTAAAAATTTCTCCGCAGCAGGAACATTTGTAGGTATACATTTTTTAGTTTTTTAATAAACTTACGTTCTGATTGTATTGAAAAACATTATCCCAAAGTTCATCAATTGTGATAAGCGCTTCTTTAACCGGAATAACTTCCCACTTTCCATTATTTTCTACACCAAGTCCAATACTTTTTAATTTTAATAAAGCATCGTTGACATCAAAATCCAAATCGGTTTTTAATTGGGTTTTAAACCAGGATTCTATTTGAGAGTCGAGCTCTTCTGCGCTTAATGGTTTGTCGCTTTTATGTAAAAACGAATAAGCCAAAATAGTTTCTTTCATTACTTCTTCTTCAGACGAATTCAAAAGCGAATAAAATGCGCCACTGTTGTTTCCGAGATTCTTGAAATACAAACTATCAGAAAGCATTTTAGAATATCGGATTTTTTTGTTTATGAAATTATTGTATTGGCGGAAACAATAGGCAGACAAAATTCCTAAAGCAATTAATCCCTGATTAAGAGAAGTTTTGCTGTTCAATAAGTCAATGGTTTCGCCCGTTTCATAGGCATTATACATGTTGATTAAAGCTGGAATAACTTTGGCACTTAATAACGAAATTCCACCAAAAATCCCCGGAACCCAAAGCAGCATTTTGTCTTTGACAGACATTTTCGGAATCGCATTTGGGAAAATCGTTTCAAGATCGTTTTTCGGAACACGCTTAAAGATTTTCAGTGCAATTGAACCTGGATCAATTGGCATTTTGCCTAATTTGACTTTCTTTTTATTTAGAAAATCTTCATCGCTGTAGTTTAAATAAACTAAAACACGATCATAATATTCAATTTCGATTTCTTTTTTCCAGAAGAAATATTTTTTGACTTTTTCTTTTGCTTTATGATGTCCGCGCGCGTAGAGTTCAAAATCTTTGAAAGCATTAAAGTCGATAGAAAGATTCAGTCCAATTAAATCAGATTCGTTAAAGGCATCGTTTAAAGCTTTTTGATTAATTCTGTAGTAATTACCACGTTCAAGGACTTTCAGTAGTGTTTCTTTAAAAACTGGAAAATCGCTTTTATTGATAAACTGTTCTCGTTCTTTCTCACTTAAATCAGGATCATAAAGTGCATAGTTTTGCTTTAGATTTCGGTTTAAGTTAAAAGATTCGTAATGATAATAGTGTTCGATTATTTCGAAAAGTTTCTTAAAACCATCTACTTTTTTAGGGTCATTAGCGAAAGCGGTAATTTGCTCTTCGAGTAAAAATTCTTTATTAAACGGAATATAATGTTCTCGTGTCATATCGATTTCTGGGCTTTTAATTTCGTGGCGTTTACAGAAATGCAAAAATACTGCTTTTTTTCGAGGAGCAAAGGTGCGGAGTAGCAAAGTGGCAAAGGTTGGATTTTTTTAAAATAAAATAGTTGAAAATAAAGAAGGAAGCTAAATGCTTCCTTTCAATTACTATTTAAGTTTTTGCTCTATTTTTAGCAAACGATTTTCAAGATCTAAAATTCTCTCTTCTTTCTCTTCCAACTGTTTTTTCAGCTCTTGCACTGATTTTACTAATGGCACGACAAAATCTGAATAACGCAAACTATAAAAATCAGTATCACTTTGTGGTTTTACAATTCCGCTAAATTTATAACCAATACTATTTGCCGCACTTTCTACTTCCTGAGCAATAAAACCAGATTGTAATTCTGTGGTTCCTGTTTTCATGTTATAAAGCACAGGACGTAATTTATTTATAAAATCTAAACCGTATGTACTGCTAACGATATTCTTTTTTAAACGAGAATCAGAATAATTTGACCAAGGAACGTAACCGCCTATATCAGTTATATCAGAATTACCAATTGTAACTGTATTTGAACCTTTTCCTCTTGCAGAATCTCCAATTACCACTTCATTTTTTACATCGTCAGAGCTAGTGTGTGTATTAGAACCAATATAAACGCTATTACTCATTTTTTTTACCGTAGCGGGGTTTGCTGAACCAGTTCCGCTTTGAAAACCAATAGCAACATTATTTTCACCATCTTTTATTTCTGGCAGAGATGAACTTCCTATCGCGGTATTATTTTTACCTGAAGTAATATATGATCCTGCATTGTAACCAATACCTACATTTGCTGAGCCATTAAATGTAAATGAAAGAGCAAGTTGTCCTACAGCTGTATTGTATTCCCCGCTCTTATTAGAATTTAGTGAAAAATAACCTAACGCAGTATTGTAATTTCCGGTAGTATTATTATATAGAGAAGCACCACCGAATGCGGTATTATTGCTACCAGTTGTATTGGAGAATAAGGTTGATGATCCAAATGCGGAATTTTGAGTTCCAGTACTTGTTGTAGGTAAGGAAAATGCTCCAAAAGATGTATTTAATATAGCTATACGTCCAGCTTGTATGCTTTTTCTTTTAAAAACTAAATCCTGATCATCTGTAGTTCCAATAAAATTTGTTCCTGCAATTGTTCCTGTGTTTCCATTAGTATTCCACCAATTACCATTAGATATTTTCCTTAAAACGCCGTTAGCATCCGTAGTTAACAATTGATCTGTTAAAGTTCCGTTTTGCAAACCTCCAATGGCTAAGGGATTTTCAGAAGTTGTTTTTATTAAAGTAGGCTTTGTTAAATCTCCGCCCAATTGTACATTTCCCCCAGTTCTGGTTAAACCATTGTCAACAGTAGTGACTGGATTTGTGTAAACTTTTACTTTTTTCCCGTTTGGGGTTACCACTTTTTCAGTTTCTGTCTGTGCCATCACGAATCCGCTTTGAATTAATGTCAGCATAAGTATAATTTTTCTCATTCTCTTTTTTTACTTTTTACTTGTTTTTATCCATTTATCAGATTTTCTCGAAGATAAATGAGCGGGTGCAAAAGTAAAAAGAGGCTGTATTTTTATTCCCTCTAAAAGTCTTGTTTGTATTACAATAGGACAGAATTGAGGTTCTATAACTTTGTAGAAGTGTATTTTTTGGGTTTTTGATAGGATCGTTGCGGAATTTATGAGGGTTATCTTTCTTTCGTCAAGATGGCAAAAAAAAAGTGAAATTTCCAATCGGTTCCAGCGATTTCAAATCCCACTTTGTTTCAAAAAAAAAGTGACAAAATTTACCCCCACCTTCCTTGCGGAAAATGTATTTTAATTTCTTATAACAGAAAAAATTATTCATCACAATTTTAATAATAAATAAAATAATGGCGATAGGTATTTATACGTGTTTTAGTGAATGTGTATGAATTATTAGTTTATAATGCGTTTTACCCTCAGATGGAAAATGAAAAAATAAATCCCCGTTGCATAAGCTTCGGGGATTTAGTCTCAAATAACCATTTATTTCTATCTTTAAATTAGAAAATAGAATCCTTTTAATTTATTTATATAATTTCTTTTGAAGTTTACTCTAATGATTTTTTTATAAGATGAGAAACAATATCTCCGTGTGCTTTTTCCATTATGAAATAGTCTTTTTTGATATTATCCGCTTTGATTCCTTTTATAGCGCCTTTCACGCATTGACGAATATAATATTTTGAGACTCCATATTTTAAAAACAAAGCCTCTAGTATTGTAGAATTGTAGGAATTATAGTTTTTTGTCTTACTTTTGTCCATTGTCTAATTTGTTTTAAATAGTGAAACAAATATAGATGATAATTTTCAACAAAACCAAATAATTTGAAAACAATTTCTTACATAAATGAGTGGTATTCTAGATAATATTAAGTGTTTGGCTGACAATGAAGGGATTGGGATAACAAAGCTAGAAGAAAAAATTGGTGCAAGCAAAGGTGTTCTATCTCGTGCTATTGCCAAAAAAAGTGACATACAAGCAAAATGGATTTTAAAGATTGTTGAAATATATCCACAATATAGCTGCGAATGGTTGATAAGAAATGAAGGTCCTATGTTGCGCCGAACAGTAAATTTACAATCAGAATCCTCAGATCACGATTTTTCGTCACATTATAAAGACCTCGCCGATTCTCGAAAAGAAACTATCGAAAGTCTTAAAAAGGAAATTATGTATTTAGAGGATAAGGTGGCTGTTTATAGTAGAAAGGAAGAGTAATCGTGCCTTATAGCTAAAATTATACTGAATGTTGTTTTCCGTTCAAAATCTATTTCTTCGTAATAAAAAGTAGAGAATTTACTTAAATAAAAATTTCAATTTTGAAAGTTTTTATTTAATTTTAAATCACTCAAATCTAGACGGTTATGGTGGTGGAAGTTTTTAAAACAAATGTTCAGAAAGAGGCAGATAAAAATTATGTTATTGCTGTTATCCAAACTCAGTTTCCAGATTACAAAATCAATTTTGACCTGGAGGATTGTGATAAGATATTAAGGGTTGAAGGTGTTGATCTTGAATGTGATAATATAATTGATTATGTGCATTGTTTAGGGTATACTTGTGTGAGGTTGGAGTAGAATGTAGAGAATAGAAAAGCTTGGGTCTCTTCTAGGTATTATTTTTTACATTTGTGTCCTATGAAAAAAGCATTCCGACTCTTCGATTTTACGCAAAAAATCAATTACAAAAACGAGATTTTAGCCGGTTTAACTGTTGCCATGACCATGATTCCAGAATCGTTGTCGTTTGCAATTTTGGCTGGATTCCCGCCTTTAGTTGGTTTATATGCTGCTTTTATTGCCGGATTGGTAACGGCTATTTTTGGAGGAAGACCGGGAATGATATCGGGCGGGGCGGGAGCTACTGTAATTGTTTTAATTGCCTTAATGAAATCGCACGGTATCGAATATGTTTTTGCTGCTGTCGCATTGGGCGGTGTAGTTCAAATTTGTATTGGGCTTTTTAAACTTGGAAAATTTATTCGCCTAGTGCCGCAACCTGTAATGTTTGGTTTTGTAAATGGTTTGGCGGTAGTGATCTTTATGTCACAATTGGAACAGTTCAAAACTATTGTCAACGGGCAGGTTTCCTGGCTTCAGGGAACGCCTCTTTATATTATGCTCGGTTTGGTTGCACTGACAATTGCTATTGTTTTGGTTTTCCCTAAAATCACAAAAACGGTTCCGGCTTCTTTGGTTGCTATTATCGTGGTTTTTGCTTTGGTTATTATCTTTAACATAGAAACCAAAACGGTTGAAGATATTGCTTCTGTTCAAGGTGGATTTCCTCCTTTTCATATTCCAAATATTCCACTTTCTTTTGAAACTTTTAAAATCATATTTCCGTATTCGGTTATTGTTGCTGCAGTTGGTTTAACGGAAGGTTTACTGACGCTTAATTTAGTCGATGAAATTACCGGAACCCGAGGAAACAGTAATCGTGAATGTATTGCACAAGGAAGTTCGAATATTTTAAACGGTTTTTTCTACGGAATGGGAGGCTGTCCAATGATTGCACAAACTTTAGTTAATCTTGGCGCTGGCTCACGTGCCCGACTTTCGGGAATTATTGCTGCGCTGACTATTTTGATTATTATTCTTTTTGGAGCGCCGGTAATTGGGAAATTGCCAATGGCTGCATTAGTTGGTGTTATGATGATGGTGGCCATTACCACTTTTGAATGGGCAAGTTTCAGGATTATCAACAAAATGCCAAGACACGATATTTTTGTAGGGATTTTGGTTGCTGTAATTACAATTGTGCTTCATAATCTGGCTTTGGCTGTCTTGATTGGCGTAATTATTTCGGCTTTAGTTTTTGCCTGGGAAAGCGCCAAAAGAATTCGTGCTAGAAACTATATAGATGAAAACGGAATAAAACATTACGAGATTTATGGTCCGTTATTTTTTGGCTCGATAACTGCTTTTATGGAAAAATTTGATATTCAAAATGACCCAAATCATGTTATAATTGATTTTAAAGAAAGCCGTGTTTCTGATATGTCGGCAATTGAAGCGCTGAACAATTTGACTAAAAAATATAATCAAGTGAATAAAACTATAGAACTACAGCATTTAAGTGCAGACTGCCGTCAATTACTTAAAAATGCTGATGCGGTGATAAATGTAAATGTGATTGAAGATCCAACTTATAAAGTTGTGTCTTAATAATTGTTTGATAGTAAATTAATTTATCTGTTTAGGTTTTCGATAGCGATGCATTACAGAGCGTCTTATGTATGCAGGATATATAAACAAACCCGATAGGTTTTTAAAACCTGTCGAGTTTATTGTTATTTTAGTAATATTTAATTATTAAATAGTCACATTGTCTAATTAACTAAAGCTGATTTTACATCAATCAGTTTCCCGTCAACTTCACCAATTTGCAATCCTAAAATATGAGCTATTAAAGGATAAACGGAAACATTCTGAAATGTTTTTATTTTCTTGTTTACTTTGAAAGCTGGACCTTTTGCATAAAAAATAGCATGCATATCTTTTTCATTGTTGTCATAACCGTGAGTTCCGCCTTTTATGTTTTGAGACTCTTTGCTTACCAAACTCCATCCTTTATCAGCTTCAATAACAAAATCATGAACTCGCGGATTGGTTCCGTAATGTAGTCTTTTTGGAACTTCAGTTGCTTTCCAGAATTTGATATGAGGGACTTTTTTTAAAGCATTTGCAATTGAATCCTGAAATCCAGCTTTTGCCTGTAAACTCATAATTGGATTAATTACGTCTTTGTAACCCAGCCATTCAGGTTTTATATAGTCTAAAACGGCTACTTTTTTATCATTGCTGATATTGGCCATTCCGTGGTCAGAGACAATAACCAAATTGATTTGTTTTCCTATTGGTAATTGATCCAGTTTTCGGGATATTTCTCCCATAATGGAATCCATTTTAATGACCATTTTTTTATTTTCTGACGAAAGCGGACCAAAATTATGTCCTGTATGATCTGGTTCGTCAAAATATAATGTAACTAAATGTGGTCTTTGTTTCTCAGGAAGTTGTAACCATTTCATAACGGTATCAATTCTAGCTCTGTACGGAATTTTGTTGTCGTATTTTTTGAAATAACTCGGATTTCGTTTATCAATATCAGAACCTGGCCAGAAAAAAGAAGCTGTTTTTACACCTTGTTGCTCTGCTAAATTCCAAATCGGATTTCCGCCATAAAATCTTGAATCATTTTTTGCATAAGATGATAATGAGAAAGATTCCTTCAAAGCTGAATCATAAAAAACATTATTAATAATTCCGTGATGATCCGGATAAAGGCCTGTCACTATAGAATAATGATTCGGGAAAGTTTTGCTCGGATAAGATGGTTTCATTGATTTAGCATGAACGCCTTCTTTTTCAATTTGCTTTAGATTTGGAAGATTGAATTGTTTTTGATAATCCCAGCGAAATCCATCCATTGAAACTAAAACGATGTAAGTATCTTTATTGGTTTGGGCTTGCGAAAAAGTAGTAAGAAGTAAGAATGTAAAAGATAGAAGCTGAGTTGTGAATTTTCTCATTTTGCAATTTTAAATAGAACTGCAAAGGTAGAGATAACAGATTTTTTAAAGAAAAAGAGAATGTTAAATAAAGGTGATAGCCACGAATTCACGAATTTTATTTTTCAAATCTTTGTCTTTAAAAATCATTATCATTAATTAAACGAATGCTTTATGTGAAAGAATTTTGCCACAGATTAAAAAAGATTCTCACAGATTGAAATCCTTTTAATTTGTGTAATCTAAGGTTAAAAAAAATCCATAAAGTTTAGAAAAATAAAATTCGTGAATTCGTGGCGAACAAAAAACGCCAGACATTAATCTGGCGTTTTAAGTTTTAAGAAAAGAACGATTACATCATTCCTGGCATTCCGCCACCCATTGGCATTCCGCCAGCGCTTTCTTCTTTAATATCAATTAATGCACATTCTGTAGTTAAGATCATTCCAGAAACAGATGCAGCATTTTCTAATGCAACACGAGTAACTTTTTTAGGATCGATAATTCCAGCTTTAAGCATATCTACATATTCGTCCGTTTTTGCATTGTATCCAAAATCTCCTGAACCTTCAGCAACTTTAGCTACAACAACAGAACCTTCAAGACCAGCATTTTCAACGATAGTTCTTAATGGAGCTTCAACTGCGCGAGAAACGATTTGAATTCCAGTTGCTTCATCAGCATTGTCAGCTTTTAAGTCTGCTAAAGCAAGTTTTGCTCGTAATAAAGCAACACCACCTCCAGCAACGATTCCTTCTTCTACAGCTGCACGAGTTGCGTGTAAAGCGTCGTCAACTCTGTCTTTTTTCTCTTTCATTTCAACTTCGGAAGCAGCACCAACATAAAGAACAGCAACACCGCCAGCTAATTTAGCCAAACGCTCTTGCAATTTTTCTTTATCGTAATCAGATGTAGTAGTTTCCATCTGACCTTTAATTTGGTTAACTCTGTTTTTGATGATATCAGCCTCACCAGCACCACTTACGATAGTTGTGTTGTCTTTATCGATAGAAACTCTTTTTGCGTTTCCTAACATTTCGATAGTTGTATTTTCTAAAGTATAACCTCTTTCTTCAGAAATTACAGTTCCACCCGTTAAGATTGCGATATCTTCTAACATTGCTTTTCTTCTGTCACCAAAACCTGGAGCTTTTACAGCAGCAATTTTAAGAGCACCTCTTAATTTGTTTACTACTAATGTAGAAAGAGCTTCTCCGTCAACATCTTCAGCAATAATCAATAATGGTTTTCCTGATTGAGCAACTGGCTCTAAAACTGGAAGTAATTCTTTTAAAGAAGATACTTTTTTGTCGTATAATAAGATATATGGAGAGTCTAATTCAACTTCCATTTTCTCTGGATTTGTTACAAAGTAAGGAGAAAGATATCCTCTGTCAAACTGCATTCCTTCAACAACATCTACGAAAGTATCCGTTCCTTTAGCCTCTTCAACAGTGATAACACCTTCTTTTCCAACTTTAGCGAAAGCAGTAGCGATTAACTCACCAATAACTTCGTCATTGTTAGCAGAGATAGAAGCAATTTGTTTGATTTTATCAGAATCACTTCCAACAACTTTAGCTTGTTTAGCTAAATCAGCCACGATAGTTTCGACCGCTTTGTCGATACCACGTTTTAAATCCATTGGATTTGCACCTGCAGCAACGTTTTTAAGGCCTTCTTTTACGATAGCCTGAGCTAAAACTGTAGCAGTTGTTGTTCCGTCACCCGCTAAATCATTGGTTTTAGAAGCAACTTCTTTTACCATTTGCGCACCCATATTTTCTAATGGGTCTTTTAATTCGATTTCTTTTGCAACAGAAACACCATCTTTAGTAACTGTAGGTCCACCAAATGATTTTCCGATAATTACGTTACGACCTTTTGGTCCAAGAGTTACTTTTACAGCATTTGCTAATGCATCAACACCACGTTTTAATCCGTCACGTGCTTCAATATCAAATTTTATATCTTTTGCCATTTTTTTTAATTTTTGTTTAAAGTTTGATTTGTTTCAAGTTAAATGAAGTTCTTAATGCTCCGTACTTAATACAATATTTTTAGATAATCGCTAAAATATCGTCCTCACGCATGATTAGATAATCAGTTCCTTCTAATTTTAGTTCAGTTCCTGCATATTTACCATAAAGAACAGTATCGCCAACTTTTACAGTCATAGTATGATCTTTAGATCCGTTTCCAACTGCAACTACAGTTCCTTTTTGTGGTTTTTCTTTGGCAGTGTCTGGAATAAAAATACCTGAGGCAGTTTTAGTTTCAGCTGCAACAGGTTCAATAAGTACGCGGTCTGAAAGGGGTTTAATGTTTAATGCCATGATTTTTTATTATTATTAGTTATACGTTTTTTAATGTTCAAGAAACTTTCAGAAATTATGCCACGCTCAGTAAACTGACATTTTTTCTTAAAAAAAATGCCAGCTTTGACAGGCTGGCATTTGATTTTATATCGAGCTTTAATTATTTTGCTGGTGCTGCAGGTGCAGGAGTTCCTTGAGCAGGAGCTGCTGGTGTAGTTGCAGGAGCTTCAGTTTTTTCAATAATTTTAGATCCTGTGTCGTTTAATGATCCTGTAAAGCTTAAGCTTGAAAGTAAAATTAAAACAATCAAAACAGTAGCTAATGTCCAAGTACTTTTATCTAAAAAGTCAGTTGTTTTTTGTACACCGCCTAACATTTGTGTTCCGCTGATAGTAGAAGATAATCCGCCTCCTTTAGGGTTTTGTACCATAATTACGACGATCAATAGAAAACAAACTATTGTGATTAAAACTAAAAAAATTGAAAATGTGCTCATTACTTAATTATTGTTATTGTTATTTTGTTGTAAAATCTTTATATCCGATATGCGGTCTGCAAAGAAAGTAATTTTTTCTGGATATTTCAAAATTAATATTTCATATGCTTGAATTGCTTTTGTATATTTTTTTTGTTCCAAATATACTCGGGCTAAAGTCTCTGTCATTAAATAAGAACTCTCGTCTTTATTGATGTCGAGCTGAGCTGATGCTGTTATTGCAGTTTGCTTTATTGGAGAAATTTTTGGGTTTGCCTCAATAAAACGGTCGATTATTTCGGCTTTTTTCTTTTTTTTGTCTTCTACTTTTTCTTCTTTAGCGACTGTTCCTAATGTTTGTTCTGCTTTTTCAATCGCATTCTCTGTTAGATTTTCTTCCATTGGCGCTTCTTTGGTTCTGTCAATAGGTTCTGTTCTAGCTAATTGTAGCCACTCCTGAAATGAATGTTTTTCATTTCCTGAAAAATCTAGTGGTTTTCCGATTTCTAAATTTTCTTCCGCAGTTTTTACTGCTTCAGAAATTTCAACTTTTATTGGATCTGGAAGTGTTGTGATTTCCTCAGCTTTGATTACCGTTTCAGGTATTTCGATTTTTTCGGGTTCTGAAATGGTTATTGTCTCTTCAGTAATCAGTATTGTTTCTGGAGTTTCAGCTACTTGAGGGTTTTCTGAAATTATAGTTTCTTCCGGAGTAATTATTGTTTCCGGAATTTTAATCGAAACGGATTCTTCAGGTGTTTTAACTTCTTCAAAAATTACATTCTCCGCTTCCTTAATAGCATTGAATACTGATTTTTGAATTGGATCTATATGTATATTTGGAATTTCATCATCTAATCTGTCTTCCAGAAAAGTTCTGCTTGGTTCCTTAATAATAGGTGTTTCTTCTTTAACAGAAAGTTCGACTGCTGGTTCTTGAAATTCAGATTGAATTGTTTTTTCTTCAAAAACAGGTTCAATTGGTTTTTCTTCTGTTTTTGTTGGTTCTTCAAAAGTTACAGTTGTTGCTTCTTTAATAGAATCCAAAATTGATTTTTCAATAGGATCTATTCGCACTTCAGCAAGTTTCTTTTTTTCTTCGGCCGAGATAATTTCAACATCAAAAACTGTAATATTCAAAAGATCTCTCAATTTGCGATTGTAATATTCGCCCTGAATAGGAGTAAATTCTTCTGAAGTAATAAAATCAAACAAAACCGAACGATCGGTAGTGTGCGCAGCCGTTACTTTTAAAGCATAATTATACTTAAAGCTGTTTTGTTTGTAAAGACCTTTTAATCGCAATGCGCGTGCACTTTGAAAATATGGAAATTCATTCAAAACACTTCCTAATGTTTCAGCCTGTTTTTCTGTAACGGTATCAGGTTTGTTTATTAGGTATGTATAATCGGTTACGTTCATTTTTACTGTTTAATCGTTTTTTATTGTTTAATCGTTTATTCGTTTAACTGTTAAATCGATTAAACGATTCAACAAATAAACATTATTACCATTTGGCCAATGACTCATTGAAAATATCTTGAGTGATTCTTTCAAAAATAGTCTGAATTGCATTGTTTAAAACTGTTCCTGTGGGCAAATCTGTTCCTGCAAAGTCATTATAAAATTCAAATTGTTTTTCGAAATCATCCTTTTCGTTTTTCTTGTTTGTAAAACGAACATTTACACGAATTGTTAAACGGTTTTGTGCAGCTCCTACGCTACCATCTGCAGCAACAGCTGTTGCTGTCATCGGACTTATTCTGTAATCTACAATTTCTCCTTCATATACTAAATCTCCACTGTTGCTTACTAAATTAAGGTTGGTTTGATTCATAATCAAATCTTGTAATGCCAATGTGAATTGTCGGTCGATTCCAGGTTCAATTAAATCGGCATTATTTTGGAAAAAGTTAACCTGAAATGTTTTGGCATCAATAGTTCCTGTTCCTGTAAAGTTGTAAACATTGCATCCGCTTAATAAGAACAGACTTAAAAATGCAAATAGAGAATATATTTTTTTCATAATGATGATTAGAAAAGTCCAATGTTATAAGATCCAAATTCCAATTGTGTCCAAATATAGGTAATTGAATTTTGGAATTTGAAATCGTAATTTAATTATTTTTATAAATCAAATTGTTTAATTTTTCGATATAATGTTCTTTCAGAAATCCCCAATTCATCGGCAGCAGCTTTACGTTTTCCTTTGTTTTTTTCTAATGATTTTTTGATCATTTCGATTTCCTTTTGTTCTAAACGTAAAATTTCTTCCTCCTCAATGGTTTCGGCAAATAAATAATTATCGTCCTGAATTTGATAATTGTCTTCACGGCTTGCAGGCGTCATGACTGCTGTTCTTGGTTCTTCTTCAAAATCAATTTCGCTGTCGTTTTCTTGATTCCCGTATATTTTCTGAATTAAATTTGGATTGATATCCTGTACTTTTGAAGAACCATTTTTCATTAGTTCGAGTGTCAGTTTTTTCAAATCATTAAGGTCACTTTTCATATCAAAAAGCACCTTATATAATATGTCTCTTTCTGTACTGAAATCACTTTCTTTTTTACTGTCGCTAATTACAGAAGGCAAGCTGCTTCCTTCGGCAGGTAAATAAGATTGCAAAGTTGCCAGACTAATATCGCGATTGGTTTCTAAAACCGAAATTTGCTCTGCAACATTTCGGAGTTGGCGAATATTTCCGCTCCATCTGAATTTTTGCAAAAGCTGCACTGCATCGTCATCTAATCTTAAAGGCGGCATTTTGTATTTATGAGCAAAATCGGCAACAAATTTTCTGAATAATAAATGGATGTCGTCATTTCGCTCACGCAAAGGTGGTAATGTAATTTCTACCGTTGTTAAACGATAATACAAATCTTCACGGAATTTTCCTTTTTCGATTGCATTAAATAAATTCACGTTTGTTGCAGCAACAATTCTCACATTGGTTTTCTGAACCTGAGAAGAACCTACTTTTATGAATTCGCCATTTTCCAAAACACGAAGTAATCTAACCTGAGTTGTCAATGGCAATTCACCAACTTCATCAAGAAAAATTGTTCCTCCGTCAGCCACTTCAAAATAACCTTCACGTGTACTTGTTGCACCGGTAAAAGCTCCTTTTTCGTGACCAAAAAGTTCACTGTCAATAGTTCCTTCCGGAATTGCACCACAGTTTACGGCAATATATTTTCCGTGCTTTCTGTGTGAAAGCGAATGTATAATTCTTGGAATATTTTCTTTACCAACACCACTTTCTCCAGTTACCATAACCGAAATATCAGTTGGAGCAACCTGAATGGCTTTTTCGATAGCACGATTTAATTTCGGATCATTTCCAATAATTTCAAATCGTTGTTTTATTGCTTGAACTGTTTCCATATAGTTTTTTGTTTCAAGTTTTTTTGTTTCAGGTTTCAAGTTTTTGATTTGACCTTTAACGTTTAAACTTTTGGCCTATAATTTTTATCTTTTGCCACAGATTAAAATGAGTAATACGGATCTTTTTTAAAATCGTTAGAAATCTTTATTACTAATTAACCACAAATTACACAAATTAGCGCAAATTTTATTTATGAATTTATTAATCTTTTGTGCACTAATGATTTGTTTTGAAAATTTGCAATTATTCCAACAGGAGTATCTGCTAGTTTCATATAATTTAAAACCTGTGCAAGATGATCATTACAGATTTCTTTTACAGATTTTACTTCTAATATTATGTCATCATAAACCACAAAATCGGCATAAAATTTATGAGGCAAAATAGTTCCCTTATATTCAATTGCAAATTCTTTTTCTCGATGATATGGAATGTTGTTATTTTTAAATTCAATTTCTAATGCATCTTTATATACAATTTCAAGTAATCCGGGTCCTAATAATCTATGTACTTCCATGCACATACCTACAATTTGATAATTTTGATCTTTCTTGTAGTAATATTCGTTGCCATCAATCATAAAAAAATAATTTGCGGAAATTTGTGTAATTTGCGGTTAAAAATTAATTCATTTCAGAATATCCTACAGCTTCACCTTTCAGTGTTCCAGAAGTACAGCTTGTGATTTTTACATTTACAAAATCTCCAATTTTGTAATTCTCCTTCGGGAAAACTACTGTTATACTTTGAGAGTTTCTTCCTGAAAATTCGGCTGCAGATTTTTTAGAAACTTTTTCTACCAAAACTTCAACTGTTTTTCCAACAAATTCTTCACTTCTAAACCAAGCATGTTTTTGTTGTAAATCGACAATTTCCTGTAATCTTCGGGCTTTGGTTTCTTCTTCAACATCATCTTTCATTTTTCTTCCTGCCAAAGTTCCGGGACGTTCAGAATAGGAATACATATAACCGAAATTATATTTTACATATTCCATTAAACTCAAGGTATCTTGGTGATCCTCTTCGGTTTCTGTTGGAAATCCGGCAATCATATCTTGCGAAATCGAAGCATCTGGAATAATTGCTCTAATTTTATCAATCAAGGCCATATATTCTTCACGAGTATGCAAGCGATTCATTTCTTTCAAAATTCGATTACTTCCAGACTGAACTGGCAAGTGAATGTGTTTACAGATATTTGGATATTTTGCAATAACATGAAGAATGCTTTCGTGCATATCCTGCGGATTTGAAGTTGAGAATCTGATTCTCATTTTTGGAAAACCAACCGCAACCATTTCCAGCAATTGATCAAAATCGACAGCAGTTGCTTTTTGCATTTCAGAAGCGTTTACGAAATCTTTTTTTAATCCGCCGCCATACCAAAGATAACTATCGACGTTTTGTCCTAAAAGTGTAATTTCTTTAAAACCTTTCTCCCAAAGATCTTTGATTTCATTCATGATACTTTGAGGCTCACGACTACGCTCACGTCCGCGTGTAAAAGGAACAACGCAAAACGTACACATATTATCGCAACCACGAGTAATCGAAACTAAAGCTGTGATTCCGTTACTCATCAAACGAACTGGCGAAATGTCTCCGTAAGTTTCTTCTTTTGATAAAATTACATTAATAGCGTCACGACCTTCTTCAACTTCGGCTAATAAATTCGGAAGATCTTTATAAGCATCAGGGCCAACAACAAGGTCGACTATTTTTTCTTCCTCCAAAAATTGACTTTTCAAACGTTCCGCCATACAACCTAGAACGCCTACTTTCATTTTCGGATTTGTGCGTTTTACAGCGTTGTATTTTTCCAGACGTTTACGAATTGTTTGTTCTGCCTTATCTCTAATTGAACAAGTATTTACCAAAACCAAATCAGCTTCTTCTAAAACTGAAGTAGTGTTATATCCTCCGTCAGATAAAATAGAGGCTACGACTTCACTGTCCGAAAAATTCATCGCACATCCGTAACTTTCTATAAAAAGTTTTTTAGTATTTTCAGGTTTATTCTCCAAAACAAGACTTTCGCCCTGTTTGCTTTCTTCAATAATCTTTTCCATTGTAAAATTTCAAAGTGCAAAGATAGGGTAATTGATGTGAATATGACAAGATGGCAGGGAAAGAATTAACAATGTTTTAAAAATTTTAGATCGCAGATTTTAGATTGTAGATTATGGGGTATTTTTTCAATTGATATGTATTAGGGAAAAGTTTAAATGCGATTGCGATAAATCTAAAAACTAAAATCTGCGATCTAAAATAAAGGAATTTCTCGGTCATAATGATGTAAAAATTACACCTATATATATAATAGGAGAGATTACAGATAAATCTGCAATTTTGAGAAACATATTATTAAAATAACTCAAAAATGCAATCATAAGGTTGATATTTAAAAAAAATAAATACTTTTGTTGCAGAAAATAAGAGCAATGGCAAAGAATTTAGTAATAGTGGAATCACCTGCAAAGGCGAAAACGATCGAGAAATTTCTTGGGAACGATTTTCAGGTGGAGTCAAGTTATGGTCACATAGCCGACTTACCATCAAAGGAAATAGGGGTAGATGTAGAGAATGGTTTTAAACCTAAATATGAAGTTTCTCCGGATAAAAAAGCTTTGGTAAGTAAACTTAAAACACTATCTAAGAATGCCGAAATGGTTTGGTTGGCAAGCGATGAGGACCGCGAGGGAGAGGCTATTTCATGGCACTTGGCGGAAGAATTAAAACTGGATACAAAAAAAACAAAACGAATTGTTTTTCATGAGATTACAAAATCTGCGATTCTTAAAGCGATCGATAATCCAAGAGAAATTGATTACAATTTAGTAAACGCGCAACAAGCACGTCGTGTGCTGGATCGTTTAGTGGGTTACGAATTATCTCCGGTTTTATGGAGAAAAATCAAAGGAGGACTTTCTGCCGGACGTGTACAATCTGTTTCTGTACGTTTGATTGTAGAAAGAGAGCGCGAAATTCAAAGTTTTAATGCAGTAGCGACTTATTCAATTGTTGCAGAATTTGTAAATGAAGCTGGAAAAGTTTTCAAAGCAAAACTGCCTAAAAACTTCAATACTAAAAAAGAAGCCGAAGATTTTTTAAATAAAAACATCGGTTCTAAATATAAGGTAGCCGATTTAGAAACTAAACCTACCAAAAAATCACCAACAGCACCTTTTACAACTTCGACGCTTCAACAGGAAGCAGCAAGAAAATTGTATTTACCAGTTGGAATTACAATGCAATTAGCGCAACGTTTGTATGAAGCCGGACTTATTACTTATATGAGAACGGATTCGGTGAATCTTTCAAAAGATGCAATGGATGCAGCTGAAGCTGAAATCATAAAATCTTACGGAAAAGAATTCTCCAAACCGAGAACTTTTGCAAACAAAAGCAAAGGAGCACAAGAAGCGCACGAGGCAATTCGTCCTACTGATATGTCACGCCATTCGGTAAATATCGATCGTGATCAGGCTCGTTTGTATGATTTGATCTGGAAAAGAACTTTGGCTTCGCAAATGAGCGACGCACAGTTAGAAAGAACAAACGTAAAAATTGAAGCAGATAATCATAATGAAGTTTTTACAGCTTCTGGTGAAGTATTGCTTTTTGAAGGTTTCTTAAAAGTTTACTTGGAAGGACATGATGATGATGAGGAAGAACAAGAAGGAATGCTTCCTGCTTTAAAAGTAAATGAAAAGTTAGCAAATAACTATATTACAGCCACAGAACGATATTCAAGACCGCCTGCACGTTATACGGAGGCATCTTTGGTTAAAAAACTTGAAGAACTTGGAATTGGTCGTCCTTCTACATATGCACCAACCATTTCGACAATCATCAACAGAAATTATGTTGAAAAAGGAACTTTGGAAGGTCAGGAACGTAATTATACACAACTTACTTTGCAAAATAGCAAAGTAGGAGAGAAGGTTTTAAAAGAAAACACGGGTTCTGACAAAGGGAAATTAGTTCCGACAGATATCGGAACAATTGTTACTGATTTCTTAGTGAAGAATTTCGGAAACATTCTAGATTATAATTTTACTGCAAAAGTAGAGCAAGACTTTGACGAAATTGCCGAAGGAAATATCGACTGGGCAATAATGATGCAGGATTTCTACAATCAGTTTCATCCAAATGTAAAAGAAGTTGAAGCAAATGCAGAACGTGAAAGTGGTGAAAGAATTCTTGGAAAGGATGCTGACGGAAGACAAGTTTCTGTCCGTTTAGGAAAATTTGGTCCAATGGCTCAAATTGGAGAAGCAGATGACGAAGATAAAAAGTTTGCCAGCCTAATGGCAGATCAAAATATTGGAAATATTACTCTTGAAGAAGCTTTGAATTTATTTTTACTTCCTAAAAGTTTAGGTGATTATAAAGGAGAAGAAGTAGAAGTTAATAATGGACGTTATGGTCCTTATGTACGTCACGGAAGTGTCTTTATTTCGTTGCCAAGAGGAGAGGATCCTTTAGGTGTTTCAAAAGAAAGAGCTCAGGAATTAATTGACGAAAAAGCACTTGCTGATGCGCCAATTGCTATATATAAAGGAGAAGCGGTTCAAAAAGGTGTAGGACGTTTTGGTCCTTTTATCAAATGGAATGGCCTTTTTGTAAATGTGAGCAAAAAATACAATTTTGATAATTTATCTCAGGCTGATGTTGAAGAATTGATTGAAGATAAATTGCAAAAGAACATTGATAAAGTGCTACACAATTGGGAAGAAGAAGGTATTTTGGTTGAAAAAGCACGCTGGGGGCGATCTGTTATTACAAAAGGTAAAATCAAAATCGAACTAAGTAAAGATGTTGATGCAACAAAATTAACATTACCTCAGGTTCAGGAAATGATTGCAGCAAAAACTCCAGCTAAAAAAGCTCCGGCAAAAAAAACAACAACAGCAAAGAAGGCTCCGGCAAAAAAAGCAGCAGCTAAAAAGAAATAATTTAAGTACTATAAATGGAATTTGATTTTCTAGAACCAGTTAACGACGGAATTGTAAATTTCATCAATTCGTTGTCTTCTCAAGAATTGGGTAGTAAAATAGTTTTACATACCCACGATCAATTTCCTGATTTAAGTAAAATAAATATTGCGATTATTGGTGTTTTAGAGGACAGACGAAACATTAATATGGTAAACGAAGTTAACCTGACTGCAATTCGTAAGAAGCTGTATGGTATGTTTCCTGGTAATTGGGATGCATCTATTGCAGATCTAGGTGATATCCTGGCTGGAGACTCAGTCGATGATACTTATTTTGCACTTAAAAAAGTTGTGGCTTCTTTAATTAAAAATAAAATCATTCCTATAGTTCTAGGAGGTTCTCAGGATTTGACGTATGCTTTGTATCGTTCTTATGACGATTTGGAGCAAATGGTAAATTTAGTTTCGGTAGATAACCGATTTGATTTTGGCAAAGAAAATGAATCGGTTTCGGCTAGTTCCTATTTGACGAAAATCATTATAGATGAGCCAAATAACCTGTTTAATTATTGTAATATAGGATATCAAACCTATTACAATTCTCAGGAAGAAATTGATTTGATCGAAAAACTATTTTTTGATGCTTATAGATTAGGGGAAATTTCAACTAATATTGCATTGGCGGAACCTGTTTTTAGAGATGCAGATTTGGTTAGTATTGATTTGAATTCTGTAAAATCTTCAGAGTCAGGGAATTTGGTTTCGTTTGAGCCAAATGGTTTTAATGGAAAAGAGATCTGTTCTTTAGCAAGATATTCAGGAATAAGTGATAAAGTTTCCGCATTCGGAATTTTTAATCATAATAGTACGGTTCATGAAGCTGTATTAATAGCGCAAATAGTTTGGTATTTTATTGAGGGATATCATTATCGTTCAAAAGAATATCCTTTTGGAAGTCGAACAAATTATTTGAAATATATTGTTCCTTTAGAAGAAGAGGAGCTTATTTTTTACAAAAGTGATAAAACAGATCGTTGGTGGATTGAAATTCCATTTGTTTCAAATGGCAGCAATAAATTGAAAAGAAATACGTTATTACCGTGTTCATACGACGAATATTTATGCGCCTGCAATCAAGAATTGCCAGAAAGATGGTGGAAAGCACAGCGAAAAAATGCTTTGTAGAAGAAAATTTCAAATAAAATCTTAATTTTTTAAAATCTTAAAAAATTATTTAAGAAATATTAATAAGAAAAAGATTATATATTATAAAATTTGATGTTTTTGGTCGATTTTTTACGTTAGTTTATCGATGAAATATTTTTTTTTTATTTTATTTAACATTATTTTTGAACGGTAAAATAAAATTCGCAAGTAGTATTGTTTTTTAGATAAATAATAAATACGTTTACGGACTTTTAATAATGAATAGATAATCCAAATTTATATGAAGAAGTTTATTGCATTTGCAGCAATGTTAACACTAGTAATTGGCTGTGGTAAGTCAGGTGACAAAGGTGAATTAGTTGGTGTTACAGGAGGGAAATGGCATCCTGAAAAACCTTATGGAATGACTTTGGTTCCAGGCGGATCTTTTATTATGGGTAAATCTGATGCTGACTTAGCTAATGTAGAAGATGCTCCAACTAAAACGGTAACAGTTCGTTCGTTCTATATGGATGAGACTGAAATCACTAATAGCGAGTATCGTCAGTTTGTGGAGTGGGTAAAAGACTCTACAATGAGAGTTCGTTTAGCAATTTTGGCAGATGAAACTGGTCAAAAAGCTACAGGTGATGCTAAAGGAAAAAAAGGCGGCAGTATTGCTGATTATGCATTTAATGATTCTGAGCCAGATAAAATGACGGCTTATGATAAATATATGTATGATAACTACTACAGTGTAGGAACAAAAGATGATCCATATGCTGGTAGAAAATTAAACAAAAAAGTAAAGTTAATTAAAGATACAAAAGCTTATCCAGATGAGTATTACACTGAAGTAATGGATTCTATGTATTTGCCAATTGAAGAATCTTACAATGGTTTGAGAACAATTGATGTAAATAAATTGAAATTCCGTTATTCTTGGATGGATATTCAGGCTGCAGCAAAAGCTAAAGTAGGAAAAAGAAAAGATTTCGTTAAAACAGAACAAGTAAGTGTTTACCCCGATACTACAGTTTGGATTAAAGATTTCGCTTACTCATATAATGAGCCAATGCATAATGACTACTTCTGGCATAAAGCTTACGGTGATTATCCTGTAGTAGGTGTTACTTGGAAACAAGCAAAAGCTTTCTGTGCTTGGAGAACTTTAAACAAAAACAGTTATATTAAATCTAAGAAAAAAGGACGTGACTTAGTAAATGCTTTCAGATTGCCAACAGAGGCTGAATGGGAGTATGCTGCAAGAGGAGGCCTGGAATCAGCAACTTACCCATGGGGAGGTCCTTACACTAAGAGTGATAGAGGTTGTTTCATGGCAAACTTCAAACCAAGTAGAGGAGATTATGCTGCTGATGAAGCTTTGTACACAGTTGAAGCTAAGTCTTATGAGGTAAATGGTTATGGTTTATATAATATGGCAGGAAACGTTTCAGAATGGACGGATTCAGCTTACAACCCAAATGCATACGAATATGTTTCTACAATGAACCCAAATGTTATTGACGGAAACAATCAAAGAAAAGTAGTTCGTGGAGGATCTTGGAAAGATGTTGCTTACTTCCTACAGGTAAGTACTCGTGATCACGAATATGCTGATTCAGCTAGAAGTTATATTGGATTCAGAACTGTGCAAGATTACATGGGAACTCAAGTAACTGGAAGCAGTAAAAAAAGAAAGTAAATTATAATTAAATTCAATAACCAACAAATCTATTTTAAAACCTAAAAAAAAAGTATTATGGCATTATTAAGTAAAAAAGCAATGAATTTCGCTTATGGTATGGGAGCGGCAGTAGTAATTATTGGAGCTTTATTCAAAATTACTCACTTTGAAATTGGGCCATTGACAGGAACATTAATGCTTTCTGTTGGATTAGTTACAGAAGCGTTAATCTTTGCACTTTCTGCTTTCGAACCAGTTGATGATGAGTTAGATTGGACTCTTGTTTACCCAGAATTAGCTAACGGACAAGCTAGAAAAAAAGAGGCAAAAGCTGACACTCCATCTGATGCTCAAGGATTGCTATCTCAAAAATTAGATTCATTATTAAAAGAAGCTAAAATTGATGGTGAATTAATGTCAAGCTTAGGAAACTCAATCAAAAATTTCGAAGGAGCTGCTAAAGCAATCTCTCCAACAGTTGATTCAATTGCAGGACAAAAGAAATATGCTGAAGAAATGTCTATGGCTGCTGCACAAATGGAATCATTAAACAGTTTATATAAAGTACAATTAGAAAGCGCTTCAAGAAACGCACAAGCTAATAGTGAAATCGCTGAAAATGCTGCTAAATTAAAAGAGCAAATGCAATCTATGACTGCTAATATCGCTTCTTTAAACAGTGTTTACGGTGGAATGCTTTCTGCAATGAGTAACAAAGGATAATTAGTTTTTAACTATTATATTAAAATTATTAATAAGAACTAATTAGAAAAAAATGGCAGGAGGAAAATTAACCCCTAGACAGAAGATGATTAACCTGATGTATCTGGTTTTCATCGCGATGTTAGCAATGAACATGTCCAAAGAAGTTTTATCTGCTTTTGGATTAATGAATGAAAAATTTGAAAGTGCTAACACGTCTTCAGAAACATCAAATGCAGGTTTGTTGATGTCGTTAGACCAAAAAGCAGCTGAGGCAAAAGGAGAATTTGCTACAGCAGCAGTAACGGCTCACAAAGTTGAAACAACTTCAAAAGAATTTTATGCATACATTGGTTCATTAAAAGCTGATGTTTTAAAAGGTTTTGAAACTGATAAAGAAACAGGAAAATTGCCGTATGAGGCGATGGACAAAGGTGATAATATAGATAACTGGTTTACTGGTGAAGGATACACTAAAAAAGGAAATGAAATCATTTCTAAAATTGAAAAATATAAAGCAGACATGAAAGCTGCTTTGTCAGACAAAAAATACGCTGCAATCTTAGCTGAGGTTGAAAAGAAATTTGATGTTTCTGATGTTAAAAATAAAGAAGGTTTAAAAGATAAATATTTAGCTTACCACTTTAAAGGTTTCCCTGCGGTTGCTTCACTAGCTAAACTTTCTGCTTGGCAAAATGACGTTCAAAAAGCGGAATCTGATGTTTACAGTGCTGCTTTAGGAAAAGCTGCAGTTGCTGCTGCTTCTTATAGCAATTATCAGGCAATTGTAGTTTTAGATAAAAACGCTTACTTCCAAGGTGAAAAAGTTACTGGTAAGGTAGTTTTAGGTCGTTATGACGAAAACACTAAACCAACTTCTTTCCAAGGTCCAGGACAAATCGTAAACGGACAGGCTGTTATCTCATTAACTGCTGGTGGAGTAGGAGAACAAAACATCAATGGACAATTTACTTTCTTAGAAGATGGAAAAAACATTCCACTTAAATTCGCTGGAAAGTATGTTGTAGTTCCAAGACCAAACTCAGCTACAATTTCTGCAGACAAAATGAATGTAGTATATAGAGGTGTTGTTAATCCAATCTCTGTATCATTCGCGGGTGTTGCTGACAATAAAGTTGTTGCTAGTGCTCCTGGATTAAGTTCAGCTGGTAAACCAGGTAAATATAACATGAGCCCAGGTACAGGTACTGAGACAACAATTTCAGTTACTGGTACATTACCAAATGGAGACAAAGTTTCAGATAAGAAAACATTCAGAATTAAAGGTATTCCTGGACCAACAGGTACAATTAGAGGTGATTATGGTGTTGTTAAAGGACCTAAATCTAATCTAGAAGTTGCAACAATCGGAGCAAAATTAATGGATTTTGATTTCGAAGTTGGTTTAGATGTTGTTGGATTTAACTTGAAAATTGCTGGACAGCCTACTGTTGTTGTTACAGGAAACAAATTAAATGCTCAATGTAAATCGGTTCTTGCAAGAGCTGGTAGAGGGGATCAGGTTACTATTTCTGAAATTAAAACTAAACTTGTTGGAGCTGGAAGTTATTTATTACCAAGAACTGCTCCAGTAATTTTCGAAATACAATAATAAAGTAGTTTATACTACGTTCACTATCTTATAATGATACCACGATGAAAGTAAGAAATTTTTTAATAGCCATTGTTTCTATTGCTGGAGGTTTTGCTTCTAATGCGCAATCGAATTTGCTTAACGCGAAAACACCTGCTCAAATAGGACTTAAAACTCCTGCGCAACTTATCTCAGATAATGATAAGCCTTTAGCTTACGGTTATGTTGATGATAGAGATATTTTGATGGGAAAAACAACTTGGGAGATTATCGATTTGAATGAAAAAATCAATTTTCCTTTATACTTTCCTATAGATACAGCTAACATTGGTCCTGATAGACGTTCATTATATGATGTTTTAACAAAAGCTATCAAAAAAGGTAAGATAACTGAAGTTTATACTGATAGTTATTTTAATACTAAAAAATCAATGAAAGACATCGAAGGATCATTATCTCGTATTGATACAACTGATGCTGGTAGAGAGCTTATCAACCAAAATCCAGACGACTATAGATCACGTGTTGTGAAGAAAAAAGTTGTAACTGGAACTGGTAAAAAGAAAGTTGTTACTTATGTTGATGAAACGGTACCAGCTTCAAGAACAGTACCTGCAGAATATATCTTAAAGCAAGATTTAACTGCTCAGGACGTTACACAATACAAAATCAAAGGATATTGGTATTTTGATAAACGTCAAAGTGAATTGAAATATCGTTTGCTTGGAATTTGCCCTGTAACTCCAGACGTTTACACGATGAATAGTGATGAAAAGGATTATATTGAGTTATTTTGGGTTTTCTTCCCAAATTCAAGAGAAGCTTTGCATGAAGCAAAAGCATTTAATGATAATAACTCTGCATTGCCAATTTCATTCGATCAGATTTTGAATTCTAGACGTTTTAATGCGGTTGTTTACAAAGAGGAAAACCTTTATGGAGACAGAGCGATTAGTGATTATATGAAAGATAACGCTCAAAACCAATTATTAGAATCTGAAAGAGTAAAAGAAAAGATTCGTAATTTTGAACAAGATATGTGGAACTACTAAGTTGAAACATAGCATTATATAAAAACTCTTACTACCTTTGTAGTAAGAGTTTTTTTTTGCCTGAAACTTTTTTGATGGACAATAAAATCTTTACGATTTTAATTTTGTAAGAAAATTTACAATATTTTATAAAATGTTACGTTTGATTTCTTATACTATTAATTATGAAGAAAGTGAGAAATTTTTTGATCGTTATTTTTTTTGTTGCAGGAAGTTTTGTTTCTATTGCGCAATCTAATTTGCTTAATGCAAAAACCGTTTCCCAAATTGGAATTAAGACACCTGCCCAACTTATCGCTGACAATGATAAACCTTTGTCATATGGTTATGTTGAAGACAGAGATGTTTTGATGGGTAAAATGACATGGGAAATTATTGATTTAAATGAAAAAATTAATTTTCCTCTTTATTTTCCTGTAGATACTGCTAATATAGGCGCTGATAGGCGTTCTCTTTATGATGTTTTGACTAAAGCTATTAGAAATGGTAAAATAACCGAAGTGTATACAGACAGTTATTTTAATACCAAAAAGACCATGAAAGATATTGAGGGATCATTATCTCGTGTGGATACTACCGATGCAGGTAGAGAACTAATCAACCAAAATCCTGATGATTATAGGTCGCATGTTGTAAAGAAAAAGGTCGTTACAGGCACTGGTAAGAAGAAAAATGTAAGTTACAAAGAAGAAACAGTTGGGCCTACACGCACAGTTCCTGCAGAGTATATCTTAAAACAGGATCTGACCGCTCAGGATGTTACACAATACAAAATCAAAGGATATTGGTATTTTGATAAGCGTCAAGGAGAATTGAAGTATCGCTTAATTGGTATCTGTCCTGTTACTCCAGATGTTTATACGATGAATAGTGACGAGAAAGATTATATTGAGCTATTTTGGGTTTTCTTTCCCGATGCCCGCGCAGTATTACATGAAGCAAAAGCTTTTAACGATGTAAACTCTGCTGCATCAATTTCGTTTGATCAGATTTTAAATTCCAGACGTTTTAATGCAATTATTTATAAAGAAGAAAATGTGTACGGAGATCGTGAAATAAAAGATTACATGAAAGATAACGCACAAAATCAATTGCTTGAATCGGAAAGGATAAAAGAGAAGATACGTAACTTTGAAGAGGATATGTGGAATTACTAGACAGCCAAGTTAATTTATGCGACAAACTCTTACTATCTTTGTGGTAAGAGTTTTTATTTATCTATACCTTACAAAATGCTTGATTATTTAATCGTCGGATCTGGATTGGCCGGAATTTCTTTTGCCGAAGTGGCACTTAAAAACAATAAAACTATTTTACTTATTGACGATAAGTCGCAGCATTCTTCTAGGGTTGCGGGTGGGCTATATAATCCGGTAATTTTAAAGCGTTTTAGTGAAGTGTGGAATTCTCAGGAACAATTGGTTTTGATGAACGAATTTTACAATCGCGTAGAAGATAAATTGAAGCAAAAATTCAATTTTAAAATGCCAATCTTACGAAAGTTCTTTTCAATAGAAGAGCAAAATAACTGGTTTGCAGCTTCTGATAAGATAAATTTAGCCCCTTTTTTATCTTCGAAACTAATTACTAGAAAATTCAATGGAATCGAGTCGCCATATGATTACGGAGAGGTACTGCACACGGGCTATGTTGATACTGCTTTACTGTTAGAACACTATCATAAATATCTTCTTGAAAATAATTTTCTTTTAGAAGAATCTTTCGATAGCGGCAATATCGAATTTTTGGATTCTGGAATTCAGTATAAAAATATTCAGGCGAGGCATATCATTTTTGCAGAAGGCTTTGGAATGCATAAAAATCCATTTTTTAATTATTTGCCTTTAGATGGTACCAAGGGTGAACTGTTTATTATAAAAGCAGCCGACTTAAATTTAGATCTTATTGTTAATACAAGTGTTTTTATTTTGCCTTTAGGTGAGAGTTTATTCAAAGTAGGAGCTACTTACAATTGGTTTGATAAAACGGATGTACCTACGGAAGCAGGTAAACAAGAACTATTGGAAAAAATAAAAGAAATTATAACCTGCGATTTTGAAATTGTAAAACATTTTGGCGGAGTTCGTCCAACAGTTGCAGATAGAAGACCTTTGCTTGGTACTCATGAAGTTCATAAGTCGCTGCATATTCTGAACGGTTTGGGTACTCGTGGCGTTATGCTTGGACCCGCAATGGCGCAAGCTTTATATGATCATATTGAAAATCAGGTTCCTTTAGATAAGGAAGCTGATATTAAACGATTTCATAAAAGGTATTTAAGAAACCTTACTTCTGACCAGCCTTCGGGTCGTAAGAAATAAACATATTGATATATAGATTCCTGGAAAGTCTTAATACAAAAGGAAATAATACAATTAAAGTAATTACTATTGCAACGAATGATTGCTCAACAGTACTTCCAAAAAAAACAAATGAAACTATAAAAGCTGCAATCCCGACAGCCACATTTAGACCATAACTTACATACATCGCGCCATAAAAAAAGGAAGGTTCGATTTGATATTTTAAACCGCAATGACTGCAATTTTCATTCATTTTGAGAACTTTGGTCAGATGTAAGGGGTTTTTGTCCTCATACATGCTTTCATTTTGACATCTTGGGCAGCTTCCGCTGAAAATACTGTTTATTTTAGATCCTTTTTTAAACATTGTTATGTCTGTTTTTTTTATACTGAATTCAAAGAAAATGATTTATAAAAGAAGATTTTTTTCGATGAAGTTATCTTACAAAGATACTATTTTATTTGAGTTTTAGCTTTTTCAATGTGGTTGGTAACAAAAAACAGAACTAAAAATTCTAATAATTTGAGGCCCATTTTTCATTAATGATATCGAAATTAATTGAAATTCAGAAATATTGATTAAGCTGTTCTTTTCAGTCCCAAAACTTTCAATTAAAAGTTATACTTTTGCACTTTTAAAATTGTAAAGGCAATAGGCTTATTTACAATGATTTTAATTTCTAGTTTTTCAGCAATACATTATGCTTAATATACACAATCTTTCTGTTTCTTTTGGTGGAACTTATTTATTTGAAGAAGTTACTTTTCGTTTAGGTGCCGGTGACCGCGTTGGTCTTGTTGGTAAAAACGGAGCAGGTAAATCGACAATGCTTAAAATGTTGGCCGGCGATTTTAAACCTGATTCGGGAGTTATTTCTCAGGAAAAAGATATCCGAATGGGATTTTTACGTCAGGATATTGATTTCGAACAAGGAAGAACAGTGCTTGAAGAAGCGTATGAAGCCTTTACAGAAATTAAAGTTGTAGAGAAAAAATTAGAAGAAATCAATCATCAATTGGTTACAAGAACCGATTATGAAAGTGAAGAATATGGCCAAATTATTGAAGATTTATCTGATTATACGCATCGCTTTGAACTTCTTGGTGGTTATAACTATGTTGGAGATACTGAAAAAATTCTTTTAGGCCTTGGTTTCAAAAGAGAAGTTTTCAATAATCAGACAGAAACATTTTCTGGAGGATGGAGAATGCGTATCGAGCTTGCAAAGCTTTTATTGCAGTCAAATGACGTTTTATTGCTGGATGAGCCTACCAATCACTTAGATATCGAAAGTATCATTTGGTTAGAGAATTTCCTTCGCAGTTATCCGGGAGTTGTGGTCATTGTATCGCACGATAAAATGTTTTTGGACAATGTAACTAACCGCACAATCGAAATTTCTTTAGGGAAAGCATACGACTTTAATAAGCCTTATTCGCAGTATTTAGAATTGCGTCATGAAATTCGTGAAAAGCAATTAGCTACGCAGAAGAATCAGCAGAAAAAAATTGAAGAAACCGAAAAATTAATCGAGAAGTTCCGTGCAAAAGCTTCAAAAGCTTCAATGGCGCAATCGTTGATTAAAAAATTAGATAAAGTTGAAAGAATCGAAGTTGACGAAGACGACAATTCGGTAATGAATATTTCGTTTCCAGTTTCAAAAGAACCTGGAAAGGTGGTAATCGAAGCTGAAAATGTTACAAAGGCTTACGGAGACAAAACGATTCTAAAAGATATTAGTTTGCTTGTTGAGAGAGGAAGTAAAATCGCTTTTGTGGGTCAAAACGGACAAGGTAAATCGACTTTCATCAAAGCGCTTGTAAACGAGTTTGAATACCAAGGAAATATTAAATTAGGACATAATGTTCAATTAGGATATTTTGCTCAAAATCAAGCAGAATATTTAGATGGAGAAATTACTTTGCTGCAAACTATGGAAGATGCCGCAACCGACACAAACCGAATGAAAGTTCGTGATATGTTAGGTTCGTTTTTATTCCGTGGTGATGATGTTGAGAAAAAAGTAAAAGTACTTTCTGGAGGTGAACGAAATCGCTTGGCGCTTTGTAAATTATTGTTGCAACCAATCAATGTTTTGCTGATGGATGAGCCTACAAACCACTTAGATATCAAATCTAAAAACGTTTTAAAAGCGGCACTTCAAAAATTTGGCGGAACTTTATTGTTGGTTTCTCACGACAGGGATTTTCTTCAGGGAATGTCGAATATTGTTTACGAATTCAAAGATCAAAAAATCAAAGAATATTTAGGCGATATTAACTATTTCTTAGAGCAGCGCAATCTTGAGAATATGCGCGAAGTAGAGAAAAAAGATGTTGTTAAAACTGCGCCAGTAAAAGAAAATACCAAAACTTCATACGAAGATCAGAAAAAAGGAAAAGCACTTCAAAACAGGCTAAGCAAAATCGAAAGCCAGATTCAGCAATTAGAAAAAGATATTCAGCATAACGATAAAATGTTGGAAACTAATTATGATAAACACATTGAAGACGCATCATTTTTTACAGCATACAACAAAAAGAAAGCCGATTTAGAGCAATTGCTTCTGGATTGGGAAATCGTTCAGGAAGAGATCGATAATTTTAATGCATAAGTAAAGTTACAGGTTTAAAGTTTCAGGTTTCAAGTTGTAATCTTGACGAGTAATTTAACCGCAAAACATGCTAAGTTTTTTATAGTTTGCATTTACAATGCGCAAAGTTCGCAAAGCTATTTATTAATAAAGCTTTGCGAACTTTGCGTTTTATAAAATATAGCAGATCAAAAAACGTAGCATGTTTTGCGGTTAAATATTCATTCTGTTCAAACCTGAAACCTGAAACAAAACTATTTAATAATCCCAATTGATTTTGAGTGTTCAATTGCCTGGCTGCTTTCTTTAAAATAACAAGTAGAAACATCCAGAGTTTCTAAATTTTTCATGATTTTTTTGACTTCTTCTTTCTGTTTCTTTCCTGTTTGTCGAATATAAACGGCAATAACCGTAACAGGAAATATTTTACAGATTCGTTCATATAAAACAGGATCATGCTGCGAATCATCTCCTAATAAAATATATTTCAAGTTAGGGTAAAACTCTAAAACGTGTTTTATTTTCTCGAATTTATGATCATGGTTGCCGCGCCCGCTCATGAAGAAATCAGTGATGCCTCTTCTGATGTTTTTTAATAAAATAACAGCTCTAGGTAAATGATGAATTTTGGTAAACTGTACAATAAAACGATACAAATTCCATTCACTGCTCGAAATGTAAAAAAAAGCATTGACTTCCTCTTTATTATTTCTTCCAGCTGAACTTAAAGCTTGATAATGCGCTACAACATCCTTAAAAACTTTTCGGTCATTCACATTCTTAAATAACAAAATGTAAATTTTTCTGAAGATATTCTGCGTATGCGAAATCAAGAAAGTGTCATCAATATCGGAGATAATACCCAATTTTCCTTTGTGTGGACGTATGAAACTTTCTTTTGAAGTAATTGTTTCTGAATTGGATTTAATACTGACATCGTAACTCATCCACCCAAAATGCGTTTCATTTTCAAGCGGAATACAAAACTTAAAATGTCCGTCGTCTAGTGTTTTAGTGTGAATTTCCTGATTTCCATATTTCAGATAAACATCAAAATTCTGAATTGTTTTTATCCGAAATTGATTGATTATGGATTTTGCATTTTTTAAATTTTTCTTCTGAAAGTCATAGTCATACGTTCTTTTAAAAACATGCCCCATTACAATTAATTCTTGTTCATTGGCATAACCTCGATATAATTGTAAGATTGGTTTCATTTATTACGTATATTTATGTAACTGTAAATTACTTAATTTAATTGATTTTTAAAACTAAAATTTTGAAAAAGAACATTCTATTCGTTGTAAATCCCATTTCTGGAGACCTTGATAAAACTGATTTAATCGAAACGGTTCAGGAATTTGCGACCATCAATCATTTTAATCTTAAAGTGTATGAAACAAGCGGGAGAAATGATTTAAATAAAATTCAGGCGATTTATAGTGAATTTTTTCCGGAACGAATCATCGTTGCAGGGGGTGACGGGACAATTAAAATGGTGGCAGAAGCAATGGAAAATTACGATATTATTATCGGGATTTTGCCGGCAGGATCAGCAAACGGATTGTCAGTCGATTTGAATTTGCCTGCCGAAATAGAAGAAAACCTAAAAATAGCTTTTTTGAATCATTATATTGAAATGGATATGATTTGCATCAACGGCAAAAAAAGCATTCATTTGAGCGATTTAGGATTAAATGCCAATTTGGTTAAAAACTATGAAGAAAGTGATGTACGCGGTTTTTGGGGATATGCATTGCAGGCTTTTACGACTTTAACAGAATCTGAAGAGCCATTTGTCGCCACGATTTCTGCCAATAACGAAACGATAAATCATGTGGCGAGAATGATTGTTATTGCCAATTCACAGAAATACGGAACAGGCGTAATTATTAATCCAAATGGAGCTATGAACGACGGAAAGTTTGAATTGGTAATTTTGAAAAGTTTAGATCTGCTTTTAATTGGAAAAATTATTACCGGAAACATGCCAATTGATTCTGATGATATTGTCATTATTTCAACAGACAAAGCCACAATAAAAACAGATTATCCGGTAAATTTTCAAATTGATGGCGAATATTGTGGTGCACAAACTGATTTAGAAATTCATATTCTGCACAAACAAATGAAAATAGCTGTGCCTTAAAGAGAAATGATTTTTATTTAAAAGGATTTCGTTCCTGCCATTCTGTTTTTGGTTCCAAATACTGGAATAATTTGGCAATATTATGATTAATCAAAGCATTGCTGTGCGTAATCAAACCATACATTTTTAAAGGTTTTGCGCCGACAGAACTTTTGATTTCGAGTGCAGTTCTCGCAAATACAATTGTTTTAAAACCTTGATTGATTGAATAAGCAATCATATCGTACAGCATGTTTAGATACAACATTTTCTCGCGTTGCAGATTTTCATCATAACCTAGAAAATAAGTATCCATTACTTTTCCATTCTTTATTAATGTATTGAATCCAATAAGTTTTTCATCTAAAAAATAACCATAAAATAAAAAGTTATCTTTCATGATTTCTTTGAAAAAACTAAAATGATTTCGCGCCAGAAAAAAGGTATTGAAAGGTGCATTTTTTGCCACATGAAAATACAAATCATAAATAACATCTTCGTACTGTTTGATATCAGACAAAGACATTTTCTTTTTTATAATTCCTTCTGATTTTTTGCGTGCCCGTTTATATTGATCTCTGTATTTTTTTGATAAAGCATCGATGTAATCTTGCTCGGTTTTCCAATTTTCATTGATTTCAAAAATCATATTGGGCTGTGTCGAAAACGTATAATTATTTTTGAATTCGGTTTGAAGCGGTTTAATTTCCTCCGAAGTAAAATCTTTTATACTCGTAATATGAACTTTTCTACCAGAAGATCGTAAATCTTTTTTGAGCTGATTTATAGCTTTATGAAGTGTTTTTACAGCTTTTGGGATTTCTGTATTTTTAGAAAAAACAAAAGCATTTTGTCCCGTAAGCATATTATTGCCAACGAACAATACATGTGAAGCAAAATTTTTGAAAGCAAAATTACGTACCGACGTCTTTAAACATTGATCGCGTTCGCCAAAAGATTCAAGTTTTTCAGCAAACAAAAATTGAGTCAAAGCAATTCCTTCTAGTTTTTCATCTTTAAAAATTCCAATAAAATGACAAATCATATTTACCGGACAAGAATTTTCCAGTACTTCGAGATATTCCCTTGTCAAAAAGATGTTTTCTGCAGCAAGCGAGTTCCATTCTAAAGGGAGCAACGACGTGCGATTGTAGATTTGAAAAGAATAAGTTGTATTCAAAAGTGTGCGCTAATTTCTTCAAAATTAGATAATATTTGCAATAATTTACTTCCTTTAAGTTATTATTAAGAAAAACCCGTTTGAGTTTTGGTCTCAAACGGGTTTTAATATGTTTGATTATGCGTATGCACAGACAATTCCTCCCATGAGCATAAGTGTGAGCATCCAGTATCCTCCGTGTATTAAAATGTATTTCCAGGATTTTCTTTCAAATAAACCATTGATTCCCACAATCGGGAAAGCAAAAAACAATCCAGACATAAAACCGTGAAGTGCACCGTGTTTAAAAGTTCTGTATGCAGTTCCGTAATCTGCCATAAATGCAGCGAATGATGGTTTTGCATTAGCAAGCATCGGTGGTCCGCCTACCATTCCAACTGCACCTGATTGATGAATGGTCAAAGCCATTAAAATCACGGTAATCATTAAAGAAAAAACATACGTTAATCCGAAGATTTTTAGCATATTTCCAGTTCTTAATTGCTCTTGAGTGAAATTATTTTCTCTCATCCAGATTGTTCCAAATACTTTTGGATGATACCAAATAAATCCAGTTACTAAAGTAACAACAGCAGCTGCTAGTAGTGCAATAAAGTTAATTTCCATAATATGAGGTTTTTAGATTAGTTGAACCAAATTTAGTCAAAAAAAATGCAAATCTAACATTTTTGTAATAAGTAGTAAAAAAGCTGTTAATTATTTACTTATTAACACTTTATCGACATTTGGTGCATTATATCTGTTAAATGCATAATTTTGTAAGCATAACAAACCCCAAATCTGTTATGAAAAGCTTAATTACTTTTTTTATAGCACTCGCTTTTTCCTTCAATTCTTTTGCAGATACTGTTTCAGATAAAGAAAAAGAGGCTCTGATAAAATTATATCACGCCACAAATGGTCCTGACTGGAAAGTGAAATGGAATTTATCTCTTTCTGTGTCAACGTGGTATGGAGTTCGTGCCGAAAACGGAAAAGTTATAGCGTTAGATTTGTCAGACAATAATTTGCAAGGAGAATTACCTGCAGAATTTTTTGACTTGATAAATTTGGTTCAGGTAAATTTTCAGAAGAATAAATTAGAAGGAAATTTGCCAAACAACATTCATAATCTCAAAGAACTTGAAGTTTTAAATGTTTCTGATAATAAATTTTCGGGAACAATTCCGGCAGAAATCTGTGATTTGCAAAAACTGAAAGACCTGGAGCTTTTTAAAAATAAAATTTCTGGAGAATTGCCTGCTGATCTTGGAAAATTAAAAGAATTAGAAGTTCTTGCATTGTTTAATAATGAAATTCAAGGTTCACTGCCAAATTCGATTTATAAAATTTCGACCTTAAAAGTATTGCTTTTAAATGGCAATAAATTATCAGGAAATTTGAGCAGAGAAATCGTGAATTTTAGAGCTTTGGAGAATCTGAGTTTATTTGACAACAGTTTTGAAGGAGAAATTCCGGAGGGACTTGGAAAACTGAATAAACTTTCTGAAATGAATCTTTCTTACAATAAATTCAAAGGAGGAGTTTCGAAAAAAATGGCTTTATTAGACGCTTTAAATATGACAATGTTTGATGAAAATGGCAATCCGTTTTTATTAGAAATAAATGCTGAAAGACAAAAAAATATTACCGAAAATTAATCGTGCTTATGGAATGAATTTTACTCTGAAAAAAGTTGATTAAATATATTTAGTTAATTGTTGAAAACCGTAATTCGTTACGGTTTTTTTTATTTCCTTTTTCAGGATTATTGCTTTAATTTTGTGAAAATATTTAAAAAACTTTTAGTTTTTTTCTTTAATTTTAAAATTAGATTCGGCCCTTTTGGCTGAAGCCCGAAAGAGAAAAATAATTAACCTTTAATGTTAAAAATTATGACACTGCAATATCAAGGCGAAGAATACGGAAAAAAAACAACATTTACACTGAGAATCATTGGGAACAACTTATCAAAAAGCAGTTCAAATTATCAAATTGATCTTTTGGTAGGAGATAAAAAAGTTCCAACTTTTACAACTGAAATCCACCAAAGTCTTTCTAATTGCCTGAAAGAAATTTACTTATTCAGAAAACATCACGGAATCCAATTTGATGCATCTTCAGAAAAAATTGTTTCGCTGTTTGTTCCTTATGACAAAGTTTTGTTTAACTATAATAAATATGCTTTGTTTAGAGCTTAAGTTTCGCACTTAATAAAAATATAAAGATCGTTCATTTTGAACGGTTTTTTTTTGTAAAAAAGTTTAAGGGCTTAAAGAAAAATTAAGCTTTTTGCACTTTGTTTTTTCCTGTCAAATATTTCCGAATCGGAATATCTATATAGGTCATAACTAGATAAGCGAATCCAATTAGAAGCAGCGTTCCTATAGAAACAACTGTATATAATGTCGGCCCAGTAAATTTATAAGTTTGATTGTAAGAAGCAAATATCCACATTGCGAAATAATGTGTCATATATAGCGGATAAGATATGTTTCCTGAAAAGACACAAACTTTTTCTGTACTTTTTGAAGTTCCGGCGCCAGCTCCCAAAGCAATTATAAACGGAAAATAAAACAATACAATAAGAGGTTCTGTAATGAAATTGAATTCCTGGTTAAATGGATATATAAAAGTAGGGAATAAAAGTAGCGAGAGTCCTAAAAATCCAATTTTTGAAGGTATAATCCATTTGAATCTATAAACGGTCATTCCCGCCAGAAAACAGTAGGAAATACGTGCAGCGCCATGCCAAAAAGTGTCGCCACCCCAACCGCCTGAAACACCTTTTGCATAATAAGCAACATAAGCTAGCGCTATTCCTGCAATACAAGTTAGCAAAAGAATGATTTTGCGAGATAAACGATATAAGAATATGGAGTAAAAAATATTGGCAATATATTCCCAAAACAAAGACCAAGCCGGAGCGTTTAATCCAAAATTATTGTAATAACGCTCTTTCATTATTGGAAGCGGAATTAATAACAATGAACATATAAATAAGAGCAGAATTTCAGAAATACTTCTGTTTGCAATGTCGCCATATGGTAAAACAAAATACCCAATCAAACCCAGAATTGACCCAAAAATAACAAGTGGATGTAATCGTATGAGACGCAATTTGAAGAACTCGACAACGCCAATTTTTGCGATTCGGTCATCATAGGCGTAAGCAATTACAAAACCCGAAAGACAAAAGAAAAAATCGACAGCAAGAAAACTATGAGCAAATAAATTCTTGCTGTAATCGGAAATTGCTATTTCTAAAAAGTGATAAATTACAACGGCTATAGCAGCAACACCTCTTAGTCCGTCAAGAACTTTAAAATGTTGTTTAGGTTTAATTGTCTCAAAATTTGTCATGTAAGTGTGTTGTAATGGAGGTGGGATTTGATGAATTATTTGATTTGGTTTATTTTTCGAAGCTTTTATTTGCCAAATGCATAGTTGATACCGCCAAGCAAATGCTGTACAAAAAGCGGATCGCTGTAGCTTTCAGGACTATGACCTAAGGCTGTATAAAATGCTCTTCCGCCGTCATAATCGTGATACCATGCCAAAGGATGATTATCGCCATGTTTGCCGCCCTTGTAAGATGATTCATCAACTTTTATAAGCACATTTACATCTGGATTTATATATTTGAAATTGTACAATTCGTCTTTTCTTTCCCAAATCGCAGGAAGATGTTTGGTTGACAGATGCTCGTTATTCACAATTACAAGTTTTGCAATCTGCGGTTCTGGATGACCATCAAAAATTCCGCCGATCATTTTAGCATACCAAGGCCAGTCTGGTTCGCAATTTGTAGCGGAATGAATCCCTACAAAGCCATTTCCTTTTTCAATGAATTTCTGTAAAGCTAATTTCTGCTTTTCGCCCAAAACATGCCCCGAAGCACTAAGAAATATAACGACCTGATATTGTTTTAAGTTTTTTGAATTAATTGCAAGAGAATCTTCAGTAGCATCTACAATAAAATGATTTTCTGCTCCCAATTTTTTGATGGCGGCAATTCCTGCAGCAATGCTTTCATGTCTGAAACCGTTTGTTTTGGAGAAAATAAGGACTTTTTTTTCTTTTTTAAAAGTGATTTGTTCGGTGCTTTTCGGATAAAAGGAAAATAGAAAAAAACTTGCCAGTAGAATTAAAATGGATAAAATCGATTTTTTTATTGAAGGAAGAAAGGTCATTTCGCTTGAATTTTATTTTGGGAAGATAGAAAAAATAATTTATTCTTTAAGAAGGTATTTCGCTTCATGAGAGACTTTCAAATGTTTTTGAAACAGCTACAAATCTTTTGTTGCAATCTAGAAAAGCGTTGTAATTCTGCTTGTAGAAATATAAAAATAAGAAACTGCGCAATTCTGAAATTTTCAGAATTACGCAGTTTTTTTATTGTTTAGAAATTTGATATTATATTTTTAAACTGTTCAATAAATCAATAAGTTTAGGGTCAGATGGTTTAGGTGCACGTGCCGAAACAATATTGCCATTAGGATCAAGAAGAATAAATATCGGGATTTCATGAATACCATAATCTTTTATGATTTTTGATTCCCATTCATTTTCAGCCAATAACTGAATTCCACCTAATTTTTTTTCTACAACAAATTTGCTCCATTTAGGCTGATCTTTCATTGCATCTATCGAAATACTGACAAACTCAATTTTTTTCCTTTATATTGTTCTTCTATTTTTTGAAGAAATGGAATTTTTTCACGGCACGGGCAAAGTAGCGATTATTAAAAACTGGAAAAGTACTATATGATAGATGAAAATCTTTCGCTCAGATACATAGACAATGATGGCGCAGATTTACAATCTGTGCCCGCAAAGAGAATCAGAAAGGTAAAAACAAAAAAGCTCCAGATTTCTCTAAATCTTTACTTAGTAGCGGGAACAGGACTCGAACCTGTGTCCACCGCGGCGGATATGAGCCCGACGAGTCATTAAATGTTTTAATAAAAAAAACACCACTTGTTGAAGTGGTGTTTTACTTAGTAGCGGGAACAGGACTCGAACCTGTGTCCGCCGCGGCGGATATAAGCCCGAAGAGCTAAATGTTAAGAATTAGATTTTTAATAAATTCTCTTCCAATTCCTGTTTTTAAATATTTTTCTCTTTTTATTGCCTCAGATTTTGAATTGAAAAATTCGACATGAATCACTTTCCAAGGTCTAAATTTTAAAGTATACCCTTTTGTTTCAAGAAGATTGTGAGATTTGAATCTCTCAATTAGATTAGAAGTATAACCTGTGTAATTTTTATTGAATTTTTCAGAATAAAGAATGTAAACTACAAATTCTTCCATAATACAAAATGATATAAACAAAAAACACCACTTGTTGAAGTGGTGTTTTTACTTAGTAGCCCTAACGGGACAATTCTCGAACCATTTTCGTGACGATTTAAAAAAAATAAACGACATTCAATAAGAAGAAAATATAATATAAAAAGAAAAACCACTGTCGAAATTTTTCAAAAAAAAAAATCTCCAATTAAGACATAATCTCGTCATATCAAATTCCGATCGATTTTTCTTCTTGTGCTTATTTACCGCATTTATTAGGCTTTAAAAAAAATATATTTGAAAATGAGGAAAACCGTAAAGTTTTGATAAATCAGACAATTAGATTTGCTTATAAAATCTTATAATTTACGCAAATCTATATCAATATTGTATGAAAAAACTTTACCTACTAGTTCCTTTACTCTTACCAATATTTACGTATTCCCAAGATATCCAGTGGGAAAAGTCGTACGGAGGAATTCATGCCGATTATCTATTTGATGCCCAGCCAACAGCCGATTATGGTTTTATACTGGCAGGAAGCTCTTTGTCAGATAAAACAGGGAGTAAAACCGATGACAATCACGGAGATTTAGATTTCTGGGTCTGGAAAATGTCAGAAAAGGGAGAACTTGACTGGCAGAAAAGCTTTGGAGGAAATGGTTTTGATTTGCTCCAAAGTATTAAAGGCACCAAAGATGGAGGCTTTATCCTTGCTGGAACATCAAGTTCTGGAAGTGGTTTTCAAAAAGGCGAAGATTGTAAAGGTGTTACTGATTTCTGGGTAATAAAACTTGACGCTGCCGGCGGACAACAATGGCAAAGAACCATCGGTGGAATTGGGCAGGACGAATTATTATGTGCTTTTCAGACTAAAGATGGGGGCTACATTTTAGGAGGTTCTTCAAGCTCAAGCCCTCAGCCAATTTCAAATATTAAACTTGATGGAAAATCGGCTGCAACTTCAAAAGCAGACTTATTCAGCAAATCTGAAAAAAGCCGAGGCAATATGGACTATTGGATTGTAAAGCTGAATAAAGAAGGCAATATTGAGTGGCAGAAAACCTACGGTGGCCAATATGCAGATTTGTTGAGAAGTATGGAGCAGACTTCTGACAACGGCTATATTTTGGCTGGATACTCAAACTCTCCAATTTCTGGAGAAAAGACAGACAATAACAAAGGTGCCGGAGATTATTGGATCGTAAAGATTGACGATTCAGGAGTTATTCAATGGCAGAAAACATATGGAGCAGATGGAGATGATCAGCCTTATGTTATTCATCAGACTGTGGATGGAGGATATATTATTGGAGGAAACTCCGATAGTAAAAATGCTTTGACGACACAGGGAGGCATAGTAAGTAATGGTACAGACTTATGGCTCCTTAAGTTAGATCAGGAAGGCAGCGTTGATTGGAGCAAAACGTATGATTTTGGCAAAGTTGATATTTTAACTTCTTTGGTGGAAAATAACGATCACAGCTTTTTGGTTGGCGGTTATGCCAAATCTGAGATTGTAAGATCCGCAGCGTCTACAATCGCAAAAGCGGTTGGAGCAAGTCTTGATAAAGACGGTGTTAATGATTATATCGCGCTTAAAACAGATGAAAAAGGCGAGGAAATCTGGAATAAAACTGTTGGAAGCGGTGGCGAGGATATTCTCAGAAAAGTAATCGAAACCCGTGACGGAGGTTATATTATGGCTGGTACTTCAAATTCAAATGCTTCAAAAGACAAGAATTCAAACATTGGCAGCAATGATTTTTGGGTTGTCAAATTAAAAGACAAACAAAAAGTTGAGAGAGTGAAATCGAGTATAGAAGCGATTCCAAACCCTGTTAAAACGTATACAAACGTAATTATAGGATACGATTTTAAAGAAGGAACTGCTACTCTGGTAGATATCTCAGGCAGAATATTGCAGGAATTCAAAATCGAGAGCCGAACTGTCCCTGTAGATTTAAGCCGCTATGCGGAGGGAATCTACATCATCAACATCAAGACCGATGTTAAAAAGGAATCAGTTAAAGTCATAAAATCTGTTAATTAAAGAAAATCAAAATGCACAAGCTAATTTTAAAGAATTCAGTAAAAGTTTTGTTTTTACTGTTTTTCATATTTATTTCTTCAAGTAGTATTGCTCAAACTGATACAGGTAAATTTTTGCCGAATATCACTCCTCCATCACCAACAGCAGGTGAATTGGGGAAATTTGGAAATGTTCCTGTTGGATTGTTTACGGGAGCTGCCAATCTTTCAATTCCGTTGATTAGTTTTAAAACAAAAGATTTAGAATCTCCCTTGTCCCTTTTTTACGGTTCAAACGGAATTAAAGTGGATGAAGTTGCTACAAATGTAGGCTTAGGTTGGAATCTTAATTTCGGTGGTGTTATTACACGTACTGTAAGGGATAAAGCCGATGAAGCGCAAGCGGCAGTTTATCCTCCAGATAATTTTTCAACTGCATCTAATGAAGTTAGAGTACAATTTTATCAGGCTGCTGGGCAATCAAGTGCAGATACGGAAGCAGATATTTATTCTTTTAATTTTAATGGAAATTCCGGAAAATTTGTCTATGATAAAAACGGTGTGCCAGTTTTTGTTAACAATCAAAAAATTAAAATTGAAAGAACTGGAACCAATAATGCTGATTTTTTATTGACAACTACAAATGGTATTAAATACTATTTCACAGAAAAAGAAACAACAGCTTTTAGAAATCAAGGAGCAGGACATTCTGTAATTAGTGGTAGTGTTACAGCATGGTATTTAAGTAAAATGGTACATCCAACTGGAGTAGAAGTATATCTTACATATGATGATACGACTATGGATTATACAGCGTCTAATTCGCAAACTTTTACAATGGCTTATCCTTCAATACAACCAGATTGTTCAGGCACTTTAGCTAGTGCTCCTGTTATGAGCGGTATTGTTGCTTATAATATGACGGTACTTGGAAAAAGAATTAATAAAATATACAGTAATAATAGCAAGGATGGGTCAATAACTTTTGCTTATTATGCATCAGGAGTTAATGAGGAAGTTGAGGGAAATAGCAAAATACAAACAATTACCAAGCTAAATGCAGAAGGAAATATAATAGAAAGGTTAAGTTTTAATTATTTAAAAACAGCTAATGGACGTGTTTTTTTACAAAACATAACATTTTTAGATCCAACAAAAAAATACAGTTTTGAATATATCAATCAATCTGGGTTTCCTCAACGATTATCAAATAGCCAAGATCACTGGGGTTATTATAATGGTAAGTCTAATGTTAATTTAGTACCTAAAAATATAACTGATTATAGTTTAAATGATATAGATTATAAAGGAGCTGACAAAGAGCCAGACGCAAATTTTGCCAAAATAGGGCTTTTAAGCAAAGTGGTATATCCAACAAAAGGTTATACAGAATTTGATTATGAAAGCAATACATATTGGGGACAAAAAACGGTTTATCCATCCAAAAAAACAGATCGTTATACAAGAGATAGAACTGATTGGAATGAAGAACCTGTAGTATATAGCGTGACTTCTCCAGTAGATCAAAGGATTGAGCTAAGTGGATATGTTGGTTTTTCGAGTGGTCAAGAACCTCGATATGATATGTATGGAAATATAATAGAAGATCCTCGTGATGATGGACACGATATAGCATCATTAACTGTTTCTTGTGATTCTGGAGAAACGCAGTGTCCCTCGCTATATGATATTAGATACACTGGTGAAAAAATTTCTTATGCAAATTATTTATTTGTAAGTAAAACAACTAAAGATTTTTATTTAGATGCCAAAGCAGGAAAAACATATTATCTACATCTTTTTAAAGGAGGATTTAATACGGTAGCAACATTATCAGTAAAGTATTATCCAACTGCCCCAGTCGTATCAAATACAAATTTGGAAACTGGCGGAGTACGAATTAAAACTACTAAAGATTTTGCGGATTCATCTGCAAAAGCTATTTACAAACGATATCATTACGCCAATAAAGACGATATAACTCATTCTTCTGGGGATAAGGGAAAAACACCTTATTATGTTGATTTGTCTATGACAAGAAGAACGTGTGCTGTGGGTCAAGGGCAATTGGGTTTATGTTGGTATGTAGATAATAATTTCCTCACAATTAGTTCAAGTAGCATAGTTTCATTATTTGATACTGGTAGTACTAATTGTTTTTACAAATACGTAACTATTAGTGAAGGTGGTGATAATTTTGAGAATGGTGGAGAAATGAAAGAATTTATTGTGCACAGAGATAATTTTGGGAATCCTATTTTAGGACCAGATATCAAAAGTGCTCCATTAACGAATTTTGGATGGGATAATGGTTTGGAAATAAAATCACAGATATTTCCAAAGAAAACTGGAAGCTCATTTGTAATTGTAGCAGATAATACAAATAATTACAAGCTAGACCCTTCTTACAGCAACGAAATAAAAGCATATACTGTCAGGAAAAATTATGAGGAACCATGTCCTAGCTCCCAAACAGTAGAAAACTTCAGTATTGTAGAGTATAAAACAATTGGCTATTGGTTTTATTTAGAATCTTCTATCTCTAAAAAATATGATTTAAACGGATTAAATCCTATTGAAACGACAACAACGTATCAATATAGTAATCCAGCGCATATTCAGTTGACTTCTCAAAGCACAAAATCATCAATACAGGAAACTCTGGAAACCAAGTATTATTATCCACAGGATTTGTCTGCAGAACCTTTTGTGACCGATATGATCACAAATAACATGATAGACACACCATTAAAAACTGAAAATTTTAGAGCAACGACAAAGCTATCAGAGCAAAAAACAGTATACGGGAAAGACGCAACCACATCAAATTTAATATTGCCGAAATACATTTATACATCAAAATTTACTAACGCTTTAGAGAAGAGAATCACCTTTGATAAATATGATGATAAAGGAAATATTTTGCAATATACTCCTGAAGCCGGTACTACAGTCTCTTTTATCTGGGGGTATAATAAAACGCAGCCCATTGCGAAAATTGAAAACGGAACTTATGCACAAGTAGAATCTTCAGTAGCAAATTTAGAAACAATATCAAGCTCAGGAACTGAAGCCAATTTGATAGCTGCCTTAAATACTTTAAGAAACAGTCTTACAAATGCAATGACAACAACTTATACTTATAAACCATTAGTTGGAGCAACAACAGTAACAGACCCAAAAGGATATACTACGTATTATGAATATGACGAGTTCAATCGTCTAAAATTGACAAGAGATGCAACAGGAAAAATCGTATCAGAAAATCAATATCATTATAAAAACTAAAGATACAATTATGAAAAAATATATATATACTTTTCTGCTACTGCTTTTAGTGTCTTTTGGGTATTCACAAAATAATGAAAAAATAATGGCAGCACCTATGGCCGCTCCACCAGGTGGAGGAGGTTCATATAAATGGTATGCTGATAGAGATGGTGATGGATATGGAAGTAAAACAGAATATATAATGGCAGATACCAAGCCAAGTGGGTATGTGTCTGGAAGTTCTGATTTAGATGATAGTAATCCTTATATCACTAATGTTGCTCCCACTCAGTATTTTTATTACGATTCGGATGGTGATGGTTTTGGAAATCCAAGTAATGCTGTATTTTATAGTATTAAGCCACCAGGTTATGTTATAAATAATTCAGATTGCAACGATGGCAATGCAGCAATAAATCCAAATACACTTTGGTATCAGGATTCAGATGGTGACGGATATGGTAATGCAGCAGTAACCGCAAATAGTTGTGTGCAACCAGGGGGGTATGTGTCTAATGTCTCAGACTGTAATGATGGCAGTTCAGTTATAAATCCAAATACCAGATGGTATTATGATGCCGATGGGGACGGATTTGGCAACGGAGCAGTATCGACAGTCAGCTGTACTCAACCAGGTAGTTATGTATTAAATGCTTCGGATTGTAATGATAGCAATTCAGCTATAAATCCAAATACAGTATGGTACCAAGATGCTGATGGCGATGGATTTGGTAATGCCAGTGCAGCAGTCAATAGCTGTACACAACCAGGGGGTTATAATTATGTCTTAAATGCATTAGACTGCAATGACGGCAGTTCAGTTATAAATCCAAATACAGTGTGGTATTTTGATCAGGACAGTGACGGTTTTGGTAATCCGGGAATATCGACAACCAGCTGTTCTCAGCCGGGTGGTTATGTGGCCAATGCCTCAGACTGTAACGATGGAAATGCTGCCGTAAATCCTAATACTCCTTGGTATCGTGATCAGGACGGTGATGGATACGGAAATGCAGGGATAATTGCTTATGGTTGTATACAACCATATGGCTATGTATCAAATTCCATGGATTGTATCGACTATTTGGCTGAATTAAACCCAAATACAACGTGGTATCGAGATAGCGATGGCGATGGTTTTGGTGATAGGAATGTAACAACTGTTAGTTGTAATACTCCTAATGGATATGTTTTAAATCAGAGCGATTATAATGACACAACATCCAATATAACCAATATCGCACCACAGTATTTTTATTATGATGGTGATGGTGATACTTTCGGGAATCCATCTGTATCCGTTTATTACAGCAACAAG
>NZ_JBSIPG010000005.1:145620-310021 GCF_054075145.1 Flavobacterium xizangense | reverse complement strand
ATGTCGTCGCCTTTCTTTTGAGAATCCTTCCCGATTTATCGGGAGGGATTTTTTGTTTATAAACGTTTGGGGGAAATCTTCTGGAAAATGAAACTTCTGATTTGGTATATGCCGCGTTAGTGATGGGAGCGGAATCTTTTTTTTCAAATAAAAGATAGAGTACACAGTCCAGTCCAAATGGAAATGTCATAATGATTCTTATTTATCGAATATAATTCTCGTTAAAATATAATTTCAAAGTAAATTTTATATTTTTGTTTTTCTTTAGTGCGCTAATTTTTAAACTATGCAAAATATATTTCAGAAAGAGGATTGTGATCAATTTATGAAAAGAATTAATCAGTTAACTCCAGATTCAAAAGGACTTTGGGGTAAGATGAGTGTCGGTCAAATGCTAGCACATTGTAATGTTACTTACGAAATGGTTTATGATAATACTCATCCGAAACCTAATGGATTTATGAAATTTATTTTAAAATTGCTAGCAAAAAAAACAGTGGTAGGTGAAAAACCTTATCCTAGAAATATTGGTACAGCATCACAGTTTATCATTAAAAATGACCGTGATTTTGAAATTGAAAAAAGCCGATTAATTGCTTATATAGATAAAACACAGGAATTAGGTGAAAAGGAATTTGAAGGCAAAGAATCACTTTCTTTTGGAAAATTGACTTCTACAGAATGGAATAATATGTTTGCAAAACATTTAGACCATCATCTTTCTCAATTTGGCGTTTAATATTTTTTGATTATGAAATTTTATATAATTATTTGTTTTTTGCTATCAGGATTATGTGCGAATGCACAAAAACAAGAGATTCAAAAAAGTATTGAAATATTTTTTGAAGGATTTCATCAAAAAGACACTTTAAAAATAAAATCTGTTTGTGCAGATAAAATGATTTTGCAATCCATTAGTGAGAGTGCTTCAAAGGGCAATAAATTATCTGACGAAACTGCAAGAGAATTTTATAAATCAATTGCAACAATTCCTTCCAGTATGAAATTTCAAGAGAAAATTTTAAGTTATAATATTCAAATTGATGGAGCAATGGCTCATGTTTGGGCACCGTATGAATTTTATTTGAATGATAAATTGAGTCATTCTGGTGTGAATACTTTTACATTGTTTAAAGAAAAAGATTCCTGGAAAATTATTTATTTAATTGATACTAGAAGAAAGTAGAGATTTTAAGCAACTTCTGTAGAATAATAAAAGCAAATATCTGCTAAAAGACATTCTTCACACTTAGGTTTTGGTCGGCAGGTTTCTCGTCCTAAAAAAGAAATTGCCATACCAATTTCGGACCAAATGCTTTTTGGTAATACTTGCATCAAGTCTTTTTCAACTTTATTTCCGTCTTTTGCTTCTTTTATTATTCCGATTCTGGGCGCTACGCGAATTACATGTAAATCGGCAATAATGCCTTCTGCTGGTTTATTTGTTTCTCTTAAAATAACATTAGCCGATTTTCTTCCAACCCCTTTTAAAGCTGTTAACTCCTTCATGTTTAAAGGAATATCGCTGCCATTCTTAATGGTTTTTGCAATTTCTAATAACCAATTTGCTTTTGTTCCAAAATTTCGAACTTTGCTTATGTATGTTATGAGTGACTCGAGATCGGTTTTTGATAAACTGTTTAATGTTGGGAATTTTTCAAATAATGCAGGTGCTATTTTATTAATATTTGCATCAGAATCTTGTGCTGACAAAATCACCATTACTAATAATTGATAGGTATTTTGATATTCTAAAGGATGTCTTTTTCCTTTGTATTTATTCAAAATAGGCTTTAGTTTTATTTCCCAATCTGATGTTTCTCCAAATAAATCCATTTTGATATTATTTTAAGTTAGATAAATGAAAGTGTAACTATCACAAAATTAATTAGTTTTGATGAAATCCAAGATTTTTTTAATAACATTTTGATTGCCAAGTATTTTTCTGTGACCTAGGCCATCAGTTAAATATAAAGTTCCGTTTTCAAGTTGTTGATGAATGTGAATTCCTGCTTTTACAGGAACTTCCGGATCATCATTATCGTGAATTACTAAAACTGGAATTTTTACTTTTTGCGCTGCTCTATAAGCCGAAAAGTCATCCATTTTTACTTGATATTTCTCTTCAAAAAGATTACGGAGACTTTCGCTTATTTCTTGTTTTAATCCTAATTTTGAGATAAATTCGTCTAAAATATCTTGTACAATATCACCACTTCCTATAATAATTGATTTTTTTGTCTGTAATCCGTCTTTAATTGCATTTAAAACCGACATTCCGCCAAGAGAATGTCCTATTGCAATTTCGAACGGTCCAAATTGTTTTTCAATTTCTAATATAGAAGCAATAAATTCAGACATTATAGTTGATTTCCCTCTAGATTTCCCATGTGCTGGAGCATCAAAACTTACAGTTGAAAAGCCATTTTTCAAAAGCTCATCCGCTATTTTGAATAGTTGCGTACCTCTTCCTGACCATCCATGTACTAATAAAATCTTACGATCACTTTCTCCATATTGATATGTTACAATATTTTTATTTATTGCCGGCACATGAATTATTTTGCTAACACTTTTAGAATCCATCTCAAGTTCTCGTTTTGGAATCTTATGTTTTATTGGTGTTGTAAATAGTTTAGCAGCATATTTTGTAACTAATTTGGTTGAAATAAACGCGCAAATTTTACAGGATACAATAATAAACTGTGGAATTTTTAATGATTTAGTAGGATTAGTTTCCTTTTTTGCCATATTAATATTTTTTTTTTGAGGGCTAAATTCTGCTTATTTTTTCCTAAATTTAGGAAACATAAAAGTAGCATATTAATGATTGTTTCTAGAGAAAAATAAATCATAAATTAATATTGAATGCTGTAATTAATTTTAGGATGGAAATATTTCATTTAAGTGCAGAATGTTACCCAATGGCAAAAGTGGGTGGTTTGGCCGATGTTGTTGGAGCATTGCCAAAATATCAGACTAATGCTGGACATCAGGTAAGAGTCGTTGTTCCTTGTTATGATACAAAATTCAAAAAAGAAAATGATTTTGAATGTGTACATTGGGGAAATGTCAAATTAGGAAATTTTGAATTTCCTTTTAGTGTTCTAAAAGAAAGTTCAAATAAGCTTGGATATGAACTTTATTTGATTGAAATCAAAGAGTTATTTGACAGACCAAATGTTTATGGCTATGAAGATGACATTGAGCGATTTTTATCTTTTCAAATTGCAAGTTTAGATTGGATTACTGCACGGAATAAAGTTCCTGATATTATAAATTGCCATGATCATCACACTGGAGTAGTTCCTTTTTTAGTAAAATATGCTTATAAATACGAAAGTTTAAGAAGTGTTAAAACTGTAATTACTATTCACAATGGTTTATATCAAGGCTGGTTTGGTTTTGATAAATTACATTATTTGCCAGAATTTGATTTGATTCATGTTGGTTTTTTGGAGTGGAATCATTCTATTAATTCTTTGGCAGTTGGCGTTAAATGTGCACATGCGGTTACTACGGTTTCTCCAAGTTATTTAAATGAAATTAATTATGCTGCAAATGGATTAGAAGGATTGTTTAATTCGGTTAGAAATAAATCAAAAGGGATTTTAAATGGAATTGATATTGAAGTTTGGGATCCATCAAAAGATAAAATGATTGAACACCATTATTCGATTGAAACTTTTGAAATTGGTAAGCAAAAAAATAAAGAGAAGCTTTGTGAACAATTTGATTTAGATCCAACAAAGCCGTTATTTAGTTTTATTGGGCGTTTATTTGAAGAAAAAGGAGGCGATTTATTACCACAAGCTTCTGCATTAGCATTATCTGAAAATTTCGAAAATATTAATATTCTGATTTTAGGATCAGGAAATGCTGAAATTGAAACGCAATTGACACAATTGCGAAATGATTATAAAGGCAATTATAATGTTTTTATCGGTTACAATGAAGAATTGGCACATTTGATATATGCAGGTTCTGACTATATTTTAATGCCTTCTAGAGTTGAACCATGTGGTTTGAATCAAATGTATGCGATGCGATATGGTACCGTTCCGATTGTGAGGAGGACCGGAGGATTGCGAGATACAGTTATTGATTTTGGAGATGAAGGAAACGGGGTTTGTCATGATCAGGCTTCGGTTGGAGATGTTTGTTATTCGATAAATCGTGCAGTTAAACTGTACGATGATAAAATAAGTTTTAATAAAGTATTAAAAAGAGGAATGTCAGCAGATCATTCCTGGGAAAGTGTGTGCCAAGAATATATCGAAATATACAACTTAATAATTCAGCAAAAATGAAGTTTAAAAAGAAAAATGTAGTTGCCATTATTTTAGGAGGTGGACAAGGATCTCGCTTGTTCCCATTGACAGAAACAAGATCAAAACCTGCTGTTCCGATTGGAGGTAAATATCGTTTGGTTGATATTCCAATTTCAAATTGTATCAATTCAGATATTTTTAAAATATTTGTTTTGACACAATTTAATTCTGCGTCTCTGAATGCTCATATTAAAAACACTTTTAACTTTAGTATTTTTAGTCAGTCGTTCGTTGATATTTTGGCGGCTGAACAAACTCCGGATAATCCGACCTGGTTTCAAGGGACTGCGGATGCTGTAAGACAATGCATGTCTCACTTTTTGAAACACGATTTTGATCATGCTTTAATTCTTTCGGGAGATCAATTGTATCAAATGGATTTTAATGAAATGTTAGAAGCCCATATTGCTGCTGATGCCGAAATTTCTATTGCAACTTTGCCTGTTAATGCGAAAGACGCTCCAGAATTTGGAATTTTAAAAACCAATCATGAAAGTGTTATTGAAGCTTTTATCGAAAAACCAGATGCTTCATTATTACCACAATGGGAATCTGAAGTGAGTGAACAAATGCAGGAAAAAGGCAAAAAATATTTGGCTTCAATGGGAATTTATATTTTTAACAAATCATTGTTGGAAGAATTAATGGCGAATCCAGATACGAAAGATTTTGGAAAAGAAATTATTCCGCAAGCCGTTGGAAAACATAAAATATTGAGTTATCAGTATGAAGGATATTGGACAGATATTGGAAATATTGAATCGTTTTTTGAAGCAAATATTGGCTTAACAGCTGATATTCCCGAATTTAATTTGTTCGATAACGACAATAAGATTTTTACAAGACCAAGATTACTTCCTCCATCAAAATTTCGAAATTCAATTATCAATCAATCACTGATTTCTGAAGGTTGTATTATCAATGCTAAAGAAATTAAAAGTTCGGTAATTGGAATTCGTTCCAGAATTGGTGTTGGAACTGTTCTTGAAAACTGCTATGTGATGGGGAATGATTTCTATCAAGATTTGGACGAACTTAATCATGAGGCAAGTGTAAACAAAATTCACGTTGGAATTGGTGAAAATTGCTTCATAAAAAATGCTTTAGTAGATAAAAATGTTCGCATTGGAAATAATGTTCACATTAGCGGTGGAAAACATCTAGAGAATTTTACCAATGAATTATATAGTATAAAAGATGGTATTGTTGTGATTAAAAAAGGAGCTATTCTCGCTGACAATTTTAGAATTGAATAATATTAAAATTCCAAATCAAATAAAAAATTCCAATTGTTGCCTTAAAAAACAAATATGACAAAAGTAACTACGCATTCTCTATTTACCGATTTTGATATTGATTTATTCAAGGCTGGCAAATATTTCAAATTGTATGAAAAGTTGGGAGCACATTTAGTTGAAGTAAATGGAGTTAAGGGAGTTTATTTTGCTGTTTGGGCACCCACAGCGAAATCTGTTTCTGTGGTGGGCGATTTTAATTATTGGACACAAGACGAACATCAGCTTCAGGTTCGATGGGATTCTTCGGGAATTTGGGAAGGCTTTATTCCTAATTTATCCAAAGGTTCACTTTATAAATACAAAATTCAGTCTAATATTGATGGAGTAGTAACAGAAAAAGCAGATCCATTTGCTTTATTTTGTGAAAAACCACCTCATACTGCTTCTGTTGTTTGGGACCTGGATTATAATTGGAAAGATAAAAATTGGATGGGATCTCGCCATGAAAAAAATGCTTTAGATAAGCCATATTCGGTGTATGAAGTACATTTAGGATCTTGGAAACGGGGTGAACATAATCGATTTTTGACCTATTTAGAATTGGCAGATGATCTAGTTAATTATGTAACAGAAACCGGTTTTACACACGTTGAATTTATGCCAATTATGGAATACCCTTATGATCCTTCATGGGGATATCAGCTGACAGGATATTTTGCTCCAACTTCTCGTTTTGGAAAACCACAGGATTTTATGATTTTGGTTGATAAATTGCATCAAGCTGGCATTGGCGTGATTTTGGATTGGGTTCCATCGCATTTTCCTGATGATGCACATGGCTTAGGCTTTTTTGACGGATCACATTTATATGAACATCCAGATCGAAGAAAAGGATATCATCCAGATTGGAAAAGTCTAGTTTTTAATTACGGTCGTAATGAAGTTCGTGCTTTTTTAATCAGTAATGCTGTTTTTTGGCTTCAAAATTATCACGCTGACGGATTACGAGTTGATGCTGTAGCTTCGATGTTATATCTTGATTATTCGAGAAATGAAGGTGAATGGGAACCTAATATTTATGGCGGAAGAGAAAATCTGGAAACCATAAGTTTTCTTAAAGAATTCAATGAAGTTATTTATGCTAATTTTTCTGGAGTTCAAACTATTGCAGAAGAAAGTACTTCGTTTCCGATGGTTTCAAGACCAACATTTACAGGCGGTTTAGGTTTCGGAATGAAATGGATGATGGGCTGGATGCACGATACATTAAAATACTTTCAGAAAGAAACTGTTTACAGAAAATACCATCAAAACGATTTGACTTTTTCCATGACTTATGCTTTTACAGAAAATTTTATGCTTCCGTTTTCTCATGATGAAGTGGTGTATGGAAAAAAATCAATTGCCAATAAAATGCCAGGCGATGAATGGCAGAAATTTGCTAATTTAAGATTGCTTTTTGGATACATGTTCACACATCCCGGAACAAAATTATTATTTATGGGATCGGAGTTTGGACAAAGTGATGAATGGAATTTTGAAAAAAGTCTAGATTGGCATTTATTGCAATATGATTATCATTCTGGAATTAAAAAGGTAATTACAGATTTGAATCAGTTTTACAAATCTCAGCCGGCATTGTACGAAAAACAATTCACAGGCGAAGGTTTTGAATGGATTAATTATTCCGATCATCAAAATGCTGTTGTTTCTTATATCCGAAAAGGAAATAATCCTGATGAAAATCTAATTGTGGTTTGCAATTTTACGCAAGTTATTAGGGAAAATTATAGAATTGGTATTTATCAAAAAGGAAAATTAAAAGAAGTTTTCAATACTGATGCTAAAATTTATGGTGGAAGTGGTGTTGGTAATTCTGAATCTTTAAAAATTGACAATTTACCTTATGACGGAAGAGATTATTCAGTCGAATTAATTTTACCTCCTTTGAGCGTAACGGTTTATTCTTTTGTGTAGAAATTTAGGTGTAATTTTCAATAATGCCGTTTTATCAATTTTGTGTTTTTAAATTATCGAATTATTGATTTTTTGTAAACTAATTTAGTACTCATTCAGAAAAAACGTTTTCGTGAATAAACCTTTTATTCATAGTGCTTTACCAAGTTTTTTTGTATGTTTGAAGTAAGGATTGAGTTATATAATTAAGACAATAGCGATATGATTACAAATACATCACTAGAACATAAAGGCAATTTATTTCCGTCAAAAATAGTTTCGTATGAACATGAGGGAGATTCCATTTCTTTTTACACTGACAACAATGTAATTTTAAAAGTCACGGTTCTTAGAGACAGTTTACTTCGTTTTCGTTTTACCACAAAAGGATATTTTAGCAATGATTTTTCGTATGCAATTGATAAAACTCAACTGCATGGCTATAATTTTTTACAGGTTAGTGATGATGAAAATTATTTTGAAATCAGAACCAGCAAAGTAATTTGCAAAATTAAAAAAGCTGATGTTCGCCTGTCAATTTATGATCTGGATAGCTGCTTAATTCTTCAGGACGAACTTGGATTTCATTGGGAAGAAAGCTATGAGTATGGCGGAAACGTTGTCAAAATGAGCAAATCCTCAAAAGATGGAGAATGTTTTTACGGTCTTGGTGACAAAGCCACCCAGATGAACTTAAAAGGCAAAAGAGTAGAAAATTTTGCCACCGATCAATATGCTTATCAAAAAGATCAGGAACCACTTTATAAAGTAGTTCCGTTTTATATTGGATTGCATAATCAAAAATCTTATGGTGTTTTCTTCGATAATACTTTCAGAACCTTCTTTGATTTTTGTCAGGAAAGAAGAAATGTAACTAGTTTTTGGGCTGAAGGAGGCGAAATGAATTATTATTTCATTTATGGCCCACAAATGCAGGATGTTGTTACAACTTATACAGATTTGACAGGAAAACCTGAACTACCGCCACTTTGGGTTTTAGGGTACCATCAATGTAAATGGAGTTATTATCCGGAAAGCAAAGTAAAAGAAATTACATCAAAATTCAGAGAACTTAAAATTCCGTGTGATGCCATTTATTTGGATATCGATTATATGGATGGTTTCCGATGTTTTACATGGAATAAGGAATATTTTCCTGATCCTAAAAAAATGGTCAGCGAATTAGCTGAAGACGGTTTTAAGACAATTGTCATCATTGATCCGGGAATCAAAATTGATAAGGATTATTGGGTTTATAAAGAAGCCTTAGAAAAAGATTATTTCTGTAAACGTGCCGATGGCCCTTATATGAAAGGAAAAGTTTGGCCGGGAGAATGTAATTTTCCAGATTACACAAATCCCGTAGTAAGAGAATGGTGGGCAGGATTATTTAAAGAGTTAATTTCGGATATTGGCGTCAAAGGAGTTTGGAATGACATGAATGAACCAGCTGTTATGGAAGTTCCAAATAAAACTTTTCCGATGGATGTTCGCCATGTTTACGACGGAAATCCATGTAGTCACAGAAAGGCTCATAATATTTATGGAACCCAAATGGCAAGGGCTACTTATCATGGTGTAAAACGATTTGTTTATCCAAAACGTCCTTTTGTAATTACCAGATCGGCATATTCTGGTGCTCAGCGTTACACCTCTTCATGGACTGGGGATAATGTTGCAACCTGGGAACATCTATGGATTGCGAATATTCAGGTGCAGAGAATGTCAATTTCCGGAATGGGTTTTACAGGTTCTGATATTGGTGGTTTTGCAGAGCAACCAACAGGCGAATTATATGCACGTTGGATTCAATTAGGTGTTTTTCATCCTTTCTGTAGAACGCATTCTTCAGGAGATCATGGAAATCAAGAACCTTGGGCTTTTGATGAAGAAGTAATTAATATTACCCGAAAATTTGTAAATCTTCGTTACCAATTGTTACCGTATTTATATACTATGTTCTGGCAATATATAGAAGAAGGTATTCCGATGTTGAAACCTTTGGTTTATTACGATCAGGATGATACACAAACACATTATCGTAATGATGAATTTATCTTCGGAAATCAAATTTTGGTTTGTCCAATTCTTGAACCTAATGCTGTAGGTAGACGAATGTATATTCCTAGAGGTGAGTGGTATAACTTTTGGACAAACGAGGTTTTTATTGGAGGAAGAGAAATTTGGATCGATACTAAATTTGATGAGATTCCAGTTTTTATAAAAGCAGGCGCTATTATACCTAAATATCCGGTTCAGCAATATGTTGGAGAATTGGAATTTGATGAATTGACATTAGACGTATATTTTAAAAAAGGCAAAGAAAAGTCCGTAGTTTATGAAGATGCACAAGACGGTTATGATTATAAAAAAGGACGATATAGCTTTTTGTCTTTCAGAACTATCGGAAAAGAGAAAGAATTGATTATTCAGCTTCATAAAGAAGGAAAATATGATACGCCGTATTCTAAGTATAAAATTAATTTAATCGGGCTTCCATTTAAAGTTACTGAAATTGAAATTGATAATGAAAAAATCGAATTTGATAAAATAAGCTTCGAACAAAATAATTGCTTAATTATTGATAAAGAATTTAATGAACTTCATATTGTTGGTGAATAAGTAAATTCTGATATAGTTTTTGAAAATTATGTAAAAGTGAAATCAAATTTAGTTGTATTTTTGTTAGTGCTAAATTTGTAAAATCATGAAAAAAAATCTAATTACAGGACTTTTTGCAGCAATTTTAGTGTGTAGCTGCGCAACGAATCCAATAACAGGAAAACAAAATTTAAATTTTGTTTCAAATAGTGAATTATTTCCATCTTCTTTCCAGCAATATAATCAGTTTTTGACTGAAAATAAAGTTATTACAGGAACCTCTGATGCAAACATTGTTGAAACAGTAGGATATAAAATTAAATTGGCCGCTGAAAAATATCTAAATTATTTAGGGCAAACACAATATTTGAAAGATTATCGATGGGAATATAAGCTTGTTGATAATAAAGAAGTTAATGCATGGTGTTTACCTGGAGGAAAAATTGTTGTTTATTCAGGTATTTTACCTATAACGCAAAATGAATCTGGTTTAGCAACTGTTATGGGACACGAAGTTTCACATGCATTAGCAAATCACGGAGCACAAAGAATGTCTGCAGCACAATTGCAGCAAATTGGAGGAGCAGCTTTGGGAGCAGCTACAAGCGGAAAATCTGAAGCAACTCAACAAATTTTTGCGCAAGCATACGGAATCGGATCAGAAGTAGGAGTGATGCTTCCTTTTAGCAGAAGTAATGAAAGTGAAGCAGATAAAATAGGTTTGACTTTAATGGCGATTGCAGGATATAATCCTGAAGATGCTGTTGCCTTCTGGAGCAGAATGTCTGCAAAATCTGGAGCGGCAGGAACTCCCGAATTTATGAGTACACACCCATCAGACGCAACAAGAATTGCTAATATAAAAGCACTCGTTCCAGAAGCTAAAGCAATTGCGCTTAAAGTGGGAACTATAAAATAAAATTCTGAATATCAGAATAAATCAAATTTAAGCTATTCGTTTTTCGAGTAGCTTTTTTTTGTAGTTCATAATTTAATAATATATGAATCGAATAATTTGTATTTGATTATGATAAAAATTGGATAAATTCGTAGCGTATTAACAAAACCATTTCTATGAAAAACCTACAAAAAGGAGATAAAAAATTATTGAATGCCTGGGCATTTTATGATTGGGCAAATTCAGTTTATACACTTACAATTGCTTCAGCCGTATTTCCAATATTTTACGAAGCTTTATTTACAGATCGCGGTCATTATATTGATGTTTTTGGCATGCGTCTTAAAAATTCAGCTTTAATTAGTTTTACCACGGCGGCAGCATTTTTAGTTGTTTCATTTATTTCTCCATTATTATCTGGAATTGCAGATTATGTGGGGAATAAAAAAGCTTTCATGAAGTTTTTCTGCTATTTAGGAGCTTTGTCATGTGTAGGATTATATTGGTTTGATCTTGGAAATATTTATATAGGATTGGCATTTTACTTTTTAGGATTAATTGGATACTGGGGGAGTTTGGTTTTTTATAATTCATATCTGCCGGATATTGCTTTTGAGGATCAGCAGGACAGAATTAGTGCGAAAGGTTATTCTTTGGGATATATTGGTAGTGTGATTTTATTGCTGATTAATCTCGGGATGATTATGTTTCCAAAAACTTTTAATATCACAGCAATGGAAGCAATGCGTTATTCTTTCATTATGGTTGGTATTTGGTGGATTCTTTTTAGTCAATATACGTATTACTATTTACCAAAAGGAAGCAAGGAGAATGGTCAAAAGTTGACTAAAGATGTTGTCTTTAATGGTTTTAAAGAATTGAAAAAAGTGTGGGGCTTATTGAAAGAAAATGTTCCCTTAAGACGTTATTTAGGCGGATTTTTTGTTTCCAGTATGGCTGTGCAAACTGTAATGTTGGTAGCAACTTATTTTGGAGCACAAGAAATTCAATGGTCATCCAAAGAGGAGGGGACAATTGGTTTAATTATCTGTATTCTTATTATTCAGTTGGTTGCTGTAATTGGCGCAATAGCAACTTCACGAGCTTCATCAAAGTTTGGAAATATTTCAACTTTAGTTGTGATTAATGGTATTTGGGCAGTATTTTGCGCATTAGCTTATTTCATTACTTTACCAATGCATTTTTACGTTATGGCAACAATTGCAGGGTTTGTAATGGGTGGAGTTCAAGCACTTTCGCGATCAACGTATTCAAAATTATTGCCAGAAACTGAAGATACAGCTTCATTTTTTAGTTTTTATGATGTTGCCGAGAAAATCGGAATTGTAATCGGGATGTGTATTTATGGAATAATTGACCAAAGAACAGGAAGCCCGCGTAAAGCAATTGTTGTTCTCGCAATTTTCTTCGTTACATCGATTTTCCTTTTGAGAAGAGTTCATAAAAAAGAGGTGCTTTAAGCACCTCTTTTTATTTAATAAAGGATAAAGAAAATAAAAGCTCAATAATAAAAGAGGAATGATTAGTTCGTTTTTTGATTTGATGATTTAAAAAATCTTTTATTATTGAGCTTTATTTAAAATTATGCTTTTGAAATACTTCCTGAACCCGAAACTTTTACATCACGTTTTTCAGGATTTCCAGTATATTTAATATCTCCTGAACCCGAAACTCTTGCTGTAAGATTTTCATTGCAATTGATTTTGACGTCGCCAGAACCTGACACCATTACATTAGCATTTTTAGATTTCAAATTCGCCGCTTCAATATCGCCAGAACCAGAAAGTTTAATAACTAAGTCATTTGAATTTCCTTTTAATTTAATGTCTCCTGAACCGCTCAAAGTGAAATCGAAAGAGTTTGCTGCAACATCTAAATCAATATCTCCTGAGCCAGATAATTTTGCTGAAAATTTATCATTTTTGATTTGAGATTTAGTGACGATATCACCTGAACCTGACAAATTAAGCTCAGATATTTTTTCGAATGGAACTGTAATTTCCACTTTTTTTCCTGTGCTTGGACGAATGTTCGTTCCTTTTTTTACATGAATTTTCAAAGCATTGTCTTCAACTTCAACAATAATTGCTGATAAGATATTTTGTTCACCCTTAATCGTAATTTTTCCTTCTTTTCCTGCAACCAAATCAACATCAAAAAAGCCTGATATTTTAATTGCATCATATTCTGAAGTTGTTCTTGTTTCCGTTACAACATTGCCATTTCCGTTAATTTTTTCTTGTGCATTAGCTGTAAAGCCAATTAAAAATGCTGCGCAAACTGCTGATTGAATAATTTTTTTCATGGTTATTGATTGTTTAAAATTATTGTTTTTTGATTAATGATACGTTTCCGTAAGTTGAATTAATTATTACCTTATTCTGACCTTTCTTTTTATGAAAGCCGCTAATGTTTTTTGAACTGTTTTTGGTTTCGTTTACATTAATTTCTAAATCATCGCCGTTTTTAATATTAGCATATTTAGTGTTGATGTTAAAGTCGAAAGCGTAATTGTAGTTATAACCCACTGTAATGTCGGTATATCCTGAATTAATGTTTACATTTTTTGCTTTTTCAGTCAATGTGCCAATGTTAACTTTGCTGTAATTGGTATCAATGCTCAAATTGTTTGAAACCTCTGCAACAGAAACGGTTAAATAATTTCCTGAACCTGTAAACGAATTTACTTTTTGAAATTTCAAATTTCCGTAACTACAGTCGTATTTGATGTTTTGAGAGTCAGAAACAACTAAATCGGTATAATTAGCATCAAAATTTAAATTACCTGAACCGTTTACTTTTAATCCTGAATAACGCGCCTCAATTGTACCGTTTTTGATATAATCGATTGATGAATTTTGACAATATTCAATATGAAGTCTGTTGGTTTGATTGTTCAGTTTTCCAATATTGACTTTTCCATATTTACAACTTATATCAGTTGAACCTTCTATAGTTAAGGTTGTAATATTTCCGTATTTATTCATCAATTTTACGGTTCCGTTTTTAGGAATTTTAATTACGTAATTGATCTCAAAGCTGTTACTGCTTCCTCTTCCTTTATTAGTTGAATTTCCAATTTTGGTAACAGCGGTAACCATTGATTTTAAGCCCGTAATATCTACATCAATAGTATTTAGTTTTTCGTTTACCCAATTTTCATTTGAGCCTGTCACTTTGATTGTGATATCAAGATCTATTTTGTCTTCATCCCAGGTCGATACCGTAATGTTCCCGTACTTATTATCAATGTCAATTCCTGCATTGGAATTTACAATAAAGGTTTTTTTGATATTTTTTTGTTTTGAAATAGCAGTGTCATCATTTGAGAATCCTAAAAAAGGAATCAAGATGAACAGGATTAATATTTTATAATGTTTTTTCATGGCTTGTGTTTTTTAAATTTTCGTTTTCTTCAATTCTTTTCAAAACCGTCTGCAAAAAAGATATTCTGGTTTGCAGATTGCTTATCATGGCATAAATGATTTGTTTGTTTTCACCGTTTTTTTGAAGTTCATTAATGATTTTTTGATAGTCGGCATCAAAAACTTTCATTTGTTTTAATGCATCATTAATAATCTGCTCATTTTCAGGTGAACTTTTTTCCTTCAGTTTAACCAGTTCGTTATCAATTAGAATGTTGAAAATAGAATCAGTACGTTGTGTTTCTTTAGATGCAAATTTGAATTCCTTTGGTTTTTCATTTTTATAAAAAAGAGTTATTCCAAGCATTAAAACTATCGTTGCTGCAATTGATGCTACAAACAAGTAATTTTTCTTTTTGGGTTGTTTCTTGTTTAATTTATTTAAAAAAACGTCCTGATGACCTGGATTCAATTCCTGAACATCCCATTGGTTTTCAAATTTGTTGAATAATTGATCTAAATTGTCATTTCCCTTTTTCATATCTCCTCTAATTTTTTTCGCAAACTTTCCTTTGCCCTGCTTAATGTAGTTCGGCAGTTTTGATAACTAATATTTAAAATTTCGCTTATTTCTTCCTGATCGTAACCTTCAATGTAAAAAAGTGTAAGAACCATTCGGTAGCTGTCTTTAAGCGCTAAAATAGTATCTAAAACTTGTTTCACTTTTAAAGTGTTAAAATCAATGGTTTCGGAATAAAAATCATCGTTTTCTTCGATTTTATAAAGTGTCTTGCTCAGGTCTTCAACTTGAAAAGCATTATTCTTTTTATAAAAATCAATACTGTAATTGATGACAATTTTCTTCAACCACGCGCCAAAAGCAACTTCTTGTTTGTAGTCGTTTATTTTTGTAAATGCTTTCAAAAAACCTTCTTGCATGACGTCTTGTGCAAAATGTTCGTCTTTTACAATACGGTAAGCCACGTTGTACATAGCTTTACTGTAACGGTTGTAAATTTCAAATTGGGCTTTTTGATTATTCTCTTTACAAAGCGCGATTAATTCTTCGATATTTTGATTGGTTATACTCAAGTAATGGTTGCTAGTTTTTTATAATGACTTTGCTTTTTTTTATTTGTTACACTTTCTATAAAATTAATTTTATTTTTTTTCAAATTATTAGGTTGTGTAAGATTTTTATTTCTTCGTATAAAATATATATTTGTACATAAATTAAAATCCACATGAAGAAAATTACTATTTTATTTCTCTTTCTTTTTGCAGTAGGCAGTCTTTTTAGCTCTTGCAGTCCTTTTGATGATGGTCGTGACATTTCAGGTTCTGATAACAACGGGAATGGAAATGGGGGCGGAAATGTAGAAGAAAAACCGATTTTTAAGGCTAAAGTTGGTGGAGAAGAATTTGTTGCAAATACCACAACAGCTGTCGTAACAAATGATTATGTATTAATAGCTGGTACGAGATCTTCAAAAGGAGATTTAATTCAAATAATTTTACCAAGTAATAAAGTAGGAACATATACGTGGGCGAACAGCAAAGAAAATGCAGATCGTTTTGTTTTAGCTTACGCCGAAGAAATAGATGGCTATGGATTTATTAGTGCTTCAAACGAAGATGCGGCATTTTTGGAAGTAAAAAATTATACGGATACCGCAATCATTAAAATTACTGCGGTAGACAAAACAAAAAAAACAATTTCAGGTACTTTTCAATTTACAGGATTTAGAGAAACAGATAATGGTTCAACTGAGACTAAAGTGGTTACAAATGGTACTTTTACAAATGTGCCTTACATAGAAAATATTCCTGCAGATGATTCAGACCAAATTTTGAAGGCAAAAGTAAATGGAGTTGATTTTATTAATGACAAAGTTGATGTAACTGCTGTAAGTGCATCTGGTAGTAATCCATATTATAGTATAGTTGGAAAAAAGAATGATGGTAGTGTAAGTGTTGGTTTGAGTATTAATAAATCATATGGAGCTGGAACTTATCAGGTTTCAACTAATTCATCGAATACGGGTGGCGCTCTGGTAAATGTTATTGCAGGTACTTTCAAAATAAATGATTATATATATACATCTAAATCAGGTTCAATTACAATTACTTCAAAAACAGCAACAAAACTAGTAGGGACTTTTGATTTGGTCGTTCAAAATTTTAGTATAAATGATGAAAAGACAATCACGGGATCTTTTGATATAGATATAGAAGGTTTATAATAATTTATGAACTTACTTAAAATCCGCCTTGTGCGGATTTTTTTTTGGTAATACAATTTGATTTTATTAGTTTGGCTAATTAAATAGATACTATATATTCCATTCTTGGCATAGTGATTGTCTATTTTAAAGGTGTATCTTGTAAATTAAGTTTTAGCTTGTTTTTATTTGAAAATAATAAATTTCAGGCTCTATTTGCAAGTTGTATTAATCATTTAATGACAAAACGACTTATATATTATTATGTCAAATCATAAAATACTTACTATTGACAATCTGTCACTTCAGGAATTTGATTCTGAAGCAGAATTAATTCCTTTATTAACTCCCGAAGACGAAGAAGAAATGAATAATGAGGAACTTCCGGTTTCTCTGCCAATCTTGCCTTTACGTAATACTGTCTTATTTCCAGGTGTTGTTATTCCAATTTCAGCAGGAAGAGATAAGTCTATTAAATTGATTAATGATGCCAACGCTGGCGGAAAAATCATTGGAGTAGTTTCACAAATTAATGAAGAAGACGAAGACCCATCTAAAGATGATATTCATAAAATTGGTACTGTAGCCCGAATTCTGCGCGTTTTAAAAATGCCTGACGGAAATGTTACGGTTATCTTGCAAGGAAAAAAACGTTTTGAAATAGACGAAGTAGTTTCTGAAGACCCATACATGACAGCTACCATTAAAGAAGTTTCAGAAGAGCGCCCGGCTGAAAATGATACTGAATTTACAGCGATTTTAGATTCTGTTAAAGAACTAGCGATTCAGATTATAAAAGAAAGTCCAAATATTCCGTCTGAAGCTACTTTTGCGATTAAAAATATTGAAAGCCAATCGTTTCTGATCAATTTTGTTTCTTCAAATATGAATTTATCCGTAAAAGAAAAACAAGGTCTTTTATCGATAAATGGTTTAAAAGAACGTGCTTTAGAAACGTTACGTTACATGAATGTTGAACTTCAAAAATTAGAATTGAAGAATGATATTCAGTCAAAAGTTCGTTTTGATTTAGATCAGCAGCAACGTGAATATTTCCTTCATCAGCAAATGAAAACCATCCAGGAAGAATTGGGTGGCGTTTCGCAGGAAGAGGAAATGGACGAAATGGGACAGAAGGCGAAAACCAAAAAATGGGACGAAAAAACGCAGAAACATTTCGAAAAAGAATTGTCTAAAATGCGCCGTATGAATCCACAATCACCAGATTTCGGAATTCAGCGTAATTATTTAGAATTATTTTTAGAATTGCCTTGGGGCGAATATTCTAAAGATAAATTTGATTTAAAACATGCTCAGAAAGTATTAGATAAAGATCATTTTGGACTTGATGAAGTTAAGAAAAGAATGATTGAGCATTTGGCGGTTTTAAAATTGCGAAATGACATGAAATCACCAATTATATGTTTAACTGGGCCTCCGGGGGTTGGTAAAACATCTATTGGTCGTTCTGTTGCCGAAGCTTTAGGACGTGAATATGTACGTATTTCATTAGGAGGCTTACGCGATGAAGCAGAAATTCGTGGACATAGAAAAACATATATTGGTGCAATGCCAGGAAGAATTATTCAAAGTTTGAAAAAAGCCGGAACTTCAAATCCTGTCTTTATTTTAGATGAAATTGATAAACTTTCGAGCGGAAACAGCGGTGATCCATCTTCTGCATTATTAGAAGTTTTAGACCCAGAACAAAACAATGCTTTTTACGATAATTTCCTTGAAATGGGATATGATTTGTCTAAAGTAATGTTCATTGCAACATCCAATAATATGGCAGCAATTCAGCCTGCCTTGCGTGACAGAATGGAAGTAATCAAAATGTCAGGCTATACAATTGAAGAAAAAGTTGAAATTGCAAAAAGACATTTATTTCCAAAACAACTAGAAGCACACGGATTAACTTCAAAAGATTTGACAATTGGTAAAAAACAATTAGAAAAAATTGTTGAAGGCTATACGCGTGAATCTGGTGTTCGTAATCTCGAAACAAAAATTGCTCAGGTAATTCGTAATGCTGCAAAAGCAGTCGCGATGGAAGAACAGTACAATAAAAAGGTTACAGATGAAGATATAGTTGCTGTTTTGGGGGTTCCAAGATTAGAGCGTGATAAATACGAAAATAATGATGTTGCCGGAGTTGTGACAGGTTTAGCCTGGACAAGCGTTGGCGGTGATATTTTATTCATCGAATCATTAATTTCTGAAGGAAAAGGTTCATTGACAATCACAGGAAATCTTGGAAATGTCATGAAAGAATCTGCTACAATTGCTTTGGAATATATTAAGGCTAATGCTAAAAAATTAGGTTTAAATACAGAAATTTTCCAAAAATATAATATTCACTTACATGTACCGGAAGGAGCAACTCCAAAAGATGGACCAAGTGCAGGTATCGCCATGCTTACTTCTTTAGTTTCTTTATTAACGCAAAAAAAAGTAAAGAAAAGCCTTGCCATGACTGGAGAAATTACACTTCGTGGAAAAGTTTTGCCTGTAGGCGGGATTAAAGAAAAAATCTTAGCTGCAAAAAGAGCTGGCATTAAAGAAATCATTTTATGTCAGGAAAACAAAAGTGATATTGATGAAATTAAAGCTGAATACCTTGAAGGACTTACATTTCATTATGTGAAAGAAATGAGCGAAGTTTTAGCATTGGCTCTAACTGATCAAAGTGTAAAAAATGCTAAGCAATTGAAATAAACTTCAATTTAAAATTTCAATACTTTAAAAATCCCAAATTTCAATTTTAGTATTGGAGTTTGGGATTTTTTATGCATAAATATGATGTTTGGAATTAAAAATACTTTATAAATATTGATTAATAGCGAGATATAAAAATATTTTTTACGTTATATAATTTTATCTTTGTATTTGCGTTATTCCCATATAGGAATCGCCCCAAAAACATGTTCAAAGGATTTGTTTCATTTTTAATGTTGTTAATCTGCTCGATCTCTTTCGGGCAAGTTGGAGGGCGCTACACCTATCAATTCCTTAATTTGACATCGTCGCCAAGGCAGGCGGCACTGGGAGGAAAAAATATTACTATTTATGATGATGATGTAAATCAGGTGATGTTTAATCCAGCAGTATTAAATGAAGATATGGACAATCATCTTGCTGTAAATTATGGTAGTTATTATGGAGAAGCTTCTTATGGAACAGCTTCATATGCTTATACCTATGACAGACATATTCAAACATTTTATGCAGGTGTGAGTTATGTGAACTACGGAAGCTTTGAGGGTTATGATGAAAATGGCCAAGCAACATCAGATTTTACAGGGAGTGAGGGTGCTCTTACACTAGGATACGCATACAATATTCCTTATACAGATGTTCATATTGGAGTAAATGGGAAGCTAATAACTTCGACTTTAGAAAGTTATAATTCCATTGGTGGAGCAATTGATGTGGGAATTATGTATCAAATTGAAAAAAATAATGTAAATTTGGCCTTAGTATTTCGTAATATTGGAACTCAATTTACAACGTACTCAGGAATAAAGGAGAATTTGCCCTTTGAAATTATTGCAGGTATCTCGCAAGAATTAGAGCATGTACCGCTCCGCTGGCATTTTTCATTAGAAAATCTGCAGCAATGGAACATATCTTTTTCGAACCCCGTTCGTGGAGAAACCAATATTGATGGATCAACAACTAACGAGAAAATCTCGTTTGCAAATAATGCCTTAAGGCACGTCGTTTTTGGTGTGGAGCTTTTTCCACAAAGAGCATTTAATTTGCGTTTAGGATATAATTTTAGAAGAGGCGAAGAATTACGAATTGATGAACAACGCAATTTTTCGGGAGTTTCATTAGGATTTGGCATAAGAATGAATAAATTAAAATTTAACTATTCTTATTCAAGGTATACATTGGCAGCTAATACAAGTCTTTTTGGTTTAACTTTAAATTTTCAGTAATACTATGAAAATATTTACTTTATTTTTGTTCATGACTGTGAGTGTTTTTACGGGAGCTAAACACTATTTTAATGAAAATGAATCTACGATAACCAATGTCGAGATCGAAAGAATCAACAGCAGAATAGGAAACATAAAAAACTTGATTAATCAGGATAGCAAATACAATTCTAAAATTGCATTTTTGATTGATATGAAAGTTCCATCAGGGAAAAATCGTTTTTTTGTATATGATTTAGAAAAAAACGAAGTTATAGATCAAGGCCTTGTGGCTCATGGATCTGGTTCTGAAACTGGTATTAAAGGCATGCTAAGATTTAGCAATATGCCAAATTCTAACTGTACTGCACTTGGTAGATATGCAATTGGAAAAACATATAAAGGGATTTTTGGAAAAGCTTATAGATTAGCAGGTTTAGATGAAACTAATAATAAAGCTTTAGAGCGTGCTATTGTATTGCATGCTTATTCTGCAGTTCCATTAGAAGAACAAGATTATTATATTAGTAACAGTCATGGCTGTCCAATGGTAAATGAAGAGTTTTTTAAAAGAATTCAAAAATTAATTGATAATTCTAAAACAAATATCCTAATGGATATTTACTATTAAAAAAAGCATTAAGCAAACTTAAAAGCATAAAACTTTTTATAATCGAGATTAATTTGATCTTCGATGATGAAAAGTTTTTTTTTTGTTTAGAATTTATTGGATTAAATTAGTTTATAAGTGTTGTAAATCTTCAGAATAAAGAGAAAGATGGTTACATTTGCAGCGCTTAAAATTATTTAATTGTTATTGAAAACATTAGAATAATCAAGGCTTTCTAAGTAAATAACGGATTCTAAAAATGCTGTTTTTTCGAGTCTGAAATAATAAAATTTAAAAATACAAAATTGAAAAAAATTACAATTGCAATCGACGGATTTTCATCAACAGGAAAAAGTACTTTGGCAAAACAATTAGCAAAAGAGCTTGAATATGTGTATGTTGATACTGGTGCAATGTACCGCGCAGTGGCTTATTTTGCTATGAAAAATAAATTCATTGATACTGATTCTTTTAATAAAAATGCTTTGATTGAGTCTTTGCCTGAAATTCGATTAGAATTTAAATTCAATGCTGATTTAGGTTTTGCTGAAATGTATTTGAATGGTGAAAATGTAGAGAAGCAAATTAGAACAATTGAGGTTTCAAATTTTGTAAGCAAAGTAGCGGAAGTTTCTGAAGTCCGTTCTAAATTGGTCGAACAACAGCAAGGAATGGGGAAAAATAAAGCTATTGTGATGGATGGAAGAGATATAGGGACTGTCGTTTTTCCTGATGCCGAGCTTAAAATTTTTATGACTGCCAGTGCAGAAACTCGTGCACAAAGACGTTTTGATGAATTGCAGCAAAAAGGTGACGACGTTACCTACGAAGAAGTTTTGAAAAATGTTGTCGACAGAGATTATATTGACACACACCGTGAAGATTCTCCTTTAGTGATTGCTGAAGACGCAATTGAAATAGATAATTCCTACCTAAATAAAGAAGAACAGTTTGCTGCTGTTTTAGAATTAGTAAATGATGTTGTAAAAACGGCGTAATTTTTTGCAGATATTATTTTAAATGTTAGTTTTACCGCTTCATTTTTATTTTAAAGACAATTTCAATATATGGGAATTAAAAACAGGTTAATCGTGATGAGCTTTCTTCAGTTTTTTGTTTGGGGAGCTTGGCTGATTACAATTGGAAATTATTGGTTTGGAACCAAAAATTGGGAAGGAACACAATTTGGTTTAGTATTTGGAACCATGGGAATTGCTTCTTTATTCATGCCGACATTAACCGGAATTATTGCCGATAGATGGGTAAATGCTGAAAAATTATATGGAATTCTTCATATTCTTTATGCGGCAGTTTTGTTTGGAATTGCACAAATTACTACTCCAGATAATTTTATTGTTGTAATGCTTTTAGCAATGTGCTGTTATATGCCAACAATCGCTTTAAGTAATTCGATATCTTATACTTCACTAAAATTAAACAATAAAAACATTGTTAAAGATTTTCCACCAATTCGTGTCTGGGGAACAATTGGTTTTATTGTTGCCATGTGGATTACAAATTTAAGTGGTAGTAAAGCAACAGAATATCAGTTTTACATTGCTGGAATTGGCGCTTTAATTCTAGGGATTTATGCTTTTACATTGCCTAAATGTGAGCCACAGCGTCTAATTAAAGAAAATGCAACCTGGATTGAAACTTTTGGTTTAGAATCTTTCAAATTATTCGCGAACTATAAAATGGCTTTGTTTTTTGTTTTTTCTATGTTTTTGGGAGGAGCACTTCAATTGACAAACGCTTATGGAGATGTGTTTTTAGACGAATTTAAGCATTTCCCAAAATATGCTGATTCATTCGTAATTAAGTATTCTACTATTATTATGTCGATTTCTCAGGTTTCTGAAACTTTGTTTATTCTTGCGATTCCGTTTTTCTTAAAGCGTTTCGGAATTAAACAAGTGATGTTGATCAGTATGTTGGCTTGGGTATTGCGTTTCGGATTGTTTGCTTTTGGGGATCCTGTTGGTGGTTTATGGATGATAATTCTTTCTTGTATTGTATACGGAATGGCATTTGATTTCTTTAATATTTCAGGTTCTTTATTCGTAGAAAGCAATACTGATTCTAAAATTCGTTCTTCCGCACAAGGTTTATTTATGATGATGACAAATGGAGTAGGAGCAGTTTTAGGAAGTTTGACATCAGGCTGGGCAATAGATCGTTTCTTTACAAAATCATTTAGCAATACAACTGAATTAGCCGGATTTTTGCAAACTGAAACAACTAACTCTAAAATGTTGGAATTTGTAAAAGGTCAAGGGAATTCAATTTCAGCAGATGGAATTTTTTCTAATCCGATTTTAATGAAGGATTGGCATACTATCTGGATTTCATTTGCAGCTTATGCGTTGGTTATTGCTATTGCATTTGCCGTATTGTTTAAGCATAAACATGATCCTAAAGAATTGGAGAATTTAAGTCATTAAGAATATAAATTCTTGACAAGATTTACATAAGCAAACCCGACAGGTTTTAAAATCCTGTCGGGTTTGTTGTTTTAAAAATGACAAGAATAAACTATAAATAACCTTAAAAAAATATAAATTTGAATTATAATTTAAAGTTGGGAATTATGATTAGACAAATTTTAGGAGTAATTATTGGTTATGCTATTTTTGTAATCAGTTCGATATTTCTTTTTAAGTTTTCAGAAGTGAATCCGCATGAAGATGCTTCGAAATTATTTATGGTTTTGACGTTTGTTTACGGAACCGTCTTTTCGTTTACCAGTGGGCTCGTAACTCAATTAATTGCAAAAACTAAAAACATGAAAGTTAACTATGTGCTTTTTGTGATTATGGCTGGTTTTGCTACTTTTTCGCTTTTTAAATCAGGTGGCAGTTCATGGACGCAATTGTTGGCGATTTTTGTTTTTGCACCTGTTTCTGTTTTGGGAGGTTATTTTTGGATTAATAAGAGGTAAAAATAGATTTATAATTTTTTTCAAAGTTTAAACTTTGATAAAGATCATTGTATATAATAAACCCAAGAGGTTTTTAAAACCTGTTGGGTTTCTCTTTTAAAGGTTCTTATGAAAACAAAACTTCTAATCTAGCCCCGATAGAAGTGGAAATCCTTTTATGCCGGGGTTCGGCAGAAAAGATTGTAGCGGATAGCGGGACTTGACGTCTCGAAAAACCTAAAAACTTCTGCTTCTAAATAATTCACTGATAATCAATTCGAATTTATTTTGTAAGTCGAAATATTTGTAGTAATTTTGCAAACCTTTTGGCAGAGAAGAGTTTCCTTTAGGTATCAACCATTTATGTAAAACAACTTCTGTATTTTCTATCGCATGGAGAAACTCGAGAAAAACAGAATACAAATTTTTTATCAGCATGTCTGAACAATTAAAATCACAAGAAGAGTTTTTAGCAAATTTTAACTGGCATAACTTCCAAGAAGGAATTGATGCAGTAGATGAGAAAAACTTACAAGAGTTTGAAGAACTAGTATCTAAAACTTTCATCGCTACAGATCAAGAAGAAGTAGTTGAAGGAGTTGTTGTTAGAATTACAGATAGAGACGTTATCGTTGATATCAATGCTAAATCTGAAGGTGTTATTTCTTTAAATGAATTCCGTTACAACCCAAACTTAAAAGTAGGTGACAAAGTAGAAGTATTAATCGACATCCGTGAGGACAAAACAGGTCAATTAGTATTATCTCACAGAAAAGCACGTACTATCAAATCTTGGGATAGAGTTATTGCAGCTAATGAAACTGGAGAAATCGTTAACGGTTTTGTTAAATGTAGAACTAAAGGAGGTATGATCGTTGACGTATTCGGTATCGAGGCGTTCTTACCAGGATCTCAAATTGACGTTAAGCCAATTAGAGACTACGATGTATATGTAAACAAAATGATGGAATTCAAAGTGGTAAAAATCAACCACGAATTCAAAAACGTTGTTGTATCTCATAAAGCGCTTATCGAGGCTGATATTGAAGTACAGAAAAAAGAAATCATCGGTCAATTACAAAAAGGACAAGTATTAGAAGGTGTTGTTAAAAACATTACTTCTTATGGTGTGTTCATTGACTTAGGTGGTGTTGACGGATTAATTCACATTACTGACCTTTCTTGGAGTAGAATCAACCACCCAAGTGAAGTTCTTGAATTAGACCAAAAATTAAACGTTGTAATCCTTGATTTCGATGATGAGAAAACAAGAATTCAATTAGGATTGAAACAATTAAACGCTCACCCATGGGATGCTTTAGATGCTAATTTAACTATTGGTGATAAAGTTAAAGGTAAAGTAGTTGTAATCGCTGATTACGGTGCATTTATCGAAGTTGCTGAAGGTGTTGAAGGTTTAATCCACGTTTCTGAAATGTCATGGTCAACTCACTTACGTTCTGCTCAGGACTTCGTGAAAGTTGGAGATGTTGTTGAAGCAGTTATCTTAACTTTAGATAGAGATGACCGAAAAATGTCATTAGGTATCAAACAATTGACTCAAGATCCATGGACAGACATTACTTCTAAATACCCAGTAGGTTCTAAACATACAGGTATCGTTAGAAACTTTACAAACTTTGGTATTTTCGTAGAATTAGAAGAAGGAATTGATGGATTAATCTACATTTCTGATCTTTCTTGGACTAAGAAAATCAAACACCCATCTGAATTTGTAAATGTTGGTGAAAAACTTGATGTTGTAGTATTAGAATTAGATGTTGAAGGACGTAAATTATCTTTAGGTCACAAACAAACTACTGCTAATCCTTGGGATCAATACGAAGATTCTTTCGCTGTAGGAACTATCCACAATGGTGAGATTTCTGAAATCGTTGACAAAGGAGCTACTGTAGAATTCGGAGATGATATCGTTGCTTTCATTCCTACTCGTCACCTTGAAAAAGAAGACGGAAAGAAATTGAAAAAAGGTGATACAGCTGATTTCAAAGTAATCGAATTCAACAAAGAATTCAAAAGAGTAGTTGCTTCTCACACTGCTATCTTCCGTGAAGAAGAAGAGAAAAACGTGAAAGCTGCTGCTGAAACTACTGCATCTGCATCTACAAACGCACCAGCTGCGACTTTAGGTGACAACAATGATGTATTAGCTGCTTTAAAAGCTAAAATGGAAAAAACTGAGAAAAAATAATTCTTAGTTTCCTCTAAATAGAAAGTCCCACAGCAATGTGGGACTTTTTTTGTGCGTTTTTTTTCAGGTTTTCTTTGTTTCAAGTTTCAAGTTTGTCAGTTCAAGCGGAGTCGAGAACTTTATGAAAATGATTTCTGTTATTTTGAAGCGAGTAATTTTAATTCTTCTGGAGTGTAATAATCAACTACTGAATAAGAAGTTATTCCTGTTATTTTCATTTCGTCTGAAATATCAATTAAGTTGCCATAATTTGAATTTTTGCTTGGCTTAATAATTACTGTAACTCCTCGTCCAGGTTTTCCCAAAGCGGCAGAATATTCCAAAACTTCTTTGTTTCTTTTTAATAATTCTTTTCTAATTCCGCTTTTACCATATTGGACTTCCTTAGGTGCGTCAATAGGAACAAACAATAATCCGGTGTAAGTAATGATTTTATTTTTATCATCTAAAAGTAGTGTCATGGTTCGACTTTCATCTGGCATATTGCAAACTCTAGGATAATCTTCATCAATACAATCAGGTCTGCCATAGTTCATAGCTTTCGGTTTCGATAATTCCCCAACAACCATAAAAAATATAATTAGCAAAAAAGACACGCTGACCATTGCGGTTAAATCAACTCTTGAATTTAGCTTTTTACTTCGTACTTTTTTTGGTAGATTTTGCATATGAATCCTATTTTGATTTTAAAGTTAATCAAAATTTTATTCAGAAAATCAATCTAGTTTAAATTAAAAATGTTTTTTAAAGGCTTATTTATTTGTACGAAATAATTACGGATGTTGCATTCGATTCTAATTTGACCTTTTTACCAAAAGTCATCGCATGATTGTTTCGGATGTGTCCTGCTGGAAAATCGAAAATTACGGGGTAATCGTACTCTTTTACAGCATTTAAAATGATCTCACGATGTGTTCCTCCAAACAAAATATTTTCTTCGGTTTTATAATCAAAATCTCCAACAATAATACCCTTTAAATCTTTTAAAAAGCCATTTCTTTTGAGCGTGTACATCATTCTGTCTACTCGGTATAAATCTTCACCAACATCTTCGATAAATAAAATTTTCCCTTTTGGGTCAATATCAGAATTACTGCCCAACATCGACATAACAATTGATAGATTACCACCTATAAGAACTCCCTTGCTCGTGCCTAATTTATTAAGAGGATTAGTTGGTATCTCATAACTTACATCCTCACCAAATAAAGATTTATAAAGCGTTTCTTTAGCTTCAGTTGTTGCTCTTCTCATTCCTCCAGGCATCGTAGCATGAATAGAAGCAAATCCTAATCTGTGAACTTGTTCATGAAGCGTAGTAATATCTGAATAACCAATAATCCATTTTGGGTTTTTCTTAAAAGCTGAAAAATTCAATTGATCAACAATTCTAACTGTTCCGTATCCGCCTCTGGCGCACCAGATTGCTTTTATGTTTTTATCGTCTAAAGCTTCCTGCAAATCATTTTGTCTTTCAAGGTCTGTTCCAGCAAAATGATTGTGCCTTTTGAAAAGATTTTTGCCTAATTTAACAGCAAGTCCCCAACTTTTTGCAAGTTCTATTCCCTGATCAATTTCTGTCGAATCAGTTAAGAAACCTGCTGGAGCAACAATCATTATTGAATCACCTTTTTTAAGATAAGGTGGGATTGTATATTCTTTAATTGCTTTATCTGCTTCCGAAAGATAATTTTCTTGATAATTCATTTTATAAGCTGGTGTTTTACATTGAATAAATAATAGTAAGAATAAAATAGCGAAAAGCGCTTTTGTGTGGTTATTAGTTATCATTTTGAGGTTTAAAATATAAGTGTATTTAACTTTTGCCTTTTATTTTTTAGGTGTATTTTATATAATAAATATGTTTTGAATTTAATAATAAAAGATGCAAAATCCTTCTCGATCATAAAAAAAAATAAAAATATTTTTTATGATCAACAGGCTGTTTTACAGTGTATTTTGAGAATGTTTCAGTATTTTTTTTAATTATTTTGATTTTTCGCAAAACCAAAACAAATATATCGTCGTAAATGAGCTTATAACTTAAAATATTAATTATGAAAACTAGACAATTTTTAGCCACAGCAATTTTAGCATTAGCATTCGGACTTACATCTTTTGCTCAAAAAACAGTAATGGTAGGTGGAGCAGCAATGTATCCAAACAAGAACATTATCGAAAACGCTGTTAATTCAAAAGATCATACCACACTTGTTGCGGCAGTAAAAGCAGCAGATTTAGTTGAAACTTTAAAAGGTAAAGGACCATTTACAGTTTTTGCACCAACAAATGAAGCTTTTGATAAATTACCAAAAGGAACTGTGGAAACATTATTGAAACCTGAAAACAAAAAAGCACTTCAAAATATTTTGACGTATCATGTTGTTGCAGGTAAATGGAATGCAGCCGCTATTGCAAAAGCAATTAAAACCGGAAAAGGAAAAGCAACTATAAAAGCGGTAAATGGAGGAACATTGACAGCGTGGATGGATGGAAAAGATTTATACATTACCGATGAAAGCGGAAATAAATCTAAAGTTACAATTGCAGATGTGAATCAGTCAAACGGCGTGATTCATGTAGTTGATGCTGTTTTGTTACCGAAAAATTAATATTTTGGTCAAATCTGACTATTCAAAATTCCAAATCCCAATATAAAAGTTGGAATTTGGAATTTTAATTTTGAAATATTTCAGATCATCTTCTAGCGGTTAAAGTGCTTCCTGCAGATGCAATAACAACACACACAACAGCTAAAATCTCAGAAAATCTTAATTTTTCTTGTAAAAATATAAAGGCACAAATAGAGGCTGCTGCTGGTTCTAAACTCATTAAAATACTAAAAGTACGGGGTGGAAGTTTTCCTAAAGCTTTCATTTCTAAAGTGAATGGAATTGCGCTTGACAATAATGCAAGAGCTACTCCCATACCAAAGAATCTTGGAGTAAGATTGATAAGTCCGTTTTCGAAAATTCCAAAAGGCAAAACCAGAATTGCGGCCAATAACATTCCGGTTGATACAGCTGCACCTTCATTCATAATTTTTGATATTCTTCCTCCAAAAACTATATAGGCTGCCCATAAAGCTCCAGCAATTAAGGCAAAAAGAACACCTAAAGTATCTAAACGTTCATTTGTCCAAGGAGCGATTAATAAAATACCGATTGCGGCCAATAAAACCCAGAGATAATCAATCAGACGTTTTGATCCGATAATTGCAAGTAATAGCGGACCTATAAATTCTAAAGTAACCGCAAGTCCAATTGGGATTCTTTCGATTGCAAAATAAAAAATCAAATTCATTGCACCCAAAGAAAGTCCATACGGAATGACAACTTTCCATTGCGTTTTTGTAATTGCTTTTAAATTTGGCCTGTAAGCTAAAAGCAAAATTATTGCCGAAACTCCAATTCTTATAGATGCAGTGCCTGCCGCTCCAAGTGTTGGGAATAAAGTTTTAGCAATTGCGGCACCACATTGTACGCTAATAATTGCAAGCAAAACAGCCTGAACAGGAGGAAGGTTGATTTTTTTGTTTTTCATGAATCAAAGAGCAGAAAGCGTAAAACATTTTCTGCTTAAAAGTATTTAATTAATTGCCTAATGCTCTTTTCGTAACATAGGCACGGTATCCGATAATTGCCATTTGCCATTTTTTGGCTTTTGAAATATCTAGTCCTTGTTTCGTAAAACTAGGTAGAAGCATTTTGTTTAATTTGGCTAGAAATTTATACATAGTAGGTTTGTTTCTTCAAAGATATAAAAAAAGACTTTGCTTTAAAGCAAAGTCTTTTGAGCTATAAAACTTTAAAGTTTAAATTTTTAGAATAAGATTTTGATCTCCTTCTGTTTCTTTATTAATGGCATTTTTTGGCGCTTGTATCCAGCCACTTTTGTTGATTACAAACTTAAATAAATGTGTTTTGTTTTTCTCCAACTGAGATATAGGAACAATTAGTTCAAATGTATTTTTGTTTTTTTGAATCATTTGAAAATTTTTATCATTAGGATTCCAATTGTCAAATGAGCCTGCAATTGACACACTTTTTACTAGGTCGACATTTAAATCTTTATCGTGTGTATAACTAAAAACAACATTATCATCGATTATTTTGTATCCGTAAATTCCAGTTTGATTTTTGTATTCATTCAATAAATCATTTGAAAGACTTACAATGGCTTCGCCTAAAGCGTTTGCTGTATTTTCATCGCTTATATTTACAATGATTGAAAGTCCTAATTGTCGTTCTGGATAAACAACAACAATATTTTGAGTTCCAAAAGCGCCGCCGTGTTTCCAGCAGTTTTTTCCATTGTCGTCAACTTCAATATGATCCCAAAAATAGCCGTTCCAGATTGTAGGACTATTTAAGAGATTTCGCTGTGATTCTTGAACAATTTTATTTTTTGTATTTAATTCATAAGCAATGAATTTAGTTAAATCACCTAAAGTAGATTTTAAGCGTCCGGCAGCTCCCCAAAGATTATCTGAAATCCGAGGCATTAAAGTACCTTTTAGATTGTAACCATTTGCAATAACAACATTTGGATTTAAATTTATTCCGGTTGATGTCATTTTTAGCTTTGAAAGAATGTGTTCATTTAGAAGTGTTTCGTAACTTTTATGATAAACATTTTCTAAAATATGAGCTGTAAGGTTTAAGCTTCCGTTGCTGTATTTGAATTTAGTCCCAGGCAAAGTATCTAATTGAATTGTTTTTAAATCTTCAAAGAATTTTTCCCGATTATAGGATTCATCTAATCTTTTGAAGGCCAGATAACTACTGTCGTTTCGGTTTTTTCGTAATTCTGCAGTGTCTGGAAGATCTTTGTTGAAGCCAGTTTTAAAAGAAACCAAATCCTTAATGCTAATTGGTGTTCCGTGATATTCCAAATTAGGATAGGAGCCAGTAATGTATTTTCGGATATCATCATTTGGATTAAGTTTTCCTTCTAAAATTGCTTGAGCGGCAAGCAAGCCTGTAAACAATTTAGTTATTGAGGCAACTTCAAAAACTGTATTATTATTGGCGATATTTTCTTTTCCTTTGTCAATTTCTCCATAATGACGAGTGTAGGTTGCGCCATTTTTTACAACTCCCATCGAAATAGAATTTGCTTTTGATTTTTGCATTAAAACTGAAGCCGCTTTGTCCATTGCTGTAAAGATGTTTTTTTCAGCGTTTTTTTGTTGCGCGAAAATTGATAGTGAAAAGTGTAAAAACAGGACTAAATAATATTTTTTCATTTTACGGTTTTAAAATTAAATATTAATAGAAAAACCAGTGTTTTTGCACTGGTTTTTACATTGTTATTTGAAAATATTAAGCTTTCTTATCTGCTTTCTCTGCTGCTCTTCGGTCTCTTTCTTGCATCTTCATATCTTTAGCATGCTGTTTCATTTGTTTTGCATGTTCTTTCATGTCTTTTTCATGCTGCTTCATGTCAAGCTCGTATCGTCTCATGTCTAACTCATATTGCTTCATGTTGTTTTCGTAATCTGAGTCATTGCCAAATTTCATTTTCATGTCGATATTAAATTTGTCCATGTTCATATTGAATTTCTGCATAGCAATTTCATATTGTTCCATTTGTTTTTCAAAAATGGCTTCACGTTTAGACATGATTTCTTCTACTGCGTCGCCATATGCAGACATAGCATCAATGTTAGGTTGAAATTTTTCCATCTTTTTCTCAAACTCAGCCATATCTTTTTCAAACTGAGCCATCGCAACTTTATCTTTTGGATCTCTTGGTGCTCTAGGCGGTTTAGGCATTTTTGACATGTCAATTGCTGGAGCTGGAGGCAATGCTCCTGCTGGGAATACTGGTGGTGTTGGAGGAACAGGAGCAACCATTCCTGGAGAGCTTGGTGGAGCAGGTGCATCTGGAGCTTCGGGAGCATCATCTGAATTCTTAAAATCTGTTATAACTACATTTTCAGTTTTAACCATTGTTGGAGCTTCAGGGCTTTCTTCAGTAGTTAAAGTGACGTTTTTAGCACCATTATCATTAGTGTTTAATACAATACTGCAATCTTTTATTGCTTTTGTGCTGTTTACTTCTATAATTTGTTTTTTGCCGTTTTCTTTAACAATTTGAATTTTGATGCTTGTAATTTCGTTGTTGCTGTTTCTTTTTAAATCAGAAATTACTACATCAATATTGTGTTCTGTTTTTAGTTTTGCTGTCAAATCTTTTAATTCCTGATCTGTAGTCGATTTAGTAATTTTAAAAACTTGAGTATCCTCATTTTTTGTTACAGCAGTTTTTTCTGCCAAAGCCTTTTTTTCCTGAGCAATCGTTTTTATTTGGAATAAAAATACAAAAGCTGCGAGGGCCGGAATTACAGTGTAATATTTCCAGTAATTCCATTTTTTTGATTGATTTTTGTTTAACATGACAATTCGTTTTTTGATTAATGATTGATAAAAATGATTGGTGATTGCAACACAAGTTTCATGTGTTGTTATTTTTAAAAGCGTGTATTGATACGCTTTTTTGTCTGATAATTTTTTTGAAGCTTCGTTATCTGCAATAAATTCTAAATTTTGCAAAATTGCTTTTTTGTAAAGCCAGATAATTGGATTGAACCAAAAAAGAATACAAAAAATCCTAGAAATTATTACATCAATAGTATGATATTGATCGCTGTGGACTTTTTCATGCTCTAAAATACTTTGTAATTCTGCTTCAGTGTACAATGATGAGTTGTACACGATGTAATCGAAATAAGAAAAAGGAGCGATATTTTCTGTAACATCAACAAATTTGAAATCTTCCTGCTGTTTTACTTTTTTTCCTTTTAAAACCGAATTTAAGCTATAAAAATCAATAGCAAATTTTACCATAAAAGCAGCAAATCCGATTGCATAAATAGCAAGTGAAACCAGAATCCAGTTTATTTCGAAAGGCTCTTCTTCAACAATTGGCAACTGATTATATGTTGAAACATAATTATGACTAACAGAAGCAGTTGCAGTTTGAACAACAGGTGAATAAAGTATAGGAGCGGGATCAACCCAAACTACTTTAGTATAAATCACAAAAGGCAAAACAACTGAAGTGATTAATCCGGCCAATAAAAAATATCGGTTACTGGTAAAAAAAGTCTCTTTACGTAGTAAAAAATAATAGGCAAAATAAAACAATGCTATTAAGCTACCAGATTTGATGATAAAGGTGAAAAGTGCTTCCATAACGATTATTTTTCTTCTTTTGGATTTTCAATCATTGCTAAGATTTCGCGTAATTCGTTTGCCGAAATTTTTTCTTCTTTGGCAAAAAATGAAACCATACTTTTATATGAACTGTTGAAATAATTATCAATTGCGGTGCTCATAAAACCTTTTCGGTACTCTTCGATACTCACAATCGGATAATATTGATGCGTATTCCCAAAAGCGTTATGACTCACATATCCTTTTTCTTCAAGATTGCGCACAATAGTCGAAAGCGTGTTATAATGCGGTTGTTCTTCAGTGATTTCAGCCTGAATTTCCTTTACGAAAGCTTTTTTAAGCTTCCATAAAATGTGCATTATTTCTTCTTCTTTGTTGGTTAGTTTTTGCATTATTTTGGTTTTGGCTGTTAATTAATGGGTTAAATGTGTTTATTTTTTTGTTTCTATAATAACGACACCGTCTTTTGCTTCTTCTCCGTATTTTTTTATGGCATCTTTTCCAGTAAATACTTTTACAGTTTCCATCTTTAATTTATTCATATCATCAATAGTAACTATATTTTTTGTTATAACTCCATCAACAATTACTAATGGTGGTAAATTATTAGAAACATTTGTGCCATTTCTTAAAATCATAATACTGCTATTTGACTTGCCGTCACTATTTGTGCTTACGCTGACAGATGTATTAGCGTTAACATTTACATTTACATTATCGCTAGTATTTGTGCTACTACTTGTAGTAACGCTTGTATGAGTATTATCAGTAGTTTTAACATCACAGTTTATTTTAGAATTTTGAACATTTTTTACTTCAATTTTTCTTTCTTTATTGACAACTTTTATTTGATTTTCTGCATTTTCAGAAGCAAAATCAATTTTTATAGATCCGTCATCTTCTGTTGTAACAATAATTTGGCAATCTTTAATAGCTTTGCTTCCGTTAACCATAAAAGTTTGATTTTGTTCAGCGCCTTTTTTTACTGCAACTCTAATAGCAGTGATTTCGTTGTTTGAGTTTCTTTCAACATCAGAAATAGAAGCTACAACATCATATTTCTTCTTTAAATTTTCCGCAATTTCTTTTAATTCCTGATCTGTAGATGTTTTTGTGATTTTATAATTGTCTACAGATTTGCTTTCCTTTAGAACTTCTTTTTTGCTGGTTTGCTGTCTTTCTTTTGCAATTACTTCGACTTGAAATAACAAAACAAAAGCGGCAAGTGCTGGAATTACGACATAGTATTTCCAAGAATTCCTTTTTTTTGATTGATTCTTGTTTAACATAACAATTCGTTTTTTGATTAATGATTGATAAAAATGATTGGTGATTGCAATACAGCTTTCGTGAGTAGTGATTTTCAAAAGTGTGTATTGATAGGCTCTTTTATCTGATAATTTTTTTGAAGCTTCCTTGTCAGCAATAAATTCCAGATTTTGAGCGATTGCTTTTTTGTAAAGCCAGATAACTGGATTAAACCAAAACAGCAGACAAAAAATGCGGGCTATCAAAATATCTGCAGTATGATTTTGATCGCTATGCACTTTTTCGTGCTCGATAATATTCTCTAATTCTGATGAAGTGTACATTGATGAGTTGTAGACTATATATTCAAAATAGGAGAAAGGAGCAATATTTTCGTTGGTATCAATAAATTTGAAATCAGCTTGTTGTTGGATTTTCTTTCCTTTTAAAACAGATTGCAGACTATAAAAGTCTAAGGCAAATTTTATTAATAAGATTAAAAAACCGAGGCTATAAATCGTAAGAAGAACATAATTCCAATTAATTTCAAACGTTTCATTTGAAATGTTTTGAGAAAGTGGCGCTTTAATCTGACTTAGATTAAAGTTTGAAACCGGAGCAGGGTTGATTAAAATTATTTTAGAATAAACTAGAAGTGGCAATATAGCTGAAGTTCCCAGACCTGCCAGTAAAAACCATCTGTTGGTGTTGAAGAATGTTTCCTTGCGAAGTAAAAAATGATAAACACAATAAAACATTACAATTAAACCTGCTGATTTTGCAATATATATGAAAAGTGCTTCCATAAACGACTATTTTTCTTCCTTTGGATTTTCTATCATAGCCAAGATTTCGCGTAATTCTGCTGCCGAAATTTTTTCTTCTTTAGCAAAAAACGAAACCATATTTTTATAAGAACTATTGAAATAGTTGTCAATAGCGGTTTTCATATACTTTTTACTATACGCTTCTAAAGTGATTATTGGATAATATTGATGCGTATTTCCAAAAGCATTATGCGCCACAAAACCTTTTTCCTCAAGATTGCGAACAATAGTCGAAAGTGTATTGTAATGCGGTTGGTCTTCAGTAATTTCTGCCTGAATTTCTTTTACAAAAGCTTTTTTTAGCTTCCATAAAATTTGCATAATTTCTTCTTCTTTGTTGGTTAACTTTTGCATGTTTCCTAATTTTAATTCAAACATACAACTATTTTTATAGTTACACAACTATAAAACTAGTTATTTAACTATTTTTTAAGTTTGAATTACCATCTAGATGCAAAAAAATATTTCAATTTAAAGTTAATAAATTGAAAATTAATTATTTATATAGAAATTGAAATTTTAAGAAATACGTTCGCGCGTTAAAGCTTTTTTTATCCAAAAACAGCAAAGTGTAGCGATAAATCCACTACAGGCCATAAAAAGCCAGTTGATTTGATAATGAAAAACTGCTATAATTCCGAAGCCGACTTTTGAACTTATAATATGTGCTAAACTAAAACTCATTGTGTATAAAGCCATATATCGGCCTTCCTGGCCACGCGGTGCGCGGCTTAAAGCAAAGGCATTTGAAAACGGAAAAGTCAGGATTTCGCCAATCGAAATGCAAATCATACTTATTACTAGAATTCCAGCCCAGACGTTTATTAATAATAACACAAAGCTAAAAGCCATTAAAAATGATCCGGCGATTATGATTTTGATTTTAGGAAAGCCTTTTCGTTCCATAAAACCAACGGTCGGCATTTCTAAAGAAAAAATTAGAAGTCCGTTTAAGGTCATTAATAGTCCTGTATGAAATTCGCTTAAACCAAACTTCTCATTATGATATAAAGGAAGAGTAGTAAAAAGCTGAAAGAAAATCATTGCCGTAATAAAGCTCACAAATAAGAAAACCCAAAATATTTTATCATGAAAAACCGATTTAATATCTGCAACACTTTCTGTTTTATCATGATGTTCCGCTTTTTTCTTTTCCTTAACTAATAAGGCAAAAATTGAAATCGAAATAATACAAGATGCTCCGTCAACCCAAAAAAGGCCGGAATATCCCATTCCCATAATAATCAAGCCACCAAGAGCCGGTCCTGCCGCAAAACCTAAATTTACAGCCAGGCGAACAAGTGTTAAAGCTCTGGTTCTATTTTCTGGTTTTGCATAAGCCCCTAGTGATACAAACATTGCGGGCCTAAACATATCAGCAATTGTCATTAATAAAAATAATGCAATGCATAGTCCCCAAAAAGATGTAATATATTGAACGAAAAACAACGAAACTCCGCTCGTAAACAAACTAAAAATCATGATTTTGTAAAATCCAATTTTGTCTGAAAGTTTTCCGCCCACCCATGAACCAAGCATTGAACCTAAACCAAACGAAACCATAATCCATCCAACCTGATTGTAGCTAAAATGTAGATCTTCTTTTAAATATTTGGATAAAAAAGGAAGTACCATCGTACCGGCGCGATTGATAAAAGTGATGATGGCAAGTATCCAAATTTCTCTTGTAAATCCTTTGAAATTGTTGATGTAGTGATTAAAAGCGGTTTTAAGCATTATGATTTTTGTATTTGCAACAAAGTTAGGAAACTTTGTAAGTTTGAACGGTTGTCGCTTTGTTACTTTTAAACTATTTTTGCAGAAAAATTTCGAAAGATGAGAAAGTGCCTGATCCTAATTTGTTTATTGGTTTTTGGTTTTGGCTTTAGCCAAAAGAAATTTGACCGTGCTTCAGTAGAAAAATTTCAAAAACAAATTAACGCTGAATATGCTGATGCTAAAACAAGCCCGTTGATGGAAGAGGATTTAAAGACTTTTAAATCTTTAGATTTTTATCCGATTAACGCAAAGTATTTTGTTGTTGCAAAATTTGAAAAAGCAAAAAATGAGAAAGTTTTCGAAATGAAAACGACAGGAACCAGAACTCCAAAATATATAAAATACGGAACGCTGTCTTTTATTTTAGAAGGAAAATCACTTAAATTGAATGTTTATAGAAGTATTGATCTTTCGAAACAGGAACAATATAAGGATCATTTATTTTTGCCTTTTTCGGATTTAACCTGCGGAAAAGAAAGTTACATTGGCGGAAGATATATTGATTTGAAAGTTCCGAAAGGAAACACAATGGCAATCGATTTTAATCAGGCTTATAATCCGTATTGTGCTTACAATCATAAATATTCTTGTCCGCTTGTTCCTTTAGAGAACGATTTAAATATCGAAATCAAAGCGGGAGTGAAAACGTTTCATTAATGGAATTCTTTAACTTTCATACACATCAGTTTACAAATCAGTCTAATGTATTAGAATTGGTAAATCAATATCCGCAGGAATTTGATAAATCGATTCCTTTTTATTCGATTGGGATACATCCGTGGCATATCAAGGAAGACCAAATTGATTTAGAATTAAAAATTATTGAAGACAAATTAAAAGCCGAAAATTGTTTGGCAATTGGCGAATGTGGCTTAGATAAAAGAATTGAGATTCCTTTAGAACTCCAGATTTCAGTTTTTGAAAAACAATTGGCTTTGGCCGAAAAATATAAAAAACCAGTTGTAATTCATTGTGTTGCTGCTTTTCAGGAAATTACAGAAATCAAAAAGAGATTAAGAATTTCAGTACCAATGATTATTCATGGTTTTTCGAAGAATAAGCAACTTGCAGAGCAATTAATTAAAGACGGTTTTTATCTTTCATTTGGAAAATATTTATTAAAAAATCCTGATTTAAAAACTATTTTTCAGAATGTTCCAAATGAAAAATTTCTGTTGGAAACGGATACTATCGAAGAAAATATTCAACAAGTTTATGGTTTGGCATCAGAATATAAAGGATTAGATTTAAAAGAATTACAAAGTATTATTTCGAGTAATTATAGAGATATATTTGAGAAGTAAATAGTAAATAGTTTTTCAGTATGTCACCCTGAGCGAAGTCGAAGGGCGCTCCGATAGGAAACGGGCTCCGACTTCGCTCAGCCTGACAAACGCACAGTATAGAACTTAAAACTTAAAAAAAATAAACAAAAGATTATATATGGCAGAGTGGACAGAAAGAGCCGAGCTTTTATTTACAAAAGAAGGATTAGAGAATTTGCAGAATGCAAATGTATTGGTAGTTGGATTAGGCGGGGTTGGATCGTTTGCAGCTGAATTTTTAGCGAGAGCCGGAGTAGGCAGTATGACAATTGTTGACGGCGATGTGGTTGATATTACAAATATTAACAGACAATTGCCAGCTTTGCATTCTACTGTAGGTGAACCAAAAATTACGATTGTTGGTGATCGTTTGATGGATATTAATCCAGAATTGAAATTGACTCGTGTAAAAGAATTTTTATCGCCAGAACGTGCTTTTGAAATCGTTTCACCAGAGTTTGATTATGTTTTAGATTGCATTGACAGTATTACACCAAAATTAAATTTGATTATTGCTGCAAAACGAAAAAGAGTTAAAATCATAAGCAGCATGGGTGCAGGAGGAAAGATGCTGGCATCTAAAGTAAAAGTTGCAGATATTTCGAAAACAATAAACTGTTATTTTTCAAAAACAATTCGTAAGCGATTAAAAGCTGCCAAAATCAATAAATTGAAAGTCGTTTTCTCATCTGAAATTCAGAATGAAAAAAGCTTGAAACTAACTGACGGAAAAAATTTCAAAAAATCTTTCTACGGAACAAATAGCTACATGCCAGGTTTATTTGGACTTCACGCAGCAGAAACAGTAATTCGCTATTTGATTGCAAACAAAAAAGAATAAAAAAGGTACTAAGATGCTAAGTTTCTAAGGTTCTAAGATTTAAAAAAAAAACAGAACTTTAAAAGATTAGCCTCTTAAAAAAAAATCTTAGAACCTTAGTCCCTCAGAACCTTAGCACCTTTAAAAAAAAATGATTAAAACAGTAATTTTTGATATGGATGGCGTGATTGTCGATACAGAACCCGTTCATCGTTATGCCTATTACAAACAATTTTCGGAATTAAATATTGAAGTTTCAGAAGAAATGTACACTTCATTTACTGGATTTTCAACGCGAAATACTTTTCAGGCGCTGAAAGGATTTTTTCCGGTAATCGACCAAGAAGTTGAAGATTTGATTCAGAGAAAAAGAAATATTTTTAACGATGCATTTGACACAAAAGAGGATTTATTTTTGTTAGAAGGCGTTGAAGATTTGATCAAAGATTTATATGCTAACGGAATTCAGATTATTTTGGCTTCATCTGCATCAAAAGTTACGATTGAACGTGTTTTTACAAGATTCAATCTGCATCAGTATTTTTCTCACATTGTGAGTGGCGAAGATTTTCCACAGTCAAAACCAAATCCGGCAATTTTTATTCATGCAGCTTCTTTGTCAATTGCTCCAAAAGAGGAATGTATTATTATTGAAGACAGCACAAATGGTGTAAAAGCAGCAAAAGCAGCAGGGATTTATTGTGTTGGTTATAGAAGCGAGCATTCTAATTTGCAAGATCTTTCAGATGCCGATTTAGTAATTAATCATTTTAACGAATTAAACGCACAAAAAATATCACAGATAGTCGTCTGAATTAAGTTAAATTTAACATTTGTTAGCTAATTGAATTTGTAAATTTGAACAAAACAAATAAAACTCAAAAATGAAAAAAATACTTATTGCGTTTGCTATTTTATTAGCACCTTTTGCTTCTGAAGCACAAATAAGAACACCACAGGCAAGTCCAAAAGCATACATCAAACAAACTGTTGGTTTAACTGATGTTGAAGTGACATACTCACGACCAGGTGCAAGAGGAAGAGCAGTTTTTGGAAATTTAGTTCCGTTTGGAAAATTATGGAGAACAGGAGCTAACGAAAATACGGTCATTAATTTTAGTGATGATGTTGTAATTGACGGAAAAACTTTGAAAAAAGGAAAGTACTCAATTTATACAATTCCTAAAATTGAAAGCTGGGAGATTATTTTTTACTTGTCTACAGACAATTGGGGATTGCCAGAAAACTGGAGCGATGCTTATGTAGCATTAAGAACAACTGTAAAAGAAGATGCATTGCCAACTCCTGTAGAGACTTTCACGATTGGTATCAATGGTTTAGATCCAAATTTTGCTTATCTGGAAATGGCTTGGGAAAATTCTCATGTAGCACTTAAATTTGAAGTTCCAACTGCAAAAGCTGCAACTGCAAGTATAGAAAAAACTTTGGCTGGACCAACATCAAACGATTATTATGCAGCTGCTCAATATTTATTTTCATCAAATGGAAATATCGAAACTGCAAGAACTTATGTTGACAAATCTTTAGATATGGTAACAGATAAACCTTATTATATCTTGAGACTTAAATCAATTATTCAGGCAAAACAAGGAGATAAAAAAGGAGCAGTTGAAACAGCAAAAGCGTCATTAGCAGCAGCTGAAACAGCTAACAATCAAGATTACGTAAAAATGAACAAAGACAGTATCGCTGAATGGAGCAGATAAATCTTTAAGTAAATTCCAATATTTAAATTAAAATTCCGAAGCTTTATAGTTTTGGAATTTTTTTTTAACCGCAAAGAACGCAATGTTTTTTTAGCAGCACTTAATAACTGCGCAAAGTTCGCAAAGCTTTATGGAATGCCTTTTGCGAACTTTGCGTTTAAATTTGCATTTCAACCCGAAACTTTAAACTTGAAAAAAAAAAATCAATTCAAACTCGGCGGTTCAGGAATCTTGATATTTCTCTTAATTTTCTTTACTATCAAAAGATAAAAAGTAATACCGCCCAAAATGATCAGTAATGCGATTTCAAGCTGCCCCAAACTATTATTATCATTATACATAGCATTTGCACTTGCTAATTTTGCTTTCCCTTCTTTAATCTGAATTTGGGATAAAGATTCTAATGTTTTCAATGCCTGTTCGCTCGCGTAGGCGATTTTGCTCCAATTTTTATTCTCAACCTGATTGTTTATTTCCTTGCAGGAAGCCAGGAGAGCATCAAAATGCTCTTTTTCCTTATTTGTCAAAACTGTTTTAGCATACAGATCATCGATATTGTGAATAATATCAAGTGTATGAATAATTTCATCTTTTTTAATATTATCATTCAAATCAAGTTTTTCAGCTTCTGCTTTAATAAAATGAAGTTCTTTTGAATATTGAAAAATATAATGTGCTACAACCAATCGATCGTTATAAATCGCATTAATATTTTCATTTACTTTTTTAGAATTTTGAAGCGTATTGAAATTGTTCAAAATAATAATAAGCATCACAATCAGCAAAATAAATGCAGCCTTTGTTTTATTGCTATATTTTTTCAAATCTTTCATGTTGATGCGTTTTAGAAAATTACGGAATATTTTTTAAGGAATCATTCTGTTTTTCGTCAGTTCAAGACTTTTTACTGATCCTAATGCGGCAATTTTTATAGTTTTTGATCCTTTCGTAATATAAAAGTAATAAAGACTGTTGTTATTAATTAAATAAACTTGTTCAGATTCTCCGCTATTGAAATTGAGGGTATGTTTATATTTTAATTTATTGTTTTTAATTTGGCTTGACACAAAATAACCACCGGCAATTCCATAGCCAAGAAAAAAGGACGATAGCACTATTGCAAGAGATTTTATTGAAATACCATTAAAATAACTTTTCATTTCGGTTTCTGACATGCCTTCTGTCGATTCCAGTTCAAATGCTTTCTGTACAATTTTTTTTCCGCTATGTTTTGTCAAAATTTTTGGCAGAAAAGAATGAAATATAAATAAACCAAGTATTGAAATTAAAATTACAGGATGTGATGTAAATTCTGCAATTGGACTTATTAAAATGTCCATAATTGTTGAGTATTTTAAAATATTGATTCCTAGTTGATAATAGAAAAAACTTTCTTTTAATATTCCCATTATGACAAGGAAAATGTAACCGAAAGGAAGCAGTTTTTGAATATCGTCTGAAATTTTCATTCGCAGTTTTTTAGTTTGTTTATGGTGGCATTTAAACTTACTAAAATAGTATTTTTTACTTACAAATAAAGAAGATTTAAATTTGAAAATGTAGTATTTATAATTTTTAGGAACTGAATCCTGCTGTTCGCGATATTCCCGATAAATAAAAACTACGGCCAAAAAGCCTTGTTTTTCTAAATTGGGAGATGCCGCTTCCATCAGGGCTAGGGCATCCTCGTTCTAAGTAGTGTTTTTTTTATGAGATTTTATTCCAAAATCACATTATCAGCATCTGGCTTGTCTCTGAAAAACAAAAACTGCAATACTAATGATAATGCAACAGTAAGGTTTGCTCCAATGAAATTCAGCCATAAATATCCCAGTTTTTCCTGGCCACTTGGATAAATATAAATCATGAAATAATAAATAACAAAAATCGTCAATTGGCTAATAATGGCACTAATAAACATAGACTTTGCCTGAACGCGTTTTAAATAAAAACCTACAAGAAATATTCCTAAAACAGTTCCGTAAAAAATGGAACCAATAATATTTACAAGCTGAATCAAATTCTCAAATAAAGTTCCAACGCAAGCAAAAAGAATCGCTACAACTCCCCAAAACAGCGTGAAAAATTTAGTTGCCATTAAGAAATGCTTTTCTGATTTTTCACCTTTTACATTTCGTTTGTAAATATCAATTGCCGTTGTCGAAGCCAAAGCATTCAATCCAGAAGCGGTTGACGACATGGCTGCCGAAATAATAACAGCAAGTAATAAACCAATAAGTCCTTTTGGCAAATAATGTAAAATGAAATGGAAGAAAACATAATCCTTGTCATTAGTTTCACTATTACTGTCAGCTCTTGAAATAATTTCTTTTGCTTTATCGCGCAAATCTTTTTCTTTGTTGGATAAAGCAACTAATTCTTTTCTTAAAATCGGATTATCATAATCCTGATTTAATTGGTCAATATAAAGCAGATTGATTACTTTTTTATCTTCAGAAAGTTTATCTAATTTCTTCTCAAGTGTATGATATTCTTCTTTAAAAGCCGATTTTTCAATGACAATTTTATTGTTCGGATTAAAATTTAAAGGAACTGGATTGAATTGGAAGAAAACAAAAACCATAACTCCGGTTAATAGAATGAAAAATTGCATCGGAACTTTTAAAAGTCCGTTCATGATTAATCCCATCTGACTTTCCTTCACGGATTTTCCAGATAAATAACGCCCAACTTGTGATTGATCTGTACCAAAATAGGAGAGTGCAAGGAAAAATCCACCGGTAATTCCACTCCAAAAAGTATATTTTTCTTCGGGATCAAAAGAGAAATCGACAATATTCATTTTGTCGTTTGCGCCTGCAATATGCATTGCACTTGTAAAAGTCATATCGTTTGGCAAATAATGCAAAATCAGGAAAAAAGTAATAAACATACCTGAAATAATGACAAACATTTGTTGTTTCTGGGTTACGTTCACCGCTTTTGTTCCTCCGGAAAACGTATAAATAATTACCATTACACCAATTATGATATTCATTACGGTAAGATTCCAACCCAATAATGCCGACAAAATAATTGCAGGAGCATAAATTGTTAGTCCTGTTCCTAAGCCTCTTTGAACTAAAAACAGAATAGCTGCAAGAGAACGTGTTTTTACATCAAATCGTTTTTCAAGAAATTCATAAGCGGTAAAAACTTTGTTTTTATGATAAAGCGGAATAAAAGTTACACAAATGACAATCATAGCGATTGGCAATCCAAAATAGAACTGCACAAATCCCATTCCGTCATGATATGCTTGTCCTGGCGTTGACAGGAACGTAATTGCACTTGCCTGAGTTGCCATTACTGAAAGTCCAACAGTGTACCACGGAGTTTCGTTGTTTCCTAAAATGAAATCTTCAACATTCTTGCTTCCTTTGGTTTTCCATGAACCATATCCAACAATGAATAAAAGTGTAACAATAAGTACGATCCAATCAAATAGTTGCATAGGTTATGAGTATAATTGCATGATTAAGAGAAAAATAAGAATATAAATAGCATTAGCCACCAAAACGTAGGTGTAGCTTTTTTTCCATTTTTTTGTTTTTTTGGCTTCCATTTTACAAATGTATTATTGCTTTAATTCTTGTTTAGGAGCTTCAATTGGCTGTTTTAGCGAAATGATATTAGATAACAATCGGTAAGCGCCGGCTACGCCTTCTGGCAATTCTCTAAAAAAGCTTAACCCAGTGTAAATATAGTATCCTTTTCCATATGGCGCTACTAACAATGCACCATCTTTTGGAGATTCACCTTTGTCATGCGATGAAATAATAGGAGTGAAGGCAGCGTCGTATTGATCTGGGTAATACAACCCTTGTTCCTGAGTCCAGCCTTGAAAATCTTTTTCGGTGATTTTATTTGGAACATTCAAGACCGGGTGATTTGGTGCTAAAAATGTGATTTTAGCATTTTCCTCAGTTACGCGATCATTTGAAATTTTTAACGGATACGGCGCAATTTGGTCGGTAACCATTTTGCCATATGTATTGTATTGTACAATCATGTTTTTGCCATTTTTCACAAAATCAAAAAGTATTTTTTGTTTGTGTGCCAAAGCATTTACAGTATTGTAAGCGCGAATTCCGGTAATAACTGTACTAAATGAATCCAAACGTTCTGGCGTAATTTCTTCTGGTTTCAAAATCGTAACTTTATATCCCATTTGTGCTAAACTTTCTGGGACTTCGTCGCCAGCGCCCATAATATATGCAATAGCATCGCTAGAAGTTTTTAAATCAATTCTTATACATTTTGATTCAGCCGATTTTAAAACCATTTGTTTCGTAATATGACTGTAATCAATAATCGTTTCATCTTTGTCAAAACGTTTGTTGTCAGTGATTGCAACTGCTTTTGCAACAGCTTCTTCTGGATTTACAGGAGGCGTAACTTCAAAATAAAAAGTTTGTTCACTTCCTTTTTTATCTAAAGAAAACGGAATCTGTTTTGGTGAAATTACCCAACTTTTTGGCAATTCTAATTGAAGATTTCCTTTTATTCCGTCTTTTCCGGCACGAATTTTTACCGGAATCATTTTGCTTTTGGTATCTTTAAAAATCAATACTTTTTCAAGAATTGAAGTTGTAACTTCAGGCACTATGTCAAGAAAATTATACATTTCGCCTTTAACACCGTCATTGTATTTGTAAACAACAATACGCTCAAACGGAATTTCAACACCATTTATTTTTACGTTAAAAACAACTTTTACTTCTCTTATAATATCTGGGATGCCAATGTTTTCCTGATTTGAAACCGTATACATTCCAACAGTTGCTTTCTCTTTTAGCCAATAAGGTTGCGTATATTCAATAGTTTCAGGAAGCTGTAATTGAATACTCAATTTTTGATCATTGTTATTCTTCAAAATACTATTCTGAGCCGTTGTTTTATTGTCTGGCAATGTTGTTACGCTAACTAATTGCATTTCAACAGCACATCTGTTAATAGCTTCAAGGTTTAATTTAATGGTGCTTCCAGGAGTAGCTTCCTGTTCAGTGGCAACTGCTTCTAAGTATAAACCTGAGCAAGATGCTATAATGTTTTTAATTGCATTGGCTTTTAAAAGTTTCCAATGATCGTCTTCTAAAGCTTCGATCATTGTGTATGCTTTTATCAAATCAGGAATACTTGCTGACGGATTGCTGAAATCATATTTTGAAATGATTTTAGAAATTAATTCACCAATTGGTTTTCCATTTTTAACTCGGTTCCAGGAAGTATCAATTCCGTCAAATAAATTGTCTCTTTCTTTTGGAGTTTCTCCATTAATAAGCTCCAAATATTCCGTTTCTTCACCACGTGCGCCTGTACTTCCAAAACCTTGAGACTGATGACGGCTTCGGCTCAAAGCTGCGATTTCCTGATTCGATTTCCCGATTCCGGTATAATAAACTCCTGTTTCTAGTTTGGTGAATTTTGATTTATTGGCAGCATCAAATTTTTCCTGGCTTCCGTAAAACCACCATGACGGATTAAAAAATTGACGTTTTACCTGCCATGGCGTGACAAATTTTAATTGTTCTGGATATATTTTTGGATCATTTGTCAATTTATAACTTTCAACACTCAGCATTGCTGATGATGTATGATGCCCATGCGTTGTTCCTGGCGAACGATGATCAAACCTATTTATGATTACGTCTGGTTGAAATTTTCTAATGGTCCAAACTACATCGGCAAGAACTTTGTCTTTATCCCAGATTTCTAAAGTTTCACTTGGATTTTTTGAAAAACCGAAATCGTTGGCACGTGAAAAAAACTGTTCGCCACCGTCAATTTTTCGGGCTTCAATTAATTCCTGCGTTCTTATTACACCCAACAATTCACGCAATTGCGGGCCAATTAAGTTTTGACCTCCATCACCACGTGTCAAAGACAAATACCCAGTTCTTGCATTCATTTCGTTTGCCATATAAGAAATCAAACGGGTGTTTTCGTCATCAGGATGTGCGGCAACATATAAAACCGAACCTAAAAAATTTAATTTCTTGATTTGATTATAAATTTCTACAGAACTCGGTTTTTGTGGCTGTTGTGCAAAAGAAATTGAAATCCCGGTTAAAAAAAATGAAAGAATTAGTAATTGAATTTTTCGCATAGCGTGGTTTGATGTTTTTGAAAGTGCTTCAAAAATAGTAATTATATTTTTGAAGATTATTTAAATGAATTGTTAATGTTTGGTTATTGATTTCCTTTTTTAAGAAAAACTACTCCACAAAAAAAATGCCATCAGATTGTCTCCGACAGCATTTTTTTAAAAGAATTGATTTAATAAATTAAATCAGGTGGTATTTCTTAGGATTACAGAAAATTATTTCAATTTGTTTTCTGTGTCTTTGTACGTTCCAGTAATTGTAACGCCACTATTTTTAGTCACTTTTCCGTAAATCGTAATCGACGAATTGTTTCCAATAAAATTAATTTTTGCACCGCTGTTCAATCTTAGGTCGCCCCAGATTACTACAGAACCTTCAACTTGCAGTAAAGCATTGCTGTTGATAATAAGTTCTGTTGGGTTTGATTGCTGGTATTTTCCTTGTGCCAAAGTTCCAGTCATATTAAAAGTTCCGCCGCTGTTTAAAATCAAAGTATTTTGAACAGAAATTGATCCACAGTGTGTTAATACACCACCAGAATTTACAATTATAGAATTGATCGCTGTTGAACCATTATATGATTTTACTTCGTTTGAATTCAAAATCAGATCTTTTCCTTGATTGTAAACTCCGTAAGAAGAACAATTTGCGAAAGTTGCATTTGGTTTTTCCATCTTAATGATTTTCAAACCGCCTTTTCCGCTCGCAACATAAATATAGTCTCCGTTAGATTTTACATAGTTTGATGAACCTGTAATTCCAACAGTTCCAACCAAACTTAATGAAGTTCCAGATTTGTAAACATTTAATCCTGCAGCTCCGTTTGCAACAAAAGCATATCCATCGTTTACAGAAACTGCATTGGTAACATTGTCGCCTCCAGAATAAGCTAATCCAATTGTTTGAAGCTTATAACCACTGTTGATATCATAAACGCCTAAACCATTGTATCCTTCAGAAACTAATAATTTTGTTCCGTCAAAATCGATTGTTCTTTTTGCAGCACTCACATCAGTACTTGTTACAAAAGATTTTTGAAGAGCAAGAGTTGATTCGTTATAAATATTTACACCTTTCTTTCCGCTTAAAGTTACAATTTTGTCGCCAGTAAGAGCTAAAGTACGTAAATCCTCTACAGCTACTTTTGAAGTTACTGCTTTTGTAGAATTGTTAATTTTAAACAAACTTCCTGTATCTCCAGTTACAGCAAAATAAGAAGATGAATTTGCTGTGACATCAGTTGTTGCATGGCTTTCAAGTTTTGTTACTGTATATTTATCTGTAAGCATTCCAGAGCTTAATTGCATATTGATTACAATTGCTGGATTTGTCAAAGTTGCATCTTTGTCAATATCTTTTGCTCCGGCGATAATTAAATTTCCGTTAGAGTAAGTAAGAGAAGTAATATCTGTATTAGCAATTAATGCCGATGTAAGCAATTTTGGCTTATAAGGATCTGTAACATCAATAACATCAATCGCTCCAGAATAAGCTTCTCCCATCATTGTATAGGCCACATAAGCATAATTTCCATTTACAGCAACATGATTTGCTTGCAAAGTTCTACCGTTACCATCTGTTGGAGGATTTATTTCTGCAATTTGAACCATAGGCAAATCAGTTGTTGACTGAGTTGCTAATCCTTTTGCAGTTGAAGTGTTAGTGATTGAGATAACTCCAGAATTAGTATAATCAAGTCTTTGATTTAAAGAAGTGGCATCAGAAGTAATTGTAATACCATTTCCAGCAGATTGATCACTAGAATTATCATCGTTGTTGTCACAGGAAATAAAAAGTGATAAAGTTAAAAAGGCGCATAGATAAAAGTTGTTTTTCATTATCAACTGAAATTTAAAATAATGTGCAAATATAAGTTACAATTATATCAGGATAAGACAATTGTTATAAATATAATTGATTCTTGTATTATTTTTAAATATTACGTAATAAATTAACAAATTCAGATTCTACAATACATGCATAAAAAAAGAGTATCAATATTTTTGATACTCTTTTGTGTTGAAAATTAGATATTTAGCAATTATCTTCTTCCATGTCCGCGGTGATCGTCGTGATCATCATGGTCGTGACGATCATGTTTGTCATGGTGTTTGTCGTAATGTTTGTCATAATGTTTGTAATCTCTGTGATCATGACGGTCATTATATCCATAAACAGGTCTTGGTTTGTATGGTCTTTGAGGCGCTCCATGATAACCTCTGTAATATTTTACTCTATGACGGTCAAAATATACGTAGGGAGTTCTTCCGTGGTAATCAGTTAAAACTACTTTATAGCCTCCGTATAAATCATAATTTCTATATTGTCTTGGCAAGTAAGTGGTTCTAACCCATCTTCCATCTCCAAAATAAATAAACTGTGAAGCTCTAACATCATAATAAGCTTCAATGTCTGGCAAATAATAATATTCCATTTCAGAATATCCTGCAGGTCCCCAAGCTGGTGGTGTACCTATATTTACATTAATTGATACTTGGGCTTGCGTGGCATTTGCAACCAAAAGGAATAATCCGGCGATTGCTATTTTTAACGTTTTCATTTTTTTTAAAGTTTTAATGTTACTCTTGCTAAGTAATATTCATATACTGTGCCAAAAATAAAAACCAAATGTATTTCGTCGGATAAAATTAGCAGTTCAACGAGTTCGAAAGTGCTAAATTTATTATAATGGTTTGATTTTCAAAATGTTTTGTAAGGTTTAAAAAAAGATAAAAAAAGTAAAAAAAAATCTTTTTATTTATAATCAACAATTCTTGGCTTTGACAGCTCAAAGTTCATCAATCCAAAATCTGTTGTTTCAAAAGTATTGGTTTTGAAAACATTATCTCCTTCAAATGGAATTGTAGGGTAGTAGGACAATGATAATTGAAAAGAACTGAATACTAAGTAGTCGTTACTTACTATTACACCGAGCGTAAATTTTGAATAGGCTTTGTTTCTGCCCATCGCATTATTTGGACTTCCTAAAACGGCTACAGAATAGTTGAAAAATGGATTTAGACGAAAACCCAAAAGCGCATTTGGTGAATAGGTCTGCGTCTGAAGGGATAATATCATTTTGTTGGTTCCGTAAATGGCGCTGTTGAAACCAGCCAAACCATTATCTTCATTTATATTCAATTGATCGCCGATTATATCTTCACGATTGATGCCAACTACCATTTTTGGATTCACAAATTGTCTTAATTTCCAAGTTCCAATACTATAAAGCTTCGTAAAATAATTGGTTTCTACTGAAAATGCTGTTTCGTAGGTTTTTGAATCATGAAAAAAGGTTCCGCCTTCAAAATTAGCACTCAAAAAGCCTAACCTATAATAATTTCCAAATGAAAACTGACCCCCAACATAAGGTCTCCACATTTGATTTTTGTATTGATACCCCAAAGTAACGCCATAAATTCGGCCAATAGGAACGTCTTCGGTCTGGCCATTTCTAAAGATATAATTGTCTTTGATGAATTTACGCGTATTGATTCCAATTCCGGATAAAATAAGCTTTTGATCGGAATAGAAATGAGTTGGATCGTATAAATCTGTTGGTGTTTCGCTATAATTGACATTCAGAAATCGACCCGAAACAATTAGATTGGTTATTCCTTTGTCTTCGTCTTCAAACACTTTAGTAGCTTTTCCAGCCCAAAAATCCTGAAAATTATATTTGAAAGGCTGATAAGCATAAGACATATCTGGGGCCTGCAAAGTATCTTTCCTAAAGTTCTGTCCAACATAAATTCCGCCAGCCCATTTGGTTAAAGGTGAATAAAACAATCGTTCGATATTGATGCTTTTGGTGTAATTGTTATCAAGATCCATTTTATAATTCAATGTTGTCCCAATATAAGTATTTTTAATATTTGGAACCGTATAAGTAACATCATTACCATTTGCACCATCGCTAAAACGATTGGTAAAACGATATTCGAGCTGCTGGCCAGATCCAAAGAAATCTTTTTCCTTGAATCCAACGGAAACTTGATTACTGGAAATTGAAAATCGCGGAATCGTACTCCATGAATCTAAAACCCTGATAGTAACATCAACAGAATCTGATGCTGCTCCGGCTAATTGGTGTGTAATCCGAACTGCCGTTACATATTTTTGAGATCGAATTAAACGCTCGGTTTCTTGAACTTTATAACTGTCGTAAACACTATTCCTTTTGAATAAAAGTAAATTGTAAATGGCAATTTTTTTGGTTTTTAAATGAAGACGATTCCCTGTTCGTTCCCCCCAATTTTTTGGTGTTTGAGCTGTATCTGTAACTGAATGCCCAAATGGATCTAGCGTAACGATGTTGATTTTACGGATGATTTTGCCATCATAATTTGATGTGTCGGTCGGTATTAGGAGTTCTTCTTTCTTTTTTGGTTTATTAGTTCTAAAAAAGAGTTTGTGCATGGCTTTTGTGAAATTATTTTTTTTTGAATAATTTCGGATTTTGTCATAAACCTGAGTTGAATCTTTTTTTACTGTAGGATCTTTTTTTGTTTTATCTGACTGTCCGTGAATGCTTTGTAAACAAAAGCAAAACAATAGAAAAACGACTATTTTTTTGTTTAGAAGCATTCAGATTTTTTTCAATTTTAAACACAATTTATAACATGAATATAAGCTAATTATCAGTGCTATTTTTAAAATTAACTGTTTTTTAGCTTACAATTTTAGATTTTCGGACCCTCCATGTAAATTTTCTAGGTACATGATTCCCCATTAAATAGCCCCAGGCTTCCATTGATTCTATTCGGTCAAAAATTATTTTTAACATAGCCAAAAGTGGAATTGCTAGAAACATTCCAGAAATCCCTGCCGCTGCACCACCAATGATAATTCCTATGATGGAAACAAAAGCATTAATTTCAACTTTAGAATTTATAATCAACGGAACTAATATATTATTGTCAATTAGCTGAACAATAATATTCACGATTAAAATTCCTAATATAATTGAGGTTTCTCCAGTTCCGGTTAACGAGGCTAAAACTGTAATTATTCCAGCAATAAATATTCCTATATAAGGAATAAGATTTAAAAGTCCGGTTATCAATCCTAATAAAATGAAATATTTTACTCCAATAATCCAAAGTCCTAAGCTTGTTAAAACGGCCACTGTAGTCATTTCTAATAAAAGTCCTACAATATAATTGTTTATAGAAACTTTTATTTGAGATAAAATATCTTTTAAAGCCGAATGATTTTCTTTGTTGATCAATTTGGCTAAAAAAAGAATAAAATGATCTTTATAAATTAAAAAAAGAAAAGTATAAATTGGAATTATAGTGCAGTCTAAAAGTAAATCGGTTATGGAAATCAGTGCTGAACCTATTGTTGCATTTCCGTTTTTAACCGAATCTTTCGTTACATTATCGATGTATTTTTTTTGTTCGCCAATGCTGACATTAAAGTTATTTTTTATGAATTTATGAATATCGACAATGAAGGCATTTGCATTTTTTTTGATGGTGTCAAAATCATTAGCCATGTCTGTTACTTCATAAGAGATAAAAACTAAAATCCCAATAATAAAAGCAGCAAATGTTAAAACACAGATAATTGCAGCGAGATGTCTAGGGAATTTTAATCTTACATTAAAAAAGGTAAAAATCGGCAGTAATAAAACAGCAAATAAAAAAGCCATGAGCACTGGTGTGATGACATCTTTTGCAATGCAGAAAATATAGGCAAACGAAATCAAACTGATTAATATGCAGGCAAGTTTTGCATAAAAAGGTAATTTTATAGGCTGAGTCATTTTTGTGAATTTTGAATAAACGTAAATTGGCTAAACAAATATTACACTTAAAATCAGTAATTCTGTTTTAGGTTTTTTAATTTACGTTATAAAATTCCCATTCAAAATTTAGTCAAAGAACTCTTTTTCCTCGTATTGTACCGGCATTATTGAGATTCCTTTTTGAAGCAAAAGATTATTTGGAAAAATAATCCGTTCGCCTTCTTTGGTTTTTAAATTCACATGAAAAGCACTGATATCTTCAATTTCAGCTTCAATAGGAAAATCTTTGTCATGGATTTTTATAGTATCTCCGATTCTAAAAGGAAATGAAAAAAACAAAATCATTCCGGAAGTTATATTGCTTAAAATTGACCATTGCGCAAACATAGCGACACCAATTACAGTTGCAATGGAAGAAACAGTGATAAAAATATCCTTAGTGTCGACGCCCCAAATTACAATCAGACTAATAGTAACCAATATATTCATTAAAATATGAACATATTTAATCACCAGATTTGTTCTGTGCTCTAATAATTGACTGCTGCTAGCATAACGTCTGATTAGTTTTGCAACGATTATTCTTAAAGCAACTAAAATTAATAGAAGAATAAGAGTCGCAAATATTTCCTGGCTATATTCTTTAAAAGAAAACATAAGATAATTTTTATACTAAAGTACTCAAATATTCATAAACTTTAGCAGTCGGGAGCCCCATAACATTGGTGTAAGAGCCTTCAACTTTTTTAACAGCCATAAAACCAAACCATTCCTGAATACCATAAGCTCCGGCTTTGTCATAAGGTTTGTAATTTTCAATATAATACAAAATGGCTTCGTCTGATAAATCGTTAAATGTTACTTTTGTAACATCGTTTATCACGGTAGAAGTATTTTCTGTTCTAAAACAAACAGATGTAAATACTTCGTGTGTTGCATTAGACATCGATTTAATCATTTCAAAAGCTTCTTCAGCATTTTTTGGTTTTCCTAAAGCTTTATTTTGATGCCATACAATCGTATCGCTAGTGATCAGTATTTCGTTTTCTTTTAACTCACCATCAAATGCACTGGCTTTCAATGCTGCCAGATAATCTGTAATTTCAGCAGCTTCTAATTCAGGCGGATAAATTTCTTCAATATCTTTTAATCGGATTTCAAAATCAAGATCCAAATCTTTAAAAAATTGCTGTCTTCTTGGTGATCCTGAAGCCAGAATCAAAGTATATTTTTTTAATTTTTCTTTAAGCATTGTACTTGATGTTTAATGTAATTACAAGAATTGATAAAATTCCGAAAAGCAAAATGAGCTTTAAAACGGTACTCAAATGATGGAATTCTTTTTGAGTTTTTGCTGTAAAAATTTTTACAATAAAATATAATAGGGGGGTAAGAACAAAGGCAAAACTATATAAAGTGGCAATATAAAGTTTGTTCTGCATGAAATAAGTATTGATATAAAGTAGAGACAATATAAATGGAATTATTGCAAATCCTAAAGCGATTTTTGCGGCTCTGCTAATTCCAATTGCAATTGGTAAAGTGTTCATTCCTTGATTATAATCACCATTTACATCTTCAATATCTTTAACTATTTCTCTAATAAAATTAATCATAAATGCAAAAAGAGCGTAATCGATCAAAATCGAAAAAAGACTTGCCATTTGCGCCTGATTCTCAGCGTTTGTTGCAGGAAATAAATCAAATATTCCAATAATAATAACGCTTAAAGCCAATAAAAGAGCTACGATAAAGTTTCCTAAAATCATGATTTGCTTTAAACTTGTAGAATAAAAATAAAGCAAAGACGCAATCAAAATAAAAACTGTTGCAAAACTCGGTCTCAAAATGACATTTGACAAATAAAAACCAATAGCAACACCAGTAATATTCAGTCCGATATAAATATTATAGGCTCTTGCTTCAGAAATTCCTTTGCCGATAATAACGTTATTTGGCTTATTGATTGAATCTGTTGCTACATCTAAAATATCATTAATCACATAACCTGCAGCTGCTAATAAAACAGTGCTTAAAACCAATAATCCGTATTGCCAGTCGGCCAAAGCTAATGGAATATTTTGCTGTTTTAGAAAAGCATAACGAAATAAAACCTGCATAAAAGCAAGCATCAATAAGTTTTGATATCGAACGAGTTTTAAGTATTTCATTTTTTTTAAGGTTCTAAGTAGCTTGGGGCTAGTTGCTAAATTTTTTATATAATTGATTAATTAACAATTCACAATTAATAATTATTTAATCGTGTTTTCCATTAAAATATTCCATCCATTTTCCTTGTACTTTCATTACTTGCTCAATAACGTCACGTGCAGCGCCGCGTCCGCCTTTTACATGCGAAATATAACGGCAAATATTTTTGATTTCCGGACTTGCATCTTGTGGGCAAGTTGGCAATCCTACTAATTTCATTACGTGAAAATCTGGAATATCATCTCCCATGTAAAGCACTTGTTCTGGTTTAATATTATTAATATTTGTATATTCTTTAAAAGTCTGAACTTTATCAGGAGTTCCCAAATGAACATCTTTAACACCTAAATTGTTTAAACGAATACGAACGCCTTCATTGCTTCCGCCAGAAATAATACAGACATGGTAACCGCTTTCAATTGCGGCTTTCATTGCATAACCGTCACGAATGTTCATTGTTCGAAGCATTTCGCCTTCATTGGTTACAAAAACGGAACTGTCTGTAAGTACACCATCAACATCAAAAACAAATGTTGTGATGTCATTCATTATTTCTTTATAACTTTTTGCCATTATTTTGAATAGATTGTGTGAGTATATTATAAATGTTTTTTTGATTTTCGTTGGTTAAAAACGCTAAATGCGCTTCTATAGTATTAGAATCGTTTCGTTTTGCTGGTCCGGTTTGTGCATCGATTGGATCCAATGTATTGATTTTTTCAGCAGTTTCCTGAATCAAAGGTTTTAATACTTCAAAAGGAACACGGTGTTCATCACAGATTTCTTGTCCAATTTGATACAAATGATTCGTAAAGTTATTTACAAAAACGGCTGCGACATGCAATGCTTTTCGTTGCTCCGAATCAATTGCAAAAACGGCTTTTGAAATGGATTGTGCAGTTTTCTCTAACAAATCAAAATCGGCACTATTTTCTGCTTCCAAACACATTGGAATTACAGAAAAATCAACGGCTTTGTTTTTTGAAAAAGTCTGAAGCGGATAAAAAACACCTCGTCTGTTTTTGGATTTTAAAATATCAAGCGGCGCAGCGCCAGAAGTATGAACCACAAGTTGATTTTGAAAAGATAATTGTTGTGAGACTTCACCAATTGCATTATCAGAAACGGCGATGATATATAAATCTGCTGGTTTTAAGTTAGTTAAATCAGTTGTGATTTTATCTTCATTAATAAGAGGAACTAAAACTTCTTTTTTTCTAGAAAATACCTGCACAATTTCGACAGCTTCACTTTTTGTGAAAGCCTTGACTAAATGTTGTGCAACATTCCCAGAACCAATTATCGATAGTCGAATCATAGCACAAAATTAACATTATTTTTTTGAAATAGTCGTTTGGTTTTTAATTCGTTTAAACTAATCAGAGACTGATTTTACTGATTTGTTTCACAAAAACGCGGATTTAAACGGATTTTTTTAATTATAAAAAATCCGTTTAAATCCGCGTCTTCGCGATAGCGAATCAGTTTCATCTGCGTTCAATATGAACTTTTTGGTCAAGAATTTTACGCTGATTTACACCGGTGATTTAGTCTTTTTAGAATTTCACAGCACCTTTTGGAACCGTTTCACCAACATTGATTTTTTTAGATAAATCAAAATTTGGATTTGAAACAAATTCTATATTCTTACTTACTTCACCATTAATTGAGATGGCTTTCTCTGATTTTGAATTGAACTCAATATTCTTGAAAGACATGTTTTTTCCGTTGTAAATTTCGAAAATTTCTGGTTTCTGAATGTCTAATTTGACATTGCTGATTTTAATTCCATTTGCATCAATTATTGAAAAACCATTTTCTGCTTTTGCAGTTAAGTTTGAAATTTCGATATTTTCAAGATTCACTTCAGGCAATCCTTGCAAAAATACAGCTTGATAAGCACCGGCGATTGTAATGTTTTTAATTGAAATATTCTTGAATTGCGGTGTTTCTACAGTCACTGGCATCATTTTGTTGGCTACTTTAGTTCCGCCTTCAGCCAATGTTTCGGCAATAGATTTTCCTCCATAATATAAATCGAATGAAATCGCCTGAGAAGGAATATCCGTCATATAAATATTTGAAATAAAAATATTTTCAACAATTCCACCACGTCCGCGTGTACTTTTAAAACGAAGTCCAACATCAGTACCCATAAAAGTACAATTTGAAACATGAAGGTTTTTAACGCCTCCTGACATTTCGCTTCCTACTGTAACACCGCCGTGACCATGATATACAATATTATTTTTAACAATGATATTTTCGCACGGAATACCGCGATCGCGTCCATCCTTATCTTTTCCAGATTTAATGCAAATGGCATCGTCACCAACATCAAAACTTGAATTTTCTATTAAAACATTTTTGCAAGATTCAACATCAAGTCCGTCGCCATTTTGAGAATACCAAGGATTTCTAACCGTCAAATTTCTAATAATCAAATCTTCTACCATTAATGGATGAATGTTCCAGGCTGGTGAATTTTGAAAAACCGGACCATCAAAAAGAACTCTTTTACTATTTTGAATGCTTACCATTACAGGACGAAGAAAATCATGGATTTCTTCAAATTGTTCTTTCGTTTTTAAATCAAGACGTACATTTTGATCGGCTCCAACAGAAGCTTTCATAAAAGTTTCAGATGGATACCAGCTTTCTTTTTTCTCATTTAAAACACCGCCCGAAGCAACAAACTTTTTCCATTGGCTTTCGGTTAATTTGCTCTTTTTTACTTGTCTCCAAACTTCTCCAGAACCGTCCCAAACACCACTTCCAGTAAAAGCTACGTTTTCAAGATTTTTACCATAAATAGGAGAGATGCAGCGCCATGTATTCAAACCTTCAAAACTGGTTTCAATAATTGGATACAAACTTTTATCTGTCGAAAATTTAATCAAAGCACCAGTTTCTGCATGAAGTTCAATATTACTTTTCAAAATAATCGGACCTGTAAGCCAGATTCCGGGAGGAATAATCAATTTTCCGCCTCCTTTTTTTACAAGAGCATCTATAGCATCGGCGAAAGCCTTTGAATTTAAAATATAACCGCCACTCACGGCACCAAAATCTTTTAAGTTGACTGTATTTTTAGGAATTACAGGCTCTTTTACTTTTTGCATTTTAAACTCAATATCAGTGTAAAAAACATTTGATTTTGAATTTTGTGCAAGAGTTTTGGAAGACCATCCAGAAACAAAAAGTGCAAGAAAAAGGATAATGTTGATAGTTTTGGTTTTCATTTTAATTATTTTGTAAAGAGATAGTTAATAGTCGAATATGTGATTAAATCTTCTTTTTTTGCGAAAAACTAAAATACTAGCTTCAATAAAAAGATAAATCTATAATGTAATCGATTACACAAATCTATGAAAAATTATCAATATTCAAAGAAATTATCAAATAGTTTAGTTTTGTAGTACTTAACTTTCGCGAAAGCTTTGTTTCGGTAAAAAAGTATATTATATTTTAGTTTTTATTAACAAATGACAAATATTGGAACTCAACATTTTTAAGTACTTTTGTGGCACTTTTATACAATGTAATTCCTCAAAAATGGATAAAAAAATATTCTCTTTTTTGTTTTCTACACGCTTAATGGCCGTTCTTTTTTTAACATTCGCAATTTCAATGGGTGTTGGAACTTTTATCGAAAGTAAATACAACACAGATACTGCCCGAATTTTAATCTATAATACATGGTGGTTTGAGGCTATAATGGCAATTTTTATGCTTAATTTCTTCGGAAATATCAAACGTTATCAATTACTTAAAAAAGAAAAATGGGCTACTTTATTACTTCACTTAGCTTTTGTTTTTATCATTTTAGGAGCCTTTATTACGCGCTATATCAGTTATGAAGGAATGATGCCAATTCGCGAAGGCGCGGCGGAAAATCAGATTTATTCAGATAAAACATTTATAACCGTTTTTGCTGACGGAGAATATAAAGGTGAAATGAAACGAAGAGTTTTTGACAAAAGCCTTTTATTGTCACCAGTAACTAATAATGACTTTACACTTTCTGGAAAGTTTGACGAAACTCCTTTTGAGGTTAGTTACGTAAACTACATTATGGGAGCTAAAGAAACTATAAAACCAGATCCAAAAGGAACACTTTATTTAAAATTAGTTGAAGCCGGAGCTGGTGGGCGTGAAGAGCATTTCTTGAAAGAAGGAGAAGTTCAAAATATCCACAACGTTTTGTTCGCATTGAATAAACAAACAGATGGCGCGATCAATATCAATACAACTGGAGAAAAATATACAATTCAGACACCATTTGAAGGAGAATTTATGCGAATGGCCGACAAATTGAAAGGAACTGTTACAAAAGATAACGTACAACCTTTGATGATGCGTTCGTTATACAGCATCGGTGATATCAGAATTGTATTTCCAGATCCAGCCGTAAAAGGAGTTGTTGATTATGAATCAAGTAACGATTTCAAAGCAAAATCACATACTGACGCTTTATTTGTAAAAATAAAAGCTGATGGACAGGAAAAACAAGTTCGTCTTTTAGGTTCTAAAGGAAGTATAGGAGAGCCTCAAACAGTAAAAATTGGTAAAATCGAGTATAGTTTGTTCTTTGGAAGCAAGGCTTATATTTTACCTTTTAAAGTGAAATTGAATGATTTTATTGCTGATAAATATCCAGGAACAGAAAAAAGTTACTCTGCTTTTAAAAGTAAAGTTACGGTTCAGGATTCTGCAGAAACTTTTGATGCTGATATCTATATGAATCACGTTTTGGATCATAAAGGATTTCGTTTTTTCCAGTCTTCATTTGATCCAGATGAAAAAGGAACAGTACTATCTGTAAACCATGATTTCTGGGGAACTAATATTACTTATTTTGGATATTTTCTGCTTTACATTGGTTTAATGGCTATTATGTTTACAAAGCATTCTCGTTTTGGAGATTTAAAGCGTAAACTTGAAAGCGTTAAAAAGAAAAAAGAAAAATTGATTACTATTCTAGTTTTAATGATTGGTTTGAGCGGTTTTGCGCAACAAAATCCTCATGTGCATTCGCATGATCACGATCATAACCATGCTGCAGATCCAAATGATCATGCCAATCACGTAGTAGCACCGCCTAGTCAAAAACAGTTGGATTCATTATTGACAATCTACAAAGCTCCCGAAGCGCACGCAGCAAAATTTGGAAGATTGATTATTCAGGACGCGGGAGGAAGAATGAAACCAATTAATACTTTTTCATCTGAATTACTTAGAAAAGTTAGCCACAGTGATAAGTACAACGGAATGAATTCTGATCAAGTATTTTTGTCTATGACACAATATGCTCAGGTTTGGATTCAAATTCCGATTATTTACATCAAAATGGGGAATGATAGTATTCGTAAAATTATCGGAATTGATAAGAAAGATCAATACGCTCCATTTGTAAAATTTTTCGATGAAAACGGAAATTATAAATTGTCGCCTTATTTAGATGATGCTTATAAAGCAGGGAACCCGAATCAATTTGAGAAAGATTTTATTGAAACAGATAAAAAAGTAAACTTGATGGAATCTGCTTTAAGTGGAAGCATCTTGAAAATTTTTCCAATTCCAAATGATCCAAACAATAAATGGGTTTCTTTCTTAGAACGTGAAAACAGCGGTTTTAAAGGAATGGATTCTACTTATGTAAAACAAATTCTTCCACTATATTTCAGTGCTTTAAACAACGGTTCTATTTCTAAAAATTGGGATACAGCTGATCAGTTGGTAGAAAGCATTAATGGTTTCCAAAAGAAATTTGGCGCAAAAGTTCGTCCAAGCGAGCAAAAAATTGACGCTGAGATTGCTTATAATAAATATGATGTTCTTCAAAAATTGCCGTATTGGTATATTACTGTAGCAATATTGATGCTTACTTTTACGATTCTCAATATCTTTTTTGAAAAAAAATGGCTTCGTATTACAGTAAACGCTTTCCATGTTATAGTTGGACTGTTATTTGTGATTCATACAATAGCATTAATAGCACGTTGGTATATTTCGGGTCACGCACCTTGGAGTAATGCGTACGAAGCTATTGTGTATGTGGCTTGGTCAACAATGTTCTTCGGATTGGCTTTTGATAGAAAATCAAAATTAACCGTTGCTTCGTCTGCTTTTGTTACTTCGATGATTTTAATGGCTGCCTACATGAACTGGATTGATCCGGAAATTGCAAACTTACAACCCGTTCTTAATTCATATTGGTTAATGATTCACGTTGCGGTTATTGTTGCGAGTTATGGTCCGACAGCATTAGGAATGATTTTAGGTTTTGTAGCTTTAGTATTGATTTTCTTTACAACCGAGAAAAACAAAGCTAAAATGGAATTAAATATTAAAGAGATCACGTATATCAACGAAATGTCCATAACTATTGGTTTGATTATGCTGACTATTGGAAACTTCTTAGGCGGGCAATGGGCAAATGAAAGTTGGGGACGTTACTGGGGATGGGATCCAAAAGAAACTTGGGCTTTAATCTCGATCATGGTATATGCGTTTGTAATTCACGCTCGTTTTGTGCCTGCTTTACGCGGAAAATGGTTCTTCAATTTAATGACGATGTTTGCCTTTATTTCGATTTTGTTTACTTACTATGGAGTAAACTTCCATTTAGTTGGTCTGCATTCGTACGCAAGTGGAGAGGCACATTCTCTAAATTGGATTTATTACTCGATGGCTACAATTGCACTAATTGGTGCAGTGACGTATCCAAAATATCGAAAATACTATAAAAGCAAAAAAGTGAAGAAAAAATAATGTATCACGGCTATTATTAATTCACAAAAAAGAGGTTCAGTAAAACTGAACCTCTTTTTTTTTAGCACAATCAAATATCTAGATTGGCATTTTTCCCATAATTACAAGCACAATCGCCGTGATTATGAGAAAGCAAATTAGAAATATTAAGTGACTTAATATACTTAAAAAGAAAGCCTTTACTTTTGAAATTTTATCAAAAAACTGAATGTTAGTCCAGAATATTAAAATTAATCCGATGAAATAAGTAACAGTTGAAAATTTTTGAATTTCTGGTGTACCATTTAAATAAAGCAATATTGGAAATGTCAGAATTTGAACAAAAAGTCTTTGAGATGCTTTAAAAGTATTTAAGACAAAAAATTCAACAAAATTATAGCCTTGTTTTCGAAAAACTATATAAGTTCCAATTGTATAAATAGGAATTGTAGCAATTGTTACCCATGAAAAATGCGTTGCAACCCATTCATTAAATTCATGATAATCTAAAGTTTTATCAGCTGAATCAGGAAATGTATTGATGTCGAAATAATGATAGAGCACTCCATAAAGTGTTGCCAAAACAACAACCAATGACAGTGGTTTGAAATGTCTGACGCGTTTTCCTTCAATAAATTCACGTACTGAATGTCCAGGTCTTGTAAAAAGCTGTTTTAAAGAATACGTAATTCCCTTGTCAAAATGCAATAAACCATGCTGAATATCGTGCCATAAAAAATGAATATTTATTTTATGAGTTGCCGAAGGCTGTCCGCAATTACTGCAATAATGCCCTTTAAAAACATGATGACAATTTTTACAGATTATTTCCATTATGATAATTTAATTAGATTGTACTTTCTTAAAACCATTCGGGAACATAATCGCCAGTAACACCACAATCAGTAAAAAGTTATATTCAACGCCGTTTCTTCCTCCGCCAACAACAAACCATCCTTCTTGAAAATGGACTAAAACAATTCCCATTATTAAAACAAAAATCGTTACAAAACCTGCGAGCTTAACATATTTATTAACCAGTAAAAGTATAGCAGCAATAACGTGAGATAATTTAATACTCCAAGCCAGAAAAACGCCAAAAGGAGCAAAACCAATTTGGTTCAAATATAAATTTCCAAAATCATTAATACCGTTATTAAACATTCCGAAAACAGAATGTGTGAGAAGAATAATTGAAACTGCAATTCTTAAAAGTAAATTTCCGTTCATGATGTGGTATTTGGTTATTAATCAATTAAAAATAACTAATTAATTTAACACATAGAAACATAGTTTCTGATTGTGTAAAAAAGAATGCAAAAAAACTCGGTTTCTTCCACATAGACTATGATTTTTAATGCAAAGTGAAACGCCTTTTATACGTTTGAAAAATGTACGATTATATGTGTTAAAATATTTGAAACCAATTGGTTAAAAATAATAAAAGCGCATATTATTTCAATATGCGCTTTTTGTTTTTATACAACGTTTATTTTTAAACTTTTCCTAAAGTGTACAATTGTGTCATTGTCGGCGTTAAACTTCCACCAGCAGGCTCAAGTGTAATCCCGAAAGCCTCAGCTTCGTTTGTACGGTCAACAGCAAAGATTTTATTTGAATTTCCTTCAAAATCGCTCAGTAAACCAATACTTGTTGGAGTCAGAACCGGACTTAGTTTCAATGCCCAAACTTGATAAACCATTCCTTTTGGAGGTTTTGGTAAACCAGCCGCATCAATGTAAGTTGTTTTAGTTTCTTTATTCCAATACACTTTTGCAAAAGAGGTTGGAGAAACTGCCTGACCGCCAAGTGTTACACCAGTGTTTTTGATGTCTCTTACGATATTTAAACTTTTTTCAGTTTCCTTATTTTGTTGGTTTAAAAAAGCATATTCTCTTTCAATTTTACTTTTTTCAGTTCCAACAGTAGAAATTGCTTCTTTGGTTTTTGTCAATTCTAAAGTCTGATATCCCAAACCTAGCAATAAAAGTACCGCAGCTGCCCAGCCTACATATTGCGACCAGTTTGACGCTGGTTTCATATCGACTACTTTGCCGTGTTTAAGTTCTAGTCTTGCTTTGATTTTTTCAAAATTAGCTACAGAATGGAAAGGAGAGAAGCTTGATGACAAAGCAATAATAGCTTTTTCAATCGCAATAATTTCCTGCTCCATTTCTGGGCTTTTTTTGGCCGCTTCGGCAATTTCTAAATTTTCAGTTTCGGTCAATAAACCGTAAACATACAGTTCTAGAATCCCTGATTCGATATATTCTTGTGCTTCCATTATATTTTTAGATAATTTCTTAAATCGCTAATACAGTTTCTGTTTTGAGTTTTGATAGTTCCCAGTGGCATCGCCAATTCCTCTGATGCTTCTTGCTGGGTATATCCTTTGAAGAACAACAAATTAATTATTTCAATACATTTTGGTTTTAGTTTCTTTACGAATTCTTGAATTCCAATTGCATCAAGTTTATTGCTTAATTTATTACTGTCATCTAACAGATTTACGAAATTATCGGATGAAAGGTTTTTTTGAGAGTTATTAAAATTTTTGGATCTTAGTGTATCGATAGAAGTATTTCTAGCAATATTAAGGATCCAGGTGTAAAATCGGCCTTTACTTTCGTTATACGAATCTATGTTTTTCCAGATTTTAACAAAAACTTCCTGTAAAACATCTTCGGCTTCTTCACGATTTTTGATAAGTACATTAATGACTGAAAACAAACTTTTCGAGTACATGTCGTACAAATGGGTAAAAGCTCTTTCGTCTTTTTTGTAAATTAAAACTAATAATTCTTCCTGACTCATAGATTGGGATTTTAAAGCTTAAACAAATAATTTATTTGACATTATTTTATTACCTGAGATAAAGATAATTTATTTTTTTGTGAAAATTGTATTTTTTTAACAGCCAAAAACCTAAGAAACATAAGGGTTTGAAAAAAATATCAACTTTTTTTTAATTTTTTTCCGATTTTTTAAATCCAAAATTCATCCAATTACGTAAATGCTATTATATATGAAAATTAATATGCAGAATAATAGCAAAAAACCTTGATTTAATAGGGGAAAACTAAAATTTGCCATCTTAAAATTCTAAAATTAATAAGAGAAAATAAATTTCATTGAAGTTAAAAACGTAAATAAAATCTCAATAAATAAAAAAAAGCGTCATGAATAAGGTAAATTTTTTAAAAATATTGATTGTGGCTCTTACGAATGTTTTAGCACTTATGAATTTCAGCAAAAATGATTTAAGAAAAGAGATTCAAAATATTCATTTTGAGGTTTTGAAGAATATTATTTAGTGATTAAAGTTTAATAGTTGGTGTCCTCGGACTTCCAAATAGAAAATTTATTTATAAGCAAGTATTTTCAATTTTAAACGAGTAAAATTATCCACTTTACAAGCCATTGAAGAAAATCAGATGAAAATGCGAATTAGGGTTTAAAATTAATTTTCACCATAACCGAGAGGCATCAACTATAATACTATAAAATACAATACGAGCCCGAATAAAGATTAAAGCTCTTTTACAAGGTCTCACTTTAATTTATGAAAACGTAATAAGGCATAATAATTAATTCATGGTTTGATTTGTTTGTATGGGGGAAGCCTAACGTCTGATTAACGTTAGGCTTCATTTTTTTAACGAATCTTTAATATAAAATAAAATTGCCAAAGCCTTTTTGTGAAATAGATTTTAACTAATTTTATAAAAAATTAAACAATGAAAAAAATAGTATTTATAGCTTGCAGTGTTGCTTTTTTATTCGCTTCACAAGTTCAGGCTCAAACGAGTAATAAAAAATCGAAAACAGAGAAAGCTATGGCAAAAGAAACCATTTATCAGTTTAAGGTTGAAGATTTATCAGGAAAAACTTTTGATTTTGCTTCTTTAAAAGGAAAAAAAGTAATGATTGTCAATACAGCTTCAAAATGTGGGTTAACACCACAATATAAAGATCTTGAAGCAGTATATAAAGAATACAAGGACAAGGGATTTGTAATTGTAGGTTTTCCGGCAAATAATTTTGCAGGGCAGGAACCAGGAACGAATGAAGAAATCGCTACTTTTTGCCAGCTGAATTATGGTGTAACTTTCCCAATGATGGACAAGGTTTCTGTAAAAGGTGATGATATGTGCGAAGTGTACAAATTCCTGACTCAAAAATCTAAAAATGGTTTGCAGGATTCTGAAGTTGAATGGAATTTTCAAAAATATTTAATTAATGAAAAAGGAGAATTAGTTAAAGTGATCAAACCTAAAACTTTAGTTACAGATCCTGAAGTTATCAATTGGATTAAAAGCTAATCATAAGACCGAAACCCAAAAATCCACAAATTTGAGAAATTCAAGTTTGTGGATTTTTTTTTGTGAGGGACAAAGCAACAAAGTAACAAAGGATCAAAGGTTTTCTCCAAGGTCTTGTCATTTCTCTCACTAGACTTCAAAATCAAATAGAAAAATCGCGTTAATCCGCGCTTTCGCGATAGCGAATCCGTTAAATCCGTGTGCCATCTACACCAATATTAACTGCATAAAAACCAAATCCAGCCAGTGATCAAATTTATAACCCACTTCGCGGATTGTTCCAGTTGCAACAAAACCAAATCGTTCATGAAAAGCAATACTTCCGGCATTATCTGCATCTATTGCGCCAATCATAACATGATAACCTTGTTCTTTTGCCAAACGAATTAATTCGGTCAATAATTTTGATCCAATTCCTTTTCCGATCACATTATCAACTACATAAACCGAATGTTCAACAGTATATTGATAACCAATTTTTTCTCTAAACTGTCCGTAACTTCCAAAACCTACAACTTCACCATCTAATTCGGCAACAACAATAGGAAGATTTTTAGCTTTTTTATCCTCAAACCATTTGGTCTGTACTTCAAGAGTTTGAATCTCATAACTATAATTTGCCGTCGTATGCAAAATAGAATGATTTACAATCGCTAGAATTTTTTCTAAATCATTTTCTGTCGCTGGCCTTAATTGTACTTCCATGTTAAATGTATTGGTAATTTTATTCGGTTATTTAGTGTTTAATTCGGCTAATAAAGTGTCAACTTCTTTTGGGTTCCAAGTCATTTCGGTGCAAATAGCTTTGGCATCTTTGGCATATTGCAGCGCCATTTTTTTGTCTTTAATTTTATTGTAAAGACGAGCGAGCAATAAATTTCCATCGTAAGAATCATTGATTTCCAACGAATGTTTTACCCAGAAAATTGATTTTTTTAAACTTTCAGTGTCGTTAATATGTTTTAGATATGTTTGGCCAATATCTTTCAGAAAACTTGCATCGTTCCAAACTAATTTTTGTGTGTTTTCCAAAGTTGTTTTTTTGTAAAACTGCCATTTTTCAGTTCTTTCGGCTAATGTAAGGTCAAATTTAAAAACCAAAGAATCAGTTTTTTGAAGACGTATTGATTTTGCAACTTCTCTTTGTTTATAATAATTTACTGTGTCTAAATTATCTACATAAGGGCGAAGTAATTCGGTTACAATACTTTCGATTTTTCGGTCTACGCGATTTTGAGATGCAACAGCAGCAAATTCTTTTTGATGTTTTAAAACGAATTGAAATTCTCTTGAATTAATATCGGTAACGCCATTGGCAATAATTCTCCAATTTGTTTCGCTGATTAATTGTGCATCAGATTGTGTATTAAGGTAAATATGCGTTGCTGGCGATAAATCTGTTCTGTCTTTTCCTTTTTTTAAAGTATTTAAATACGCAAAAAACTTATCAGAATTGCTTGGATCCGACATGAATTCTTTTTCTAAGTATGGCAATTGCATTCTTGAATTCAGCGCATATTTTACTTCGGTCATAAACTCTGGTGTTTTCATTTCACCTTTAAGCGCATATAAAAGCGTTTCATTGGCATCCAAAAACAAAAAAGTTGGAAGTGATTTTGTATTGTATTTGTTTTTGAGCGCCATTCCTTCTTCTTTTTCAATGTTTTTCCAGATGCAGATATAGTTTTCTTTTAAAAAAGACATCACATTTGGATCACTAAAAACTTCCTTTTTCATTTGATTGCAATGTGGGCACCAATCTGCATACAGCATTATAAAAATCGGTTTCCCTACTTTTTTCGCATTTTCCAATGCAGTTTTATATAGCGTATCATCTGGAACAAACTGATTTTGAGATTTTACAGTTTGCAACGAAAGAAAAAGTACTACAATATATAGGAAACGCATACGAAGTATATTTTTATTACAAATTCACTTTTACAAATATATTCCCTTTTTCTAAAAAGCGCCTTAATATCTTCCTATTTATAAGTTAAATCAAATACGAAGTTTGTAACTTTGTAATAGTAAAAGAAAATACTCAATTTTAGTTTTTCTTTAAAAAAGTAATACGCTACAGGAATGATTTACCCCAAAATACCGCTTGCACAAAGCATTATCGAAATTTGTTCAGCAAAAGGAATCACTAATATTATTATTTCTCCAGGTTCAAGAAACGCGCCTTTGACGATAGGATTTGCCCAAAATCCGAATTTTAAGTGTTATAGCATTGCCGACGAGCGTTGTGCTGCATTTTTTGCATTAGGAATTGCACAACAGACTAAAAAGCCAACAGCAATTGTCTGTACTTCAGGATCAGCTTTACTGAATTATTATCCGGCTGTGGCTGAAGCTTTTTACAGCCAAATTCCATTAATTGTAATTTCTGCAGATCGTCCTCAAAACAAAATTGATATTGGAGATGGACAAACGATTCGTCAACAAAATGTTTTTGAAAATCATTCGGTTTTCAATGCCAATTTAACCGAAGAGGCTTCTGCCGAAAATGATTTAAAAATCAATAAAGCTATTGAAACTTCAATACTTCAAAAAGGCCCAGTTCATATTAATGCGCCTTTCGAAGAACCTTTGTATGAAACTGTTGAAACGCTTTCTGTTGAGCCAAAAATAACAAGTTTTGAAGAACAAGTTCCAACCAAAATTATTGATAATAGCGAAGAAACTGCTTCCATTTGGAATTCGGCTAAAAGAAAACTAATTCTTATTGGAGGAATAAATGAAGTAAACTCCATTGAACAGGAAATTTTGGAAAACTTTTCCAACGATCCATCAATTGTTGTACTTACAGAAACTACTTCAAACTTGCACCATCCGAGTTTTATTAATAGCATAGATACTTTAATTACACCATTTGACGATTGTGATTTTAAAGAGTTGGAAGCAGAAGTTTTAATCACTTTTGGAGGTATGATTGTATCAAAACGTATTAAGGCTTTTTTACGAAAGTATAAACCTGCACATCACTGGCATATAGATACTTTGCGAGCATATGACACATTTAATGCTTTAAGTAAACATTTTGTAATGGAGCCAAATGATTTTTTTAAAGATCTGCTTCCAAAAACAGAATTTGTAGCTAGTAATTACTTTAAGAAAATCGATAAAATTTATAGTCTTAGAAATAAAAGAAAAGAAGAATATTTAAAGAAAATTCCATTTTCAGATTTTAAAGTTTTTGAAAAAATAATTGAATCGCTTCCTAAGAACATCCAATTACAAATTAGCAACAGTTCGGCAATTCGTTATGCGCAATTGATTAATATTGATGATTCTATAGAGGTTTTTTGCAATAGAGGAACTAGTGGAATTGATGGAAGCACATCAACAGCAATTGGAGCGGCAGTGGGAAGTGAGAAACAAGGAATATTTATTACTGGCGACATTAGTTTTTTATACGATAGTAACGCTTTATGGAATTCGTACATTCCTAAAAACTTTAAGATCATTTTAATTAATAATGGTGGTGGAGGAATCTTCAGAATTTTGCCGGGACACGAAGAAAAACCTGTTTTTAATACTTATTTTGAAACTTCGCACAATTTGACAGCAGAACATTTGGCGAAAATGTATCAGTTTAGATATTTGCAGGCCTCTGATAATGAATCACTAACTAGAGGAATTTCTGATTTATATGACGATAATGATTCACCGGTTATCTTAGAAATTTGTACACCAACAGCTCAAAATGATATTATTTTAAAGCAATATTTTAAAGAATTGAATTAATATTTGTAAGTTAAATTTTGTTAAAATTTATAAATTAAACATTTTTAATTTTAAATTTGGCTGCATTAATTGTAACCAATATTTAAAATTATGAGCGCTAGGGAAGAATTAATTAAGAAGTATGCCGCAGATTTAAAAGATAAATGCGGTATAACACCAAACATGGATCTGTTGACAAAAGTAACAATTGGCTGTGGGCCATCAATTTACAATGCGGATTCATCTACCGTTGCATCTTCACAACAATCTGAATTAGATACGGTAAAAAAGAATTTCTTGATTAAAAAATTAGGCTTAAAAGACGGCCCGGATTTAGATGCAGGTATTCAGGCAGTAATTGAGAAATACGGTCATGCTAATAAACACAAACACAGAGCCGTAATGTATTATTTATTGACACTTCACTTTAAAAAAGAAAGTGTTTACAAATAATATTTAAAGAAAAAGCGCCAAATTTGGCGCTTTTATTTTTTTAGTTAATCATTTAATCGGAATTGGAAAAACGGGCAAACTTGCATGTCCTAATGCATCTACAGTCTGCACAGCAAAAAAGTAATTGTCTTTAGAATAAGGAATTTCTGCCTGTGTATCTTTCACAAAAAATGTTTTTTCCCAATGTGATGATGAAGTTTCTCTCATTAAAATCTGATAACCGTATTGCACTTTTCCTTCTGGAGCTGACCAAATCAGAGTAGATGAATTAGAAAGTTTTTTAACTTCAATTCCAACATTTTCCGGCGCTTTTGGTGATGAAGCAAGATTAGCCAAGGTTGCCAAATTAGCACAAGTATTTTTTCTTAAGTAATCAAAATCCATAAATTCTGGCAAGTCACCATATTGAATATTGTTCTCTGTTCTTAAATCCTGATGTTGATGATCAAAATTTTCATTCATTTCGCAAAAACGAACTGCAGTAAAACCATTTTGGCTAAATGGTGTATGGTCGCCGCCTCTTAAAAAACGATCATTTCTATACACTAATTTTACTTTCAATTGATCTACATATTGTTCTGTAACCGTTTTAATGTATCGGGCCAAAAGTCTTGAAGGGCTGTCATTGTCGCGGCTTATAGCTTTGCGCATTTTAGCTTCGTCCTCCGTTTCTAAATACGGAATTGTTTCACTAAAAATACGAACTTGAGTATTATCTCTTAAATTAGTTCCGCTTGATAAACTGTTCCCAATCATGTCATTATTAAGCATAGCGACAATATTCCAGTTTTGTTGTTTAGCTTTTTCAGCAAGATGACGTGCTCCAATCAAACCTTGCTCTTCGCCAGTTACAGCAACAAATATAATAGTAGCCGGAAAAGATCTTCTGCTCATTACTTTTGCCAGCTCAATAACTGCAGCAACACCAGAACCATCATCATTTGCTCCCGGCGCATTCGACTTTATATTCATAACATCTGTAACTCGGGAGTCTAAATGTCCACTAATAATCAAAACGCGATTATCTGTTGGATCGGTTCCCTTCAAAGTAGCCATCACATTTCCAATCTGACTGTCGACATTAATTCTTTTCCCATCTGCTTTAACAGTAAAATAATCAATTTCTGAAGTTAATCTTCCATTTGATTCCAAAGCAAATTTATCAAATTCTGATTTTACCCATTGCTGTGCAGCACCAATTCCTTTGGTTTTATTTTTTGCATCACTTAAAGTATGTCGGGTTCCAAAAGAGACTAATTTATGAATGGTTGCCTCAAGATTTTCAGCTTTGATTTCACTAATCATTTTCTTTATTTCCGGATCTTCAGAAACTTGAGAAACAGAAACCTGAGTGAATAATAAAAAGGCAAAAGCAGAATAAATAATGGTCTTTTTCATTGATCTGGGATTAATTATAGGTTTTCAAATTTAACCAAAAGGAATAAACAATAATAAAATGTACGCTTCTTTTTTTATCTAAAACATTTTTAAGGTTACCATTCCCAAACTTCGTACATTTGCAGCATAGAAATTTAAGAATATGCTTGAAATAGGAAAATACAATACACTTACTATATTACGTGATACCAAAGTGGGTTTGTTTTTGGGAAATCCTGAAAAAGATCCGGATGGAATTCACGATGTTTTACTTCCAAATAAATATGTTCCGAATGAATTTGAAATAGGCGAAGAACTTGTTGTTTTTGTTTATTTGGATCATGAACAGCGACCAGTTGCGACAACACTTGAACCTTATATTTTGTTGAATGAATTTGCGCTTTTGAGAGTAAATTACATTAATCAGGTTGGTGCTTTTATGGATTGGGGAATGGAAAAAGATATTCTGGTTCCGTTTAAAGAACAAGCGCGCCCAATGGAAAAAGGAAAACGTTACTTGGTTTATCTTTATAAAGATGAAAAAACCAATCGTTTGGTAGCTTCAAGTAAATTAAATCAATTTTTAAATAATGATCAGCTTACAGTTGAAAAAGGAGAAGAAGTTGATTTGATCGTTTCTCATATTACTGAATTAGGGATCAATGTAATCATCAACGAGCTGCACAAAGGTCTTTTGTATAAAGATGAAGTGTATGACGATTCAATACGAACTGGAGACAGAATGCGTGGTTATATCAAAAACATTCGCCCCGATAATAAAATAGACGTTGCTTTGCAAGTTCAAGGTTATCAAAGTATTGAGCCAAATGCTGAAAAAATTCTAGACGAATTAAGAGCCAATCGTGGTTTTTTACGTTTAAATGATAATTCGCATCCAGAAGATATCAAAACGGTCTTGAAAATGAGTAAAAAGACTTTCAAAAAAGCGATTGGAGCTTTATACAAAGAAAAACTTATTGAAATAAAAGAAGACGGGATTTATCTTGTGAAAGAAAATTAAGATTCCAAAATTTAATACAACAAGAAAGGCCGCTCATTACAAGCAGCCTTTCTCTTTTTATTCTAGTTTTAAAAAAAATTGTAATTAAAAAAAAACAGAAATAAAATAATTCGAATCCATTTAAAAAAATAATAGCTTTATTAATTTTAGAAATTACTTTTCATCATGGGTATGTCTTTTAAACAATCAATACATTCATTTTTATTAGCAAAAGCTCGATTTCACGGCTGATCCATTTGGTTTAATAAAATAACTTTTAGAAAGTTTCAGTTAGTATTTTTTCCTCTTTTCGTAATCAATTTTTTATACTAATTACATTCAACAATTCTATTGTTTAACCGTAGGTGTTACTATCTCCTTTTTGAAGTTTTAACAAATGCATAAATCATTTGCTCACTGTTTAAGGTTTTTTTACTAATCAGAACCATAAAAAAATGAGCGACAAATTTTTTAAATTTTCTCAAAAAAATCATTTTTTAGGTTAATAAATCAGTGAAAGAAAATCAATCTAATATCAACAAAACAACTTGTATCTCGTTGATTTCTAGGCTGTAAAATTACTCATTATTTTTTAAAACTAATGTTAAAAAGTGTTATTTTTTGTAAGTAAATACCAATTGTTAACATTCAGTGCTGTTTTGTGGGAAGACTTAAATCAAATTGAGTAGGTAAAAATGTAAAAATGCTTTATTTTTACACTATAATTATTAAAACAAACAGATAAAAATGGATTGGATTACTGCCAGAGAATTTGAAGATATAACTTATAAAAAATGTAATGGAGTTGCCAGAATTGCTTTCAACAGACCAAATGTGAGAAATGCTTTTCGTCCAAAAACAACTTCAGAATTATACCAGGCCTTTTATGATGCACAGGAAGATACTTCGATAGGAGTAGTTTTACTTTCAGCAGAAGGTCCATCAACTAAAGATGGGGTTTATTCTTTTTGCAGCGGAGGTGACCAAAATGCACGAGGACATCAAGGTTATGTGGGGGATGATGGGCAGCACCGTTTGAATATTCTTGAAGTACAGCGTTTAATTCGTTTTATGCCGAAAGTAGTTATTGCTGTAGTTCCAGGTTGGGCAGTAGGAGGCGGACATAGTTTGCACGTTGTTTGTGATATGACGCTGGCAAGCAAGGAACATGCCATTTTTAAACAAACAGATGCAGATGTAACCAGTTTTGATGGCGGTTACGGGTCTGCTTATTTAGCTAAAATGGTGGGACAGAAAAAAGCACGTGAAATTTTCTTTTTAGGAAGAAATTATTCAGCTCAGGAAGCTTTTGAAATGGGAATGGTAAATGCTGTTATTCCGCATGATGAGCTTGAAGCAACGGCTTATGAATGGGCACAGGAAATTTTGCAAAAATCACCAACTTCTATAAAAATGCTGAAATTCGCCATGAACTTAACAGACGACGGAATGGTTGGCCAACAGGTTTTTGCCGGAGAGGCAACGCGTCTGGCATATATGACAGAAGAAGCTAAAGAAGGAAGAAATGCATTTTTAGAAAAAAGAAAACCAAACTTTGGCGAAAATAAATGGTTGCCATAAATATTTTAGATTTTAGATTGCAGATTTTAGATTTATTTAAATCTGAAACTGATGTTTAAAATCTAGATTAAAAAACAATATTATTTAGATTACAGATTTTAGGTTTTTAAAATTTTGAAAATCCAATAATCTAAATTCTAAAATCTAAAATCTAAAATTAAAATAAATGAAACATTGGATTGAAGCCGCAAGATTGCGCACATTGCCTTTATCAGTTTCCGGAATTATCGTTGGAAGTATTTATGCTTTATCAAACCCAACAGAAACAATTAATACGCCAACAGAAGTATTTAGTTGGAAAATTTTTGGTTTTGCACTTTTAACAACATTAGGTTTACAGGTTTTATCCAATTTTGCCAATGATTATGGCGATGGAGTAAAAGGTACAGATAACGCTGACAGAGTAGGGCCACAACGCGCTATTCAGAGCGGGAAAATCACGCCTCAGGCCATGAAAAAAGCAATAATAATTACTTCATTATTAACGCTTTTATCGGCTATAATATTGATTTATTTTGCATTCGGAAAAGATAACTTTGGGTATTCGATTTTCTTTTTATTATTAGGAATTGCAGCAATTGTCTCGGCAATTCGTTATACAGTTGGAAATTCAGCTTACGGTTACAAAGGATTTGGAGACGTTTTTGTTTTTGTATTCTTCGGATTGGTAAGTACTTTGGGAGTTAATTTTTTATATTCGAAAGAAGTTGATCCGCTGTTGATTCTTCCTGCAATTTCAATTGGTTTGCTTAGCGTTGGTGTTTTAAACCTGAATAATATGCGCGATGAAGAATCAGACAGAAAATCAGGAAAAAATACAATTGTAGTTCAAATTGGAGGAGCAAAAGCTAAAATTTATCATTTTACATTGATCATTACAGCTATGATTTTGGTAGTTGTCTTTGCTGTTTTGAGCGATTATAATTTTGACCAATACTTATTTTTATTAGCCTATATTCCTTTAACAAAGCATTTAATTACAGTTTCTAAAAACCAAGATCCTAAACTTTTAGATCCAGAGTTAAAAAAAGTAGCGTTAAGCACTTTCTTGCTTTCATTATTATTGACAATCTGCATGATTTCACTAATTTCAGATATTATCGTTAACCTTTTTCTTGGAGGAAGATAACCAAGTTCAATTAAAAAAATAAGATCATGAAAATAACATTTTACGGACACGCTTCTTTAGGCATCGAAGTTGGAGGAAAACACATTATTGTTGACCCTTTTATTACCGGGAACCCAGCTGCTGCAGCAATCGACCTTAGAGATTTAAAGGCCGATTATATTTTACTTACGCACGCACACGCTGATCACGTTTTAGATGTTCAGGCTATTGCAAAACTTACCAATGCGGTAATCGTATCAAACGCAGAAATTGCAAGTTATTACGCAAAACTAGGATTTAATTCACATCCAATGAATCATGGTGGAAGCTGGAAATTCGATTTTGGAAAAGTTAAATATGTAAATGCTATTCATTCAAGTACTTTTCCTGACGGCACTAATGGAGGAAATCCTGGTGGATTTGTAATTGAAGGCGAACATAAAAATATCTATATCGCTGGAGACACTGCGCTTACCATGGATATGAAACTGATTCCTATGCGAACAGAATTGGATTTGGCCATTCTTCCAATCGGAAATAACTTCACAATGGATGTCGAAGATGCTATTATCGCCTCAGATTTTGTAGAATGTGACAAAGTTTTAGGGTATCATTTTGATACTTTTGGCTATATCGAAATCAACCACGAAGAAGCAATCAAAAAGTTTTTCGATAAAGGAAAAGATTTGATGTTGTTAGGAATCGGGGAATCAATCGAATTATAATCATCAATTTAAATATAGCCGAAAGAAGGAGCTAATCCCGCTTTCGGCTATATCTTTTTTAGGCAATGAAAAATTGCCCAAAAAAGGATACCGCCTCTATCGGGGCTAGGGCACTCGGTTTCATAAGAAATATTTTGGCATAATTTTTACTAAGATTATTGAAATTAACTACAAATAAAAAAGTAGAGAAATTGGTGTAATTCTTGGCAAAAAACAATCATTCAATATGACTTTCAAAAAAATAATTCTATCAATATTAATTACTTTTTCTTTTAACGCTTTTGCACAAAAAGATGGTTATTGGGATAAAGAACGCGCAACAACAAAAGAAATAATTGTTTCTGCTCGTGACCGAATCACAATAAAAACAGAAGATCTTCCCGTTGGAACCACTGAAATTGTATACCGAATCACACTTTTGGATGAAAACCAACAAATGGCAAACAGTTTGGTTTCGGTATTAAAAGCAATTCCAGATCCAACTGGTGTGAGTCAGGGCTCGGCTGGAGCGGTATTTATAATGTCCAAAATTTCAGGAGATGATACTTGTACTTACGCCTTATTTACATCTGCAGAAAATGCAAAAAAATACATTGACGACGGAAAAACAGACAAAGCTTGTTATGCTCAAGAAGAACCTTTAAGCAAGGATGCGAAAAGGTTATCGCTTGATAAATCTACTTGCTTGGGGCAAAATGTAAGCACAATTTGGTTTGGATTTCATAGTAAGAACTGGCTTTTAAATCAAAAAGTTGTTTTAGAAGTTGTGCCTTGGGTTGATACAAAATTAAATCGTGGTTGGAATCAGGATAACAAAAATGAAATCATCAGTTTGTGCAAAACATCAACAATGGCACAAAAAATGGCCAATTCTGATGATTTTTGCGTTTGTATTTTAGATAAAATCATGAAGCAATATCGCTATAATGAATTTCAAAAGTTGCTTCCGATAGAAAAAAACAAAGTTTATAAAGACTTTGGAAGTGCTTGCTATAAAGATGCTGATATTTCTAAAAATGTTTTTAACGACCTTAGAAAACAGGCTTCCCTATTAATTAAACAACAAAAATACAATGAAGCAATTCCTAAATTAAATACTATAATTAGTGAAGGAAAAGCTACCGCATTAGATTACAGTTCAATTGGTTATTGCTATATTTTGACAAAACAATATGAGAAAGCACAAAAGTTTTTACAAGAAGGTGAAAAACTAGACAGTACTGAATTACTAGTCAAATTAAATCTGGCACATTTGTATTTGGTGAACAATAATTATAGTGATGCAAAAGCAATCTATAAAAAATATCAAGATCAAAATGTCACAGATAGTTTAAGTTGGAAAGACAAAACAAAATCAGATTTTGCTATTTTCCAAAAAGCAGGTCTGCCATCAAAAGATTTCGATAAAATTCTAAAACTTTATAATTAAAGACTCTGAGCTACTAAGCTGCTAAGATGCTAAGTTTTTTCAGCATCTTTTACCTCAGTCCTTTAGAACCTTAGCTTCTTAGCACCTTAAAAAAATGAACGCTACCTACCACAAATACATGCTCGAGTTTAAACGTCCATCCGGAACGTCGCGAGGGATTATGACCGAGAAAGAAACATGGTTTATCGTTTTAGAAGAAAATGATAAAAAAGGAATAGGCGAGTGCGGTATTTTACGTGGTTTAAGTGCCGATGATCGCTACGATTATGAAGAAAAACTGCAGTGGGTTTGCCAAAATATTCATTTGGGTGAAACAGCACTTTGGGAAGCTTTATTAGAATTTCCTTCTATTCAATTTGGAGTGGAAATGGCTTTTTTATCTTTAAAAAGTGAAAATCCGTATTTATTGTTCCCTTCTGATTTTACCAATAATTCAAAATCGATTGAGATAAACGGTTTGGTTTGGATGGGTGAAGCACCTTTCATGAAAGAGCAAATCGAAGACAAATTAGCGAATGGTTTTAAGTGCATAAAACTTAAAATTGGAGCAATAGACTTTCAACGGGAATTAGATTTATTGCAATTTATTAGAACCCATTTTTCGGCTGAACAAATCGAAATTAGAGTTGATGCAAATGGTGCTTTTTTATTAAATGAAGCTTTAGATAAACTGAATCAACTAAATGAATTTCAATTGCATAGTATTGAGCAACCTATCAGAAAAGGCAATATTCAAGCGATGCATAATTTATGCAAAGTAACACCATTTCCAATTGCATTAGATGAAGAATTGATTGGTGTCTTTTCGTTTGAAGATAAAGAGAAACTATTACAAGAAATCAAACCGCAATACATTATTTTGAAACCAAGTTTTATTGGAGGTTTCAGAGGAACAAAAGAATGGATTGATCTGGCTGATAAGTACAAAATTGGCTGGTGGATTACATCAGCATTAGAAAGCAATATTGGTCTAAATGCCATCGCACAATGGACTTTTGTTCAAAATTCAAAATTGCCTCAGGGATTAGGAACTGGCGCACTTTACACCAACAATTTTGATTGTCCACTAGAAGTTTCAGAGGGACAATTATGGTACAATGTTTCAAAAAAATGGGATCTTTTTGAAATAGATACAAAGTAACAGAGTGACAAAGGTTCAAAGATTAAATTTGATTTGGTACTTTGTCACTCTGTTACTCTGTTACTTTGCTACTTTGCAACTTTGTTACTTTTTCTCACTCTTTTCCTCCTAACAAATTAGCTTGCCAGTCTTTCAATTCTTGCCATTTGCCCTGATAAGCCATTAAAGCTTGCTTTGGCCAAGTACTTGGATTGTGCATTGCATAATTTTCGCCACTAGCATCTAAAATTGCCTGCAGTTTTTCAGTAGATGTTTTCGATAAATCTTGCCATGTATTAATTTCTGCTGCATTAAACAGTGCTTCGATTTTAGGCCCAATTCCTTCAACAATTTTTAAATCATTTTCTGTGATTTTTTTTCCTAAAATATTCGAGGCTTTTTCTTTATCAAACAAATATAGAGGTTCATTTTTTACTAAATTACTTTTAGTTTTAGACTCTAATTCTGCATCAAGAATACTTATTTTTTTGTTCAAATTCTTCACAGTTGCTTTGCAAACGTCTAACTCTTCTTGTAAAGATATGGCAAGTGTAATATCTTTTTTAGAGCTACTTTTTCCTAGTAGGTAACCAAATATCCCAAAAATCAGACCTACTAGTGCCGGGATTAAAAAACACAATATATTCATGATTAGATATTTTAAAATGATAAAATCTACTGCTGAAATTTTGATCTGCTTAAAACTTTCTTTTGGATTGAAAACGTATTGTATTTGGGGCGTAAAAATTAAAGCTTAACTTGAAAACAACAACAGTTTTTTAGGGTATATCAAATTTAGCTAAAATATAAATCTTAATGTATTAACAATCAGTTAATTTGATATGTGATGCTAAATGATATTATAAAAATAAAAATGCGATTATAATTTTTTACAACTTCGTGACTGGATTAAATTGAGTAAATTTGAGTAAAATTAATTGAAGTTAAAATGGTTGAAATTGAAAGAAAGTTTCTTGTGAAATCAGAAGATTTTAAAGAACAGGCTTTTACTCAAAATAAAATTGCTCAGGGTTATTTAAGCTCAATTCCTGAAAGAACAGTTCGTGTGCGAATTAAAGGAGACAGAGGATTTTTGACAATAAAAGGTATTGGACATCAAGGAGGAATGACACGTTTTGAGTGGGAAAATGAAATTCCGCTGGAAGAAGCACTGGAATTGTTTAAATTATGCGAAAAGGGAAAAATAGAAAAAACGCGTTTCGAAATTAAATCTGGAGACCATGTTTTTGAAGTCGATGAATTTTATGGTGAAAACGAAGGCTTGATTATGGCCGAAATAGAATTGAAATCAGAAACAGAGGCTTTCGAAAAACCAGATTGGCTGGGAGAAGAAGTTACCAGTGACGAAAGATATTACAACGCTTATTTGAGCAAAAATCCATTTAAGGACTGGGAAAAATAATTCATTTATGACAGATTATGATTTGATTATTGTTGGAGGCGGGCCAATTGGTCTAGCCTGCGCAATTGAAGCTCAAAAGAAAAACTTGCAATATTTAATTATTGAAAAAGGGGCAATTGTAAACAGTATTTTCAATTATCCACTGTATATGACTTTTTTCTCAACTGCCGAGAGATTAGAAATTGGCGATATTCCGTTCAATTGTCTGGCACCGAAACCTGGGCGTCAGGAAGCTTTGGAATATTATAGAAATATTCATCGTTATTTTAATTTCACCATAAATCTGTTTGAAGAAGTAACTGGAATTCAGAAAAATGAAAATGGTCTTTTTGAAATTAAAACAAACAAGAACTTTTATAAGTCTAAAAATGTAATTATCGCGACAGGATTTTATGATATTCCAATTACAATGAATGTAAAAGGGGAGGAGTTGCCAAAAGTACGTCATTATTATAAAGAAGCGCATGAATACGCTTTTAGAAATGTTTTGGTAGTTGGCGCAAATAATTCATCTGTCGATGCAGCATTGGAATGTTGGCGTAAAGGTGCAAATGTAACGATGGTCATTCGCAAAAATGAAATCAACAGCAGAGTGAAATATTGGGTTAAACCTGATATTGAAAATCGAATTGCAGAAGGAAGCATTAAAGCTTATTTTGCATCGAATATTACAGAAATAAAAGAAGACAAAGTTGAAATTGAAACTCCTCAAGGAAAAATTACAATTGAGAATGACTTTGTATTAGCCTTAACAGGTTATAAACCTAATTTGAATTTTCTTGAAAATATTGGAATTCAGCTTTCTGATGATGAATTAAAAATTCCGTCATATAATTCGGAAACTATGGAAACGAATGTGGAAGGATTATTTCTCGCAGGCGTTGTTTGTGGCGGAATGCAAACGCATAAATGGTTTATTGAAAACTCAAGAATCCATGCCAAAATGATTGTGGATTATATCATTTCAAAATAGTTTTAGCGACGAATTCACGAATTAATTTCAAAAAAAAAAAAATAATTCGTGAATTCGTCGCTAATAAAAGCTTAAGAACTACAAGATAACATGGAGCAGCCTACTTTAGATCTAGCCCAATCTGGTCGTTTTGCAAACCATTTTTCATATTGTGGTTGTTCATCATATGGTTGTTGTAAGAGCGTAAAAAGCTCGTCAATTAATGAATAATCTTCTTTTTCAGCAGCATCAATAGCAAGTTGTGCCATATAATTTCGAAGTACATATTTTGGATTAATGAAATTCATTTTTTGAGAACGCTCTTCATCTGACAATGTTTCCGTTTGCAGTCTTTCCAAATAAGAAGAAAACCATTTTGTCCAGATTTCTGAAATTTCTCCTGAAACTTCTTCTGGTTTATAAAAAGAAAAATTGATCTTTTCAATTGCTTGTGGAGCAAAATCTGATTTTTCAACAGAACTTAAATTTCTAAAAAAGATTGTCATATCGGTTTCTGTCAATTGCAAAATATTTTCTAAGTCGGCAATTAACTGATCGTCAGTTTCAGTTGAAGTAAACAACCCTAATTTACTTAAAAACATTGTTTTATAATCAGAATTGAAATCATTTATAAATGATTCCAATATCTTTTCTAATGGTGCTGCTTCATTAATCAACGGATAAAGTGCGTTGGCTAATTGAAATAAATTCCATTGTGCAACGCTAGGTTGATTGCCAAAACGGTATCTTCTATTTTGGCTGTCGGTTGTATTTGGCGTCCAGTTTGGATCATAATTTTCAAGCCAGCCATATGGACCGTAATCAATTGTGATTCCATGAATCGACATATTATCGGTATTCATAACACCATGCACAAAACCAACACGCTGCCAGTGCAAAATCATTTCACGCGTTGTATCTGCAACTTTTTTGAAAAATTGCAAATATTGTTCTTTTGGCTCACCGCTTATTTCCGGAAAATAATGTTTGATTGTAAATTCTACAAACTGCTTTAAATTTTTCAGCTCATTTCGAGAAGTAAGCATTTCAAAACTTCCAAATCGGATAAAAGATGGCGCAACGCGGCAAACGACAGCACCTTTTTCATACGCAGGATTTCCGTTATATAAAATATCACGTAAAACCTGATCGCCAGAAAGAATCAAAGAAAGCGATCGGGTAGTTGGAACGCCAAGATTGTACATTGCTTCTGCACATAAATATTCCCTTATTGAAGAACGTAAAACGGCTAAACCATCAGCAGTTCTGGAATATGGAGTTTTTCCGGCACCTTTTAACTGAAGTGTGTAAAATTGATTATTATTTTCAATTTCGGTCAAATTGATGGCGCGACCGTCGCCCAACTGTCCAGCCCAATTTCCAAATTGATGTCCCGCATAACACATCGCATACGGCTGTGTATCAGAAAGAATTTCTTTTCCTGAAAAAACATTTAAAAAGTTTTCAGAATTAATTTCATCTTCAGAAATTCCAACCAATTCAGCTACTTCTTTTGAAGCATGAATCAGTTTCGGATTTGAAGGTTTTGTTGGATTTACAAACGAAAATAAAGTATTTTTTACCTGACGAACTTCGTTTGTGAAATCTGGATCAGCAGGTAATTCGGCAGTAAATCGATTATTTATTTTAAGATTTTTCATTGTGGATTTATTTTGCCACAGATTGCCAGGATTAAAATGATTCAGTTTTAAAATAAGAAATCCTAATAAGAGCTGTGGCTAAAAATTAAATTAATCTGTCGGCATACATTTTTTTCAGTTTCTGCACTTTTGGATCAATTACAATCTGACAGTAACGTGCATCCTGATTGTTGTTGTAATAGTTTTGATGATCTTCTTCTGCTTCATAAAACACTTCAAAAGGAGTCAATTCTGTAACAATTGGATCTTCGTAAAAAGGTTTAACTTCCTGAAATACTTTTTCTGCAATTTCTTTTTGTTCCAAATCATGATATAAGACAATCGAACGATATTGAGTTCCAACATCTGCACCTTGACGATTCAGCGTTGTAGGATCGTGGCTTGTCATAAATATAAAAATCAAATCGTGATATGAAATTATGTGAGGATCAAAACTAACTTGTATGACTTCAGCATGTCCTGTTCTGCCAGTACATACTTCTCGATAGGGTGGATTCTTAATAAAACCACCAGAATATCCTGATTTTAAAGATTTTACTCCATTTAAACGCTGAATTACAGCTTCAATACACCAAAAACATCCTCCACCAAAAGTGGCTGTTGCTAAATTTCCCATAGAATTTGTATTGTTTAAGTTTCTATTGCCCCATTAATCCGATAGAATATTATGATAAATTACTAAAATAATGCGTATTTAGTTAAATATACTAAACGGTTATGTAATGTTTGAAGTTTACAATTGATAAATTCGCAATTTTATAAAAAAGCCTTTATATTTGCATTCAAACTCTCACTGTAATGAATAGCAAAAATAGTACCATCACTCTAGAAACTTATTTTCAGGATTTTCGTAAAAATATTGTTGGCATAAATCAAGAATTTACTTCGCCTTATGGCAAAAAACAAATCATTTATACTGATTGGACTGCCAGCGGAAGGTTATATCGCCCTATAGAAGAGAAACTTTTGAATCAATTTGGGCCTTTTGTTGCGAATACTCATACTGAAACTACTGTGTCAGGTACTGCCATGACAAAAGCATATCATCATGCCAGACATATTATCAAGCGTCATGCAAATGCTAATCAGGATGATGTTTTAATTACCGATGGTACTGGAATGACTGGCGTTATCAATAAATTTCAGCGTATTTTAGGATTGAAAATTCCTGAAAACCTTAAAAGCTGCACGACTGTTCCGGCTGAGAAAAAACCGATCGTTTTTATCTCTCATATGGAGCACCATTCCAACCAAACTTCTTGGTTAGAGACAATTGCCGACGTTGAAATTATTCCATCTTGTGAAAAAGGGCTTTTCAGTCTTGAGCATTTGGAAGAACTTTTAGAAAAATACAAAGACAGAACAATTAAAATTGCTTCGATTACTTCATGCTCAAATGTTACAGGATTAAAAACTCCTTTTCATGAGGCTGCAAAATTAATGCACCAATATTATGGAGTATGCTTTGTTGATTTTGCCTGTTCAGGACCTTATGTAGAAATAGATATGCATCCTGCAGATCCTGAAGCGTATTTAGATGCTATTTTCTTTTCTCCGCATAAATTTTTGGGCGGACCTGGAACTTCGGGTGTTTTGATTTTCAATAAAAAATTATATAATAACATGATTCCTGATTGTCCTGGCGGAGGAACTGTAAGCTGGACAAATCCTTGGGGCGAACATAAATATATTGATAATATCGAAGATCGTGAAGACGGTGGAACTCCGGGATTTTTGCAAGTTATAAAAACAGCTCTTGCAATTGAACTAAAGGAAGAAATGGGAATTGAAAACATTTTGCAGCGCGAGCACGAAATTGTTGATTATGTTTTTGGCGAATTAGAACCAGTTGAAAATATCAAGATTTTAGCAGGACAGCATAAAGACAGGTTAGGTGTAGTTTCATTTTTTATTGAAAATCTTCATTTCAATTTAGGTGTAAAATTATTGAATGACCTTTTCGGAATTCAAACTCGTGGAGGATGTAGTTGTGCCGGAACTTATGGACATTTTTTATTGCATGTTGATCAGGAAACTTCTAATAAACTGGTTAATGAAATCACCATTGGTGATTTGATTAAAAAACCAGGATGGATCAGAATGTCAATTCATCCGACTACGACAGATGAAGAAATTGCTTATGTCTGCAAAAGCATTAAAGAATTAGCTGAAAACCATGAAACTTGGGCTTTGGATTATTCTTATAATAAAAATACAAACGAATTTATTCATAAAAATGCTACTTCATTTGAAGATGAATTGGTAGAAAGCTGGTTTAAATCTTAAGATTTTTTAACCGCAATCCCGATAGCTATAGGGATCTAACATTTACGAGAAGTAAGCAAAGTTTAATAAAGTAGACCCGACAGGTTTTAGTACCTATCGGGTTTTTGTTATATAAATGAGTTTGTTGTTTCTCATGAAAATGAAATTTCTCGTTTAGCCCCGATAGAAACGAAAATCCTTTTACAAAAGATTGTAGTGGATAGCGGGACTATGCATGAATTGAAAACAGATTTTTCTGCTCTTTAAAATTATGATTACATTATCAATCGAACTCCCCCGAGATCTGAAACCCGGTAAGAAAATTTATTTCCTGGAGAAGCAATAAACATAAAGTTTTTGGGAATATTCCATTTTTTAGAAAGTTCATCAATCATTTCGGGGCCAAATTCTCCTTTTATTTCCAAATATTCGATGTCTATATCGTCGTACGCTCGATCTAAAACTTCAAGATCTTTTTTCAAAGCATTATTACTTTCTTCCTCTTTTTTGACATGAACTATTTTTAGCTTTTTAGTAGTTTCATTATTTTCTACATACTGCAAAACTTTATTCAAAATTGCTATATCATCGCCTTTAGTAAAGAAAACAAATTCTTGTGAATTAATTTTGATGCTTAAATTTTGAAGATAGCGGTTGCTCAAAATCACCATACGGCGTAGAGGCTGATAAAAATATTCGAGCGCTTCGATCAAAAGCTTAATCAGAATGACGCGATTGAGCATGATTCCGATAAAAATTAAGGAAGGAATCATATATTTTAAAAAGGTATAAAACGAATTAATGTTTAATTCCATATTTCCGATAAAGGCGGCAATTACAAAAATAACTGCTGTTACAACCGCAATTCCTCGAGCGCGTTCAGGTCTGGGAAGTTTTCTGCGTTTGAATTTCAACAATAAATTCCCGATTCCGAAGAGTGCCATTACTGCCAAAAACGAAAAAGTATAAACTCCTGCTAGTGATTCTAAATGTCCTTTTGTAGCAAAAAGCACTGAAATACAAAGAATTAAAAAGCTAATTACAATTCGATAATGCGAACCTCTTTTATTTTGTTTTAGGAAATAATTGGGCAAAATTCTGTCTAATGTCATTCGGTTTAATAATCCTGAAACACCCACAAATGAAGTTAGTACAGCTCCGCATAAAACCAAAACGGCGTCGATAGAAATAAGCCAAGCCAGCCAAGATCCGCCGGTTGTTTCTCCCAAATGTGCCAAAAGAGATTCTTTATTTTCACCAACTTCGGTTAGCGGAATTACGCTAATCAATAAAATGGCAATTACTGGATTAAAAAAACTGACAATTGCCCACATATTGCGAAGTGTTTTTGGAAAAATCCCTTGTTCTTGTTCTTCGACAAAATTCGCAGAACTTTCAAAACCTGAAATTCCAAGCATTGCAGCAGAAAATCCTAGAAAAAGAGCCGTTTTTATACTTCCCGTTGCAAGAGGAGTTTGCCAATTTATATGGAAAGTTTCCAATCCATTAAAAAGCAAAAACCAAACAGACGCCAAAACTAGCAAAGTCAAAGTCGTAATATGTGTAATAAAAATGATGACAGCAACGAATGCCGATTCACCAATTCCTAAAATTGCCAGACAGGTAAATAAAATTAAAATAATGACAGTTGCAATGGTAATGTTTAGGCTTTCAAAAATTCCGTGCAAATAATGCATACCTTCGGAAGCCGAAATTACTGCAGTTGCCATATAAGATAAAACGGTTAATGTTGCAGCAACAGATGCTAGCCGTTTTGTAGAAGTGTTTAATAACACATTGTAAGCACCTCCGTTTAAAGGAATTGCACCAACAACTTCACCATAAATTTTTCGGAATAAAAATAAAACAACTGCAACAATTAGTAGAGAAATCCAAGCATATTGTCCGGCATATAAAATCGTAAGCGCTGAAACATACAGACAAGAAGAGCTAATGTCATTGCCACAAATGGCGGTTGCCTGCAACTGATTTAATTTTTTGTGTATAACTTCTTTCATGGTTATTCAAAATTATAACATGATTAACTTAATAATAAATAGAAACAAAATAATTAAAATCTTTATCTGCTCGCAGTTTCTGTAATTTTAAGAAACGTTATTAATATCCAGTTAATCTGAATTTTGAATATTCAGGTTAAGAAGATTATTTGGCTTGCTGAAACTTTTTAAGTGATAGCAAAGCTTGCTCTTGAATTTTTTTATGAAAAAAACCTGTCCAGCCTAATAAAAGCCCAGTAATACCAAAGGCTTGTTTTGACCATTTCCAAACGTCAAAATTATCAGTGTGCTTAATAATAAGACCGTCTTGAAATACGAACTCTGCAGAAATAGTATTAACTACATTTCTGTTGGTTTTGCTGAAATTGTAAGTAGCCACCCACCGAGCAGATCCAGAAAAGTCATCGGCTTTGATATTTGAAAATTCAATTTTAATATTGCCTTTACTTTTTAAAAGTAGCATTTCCCACATTTTTGAAACTTGCTCTTCTTTTAATAATCCGAAAGCAGGATCAATAAAATGGACTTTTGGATGATAGCATTCGCTCATTGTTTTGGCATCGGCGTTTGCAAAAGCAGTATAGAATTTCGTAATTAAATTTTCGTTGGCGTTCATGTAGATTTTAATTAAAGTATAAATATAAGATTATTATCTTAAGTTTTTTCTTTATAAAACGCTAATTTCTTTAGCAGTATCAAAAGTCTTTTTCGATTTATCGTAGACAGTTGAAAAATAAGAGCTTCTGTTTACAGCTGTAAAATATCCAGTTTGATTACCAAAAGAATTTGAACCGCCCGCAATTATAAAGCGGATTGCTTGAATATCTGTTTTTTTTAGTTTGATCATTTCTGCCGGAGTAAAGTAATAATAGGCAGTTGTTTTTCCGTCGGCACTTTCTTTTACATTTTTGTCGACGCAAGGAATTACATCACCATTAGCCAGATCAACATAAACACCACCAGAAATTCGGGCCTGTTCATTTGCTGTTGCAATAGTTAATTTTAAAACACCTCCTTTTTCTGTTTTTGCAATCTGAACATTAGTTTCTCCGGAGAAAGCATATTTTTCGCAAATAAAAATATAATTCTGTGTTGCCGGATAAGGTTTTGAACCTTTTATACTTATAGTTTCCTGAGCGTTTACAAAGTTTGCCAATAAAAGCAATAAGAAAAGCGGTAATTTTAAAGCCATATATTTTCCTTTATTATTCGTTTATTTTAGCGTCAAATTTTTCATCCCAATCCATTGATTTTATGGCCGAAATCAAATTGTTTTCATCAACAAAAATCCTGAGTTCCTTGTTGGCTACTTTTTTGGAGTACAAAGCATGATAGCGGTAAATGACTTCCTGCTTGCTTTTATAAACGCCGTCTAATTTCAAATCAATAAAATTACCATAATACTGTCTAAATCTTGTGCAGGTTTTAGTCAGTCGCTCTTCAGTTGTATTTTCCATAACTGACTTGGTAACTTCTGTTTCATTAAATGGTTTAAATTTAGAAGTATTGCAGGTTTCTAATACACGTTTGCCTAATTCGTACGCTTTTTTTTGCTGGTTCGAATTAATTTCTGAAACTGCAACTTTCTTAATTTTCAAATCGTCAGTATCTCTGCTGACTGTTTTTGATTTACATCCAATAAGTAACAACAAACATATAATCAATCCTGCTTTCTTCATAACTATTTATGTTATTTTTAATAATAAGTTAGGGTCGGGGCAGTTCTCTATATAAAAATTGAGATCATTTGAATTGCAGACTCCAGGATAATCTCCCCAGAAATCTTCGATATCTTTGATAATCTGAAAGTGGACATGCGGTGCATAGTCACCATTTACAGCTGCATTTCCAAGAGTTGCAATTTGTTCTCCTTTTTTAAAAGATTTCCCTACACTTAATCCCTCTAAACTTTCTAACGACAAATGTCCATATAAAGTATAAAATTTTTCATTTTGAATTTCATGTTCCAAAATTATAGTCGGACCATAATCGCCCAATCCCACATTGTTTTTAAAACTGTGAACTTTTCCATCCAGAGCAGCCAGAACAGTTGTTCCTACTTTTGTCCATAAATCAAGACCAATATGAATATTGCGTTCCGGAATAGAATCATTTCTAAAAATGGTGCTCCTTTTATATAATGTACGACCCTCAATATAACCGCCAAAAGCAACTTCAGCATTGTTTCTTAATAAATAATCTGAAATAAAAATTTCAAATTCGGCAGCATTTTCTGGCCGAATATCCAATAATTCTTCATTATTGGCAGATAAATCCAAAGGTAAATACTTTGAAAAATCAATACTTGAATCGATAATTTTAGTAGGCGGCAAGGCATTTAAAATGGCAGAAAGGGGTTTCATAAAAATAAAAATTAAGCTACTTTTTTTATAATAATTAACTCATTGTGAACCTCAATGCGGGGAAGCATTTTTGAGGAAAACAATTTAGTGTTTATTTCTGAAATGTACTTCCTATTTCTCACATTATGTGCTTCGTCTAAAATCATGGTATTGAAAAGCACGAAACCCTCATCTTTTAACAGAGAACAAACACGTTCACTGAAAAAACGTTCAAACAGGAAATTTGGCATTTTGATATCTTCAAAAATATCAATTATAATTAAATCGTATTGATCTTTTGTTTTTAAAACAAATTCAAATGCATCATCAATAATCAATTCCAGCTGCTCAATTTTATTTAAATTAAAATATTGATTCGCAATCTGAATCATTTCGGGATCAATTTCAACTCCGGTTATTTTTCCTTTATAATCAATTTCATCTACTAAAGTTTTTATAACGCTGCCGCCAGCAACTCCCAAAACCAAAATATGATCCATTTTTAAAATAGTATCGTAACCAATATTCCGCAAGCCATACCTCAATATACGCTGTAGGCTTCCATAAGAATAATTTGTGTTTTCAGAATCTAAAACCAATTCGCCATTTGCCCAAGTAACTTCAATTGTTTTGCTTCGAACCGATTTTTTTTTGAATATTTTAATTGGAATTAAATAACTGAATAACTTTTGAATCATTTTATAAGGCTTTTACCCAAAAATACATTTTAAATCTGTTATTTTTGCAGAAATAATAAAAATTTTAATGAAAAAACAGTTGTACAAATTCATCTTTTATAAGCTAATGGGCTGGAAAATAAGGGGAGTTGAAAATGCAGAGGTCAAAAAATGCATTCTGATGGTTATGCCTCATACCAGCAATCACGATTTTTACATTGGGCTTTTAACACGTGGAATTTCAGGACTGCAAATGAATTGGGTTGGAAAGAAGGAATTGTTTAAATTTCCATTTGGTTATTATTTTAGAAATGTTGGAGGTGAACCACTTGATCGTTCTGGTGGATTGAATAAAGTTGATTCGATTGCGGCGATTTTTGATCGCAAAGAAACTTTTCGTTTAGCCGTTGCTCCAGAAGGAACCCGAAAAGGAGTTACAGAACTGAAAACTGGTTTTTATTATATTGCGCTTAAAGCAAATGTCCCAATTGTTCCTGTCGCTTTTGACTGGGGAAAGAAAGAAGTTAATTTAGGGAAACCTTTTTATCCAACAGGTAACTATGAAGCCGATTGGGAAATTTTAAAAGAACATTACAAAGGTGTCCTTGGAAAAATTCCTGAAAACGGGCTCCAAGTCTAAAATTTGGATGTTTTTTTAAATACGTGAGAATTGCTTAAACGAAAAATAATTTTAAAAATTTTCAAATACGCGAAATTTTTGAATCATGGTACATAGGTCTTGAATTTACCATTTTTATAAAAAAAGATGATTTTTTCGATTTCGTCTTCATTCGGATTGAAAATTGTATTTTTTATTGAAGATATATTTTTGGTTTCTACATTTTCTTTTTCAGGATTGATTTCAGAAAATAAATCGATGGTATTAAAATTTTCGTTTGATGAAGTAGGGGCGATGTTTTTTTCAATTTCTGAGATAACTCCAAATTGTAAAGTTGATTCTTCATTACTTTTCGGGAAATTTCCTTTTCCATTCAGTAACCAATATAAATCAACATCTGGAAAAACTTCAAGGATTTTCATGACAAAATCAAGGCTTGGCTTGTTTCTGCCAGATAGGAGATGAGACATACTTGAGCGTTGAACTCCAATTTTATCAGCAAATGAAGAGGCGTTTATACCGTAATAATCCAATATAATTTCAAGCCTTTTTACAAAATCATCGATGTTTACCATTGTAAATTATTTTTAAAAATATGTAATTCACAAATGTAACAAAAAAGAATTAACATAGCTATTTTACAGTTATAAAACATTTGAATGATTGTTTTTAAATACAATAAAAACTTTATATTATTGTATTTAATTAATTGATTATAAAATACTTAGTTGTTTACATGTTGATTTATAACAATTGTCAATTCAACTATTTAAAACTTTTCTCAAATAACAACAAACAATGTTTACAAATCTGAATTATCTCAATTTTCAACAGTTTACAATTGTAAAAATAAAGATGTTTACTTTTGTAAACAAATCAAAAGACAATGAATTTAGAAGAATTATTTAACCAGAACAAAGAAGAATCCATCTCAGGTCGCTATCTAACTTTAGACCACATAGAACCTTTATTAAACAAATTAAATACAGATAATCAAGTTTCAGTAATAGGCAGATCAGTTTTAGGCGCACCTATATATAGTTACCAAATTGGTACAGGAAAAACACGCGTTTATCTTTGGTCTCAAATGCACGGAAATGAAAGTACAACGACAAAAGCGCTTTTTGATTTCATTAATGTACTTAATAACCGATCAGAGTTTGCTCAAAAAATGCTTAGTACTTTTACTTTTTACAGCATTCCTATACTAAATCCAGACGGAGCGAAGTTATATACCCGTGAAAATGCCAATAAAGTTGACTTGAACCGTGATTCACAGAATTTGACTCAGCCTGAAAGCAATGTTTTAAGAGAAGTATTTGAAACATTTAAGCCTCATTTCTGCTTTAATCTGCATGATCAGCGTACTATATTTGGCGCAGGGGAAACAGGAAAACCTGCAACAGTCTCATTTTTAGCACCATCATATAATGAAGAAAGAGAAATTAATGAAAATAGATTAACGGCTATAAATTTGATTGCAGGAATTAATGATGAATTGCAAAAATACATTCCTGGTCAAATAGGACGTTTTGATGATTCTTTTAATATTAATTGTATTGGGGATACTTTTCAATTTTTGGGAGCACCAACAATATTATTTGAAGCAGGACACTATGCAGGCGATTATAATAGGGAAATTACACGAAAGTTAATATTTTTCTCACTAATTACGGCGTTTAAACTCATCTCCGAAAACGATTTAGTTGATAATAGAATTAGTGATTATTTGAATATTTCACAAAATAAAGTGGTTTTTTATGATTTTATGTATAAAAATATCAAAATAAATTATGATGGTATCGAAATTATTACGAATTTTGTCGCACAATACAAAGAAGAATTGATTGAAAATAAGATTCACTTTAATGCTTACATCATTGAAGCAGGAGAATTAGAAAATTATTTTGGTCACTATGAATATGATGCACAAGGAGCAATTTATTCTGATGACTATGATAACTTTCCGAAATTGAATCAAAAAGCAGATTTTTATTTAAATAAAAATATTAAATTTGTTAACGGGTTGATAAAAAGTTAATTTTTATGTGAATTTGTTGTTTTTTATATATATTTTTATACTTTGTAATAGCAATTAGTAATATTAATTAAAGAATTATGAGTAAATTTCGTTTAGATGAAGTAGATCACCAGATTTTAGATATGTTAATAGACAATACGAGAGTTCCGTTTACTGACATTGCAAAAAAACTATTGATATCTGCTGGAACAGTACATGTTAGAGTAAAAAAGATGGAGGATGCCGGTATCATTATGGGATCTTCACTAGCCTTAGACTATGATAAATTAGGGTATTCATTTATTGCTTATGTGGGTGTATTCCTTAATAATACATCTCAAACTAAATTTGTATTAGAGCGAATCAATCAAATTCCATTCGTAACAGTAGCTTCTGTAACGACAGGAAAATTCAATATTTTTTGCAAAATTAGAGCAAAAGATACTAAGCACGCAAAAGAAGTTATCTTCATGATTGATGATATCGAAGGTGTTTACAGAACAGAAACAATGATTTCATTAGAGGAAAGTATTAACGATAAGAAGCGTTTGATGCATACTATTTTTAAAAATATGTAATATTTTCTTGAATGCTATATTATAAAATATAACCTCAAGTTTATTCTTGGGGTTTTTTTATGACCTATTAACCAACCAACTACACAACACAATTATGTACACGTTACCAAAAATTGAACGTTTTAATCAGGACGTTCTCTCTAAATACTACATTTATAATAGTGTTTTTATAACATTACCGTTTGATTCTATTGATAATACAGGGGTTTTGCTGCCATTATTTACAGAAACTTGCGAAACAGGATTTAAAAAACAAGAGACACCTAAAGAAATTTTTGATTTTTTCTCAAATAAATTTCTTAATAATGCATCTGAAACTGAAAAAATCGATTTAATGTTTCGATTTATTCAATATATAGAGCGCCAAATTGTATTATTTGATGCCATTGAGGACGCTGCTTTTCCTGAAGTTAATAATATGGAAGGACGTGGTTCTCTTCGTGATATTAAAGAAAAAACGGATGCAAAAGAAAAAGACGGTGAATTAATTGAATTTTTAGAAAACTTCAATGTGCGTACTGTTTTGACAGCGCATCCAACTCAGTTTTACCCTGGTCCTGTATTAGGGATTATAAACGATTTGACTGAAGCTATTCGTCAAAATGATTTATTGCAAATCAAACAATTATTGGCGCAATTGGGTAAAACACCATTTATTCAAAATGTAAAACCAAATCCTTATGATGAAGCTGTAAGTTTGATCTGGTATCTGGAGAATGTTTTTTATGCAACTTCTGGAGAAATTGTTCATTATTTGCAAAAAAATATCCTTGGCGGAAACGCGATTCAAAATCAACTAATCAAACTTGGGTTCTGGCCTGGAGGTGATCGTGACGGAAATCCTTTTGTAACAACAGATATCACTTTAAAAGTTGCTGACCGTTTGCGCACTTCTATCTTAAAGTGTTATTATGTTGAAATGAGAAACTTAAAAAGAAAGTTAACTTTCTCAGGAGTAGATACTTTAGTAGCTGAACTTGAACATAAACTTTATCGTTCTGTGTTTTATTCTAAAGGTGAAATCTTTATCACATTAGATGAATTATTGGCACAACTAAATAAAATCAGAACTATTATCATTGAGAAACATCAGTCATTATATTTAGATGAATTAGAAGCGCTGTTAGTAAAAATAAATTTATTCGGATTTCATTTTGCTACTTTAGATATTCGTCAGAATAGTAAAATTCACAACGCTGTTTTCAAGGATGTAGTAAATTATTACTTGAATTCTGGTTCTGATATTTTTCCGAAAAATTACTACGAATTGAATGAAGATCAAAAAATCAATGTTTTATCAAAAGTAAAAGGTAATTTGAATCCGAGTGATTTCGAGGATGAAATTACAAGATCAACATTAGAATCTGTTCAGGCAATCAAAACGATTCAACAAAATAACGGAGAAGAAGGAGCTAATCGTTACATTATCAGCAACAACGAAAGTGCGTTGAACGTAATGGAAACTTTTGCTATGATTCGTTTAAATAATTGGGAAAATCCATCAGTTGATATTATACCACTTTTCGAGTCGGTTGATGATTTGCAGAATGCACATTCAATAATGGAACAATTATATACAAATCCGGAATATTCTAAACATTTGCAGGCAAGAGGAAATAAGCAGACTATTATGCTTGGTTTTTCGGATGGAACTAAAGATGGTGGTTATTTGATGGCCAACTGGAGTATCTATCAGGCAAAAATTTCGTTGACTGAAATTTCAAGAAAATACGGAATCAAAGCTATTTTCTTTGATGGACGTGGCGGACCACCTGCGCGTGGTGGTGGAAAAACACATAAATTCTATGCATCATTAGGACCAAAAATTGAAAATAACGAAATCCAGATTACTGTTCAAGGTCAGACGATTAGCTCTAATTTTGGAACTTTGGATTCTTGTCGATATAATATTGAAAATTTATTGACTGCCGGAGTTACCAATCAGGTATTCAAAAAAGAAGAAAATGAACTAAGTCCAGAAGAAACGCAAATTTTAACACAATTAGCGACTTTAGGATATGAAAAATATTTAAGTTTTAAAAATCACCCGAAATTTATTCCATATTTGGAAAAAATGAGTACGTTGAAATATTACTCAAAAACTAATATTGGAAGCCGTCCATCAAAAAGAAGTAAATCTGAATCATTAGATTTTGCTGATTTAAGAGCGATTCCATTTGTAGGTTCCTGGAGTCAATTAAAACAAAATGTTCCTGGATTTTTTGGAGTTGGATCAGCATTGAAACACTTTGAAGAATCTGGACAATGGGAAAAAGTAAGCGATCTATATCATAATTCGTTATTCTTTAAAACTTTGCTTGAAAATAGTATGATGTCCTTGGCAAAATCATTTTTACCATTGACAGCATATATGCGAAAAGATCCGGAATTTGGTGAGTTTTGGCAAATTATTTACGATGAGTTTTCAGAAACAAAGCGTCTTTTATTGAAAATTGCTGGTCATAAAACATTAATGGAAAATTACCCTGATGGTATAGCTTCAATTCAGGTAAGAGAGCGTATTGTATTGCCATTGTTGACAATACAACAATATGCATTGTTAAGAATTAATGAATTGAACAAAGAAGAAGGTAATGAGGATTTGATTAAAGTTTATGAAAAAATAGTTACCCGATCACTTTTCGGAAATACAAATGCAAGTAGAAACTCAGCGTAAAGATTAAAAAGATGAATGCAGACCAATTATTAGACAATGAATATTCGGGCGGATTTGCTACTTATATTCGTGAAGCTGGAAATGTAAATTTGATTGAAGAATTGGAAATTTCTTTGCATGATTTCATCCGATTTGTACAAAACATCCCGATGGATAAATTTGACTATCGATATGCTGAAGGAAAGTGGACAATCAAAGATATTATTCAGCATATTATAGATTGTGAGCGTATTTTTGCTTATCGAGCATTGCGTTTTTCAAGAAATGACAAAACATCTTTGCCAAGTTTTGAAGAAAACGATTATGCTGAGAATACTAATTCGAACGCACGAAGCATTCAGGATTTATTGACTGAACTTTCAGCCTTAAGACATTCAAATTTATTGTTTTACAAAAGTTTAACTGAAGAACAACTTAAGAGAATTGGAACAGCTTCAAATATTCATATTTCAGTTCGTGCTTTAGGTTTTGTGATAATCGGACATCAAAAGCACCATCAAAAAGTTTTTGAAGAAAGATATTTGTAAAAGATATAAACGTTATAAAATTTAATCCTGTGAAGAAAATTTTCACAGGATTTTTTATTTAAACTTGTTGCGTTTGATTTTTTCTTTCTACGAATGCTAAACCAAAGCGAATTTTATCATAAGACATTTTTTCTTCAAAATAATCGAAGTACTGTTTTAGTGCAGTTGGTTTTTCTAATTCAATTTGAGCTTTTTCAATTTTTGAAATTTCTTCATCAGAAACAAATTGGCTAAGATTTAAATTATGACCGTCAATATATAATTTAGCCAAATGTGAAATTACAGTCGTTTGGCTGATATTTCTTCTTTTTGCGATTTCCGCAACAGAAATGCCGCTTTCAAATAATTCTAAAGTTTTTTTATAAGTACTGTCTTTTTTTTCTTTTTTTACAACCGACTTATTTTTTTGAAACTGAATTATCGCATTAATAAATTCTGAGCCATATTTTTCTAATTTAACTTTCCCAACTCCTTCAACAGTAAGAAATTCATCTTCGCTCATTGGTCGTAAAATTTCCATTTGTTTTAAAGCTGCATCGCTAAATATTACATAAGCAGGAACTTCTTCTTCTTTAGCAATTTCATAACGTAGTTTTCGAAGTGTTTCAAAAAGAGAATTTTTAACCGCTTTTGCTTTCTCTTGTTTTATTTCATTTTTGTCAATTACTTTTTTGACAACAGTTGTGAGTTTTACTTTTTCACGATCAAATAAAACTTTTTTAGCAAAAGGAGTAAGAAGAATTTTATTGTGTTGATGAAATGCAATTTCGCAATAACCTAAATTTATCAATTGAATTAAATATTGATTCCAATCGTACCAAGATATATCAACGCCAATTCCGTACGTTTTTAGCGTTTGATAATTTTTTTCGTAGATATACGCGTTTCTCGAGCCTCTTAAAAAATCAACAATTACAGCTAATGGTTCAGATTCCTTTAAACGTGTAATTGCTGACAATGCTTTTTGCGCGAGAATCGTCCCATCGAAAAAAGTTGGCGGATTTTTGCAAATATCACAGTTTCCGCAATTTTCAGTTACTAATTCACCAAAATAAGAAAGCAAAATTTTTCTACGACAACTTACGGCGTCTGCATACTGCTTCATACGATCTAGTTTTGCAAGCTGGATATCAGAATTCAATCCTTCAGATGCAAATTTTTGAAGCTGAATCACATCAGCATAACTTTCAAACATTACAGTTTCAGCAGGTAAACCGTCACGACCTGCTCGGCCAATTTCCTGATAATAACCTTCAATATTCTTTGGAAGATTATAATGAATCACCCAGCGAACATTTGATTTATCAATTCCCATTCCGAATGCGATAGTAGCGCAAACCACCTGACAATCATCGTTTATAAATTCGTCTTGAGTTTTTGCTCGTGTTACATTATCCAAACCTGCATGATATGCTTTTGCAGTAATTCCGTTTTTGACTAGTTTTTCAGCAAGCTCCTCTGTTGTTTTTCGGCTTAAACAATAAATAATTCCAGCTTCATTTGGTTTATTTTCTACAAAATCAATAATCTGTTTTACGCGATCTAAAGCTGGTCGCACTTCAAGACTTAGGTTTTTCCTATCAAATGAAGCAACAAATGTTTTAGGATTTTTTAAATTCAGCTGTTTTGTAATATCAGTACGAGTTGCTTTATCCGCAGTCGCAGTTAAAGCGAGAATTGGAGTAGAAGGGAAGCGGTTTTTTAAGTAACCCAAATTTGTATAAGCAGGTCTAAAGTCATGTCCCCATGAAGAAATACAGTGTGCTTCATCAATTGCAATCAAACTGATTGTCAATTCATTAAAAATAACATCTAGATAAGACAAGCTTTCCGGAGCAATATAAACAAGTTTAAAGGTATTTGATTTTAAATTATCTATATAGAATTGCTGTTCCTGAGAAGATTGACTACTATTGATATAACAAGCAGAAATTCCGTTTGTTTTTAAACTATCAACTTGGTCTTTCATCAAAGCAATTAAAGGAGAAATTACAATTGTAATCCCTGGTAAAATGAGAGCTGGTAATTGAAAACATATTGATTTTCCACCACCGGTTGGCATAATTGCAAGTGTATCCTGACCAGAAAGTACAGTATTAATTATAGTTTCCTGATTTGGACGAAATTTTTCAAATCCAAAGTTTTCTTTTAGTTTGGCGTGTAGTAATTCGTTAGTCATATTGCAATTATATTTTAAATAATAAAATTAAAGAATTTTCTTTCTAATTTTGATTGTTTTTTAAAATTATTATTCAAAGAAAAGTTTATTCAGAGTAATAAAAAAAGGAACTCAAATCTGAGTTCCTTAAATTTATTTTAAAAGATATAGATTAATCTTCGTCATCTTCATCGTCGTCGTCTGCGATATCATCTTTATCTTCATCGTCGTCCTCATCATCACCACCATCAGTATCTGGTTTGTCTTGGTTATCATCATCATCGTCATCATCAGCTGCATCATCATCAAGATCAAGCCCTTTTACTGGCTCGATTGTATCAACATCTAGATCTATATCGTCATCTTCGTCGTAATTTTCAATTCTGTCTGCAAGTTTTGTACTGATTTTTACTAAATAAATAGTGTCTTCGGTACGAACTTCAACAGCTTCTACTAATTCGTTTTTAGCGTTTCTAAAACGGATAACATCCGAATCATCATAACCATCAGGAAATTTTTCAACCAAAAGGTTTAAAATTTCATTTGTCAGTTTGGCGTAGTCTACTATAACTCTTTTCATAAAATATCCTATAAATCTAATAAATATGCAAAAATTAACGGAGCAACAATTGTAGCATCCGATTCGATAATAAATTTAGGGGTTTTGATGTCTAATTTACCCCAAGTAATTTTCTCATTTGGAACTGCTCCAGAATATGAACCATAACTAGTTGTTGAATCAGAAATTTGGCAGAAATAACTCCAGAACGGAACATCATGCATTTCCATATCTTGGTATAACATTGGCACAACACAAATAGGGAAGTCACCAGCGATACCACCGCCAATTTGGAAGAATCCGATACCATTACTGCTATTTTTTGAGTACCAATCAGCTAAGAAAGTCATGTACTCAATTCCAGATTTCATTGTTGACGCTTTTAATTCACCTTTAATTACATATGAAGCAAAAATATTACCCATTGTACTGTCTTCCCATCCTGGAACGATGATTGGAAGATTTTTTTCAGCTGCTGCATACATCCAGCTATCTTTCAAATCGATTTCATAATATTCTTCAAGAACACCTGACAACAACATTTTGTACATGAATTCATGTGGGAAATAACGCTCACCTTTATCATCTGCATCTTTCCAAATTTTGTAGATGTGCTTTTGCAAACGTCTGAAAGCTTCATGTTCTGGGATACAAGTATCTGTAACACGGTTTAATCCTCTTTCAAGCAATGCCCATTCGTCTTCTGGTGTCAAGTCACGATAGTTAGGAACTCTTTCGTAATGAGAATGAGCTACTAAATTCATGATGTCCTCTTCTAGATTGGCTCCAGTACATGAAATAATTTGTACTTTATCTTGTCTAATTATTTCAGCGAAAATTTTACCAATTTCTGCTGTACTCATAGCTCCAGCCATACTTACAAGCATTTTAGCACCATTAGCTAATTGTTGTTCGTATTCTTTAGCTGCATCTACAAGAGAAGCAGAATTAAAGTGTAAATAATGTTTTTCAATAAACTGACTGATTGGTCCTTTCATTTCCTCTTTTTTTTTTTGTTTTTTTTGAATTAAAGATTTTAACCTCTTTCTGCTGTATGCAAATTAATCATTTTTCAAATATTAACATTTAATTTGCAATTATTTTTTTACATTTTTTTCTTGTATCCTAAAATCTTCAATACATCATCAGAAGTTTGTTGTTCTGAGAAAACTTCTGTTGCCAGAATTCCGTTTTCATCACGATCAATCAAAATATGTTTTGGTTGTGGAATCAAACAGTGGTGTAAGCCTCCGTAACCTCCAATTGTTTCCTGATACGCACCTGTATTAAAGAAACCAATATACAATGGCTTTTCTTTGTTGTATTTAGGCAAATAAATAGCGTTCATATTTTGTTCTGAGTTGTAATAATCGTCACTATCACAAGTCAAACCACCTAATAAAACCCGTTCGTAAGTATCATTCCAGCGATTGATTGCCAGCATAATAAAACGTTTATTTATTGCCCAAGTATCTGGCAAAGTTGTAATGAATGATGAATCGATCATATTCCATTTTTCTCTATCATTTTGTTGTTTTTGATACAAAATCTGATAGATTGCACCGCCGCTTTCACCAACTGTAAACGAACCAAATTCTGTAAAAATATTTGGAACATCTACTTCAGCTTCCTCACAAGCAATTTTAATTTGATTGATAATTTCATCAATCATATATTGATAATCATATTCAAAAGCAAGCGAATTTTTAATCGGGAAACCACCTCCAATGTTCAAACCATCCAGAGTAGGGCATTCCTTTTTAAGAGCAATGTACACTTTAATACATTTTACAAGCTCATTCCAGTAATATGATGTATCATTTATTCCAGTATTAATGAAAAAGTGAAGCATTTTAAGCTCTAATTTGTCATTTTCCTGAATTTGTTTTTTATAAAACGAGACAATATTTTTATAACCAATACCTAATCTTGAAGTATAAAACTCAAATTTAGGCTCTTCCTCAGCAGCAATACGGATTCCAATTTTAAATTTTCCTTTAATTTCGCCCTGAAGCAAATCAAGTTCTTCGTAATTGTCAATAATCGGAATAGTATTTTTATGTCCGTTATTAATTAATCGTGCAATGTTGGTAATGTATTCATCTCTTTTAAAACCATTGCAGATGACGTAAGTACTTTTGTTGATTTTTCCATTTTCCAACAAATTCTCAACGATGTTAACGTCAAATGCTGAAGAAGTTTCAATATGAATGTTATTCTTAAAAGCCTCATTCATAATATATTCAAAATGAGAACTTTTTGTACAATAGCAATAGTAATATTTTGCTTCGTATTTATTTTTTTCCATTGCTTTTCTGAACCAAGACTTTGCCTTGTTTATGTTTTCAGAAATTTGAGGCAAATAAGTAAACTTCAAAGGTGTACCATATTGTTCAACCAATTTCATTAAATCGATATTATGAAACTGAAGGTTGTCCTTGTTTAGTTTAAATTCCTCTTGTGGGAAATAGTATGTTTGGTTTATTAGATCAGAATATTTTGTATTCATTTAATTTTCAATATTTTAATTTGTATTTAAATTTAGTAAAAACGGCGCTAAATTTAAAATTCAAACTCTAATATTGGCAAAAATAATCGGCAGCTTTTCGTGCTCAGCTTTTGAACATAAGAAAACATCAAAACAAAACGGACTTTTACTATTATAAAAGCGGTTCAGCATTCTCAATAAAGAACTGTTGAGTCTATTTCGGTAAGAGCTGAAATGTCTTTGTTTTCTGTTTGTTTTCATCGAGGCAAATGTAAAAAATAATATATACCTAAAGCAATGCTTTTGATTAAAAAATATTTAAGATTTATAATCTTGAAACGCTTCTAGAATTAATTTATTTTCAACTGATTGGTTAATTTTTATCTTTCCGATTCCTTCAATTAACGCAAATTGAATTAAACCATATTCATTTTTTTTGTCATGAATTAGCAATTCAAGTATTGGATCGATGTCGTCTTCATTAAAAATAATGTCATCATAAATTCCTTTTATTACGGTTTTAATTTCTCGATATTCTTCTTCAGAAATTAAACTTTTCTTTAGCGAAATATAACTTTCTAAAATCATCCCTACAGCAATTGCTTCTCCGTGTAATAAAGTAGTTTTTTCGTCGCTTTCTAAAAAATACCCTTCAATCGCATGGCCCAAAGTATGGCCAAAATTTAAGGCTTTACGAATATTTTTCTCTGTGGGATCCTGAACAACAATTTCATTCTTAATCTCAACTGAGCGATAAATTAATTGATCTAGTTCATCAAAAACGATCGATTTTAAATCTGAGAATTGCCTCCAATATGGCGCATCATAAATTAAACCGTGCTTTAACATTTCAGCTAAACCAGAACGCATTTCGCTTTGCGGCAAAGTTTCTAAATATTCGGTATCGATAAGTACCATCTGCGGAACGTTAATTACACCTATCTGATTTTTAAGATTCCCCAAATCAACACCTGTTTTTCCACCAACAGAAGCATCAACCATCGATAATAAAGTAGTTGGAACATTTATAAAATTAACTCCTCTTTTAAACGTAGAAGCAACAAATCCGCCCAAATCAGTTACGACACCACCACCAACATTAATCACAAGCGATTTTCTATCAGCTCCAAGTTCTGTTAAAATATTCCATATTTCAATACAGGTTTCAATATTTTTATTGGCTTCTCCTGCTTCAAATTCAATAATCTCAATTGCTAAATCTGTTTCCAACATTGGAATAAATTTAGGAAGACAGTGTTCATTTGTCTGATCATCAACGATTATGAAGATATTTGAATATTTATTTTCCTTTAAGTGTTTATTTAAGGCTTCGTATGCATTTTGGTTGAAATGCACTAGATAGTTATTCGCTTGTATAGATTTCATAATTTCTTTGGTTATTTGAAAGCGCAAAAATAAGGCATTTTAAGCTAAATAATATTCAAACTTTATCTCTAATTTGTTTTAAAATAAATCATTCTAAATTGCGCGACATTCCTAATTTGTGGATTTTAAGCAGAATCTAAAAGAAGTAGTAAAATTTTACTTCATAATTTAATATTCGTTTTTTCTATATTGATGATTTAGAAAAATTTCACACGATTTCGTAAAGAATATTCAAAACACTCTATATCTTTGCATAAAAACTAAACTTAATGGAAAAAATATTCGATAACACTCAAGTTGCATTTTCGCTAAAGAGTGATACAGAACTTGATAGAGCTTACTTTCTTTTTAAAATGATTGACAGTGAACCGCTTGTAAGAATTGGAACAGCTGTAACAAATTTTGCAATTAAAGCGCATCTTCCTGTAGAAGGATTAATTAGAGCAACTGTTTTTGATCACTTTTGTGGTGGTGTAAATGAAAATGATTGTCTTAGTGTAGTAGATAAAATGTTTACAAAAGGTGTATCGTCTGTACTTGATTATTCTGTTGAAGGAAAAGAAGAAGAGGAGCAGTTTGATGCCGCTTTAGAAATGACCTTAAGAACAGTTGAGTTTGCTAAAGAACGTCTTGCTATTCCATTTGCTGTTTTTAAACCAACAGGTTTAGGTCGTTTTGAATTGTATGAGAAATTAGGAGAAAAACAAACTTTGTCTCCTGCAGAGCAGGCAGAATGGGATAGAGTAGTGGCTCGTTTTGATAAAATTTGTAGTGAAGCGCACAAAAAGGATGTAGCATTATTGATTGATGGTGAAGAAAGCTGGATGCAAGATGCTGCTGATGATTTAGTGACAGATATGATGCGTAAATATAATAAGGAAAAAGCAATTGTATTTAATACATTACAAATGTACCGTTGGGATCGTTTGGATTATTTGAAAAAATTGCATGATGTAGCAAAAACAGAAGGTTTTTATATTGGAATGAAACTGGTTCGTGGTGCTTATATGGAAAAAGAACACAAAAGAGCTGAGGAAAAAGGATATGTTTCTCCAATTTGTGTTTCTAAAGAAGCTACTGATGTAAATTATGATGCAGCTGTTCAATATATGTTGGAACATTTAGATACTATGGCAATTTTTGCGGGAACGCACAATGAATTGAGTTCATACAAATTAATGGAAATGATGGCTCAAAAAGGGATTGCTAAAAACGACAACAGAATTTGGTTTGGACAATTATATGGAATGAGCGATAACATTAGCTATAATTTAGCTGAAAACGGATATAATGTTGCGAAATATTTGCCATTTGGACCCGTAAAAGATGTTATGCCGTACTTGATTCGTCGTGCAGAAGAAAATACTTCTGTAGCAGGACAAACAAGCCGTGAATTATCAATGATTAAAGCAGAAAGAAACAGAAGAAAAGGGAAATAATTTTAATTTTCTGTTTTCTGTATCAGTTTTACAGATATTAAAAAAAGCTCCAATTTACGATTGGAGCTTTTTTTGTCTTTTCTAAAAAATGATTTTCTTAAATATTCTCTGTCTAAACTGCACTAAAGTCCAGCCCTACAATATTATTTGTTCCTTTGGAACTGCAAAAGAGTCTTTGGCTCTATTTATATTGTAGGGCCGGACTTCAGTCCGGTTTAACATGTTTATAATAAAAAACAAACCCAACAGGTTTAAAAGCCTATCGGGTTTGTTTTATCATTTGAAATTCCTTTTATGAATTACTAAACTGAAGATTACTCAGATTTTTATAAATTCCATTTTCAAGGTTTATCAATTCCTGGTGTGTTCCTTCTTCCGAAATTTTTCCGTTATCCAAAACAAGAATTTTATCTGCATTTCTAATAGTTGAAAGTCTATGGGCTATTATGATGCTGGTTCTTCCTTCCATTAAGACTTCTAAAGCTTCCTGAACAAGTTTTTCGCTTTCACTATCTAATGATGATGTTGCTTCGTCCAAAATTAATATACTCGGATTTTTAAGTAAAGCTCTGGCAATTGCAATACGCTGACGTTGCCCGCCAGATAATTTAACTCCGCGCTCTCCAACTAAGGTTTCAAATTTTTCTGGAAAACCTTCTATAAAATTAAATGCATTTGCTTGTTTTGCGGCGGCTATAATTTCATCTTCAGAAGCATCTGGTTTTCCATATGCGATATTCTCTCTGATTGTTCCTCCAAATAGAATAACATCTTGTGGCACAATACTCATATTGCCTCGAAGGTTTTCTAAATCATAATCGTGGATATTTTTTCCATCAACTAAAATTTCTCCGCCTGTAATATCATAAAAACGCAATAATAAAGAAGAAATAGTAGATTTTCCCGCGCCACTTGGTCCAACAATTGCGATTTTTTGACCAAATTCAGCTGAGAAATTTACGTCTTTCAAAACCTGAACTTCTTTTCGGGATGGATAATGAAAGGCAACATTTTTGAAAGTAACATTTCCTTTTATTTTCTCGATTGATTGTGCTTTCGGATTTGCATTGATTGCCTCAGGAGTTTCTTCTAATAATTCAAAAACACGTTCTGTTGCTCCAACAGCTTTTTGGATTTGTGCATACATTTCGGCAATTCCACCAAAAGAAGCTCCGATAAAAGTGGTGTAAAGAACAAACGAAATCAAGTCTCCAACACCTTCGACTTCACCTTTAATAGTTAGTGTAATTCCGTACCAAACTACAGCAACAACACATCCGAAAAGACATAAAATAATAAACGAAGCAAAATAACCTCTATATTGACCGCCTTTGATAGCAATTTTTACGATCTCTTTTATTTTGTTTTTATAACGCTGAATTTCGTACCATTCGTTTGCAAAGGCTTTTACATTGCTAATTCCTTGTAATGTTTCTTCCACAATTACTTGGCTTTCGGCTACTTTATCTTGTGTTTTTTTTCCGTATTTACGAATAAATCTTCCAAATATTACGGCTGCAACGGCAACAACAGGAACAATAGCCAACATCATTAAAGTCAATTTTGGACTTATGCTTCCTAGAATCACAAATCCACCAATAATTAAGATGAATTGACGCAGGAATTCGGCGATTGTTGTCGTGAAAGTATCTTGTAATTGCGAAATATCGGCACTGATTCTACTGTTAAGTTCACCTACACGTTTTTGTGAGTAGAAAGACATTGGTAGTTTTACCAGATTTTCATACAAAGCAAAACGAATGTTCGATAATGAATTTTCAGTAAAATTGACAAACAGCGAAATTCTGAAAAAAGAAAAAATCGCCTGCAATGTCAAAATTCCCATTAATGCAATGGCAATTTCGTTTGCTTTATCAAGATCTTTGTTTGTAATACAGTCAACCAGCATTCCCATTAATTTAGGAAAGGCAAGGGCAGTGGCGCTGGTTAATAAAAGGAAAATCAAGCCAAGGAAAAATTTCCATTTGTGATTCTTGGCATATTTAAAAATCCGGAGTGCTTTTTGAAGGGAATTAGAGTCTAATTTAGCTTTCGGTAAATCGTTTTCTTGAAATCTAGCCATTTGAATATACTATTAAGATATGCAAATGTATGATTATAGCAAGTGAATACAAAAGAATATTATGATTTAGAGTTTGTGTTTTCTGTTTTTAACTAAATTTAAGAAAATGAAGATTTTTTTAGCTTTTTAAATCACTGAAAAATAGCTTTCTAAATGTTTTGTTGAAATTATTTTTCATTTTTTTCTAGAAAACGCTTGCAAATACAAAATCTAGCTGTATATTTGCACTCGCAATCACGAAATGATAGCAACCTAATAAAATAGGGCGATTAGCTCAGCTGGTTCAGAGCACCTCGTTTACACCGAGGGGGTCGGGGGTTCGAACCCCTCATCGCCCACAAAGAAACTCCTTAAGAAATTAAGGAGTTTTTTTTTATGTTCATACTTTCGAATATTAAAAATTTATATCTTGAATATAAGTCAGAAACATTTGCATTTTAAATAAGCTTTCGTTTAATAAATTTGATAAAAAAAGAATGAAAAAATATAAACTTATACTGTTTTTAATATTGACAATTATATCCTGCGGGCATTCAAAAAAAAATAATTCAAAAAAGATATCTAGTACTGAAGTAAAAGAATTTATAAAAAGCAACAAAATGGATAAGGCTGAATTTTGGAAAATAATAGAATATTCAATTGCAAAATCCAATAACGATAAATTAGAACAAGAAAAAATTATTATTGAAAAATTATCAACCTATACCCCTGAACAAATTATTGAATTTGAAATGATTTTCAGGCAATTAATTATTCAAGCAGATGATTTTAAAATTGTGGCAGCGCAAAAAATTATTGTAGACTATGTATCTGATGACAGCTACCTCTATTTTCGTTGTTGGCTAATTGGAAAAGGACAAAAGATTTATGCAGGAACTGTGAAAAACCCCGATTTTTTATCGGAAAATATCAATCAAGATGAAGAATCATTTTTTGAAGGATTAATGTATGTTGCAACAAATGCATATAAAATCAAAACAGGTAAAAAAGAAGAAGATGAAAGTTTCCCAAGGATTGTTGCAATCAAAAAAGGCTTAGATTATGATTTTGGAGCGCCACCAACAAAAGGTGTTGATTGGAAAGAGGAGGAATTACCAACAACTTATCCGAAATTATGGAATTTATATAACTAATGATGTATTCCTTTTGATTGCTAGATTCTTCAAATCCTGCAAAAAATGGTTCGTAAACAGGCTCGTAAGGACCACCAAAAAACTCCTTAAGAAATTAAGGAGTTTTTTTTATGTTTATTCCGCAATCAAATTATTAGTCGGAAGTGAAATACTTTTTACAAAGATTAATCCATCAAACATTTCTGAAAGCTTTTTTTGATACAAATGATTTTTTTCAGGATCGAAACCTCCACCACCTGCAAATATTTGTTTTGATTTCTTTTGGAAGAAATCTGAGGAACTGCTATTTAGTGCTGTAGACATATCAATAAAGTAAATTTCGTCCTTAGCTTCAAAAAACGTTTCGGCATAAGTTTTAGCAAATGGCTTATTGAATTCAACTTTTCTCCATCTTGGTTTTTCATCTTTATCAGAAAAATAACCCGCTTGCGTACCTATACCAAAATCAAATCCAACACTATAATAATCGTTTTTATAATATTCTTTTAAATGTTTTCCTAAATTATCAACGCTGTTTTTTCTACCAGGATTATCAAATCCTTTATAGTCAATATGCGCATTGTGAGCCCAAATAAACGCTTTCCCATTTTTTGATTTATTTTCTACTATCCATTTAGCATTTTCAAACATTTTTAAATCTCTAACTTTACTTAAGGGATTTTGAACGTAGTAAGTATATTGTGATAAATAATTTAAAGCTCTAATTGCTGAATTGAATTCATCGACATTCTCGGGTTCAATTTTTTTTCTAAAATCCAGTAAAATACTTTCAACTTCATTTAGCTTTGGAGTTTGAATATCAGCCCAATCAGTTTTACCAGTGTAATCAACTTTTTTTTCTGCACAACTATCAACTACTAAAAGAAGTTCTTCACTCACAGGAATATTATATTTTGTTGCTAAACTTCGTATTTCCTGATTTATTTTTTTAACGTTTTGAATGTCCATACCATAAAAGCGAATTTGGTCATCCTTGCTTTTGTCAAGGTTGTAATTTCTCATCCATTCCAAAAGATTGACCACTTCTTTGCAATTCCAAAATCCGATGCTAAAATTGTAGGCAATAGTTGCTGCGTTTCCCTTTCCACCACTAATCCATTCATTTATTGCAGCTTCAGAGGTATATGAATCCTCCATAATAAACACTTTGATATTTTGGGTTTCTACCAAATATTTAAAGAATTTAGCTTTTATGTCGAAAAATTCTTTTCCTTGGTGAGTAGTTTCTCCAAATCCGAAAACTTTTGCATCGGCAAACTTTTGAGGTACATTATTACTAAATATCGTAAGATTCGTATTTGGATTTGCATCTTCAATTTTGATTGCATTTTCGTTAATCCAACTTAAAGCTTTATCATCTTGGGAATAGGTTTGAAATAATGTAAAAAAAGTAATTGCTGAAATAAATTTTCGCATATTTGATTGTTTTTAATGTTTTAGAATTGGTTTATAAGAGCTATAAAATGATATGAATACAACATATTTAAGTAGGCTTCATGCAATAATTTGTTTTTTCTTCGGACTAATATAGAAAATGTTATTGCTAATAAATTGTTAACTATTTAAAATAAAAATGATTTTCATCATCCATTTCCACCTATCGAAATTTTCTTTAGATTCTTCAAAATGGTTCGTATACTAATTAGTCAAAATCAAAAAAACAAAGGATTCACTGGAAAAGTAAAAGATTGGAAAGTAGTATATTCTAAAAGTCAAAAAACCTCATTTTTTTCGATTAAAAACTTTTACCAACGCTAATTTTGCAAATAATTAACTTACTTTTGGTTTAACCAAAATATTATTTATAAAAGTAAAATATGAAAAAAATTATTGTAAGTATTTTTGTTCTAAGTCAATGTTTTAATGTACATGGACAATCGATTGATAAAATTATTACAAACAAGGAAGTATCTCGTATAGAGAAAATACTTTCGGCTGATGATATGCAGGGTAGGAGAACTTTTACTCCCGGTATTGAAAAAGCATCGGCCTTTATAGAATCAGAGTTTAAAAAAATTGGTTTGCAAACTTTCAATTCAGCACCGAATTACAGACAAGAATTTTCTATGACTGCCTCTAAATCAGTTTCTTCAAAAATTACTATTGATGGCAAAGAAATAAATAATAATCAAATTGTAACATTCTCCTACCTTCCGCAAGTTTCTTTAACTGAAAAAAGCGATATTTCTATTGTAAAAATCAATAAAGGCGATAACATTGGCCAGAAATTTAATGAATATTATAAAAGTCCGAAAAACCTTTTGGTACTAGTTGATCCTTCATTTGAAAATGTTTTACCGAATATTCAACATATTGATCGAGTAACTGCTAATCCTGGAAACAATACGATTATGTTTGTTTTTGGTACGGTAGAAGCGACCACTTTTTCTGTTGAATTAACGAATACAATCTCCAAAAAAACATTGAATAATGTTGTTGGAGTATTACCCGGAAAAACTAAACCAAATGAGTATGTAATTTTTTCTGGTCATTATGATCATTTAGGAGTAGGTTCTCCCGAAGAAGGTGCTCCACATCCTGCAACAGATTCTATTTATAATGGTGCTAATGATGACGCCGCTGGAACAACAGCCGTAATTATGCTTGCGAAATATTTTAAAAAACAAAATAATAACGAGCGTACTATTATTTTTACCACATTTGTCGCTGAAGAAATAGGTGGTTATGGCGCCAAATATTTTTCTAAACAGCTTGAGCCAGAAAAAGTGATTGCGATGTTCAATATTGAAATGATAGGAACAGAATCTAAATGGGGTAAAAACTCTGCTTATATTACAGGTTTTGAAAAGTCCAATATGGGACAGATTTTACAAACTAATTTAACGGGAACAAGTTTTACATTTTATGCAGATCCTTATCCAGATCAACAATTATTTTACCGCTCAGATAACGCTACGTTGGCAAGACTTGGAGTTCCCGCTCATACCATTTCTACTTCAAAAATGGATAATGAGCTAACATATCATACAGCTGATGATGAATTTGAAACTTTAGATATTGATAACATGACTCAAATAATAAAATCAATTGCATTAAGTTCTTCTTCGATTATTAGTGGAAAAGATACACCAACAAGAGTAAATACTACTCAATTGAAATAAAATAAGTAATTATAAAAATTGAAAAAGCACTGAAAACTAATCATTTTCAGTGCTTTTTTTGTTCTTTTTCGAATATTAAAAATAGAAATTTATAATACATTATTAGCCGTAAAAAAATACTAAAACTGTACTTTTATAGTTTTTACTATATTTGGCATAAATACTATTTGTTTGTATTGTTTATAAATTAATTTTTACTTCATATAATTTAGTCCCAAATCAAATTATCAAATAAAACTTTAAAAATGAAACAAAAAATAATAACGTTTATATTCTTGTTTACTGCAGTAAGCATGTTTGGACAAGTGCCTACCGTTACAAAACCTGCTACTGATGCTAATAATGTTTCAACTTCGATGGATCCGGTTACTAATAAAATCATAAATCCGCTTAAGAAAGTCCCATTAGACGAAGCTTCAATCTTGCTTTATGATTATGATGGTACTCTTTTTTCATTTGATTTAGAATCAGAAACGATCGTTTGGACTAAAAAAGCTACTGATTCGCACACTGAAATGTGCGCAAACGCTATAACACTTCAGGATGGCATTGTGTATGTTCCTTTTATAAATGGTGAAATTTTTGCGATTGACAACCAAACAGGAGATCTTTTCTGGAAATCAAGAATAGGTAATATCACTGACCAAATTGTATTAAAAGATCAGACACCAACTATAAGTAATGGAAAACTATATATTACTACTCAAAACCAAAACAGCAGTATTTATGCTCTTGATATAAAAAACGGAAGTTTGGCCTGGAGTTACAAACTAGATGCCTTACAGAATCATACTCCGGTCCTTAGTTTTGACAATAAAGTTTATACGCAAAGCGGATCAACATTTTATTGTTTTGATGCCAACACGGGAAAAATCATTTATCAAAAAACATTTGATGAAGCTATAACCGGAAAACCTGTTACTGATGGCGAAAATGTATTTGTTGCAAATGAAAAAAATACACTTTTTGCTTTAAGCCCAAATAAAGCTGAAATTTTATGGGAATTTAAATTTGATGAAAATCAGAATAATATCAGGAATCGTATATTTTGCAAGGACAAAAAAGTTTATTTTGCGGCGCAAGGTTCAACTGCTACTTCTGTATATGCTGTTGATTCAAAAACAGGAACTCAGTTATGGAAAACTGATTTTAAAGAAGACAATATCGAATACATCACTCAGGAAAACGATAATTTGTGGGGATATACCCAAAAGAAGAAACTTTTTCAAATACTCTTAGAAAATGGCGAAATAGTATTAGATAAGAAGTTAACAACTATGCCCATTTCAAATATCGAGTTTCCTGTTGATGACAATTTACTACTTTATTATTGCGATGCTGGCCTTATTTCATACGATTTAAAGGAACAAGATGAAAACATGATGTATATGCGAACCTCAATTAAAGATGATGTTTATAGCGCATTCATAAGAATGATTAGATAATGAAATAGCATTAAAAAAAACTCCTTGAGAAATCAGGGAGTTTTTTTATTTCCCGCTATAAATTATCGCAGGTACTTTAGTCAATTACAACATTTCCATCTGGGTATTTTTCATTTACTTTGGCATAGTTTTCTTTTTTTATCTTTCAAATTAATTCGTAAAAAGAAGAAATTGTATAATTTGTAACCAAATGATTTTATTAGATTTGAATATTCGAAATTCTTAATATTTATCAAATGAAATGGATTACCAGAGAACGTCCAAAAATAGACCGAATTGCATGCCCGTGGCTAATTCGTAAATTTGTTGACGCTGAAGCCGAATTCATTTATGTGCCATTTAATATCGTTTTGCAAAAAGCAAAAGAACTTAATGCAATTCCGTTTGATATTCCGGATGTTGAATTTACGCATTATGAAGATCAAAGCACTTTTGATTATATCATTAAAAAATATGAAATTGATGATCCCGCAATTTCAATTATCGCTGGTATTGTAAGAGGAGCAGATACAGATCGCCATGATATTGCAAAAGAATCAGCTGGACTTTGGGCCATTTCAGCCGGGCTTTCTTATAATATTACTGATGATTATAAATTGCTTGAAACAGGAATGATTCTCTACGATGCTTTGTACAGCTGGGCAACTCATCTATACAAACAAAATCATTTACAGAATAGTCCTTTTGAAAATTTACTTCACGAAGTTTACAATAAATTTCTGAAAGACAAAAAATCTTCAACTAAAACGCCAGCTTGGGTCAAAGATTTAAAAGAAATAATTCAGGATCAGATTGATGCTCAATTTGCATTTGACTTAAAGAAAATTTCTAACGAATTAGACCTAAATCCGTCGTATTTATCGCGAGAATTTTCGAAACATTTTGAAGATTTGAATTTTGGAGAATATGTTAGAAAGCTCCGAATAGAAAAAGCAATAAGCCTTATTTCAAATTCATCTCATTCCTTAACCGAAATTGCCTATATGACTGGATTCTCAGATCAAAGTCATTTTACCAGAATTTTCAAAGCACATACGGGCAAAAATCCATCAGCTTATCGAAAAAAAAGTACAAAAAGTAATCCAGATACAAAAGGTAAATAAGATTCTATTTTAAACTGTATATGGCTTTTAATTTTGTTTTTATAACTAAAATAAAACCAATGTACTCAAAATCAATCTTTCTTTTTGCAATATTACTATTCAGTATCAATGTTTCATCTCAAACAACATATCCCAAAATAACAGGATATTTTGGGATAATGCATCCAATAGTTACATTTAGTAAAGACGAAACGACTGTAAATTTCAGAGATTATTACGCGGTAGGCTTTCCAACCGGAATTAATATCTGGAAAAGTGAAAAAATTGGTTTTTCGCTTGAATTTGTCCCAAATATAAAAGACGATAACGGAACTGATAAAGTAACCAATTTATTATTTCATCCTGGAGTTTTGGTTGCATTAGGAAAAGGCTACACTTTTGCCGGAAGAGCGGCTTTTGAAACAAGCGGAAGATATGGTTTTACGCCTGTTTTCAATAAAACTATAATTAAAAACAAGAGCTGTAGCTATTATGCCGCCGTGCCATTGCCAGTCCGATTCGGGAATGACCATCCTGCAACTTTCACCGTAGGATTTCAATTTGGAATTGCATTTTAATTATGGAAAAAACATCAAAATACAGTTTGTTGCAATTAACACTTTATTTTCTAAAACTGGGAACTACAGGTTTTGGCGGTCCTGTTGCCTTAGTTGGCTATATGCACAAAGATTTGGTCGAAGACCGAAAATGGATTACTGAGGAAGAATACAAACAAGGATTAGCTTTGGCGCAGCTTGCTCCGGGGCCGCTCGCAGCGCAATTGGGAATTTATATAGGATTTGTTCATTACAGCTTTTTAGGAGCAACATTGGCCGGTTTTGCGTTTATTTTGCCTTCATTTATAATGGTTGTCCTACTAGGAATTGTTTATAAATTATACGGTGGTTTATCATGGATTCAGGCTGTATTTTATGGTGTTGGCGCTTCAGTTGTAGGTATTATTGCGCTCAGTTCTTATAAATTGACTTTGAAATCTATCGGAAAATTAAATATCGAATCTTTTAAATCGAAATGGCTGCTTTGGTTGTTTTTTATTTCAGCCGCAATCGTAACATTTGTGACCGAAAAGGAGCAAATTTTACTATTTATTTTAGCTGGATTTTTTTATATGATTTTCACAGCTCCTCCAAAATGGTGGAATATCAGAACAACAAATTCTTTGATTTTATTTCAATTTACTCTGTGGAACTCAGAAGAATCAATACTCATTAAATTAGCTGTATTTTTTGCTAAAGCAGGCGCATTTGTTTTTGGAAGTGGTTTAGCCATTGTTCCTTTTTTACATTCTGGTGTTGTAGCAGAAAACCATTGGCTGACTGAACAACAATTTCTGGATTCAGTTGCCGTAGCAATGATTACTCCGGGACCAGTCGTAATAACTGTAGGTTTTATCGGTTATTTAGTTAACGGTTTTTCAGGTGCATTGATAGCGGCTTTAGCTACTTTTCTGCCATGTTATTTGTTTACGATTATATTAGCACCGTATTTCAAGAAAATTGCCGATAATAAATCGGTAAAAGCTTTTGTAGAAGGAATTACTGCTGTTGTAATTGGCGCTTTGGTTGGGTCTGTAATTGTTATTTCCTCACGAAGTATTATCGATGTACCTACAGCAATTATTGCTATTCTAACTATTTTGGCTTTGATTTATTTGAAAAAAATCCAAGAACCCTATATTATTTTAATTGCCGGAATTATTGGGATTTTCATAAAACTGATTTGACGCTGGAAAACAAATTATTTTTTCTGAACCAAAACAACCCAGTCTCTTTGCGTATTTTCTTCGATGAAATTCTCGATTTCATATTCTAATCGAAAACCTAAATCTTTCATTAAGATCAAAACATCTTTTCTCGATAAACAGCTGTAATAGAAAGGTTCTCCAAACATTTTATCTGTATGCTCGTCTTCTTTTTTTCCATGAGTAAAAAGAAAATAACCGTTTGGTAATAGCAAATCATAAATTTTGGAATAAATCTCTTTTTGACGTTCTTTTGGAAAATGAAAAAGTGAATCCCAAGCTATGATACCGTTGAAGTTTTCATTTGATTTGAAGTCGAAAAAATCGCAGACAAAAAATTGTGAATTTTGAATTTCCTGAGATTTTGCAATTTCAATCATATTCTCCGAGAAATCAATTCCAATTACGGACTGATTATTATCCGAAAAATATTTTGCTATCGGAAGCCCAGCTCCGCATCCAATATCTAGGATGGTTCCGTTGGGTTCTATGTGTTCTAAAAAATCTTTAATCGGTTTATTTATAGCCGAATTATTCCTGATTTTCACCCATTCATCAACTATTTTATTATACGATTTTTTGTTTACAGCTGCATTTTCCATATTGTAAAGGTATTTCCTCTCAAATTATTTATTCGAATATAAAAAAGCTGTTGTAACTTTTTTGAAACAATTTATAAATTTAATTTACTTAGCGAAGATTGTTTTTTGATTTAAGGCATTAAAAGAATAAGAAACCATTACATAACTCCATAATGTGAGCTTATTTACATCTTGAATCTTGGGAAGATTTTGCATTGAATTTGTTGATTGATAAAATGAAAAGGCACAATTAATCTCTACTTGTTTTATTGGAATATATTTTAATGAAATGTCATTTTCGAAACCTAAAAATTTTGACATTTCTTGATTTAAATTATTCAGCAAAGGATATTGTGTATAGAAAAGATGAAAATCAGAACGAAGCGATAATTTTGGGTTTATTGGAAACGTGGCAAATAAGTAGGGATTGACTAAACCTTTTCCGCCAACATCAGCTGGAAAACGCGTAAAAACATTCATATTACCATTAAATTTCCAAGTTACACCATATAAAACATCAAAATTTTCAGAATTGTTTGCAGACAAGCTCGGATTGCTTCCACTTATAATTTCAGCACCCAAACGCCAATTTGATTTTCGAAGTGACAATTTTACTTCGGGTTGAAAATAGTAGGCAAATAGATGTTGCCCTTTTGAATTTTGTCCGAACTGCAAATAACTATTTAAAGTGTAATACCATTGTTTCTTTTTAAATTCGATTCTTCCACCTGTTGTAGCTCGGGCATAAATAGCATTAGAATTTGAATCTTCAAGAAAATCAACCGTATTAATCGAATTAAAATAAAACGCTTTTTTAGAGATATAACTGAAATTATAAATCAGCATATACTTGTATTTATTAGATGCTACCGGGGAATATGCGGCATCAAAACTATTATTATAATTTCGAGTAAATAAAAAGAAAAAATCATGCGAAAAATGTTCTGAATATTTCATTACACGAATACCTTCATGCGCTCGTCCCTGTTGGGCCCACGGAGCATCAGAAAATAATCTGCCATTATCCAGTAAGACATTCTGTCTTCCTAACCTAAAGTTTATCGATTTAAGTTTGGTTTCAAAAAACAACTGATAAAAATTAATGCTTCCGACTTTGGATGCTTTATTATGCTCATCCCAAAGATGAATTTCTTGTAAGTCAGATTTGATAAACCATTTTTTCCTTTCATACTGCATAGAAATTCGATTTCTCTGTGTGATATAAAAGTAAGGATCAATCGAATCGTTAGGAGGAAGGATATAATTTGAAGTATATTCAGCTCTAGGTCTGATTTCAATATTCATCAAGAATTGCTGAGATAAACTATCTTTTTCTTGGGCTATTATCTGATTAACTGAAACAATAAAAATTAAGATTGAGATAACCTGCTTTATCTGGTTGGTCATTATTTTCTTCTTTAATCCGATAGATTTACTATACAAATATAGTAATCAAAAATTAATTTCAGTTTTAATATCTATTTTGTTAAATACAATGAGCCTCATGTTTGTTAAATAAACTCCTTAATTGATTATTTAATAATAACACAAAACTCCAGAATTAAATAATTCTGGAGTTTTGTGTTCCGTATTTTATTTCATTAAATCGGTTCCCAAAGTTCAATTTTATTGCCGTCTGCATCCATAATATGAACAAATCTGCCATAATCATAAGTCGCAATATCGTCCAAAACTGTCACTCCGTTTTCTTTCAGCTTATTTATCAATCCTTCAATATTTTGTACACGGTAATTGACCATAAACTCTTTTTTTGAAGGAGAAAAATAATCATCATTTTTTTTAAACGGACTCCATTGAAGCGCTTCTTTTAAATCTGGATTGTCTATATTTCTGGATTCAAACGTTGATCCCCAATCATTGACTTCTAGTCCTAAATTTTTAGCGTACCATTCTCGTGTTTCTTTTGGATTTTCGGTAAAAAAGAAAATGCCACCAACTCCTGTAACTTTTGGAACAATATTATCCGATTGCTTGTTTGAATCTTCCATATTTAGTTTGATTTTTAAAACTTAAATGTACTAAAAAAAGCATTTCCTAAATAATTAAAGGTTTCTTAAATTAATTTGAACCCAATTTTAGTTGTTGTAAATTAGCTAGTTATGAAAATTTAAAAACGTTAAATTATGAAAACACATCATATAATTGTCGTATTATTATTCGGTTTTGTAATATCAACCAACGCGCAAAAAAGAATTGAAACTACTGAATTGCCAAAGCCAGCACAGGAATTTCTTCAAAAACATTTTAGTTATACAACGGTAGATATTGCAAAAAAAGACGCAGAACACGGTGAAAAAGGCTATGAAGTTATATTAAAAGACGGAACCGAAGTTGAGTTCTGGAAAGATGGCTCATATCGTGAAGTTGATGGCGAAAAAAAACCGATTCCAACAGACTATATTCCGGCAAGCATTAAAGAGTATGTTTCGAAGCATTATCCGAATGAAAAAATTACGCATATCGATTATGGACACAAAGATCTGGACGTCGATTTAACAAACGACATTGATTTGGAATTTACCAAAGATGGCAAAATTCTAAAAGACAAAAACAATAATATCAAGTAAATTCCGTTTTTAAAATCTCCAGAAAGCCTTATTTCTGGGGATTTTTTTTAAAATATAAAGTATAAACTTTTTACAATTGTATAAAATTTATACACTTAGATTTTAGCTGAAATTTGCTAAACCCCTCATTCTCAATTTTTATTATTTATGGCACAACGCTTGTAAAATCGGATATAGTCCATTTTTGTATAATTTCATTTTTCATTGTTTGATGAAAAACAAAAAACAAAAGTGATCAATTTAAAAGCCATTTTACGATAAAAGCAAATAGCCCAATGAAAAGTGAAACAATTATTTCTGAATCATTATATATTTCAGATAAAAATCTCAGCACAAAAGAACAATCATTAAAAAGAACAATTTTTAATTCAAGTACAAAATCCCAACAAAAATCATCCGAAAAAACATCCAGCAGTTTAGGTTTTATAGTACTCGCGGGTACTTTTTTATTGATGCTTGGAGGCGCTTTTTTAGTTTATTATTTCCAATCTGATTTCGATCAATTTCAATTGGATAGAATAAATTCAAGTTGGGGATTTCCATTTTTAATTCTAGCCGCAGCTTTATTCTTTTTCCAGACAGGTTCATTTTTATATAATTTGTATTTATATTTTAGGTACAAACCAATTGAATCAGTTTCAGATGATTTATTGCCAACATGTACCGTAATTGCTCCTGCTTACAACGAAGGAAAATTAGTTTGGGAAACCTTATTAAGCCTGGCAGACAGCGATTTTCCTGAGCAGAAACTTCAAATACTTGCCATTGACGATGGAAGTAAAGATGATACCTGGTATTGGATGCAGCAGGCAAAAATTAAACTTGGAGATCGTTTATCAATTTACCAACAACCTGAAAATAAAGGAAAACGTCATGCTCTTCACCGCGGATTTGAACTTGGTACCGGAGAAATATTTGTAACTGTTGACAGTGATTCAATTGTAAAGAAAGATACTTTGCGGAATTTGGTAAGTCCGTTTGTTGTTGATGAAAAATGTGGAGCAGTAGCAGGAAATGTACATGTTTTGAACAATAAAAAAGCGTTATTGCCAAAAATGTTGAATGTTAGTTTTGTGATGAGTTTCGAATTCATGCGTTCAGCTGAAAGTATGCTGGGATCAGTTTTATGTACGCCCGGTGCGGCGGCAGCTTATAGAAGAGATGCTGTATTTGCATGCCTTTCAGAATGGATAAATCAAACGTTTATGGGCCAACCATCAGATATTGGCGAAGATCGGGCAATGACAAATATGATTTTAAAACAAGGGCTTCATGTTTTATTTCAAAGAAATGCCTACGTATTGACAAACGTTCCGGAAGAATATAAAGGTTTGTACAAAATGTTTATTAGATGGGGCAGAAGCAATGTTCGCGAAAATATTATGATGGCACAATATGTTTTCAAAGATTTTAGAAATGAATCTAAATTTGGCGCAAGACTTTTGTTTGTAAATCAGTCTTTAAAAATAATCATGGCATATCCATTCTTGTTATTTATGTTATTTTTTATAGCGGTACATCCAATATTATTTTTTAGTTCAACACTTTTAAGCATTTTAATAGTTTCAACATTTTCAGTATTATTTTATGCTAAAAGATACAGTTTTGCTGATGCTTTTTGGGCTTATTCTTATAGTATATTTTATACTTTTAGTTTATTCTGGATTACACCTTATGCGATTGCTACTGCTAATAAAAAGGGCTGGCTGACACGTGGTTTGTCTTAACATTAAAAGTAAAACCCTCAGAATTTCTGAGGGTTTTACTTTTTAATTAAAGTTATGATTTAATCTAATCCAGCAAATTTAAATGGCGCCATCGCCTGAAAATTCATTGAAGATTCTCCAGAATAATTTTCGTTATTTGCCAAACTGAGTTTTCGCACTTTAGCTTTTTCGCTAAAATCAAGTTTACTGAATTCAACCCAAACCACATTTGGATTTAAAACATTATCAAAGTAATAAACTAGATTTTTTTGATCGGCTACCGTTCTCCATCTTGTTGAGGATATATTGGGTTCTGTCGCAGAAGAAATTCCAAGTGGTACAGAACAATTTCTGATTACGCCAAAAACACTAGCTAGTGCTGTTCGGATATTATCGGTTTTAGGAATGGCATCGATATAATAATGAGCTCTCACAAATCGATCTGCGGCTCTGTTTGTTCCTGGCAGCATAATTGTTCCCGGAATACTTTTCCAATACGTATTTATAGCCAGTTGTTCATCAAAAATAGGGGAGTTTGTCATTGCCACATATGCTCTGTCATGATGAATTACGAGTTTTCCGTTTATGTATTCAAAAATTGCATTATCTCCAGATGCATCAGAAATGGACAAATGGACTGTCGCAAAAATATCGGTTCCCGGAATATGTGATGATGTTACTGTAAACTCATTTTTTTCTAAAGCACTTACTGCATCAGAAACAGTAGAAAAATTATCCAAAACATATTGCAACCATAATGAAACCGCCAAACCTTTTGTTTTGCTGTTTTTTTCAAATTGCGGATAAGTTGATTCTGCCAGCCATAGCAAATTTCCAACCAAACCTTTTTCATTCATTCCGTCAGAAGAAGCAATATCCCAAGAACTTGTAACCACGCTTCCGTATTTTGATTTCCATTTAACCGAGTTATTTCCAGCTTCTCCAAACCTTTCGATTCCTCTTGGAAAAACCCACAAATTAGCCGGAATTTCGCCTCTCCAGTCCATTGAGCGAGCGGTTAAAATAGTACCATTTGGACCTTGATAAACTATTCTTGTGCAGGCAAAAGTTTTTTCGCAATAAATTATTGTGCTCAAGAAAGCAAAAAATATTAAAATTCTAATTTTTGTTTTCATATAACTCATTTTATTTTATTAAAAAAAATCACTTTACATTTTGTAAAATAAAAAACTCCTGAAAATTGAGATTATCTAGGAGTTTTTTGATTTTTTATGTGGTTATGTTTTTATTTGCAATAAGACAAACTCAAATCTTTTTAAGAGTCAATTTTACTTCATCAGTCTCTAAAATTAGTTCGTCCTTAGTGATGGTGCTCACACAAGGCCATGGAGTACCTGTTTCATCTTTAATTACAAGACTTTTCCCTTTTTTAGTTAAAGCATAAGTACCATCTGTCATTTCTCTAAGTAAAAATCCTGTTACATGACCATCTTCAGTAAAAGTTAATTGGCCATTAGTAAGAATTACATTTTTCAATGAATCAGAAAGTGGTTTTTTGCTTGCTTCTACGCTTGTAACTTTCCAAGAACTTACTAATTCATTTCTTTTTGCTTTGTTGCACGAAAGAATTAATACTGCTGATAATAGAATCCCGAAGATAAATAATTTAGATTTTTTCATAATTCTGTGATTAAAAAATTAGACAGGAAAAGTTACAAAAAAAATCAATAGTTAAAATATTTATAATCAAATATTTACAATAACTAGATTTAAAAATCAAAAATATAGGTTAAACAATCGTATTGTTTAATGATTTGAAGATAAACAAACTATAAAAAACGTAACTAAAGAATGAAAACTAAGACGTAATACTTATATTTGAAATTCTATTTTCAATTCAAATTATGCCGACATTAAAAAAAAGTATTTTCTTTATCTCTTTGCTATTTCTTAGTTGCAGTTCTAAAAAAAATGTTTTGGAAAAAGTTTTAGCTTCTAATGATGAAAAAATAAAAGAAGTACTAAAAAACTCAACAAAATATGAACTTCAAATCATTTATACGCAAATTATAAGAGATAAAGAAAGAATTACTTTCAAAGATTATACTTATAATTTAAATGCATCAAACTACTATTATCCCGCAAGTACTATAAAAATGCCTATCGCAATTTTAGTGCTTGAAAAATTAAATTCAATTGCTAGCACATCTGTCAACAGTGTTTTTACTATCGATGGAAATCCTGAGAAATTAAAATTTGCTGATGAAATTACGAAAGTTTTCGCCGTAAGCGATAATGTTGCCAGCAGCAATTTATTTGAATTCGCAGGTTTTGACTATATCAATCAAAAAATGAAAGAGAAAGGATTAGAGCCTTTCAGAATTAGTCATAGACTTTCTGGTTCTGACCCTTCAAATCCACTTGTAAAATCAGTTACTTTATATAAAGATGATGGTACAGTTGAAGTTTTTCCTTCTAAACTGAACGAAAAAAGCGTACCGCTAACGCTAAATAATGTCATAAAAGGAACAGGATTTATGAAAGATGACAAACTTATAAACGAGCCTTTCGATTTTTCGAAGAAGAATTATTATCCATTAGAAACGCTTCATAATACATTAAAAAGAATTGTATTTCCAGAAGCTTTTAATGAAAGTGAACGTTTTAAAATAACAGAGCAAGAACGAGAATTTATTTTATTTTCGATGCAGAATTTGCCTCGAAATGCTGGCTATGATCCAAAAGAATATTATGACAGTTATTGTAAATTTTTCATGTATGGAGATACTAAAGATCAAATTCCAGATAACATAAAAATATATAATAAAATTGGTCAAGCATACGGAACAATGACCGAAACGGCCTATATAATTGACTCCAAAAATAAAGTCGAATTTATGGTTTCAGCAACAATACTGGTCAATAAGGATGGTATTTTTAATGATAATGTTTACGAATACGATTCGGTTTCACTTCCTTTTTTTGCCGCGCTTGGAAGAGAATTATATAAAAAATCTAAATTTATAAACTGAAAACAAGAAAATAGATTATTAGTTTAGAGTTAATTCTCCCAAAATTTCTTCATACAAAAATGGCCCGCCTGGATAAGTAGCTGTATAATCTAAATTCATCCAGACTTGTCCACGTTCATCAATATGATAATGTATTTTTTTTCCATAACTTTCTTTTACAAAAAGTACATTTTTTATCAGGAAATTGACTTTTTCTAAATCAATTAAAGAACCAATTAGAATTTCAGGATAGATATGACCTTTGGTATGAATTAGTCTTGGTGTACCGCCAATGGCACGAATTGCAGCCGCCATTAAAATAGAATGATCATCGCAATCGCCGGAAAAATATTCTAACGATTCGCTCGCAGTTGCTATATAATCACCTTCTTTTGGATCATTTACATAATTCCATTGGCTATTGATTTCTTTAAAAACTGCGAAACATTGAATTGTAGTACGATAATCTGAATAGCCTTTAATACCTTTAAAATGTTTTGTAGTGGCCATAATAGCAAAATTTCGAACTTTCGGATTTTGATATTCTATCGCATTTATAATTTTTGATTTATTTGGAAATGGAAGCAATTTTGCCACAATAATATCCTGTGGAAAAGGATTATCAGACATGGTGTAAATCATCGAATTATAGTCTTCTGAAATTTCACTAAAACCATAATTACCAATAACAGAACCATAAAATAAAATCAGCAAATAAACTGCAATACACAAAATTATTATGGTTCGTAACAGCATCAGCAAAAAAAAGATAAGCGCAAAAACAAATAGAAAAATAAAGACGCGATCTAAATTGAAAGCCCAATTTAAATCGCGGAGATTTTGATGCAGAATGATGAAAATCGGAATGGTAATCAAAAGACTCAACAGCATGATAATAATCCTGTCATAAGGTGATTTCACCTGTAATTTGGATTTTAATTGCGGAAAGTCAATTTTAGGGAAATTCATCATAAAAATTCAAAGCAGTTTTTACAGCGCTTTTACAGTTTCAACAAAAGTACTTTTTTTATCGATAATTCCCAGATCGAATAATTGATTTTGAATTTTCGTAAATGCCTTTTCATTTAAATGTTTTTGTGACCATTGTGTTAATTTCAGCCACTCGCGAATATCTTCTTTTTTTTGATTAAAAAGTTCTGCTAATGTTTTGTCGATATTTGGAATTTGTGCAAAATCCTGCGTTGTTTTATTGATGATTTCAAGAATTTTCTCCATTGCTTTTGAATTCTTTTTCAAAAATTCATCACGAACTGCAATTACAAAAGAGGGCCATGGAGTAGGGCAGTCGCCCACACGTCTAAACACACCTTTGTCAACTAGAGGTTTTGTCATAAAACGTTCCCACATAAAATAATCTGCAGTTCCATTTGTCAAAGCTTCAACTGCACCATCAATTGTATTAATGATTTCAAATTGAAGATCATCTTGTTCCCAGCCTTGCTCAGCAGCATTTACATACGCCATTAGTTGTGAACCAGATCCAATTCTTGAAATTGCCACTTTTTTGTTTTCTAAATCTTTTACAGTATGAAAATCTGATTTAGCCGCAACATGGATTCCCCAAATTAAAGGAGACTGTACATAAATCTGAACAATTTTGCTTGGATTTCCTGCCAAAATATCTTTGACAATTCCTTCGGTCAGAATTACAGCAATATCAGCTTCTCCATCACGAAGCATCTGACACATTTTGCCTGTTCCTTCAGGAACATCTTTCCATTGCAAATCAATACTTTCTGCTTCAAATTCACCATTTTCGATGCATAAATGCCATGGTAAATTGAAGTGTTCGGGGACACCCACAATGTTTACAGTTTTCATTACAATTTTAAGTTTAAGTTAAGTTTGCTATGCGTATTCTTAAGTTTGTTTAGTTTTTTAATAAATCTGCCCGATGCTTATCTGATAGACATGGCTCAGCATATTCAATTATTTCTTCCGATTCATATTCGTTCAAAATGCTTTTTACTAATGCATAATCTACATCACGAACAATTTCAACTGCAAATAAAGTTTCGTTTAAACCTTCTGATTGGCAATTAATTACTTTTAATTTTTCTCTGATAATTTCTTTATCAAATCCTTTCTCTAAAATTAGAACCTGAACAATTGAGTTTCCTGAATTTTCGATAGTTTCTTTATAAACAAAACGATTTTCCTGCTCGTCAAATTCAGCATAAAATAAATCATCGGTTGCAATAAGTGGTCCAAAAAACGGAATATTATCCAATTTAAAAAGACCTTTTTCTAAATCTATAATTTCAGCCCACATGGTTTCTGAAACATTGTCTTCTAAATAATCGCTGTAATATTTAAAAAGTATTTTTTTATGCGTTTCTGTCATTTATTTATCTGAAATTATTTTTTTAATTATTGAAATTTCGACAAAGGTTTTAAATTTTCAAATTGACTAATTGCCTAATTTTTCTATTCAATTTCGCTTATTTCTGCTTTTAATGGTGATATAACTATACGATAACCATCTGGATCCTGAATCATTTTTCCGTTTTCATTCCAAAATGGATTTGCTGCAGTTATAGTTGAGATATTATGATGTTCAATTTTGTTTATCACATTATTATAATCTAAAAATGATTTTGGATAAAGCACAATTACATCATCTTCATCAAATGTATGTGTTGCTTTATTATTGGACTGAGTGAATTCAAAATGCCAGTCTAAACCAGATTTTCCAATGAAAATTCCATTGTAATTATTATGATTCTGAAACTCTCCTAATTGTTCAAAACCTAGAACATTTACATAAAAATCTTCAATTCTTTTTAAATCATCGGTGTGTCGTGCAACTCTTAAAAACATAAATTGTACGTTTTAAAAAACTATTCTACTACTATAAATATCAACCTTCTATTTTATCTATCAAAATTATAAAACAGATAAAAAGTAAAAAACCCGCAAATAAATTTTTTTGGGCGGTATTCAATCCATTTTTATCAGGGATTTCATTATCATGATCCCAATAATAATCTAAACTTTTAGGGTGTTTTTCTTCAATTGATATATTCAACAGCTGAAAAAAACTCCACCTAAGCAAACCTCCCATGCCTAAAGTAAATTTTCTTAACGGCTTATAAATTAAATGCTCTATAAAAAAATTAAACATTAATCTGTGCTAATTTATTTAATGTATAGGCAATAAGCTCATCAACAGCTTTATAAGGATCCTCGCTAAAAGTGCCAGATGCACGATTGGCAATAATTGCATTTAAAGATAAAGCATTATGCCCTAGTAGTGCCGATAACCCATAAATTGCCGCTGTTTCCATCTCTAAATTAGTGATTTTACTTCCATCAAAATCAAAATTATCCATTTTATTGTTTAATTCTTCATCTTGAATATTCAAACGCAAAACGCGCCCCTGAGGTCCATAGAAACCGCCGGCTGTAGCAGTAATTCCTTTGAATATTTTTTCTGATTCAATTATTTTTTCTAATTTTTCAGAACATGCAATTGCATAGGGTCTTCCTTTTCGGATATCCCAATTGGTATGCACGATAAAAGCATTTTCAATGGCATCGTTTGAGACATCATCAATCAAATAGGAGCGAAGCATATTATCAAGTCCAAGTCCGAATTTTGACATCACAAAGCTATTAACAGGAATATCTGCCTGCAAAGAGCCCGAAGTTCCAATTCTTATAATATTTAAAGAAGTCAGATTTTCTTTTGGTGCACGTGTTTCTAAATCAATATTAACTAACGCATCCAATTCATTTAGCACAATATCAATATTATCTGGACCAATTCCTGTAGAAATCACGGATATACGTTTTCCTTTATAAATACCAGTTTGGGTTTTAAATTCTCTTTTTTGCGTTGAGAATTCGATTTTATCAAAAAACTGAGTGATTTTTTCTACTCTGTTTTGATCTCCAACAAAAATAATGTCGTGTGCAATATGTTCAGGACGAAGGTTTAAGTGATAAACGCTACCATCTGGGTTAAGTATTAATTCTGAGTTTTGTATCATTTTTTATAAGGTGCTAAGGTTCTGAGTGGCTAAGGTTCTGATTTTTTTGTTCCAAATTCACATAACTTGAAACCTGAAACATTCAACTTGAAACTTTTTAGCCTCCTACACGTTTTGTTTTAAATCCTTTTTCTTTTAAAATTGCCATGATTTTGTCGCGATAATCACCTTGAATAATGATCGAATCGTCTTTAAAAGTTCCTCCAACGCTAAGTTTTGTTTTGATTTCTTTGGCTAAGATTTTAAAATCTTCATCAGAGCCTTCATAGCCTTCAATTATAGTCGTGGCTTTTCCTTTTCGTTTTTCAAATTTACAGATCATAGGCTCTTTCTGAACATATAATACATGTTCTTCTGCCTGAATTTCTTCAGGTTCATTTGATTCCATGTGATCCGGAAATAAGTTTTTCAACTGATCTTTTAAATCCATAATATATTAAATTCAAATATTTAAAGTTATGTAAAAATGAAATTCCAAATTCCAAAATAAGGTGTTTTTTGGAATTTGGAATTTTAAAATTAAGAATTTTAGGTTTTATTTTTTAATTAAACCCAATTCTACTAAACGTTCGTGTAAAAACTCTCCTGCAGAAATATCTTCATATTTTTTAGGGTTTTCGTCATCGATACAATTTTCCAAACAATCCAAACGCATATCACTTACTGGATGCATAAAAAACGGAACTGAATAACGAGAAGTCCCCCATAATTCTCTTGGTGGATTTACTACTTGGTGAATTGTTGATTTTAATTTATTGTTTGTATGTCTTGACAACATATCGCCCACATTAATTACCAATTCATCATCAGCTGCGATGGCGTCGATCCATTCTCCATCATGATTTTGAACCTGTAATCCTTTTCCTTGAGCCCCCATTAAAAGTGTGATAAGGTTGATATCACCATGAGCCGCTGCGCGAATTGCGTTTTCTGGTTCAGAAGTAATTGGAGGATAGTGAATTGGTCTTAAAATTGAGTTTCCTTCTTTAGCATAATTGTCAAAATAAAACTCGTCTAAACCTAAATGTAAAGCTAAAGCTCTAAGCACATAAACACCTGTTTTTTCAAGCATTTGGTACGCTTCTTTACCAACTTCATTAAAACGTGGTAATTCTTTTACTTCAACATTGTCTGGGTATTCTGAAGCCCATCTTGAATCTTTGTCAACATACTGACCAAAATGCCAAAATTCTTTCAAATCTCCTTCTTTGCGTCCTTTAGCATGTTCTTTTCCAAAAGATACATAACCTCTTTGTCCGCCAATACCAGGAATTTCATAATTATGCTTAGTTTCTATTGGCAAAGCGAAAAATTTTCTAATTTCGCTATAAAGCTCGTCTACTAATTGGTCGTCAAGGAAATGACCTTTTAGGGCTACGAAGCCAATGTTTTCAAATGCATTGCCGATTTCATTTACAAATTTTTGTTTACGTTTCGGGTCGTCCGAAAGGAAATCACGTAAGTCTACACTAGGAATGTTTTGCATACTTTACATTTTTTGTTTAAAGATGAAAGGTGTCGAAAAACCTTTCAGAAACAAAGGTAGAGAATATTTTAGAATTGAATTTTAAAAGTTATATTAAAATTGAAATTTTATAACAAAAACAAATAAAATTGTTATATTTTTTTATATTTGAAACACTAAAAAAACACGAACCAAATGATCTTTAACAGACAAAACCTAACTGACTCTCAATTATTAGATTTATATAAAAAGATTCTTAAACCTCGATTAATCGAAGAAAAAATGCTGATTCTGATTCGTCAGGGTAAAGTGTCAAAATGGTTCTCCGGAATCGGGCAAGAAGCAATCGCCGTAGGTGTTACAGCTGTTTTAGACGAATCTGAATATGTATTGCCAATGCATAGAAATCTTGGTGTTTTCACTACAAGAAATATTCCACTTTACCGATTATTCTCGCAATGGCAAGGAAAAGCAAACGGTTTTACAAAAGGAAGAGATCGCAGTTTTCACTTTGGAACGCAGGAGTATAAGATAATCGGAATGATTTCGCATTTGGGACCACAATTAGGTATCGCAGACGGAATTGCATTAGCCAATAAACTTCAGAATAATAAAAAAATCACAGCCGTTTTCACAGGAGAAGGCGCCACAAGTGAAGGAGATTTTCATGAAGCATTAAATATTGCAGCAGTTTGGAAATTGCCTGTAATGTTTGTCATTGAAAATAATGGTTACGGGCTTTCGACACCAACAAACGAACAATATTTATGTGAAAATCTTGCAGATAAAGGTATTGGATACGGAATGGAGAGCCATATTATTGACGGAAATAATATTCTGGAAGTTTACAACAAACTTTCACAACTAAAAGAAGAAATGCAGATCAATCCACGACCGGTTTTATTGGAATTTAAAACTTTTAGAATGCGTGGCCATGAAGAGGCGAGTGGCACTAAATATGTTCCGCAAGAATTAATGGAAGAATGGGCTGCCAAAGATCCTGTAACGAATTTCAGGAAATATTTGACCGAAATTGATGTTCTTACACCTGATTTTGACGAGCAGCTTCACAACGAAATCAAACAGGAAATCGATGAAAATTTAGCCATTGCAAATGCTGAACCTGAAATCGTTCCTACATATAGTGGAGAATTAGATGATGTTTATAAAGATTTTGAATATGAGGAGTATGCTCATGGTGAAGAAGTAAAAAATATCCGTTTTATTGATGCTATTCGAAATAGTTTAGAACAATCTATGTGGCGCAATAAAAACTTAGTCATTATGGGGCAAGACATTGCCGAATATGGTGGCGCTTTTAAAATTACAGAAGGATTTGTAGATGCTTTTGGAAGAGAAAGAATCCGAAATACGCCAATTTGCGAAAGCGCTATTGTTTCAACTGGAATGGGATTATCAATCAACGGTTATAAAGCGATTGTAGAAATGCAGTTTGCTGATTTTGTTTCAACTGGTTTTAACCCGATTGTTAATTTACTGGCAAAATCTCATTATCGCTGGGGTGAAAATGCTGACGTTGTAGTTCGTATGCCTTGTGGCGGTGGAACTCAGGCGGGACCTTTTCATTCGCAAACAAATGAAGCCTGGTTTACAAAATCTCCTGGTTTAAAAGTAGTTTATCCAGCTTTTCCTTATGATGCAAAAGGACTGCTTAATACTGCAATAAATGATCCAAATCCGGTATTATTTTTTGAACATAAACAATTGTATAGAAGTATTTATCAAGATGTTCCGACAGATTATTACACAATTCCTTTTGGAAAAGCGGCTTTAATAAAAGAAGGAAACGCCGTAACCATCATAGCTTTTGGAGCAACTGTTCATTGGGCTTTAGATACTTTAGAGAAGAATCCACAAATAGACGCTGATTTAATTGATTTAAGAACATTGCAACCTTTAGACACTGAAGCGATTTTTGCTTCTGTAAAAAAAACAGGAAAAGCAATTATTTATCAGGAAGATACTATGTTTGGCGGAATTGCAAGCGATATTTCTTCCTTGATTATGGAAAACTGTTTTGAATTTTTAGATGGTCCTGTAAAAAGAGTTGCAAGTTTGGATTCTCCAATTCCGTTTACAAAAGCTTTGGAAGATCAGTTTTTAGCAAAAGATCGTTTTGAAGAAACATTATTGGATTTATTGAAATATTAGCTCCAAAAAGTATACAGATCTGAATAAAAACATCTTACACTTAAGAAAAGAATTAAAAAAAGGTTTGACAATCATTTTTGTCAAACCTTTTTTCTTTAAAATTATTAAGTTAGATAAGAACAACCAATCGTTTTCCGTCTGAAACTTCTTTTGCCCACATTTCTTCAATATCAACGAGATTTCCAGTTTCGATATTAACTTTCAACTTATTCTGAGCAACCAAAAGAAACATTTCCGGAAGTATTTCTGAAAATAACAATTTCACTTCTTCTTTTGACCAGCTTCCTAATCCAGAACCTGACAATTGAAGATCTACACTTCTTAAAATCCCTGACGACAATTGAATGTTGTCACCAGCCATTCCGCCAATAGTTACATATCTTATTTTATTGGTAAATGATCCGTTTCCTTTTAAAACGGAAAGAATCAACTCAGCAGGATGTCCCCATAAATAATCTAAAATAATGTCAATTGATGTGTTCTGATGAATTTCATTTAATTGAGAAACAAATGCATCATCGGTTTGTTTTAATGAAATTGTTTCATCTGCGCCTAATTCTTTTAAGTTTTGAAGCGTTTTTTCATTTCTTCCGGTAACAATTATTCTTTTTGCTCCATAATGTTTTGCAATCTGAATTGCTATTTGACCTGTAAATCCCGTTGCACCGTTGATCAAAACAGTATCACCGGCTTTGATATTAGCGCGAAATCGCAAAGCCATAGCTGAACCTGCAACTGCATTTGGCAACGAAGCTGCAATTGCATCGCTTATTCCATCAGGCAGCTTTATTAATATATTTTTATCTATTATTGCTTTTTCAGCCATTGTACCAGAGATTCCGCGGGCATAAACTCTAGTTCCGTTTTCGAGTAAACCAACACAATCGCTTCCTATTACAAAGCCATTTTCATTCTTATTTTCTGAAGAATAATGTTTTCCAGACGCTTTTCCTTTATCCAGATTTGTAATGCCGACAGCTTTTACTGAAATTAAAATCTGATTTTCGTTTTGAACAATTGGTTCTGCAAATTCTGCATATTTAGGCATTTGGCCTTTCGTATAAACTACCGCTGCTTTCATAATATTAAATTTTATGATGCAAAGTTCGAAACTTGATTTTCGGCAGACGATAACATTTGTTATCAAATACTACGTAATTAATTCAAACACATAAAAACATAGATTAAGAATCCTTAAAAAGGCGTTTCACTTGTTTTAGTAAACATAGCTAACTATGTGTTAGAAACTAGTTTCTTTTTAAAGCTTTTCGGCAAATGAAAATCTATGTTTCTATGTGTTAAATAATAAAAGAATAAATTATACACATTGGGTTGAAATTTTACTCTTTTTTATGAACTAATTTACTTTTGATTCGACTTAAATGGACCGTGCTTACGCCAAGATAAGAAGCAATATAATGCTGAGGAACACGCTGTACAATTTGAGGTTTTTCTTTAATTAAATCCAGATAACGTTGAGTAGGGGAGTCTTTTATAAAAGAAAAAAAGTGTTTCATATAATCAAATGTTCTCTGAAACAGCATATTGATTAACTGATCTCTTAATTCGGGAATTTCTTTAATTTCTTCTAAAATTTTATCGACATCCTTTTTACTGATCCACCATAAAATCGAAGGTTCAATAGTTTCAACCACAACCGGACTCGGAAATTGTTTTATGAAACTTTCAATAGAAGCCACACTTTGATTTTCGAAAAAAAACTGCGAAGTCAAATCTTTTCCGTTATTGTTAAACCAAACCCTGATACAACCTTTTTCAATTATAAAAAGCTTTTTCGAAATTTCTCCTTCTTCTATAAGAACTGTTTTTGCCGGAACTTCAATACGATTGAAATAACTGATGTATTCGTTCCATTTCTCTTCTGTTAAAGGGAGTTTATTTCGGAATTGGCGAAACATTTTAAATTGCTTTTTTTGAAAAATTATTAATCGACTGAATAACCTGTTTTAATTGCCAACACATGAAAGATTAGTTGATTTCTAAATTCTAGACTTTCATTATTTATATTTAATTGATATTTAGTAATGAGGCTCCAAATATTTTGTTTCACGTCCGCTATTTTATTCCCTTTAAAAAAGTAATTAAAATTATGGTTAAATGTGATAAACCATTTTGATTTTATATACAAACGTTTGTCTTTATTAAAAAACAAAGCCTTCTCGTCGATTTTATACACATCCTTAGTCATAAACTTGTTCTGATGTAATACTTGATAAGAAAAATTATCAAATTTTAACTCTAAAACTAAGACATCAAAGGGATTATATATTTTTATAATTCTGCTAAACCAGTTGAATTTTACTGTAGAATAAAACAATAATTCATCTTCTTCATAAACAAATAAGCACTGTTCTTGCTTTTCAATTATTTCTATTTCCATAAAAAAACTAAGAACTCGATTCCACCTCAAACAACTGAACCTGACTTTTCAACCTGTCAATCAGCAAATTCATCATTCGCTTATTCAAACTGGAAGAATTCTGAATATAAGTTTCATATTCTTCAAGCGTAAAAAGCGCCATAACGATTCCTTTTAGGGAATTACGAAACTTAATATCTTTTTGAATGGAATTTTCTATAGTCTGAATTTTCTTTTCAACCGAATAAGAATAAAAATCAGCTTTGTTTTTATTTATGTAGTTTATAAAAACTGCAATAAACAAATCGTTTTGAAGTTTCAAAATAGGTCTAATCGTCTGGTTTTGAAAGATCTCATCTGGAGAAGATTGAGCACTTACAGTTCCTAAAGTTTCGCCTCTGAATTCTCTTAAAAAAGTGTCTCTATCTGCCATGTTTTTTCTTTAAATTTAGAAAAAATTACGATACAAAAATTAAATTGACAGATAAGTTATTTAATAAAATTTAAGTTTTAGCTTTTAAATGTACTTTTGTCACTTATCTGGTTTTAAAAATTTATTATGAACAAAAACACGTTACTTTTTCTGTTTTTAATTATGATTTTTATTATTTCTTGTAACTCAAAAGATAATAAAACTGATTATAAAGAAGTCGTTTACCGCGCCGTACATCAAAAAGATACTGCAATTTTAGTTATCAACATCAACGAAAAACGTTTTTTTGGCCGATATGAAATTCTGTACCATCAAATTGGAAAAGATTCGGGTGATGTAAGGGGAGATATTAAAGGCGATACTTTAAGAGGCGATTTTCATTATATTTCAAATGGTGGAAGCTGGAAGAGAATTCCTTTGGCATTGCTCAAAAAAGATAACAAACTAATCTTAGGAAATGGGGTAATGGGAACTTATATGAGTCTTCCGTGTTTTATTCAGGGAACACTAAATTATAACGACCCAAAGTTTGTTTTTGAAGAAATTAAGAAATAGTTTTTTTTCAAGCTTTATGTTGACTTAACCGCAAAGGGCGCAAGGCTTTATATTTTTAATAAATAAAACGCAAGGTTCGCAAAGCTTTGTGTAAAAAGCTTTGCGAACCTTGCGTAATTCTTTGCGTTCTTTGCGGTTAAATTGTCTTATTCCAAACTTCCAATCTTAGAAGGCAATTCAAATATTTCAAGATCAAAATATTCTACAGAAGCCATAACATGATCAAAAATATCAGACATGATATATTCGTAATTCGCCCAGCGTTTATCGCTTGAAAAAGCATAAATTTCTAATGGAACTCCGTGCGCAGTAGATTGTAGTTGACGGCACATAATGTGCATATCCTTATTTAATCCCGGATGCGTTATGAGATACTGCATAATATATTTTCTGAACAAACCTAAATTGGTCATATTTCGACCGTTAATTGCAATTGTTTTATCAACTCCTCGAAGATCGTTGTATTTTTCAATTTCGGCTTGTCTTGTATCTATATAAGATGAAATCAGTTGTACTTTTCGCATTTGCGCCAAATCTTCGTCATTCAAAAACCGAATTGTGCTACTTTTTATCAAAATATGTCTTTTGATTCGGCGCCCTGCAGATTTTTGCATCCCGCGCCAGTTTTGAAAAGAATCTGAGCTTAAAGCATAAGTTGGAATCGTTGTAATCGTATTATCAAAATTCCGAACTTTTACTGTAGTCAAATTGATTTCAATTACATCACCATCAGCACCAAATTTATCCATTGTAATCCAGTCGCCAATACGAACCATATCGTTAATCGCAACCTGCACGCTTGAAACAAATCCAAGAATTGTATCTCTGAATATCAAGATAATAATAGCTGAAAGTGTCCCTAAAATCGTAAGCAATTCCCCTTTTTTGATTCCGAATAAAGTCGAAATAATAAGAGCAACACCAAAAATCCACAACACAATCATGATAACCTGAACGAAACTATCGATAGGTTTGTCGCTATATTCAGGTTTCTGTTTTAAATAATCGCGAAGCGAATTAAAGATTGTTCGAACAATCCATAAACCCAGCAATACAATATAAACGCCAACTATTTTTCCGAATATAGATTCCCAATATTCATATTTGTCTAAAATTACGGGAACCGCTTTATAAATAAAGAAAAACGGAATTAAATACGCCGTATATCTGGTTGTTTTGTTCTGAATTAGATAATCGTCAAATTTAGTTTTAGTACGTTGCGCAAAAATGGCGGTCAGGGTAACTAAAACAAATTTGGCAGCATAATAAATAATATATGCTAATGCCACCAAAATGGCGATATTAAAAATAAGACTAGTGTATGACGCCATATTGCGGCTCATTCCCCAATCTCTAAAAATCGGATATAAAAAATTAAATATTTTATCCAAAAGCTTATGCATTATTTTCTAAGTATTTTTTTTCAATATAAAAAGTTCCAAATGGAACAAGAGAAGCAATTAAAATGATCCCAAAAGTCTTTAAGTCCCAGTTCATTGACTTTTTCAATAAAAAAGCAAGAACAATGTATCCAATAAATAAAACGCCATGTGTCATTCCCAATGGACGCAATAATGTATGATAAAGTTCAGGATTATTTGTTTTTATGAAAAGCATATTAGCAAATAATACTAAGTAAGATATTCCTTCTAAAATGGCAGTAACTTTAAAAATCTTGAGCATATAAATGTATTTTTTGAATTTATGGAAGCAAAATTAAGTATTAGGATTGGTTTTTAAGTTATGTGTCAGAAAAGTAATTTATTTTTACAGTCTTAAACTTTGATAATGAGCAAACGCGATTTAAAAAAATATCTAGCCGAATTAAGCAAAGAGCAGCTCGAAGAACAACTGATTGAGCTGTATGATAAATTCAGTCCCGTAAAAGTGTATTATGATTTTGTTTTTAATCCGAAAGAAGACAAACTTTTGCAGGAATCGAAGGTGAAAATCTCTCAGGAATACTTTCCAATCAAAAAACCCGGAGCTAGATGGCGTCCGAAAGCAAAAATGCGTCGCTCTGTAGCTCAAAAAATCATCAAGCATTTTATTTCTCTTGGTGTAGATTCTTTTATAATTGCCGATTTGATGCTTTATAACATCGAAATTGCCCAAACGTATTCTTCCCAAAATCTTATAAAGCAGGATTTATTTTACAAAAGTATATTGAATTCATTTGAACAAGCAGTTAATTTTTTAATTTCAAACGGAATTTTAACTGAGTATAAAGCAAGAATTATTGCAATTCATGATGAAACTGTTCAACAAAAATGGAAAAATAAGTACGATTTTGAGGCGATTTTAGACAAAATTGACCTTTAAGCACACTTCTCATAAAAAATCTTTATTTAAAAAAAACATTTATTTTAGGTTAAATTACGATGAATAACTGTTTTTTCGGTGTATTTTTGCAAAAATCCAAAAATAAACAATGTCTCAAAACACTTTAGAAATAGAAAGAGAAGAGAAAAAAGAACTTTATGCGTACCAAAAAGGCGATATTGATGCCATTTTTGACCGTTTAGACAATGCTCCTCCAAAACATCACTTATTGTACCAATTGCCAACTGGAGGTGGTAAAACAGTGATATTTTCAGAAATTGTGCGTCGTTATTTATCCAATAATGACAAAAAAGTCGTTGTTTTAACACACCGTATCGAGCTTTGCAAACAAACGTCAAAAATGCTAAAAGGTTTTGGCGTAAGCAATAAAATAATCAACAGCAAGGTAAAAGAACTTCCTGATCAAAATGATTATTCTTGTTTCGTGGCAATGGTTGAGACGTTAAAAAATCGTATCAATGATGAAAAATTGCATCTTGATAATATTGGCTTGGTTATCATTGATGAGGCACATTACAATTCATTCAGGAAATTATTAAACTCATTCAAAAATGCTTTTATTCTAGGAGTAACAGCAACGCCATTGAGTTCGAATATAAAATTGCCAATGCACCAGAGTTACGACGAATTAATCGTTGGAGATACAATTGGTTCATTGATTGATAAAGGATTTTTGGCAAGAGCAACAACTTATAGTTATGATGTTGGATTAACTTCACTAAAAGTAGGTATCAACGGTGATTACACTGTAAAATCTTCTGACGATTTGTATACTAATACAATGATGCAGGAAAAATTACTTCATGCTTACACAGAACGTTCTTTGGGCAAAAAAACGCTTATTTTCAATAACGGTATTCATACTTCCTTATATGTATATGATACTTTTAGAGAAGCAGGTTACGACATCAGACACCTTGACAACACAAGCAGTTCTGAAGAACGTAAAGATATTTTGGCTTGGTTCAAGAAAACTCCAGATGCGATTTTGACTTCTGTGGGAATCCTTACAACAGGTTTTGACGAGCCGACTGTCGAAACTATTATTTTGAACAGAGCAACAAAATCGCTTACATTATATTTTCAGATGATTGGCCGAGGATCTCGTAAATTGCCTGGAAAAGATGAATTTACCGTAATTGATTTAGGAAATAACGCCGCTCGTTTTGGATTATGGAGCGAGCCTGTAAACTGGCAGCACATTTTTAAATCTCCAGAATTTTATCTTGAGAATTTAAGAGACGATACTGAGATTGAAATGTTTTTCAAATATAGCATGCCGCCTGAATTAAGAGCGAAATTTAGCAAAACTGCCGATGTAACTTTTGATGTAGATGAAGAGCATAAACTGGCAATTAAGCAAAATTTACGTTCAAAAATTGTATTGGACAAATCTTTAGAACAGCATGCTTCAATGTGTGTTGATAATACGGAAACATTGCAGGAAGCAAAATCATTAGCAAAAGAACTTGATGATGATATTGAATGCCGCATAAAGCGTTACGCTAAATGTTTAAGCCAATGCAGTAAAAATTACCGCGAATGGCTGGTTGATGATTATAAAAAGAACATGACTTTACTGATCGGTAAAAAATACCGTGAAAAAATCATGAACGAACCAGATTGATTTTAAAAAAGTTTAAAGCTTTAGGTTTCATGTTTCAAGTTATTGGAATCTAGAACATTATTTATAATTTTAAAGGAGAAATCGCATTTCAGAATAATTCATTTCGAATGTGATTTCTCCTTTTTCGAATCTATTAAGTTTCTGTACAACTTGAAACATGAAACTTTAAACAAAAAAAACAAAAACTATGTCTAAACAATTCTCAGCATTAGGAGTTTCAGCGCCAATTTTAAAAGCTTTAGGCGAATTAAATATTGTTGAACCAACAGAAATTCAACAAAAAACAATTTCGCTTCTTTTGGCCGAAAAGCATGATGTTGTTGGTTTAGCCAAAACCGGAACAGGAAAAACGGCTGCTTTTGGATTGCCTCTTCTGCAATTAATTGATACGAAATCGCCTCTGGTTCAGGCTGTAATTTTAGTTCCGACTAGAGAACTTGGACATCAGATTTTTAGAAATTTAGAAGATTTTTCTAAGTATATTCCAAATATTTCTATCGCCGCAACTTGTGGTGGAATTCCAATTAAACCCCAAATCGAGCGTCTTACACAGCCTGCACATATTGTTGTGGCAACTCCGGGTCGTTTAATCGATTTAATTGAGAGAAAAGCCGTTGATTTAAGTCAGACACAATATTTAGTTTTAGATGAAGCCGATGAAATGGTTTCTATACTAAAAGAAAGTTTAGACGAAATTATCGCTGAACTTCCAAAGAAACATCGTACTCTTTTGTTTTCAGCAACTTTGCCGGGAACAATAAAACAGCTGATTCAGAATTATTTAAATAAAAATGCAGTTCAGATCAGTGCTAATATGGAAACATCAGGAAATCAAGAAATTGACCACCAATTCATTGTAGTTGATCCTATTGAAAAACTGGATGTTTTGATGCATTTCCTGAATTCAAGAGAAGGCGAACGCGGTATTATTTTCTGCAAAACAAAGGCTGCTGTGAATAAATTAGCTAAAAATTTAGCCATAAATCGTTTTTCATCAGGAGCCATTCACGGAAGTTTAACCCAAGGAATTCGTGACCGAATTATGGAGCAATTTCGTGAAGGTCACATCAATATTTTAGTAGCAACAGATCTTGCTGCAAGAGGAATTGATGTAAAAGAAATCGCTTATGTTGTGAATTACCATTTGCCAGACACTTACGAAAATTATGTTCACCGAAGCGGAAGAACAGCAAGAGCTGGTGCAAAAGGACTTTCATTGACTGTTTTACAGGAAGAAGAAACTATTGAAATTCCTGATTTTGAAAGAGAATTGGGAATAAAATTCACCAAATTCGAAAAACCTTCAGCTTTAAGTTTAGAAGAAAATAACACACTTTTATGGGCAAAACAAATCTTCAAAACAAAGCCAAATCATGATATTTCTTCAGATTTAAAAACAAAAGTAAAAACCGTTTTTCATCATCTTACAAAAGACGAATTGATTGAAAAATTGCTAGCAAATTATGTCCTGCAAAACAAAATCGATGTAGTTGAAAAACCTGTTAAAAAATTCAAAAAGTAATAAATTCAACAATTGTCATTGCATATTAAAGTTGTATATTTATAAGGTATTATTTTATAATCCTATTTAATAACAGCATATATGAACATAGTCATAATAGGAGGAGGTTTTGCGGGAATCAATCTCGCAAAGGAACTTGTAAACCATCCTCAGATACAAGTAACGCTTGTAGACAAAAATAATTATAACTTTTTTCCTCCGTTAATATATCAAGTTGCAACGGCTTTTTTAGAACCATCAAGCATCAGTTATCCTTTCAGAAAATTTTTTGCAGGCAAAAAAAATCTTCAGTTTCGTTTGGGCGAATTACTTTCTGTAGTTCCATCCGAAAATAAAATTATTTTAAGCAATGGTGAATTAACATACGATTATCTGGTTTTTGCTACAGGTGCAGAAACGAGTTATTTCGGAATGGAAAACGTAATGAAAAACGCTATTCCGATGAAAACGCTAAACGATGCCATCGAAATGCGTAATACACTGCTTAAAAATCTTGAAAAAGCTGCAATTTGTAAAGATATGCGCAAACGCCGTAAATTATTAACGATTGTAGTAGCAGGAGGAGGACCAACAGGAGTGGAAGTTTCTGGAATGTTTGCCGAAATGCGAAAAAGTATTTTACTAAAAGAATATCCTGAATTGGATACTTCAGCCAGCAATGTTTATTTAGTTGATGGAGGAGATGCATTGCTATCACCAATGAGTGAAGCTTCGCAAAAAGACACCTTGAAAGCATTGACAGATCTTGGCGTTGTAGTCAAATTAAACAGCCGTGTGACTGATTATGTTGATGATACAGTGTTTTTTGAAAACGGAGAAACCATCAAAACTAAAAATCTAATTTGGGCCGCTGGTGTTTCTGCTAAAATTTTCGATGGAATTCCGAAGGAAAGCTATGGACGCGGACGACGTATGGCGACAGACCAATTCAATAAAGTCAACGGATTAGATAATGTATATGCAATTGGAGATACTGCGATTTTAGCCGGAGATAAAAACTTCCCTGATGGACATCCGCAAGTGGCACAAGTAGCTATTCAACAAGGAATAAACCTAGCCAAAAACTTTATGAAAATGGCTTCTGGAAAACCACTTAAACCTTTTGCTTATCATGATAAAGGATCAATGGCAATTATTGGAAAAGCCAAAGCGGTTGTAGATTTGCCGAGTCCGAAATGGCATTTCAATGGATTTTTTGCTTGGGTTATTTGGTTATTTATTCACTTGATTTCTTTGATAACTTATAGAAACAGATTAAATACTTTCTGGAACTGGATGGTTGCTTATTTTGCAAGAGATCAATCGCTTAGAATGATTATAAGACCTGACAAAAGACAATCTGCAGAGTAATTTTAAAATATTCAATTTTTAAAATTCCAAATTCCAAGATTGAAATCATAAAAAAACAGAATCTGTTTTAGATTCTGTTTTTTTATGTCTATTATTAATGAACAACAACAATGTCATCTTCAGCGCTTAATTCTACTTTCTTTTTAATAAATCGTTTACCGATATTTAAAACGATAAAAGCAATAATCGTAGTAACTGTCATAATAAGAACCATAGGCGTTACAGAATCCTTAACGAAGATTCCAACAGCAAAAGACGCAATAGATCCTAAACCTAATTGAATAGCTCCCATTAAGGCCGAGGCGCTGCCAGCATTTTTAGCAAACGGTGCCATTGTAAGTCCCGCCGTATTTGGATTTGAAATTCCTAAACAGCCTAAAAATAGAAATAGCATCGTTATAGTTTCATATAAACCTAAAAGATTATTTAAAGAAAGTACAAGGAAAGCAATACTAATAATAGATTGCAAAATTAATGCTGTAAAAATCATTTGTTCACTCGAAAATTTCTTTAATAAAATGGAATTTAACTGACTTGAACCAATAAAACTAACCGACATAAAAGCAAAAATCCATCCGTAAGTTTTAGCATCTACATGGTAAATATTCATAAAAATGATAGGCGAAGCCGCTACGTATGTAAATAATCCAGAAAAAGCTATTGCTCCAGTGAATGCATAAGTGAAAAATTGAGGTTCTTTTAAGACTTTTAAAAAGTTGGAAATAATAGGTTTTGGCTTTAATGATATAGAAACATCTGGTTTATAACTATTTGGCAAACCAATTTGAGAAGCAAACAAAATAGAAATTCCCATAAACATTAAGATAAAAAATACAGTATGCCATCCGTAATCTTCGGTTACATAACCTCCAATCGTTGGCGCAAGCATGGGCGAAAGGCCAAGAACAAGCATTAAAAGTGAAAACACTTTTGGAATATCTTTTACAGGAAAAAGATCACGTACCATAGCTACAGAAGCAACTGTTGCTGCACAACTCCCAATTGCCTGAACAAATCGCAACAGAATAAATGTATCAACATTAGTCACATAAGCACAGCCTAATGATGCTAATATATACACCATTAAACCCATAAATAAAGGTTTTTTTCGCCCAAAACGATCTAATAAAGGTCCGTATAGCAATTGTCCGGCAGATATTCCGATAAAATAACTGGATAAACTCATTGAAACTTTTGCCACAGTTGTATTCAAATCATTAGCAATATCAGAGAAACCAGGCAGATACATATCGATTGAAAAAGGCCCTAATGCGGTTAGAGATCCTAAAATAAGAATGAGTTTAATGTATTTTTTTGTTGTCATTTTTATAAAAAATTACTTATAATTTCAAATTATCAGTTAAAATTCACTATCTTGTTACATATAATAACATTTTTGCATAAAAAATGGAAATTATATAAGCTTTCAGAAATGTTTTGAAACCTTAATTATAAAATTTAAATTATGAAAAAAATCACTTTATTATTAGCACTTATTTTTACAACAATTTCATTTGCTCAAACCATCGTATCAAAACAAGAAGATGCAAATGTAGAACAATACGAACTTCTAAAAAAAGTAAATGAGTATTATCCGGATATTACATTAAACAAAACGATTACCAATTTTTATGCTGATGGAAAAATTATCGATTCACAACAGCAATTTGATCTAAAAGGAACAAAATTTTCAAGTTATAAATTAGGAATTGAGCCTGGAAATAAAAAATTATTATTTGAATACATTTCAGACGAAACCGGAAAAGTTTTTGGTGATGTCCAACTTTTTAAAGGAAATGTTTTAAGAACAACATTTAGTGATAAAACAAATCAAATTGAAATTTCACTTAATGGAAAATCTGTTTATTTGAAAAAATTAGATTAAATTTTCAAATAGGAGAAATTTGAAGCATCACAGAATTGTGATGCTTTTTTTTTTAAATTTTACAAATGCTGATAAATTGCTTATTTGATAAAAAATAATTTATTTTTTCAAATATGAGAATTTCAGTTTAAAAGTAAATTGTGAGTCAATATGTTTTAGCTCATTGAAAATTCGATTATTTGAAAGAATGTAAAGCAATTTTCAAATAAGAGATAAATGAAGCTTTGTATAGTTATGATTAATAACAATCCAGTTGACTTAGTATTAAATAAAGATAATGATATTTTGACCTATAATTTATATTATGTAAAATAGAAAATTTCAAAAATATTTCTCTGTACTACTTCAAATAAAACAAATTAATTCACTAAATACACTTTCATCATCTCAAACTAATTGTAAATGAGAATTTTGCACAACTATTATAAAAAATGTGATGGCATCAGATTAAATTTAGAGTGATAATTCAAATTTAAAATGTAAAAAAAACATTTTAAAGCCTTGAAATCAGTAATTCTTAACATTTCTTTAAAATATTCAGATTATGCCAAAGTTGCTATCATTGTAAGACTTTATTTTCTTATTTTTACATTCGATACTTTAAAAAAATTATCATATATATGAATACTATTGCTGAGCATATTGCAGATTTTTTAAAAGAATACCCGCCGTTTAATAATTTGACTTTTCAGGAATTATCTGATATTGCAACAAACATCCGTGTATTAAACTTAGAAAAACATACTGTATTATTTCAAAACAACGATACGCTGCATGATAGTTTTTATGTTGTAGCTTCTGGTGTCATCAATTTAACTACAATTGCTGATGCTGAGGAAACTATCATCAATAAATGTCACGAAGGCGATATTTTTGGTCTAAGACCTTTCTTTGCCAAAAATAATTATATGATGACGGCAAAAGCGCGTGAAGAAAGTATCATATATGCTATTCCGATTGCGGTTTTCAGACCTTTTGTTGCTAATAATTCTGATGTTTTAAATTTTTTGCTGGAGAGTTTTGCAACAAATTCAAGACATACAAAAGATAGCGTAAATTCAAACGGAAAAATGATTTCTGATACTTCGTTCTACGTTGATCAGCAATCAGAAATGCAATATATTCAATCACTTAACTATAATAATTCACCTTTAACAACCGAGGCAACTCATATTGTTAAAGATGTTGCGATTTTAATGACTGAGGCAATGGTCGATAATATTATAGTTTGTGGAGAAAAAAGTCGCCCAATTGGTATTGTTACTGCTACCGATTTAGCTTCAAAAATTGCAACTGGCCGCTATCCTATTACAGAAACGATTGATAAAATTATGTCTTCACCAGTAGTAACAGTAATTGAAAATGTTTCGCTTGCCGAAGCACAATTGCTAATGCTTAAACATAATGTAACGCACCTTTGCGTTACAAAAGACGGTACGAGCAAATCTGCTGTAAAAGGAATTATTTCTGAGCACGATTTAATTGTAGCTCAAGCGAGTAACCCTGGTGTTTTAATTAAAGAAATTAAGCGTTCGCAGCTACCAAAAGACTTAAAACAAATTCGTGATCGTTTATCTGATTTGATTCAGAATTCGATTCAGAAAAATATTCCGATTTCGCATGTGAGCAATATTGCCAGTGAAATCAATTTGGCCATTATCAAACGCTCTGTTGAATTATCTATTTTAGATTTAGGCTCACCTCCTGCTCGTTTTGCCTGGTTAAGCATTGGAAGTCAAGGACGTAAAGAACAACTGTTGCTTACAGATCAAGACAGTATTTTAATTTTTGAAGATGTTGCTCCGGAAAAATACAGAGAAGTCAAAGATTACTTTTTGAGATTAGCAAAAAGAGCCACTACTATCTTGGAAAAAGTAGGATATGAATTTTGTCCAAATGGCCATATGGGAAGCAATATGTTATGGTGTAAATCATTGACAGACTGGACAAAACAATACAACAGTTGGATGAATACTCCAGGTGAAAATAGCAACGATTTAAGCAGTATTTTCTTTGATTATGAAATTGTTTTTGGTGAACCAAAAATTGAAGAAGTTATAGAAAATGTGATTTTCAAAAATGCGGTAAATAATACTTTATTTTTTGATTTCTTAGGAAACGATGCTTTGAAAAAGAACTCTCCTCTGAGTTTTTTCAAAAAATTCATTGTTGAAGAAGAAGGTCCACATAAAGGAAAATTTGACATCAAAACGCGTGCTTTAATGCCATTGATTGATGCTGCACGTTTATTAATTTTAAATGCAAACATTAAAGGGATCAAAAATACTTATTTGAGATTCAAACAATTAGCAATAACAGATTCTAAAAATGCTGAAATCTATTTGAGTTGTGCTGAGGCTTTTTTAACACTCTCAAAATTTAGAACTGTTGAAGGTTTAAAAAATGACGATTCTGGACAATATATTAATCTTAGAGAAATGTCTAAAACAGACAAAGAAAAGTTAAAAAATGCCTTGACCCCAATGAAAGATCTTGAGGAATTAATTAAGAGTAAATTTCAACTTACACAATTCTCGTAAAATATGCTAGACTGGCTTAAAAATATTAATAAAGAATATCCAGATTTTTGGAAAGATTACCTAAACAAATTCGAGACAAAACCTAACAGATTCGTTGTTCTATCAACAGAAACATCTGGTTTAAACCCGAATAAAGACGTGATTTTGTCTTTAGGTGCGTTCTCTGTAATTGATGACAGCATTGTAATTAAGGATAATTTTGAATCCGTGTTACTGCAATACAAATTTTTGCAGGACAATGGACTTTCAAACGAATTTATTATTGAAAGCAAAATGAGCAAAATGCAGGAACCGGAAGCACTGGAAGCATTCGTTAATTTTCTGGGAAATGCCGTTTTAGTTGGTCATCACATAAATTTTGATATTGAAATGCTGAATTCTTCTTTGGAACGTCTTGACTGTGGAAGACTAAAGAATGAAGCTCTGGATGTTGATGTAATGTATCGAAAATTAATGGACATTAATGACAAGCAGTTTTCACTGGATGATTTATGTGAAATTTATAAAATCCCAAAAAGCGACAGAAATTCATCAGCTGAAGATGCTTACAGAATTGCTTTATTATTTTTAAAATTAAAATCTAGATTAGGGATTAAATAAAAATACAAAATAAGTGATCACAATTGTCAGACTGAGTAATTCAAAGTCCCGCAAAGTGATACAACATAAAAGACTTCGACTTCGCTCAGTCTCACAAATACTGATATTTCAAGACATAAAAAAGCCTCTTAAAATTTAAGAGGCTTTTTTATTTATAAATTCTAGTTATTAAATTCTTCCTTTTGTAATTTCATCTACAACTTCAGGATTCAATAATGTTGAAGTATCTCCAAAATTAGAAAAATCACCTTCTGCTATTTTACGCAAAATTCTACGCATAATTTTTCCAGAACGGGTTTTTGGCAAACCAGACACAAATTGAATTTTGTCTAATTTTGCAATTGGCCCAATGTGATCAGCAATATATTGATTAATTTCCTTTGTTAGGTTTTCTTTATTTCTAACTTCTCCAGTTTCTTTAAGAATTACATAACCATATAATGCATTTCCTTTAATATCATGTGGAAATCCAACAATTGCAGATTCCGCAACTGCTGGGTGTTCGTTAATAGCATCTTCGATTGGAGCAGTTCCTAAATTGTGACCAGAAACAATTACAACATCATCTACTCTACCCGTGATTCTATAATACCCAACTTCGTCTCTTAAAGCACCATCTCCTGTAAAATATTTTCCAGGGAAAGCTGAGAAATAAGTTTCTTTATAACGATCATGGTTACCCCAAATCGTTCTTGCGATACCAGGCCAAGGAAATTTAATACACAAACTTCCAACTACTTGATTTCCTTCAATTTCATTGCGTTTTTCATCCATCAAGACTGGCTGAATTCCTGGTAATGGTAAAGTCGCATAAGTTGGTTTTGTTGGTGTTACAAAAGCAATTGGAGAAATCATAATTCCACCAGTTTCAGTCTGCCACCAAGTATCTACAACCGGACATCTCTTATCTCCTACGTGGTCATTGAACCAATGCCAAGCTTCTTCGTTGATTGGCTCTCCAACTGATCCAATAACTTTTAAGGATTTCAAAGGATATTTTTGAATATAATCTAAGCTTTCTTTTGCTAATGAACGAATTGCAGTTGGTGCTGTATAAAATTGTGTGATTTTATGTTTTTCGATAATATCCCAAAAACGGCTGAAATCTGGGTAAGATGGAACTCCTTCAAAAATTACTGTTGTTCCTCCGTTTAATAATGGTCCATATAATATATATGAATGTCCAGTAATCCAGCCAATGTCAGCTGTACACCAGAAAATATCATTTTCTTCATGGCTAAAAACATTTTTAAATGTATAAGCCGTATAGACCATGTAACCAGCTGTAGTATGAACCATACCTTTTGGCTTACCAGTTGATCCTGAAGTATATAAAATAAACAAAGGATCTTCAGCGTCCATAATTTCGGCAACGCTATTGTCTAGAGCTGCATCTAACAATGGCTGCAACCAAATATCACGGCCTTCTTTCATTTTTACATCCGTTTTAGTTCTTTTAGCAACTAAAACTTTTGTTACTGATGGGCAAGTTTCTAGAGCCTCATCAACAATTCCTTTGAGATCAATTGTTTTGTTTCCTCTGTAACCTCCATCAGAAGTAATAACCATTTTACATTCACAGTCATTAATTCGTGCAGAAACAGCAGAAGCGGAAAATCCAGCAAAAACAACAGAATGTATTGCTCCAATTCTAGCGCAAGCCAAAACAGCAACAGCTAATTCTGGAATCATTGGTAAATAAATACAAACCCTGTCTCCTTTACGTACGCCTTGCTCACGCAAAACATTCGCCATTTTTGAAACACGTTCATATAATTCGTTGTATGTTATATGTAAAGCTTCTTCTGACGGATCATTCGGTTCAAAAATAATCGCAGTCTTCTCGCCTCTTTTACTTAAATGTCTATCAATACAGTTTTTAGTAATATTAACTTTTGCGTCAGTAAACCATTTTACTTCGGCGTCAGCCATATTAAAATCAACTACTTTTTCCCATTGTTGGTACCATGTAAAATTTTCCTCAGCGATTTTACCCCAAAATTTTCTTGGTTCCCTTATTGACTTATTGTAATGTTTAAAATATTGTTCTAAATTTTCAATTTTATAATAACTCATATGTTTCTTGGAATTTTTTTTTATAAATGTATTAAATCTCAGCGTATTCTTAAAATTATTTAATTCATAAATTTTAGCAAATAAAAACACATATTAAAAAAAATATCTCTTTTTATTGCGTTTAATACAAAAAAACACTTTTTCACATCAAAAAGCATATTACAAAAAAGGTGTAGCAAATAAATACTACACCTTTTTATTTTTAACAATTTCAATAACAATTAATTTTGTAATTATATAATTACAATACCTTCTTCTATTTTGAAAATAGAAGCATCTTTATTAATTACAACAGAAATTTCAACAAGTATATTTATTAGAAAATATACCCCATTATGAGGGATCAGCTTCACTTAACAACTCTCGCTGAAGTTAAGTGAATGCAATATGCATCTATATCTAGTTTTTTAATAAGTGCTTACTAATTCAAAATATTACAAAATTTGATACAGTGCAAATCCCGCAAAATCCAATTTTGCGAGATTTCCCCAATTTTAATTATCCAATTTTTTTCATTGCCGTCATAGACTCTCTCAACCACGCTCCTACTTCTTCGATAGGATGTTGACGAATTTCTTTGTTTACAGCAATTAAAGTTGCATTATCTACTCCATTTGAAGTTGAGAATGGTTTCCCAATAATATTTGTTTCTACTTTTTTCATGAATTCTGTCAACAAAGGTTTACACGCATGATCAAATAAGTAACATCCGTACTCAGCAGTATCAGAAATTACACGGTTCATTTCGAATAATTTCTTTCTAGCAATTGTGTTTGCAATTAATGGTAATTCGTGTAATGACTCATAATACGCTGATTCTTCGATAATTCCAGCTTCAGTCATAGTTTCAAAAGCTAACTCAACACCAGCTTTTACCATTGCAATCATTAACACTCCATTATCAAAATATTCTTGTTCAGAAATTGGAGCTTCTTGTGGAGCTGTTTTTTCGAAGTTAGTTTCTCCTGTAGCAGCTCTCCATTTTAACAAATTAACATCGTCATTTGCCCAGTCAATCATCATAGTCCTAGAGAATTCTCCAGAAATGATATCGTCTTGGTGTTTTTGGAATAACGGACGCATAATGTCTTTTAATTCTTCTGCTAATTCGTAAGCTTCAATTTTAGAAGGATTATTTAAACGATCCATCATATTTGTGATACCACCATGTTTCAAAGCTTCTGTGATAGTTTCCCATCCGTATTGAATTAATTTTGAAGCATATGCAGCGTCGATTCCTTTTTCAACCATTTTATCAAAACATAAAATAGATCCAGTTTGCAATAATCCGCAAAGAATTGTTTGCTCACCCATTAAATCTGACTTTACTTCGGCTACGAAAGATGATTTTAAAACTCCTGCCTTATGTCCTCCAGTTGCTACAGCATAAGCTTTTGCCTGATCTAAACCAAATCCGTTTGGGTCATTTTCTGGGTGAACCGCGATAAGTGTTGGTACACCAAATCCTCTTTTGTATTCTTCACGAACTTCAGATCCAGGACATTTTGGAGCACACATAATTACTGTGATATCTTTACGAATCTGCATCCCTTCTTCAACAATGTTGAATCCGTGAGAATATGCTAAAGTCGAACCTTGTTTCATTAATGGCATAATTGCAGTAACTACAGCAGTATGTTGTTTGTCTGGAGTTAAATTACACACTAAATCAGCAGTTGGAATCAATTCTTCATACGTTCCTACTTTAAATCCATTTTCAGTTGCATTTTTATATGAAGCTCTTTTTTCAGCAATTGCATCTGCACGCAATGCATAAGAAATATCTAAACCTGAATCTCTCATGTTTAAACCTTGATTCAAACCTTGTGCACCACAACCTACGATCACAACTTTTTTTCCTGCTAATGCTGCGATTCCGTCTGCAAATTCTGATTGCTCCATAAATTCGCAAACTCCTAGTTGCTCTAATTGTAATCTAAGTGGTAATGTGTTGAAATAATTTGCCATTTTTTTTTATTTAATGAATTGTGTAATTTAATAATTGATTTAATAGTAATTATGAATGATATTATTTGAAAGTCTCCAATAGCGTTGAAATTTCCATTTTTTCTTTTGAAACTGAAATTCTTCCCGAACGTACAAACTGCATAATGCCATAAGGTTTGAATTTTGCATACAATTCTTCAATTTCAGAACGTCTTCCTGATTTTGAAATCACGAAAAAATCACGAGAAACCGTTACAATTGTAGACTGGCTTTCTTTGATGATATTCTGAATTTGTTTTTCGTCAAACAATAAATTTGAAGCAATTTTAAATAATGCATTTTCAAGATAAATCGTCTCTTCATCTGTATGATAAAATGCTTTTATAACTTCAATTTGTTTTTCAATTTGTCCAACAATATTCTGAACCCATTTCTCTGTAGTATTCACTACAATAATGAATCTTGAGACATTCTCTATTTCTGATTCAGAAACATTTAGACTTAATATATTAATGTGACGCTTTAAGAATATCCCCGATATTCTATTCAACAAACCCACGTTATTTTCTGAGTATACCGATATGGTAAATGTTTTATCTTCCATTTGTTTTTTAGTTTATTTTTCCCGATAAAAATCGGGATTGAAACTTTCTTTTTAGCTTAATCTAATTTCTGAAACACATGCTCCCGTTGGAATCATTGGAAAAACGTTGTTTTCTTTTTCTACCATGACTTCCAAGAAGTACGATTCTTTAGAAGCTAACATTTCTGCAACAGCTTCATCTAAATCTTCACGTTGCGTAACTTTTTTAGATTTAATATGATATCCTTCTGCAATTGCAACAAAATTTGGGTTAATCATCTTTGTTGATGCATATCGGTTGTCAAAGAACAATTCTTGCCATTGACGTACCATTCCTAAAAATTCATTATTTAAAATAACAATCTTAACAGGAACCTGAGTTTGAAAAATTGTTCCCAATTCCTGAATTGTCATTTGGAATCCACCATCACCAATAATCGCTACAACTTCACGCTCTGGTTTACCCATTTTTGCTCCAATAGCAGCTGGAAGCGCAAATCCCATTGTTCCTAATCCGCCAGAAGTGATATTACTTTTAGTTGAATTAAATTTAGCATAACGACATGCAAACATTTGGTGCTGACCAACATCTGAAACAATAATAGCATCACCTTTTGAATGTTTATTGATCATTTCAATAGTTTCTCCCATTGAAATTCCTTTGCCATTCGTAGGATTCAACTCTTCCTTTATAACCGTATTATATTCAACTTCTTGTAATGCTTTAAATTCATTGTGCCATAAATCATGAGATTTAGCATCAATTAAAGGCAATAAAGCTACTAGAGATTCTTTTACGTCGCCCAAAACTGCAATTTCAGTTTTCACGTTTTTGTCAATTTCAGCAGGATCAATTTCGAAGTGAATTACTTTCGCCTGTTTCGCATAAGTAGCTAATTTTCCAGTAACACGGTCATCAAAACGCATTCCGAAGGCAATTAAAACATCACATTCATTGGTCAATAAATTTGGACCATAATTTCCGTGCATTCCAAGCATTCCAACATTTAAAGGATGGTCTGTAGGTAAAGCCGATAATCCTAAAATTGTCCAAGCCGCAGGAATTCCTGATTTTTCTACTAAAGCTTTAAATTCTGCTTCAGCTTGACCTAAAATAATTCCTTGTCCAAAAACAATGAAAGGTTTTTTAGCGCTGTTGATTAAAGCTGCGGCTTCGGCAACTTTATCTAATTTTAATTTCGGAACCGGAACATAACTTCTAATTCCAGTACATTTTTCATAACTGTAATCAAACTCATCAAATTGAGCATTTTTGGTTATATCGATCAAAACCGGACCTGGACGGCCAGAACGAGCGATATAAAAAGCTTTTGCAATTATTTCCGGAATCTGAGAAGCTTCAGTAATCTGAAAATTCCATTTTGTAACCGGAGTTGAAATTCCGATAATATCCGTTTCCTGAAATGCATCAGAACCTAATAAATGTCTTCCAACCTGACCTGTAATACACACCATTGGCGTTGAATCAATCTGCGCATCTGCGATTCCGGTTACTAAATTTGTAGCACCCGGCCCAGAAGTAGCGATTGCAACACCCACTTTTCCAGTAGCTCTGGCATAACCTTGAGCTGCATGCGTTGCCCCTTGTTCGTGACGAACTAAAACGTGGTGCAACTGATCCTGAAATTTATATAATTCATCGTAAACTGGCATGATTGCTCCTCCTGGATAACCATAAACCAAGTCTACACCTTCTTCTAACAAACATCTTATAACGGCTTCTGCCCCTGATATTCTCATAGTATATTATTTTTCAAGAATCAATTTCAATTTTTGATTGATTCTTGATATTATTGTTTTAAAATTATTTATCGGTAACGCAACCTGTAGAAGCGCTTGACACCGATCTAGCGTATTTAAGCAATACTCCTCTATCAACTTTTAAAGGAGGCTGAACCCAAGCCGCTTTACGAGCAGCGAATTCTTCGTCAGATATCTTCAGGTCGATTGTATTTTTCTTAGCGTCGATAGCAATTATATCTCCATCTTTTACTAGTGCAATACCACCACCGTCATATGCTTCTGGTGTAACGTGTCCTACCACGAAACCGTGTGAACCTCCGGAAAATCTACCATCTGTGATTAGTGCACAGGTACTTCCTAATCCGGCTCCGATAATTGCAGATGTAGGTTTTAGCATTTCAGGCATTCCCGGACCACCTTTCGGTCCACAACCTCTAATGACGACTACATTGCCTGGTTTAATTTTTCCGGCTTCAAGACCTGGAATTACTTCAAATTCACCTTCAAAAACTACAGCTGGACCTTCAAAATATTCTCCTTCTTTTCCACTGATTTTTGCTACAGCACCTTCAGAAGCCAGATTTCCATATAAAACTTGAATATTTCCTGTTGGTTTCAACGCTTTTTGAATTTCATGAATTACTTCTTGTCCGTCTTGTAAATCTGGAGTTGAAGCTAAGTTTTCAGCTACAGTTTTTCCTGTTACAGTTAAACAATCTCCATGAATAAGTCCAACTTTCAATAGATATTTCATTACTGAAGGAATACCTCCAACTTCATGAATATCTTCCATCATATATTTACCACTTGGTTTCATGTCAGCAAGAACTGGAGTTCTGTCATTAATTGCCTGAAAATCATCCAAAGTGATTGTTATTCCAACTGAGTGCGCCATTGCGATTAAGTGCATAACTGCATTTGTAGAGCCTCCTAAAACTGCTACAATTGTAATAGCATTTTCAAAAGCTTTACGAGTCATGATATCTCTTGGCTTAATATCTTTTTCTAATAAAATTTTAATTGCAGCTCCCGCAGCAAGACATTCATCTCTTTTTTCCTGACTCAAAGCAGGATTTGAAGAACTGTATGGTAAACTCATTCCTAATGCTTCGATTGCAGAAGACATAGTGTTAGCAGTATACATACCACCACAAGCCCCGGCGCCCGGACAAGCATTTTTAATTACTCCTTTAAAATCTTCCGGAGTGATTTCTCCTTTTACTTTTTTTCCTAAAGCCTCAAAAGCAGAAACGATATTCAAAGATTCTCCCTTCCATTTTCCAGAATGAATCGAACCTCCGTAAACCATCATTGACGGGCGGTTTAATCTTCCCATTGCGATCAACGCTCCAGGCATATTTTTATCGCAGCCAGGAATTGCAATAATACCATCGTACCATTGTGCTCCTGCAACTGTTTCTATAGAATCGGCAATTACATCGCGGGAAACTAATGAATAGCGCATTCCTTCGGTTCCGTTTGAAATTCCGTCACTAACACCAATGGTATTAAAAATAAGTCCGACAAGATCTGCATCCCAAACACCTTTTTTAACATCTTTTGCTAAATCATTCAAGTGCATATTGCAAGTGTTACCATCGTAGCCCATGCTTACAATTCCCACTTGTGCTTTTTTCAAATCTTCTTCAGTTAAACCAATTCCGTACAACATAGCTTGCGCTGCAGGCTGTGTCTGATCTTGAGTGATGGTTTTGCTGTACTTATTTAATTCCATTATGTATTAATTTATTTTAATTTTTGTTCAAAAAAAAACCTTCCAGTATTTGGAAGGTTAATAATATAGTTTTTCAATTATATTTATACCATTCCCTGCGCAGATGTGATAATCACATTGACAACAACGACAGAAGTAATAATAATTGAGATTTGCATCTTTTCTATTTTTTAGTGTCACAAAAGTATAAAAACTTTAATAACTAAAAAAATAAAATCTCAACATTTTAGAAACTTCTTGTTATTTCTTCTACGTTTTAACAAAAAATATTAAACAATTGTCGATTGCCCAATACTTACATTATCATTATTGAAATAAAGCAAATCATCTTTGCTGAAAATAAAATTAGAAACAAACTCCCCTACTTCATTTGTACCGAATTTTGAATCTGGTTTTAAATCAACCGTCACTACTTTAAATTCTATTGCTTTTTCAACCGCCTGATAAATCACATTTGCTTCTTTAAATAAACCGAAATGCTCCAACAACATTGCTGCTGATAAAATGGAAGCAATTGGATTGGCAATATTTTTTCCTTTTGCCTGAGGGTAAGAACCGTGAATTGGCTCGAAAAGCGCATTTTTTTCTCCTAAAGATGCAGAAGCCAACAAACCAATTGAGCCTGTAATAACACTTGCTTCATCTGATAAAATATCTCCAAATAAATTCTCTGTCAAAATCACATCAAATTGTTTTGGATTTAAGATGATTTGCATTGCCGCATTATCAACAAATAAAAAATCTAAAGCTACATCTGGATAACTCTCGCCCACTTTCTGAACTACTTTTCTCCATAATCTTGAGGTTTCTAAAACATTTGCTTTATCTACCATTGTCAGCTTTTTGCGTCGGTTTTGTGCCGATTTAAAAGCTAAATGTGCAATTCTGGTAATTTCTTCTTCTGAATATTCACATAAATCTGAAGCGTGTGTTCCTTCTTCGTTTAATGTTTTTGCTCCAAAATAAGCACCACCCGTTAATTCTCTGAAAATAGTAAAATCAGCACCTTCAATAATTTCTCTTTTTAAAGGAGAAGATTCAACTAATGCTTTATAAGGTTTTATTGGACGAATGTTTGCGAACAAACCTAATTCCTTACGTAATTTTAATAATCCCTGCTCCGGTCGAACTTTTGCATTTGGATTATTATCATATTTAGGATCGCCAATTGCGCCAAACAAAACAGCATCAGTATTCAAGCAAAGATTCAGCGTTTGTTCTGGCAACGGATTTCCTGTTTTATCAATTGCAACTGCACCCATAAGTGCCTCTTCAAAAACAAATTCATGATTGTACACCTCGCCAATTGCGTATAATGCTTTTTTGGCTTGTAAAATTACTTCTGGTCCAATTCCGTCCCCTGGTAAAACTGCTATTTTCAAATTCATAACGTCTCGTTCTTTATGATTTAAATCTTTATTTTTTTTTCTATTTTCTTGCTTCTTTCTTCTATTCTCTTTTCAACTAGCTTCTGATTAATTCTCCCTGAATTTTTGAAGCTTCGATAATTTGATGAATATCAGCATCAACAACTTCTTTTTTGATATCAGCGAATTTCAAAAACTCAATATATACAATGTCTAATTGTACTTTAGTAAGTTCATAACCTACTTTTTTAGCACGGTAAGCCAATGCAGCTCTTCCGCTTCTTGCTGTCAAAATAATTGACGATTCATTCACACCAACATCAAGCGGATCCATGATCTCGTACGTAGCTCTGTTTTTGATAACACCATCTTGGTGAATTCCAGAACTGTGTGCAAAAGCATTTGCTCCTACAATCGCTTTATTTGGCTGAACAATCATTCCCATACTTTCAGAAACTAAACGGCTCATTTCGTTCAATTCTTTAGTATTAATGTTTGTATCCAGATTTAAGTATGGATGTTGTTTGAAAATCATTACCACTTCTTCAAGTGCCGTATTTCCTGCTCTTTCACCAATACCATTAATAGTACACTCAATTTGTCTTGCACCATTTATAGCTCCCGCGATTGAGTTTGCAGTTGCCATTCCTAAATCATTATGACAGTGACATGAAAGAATTACGTTTTCGATTCCTTTTACGTTTTCTTTTAAATATTTTATTTTTGCTCCGTATTCTTCAGGAAGACAATATCCTGTTGTATCAGGTATATTTAGTACCGTTGCACCAGATTTGATAACTTCTTCACAAACTTTTGCTAAAAACGCATTATCAGTTCTTCCTGCATCTTCAGCGTAGAATTCAACATCTTCTACATATGATTTTGCATGAGCTACTGCAAATTTTGCTCTGGCAATAATATCTTCGGGCGTAGTTTGTAATTTGTGGAGGATATGAGATTCTGAGGTTCCGATTCCGGTATGGATTCTAGGTTTCTTCGCATGCTTTAAAGCCGCTGCAGCAACATCAATGTCGTTTTTAACGGCTCTAGTCAATCCGCAGACGGTTGCATTTTCTACAATTTTACAAATCTCAGAGACCGATAAAAAATCGCCCGGACTTGACACAGGAAATCCTGCTTCGATAATATCAACTCCCATTTTGTCTAGTCGTTCTGCGATAACTAATTTCTGATTAGTATCTAACTTACATCCTGGAACTTGTTCACCATCGCGCAAAGTGGTGTCAAAAATTTGAACTTTCTCTCTATTCATATTCATTTATTTAATGTAATTTCACATTGTAATAACAAATATATATTGTACTTATGCAGTACAAAATTCGTTTTAATGAAATTATACTGTTCATAAAACATTTTATACATAGTTAAATACTTTATAATCAATAAGTTATATTATTATTTTTTACAATGGCTAACCATCAAAAAGATTTCTTATTTGTTCTGATTAAATCCCTTTCCAAATCTGAAAAAAGACAATTTAAAATTTTTGCGAGTCGCTTAGAAACTAGTTCGAATACAAAATTCATCGAACTCTTTAATATTTTAGATAAATCAGAAACCTACGATGAAAAGCTTATTTTGAAGAGCGGAATCATCAAAAAAGTTCAGTTATCTAACTTAAAATCATACTTGTACAAGCAAATTTTAGTTAGCATTCGTTTAAATATTCCGAGCCAGAATATTCGCTATCAATTGCGGGAGCAAATAGATTTTGCTGTTATTCTATATAATAAAGGTTTGTACAAACAGAGCTTGAAGATTCTTGATAAAACAAAACAGCAGGCTTTAGAGAATGATGAAAAATATATGGCGTATGAAATTGTAGAATTCGAAAAACTGATCGAATCACAATACATTACCCGAAGTATTCAAGGCCGCGCTGACGAATTAGTAATTCAGGCAAAAGAATTGAATTACCGAAATACGATTTCAAGCAAATTATCCAATTTATCGCTTCAGTTATACGGAATCATGCTGAAAACCGGTTACGTAAAAAGCGACGAAGAATATAAATATATTGACGATTATTTCAACCGACATATTGCAAAACTAGACGAAAGCAAGTTTGGCTTTAGAGAGAAATATTGGTTTTACAATGCTAATTTATGGCGTAGTTTCTTAGTGCAGGATTTCTTAGCAAGTTATAAATACGCTTATAAATGGGTTACGCTGTTTTATGATAATCCAAACATGATTTACTTGAATCCGGTATTCTTCTTAAAAGGAAATCATTACTTTTTGGAATCGCTTTATATGCTTAAATATACTTCGAATTTCAAAAGATACCTTTCACTTTTAGAAGAAACAATCGAAGATCCAAGATTTCCGGTAAACGATAACATTGCATCGCTATCATTTCTATACATATATAATAATAAATTGAATTTGCATATTCTGGAAGGGACTTTTGCCGAAAGCGAATATTTAATTCCGGAAATTTTAGAAAGACTAAAATTACACAGCGAACATCTCGATGAACATCACGAAATGTTGTTTTTCTACAAAATTGCTTCGATTTATTTTGGAAATGAAAAATACAACGAATGTATTCTTTACTTAGATAAAATCATCAATAACAAGAATTTGACAATGCGTGAGGATTTAATGTGCTTCGCAAGACTTTTGTCATTAATTGCGCATTACGAACTAGGAAAAGATTATTATTTAGAAAACCATCTTAAAAGCACGTATAAGTTCTTGCTGAAAATGAATGATTTACATGAAGTTCAAAAGGAAATTATCAAATTCTTAAGAAACTTAAATAATTTTTATCCAGCCGATATTAAGAAGGAATTCAAAAAAATGCACGCTCGTTTTGTTGAACTTGAAAAGAACACTTACGAAAAAAGAGCTTTCTTATATTTAGATATTATTTCTTGGCTTGAAAGCAAAATTGAAAATCGCAAAATTGCTGATATTATTAAGGAAAAAGCTAAGCTGAATAGTCGTTAAGGATTTAAATTTTAATAAAAAAAGCGTAAAAGATCTGATCTTTTACGCTTTTTTTATTGATTTTATCGAAGTTCTATTCTACAATATTCGAAGTCGTAACATAGAAATCTTTATCAACTTCTACTTTTCTATCTTCATTAGTAGTTTTTTCAGATTGCCATTCAGTTGTTGGTTTTAACCACATTTCAACTCCATTTAGTTTTACTCTAACCGGCATATCAAATTTGGCTACGCAATTTGTCCAATGATATCCGAAAGTTCCATTTTTGAACATATACTCAAAAACCGGAATTTGAGTTGTCGTCAAATATTGAGCAAAAACTCTGTTGAAGTTAATTCCTGATTGTTCGTTGATATAATCCTGAATTTGCTTTCCGGTAACGGTTTGATGATAAAAAATTTTATTCATACCTCTTAAAATCGATTTCCATTTTGCATCATCATTAATTACCTGACGAATCATGTGCAGCATTGAAGCTCCTTTTGGATACATATCTCCTGATCCTTCATTATTTACATCATAATGCCCAATAATTGGCGTATCATTTTTAATGTTTTTTCTGCATCCAATAATATATTCAGAAGCGGCGTCTTTTCCATAATAATATTCTAAAAACAAACTTTCAGAATAGTTGGTAAAACTTTCATGCACCCACATATCCGCAATATCTTTATAGGTAATATTATTGGCAAACCATTCGTGGCCAGACTCGTGAATAATGATAAAATCAAATTTTAATCCCCAACCTGTTCCACTTAAATCACGTCCTAAATAACCGTTTTTATATTGGTTTCCATAAGTTACAGAACTTTGGTGCTCCATACCCAAATACGGAACTTCTACTAATTTATAGCTGTCTTCGTAAAACGGATAAGGTCCAAACCAGTTTTCAAAAGCCTTCAACATTTTTGGAGCATCTTTAAATTGCTCTTTGGCTAGAATCAAATTATCTCTCAAAACATAATAATTACAATCTAAATTGCCTTTTTCACCTTTATAAACCTCAGAGAAATTAACATAATCACCAATGTTGATATTCACGCCGTAATTATTAATTGGATTCGAAACATACCAATTAAAAGTTTTCGTTCCGTCTTTTTCTTTTTTAACGCTTTTTAATCTTCCGTTTGAAACATCTGTCAAATCTCCCGGAACATTCACGCTAATTAACATATTTTCAACTTCATCATACATATGATCTTTGCAGGGCCACCAAACACTCGCGCCTAAACCCTGACAAGATGTAGCAATAAAATCTTTTCCGTTTTTATCTTTTTTCCAAGAAAATCCGCCGTCCCACGGTGCTCTTACAGCCTCTTTAGGTTTTCCTTCAAACTTGATTATAATTTCTTTCGAATCTCCAACTTTCTGTTTTTCTGCTAAAGTAATGAAGAAAGCATTTCCATCCCTTTCAAACTTTAATGGCAAACCATTCTGAGTCACTTTTGTAATATTCATTGGTTGCTGCAAATCGATTTGCATTCTGTTGTTTTCTGTCAAAACAGTGTAACGTACTGTATTTGAACCTGAAATTGATTTCTCTGAAGGATTCACTTTTACATCTAAGTGATAATATTTCAAATCCCACCAGGCTCTTTCTTTTGTAATGCTGCCGCGCAAACTATCCTGATGCGTAAAAACAGTTTCTGACTTGCTTAAAAGTCCTTGCGCATTTGCACCAAAACCAACTATAAAGGCGATAAAAGCGCCAACAAAATATTTTCTCATTATTTATAAATTTGTAATAAATAAGGTCATTAAACCTTTTTAATCTATAACAAATGTAAACATTCAGATTAATTATTCTAAAATTTTATGATTTTCGAAATTAAAAAAATAAACCCGACTGAAGCTAAAAACATTCCGTCGGGTTTGATTTCTAATCTTTTGAAAGAATTTAATTCGTAATATCAGAGGTAGTAATATAAAAGTTTTTATCTGTTACAAGTGTTGGTTTATCGCCTTTTACATCTAATACTTGCCATTCATTTTTAGGTTTCAGCCAGGTTTCAACACCATTTAAATTTACTTTTAGAGGCATATTAAATTCTGGCGTGCAATTGATCCAATGGTATCCTAATTTTTGTTTAAAGAAAAAATATTCCAAAGTTGGCAATTGAGTTGTTCTTAAATACTGATTAAAAATAGGACTTAAATCGATACCTGATTCTTTGCTCATGTAATCCTCAATTTCTTTAGTGGTAACGGTTTTATGATAAAAAGTGCTGTTTAAGCCTCTTAAAATGTTTTTCCATTTTGCATCATCATTCACAAGCTGACGAATGGTATGCAGCATATTTGCTCCTTTTGGATACATATCGCCAGAACCTTCTTTATTAACATTATAAGTACCAATAATTGGCTTGTCATTACTAATTAATTTTCTTTCTCCAATAATATAGGCTGCAGCAGCATCTTTGCCATAATAATATTCGATGAAAAGACTTTCGGAATAAGTAGTGAAGCTTTCATGGATCCACATATCAGCAATATCTTTATAGGTAATATTATTGGCAAACCATTCGTGTCCCGATTCGTGAATAATAATGTAATCAAATTTTAAGCCCCAGCCAGTTCTGCTCATATCATCACCTAAATAGCCATTTTTAAACTCATTTCCGTAAGTCACAGAACTTTGATGCTCCATACCTAAATAAGGCGCTTCTACCAATTTATAACTGTCTTCATACCAAGGATAAGGTCCAAACCAGTTTTCAAAAGCTTTCAGCATTCGTGGTGCATCTTTAAAATGTTCTTTGGCAATTGCCAAATTATCTTTTAAAACATAATAACTGCAATCTAAATCACCTTTTTCTCCTTTATATTTCTCCGAAAAATTGACATAATCACCAATATTAATATTTACACCATAATTGTTGATCGGATTTGAAACATACCAATTAAAAGTTTTTGTTCCGTCTTTTTCTTTTTTAACGCTTTGCAGTCTTCCGTTCGAAACATCAGTCAAATCTCCGGGAACATTCACACTGATCAGCATATTTTCAACTTCGTCATACATATGATCTTTGCATGGCCACCAAACGCTGGCACCTAAACCCTGGCATGAGGAAGCAATAAAATCTTTTCCATTTTTATCTTTTTTCCAGGTAATTCCTCCGTCCCATGGTGGATTAATAGCTTCTTTAGGTTTTCCTCCAAAAGAAACAACAATCTCTTTCGTTTCTCCAACTTTTTGTTTTTCTGCTAGCTCTATAAAAAAAGCATTTCCGTTTCGTTCAAATTTCAGTTCTTTTCCATTTTGAGTCGCTTTTGTAATATACATCGGTTCCTGCAAATCAATTTGCATTTTGTTATTTTCAGTCAAAACTGTATAACGTATTGTATTTGAACCTGTAATAGTTTTTTCAGCGGGGTTTATTTTTACATTTAAATGATAATATTTCAAATCCCACCAGGCTCTTTCTTTTGTAATGCTTCCTCGTAAAGTGTCTTGATGTGTCAAAGTTTCTGACTTGCTAAAAATAGACTGTGAATGTGCTGAAAAACCAGAAATTAAAGCTATCAAAATAGCGCTTAAGTTTTTTTTCATAAAATAATTTGAAAATTAAAAGATTATTGGAAAAATGTTTGCATTCAGAACAAAAAAATAACACTAAAATTAATAATTCTTCTCTATTTTTAGCTTTTTAAATCATTCATTTTTATGAAGCCTTCTTTTATAGTGTATTTACTCCTTTTTTTATTTCTTAACAAATGCTATTCACAAGAAATTCCCATTTATAAAACTGCTGAAAAAGTGATTATTGACGGCGATTTATCAGATTGGAAAACTTCATTTTTAGGGCCATTTGTAATTCATAATTCAGGAGAAAAAGCAACTCAAAATACTTTTGTTTCCTTTTCATGGAATGACGAAGCTCTTTATGTTGCTTATCGTTGTACAGATTCTAAAATTATAGGCTCAAAACAAAAAAATGATACACAGATTTTCAATACAGATGATTTAGTAGAAATTTTTATTGATTCCGACGGTGACGGACAAAACTATATTGAAATTGGAGTAAATGCTTTTTCAACACAATATGATATGTTGTTAAAATCTTCTTCGATGGATTATAACGGATGGATAACTTCAATGAATTTTAATATTTCTGGGCTAGAAACGGCAAGCAAAATTAATCTGGAAGGTTTTTCTGCAGAAATTAAAATTCCATTTTCAAGTTTAGAAAAAATTGAAAACGGAAATTTTACAAAACCAAAAATTGGTACAAAATGGCGTGGAAATGCTTTTAGAATAGATTACGGTAACACAACAGAATATCTTGCAATTCAGGCTTATAAAAGTTTAAAATTCGGATTTCATCAATCTTCTGAATTTGCCGTTTTTGAGTTTAAAGAATAGAATTTTAAAATTGATTAACCATAAGATTCAAGCCCAATCTGCGCTCCTCTTTTTAAATTTCTCTTACCTGCAATTCCGTTTATTACTAAACCTAGACCCGACAAAACTGCACCGTAAAAAATAAGTCCGCCTCCGGTTCCTATTGTAAATACCAAACCAAGAGCAAAAAGAACAATTCCAATTATAATATTTCTAGTAAATTTTCTAGAAAAATCTTTACGGGTGATATCATTTATACGGTCTATTTTCTTTAGAACTGAAACTGGAATTTTAACACTTCTTTGTTCAATTATATTGCTTACAATGAAATAATTTTCCTTGGAGTGGTTTTCTGTAAGTTCTCCAAAGTTTCCGTTTTCTATAATTTTATCCAGAATACTTTCAAAATTAGCAAGTAATTCTGCATCAGTAAGATCTTTGTTGTTATCTTCGATTATATCCTCGATATTTTCTTCAAATTCAAGTCTTCTTTCCGATAAATATTCGATTTGTTCCAAAGGAGAAAGTTCTTCTATATGTCTCTTTTCTATTTCTTTCTCTTCTGCTATTTTCTTTTCATTGGCTTCTTTCAAAATTGCCTCAATATCAATATTTCTGGCAACTAAAATTTCCTTTGCAACAACTAGCGCATCAGGATTGTATTTACTGGCGTTTTTAGTCAGCATCAAAATTAAATCTTCATCTGAATGATCCACAAAACGCTTTCTGAATGTTTCTATGTCCATGGCTTAAATATTTACGTAAATATCAAAAAATAATTTTTATTTTAACATAATTTAGTAAATATTTTTTCACAATTTAGAATTATTTCTGACGTTTCTTCAGAACTTCAACAACGTCATTTAATTGAAAACCTTTTGCCTGCAATAAAATCAAATAATGAAAAAGTAAATCAGCGCTTTCACTCAAAAATAAATCATCATTATCATCTTTAGCTTCAATAACCACTTCTACAGCTTCTTCTCCAACTTTCTGAGCAATTTTGTTGATCCCTTTTTCGAATAAAGAAGCTACATAACTTTTCTCAGAATCAGCATTTTCTCTTCTGGTTTTGATTGTATTTTCCAATTGAGAAATAAAACCATAACTCGCTTCATTTGGCTCTTGCCAACAAGTATCTGCTCCTGTATGACATGTTGGTCCGACAGGTTTTGCCTGAATCAAAAGTGTGTCGCCATCGCAATCGTTTTTAATGCTTACCAAATTTAAAAAGTTGCCACTCTCCTCACCTTTTGTCCAAAGTCTTTGTTTTGAACGGCTGAAGAAAGTTACTTTTTGAGTTTCTATGGTTTTTTGAAGCGATTCTTCGTTCATGTAACCCAGCATCAAAACATTTTTAGTTTCCGAATCCTGAATGATTGCCGGAATCAATCCGTGTGCGCTTTTTATATCGATTTCCATTTTAGATTTTAGATTTTAGATTTTAGATTTTGATTCTCTCCAATCTTATTATTTTTTTATTTTGAATATTTTCTTTCTTTTTGTTTCTTGCTTCTTGCTTCTTGCTTCTTGTTTCTTGCTTCTTGCTTCTTGTTTCTTGCTTCTTGTTTCTTGCTTCTTGTTTCTTGCTTCTTGT
>NZ_JBSIPG010000005.1:0-145521 GCF_054075145.1 Flavobacterium xizangense | reverse complement strand
GTTTCTTGCTTCTTGTTTCTTGCTTCTTGTTTCTTGCTTCTTGTTTCTTGCTTCTTGTTTCTTGCTTCTTGCTTCTTGCTTCTTGCTTATTTTTTAAAGCCTAACTTCAATTCCATTATTTCTAAGTTCTTGTTTTAAAGCTTTTATCTCTATTTCTTTAAAGTGAAAAACACTCGCTGCCAAAGCTGCATCTGCTTTTCCTTTTTTAAAGGAATCAACAAAATGTTGAATGTTTCCGGCTCCTCCCGAAGCAATTATTGGAATATTTACTAATTCTGAAAGTTTAGCCAAAGCTTCGTTTGCAAAACCATTTTTAGTTCCATCATTATCCATAGATGTGAATAAAATTTCTCCTGCTCCTCGTTCTGCCACTTCAACAGCCCAATCGAAAAGATTTAATTCGGTAGGCACTTTTCCTCCAACTAAATGCACAATCCATTGTCCGTCAATTTGTTTGGCGTCAATTGCAACAACAACGCATTGACTACCAAATTTTTGTGCCAAATCATTAATCAACTGCGGATTTTTAACTGCCGATGAATTGATTGAAACTTTATCAGCACCGTTATTCAACAGAATATCAACATCTTCAACAGAGGAAATCCCGCCGCCGACAGTAAATGGAATATTGATTTTCTCGGCAACGCTTCGAACCATGTTTACTAAGGTTTTACGTCTTTCTTCCGTGGCCGAAATATCAAGAAAAACCAATTCATCTGCGCCTTCAGCAGAGTAAATTTCAGCCAATTCAACCGGATCACCAGCATCGCGTAAGTCAACGAAATTAACGCCTTTTACAGTTCTTCCGTTTTTTATATCCAAACAAGGTATGATTCTTTTTGCTAACATTTATCTAATGTGTTAATTAGAAAATTAGTCAATTAGCTAATTAATTTACACTCCGCAAAACAATTATCTAATTATCAAATTTTCTCATTTTCTAATTATAAAATCCTCTAGTTGTTTCAAGCTAATTCTTCCTTCGTAAATCGCTTTTCCAATGATCGTTCCTTCACAGCCCAATTCTGCTAATTTTGGTAATTCGTCAAAAGTTGAAATTCCTCCTGAAGCGATTAATTTTATTCCTTTTGCTTCTCCCAGAATTTTACTGTACAAATCAAAACTTGAACCTTGAAGCATACCGTCTTTAGCAATATCTGTACAGATAACATACTGAATCCCTTTATTTTGATAATCCTGAATAAAAGGAACCAAATCTTCATTTGATTCTTCTAACCACCCAGAAACCGCTATTTTTTCATCTTTTGCATCAGCGCCTAAAATAATTTTCTCTGAGCCATACTCTGAAATCCATTTTTCAAAAATTGCTCTGTTTTTTACCGCAATACTTCCGCCCGTAATTTGATTTGCACCGCTTTCAAAAGCAATTCTCAAATCGTCATCTGATTTTAATCCGCCTCCAAAATCAATTTTTAAACTTGTTTCTGTGGCAATTTTTTCTAATATCTTATAATTGACAATTTTACTTGATTTTGCACCGTCTAAATCTACCAAATGCAGATATTCAATTCCGTGCGCTTCAAATGATTTCGCCACTTCAAGCGGGTTTTCATTGTAAATTATCTTGGTATCATAATCACCTTTGGACAAGCGAACGCATTTTCCTTCAATGATATCTATGGCTGGTATTATTCTCATGTTTTTAATTTTAGATTTCTGATTTTAGATTTTAGATTCTAAAACTGAAATGGATATTTTAATTAATTTTTGATATTGTAATTGGAATTTACATTTTTAGAAAATTGCCTAGAATCTTTTCCCCAACATCACCACTTTTTTCTGGGTGAAATTGAGTTCCGTAAAAATTATCTTTTTGTAAAGCCGACGCATATTCAACATCGTAATTTGTTGTTGCGATGGCTTCTGCACAATTTGGTGCATAAAAGCTGTGAACTAAATACATAAACTCATATTCAGAAATTCCTTTAAACAAATCGGTTTTTAAATCATAAATCTGATTCCAGCCCATTTGAGGCACTTTTACGTTGTTTGAAAATTTCAAAACGTCAACATCAAAAATTCCTAAACCTTTGGTATTTCCTTCTTCCGTTTGATTACACATTAATTGCATTCCCAGACAAATCCCCAAGACAGGTTGTTTCAATTCAGGAATCAAACCATCCAATCCACTTTCACGAAGTTTACTCATCGCCGAACTCGCCTCGCCAACGCCAGGAAAAATCACTTTATCAGCCGATTTAATTTCGTCCGGAATATTACTCAGAACAGCTTTAAAACCCAATCTTTCAATAGCAAACATAATGCTTTGAATATTTCCTGCTCCGTAATTTATAATTACTATTTTCATTAACTTTTTGTTTCAGGTTTCAAGTTTCATGTTTCAAGTTACTCCACTGAACTTGAAACATGAAACCTGAAACAATTTTTAACCTTTTTAAAGCATTCCCTTCGTCGAAGGCAAAATCATTTTTTCGGTATCTCTTTTTACAGCTACTTTTATTGCTTTCGCGAAAGCTTTAAAGATTGCCTCAATTTTATGATGTTCGTTGATTCCTTCTGCTTTGATGTTTAAGTTGGCTTTTGCGCCATCTGTAAATGATTTGAAGAAATGATAAAACATTTCAGTTGGCATTTTGCCTACCATCTCACGTTTAAATTCTGTTTCCCAAATCAACCAGTTTCTTCCTCCGAAATCAATTGCTGCCTGCGCTAAACAATCGTCCATTGGAAGACAGAAACCGTAACGTTCAATTCCTAATTTATTTCCTAGCGCTTTCGCGAAAACCTCTCCTAAGGCAATAGCCGTATCTTCAATTGTATGATGTTCATCAACTTCTAAATCGCCTTTTACCGTGATTTCCAAGTCCATTTGACCGTGACGAGAAATTTGATCCAACATGTGGTCAAAAAACGCAATTCCCGTGTCGATTTTGCTTTTTCCTGTTCCGTCGAGATTTAAATTGATATAAATATCCGTTTCATTAGTTTTTCTAGTAATAGACGCTGAACGCGCTTCTAATTTCAAAAACTCATAAATTGTTTTCCAATCCATTGATTGCAAAACAATTGTTTCGTCTAATTCCTCACGTTTTGATGAAATTTCATTACTACCAATTCCATCAGTATTATTCATAAAAATCGCTTTTGCACCAAGATTTTTAGCCAGTTCGACATCTGTCAAACGGTCCCCTAAAACAAAGGAATTAGCTAAATCATATTCTGGATTATTCAAATATTTTGTTAGCATTCCAGTTCTTGGTTTGCGTGTAGGCGCGTTTTCTTCTGGAAAAGTTCTGTCGACAAAAATTTCGTCAAAAACAACGCCTTCGTTTTCAAAAGCTCTTAAAATAAAATTTTGCGTTGGCCAAAACGTATCTTCAGGAAAACTGTCCGTTCCTAATCCATCCTGATTGGTTACCATTGCTAATTCGTAATCTAATTCATTAGCAATTTTAGCCAAATATTGAAAAGCTTTTGGATAAAATTCTAATTTATCTAAACTGTCTAATTGGTAATTTTCTGGTTCTAAAACAATCGTTCCGTCACGATCGATAAAAAGTACTTTTTTCATATATTTATTTTTAAGAATAAAGAAAAAAGAGTAAAGAAAATAGACTTTTCATCCTATCCAAAAAGCTCTTTCATTTTTTCTTTCTTCTTTGCTCTATATTCTTTCTTCTATTTTAACAACTTCAATTCCTTAATAACAACCGCATTTTCTTCTTTTGTTCCAATCGTAAAACGAAGACAGTTTTCGCATAAAGGTTGCGTCGTTCTATTACGAATTACGATTCCTTTTTCTATTAATTGATTGTATCGTTTATTGGCGTCATCTACTTTTGCCAAAATAAAATTGGCTTCTGTAGGAAAGACTTTTTCTACAAAATTAACTTCAAGCAAAACTTTAAGCAATTCTTCTCTTTGCTCAATAATAGAAGCGATTTCTTGTTTTATTTTTTCCGAATCTTTTAAACGTTCGATTGCTCTTTGCTGTGTCAATTCGTTTACATTATAAGGCGGTTTGATTTTATTCAAAACTGAAATAACAGCTTCAGATGCATAACAAATTCCTAAACGAATTCCAGCCAAACCATAGGCTTTTGAAAGCGTTTGTGTAATCACCAAATTTGGATATGCGTCAATTTCTGTCAGCCAGCTTTCCTTCTCTGAAAAATCAATATAGGCTTCATCAATCACTACTAAACCTTTAAAGTTTTGCAATAATTTCACCACACTTTCATCTGAAAAAGAATTTCCGGTTGGATTGTTTGGCGAGCACAAAAAAATGATTTTTGTATTCGCGTCAACTGCTTCTAAGATCTTTTCAACTTGAGGTTGAAAATCTGTTGTCAATAGAATTTCTCTGTTTTCGACTGCATTGATATTCGCTAAAACACCATACATTCCGTAAGTTGGTGGCAGTGAAATAATATTGTCTTTATTAGGCTCACAAAAAGCTCTGAAAAGCAAGTCTAAAACTTCATCACTTCCATTTCCTAATAAAATCTGGCTTTGTTTCGTTATATTATTTTTAGCCAAAATCGCTTTAACCGAATTCTGCTGCGGATCAGGATATCTATTTACACCATTCTGAAATGGATTTTCATTGGCATCCAAAAAAATCATTTCGGCTGTATCAAAATCCTCAAATTCATCTCTTGCCGATGAATAAGGCTTTAAAGTTTTAACGTTTTCACGTGTTATTGTATTTATATCGAAAGTACTCATTGCTTTGTCTTTTTTAAGAAGCAAAAACCAAGATGAAAGACTTTTTTTCTTAAATCTTGCTTCTTTGTTCTTTCTTCTTCCTTTTGTCTTTTATTTTAAACTCTCCAATCTCAACGTTACAGCATTCTTATGCGCTTGTAAACCTTCGGCTTCAGCCATAGCTTCAATCGCTTTTCCAATGTTTTGAATTCCGGTTTTAGATATTTTTTGAAACGTCATTGATTTCATAAAACTATCCAAGTTTACACCGCTGTAATTTTTTGCATAACCATTTGTTGGAAGCGTATGATTTGTTCCCGAAGCATAATCTCCGGCGCTTTCCGGTGTATAATTTCCAATGAAAACCGATCCTGCGTTTACGATTCCGTTACAATAGAAATCATCGTATTCAGAACAAATGATAAAGTGTTCAGGTCCATATTCATTAATTAAATCCAAAGCAATTTGATCATTTTCGACATAAATTAATTTCGAATTTTCGATGGCTTTTTCTGCAATAGCTTTTCTTGGAAGAACTTCTAATTGCGATTGTATTTCTTCTTCGACATCCGAAATCAGTTTTCTGGAAGTTGAAACCAAAATCACCTGACTATCTGTTCCGTGTTCGGCTTGAGATAACAAATCCGAAGCTACAAAAGCCGGAACTGCCGTGTCATCAGCTACAATTAGTAATTCTGAAGGTCCGGCCGGCATATCAATTGCAACGCCAAATTGTGTTGCCAACTGTTTCGCCACAGTTACAAACTGATTTCCTGGTCCGAATATTTTATACACTTTCGGAATAGATTCTGTACCAAAAGTCATTCCCGCAATAGCCTGAATTCCGCCAACTTTCAAAATTTTTGTTACACCGCATAAATTTGCTGCATATAAAATTGCCGGATTAATTTTTCCTTTTTTGTCTGGAGGAGAACACAATACGATTTCTTTACAACCTGCAATTTCAGCCGGAACTGCCAACATTAAGACTGTCGAAAACAAAGGTGCAGTTCCACCCGGAATATACAAACCAATTTTCTGAATTGGTCTTTTTTCCTGCCAGCAGTTTACACCTTCAATTGTTTCAATTTCAATTCTGTCGGTTTTCTGCGCTCTGTGAAATTTGTAAATATTGTCTTTTGCTAATTGAATTGCTTCTTTCAATTCATTCGGGATCAATTCGATTGCTTCATTTATTTCTTCCAAAGAAACTTCATAATTGTCTTGTGAAATACCATCGAAAATTGAAGTGTATTTTGCCACAGCTTCATCTCCTTTTTTCTGTACTTCTCTGAAAATTTCTTTTACTGTAACCTCAATATCATCAATAGTTTGAGTTGGTCTTTTTAATATATCTGACCAGATTTCTGGTTTTGGATTATCAATTTTATTCATACCGTAATTTTTTTTTATCGCAAAGGGCGCAAGGTTTTATTATTCTCTTTGTCTTGAAAAACACTAAGTTCGCAAAGCTGCATCTACAACTTCGGATTTGGAAATTCCACTTTAGATTTTATTTTTTTTAAAGAACCATTTTCTCGATTGGACAAACCAAAATTCCTTCGGCTCCAACTTCTTTTAACTGATCAATTACATCCCAGAAAGTATCTTTGTCAATTACGGAGTGAACACTACTCCAGCCTTCTTGTGCCAATGGAAGAACTGTTAAACTCCTTAAAACAGGAAGAATTTTCCCAACAGCATCAATTTTATCATTTGGAACGTTCATCAGAATATATTTTGAGTTTCTGGCACGCAAAACGGCCTGAATTCTGAACTTTAAAGTATCGATGTGTTTTTGGATTTCTGGAGAAACTTTTGGAGAAACTGCTAAAACTGCTTCGCTTTTTAAGATTACTTCAACTTCTTTTAAGTTGTTTTTAAACAATGTACTTCCGCTTGAAACAATATCAACAATAGCATCTGCAAGCCCAATGTTTGGTGCAATTTCAACAGAACCAGAAATTTGGTGAATATCAACTTTTAAACCAAATTTACTAAAATATTCATTTACAGTGTTTGGATAAGAGGTTGCTATTCGCAAACCTGCTAAATCTTGCACAGAATTGTAGTCAAATGTTTTAGGAACTGCTACAGAAACTTTGCATTTTGAGAAACCCAATTTCTGAACGACTTCAATTCCTTTTCCTTTTTCTACCAAAAGATTATCGCCCACAATAGCTAAATCTACAACACCATCAATTAAATATTGAGGAATATCTGAATTTCTTAAGTATAAAACTTCAAGAGGAAAATTAGAAGCTTCTGCTTTTAATTGATCAATTCCGTTGTTGATTGAAATACCGCAGTCTTTTAGGATCTGAATGCTGTCTTCGTTTAAACGACCTGATTTTTGAATGGCAATTTTTAAAGTACTCATTTTTTAGTTATTTGTTTGATTAATAGTTTGAGTACAAAGAATTGGTATAAAAAAACCCGTTTGATGTACTCAAACGGGTTTTAAAATATGATGATTTACACACATACCATTAACACATCGCCTGAGAGCAATAATGAAAATGATGATGATGTAATTGATTTGAAATCATTGTTTGGTTTGTTTTATAATTCTTTGATTCGGTTGCAAATATACTAGTTAATTTCATAAAAAAACAATTTTTAATATAACTTAACGATAGTTTATTGTTAAATAAAAATTGAAGTACCATTTTTACTGTCATTTTTTTACTTGCGATAACGTTTTCTTAATTATCATTAAAAGTCAAATGAACAGTTGTTCCTGAACCTAATTCACTTTCAATTTTAAATTTGATATTCAATAATTCTGTGGTTCTTTTTACAATAGACAATCCTAGTCCAGTCCCTTTAATTTCAGGATGATCCGTAGAATTTGATCTAAAAAACGGACTCGAAATTAATTCTAAATCACCTTTTGCAATCCCTATTCCGTTATCTGAGATTTTACATATTGTTTTACCGTTTTGCTTTAAAAGTAGAATAGAAATATTTCCACCTTTATCAGTATACTTTATTGCATTCGAAATAATATTTCTTATAATAGTAATTACCAAAAAAGTATCAGACTGAATATAACAATCTGCAACAGCATCAAATTTTACATCTATTTTTTTTGAATTTATTTTCTCCGAATTCAGCGTCAACACATCCAGTATTAACGAGTTCAAATAAACTGACTCCTTATTAACATTCTTTTTTTGATTCTCAAAACGTGCCATTAAAAGCAGTTGATCCACAAGGCTATTTAAATGATCGACTTCATTTATACAATAATTAATTTTCTCTTCGTATTCTTTATTATCTCGAGGTTTACGAATCAATACCTCAAGTGTTCCTTTAATAACTGTCAAGGGTGTTCGTAGTTCATGAGATGCATCAGAAGTAAACTGTTTTTCACGTTCTATCGCATCTTCAATTCGGTTTAATAAATTGTTTATTGTTTTTGAAAGCGTGAACAATTCATCGCGTGTTTTTGGCAACGGAATCCTTGTTTTCAAATTGTCTTTTGTAATTATTCGGGACGTATCTATGATTGCGTTAATGGGTTTTATACTTCGTCCTGCAAAAAAACGGGCAATTAAAAATAATAATACTAAAATAATTGGAAACGCTATTAATAAGGTATCGAGGAGATTTTTTAATACTTTGACCGAATCTGATAATGACATTGCAATGATTAAATAACCTATTTTTTTTGATTGCACATAAAGCGGAATCTGAACCTGCCTGATCTTACTATCTAATAAATTGGTGTCAAATAATTCATAGTACTCTTCACCTTCATGATAAATAAGTTTTTCGTTTTTTAAGTTGGGTGATTTTTCAATTATTTTTTTATTTAAATCCAAAAACTGAACAAAAACCGGGTTAACATCAACGGAATTATGTTCCCGTTCTTCCCATTCTTCTGCATCCATAAAAATCACTTTCTTGTTTTCAACTCTGATTTCTTTTAAATGATTCTGAATTTCAATCATCAAATTTTCATCAATATGTTTATAAACAGTAAATTTTACTGTAGAATAAGTTGCTGAGAAAACCACTAAAATCAACAAACCTGTTGTAATAATATAGTTTAAGGCAATTCTGTTTTTAAAAGATAATTGTGCCATTTATAAGTCGTTAGCGATATATCCAATTCCGCGAATCGTTTTTATATAATCTTCCTCGATTTTTAAATTGAGTTTCTTTCTAATTGCATTCATAAAAACATCAATTACTCCAGTATCATACTCAAAATTTATTTCCCAGACATCTTTTAAAATCTGATTTCGAGTACAAACTTTGCCTTTATGCTGAATCAAATAAGTCAATAATTCAAATTCTCTCTGTGTTAGTGAAACTTCTTCATCATTTTTTAGCACAATATGCTTTGACAAATCAATTTTTATCGCCCCAAGAGTTAATTCCTTATCGCCTTTTATGTGCCTGAAATGAATCTTAATACGCTCAACCAATTCTTCAAAACTAAAAGGTTTTTTTATATAATCATTCGCGCCAGCTTTTAAACCGGCAACTGTTTCCTGTACAGTATCTTTTGCAGTAAGAAAAATTATTGGTGTATGTTGGTCCTTAATCCTAATCGCTTTGCATAGATCCAGTCCGTTAATTTTAGGAAGCATCCAATCTAACAAAATCAAGTCAAATTGATGATTCTGAACTAATTCAAAACCTTTTGAACCGTCGTTAGCAGTGGTTACTATATAACCTTCTTCCTCAAGTCCCTGTTGCAAAAATTGCACAATTCCTAATTCATCTTCAACTATTAAAATATGCATGTATATATATTTAAGATTTTAAATTAATCTCAGTTCATAGTTTGTCAAAGATAAAAATTTTCGCACTCAGATATAACGCTAATGCATTAGAATAAACCAATTTAATCATCTTAAGACAACTTTAAGTTAACGTTAAGCAAGGTAAAAGCATCTCTTCATCTCTCATTCATTAATGCAAATTAATTTTGCACAAAATATAATACCATGATTTACAAAAAGCTTTCACCTTTTTACAATCTCGCAATTTTCTATTTCCTCGTTAGCTTTCTCTTGCGAATTGTACTTTTTTTCCATCCAATCACGCAAAGTTCCTTTACAATTTTAGAAAGTTTAAAAATTTTCAGTTTAGGATTAATTTCTGATCTTTTCGTTTTTGTATTGGCAAGCGTATTCTTATGGCTTTATTTAATTTTTATTTCTAATTTGAAATACAACAAGCCATATGGATATATAATTCTGGGTGGTTTTGTTGCCTTACTTTTATATATCGCTTCGGGAAAAAGTATTTTAGATGAATATGGCGGCGCTTTGCCACGAATTGTTTTGATATTTGTCGGAATCAAAACATTACTTTTTTCTTTGTTGCTTTTTCTTCCCAAATGGAGAGACCAAATTAGATACTGGCTTTTTGCTTTTGTAATTTTCCTTTACGTTCTGCTGATTCTTCAAAACGGTTTAAGTGAATATTTCTTTTGGAATGAATTTGGTGTAAAATATAATTTCATTGCGGTTAATTATCTGATTTACACTAATGAGGTAATCGGAAATATTATGCAATCTTACCCGGTAATTCCAATATTTTCAGTACTTTTTGCTATTACCGCCGCTATAACTTATTTTATTTTAAAAAGATCTAAAAACTATATTGAAGATATTCCGAACCTAAAAGAGAAACTGAAAATTTCAGGAATTTATATCGGTTTGTTTTTGATTTCTTTGTTCGCAGTTCCGAATTTATCAAAAACTGAAAACTCTAAAAATGTCTTTGTTAACGAGTTACAATCAAACGGATTGTATAAGTTTTATTTAGCATTTCAGAATAACAAATTAGATTATTTCAAATTTTATAAAACACTGCCAAACAATAAAGCTTTTGCCAATTTAAAAGAAAACTTCCCTAATATTTCAGGTCAAAATACCATTCGTGAAATTAACAGCGATTCTCTTGAAAATCATAAAAATGTTGTTCTAATTACGATCGAAAGCTACAGCGCCGATTTCATGAAAGCTTATGGAAATAAACAAAACATAACGCCATTCTTAGATAGTTTAGCGCAAAAAAGCCTTCAGTTCACTAATCTATATGCTGCCGGAAACCGAACTGTTCGCGGACTTGAAGCAGTAACTTTATGCCTTCCTCCAACGGCGGGAGAAAGCGTTGTTAAACGTGAAGACAACAAAAACAAGTTTTCAACCGGATTTGTTTTCAGACAAAAAGGTTATAACGTAAAATTTATGTACGGAGGTGATGCATTCTTTGATAATATGAAAGATTTCTTTTCAGGAAATGGATATCAAATTGTTGACAAATCAAGTTTTTCACCCGAAGAAATTACATTTTCAAATGTTTGGGGCGTTTGTGATGAAGACATGTACAATAAGGCAATAAAAGTGATGAATGCCGAAGCTCAAGAAAACAAGCCTTTTTTCAATCATATTATGACGGTCAGCAATCACAGGCCTTTTACTTATCCAAATAACAAAATCGACATTCCAGGCGATATTAAATCTCGTGAAGGCGGTGTAAAGTATACGGATTTTGCGCTTCGAAAATTCTTCGAAATGGCAAGCAAACAACCTTGGTTTAAAAAAACCGTTTTCGTTATTGTTGCAGATCACTGCGCTTCAAGTGCCGGAAAAACACAGCTTCCGTTGGATAAATATAGAATACCTGCTTTTATTTATACTCCAAATGAAAAACCAGCAAAATACAATCAATTAATGTCTCAGATTGATTTGATGCCTACACTTTTCGGATTGCTACATTTTGATTATCAAAGTAAGTTTTTCGGTCAGGACGTTTTTAAAGCCGATTATAAACCGAGAGCTTTTATTGCAACGTACCAGGATTTAGGATTGATAAAAGACAATGTTTTGACTATTTTATCGCCTAAACAAACAGTAAAGCAATATAGTTTAAAACTAAAACCAACTGCTGGAGTTGCTCCTGAATTTCAAATTATGTGTGAAGAAATTCCATTGAAAACAGAAAAAACTGATTTGGTAAATGATGCTATTTCCTTTTATCAATCGGCATCATATGTATTAAAAGAAAAACAATATCAGTTTAACGATCTGAAAGCGAAGAACGCTAAATTGTATGCAAAACTTCGCTAGAATGGAAAAAAGAAGATAGAAGAAAGAAACCAGAAGAAAGACAAAAGATAAAGCCTCAAATTCAAATGAATTTGAGGCTTTATCTTTTACTTTAAATTTCAAATTAACCTGTAACCTGAAACTTTAAACTTGAAACAAAAAATAATTAATCGTTTTGATTCTTCATCCCGAATAAATCTCCTTTTTGATACAGTTTTAAATCATCCTGTAAAGATTGGTAATTTCTTTGTGTAACTGCTGGTGAATCTAAACCACTTAAATCTGGTTTTCCTGCATTTACCCAAGCCGTGTACCAAAAACTTGCTGTTGCAGTGATAGCTTTTTTCATTTGGCTTTCTACCATTCCGTTCAAATCTTTATGCAATTTTTCAGCATATTCATCAGCGAAAACAGCAGTATTATATTTCGTTTTTAATATTTTTCCGTCTGCATCTTTTTTAAATACAGCATCTTCCGGAGTTGATGTTCTTAATTTTTTATCAATATCTAATAACGGTTTTACTAAACTGTGTGTATCATTAATCATTGCCCAAATTGCTTTATGAACATCTCCATAATATTGTGCTTCAGGAACATTTAATTTATAGTTTTTAGCAAATAATTCAGGTAATCTACTTTCCCATAATGAATGAATTCCTTTTTGATCGCTTAATTGTCCGTCATGATTTGCAGATGTATGCAAAGGCATATGTGCATCTCCAATGTAGTGACCTAAATCTGCAGCAAGAAACAAAATCTCAGCTCTATTTTTATCTTTAAAAGCCTTAGTCAGTTTTGCCATCATATCTTCAATATACCAAGGCAAAATTCCGTTGTCATTCAAGAATTTAGCATCATATTTTTTCTTTGCTTCTTCCATTGTTTGTGGAATGCTGTCAACAGCTCCGAAATTTTCCATGTCAAAATAATGTCTTGGATTTTCGTCTTTATAATTTAAGGCATACTTACGAATGTCTGGAACTGAAGCTTCCTGAGTAATAAAATCGATGTGATTGTAAAAGAATACTTGTAATTGTTTTGGCAAAGCCATTACAGCAGCTTTATTAATTCTTTCATGGCCTACAATTCCCCATGACAGAGTAAAAAAACCAATAATTAAGGCAAAAAAAGCAATTAACTTTGGTCTCATCTTGAAGTTTTTCATTTGTTTTTGTTATTTGAGGGGTCAAATTTAGCTTATTTTAAAGATAATTCAAAAGAGAACCATTTAAGATTCTGTTATTTTAACTTTTTTTAGTTTTTAAACACTATAACTACAATAAGTTCACATCTTCAATCATTTTTTCTTTGTATGTTTGTTATAGTTCAAAACCCTTTTTATGCGTCTTATTCATACAAGTTTTCTCTTTATTGTTTTTAATTTTTTCAGTTTTTCTCAAACGCCGGAAGTTCAATTAAAAAATGTCAGCGACACTATATTAAATACTTCCCGATCACTTAAAATAGCTGATCCTTTTGATGCTATAAAAACTATGCAAAAATTGTTTCCTGGAAAATTATATCATTTAGCAGATAAAAACACTTTTATAAGCTGGACTTGCAAAAACTGCAAACCAACTTCTTTTATTGATGTTAATGGTGTTGAAGGCGATCAATTATTTCCTTATTCTGAAGGAGTTGCAACAAGACTTCTATCCAATATTGATTACTCTGATTCAAAAGGAAATCAATTTAAAATTCTAACTTTCAATCATTCTTTTTACGACGAAGATGGTTTACAGACTGGCCGATTTTCCGGAGGTTTATTAGGGATTGCCAAATTTGCAAAAAACGGAACATTATGGGAAATGAAATCCTTTCAGCCTGGTGTTGCTGCTTTTGGCGCTTTTGCCCAATGTCCAACCCCAAAACTTATACAAATTGGTGAAGATCAATATGCTTTCACTCTTTTACATGTAAATGGAGGTGCGGGCGGGCCTTTTGAAGGTTATCTATATTTAGTTGCTGGTTTTGGAGGTAAATATCAGCCTATTTTGGAGGTTCATGAATATCAACTCACCAATGTTGCAAGCACAACATGGACAAGTTCTTATGCAATTGCTCCAGATTCAAACAAAAAATATTTTAGAGATATTATTATTAAAACAAACGGTTCATTTGACAAAGCTGCTCAAGCGGAAGACGAGTTTGAAGTTAATCTTCCTACTGAAATCAGTGCAATGGCTAAAACCAAAAAGCAATTTGATTTTGAAATTGAAAGACGATTTTTGTTTAATGGAAAACGTTATAATTTGATTGGCAAACCAATTGTGAAATTTTCAAACATTAAATAACTTATTATTTCAGAAAAATAATGGCGATTAATGCCAGAACCGCTATAAAAATCCAAAGAAAAACTCCCTGAAGCAAAGGCTTCACTCCTACTGTTTTTAAAGTGCTGATATTTAAAGTGGTGCCAATAAGAAACAAAGTTATTGTCAATCCAATTTTGGCAATACTTACAATATGTGGCGCAAAATTAGAAATATTTGGAACGTAAGAATTCAACAACATTGCCAAAGCAAACAATCCGATGAAATAAGGAATTTTAATTTTTGAATTTTTGTTCTTGAAAATCAAAGCAGTTATGATAGAAATTGGAATAATCCATAATGCTCTCGCCAATTTAACTGTTGTTGCAATTTGCAAAGCTTCAGCACCATATTTATTAGCCGCACCAACCACAGAACTTGTGTCGTGAATCGCGATTGCACACCATAAGCCGAAATCTTTTTGGGATAAATCCAATTGATGTCCAATAAACGGAAAAACAAATAACGCGATTGAATTCAATATAAAAATGACACCCAAAGCAATCGAAGTTTGATTTTCATTTGATTTTATTACAGGAGAAATGGCGGCAATAGCACTTCCTCCACAAATCGCTGTTCCGCATGAAATTAAGTGAGATGTTTTTTTCTCCGTTTTCAACCATTTTCCTAAAAGAAATCCGAAGATCAAAGTGCTGAAAATTGAAAACACAGTAAGTATGAAACCTTCTTTTCCTGCTGAAATTGCACTAGAAGCATTCATTCCAAAACCTAAGCCAACTACAGAAAATTGCAATAAAAATGTAATTGCTTTTCCATTAAATTCTACAAATGGATTTCCAAAAACATTCACCAGAACAACTCCTAATAATAATGCAATTGGTGGAGAAATAATTGAAAATAAACACAACAAAACTATTACGGCAAAAAGCACTTGCTGTAAAGATTCGCTGATTTCAAATAATTGCGATGCTGATTGTTGTTTTGTTTTCAAAATGGGATAATTGAAATTATACTTTGCAAAGGTCAGTTCTTTTTAGTAGAATTGCCAATCGCAAATAACAATCCTCTATAACTTCAAGTTATAATGAGAGAAAATATTCTGAGTAAACAATTCAGATAAAGGATCGGATTTCCCCAACAAAGTAATAATATAGAAATATCTCTCAATGGTTAAATTTTCAACATCTAAAACAATCAATTCTTTGTTTTTCAACTCATTTCCTACAGCGTGAATCGACATAAAAGCAAAACAATCCGAATTTAAAAGATAGGATTTGATACTTTCAGTACTTCCTAACTGCATCTCAATCTGTAAATCAGAAAGTTTTAAATTTATATTTTTCAAAGCAAATTCAATAACTTCAAGTGTTCCAGAACCACGTTCTCTAGTTATGAATTTCATTGATTTTAAATCATTTACCGAAATTTCATTTTGTTTCGCAAACAGATTTTTACTGCTGCAAACCAATACTAACTCATCTTTCAAAAACGGAATATACTTAATTAACTGATTTTTTGATTGTCCCTCTACAATCCCGATTTCGATTTCTTTATTGATCAAGGCATTTTCAATTTGTTCTGTATTTCCATTCAGCAAATTGACTTTTATATCTTTTTGTTTCTGATGAAAACGAGCCAAAACGGGCGAAATAACATATTGCGAAATTGTTGTGCTCGCTCCTAACCGCAATAAGCCTTGGCGTTCACTGATGAACGAACTCATTTCAAAATCAATTTCTCGGTAAATTTCAAAAATTTCTTTTGTATGCTTAAACAGAATATGCCCCGCTGGAGTTAAAGCAATTTTAGAACCGTTTCGTTCAAACAACTTTGTTTTATAAGTTTCTTCGAGTTCCTGAATGTGTTTTGAAACGGCTGGCTGTGTAATATACAATTCGGTCGCCGCTTTAGTAAAATTAAGGCGGAGCGCAACGGTGTAAAATACTTTTAGCCTGAAATCCATAATCATAAATTTTTAATTCGTAATCCGCTTATCTCCGTAATATTTTTTTTGCAATAAAATATTTAAAATTTATAACAAAAGCTCAGGTCGATACTCAAAATGCATTGTGTCATAATGTTTCCAATTTCCTCCCCAAATAAAGCCATATTTTTCAAAAATTGAAACTAACTTGAGGGGAATCTGATTTCTATACGAAAGAGTAGCATCTTCATTTTTACATTTACAATCCCATTGCCAATAACTAGAATTTTTGACATTAATATCTATCGTCATTCCATAACTATGCATACTCAATCGGTTTGTTCCGGAAATATTTCGCCAATTAAATGTACCTCCAATATCACTAATGTTTTTTTTAAATTCTGGATTATTATCTAATTCTGCCGAGAGTTTCTTTACTATTTTATCAATCCCGTTTACGGTTGTTACTTTTATAGTCTGATTGACTAATTTCGGGCACCAAATAATTTCAGTCATTTTTGATTCAACTTCTGATTTTGAATTTCCGTAAATTTTCTTAAAAAAAGCTTCATTTCGAATTCTTCCTGCATCTTCCTTTGGAATTAAATTCTTATCTGCTTTATTATAAACAAACTTAAATTGATCCTCAATATCAGGATTATCTAATAATTCTTGATTCGTTTTATTTTTAAAATCATCATAAATTAAATTTGATTTATCACTAAAAATAATTTTATTATCCTTATAACCAACTATTTGATCTGGATATGCTTTAATTAATTTTTGAACATTCAATGGGATTTCTTGCGAAAAAGCATTTTGAAATATAAGGACTAAAAAAAAGAATCGTTTCATTTAAAAACGTTTTAATTGTGAGGAACTAAAAGTCCATTCGGGTGTTTTCAGAGAAGTTTCAAAATCGACAGCGTACCAAGGACCCAACGAACTATTATTTGGATTTTTCAATATTTGAATTTCCTGCGCAGGCATATAACTTTGTGCCAAAAGCATAATTTTTTGATTGTTTTTTGGATTCACAGCCATATCAACTACAATAACTGCGTGACCTGGAAAGCCTCCTTTTATAAAAACATCTCCTATTTTTATGTCTGAAGCATTAATTGGTTTTAGTTCTTTTTCTAACGAAGCCGTTCCTGCATACATAAAAACCGTTTCTAAGTATTTCCAATAAGTTTCATAACTGTCAGATGGTTTTGCGGTTTTAACCCAACTAGTTTTATTGCCTTTAACTGCAATTCTGAAACCTGCGGCCCATTTAGTAAAATCAGCTCGAAAACCATTTGTAAAATTAAAATGTATTTTATCGTACTGTTTTTGGCTATAAAAGTAATCCGCTCGCAGACGCATCACGGCATCAGCACATTGATGCAAATCCTGTTTCCCAATGGGTAAATCCACAACCGCTTCATAAACGTTTCGATTTGGTTTTATAGTTCCATCAAAATACAAAACATTTGAACCCAATGGTTTTAATGGAAGATTTCGCAAAAAAAAACCAAACGAAGTTTTAGAATCCTCGTCCCGCACAAATCCCTGAGGCAGTTGAAAACGTTGCTGAATCGTGTTTTCCAAAAGATTGCTTTTGTTGCTATTATTTGTCTCTGAAAATGAAAAAAGACAAAAAATTACCATCAAAATTGCTACAATAAAAAAGAATTTAACCTTCATAATTTTAGACTTTTGATTTATAACCTCACGATTACAAAATGCTACAAGGAATTCGATTATATTCCATCACAACAATCCGTTATATTTTCTAACAAACCATTCCGTTGTCAATAAGGCAGCAATTAAAATCAACAACCAAACCCAGTCTATTATTGGAGTTTTGGTGGTTACATTCTTTTCTATTGATTTGTATTCTTTGTTTTCTAAAAGTGCATTAATCAAATCATCTGCCTGATTTTCAAAGAAAGCTTTTCCGTTTGTCTGTAATGCCAATTGCTTTAATTTTATAACGTCAGGATTTACGAATTGTTTTTCGATATCAAAATCTAAAATCTCAAAATGACTTGAATATGAAGTATTTGAATTTAGTTCTTTTACTGTGAAGTTGTATTTTCCAGCCGTTAATCCGTCTAAATTTACAGAATATGAATTATTTCCTTTCAATAAATCGTAGTTTTTGCTTTGCTTCGTTTCTGTATTTGTAACCGAAATTGTTAATCTCGCTTTTTCGTCAAATTCGTAGTTTTTATTAAAATACTGTGCGTTGATTACAAGTTCATCACCTGAATTGTAAAAACTTTCATGCGTAACAACCAATGATTTTTTTGAAGCCGAAGTTGCTAAAAACTGAACAATCTTATCAATAAAAAGATCGTATTTTTCAAATGACTGATTATCAATATGACTTTGCAAACGCCATTTCCAGCTGTTTTCTCCTAAAAGAAAAGCCGTTCTTTTTCCTTGATTTTCGGCGAAAGCCAATAAAGGCGCATTTGTAGAAACGTTTCTAATTCTTGAAGAAAGCAAAACTGAAACATTTCCGTTTGTTGTAATGGTTCCGAATGCATTTTGCAATGGCGGGAAATTTTCAAAACCAATATTATCAGTTGCAAACAAATTAAACTGAGACTGGAATTCAGATAAATAATCTTCAGTCTGCCCGCTCATTTTAAAAATCAGATTATTTTGCTGCTGATTTAAAAAATTGAAATCGGTATTGTTTCCTGTGATAATAAAAGTATTTCTTCCTGCTAATTTATTATTGTCAAATACCGATTTGAAAGATGCATTTGGTTGGTACAAAACCAAAACCGAAGCTTCTTGTAATTGATTGATATCATTTGGTTTAACCAAAATCACTTTACGCTGCGCATTAACTTCAATTGAACGTTTTAAAGCTGCAATATCCGGATGATTTATAGCCGAAACAATTGCAATTGTAGATTTTTGATCTATTATTTCGACAGCAAAATTCTTAATATTATTGTAACTGTTTTTTTCTTTTGCACTTGAAGAAATTGAAGCTCTAAAAATTTGCAATCCTACTTTATCTGCCGGCAAAAGCAAATTCAAAGAAGCTGTTTTTTTTGATGGAGAAAAAGAAACTTTCTCTTTTGCTACAACCGAATTTCCTTGTGAAATTGTAAAATCAGCCGTTGCGGCTTTGTCTCCGGAATACTGCAGAAAAACTTCGACAGGAAATTTATTTTTATGAAAAGCGTATTTGTTTACGTTGAGCTGATTGATTTTTAAATCAAAAAAAGTAGTTGTATCTCCCACAACCAAAGGATAAACTTTATTTACAGGATCAAATCGATATACATAATCGTTTCCTGTGGTCTGATTTCCGTCGGTAATAATAACCGTTGGAAAAATCAGGTTTTTGTTAATGCTTTTTAGATTTTTGGCAACTTCATCAAGATTGGTTTGTTTTCCCTTAAAATCAAATTTATCAGAAGACTTAAAATCGGCATCAAATTGATAAGACTGAATGTCAAATTTCTCTTTAAGAGCAGGATTTGAAATCAGTTTTTTGTATAATTCAACTGATTTTTTATCTGATTTCAAAGCTTCAATCGAGCTTGAATTATCAACAGCAATTGCCAAAGGTGTTTTGGTGATTTCAAGCGAACTTTTAGAAATTATCGGATTTATCAATAAAACCAATAACGCAAAAATCGCCACAAAACGTAAAAAAGCCAAAAACCAAATCAGATTCGATTTGTTTTTGGCTTTAAAAAAATATTGAAAATACGACAAGCCACTAGCAATTATTAAAGAAAGTAATAATAAAAAAATCGTGTTTGTAGTCATATATATTTAGTATTCAGTATCAGTTTGCAGTGATCAGATTAAAAATTGTGTTCTTTTCCAGAGTCAGAATAAAAAACTTAGCACCTTAGAACCTTAGCAACTTAGAATCTTAGGTAAGCATTCCTCCGCAAACATTAAGAACTTGTCCTGTAACGTATGCACTCATATCTGAAGCTAAGAAAAGACAAGCATTTGCAACATCTTCAGTAGTTCCACCACGTTTCAACGGAATTCCGTCTCTCCATCCTTTTACTACATCTTCAGGTAATTTTGCAGTCATTTCAGTTTCGATAAAACCTGGAGCAATTGCGTTGCAACGAATATTACGAGAACCTAATTCAAGTGCTACAGATTTTGTAAAACCAATTGCACCCGCTTTAGAAGCTGCGTAGTTAGTTTGACCAGCATTCCCAGAAACACCAACAACAGAACTAATATTGATGATAGAACCAGCACGTTGTTTTAAGAATGTTTTTTGAATTGCTTTTGTCATATTGAAAACAGATTTCAAGTTAACATCAATAACTTGGTCGAAATCAGCTTCGGACATACGCATTAATAAGTTATCTTTTGTAATTCCGGCGTTGTTGATCAAAATATCCACAGTTCCAAAATCAGCTAAAACAGCGTCAACAAAAGCTTGTGCTTCATTAAAATCAGCTGCATTTGATTGGTAACCTTTAGCTTTAACTCCTAAGCCGTTCAATTCAGCCTCAAGAGCTTCTGCAGATGCAGCAGATGAACTATATGTAAATGCTACGTTTGCGCCGTGTTTAGCAAAAACTTCAGCAATTCCTTTTCCGATTCCGCGGCTAGCGCCTGTAATGATTGCTACTTTTCCTTCTAGTAATTTCATATTAAGGTATTCGTTTTTATTTTTTGAATTACAAATATAGATTATTTGGGCGTTTAATAAAATTTGGAATACAAAAAATGGCATTTTATGTTCATTTTTAAACAAAAAAAAAGCAATCCAATTTTGGATTGCTTTTCGCTCAAAATAATAAAAACAAAAAATAAAATCTATAAATAATTTTGTCGTGTTATAAAATAGGCGATTCCAAGTAATACTGCCATAAAAAGCATTCTATAAATCGCAGATTGAAACTCTGTTGTTCCATTACGTTTGTCTTCTTTTCTCTGTTTTATAAAATTGACAATAATTACTGGAAGAATAACAAGAATTGATGCATATAAATAATACCTAGTGTATTGAGGATATGATTCTGAAAATGTCACTAATACTAATCCCCAAAAAAGGAAAATTACATTTACTGGAGTTACAATTTTTTTACCATATTTTCTAGATATTTAATTTATTTAAAAATTGATATTCATTCTTTGAAAAAGTGAAAAAAAGCAGCTCAAATTTTGAGCTGCTTTTCCTCCAAAATTAAAATAAAACTAAAAATTAATTAAGTTGCCATGTTGTCATTCTAAAAGGAGTTGACGAACTCGTAAAAGTGTAAACTGTGTTTGAATAGAATAATCTAAAGCTTTCTTTCTTCACATAAAGTCCGTTGGCATCCATCAAATTTTTGTCAAAACCTGCAAGAAATGCTGGAGTTGCAACAGTTGTGTTTCCGTTCCATGATTTATGCTTCAGAATTATTTTCTTTCCAACCGGATCTTCAACTACATCTACGTAATGCTGTAAAGCTGCTCTACCCACAAAAGTGTAATAAATAAAATTTCCAAGTGAATGATTCATATAAATTTGCACAGAAGAAATGCTCTGACCAGCTGGTAATGCTGCATTAATTTTTGCCAATTCCGCTTTAAATAATACTGAATTCGTTACAGCATCTTCTGTATAATCATTAGGATAATAACCAAATCTTGAATATACTTTTCCTGGAAGCATTATTTTATAATCGTCTGTAAGAACGAGAGGTTTATCTGTGTATTTTATAACAGCACTTACGCCTCCAGTTCCTGTTGCTGTAAAACTTCCATCTGTGCTATTATAAGTAAAATTGGTAAGTTTTTGTTCACCTACTTCAACTGCTGGACTTACTACGATTCCAGTTGGTGTATATCCAACTCCCATATTATAACTAACAGTATAACCACTTTCTATAGAGTTTGATTCCGCAAAACGAGTTATCGCGCTAAATGAAAAATCAAATTTATGAATCGCTTTACCATCGTTTGTTTCAAGCAATCTGAAAAGTGGTCTGTCATCTCCTCCAATAACATTTTGCTCCATTAAAATGTTTTTAGGAAGATCTGTCCAATCATTAGCAGTTGCTTTTACAAAACGTAATTCCTCTCCACTTCTGTTTGTTCTAAAAATGATTTCACCATTTTCTTGTCCGTAGTATAAAAACTGAAAATCTCCTAAATATCCTTTTGCTCTTAAAGCAGGAATTGGGTAATTGTCTGACTCTGACAAAAGGTGAATTCTGTTTCTAGTCGTAAAAACAACACTCACAGTGCTTCCTAACTGAACTTCATACTCGCTTTTATAAACATTAGTATCACTATCAAAATCTGAAGCCATTTGTACCGTTCCGTCTTTGGCAAATTTGAACAAGTGTGTGTAACCTCCTAAAACAGTGTTATCGGTAAAATAAACTGCTTTCCATCCAAATTCTGAAGAAAGCAATAAATTACTTAGCTCACTTTTTTGAGCATTTAAACGCTCAGTTGGAGTTTGGTCAAAAATTTGTTCCGCATCTGTATTATTGCTACAGCTGCCCAAGTACAACACCAAAAGCGTTGCAAATAAGTACTTATATATAAAATTTATTTTCATAATACTTCTTTTTAATTAGTTATTACAGCTGTTGTGTTTTTTTCGGCTTCATCTCTTAAAGCATAGAAATCCATATTGAAAGCTTCTTTAAAATATTTCACTACAATGGCTTCTTTTGCTTTTAGTGCAGCAAGAGCAGTTGGACTTTGAATACCAGCTAAAAATGCAGCATATTCCGCTTTTGAATAGATTAGGATCATAGAAGCCGTTTCAGCAAAATCTTCATTAATATTTGATCTCGCATAACTTGTAATAAATCCAAGTTCATTTGATTCCGGTATATCATAATTGTACCAATCTGCGGTGTAACCACCTGGTGTTAGTGCTTTCCATGCTTTTTCATCAAATGGTTTATTCTGATTTAAAATGTGAATATACTCGTGCTGAATGGTATGTATAAACTCCGAAACGTTTGCACGATCCGATTTATCAATATAATCGGTTTCAAACAAGGTAACACGTTGTCCACCTTCTGCTAAACCTAAGGTTCTTGTACCAACACTATTCAAATTCACTCCTCCTACTAAAACAATTTCTCTTGGAGCAATTTTTTTAACGAAATCCGGGCCTCCAATTGTTGCATAACTTTTAAGCCAGATTGTCTGTACAATTTCCAGCGCAGGCTGTACTTTATCAACTGTCGGAGGAAATAAATAACGGCTGTTATCAACTGTATTTTGATTCCATTTATATTGAACGTTAATATTATATGGATTTAAATAATTTGTTGTAATCCAATTATCTAAAGTCGTTTTTACTGGTTGCGTGTAGTCTAATTGACTTTCTCCTGGCATCTCGTCGTTCCCACATGAAATTAGAGTCATTGAAACTATAGCCAAAACCGCAATTTTATTATATTTTAATAATTTCATAATTTTAATTTTTAGTTATCTAGGATTTAGTTCTACGCCAGTGTTTGATGCATGCAATGGAATTTGTAAAGCTCTGCGATTATCATCTTTTGTTAATGTATTAACCGGCTTGTTTGCCGTTTCATGTTTAACAACAATGTTAAAACGCTTAATATCAAACCATCTCAATCCTTCATGTATAAAATCTCTTCTTCTTGTTTCTGCAATCGCTTTTATGTAAGAAGTCTGAACAGCTGTCATTGGGTAAAATGGTGTGTATTCATCTGCAATAACCGGGAATTTTGCCACAACTTTTGCTTCTGTAACTTTATCTGTCGTACTATTATAGGTTGGCGTTCTTGTAGCTAAAAAATATTCCAATTCTTCGTTCGCTATAGCAGTCTGGCCTTTCATAACATGAGCTTCAATTCTGTTTAAGAAAAACTCATCATTACTTAGTAAAACTTCTGCAACGTATGGATCTCCAATTCCAGCAGTTACATTTGAATATTTGAAGTATTCATAAAACTTTGGAACAAATAAAGTAATACTACTATTTGAAGAATAAAGATTATAATAATACGGTTTTCCAAAAAGGTTTGTAGCTCCTCCGAAAACATCACCCTGACGTGTTCCAGATAAGTTAAAACGATTTAAATAATAACCTCTGCTTACAATTGTATTAGCAGAAACAATCAGCAAGTTTGTTTCAACACTGCTTGCACCATATTTTAATTGCTGATCTTCGACACCTATAGATTCATAAGAAGAATAATCTCTTAATTTGCCTACTGGCTTTGTTGCGAAATCATTAGATAATTCAAGAACTCTGTCCCAATTTCCTTTCACTAAATAAAATCTGCTTGCAAAAGCTTTTGACGCATTAATATTAAAGTGAAATTTAGGCTCTTTGTAGTCGTTTGTTACCAATTTCAAACCTTCTTCTAAGTCTTTTTCTATAAAACTAAAAACTTCGGCAACGGTATTTCTTTTGTATTTAGTCAATAATTCAGTTTCCGGTTTTGTAACATAAGGAATTCCTAAATCTGTAGCTGCTGTCGCAGGATTATAACGTTTTGACCAAAGTGAAACTAACATAAAATGAGAATAAGCTCTTGCTACAAGCGCTTCTCCTTTTTGCGGATTAAGACTTGCCGGATTTCCTAATTGGTCAATTGCCTCCAAAGCCTTGTTAGCGTGTGCAATGGCATTATAGCAAGCATCCCAATAGTAGGCTTGAGTATCAATATCAGTTGTTTCAGTTTGAATTAACCAATTATAGTTTTGCTCATTTTTTTGTAATGTTTCTGGCAATCCACTATCAAAAACGTTATCTGACATTGTTTCAGCAATCTCGAAATAACTCATTTTTGGATACGCTTCAACTAACAACTCTGATATTTTTGCAGGTGTGTCAATTTCAGTTCTGTTATCTGGCTTTTCTGACAGGAACTCATCACAGCTAGAAATACATATAAGTATTAATAGGGATAATGCTATTTTTAAGTTTTTCATGATTTTGAATATTATAATGAAAGGTTTAAAGTAAATGTGTATTGAGAAGTTACTGGTAAAGCAACTCCTCCAGAATTACGAAATTCAGGATCCTGACCGTTTAATCTTTTATCAGAATAAAGTAGCCACGGATTAACCGCTGATCCTTTTAAAGTAAAAGTACTTACTCCTATTTTTTTCTTGAAATCACTAGGAAATTCCCAACTTAATGATATGTTTTTTAATCTTACAAAATCACCGTCTGCAATACGAACATCTGAATAATTATAAGTGTTGTAGGCTTTAGCAAGATTTCTTGCTCCATCATAATTAGCATTTAAACGTCTGTCTGCTATAACCGGAACATTGGTGAAGTTTTCATCACCAGGATTAATCCAACGGTTTGTGAAATCTTTTGTAAATACCGTTAAGTCATCATAAGTACTGTCATAAATTGGATTTAAACGAACTTTGTTTCCTCCTGATCCAACAAAAAACACATATAAAGACCAGTTTTTGTAAGTGAATGTATTGGCTAAACCGATAGATTTATTTGGCTCGATTGAACCTTCATATTTTAAATATTTCGTCACATTTAAATTATCCTGAAAATTAGCTTCTGTAATATTGTTTACAGCTCCGTCTTGTAAAATGAATGTTGGAAGACCTTGATTATTTAATCCTGTAAATTGATAAGAGTATAACGAATTTCTTGGATGTCCTAACGTATTTCCTCCATTTGAATCAACTAAATCAAATGCCGTTGGTGTATTTTCCAATCTTGTAATTTCCTGATTATATACAGAAAAATTAAGTGTTGTTGTCCATTTGAAATCTCTGTTATCGAAGTTTTTAGTTGTAAAAGCAACCTCTAAACCTTTTGTTTCCATATCAGCATTATTTCCTTGTCTGATTCTTTGACCTCCAATTCCGGAAGTAATTACGTAATCAACTAAATCAAATGCTTTACGACGATAAACATCAGTAGTGAATTGAACTCTGTTGTTAAACATTCCAAGATCAACTCCAATGTTTGTTTCGAATTGTTTTTCCCAAGTTAAATTTCCGTTTTGCAATTCTTCAATTCTGATTCCAGTTTCTCTGTCATCCAAATTAAAACGATCTGTTACATAACTTTTATAAATTGCCAAAGAGTTTGTTGCAGGCCCAGCTGTAGCTGTTAAACCGTAAGAAGCTCTTAATGCTAAAGTATTTACTGATTCCACATTTTTCATGAATTTTTCTTCAGCAACGTTCCATTTTCCACTGAAAGTATAGGTTGGCAACCATCTTGATGAATCACTATTTCCTTGTCTGTTTGATCCGTCATAACGTCCTGTTACAGATGCTGTATAACGACGATCATAGGTATATCCTACTTTTCCAAAGAAACCAACTGTTCTTTCTTTTTCTTCATTAAATCCATAATAAGAATCACCTCCATTGATGATTTTTTCAATTAATCTTGGATCAGTAAAGGCAGTTAAACCTCTGTCGTATTGTAAACCTGCAGCTGTAAAATTATCGCTAGAACGGTCTACTACTCTCATTTCGGTTCCGAATAAACCTTCAACTTCATGTTTTTCGTTAAAAATATTTCTATAATTAATACTGTTTCTTAAGTTATAAGATGTCATATCATTTGTAAATTTTCTTAAGAAACCTCCATTTGGCAAAACAGAAACTTTAGGAGCATTTAAGTCATTCGGGTCCTGATATAAAAAGATGTTATCGTTTCTCACTAATGTATTAACCCCATCTTCACCCTCTGGTGTACCTGCTTTATAAGCGCCTACAACATTTGAGCCTTCTAAAATTTTGTGCTCACGACTTGTATTGGCATAACGTGCAGAACCTGTTAAGTTATAATTCAAATGCTTAGATATTTTATAATCTAAATCCAATTGAAAACGAATATCCTTAACCTCAATTTCCATATAATTGTTGGCTAATTCGTTCACAATATTCATTTTTGCCCAGTTATTTCTATAGTATTCAAGATTACCATTTTCATCATATGGACGCAAAGTTCTACTTGTATTTAAAACATAGTTGAATGGATTGATATCAAAATCACGTGTAACTTTTCCAAAAACAACATCTTTTTCGCTTTCATAACTTCCAGGAGCACCCTGATCACGAATAGAAGCTAGTGTCGATAATGTAATGTTCAATTTATCATTTATAAAAAATGTCCCTTTTAGGTTACTTGATATTTGTTTTACATCATCAGCAATAGTCCATCCTGGATCTGTATAGTAGCCTAACGAAGCATAGAACGTATTGTTCTTACCTCCGCCAGAAAAACTCAAAGAATGATTTTGCGTAATAGATGGTCTAAATAAAACCTCAAACCAGTCTGTATTAGCTAGTTCATATTTCTTTAAGAAATTATTACGACTAACAGGATCGTTATTCACTAAATAAGTCCCTGTTGCAGGGTTGTAAGTATTTATTGCTCTTCCTAAAATGTTGTATGCTCCTCCATATCTTCCATTTACGGTTGAAGGCAGATCAAGATAACCTTTAGCTTCCATTTCCTTAAAAATACTCATAGACTCCTGAGAATTTAAAATATCATATTGGCTGTAGTTTGGCACTGTTCTGACAGTTTGCTCTAGACCGTATGTTATTTTTAATGGAGAATCTCTACGTCCTCCCTTGGTCGTTACAACTACAACTCCATTTAACGATCTTGAACCATAAATTGACGTAGCCGATGCATCTTTAAGAATTTCGATATTTTGAATGTCGTTTGCATTTAAACCTGCTACAGATGAACTTAATAATGTCGCTGAATTTCCAGATGCTAAATCTGCAAATGACATATTGATGATATCTTCCTGAACGACACCGTCAATTACCCATAATGGTTTAGTATCTCCAAAGATTGAAGACGAACCACGAACTGTAATTTTAGGAGCTGTACCAAAAGTACCTGTAACATTCTGCACGGTAACCCCCGCTGCTTTTCCTTCGATCATTCGGCTTACGTCAACTACACCATCGACTTTTAATTCGGCACCAGAAATTTTGCTTATGGCACCAGTAAATGTTCTTTTAGAAGTTTTTTCATATCCTGTTGTTACCACAACTTCTTTTAAGTTTTGACCTAATTCAGTCAAAACAATAGTTGGTGAAGTATTTGAAATTCCAATTTCTTTTGTTTCCATCCCAACATAAGAAATTACTAAAGTTGTACTGTTTGCAGGCATTTCAATAGAAAAATTTCCATCAAAATCTGTTAGAACGGCAATTTTAGAACCTTTAGCCATTACTGTTGCTCCAGGAAGCGGACTTCCGGTAACATCTGTAACTTTTCCTTTAATAATAGGACCTGCCGTAAATATATTTGTTAAACCATCATGATTTGCTGTACTTGAAAATGAGTCTGTCGACACACTTTTTTGCAAAACAATCTGATTGCTTACTTCTGAAAAAGTTATATTAAATGGAACCAGAATTCTGCTAAGAATACTAGCTAATGTTTCTTGATTTGCTTCAATGCTTACTTTTTGGTTCAATTGAGGCAATCTTGAATTATAAGAAAATTTTACTTGTGCGGACTTTTCAATTTTAGATAATGCATTGTCTAAAGTCAAATTTTCAACTGTAATTGTAACTTTAGTATCTAATTTCTTTTGCCCATTTACACTGTTTGCCATTGTAACACTTGAAAATATAAGTGCTAAGACAAACTGAAATAGTGTTATTTTCATGATTCGATGGAGTAATCGTTGTTTACCAACTGGTTTTTTCATAATTTTGGTTTGTTTTGATTAATACTGATTCGCGTGTATTTTAAGAAACGAACTGAATATCTCTTTACAGAGAGAAATTCAATCTAATAAGTGTCGATAATGTTACAGCATTTCGGCACTTTTTTTATGCAATTGTTTTTTACATAGGCTTATAAAATTGGTTTTGGTTTTGGTTAATTTTTAGTTTAGTTGAAAAAGACAGAAATTAAAAATGCTTTATAATTACAGTTATGCAGCACAATTAGTTACAGCCTTCAGAAATTATAATTATCTGATTACCATTCATTTCAAAATTGGTTTCAGCACTAATACTTTTACAAACAATTTTCAGTTTTTCTGGCAAAGGCTGATCACTGAGTGACGTTGTCAAATGACAGTCTTTCAATTTATTTACAGGATAATCAATCTTAACCAGATAGGCCTGTTCGATTGTCTCAAAGATTTGTGAAACCGGAATATCGCTAAATTCAAAACTTAACTGCTCAATATTGCCTACATTCTGTACCAACTCTTTATCTTGAGTAATGTTTGTTATTTTATTGAATTTCAGATCACTTCTAAAAAAACGAAGTGCCTGATTAGGTAAAAGAACCACTTCTTCCTGATTTGAATTGGCAACCAAATCATTTGATTTTACCTTCACTTTACCGGTGCGAACAAGAACTTCTACATCAGGCTGATCAGAATAAGCTTTAACTCTAAAACTAGTTCCAACAACCTTTGTAACAATCTCATTAGCGTAAACGAAAAAAGGCTTTTTAGGATTTTTACTAATTTCAAAGAAACCTTCGCCGGATAAATACACCTTTCTTTCGTTCCCGGTAAAGATTTTAGGGTAACTCAATTTACTATTTGGCTGTAATAAAACGGAACTTCCGTCTGATAATGTGATAATTTGTGGATTGTCCGAATTATTGGTTTGCTCAACTAATCCTTCACTATTTTCAGCTATCAGTTCTTTGTAGGTAACAATATTGTCTGCAGGAATATAACTTTTATAGTACCAAATCGAAATCAGGCATAAGAATAAACTGGCCGCAATACCGGTTAAAAAATAGTTTTTGAAAAACTTTGTCCCAGCATTTTTACTGAAAAGTATTTCATTTTCCTTTTCTTCAATTTTAATCCAGGTGTTTTGTAGTGCTTTTTGAACATCTGACGTTGATAAATCAGATTCTGGAACTTTCATTGCTAAAAGCAAAAGTCTGGCGTCTTCAACAAGTTTAGCGCGCTGCAGACTTTCTAGAGTCCATTCTTCCCAACCGTCCTGGTCAATTTTAAGCAAAATCCAGGATTGAAATGATTCGTCTGACAAGAAGTCTTCAATTTGAGTATATGTGTTACGTTTTTGCATCTAAAAATAAGGTTACAAAAACATAGAGGACAGCTCTCTTATTATATACTCACCAAATTGTGATTTTTTTTATTTTTTTTGAAATAAAATTAAAAACTACTTGCAGATAGCAGAAGAAATAAGGAAAAAGTCCCTTTCCAATCCTTGCGAAGACTCATTAAACCACGATGCAACAAATTACTTGCAGATTGATAATTCACATCCAGCATTTCGGCAATTTGCTCAACGCTAAGACCTTGATTATAACGAAGATACAAGGCTTCTTTCTGTCTTGCCGGTAAATCATTCAGCAATTTATTTAAGTGAACTATTTTTTCTTTTGCATCATCATCTGCGTCATCTAAAAGTTCATGATCTACTGAAAATTCAAGAAGAAAAGCAATAGAATCTGTACTGGCAGTTTTGCGAAAGATATGATCTCGTTCATGTAAACGAGCAATTCTTTTTCGGACACTCGCCAATAAATAAGCTTTTACAACAACCGAATTTTGGAGTGAACTTCGATAAATCCAAATATCAGTAAAAACATCCTGAATACAGTCCTGCACTTTTTCCTCAAATGGAGAAAGCGAATTCCCATATCGTACTAAATCGGCATAATACCTTTCAAATAACATTGAAAATGATTTTTCATCACCATCCTTCAATTTATTCCAAAGTGCATTATCATCAAAAAGACTGGAAGTTAAAGTTGATATATTCATTCTTGTTGGGGCAGTATTCTAAAAAAGTTTTATTTTTATTTAATGAAAAGATTCTTGTTTTTTAACATTATCCTTCACTTTTGTTCGATAAATATATAAAAGCAAATATTTAAAAACAATTATTTTACACAAAAGAGACAGTTTCCTAATATAGAAAACTGTCTCTCTTAATTGATTTAACTAAGCTTTTGCTTAAATGTTAAAATTAATTCTATTAACTTACTATAGTTATATTGTAAGATTTTACCGCTTATAGATTTATTTGTTTTTAATAAATTTAAGAGATGCAACACCAAAATTTGTTTTAATTTTTAATATGTAATTTCCTGCGTGAAGTCTGGAAACATCAATATTTGAAATATTTTCAGCATGAGGTACAGAAATAACTAATTGTCCTAACATATCATAAACATACAGCGCCTGTTTTTCTGTTTCCTTCTTAGTGTTAATATTCAAAACATCTTTCGTCGGAGTTGGATAAATGTTGAAATATTCTGAAAACTCAAAATCTTGCGTACCCAACGCCTTAAATGTTGAAGTAGCTTTATTGGTTAAAATTGGAAAATTATAATCAAAATAAATATTGGCTTCATTTTCAAAAGTATCCCCTACCTTTAGAGTTGGCAATGTTTTTATTTTAAAAGCGATGTATCCATTTCGATTGACATTATTAAAAGGAAGATTAATATTTTCGAAAATAAATTCAACTTTATTTCCATCAGAAATTTTTGTCATATACGAATGACTTGAACTAGTTGGCACTAAAGTGGAAATATCAAATTTTGACAAATCAATCAAATCTTTAATAACAATATTTTTCGCCATATAAGTTCCTGTGTTTTCAAAACGAATCATATAATGAACATATCCCCCAATTAAACTTGGAATAACAATATTTCCTTCTAAGCAAGTTTTATCGTTTGGATCATAAGAACCAACTACAGTTTCATTATATGAAAAAGTATTATCAATAGGCAATTCATCTGTTGCAGAAGAAGTTATTGTTGCGACATACGAGAGAACATCACCATTATTTACCGCTGGAATTTCAGTTGGAGAATTAACGTCAAAATTTACTAAAATCTGTCTGGACTCGAAAGGCTTTAAATTATTGAAATTCCATGAAATTTTATTTGATGATGTTGTAGAAACTGAAGGACTAGCACCAGTTAAATCAAGAACAGCGTCATTAAATGCTAAACTAACTGTTCCTGATTGGGCACCATTTCCTTTATTTTTAAACACAATTTTATATCTAGCAGCAAAACCAGGTCGTGATGGCCAAATTGGCAAGAATGTCACTTCTAAATCATTATGAACTCCTATTGCTTTAATACAAAAATCCTGCTGAAATGGACTTGAAACTGTTGGAAATTCAACTTGGGTTGAAGCAGGAGAAATTGAAAAGTAACTAGAATTTTCAAAAACGGGCGTAACTTTATAATTTCCAGCTGGCACTTTTGCATCATATTTCCCTGCCTCATTGCTTATAAAATTTCCTGATTTCACCCCATCATCAATTTTGAATTTTAAGAACGAAGCTTGGACATCTAAAGCATCGCACCCATTATTATTTAAATCATTACGATTTGTCAACTGAATTGAATAACTTTCTCCTCCTGGTCCAAAAGTGCAATAAGAATTAACGTTATAATCTGTATATCCCTCTTCTCTAAGAATGTTTTCAATGCTACTTATCTGCTCATCATCTACACAGACATATTTCAACTTAGGATTATTTGAAAAATCTAATTCTATTTCAATACTGCCATTTTTCAAGAAAACGTTTTGCAATAATGGATTATCATTACAATAAAAATTTTGAAGACCTTTACATTCTGTTGCATCAATTTCCGTTAGCAAATTTCCAAAACAATTTAAAAAAGACAAATTAGGTACGTCTGAGAGCCCTAAACTACTAATTTCATTATTATAGCAATCTAAATATTGGAGCTTTTCAAGTCCTTTCAAATCTAATTGTTTTATTTTATTAGATCCACACATTAATTCGAGAAGACCTGACAAATGACTTAAATCTAAGTTTGTTAAAAAATTATTATTATAACCCAATTGCCATAATTTGTCCGTGACTGGTAATTTCAAACTAGTCAGTTTATTATTATTACAGTGCAATGTTTTCATATTAATTGAGCTACTTAAATCTAAATTGACCAGTTCGTTGTAACCGCAAAATAAATTTTCAAGTTTTGAAAAACTGCTTAAATCTAAATTTGATATTTTATTCATATAAATTCCTAAATCTAGTAAATCAGGACATTGATTAAGATCAAGCGAAGTAATCATATTCTCACCACATTGCAGATTTTGCAAACCTGATAATCCATTCAAATTTAGCTCTGTCAATTTGTTAGTCCAACAACTAATAGTTTGAAGTTTTGGTAATTGCTGAACATTTAAATTCACCAAATTGTTTCTATCACAGGATATTATTTTAAGCTTTGACAAGCTTCTTAAATCCAATGTTGTTATCTTATTATCAGAACATTCCAAAAACATTAAATTGCTAAAGCCTTGAATTCCTTCTAAGGATGATATATTACTATTTCGAACATCTAGTGATAAAATTAATAATGCTTCTGATACCTGAATCTCGCCATCACCATTTATATCAATTTTTCTTGCAGTTCCATCATCATTCATGGATATTGAGTTATCTACATCGGCTTCTAGCAATTTTGTCTTAAACTTAACATCAGGAATAGTAATTGTTTGGGAATTTACTGAGGAAAAAAAACACAGTGCCAGTAATAGCAAGTAGTTCTTGATCATAGGGTTAGTTTTGTTTTGGTTTTTAAATATATTAAATCAAAAGAACAAAACCTAAAATTTCATAAAAAAAGCCTTACTAATTAAAGTAAGGCTTTTTGATGTTTTTATATTAAAAAATAACTTTAGAAAGCTACATTCCAACGTGGTAATTTTCCGTTTGCATCCAAGAAATTTTGTAAAACCTGTCCTTCAACAGCAGTTGGAATTGCTTTAGCATCAGCATTGAAAGTTTCATACCAAACCACTTCAAGCTCAGCAATATTTTCTAATTTCATTTGTGCTGGCCAAGAATACTTTCTTCCAGTTTTTGCAAATTGGTGTCCGTTTACAATTTTGTCATATAAACCACCATTTTTGCTTTTTAATGTTCCGTCATTTTGAACGGTTCCAGTAGAACCAACCATGATCAATTCCTTCTCTCCTCCTTCAACAGCATAAACTACAAAAATTCCAGCGCTTCCTTCTGGAGCATTACAAACTTCTTCTAAACTGTCTTCAATCGCAAAAACAAAACTATTGCTTGTTTTAAATTTTTCTAATTCTTTGTACATATTTCTTTTTTAAGCTTCTAAGACACTGAGATACTAAGATGCTAAGTTTTTTCTATTTACGCCTCAGTCTTTAAAATGGAAAAAAGTCTCAACATAATATTGAGACTTTTTTTGAATTTATTATTTCAGAACTTGAAGATTATCCAAGTACTTCTTTTACTTTTTTACCAATTTCAGCTGGTGAATCAACAACGTGAATTCCGTTATCTCTCATGATTTGTTTTTTAGCTGCAGCTGTATCGTCAGAACCTCCAACAATAGCACCAGCGTGACCCATTGTTCTACCAGCAGGAGCAGTTTCTCCAGCGATAAAACCAATAACTGGTTTACGGTTACCATCAGCTTTTACCCATTTAGCCGCATCAGCTTCTAATTGACCTCCGATTTCACCAATCATGATGATAGCTTCAGTTTCAGGATCATTCATTAATAATTCAACAGCTTCTTTAGTTGTAGTTCCAATGATTGGATCTCCACCAATTCCGATAGCTGTAGTGATTCCTAAACCTTGTTTTACAACCTGGTCAGCAGCTTCATAAGTTAAAGTTCCAGATTTAGAAACGATACCAACTGTTCCCTTTTTGAAAACGAAACCTGGCATAATACCAACTTTAGCTTCACCTGGAGTGATAACTCCTGGACAGTTTGGTCCAATTAATCTAGAGCTTCTTTCTTTAACATAATTATTTGCTTTAATCATGTCTGCTACAGGAATTCCTTCTGTAATAGCAATAATTACTTTAATTCCGGCATCAGCAGCTTCCATAATAGCATCAGCAGCAAAAGCTGGCGGTACAAAAATAATAGATGTATCAGCTCCAGCTTGATCTACAGCATCTTTTACTGTATTAAAAACCGGACGATCTAAATGGCTAGTTCCTCCTTTTCCTGGAGTAACACCACCAACAACATTAGTACCGTACTCAATCATTTGAGAAGCATGGAAAGTTCCTTCGCTCCCTGTAAATCCTTGAACAATTATTTTGGAATCTTTATTAACTAAAACACTCATGATATATATTTTATGTAGTTTTTAAAATTGTGATGCAAAAGTAAGGTTTTGTAATGTATTTTACCTTTTTATTATCAAAAAAAATTAAGAAAATTGACTCATTTGATAACCGCGATAAAGCTTATCATCTTTTATTTGCCAAATTGCCGTAAAATGTGCCAGCAACATTTCTTCTCTTGGGTTTTCAATAGTTTTCACAAAATGAGAATAACGTACTGATACTAAATCATCTTCTTCAATAATATGACTCATCCTCACTTTAGAGCGCACATATGCACGACTCAATTCATTTGCCATATCCAACATCGAATCATAATCCATTTCGATTAATCCTTTAGTGCTGTGCCATTCTAACTTTACTTCAGGATGCAAGTACGTCTTCATAATTTCACTATCAATTAAGGCATCCGACTTATAAAATCTTTGAACAAATTCTTTTATAGACATATTACTTCAATTTATTTAGAATTTCAGGAATCTTTTTGATATTAGCCAATTGTTTTAACTTTTCTCTTGATTCTTCGATCGGGGTTCCAAAATAAGATTTTCCACCTTCAACCGATTTAGTAACACCTGTTTGTCCCATAATAACAGCCTTCGCTCCTATTGTGATGCCGCTAGTTGTTCCTACCTGACCCCAGATAGTAACTTCATCTTCAATTACCACGCAGCCAGCAATACCGGTTTGTGAAGCAATTAAACATTTCTTGCCAATTACAGAGTCATGTCCAACATGAACCTGATTATCTATTTTTGTTCCTTCTCCAATTGTTGTATCACCCGTAACTCCTTTATCAATAGTACAAAGTGCTCCAATACCAACATTGTCTTCAATAACAACTCTTCCGCCAGAAATTAATTGATCAAAACCGTCTGGACGTTTTTTATAATAAAAAGCATCTGCTCCTAAAATAGTTCCGGCATGAATAATGACATTGTCCCCAATTACAGTATGATCATAAATTGAAACATTGGAATGAATTAGACAGTTTTTACCAATTTTTACATGATTTCCAACAAAACTATTTGGCTGAATTAAAGTTCCCTCTCCAATTTCTGCTGATGAAGCAATAGCAACATTTGCAAATTGAAAAGGTTTGAAATGTTTGGTCAAAGTATTGAAATCTCTGAAAGGATCATCAGAAATTAAAAGTGCTTTTCCTTCTGGGCATTCCACTTTTTTGTTGATCAAAACAATAGTTGCTGCAGATTGCAAAGCTTTATCATAATATTTTGGATGGTCAACAAAAACAATATCTCCAGGCTCCACAACATGAATTTCGTTCATGCCCAAAACCTGAAAGTTTTTATCGCCTATAAATTCGCAATTAAGCAAATTTGCAATTTCTTCTAAAGAATAAACCTTTGGAAATTTCATATGTTATAATTAGAAAATTTGTCAATTAGAAAATGTGTCAATTAGAAAATGTGTCAATTAGAAAATAAAATTATTCAATTTCTGCGTTTGCATAATTTTCTAATTGACACATTGACAAATTATCTAATTAAAAACTACTCTTTTACACGCTCCATGTACGAACCTGAAGCTGTATCGATTTTAATTTTATCACCTTCGTTGATAAACAAAGGAACATTTACAGATGCACCTGTTTCAACAGTAGCATTTTTAGTTGCGTTTGTAGCTGTATTTCCTTTTACTCCTGGCTCAGCATAAGTAACTTCAAGAATTACAGATGCAGGCATATCAACTGATAAAGGTAAATCAGTTTCTGTATTGATCTGAACCATAACATTTGTTCCTTCTTTCAACAAATCTGGAGCATCTAAGATGTTTTTGTTTAAAGAAATCTGTTCAAATGTTTCAGCATTCATAAAGTGAAATTCATCACCTTCTGGATATAAGAATTGGAATGTATGTGTTTCAACACGAATAACATCAATTTTATGACCTGCTGAAAAAGTATTATCCAAAACTTTTCCTGAAGTTAAACTTTTTAATTTAGTTCTTACGAAAGCTGGACCCTTTCCAGGTTTAACGTGAAGGAATTCAATAATTTTATAGATGTCGTGATTAAATTTAATACACAATCCGTTTCTAATATCTGATGTAGACGCCATTTTAATTTGTTTTATTTTATTTTTTTTGAATCGTTTAATCGTTTAATTGTTTTTCGATTAACGATTCAACAAATAAACAATTAAACTTTATTTTTTAATAGTTTCCTGAATAACCTTTCATAATTCCTCGTGATGAATTTCTGATAAAATCCAAAATTTCATCTCTCTCAGGAGTCGCTTCCATTTCAGCTTCAATAATGCTTAAAGCTTGAGTCGTATTATAATTTTTTTGGTATAGAATTCTGTAGATTTCCTGAATTTCTCTGATTTTTTCAGTACTAAAACCTCTTCTTCTTAAACCAACTGAATTGATTCCAACGTATGACAAAGGCTCTTTTGCTGCCTTTGTATATGGCGGAACGTCTTTTCTAACCAAAGATCCACCTGAAATCATAGCGTGATCTCCAATATGAATAAACTGGTGAATAGCCGCTAAACCTCCAATAACAGCATGGTTTCCAACAACAACGTGTCCTGCCAAAGCAACACCATTTACAATAATTGCATTGTTTCCAATTTCACAGTCATGTGCAATGTGAGCATAAGCCATTACTAAACAATTATTTCCAAGAATAGTTTGCCCTGAAGCTACTGTACCTCTATTGATTGTAACACATTCTCTAATTGTACAGTTATCTCCAATTATAGCAAGAGAATCTTCTCCTCCAAATTTTAAATCTTGTGGCACCGCAGAAATTACAGCTCCTGGAAAAATATTACAATTTTTTCCAATACGTGCACCTTCCATGATGGTCACATTTGAACCAATCCAAGTACCATCACCAATAACAACATTATTGTGAATTGTTGTAAATGGCTCAATTACAACGTTTTTAGCGATTTTCGCGCCTGGATGAACATATGCTAATGGTTGATTCATCTGTATGTTTTATATTTTAAATTAAAATAATCTAATTTGAGGGCAACAAACCTAAACAATAAATTTGATTAATTATTGTTTTCTTGCAATTTGTGCCATTAATTCTGCCTCAGTCACTAACTTACCATTTGCGTATGCATTTGCCTGCATATGACAAATTCCTCTTCTGATAGGGGAAATTAATTCGCATTTGAAAATTAAGGTATCACCTGGCAATACTTTGTGTTTGAACTTAACATTATCAATTTTCATGAAATACGTCAAATAATTTTCAGGATCAGGAACTGTACTTAAAACTAAAATTCCTCCTGTTTGTGCCATAGCTTCAACAATTAAAACTCCCGGCATAACTGGCGCTTCAGGAAAATGCCCTACGAAGAAATTTTCATTCATAGTAACATTCTTCAAACCAACCACGTGACGATCAGACATTTCAATAATTCTGTCAATCAACAAAAATGGAGGTCTATGCGGAAGCATTGCCATGATTTTATGAATATCCATCAATGGCTCTTGGTTTAAATCATAAACTGGAACATGATTTCTCTGCTCAATTTTAATAATTTTAGCCATTTTTTTAGCAAATTGAGTATTTACAAAATGCCCTGGTTTGTTTGCAATAATTTTTCCTTGAATACGAACCCCAATAAGAGATAAATCCCCAATAACGTCAAGCAGTTTATGTCTTGCTGCCTCATTTGGATAGTGCAAAGTTAGATTGTCTAAAACTCCGTTTGGTTTTACAGAAATTTCATCTTTGCCAAACGCTTTCTTTAGATTTTCCATTGTAGATTCTGAAATTTCTTTATCTACATAAACAATCGCATTATTTAGATCACCACCTTTAATAAGACCATTTTCTAACAATGATTCTAACTCATGCAAGAAACTGAAAGTTCGTGAATTTGCAATTTCATTTTTAAAATCTGAAATGCTTTTAAGTGTTGCGTTTTGAGTACCTAAAACTTTTGTGCCAAAATCAACCATTGTTGTTACCTGATAATCATCGCTCGGCATTACAAGAATTTCGCTTCCTGTCGCTTCATCAGTAAACGAAATTACTTCTTTTACCACATAAACATTACGACTTGCGTCTTGTTCTTCGATTCCGGCTTTTTCAATCGCTTCAACAAAATATTTAGATGAACCATCCATAATAGGAAGTTCAGATGCATCTAATTCAATAATAATATTATCCAAATCGCATCCAACTACTGCTGCTAAAACATGCTCTGGAGTTTGTATTTTTACACCTAATTTTTCCAAATTAGTCCCTCTTTGCGTATTAACAACATAATTAGCATCAGCCTCGATGATTGGCTGACCTTGCAAATCTACTCTAACAAAAGTGAAACCATTATTAATAGGAGCTGGTTTGAAAGTCATTGTAACTTCTTTTCCAGTGTGTAATCCTACGCCTGTTAGTGAAATTTCATTTTTGATGGTCTTCTGTTTAACCATTATTTCCATTTTTTGGGTTTATTATTTGTTTTTTTATTTCTTCAACTTCAGCCACAATTTTAGGAAGGTTCTTAAAATGAACATAGGATTTATTAAAATCACTATATCCAAGCGATGGTGAGCCTTGTAAAACTTCATCATCTTTAATGTTTCTTGCTACTCCTGACTGCGCCTGAAGCCTTACATTGTTCCCTATAATCAAGTGACCTGCGATACCTACTTGCCCACCAATCATACAGTTCTCGCCAATTTTAGTAGAACCAGCAACTCCGCTTTGTGCAGCAATCACTGTGTTTTTACCAATTTCAACATTATGAGCAATCTGAATTTGATTGTCTAATTTCACTCCTTTTCTAATAATTGTAGAACCAAGAGTTGCTCTATCTATCGTAGTATTAGCACCAATATCAACATTATCTTCAATAATAACATTCCCTATTTGCGGCACCTTGCTGTATTCTCCATCTTCATTTGGTGCAAAACCAAAACCATCGGCACCAATAATAACGCCAGAATGAATAGTGCAATTATTGCCAATTACTGTTTCTGAATAAATTTTTGCACCGGCAAAAACAAAAACATTATCACCAATTGTTACATTGTCGCCAATAAAACTGTTAGGGTAAATTTTAACATTATCACCTAAAACCACATTTTGGCCAACATAGCTAAAACTTCCTAAATATAAATTCTCTCCATATTTAGTTCCTTCAGCCATAAAGGACTGAGGTTCGATACCATTTTTGTTCAATTTTACCTGATTATAAAAATGTAAAAGCTTAGAAAAAGCTGCATACGCATCTTCTACTTTTATTAAAGTGGTAGTGATATCTTGTTCTGGTACAAAGCTGTCGTTAACAATTGTTACTGTCGCTTTTGTCGTGTATATGTAGTTGACATACTTCGGATTAGCTAAAAAAGTAAGCGATCCTTCTTCGCCTTCTTCGATTTTAGATAGCCGAGAAACTTCTGCATTGGGATTCCCAATAACTTCTCCTTCTAAAATTCCTGCTATTTGTTCTGCTGTAAATTTCATCGCGACAAAAATATAAAAAATAGATTTTAAATGTTAATTTTAGATAAGTTGTTTTGGGAAACAGATATAATATTTTGTCACCAATTTAGATAACGATTTCAAATTCAGCTGATCAGATGCTTCGACAACATCTTCAATTGTTTTATCTTTTTTCAAAATTCGTATCGGTTCAGCAGCTTTACTATAGGCTTGGTTTTTAATTTTCCCTCTAAAAATAAAATAACCGGCTTCTAATAATGAAATATGATGATCTTGCGCGAACTCTTCTTTCATTGCCTGAGATTCTTCAATCGAAATCTTCTCTGCACTCATTTTTATTTTTAACAAATCCCTGTTAATGATCATTTTGCTTAAAGTAGAAAGTATAAAATCATCTTGTCTTTGCCAGGCTTTTAGAGCACTGATTATATCAAAATCATCTAATTGAGAAAACAAATCCAATTTTTCGGCATCAAAATCTTCAAGTGCGATTTTGTTTTGCATAAAAAACAAAAGTGGTTCGCTACAAGGAAGATTAATTCCCTTTAGCGTCAGTTCTTTTGCTCTTTTTAAAACTTTCATCAAAATCAATTCGGCTACTAAACTTGTTTTGTGCAAATATGCCTGCCAATACATTAATCTTCGAGAAAGCAGGAATTTTTCAACAGAATAAATTCCTTTTTCTTCTATAACTAATACGTCATTTTCAACATTCATCATCTGAATCAAACGCTCAGAATTCACATTTCCTTCTGCAACTCCAGTATAAAAACTGTCACGTTTTAGATAATCCATTCGATCCATATCCAATTGACTCGAAATCAATTGCAACATAAATTTTCTGTGATATTCTCCTTTAAAAACCTGAATAGCCAAACTTAATTTTCCGCCAAATTCTTCATTCAACTGATTCATAAACAATAAAGAAATCGCCTCGTGATGTACATCTTCAACAATACTTTTTTCCATTGCATGAGAAAACGGCCCGTGTCCTATATCATGAAGTAAAATCGCTATCAACAATGCATTTTCTTCATCTTCAGAAATTGCAACATCTTTAAATCGAAGTGTGTCTATCGCTTTTTTCATTAAATGCATACATCCTAATGCATGATGAAAACGTGTATGATTGGCTCCCGGATAAACCAAATACGAAAGTCCCATTTGTGAAATACGGCGTAAACGCTGAAAATATGGATGCTGGATTAGGTCGTAAATAAGTTCATTCGGGATTGTAATAAACCCGTAAATGGGATCATTGAATATTTTTAACTTATTGATATGAGTCACTATTTGGTTATTTTTTAGGTCAACAAATATAAGTAAATAACTATAGTTTTTCATTTAAAAGTTAACATTAAATTTAGCTGATTTTGAGGCAAATACTTAAAAATCAAAAAGATTTTATATCAAAATTAGATTTCATTTTTCTGAAATTTATACTATTTTTAATACTTTTTAAGTTCTATACTTCTAAATTGCATTAAAATTAAATTTGTTTATGGATAAGATAAAAATACTTTGGGTCGATGATGAAATTGATCTTTTAAAGCCTCATATATTATTTCTGGAGAAAAAAAACTACTCGGTAACGACTTGCAATAATGGTCTTGATGCAGTTGCTTTATTCGAAGAGGATAATTTTGACATTGTTTTTTTGGATGAAAATATGCCTGGAATGAGTGGTTTGGAAACGCTTTCTGAGATGAAAGAAAAAAAATCGGCCATTCCAATGATTATGATCACTAAAAGTGAGGAAGAATATATAATGGAAGAAGCGATTGGTTCTAAAATTGCTGATTACCTCATAAAACCAGTGAATCCCAATCAGATTTTATTGAGTTTAAAGAAAAATCTTGACGATTCGCGATTGATTACCGAAAAAACAACTTTAGATTATCAGAAGGAATTCAGAAAAATTTCAATGGAATTAGCGATGGTTAATTCCTATGAAGACTGGGTTGAATTGTATAAAAAATTGCTTTTTTGGGAATTGAAACTTGAGGATATCAATGATACTGCGATGATTGAAATTCTGGAATCTCAAAAAGTGGAAGCCAATTCTCAATTCGGAAAATATATTGAAAGAAACTATGAAGATTGGTTTGCTCCAAAAGCAGATAAACCGATACAATCTAATACTTTATTTAAGGAATTAGTTGTTCCGGAAATCAAGAAAAAAGATAAACCAATCTTGTTTGTTGTAATTGACAATCTTCGCTACGATCAATGGAAATCTTTTGAAACTGTAATCGCTAATTATTACAAACTTGAAAAAGAAGTTCCTTATTTTTCTATCCTTCCAACGGCGACACAATACGCCAGAAATGCTATTTTCTCAGGTTTAATGCCTTTAGAAATGGAAAAACAATTTCCAGAATATTGGAAAAATGATGTTGAAGACGGTGGAAAAAACCTTTATGAAGCTGAATTTTTATCGGCACAATTAAAACGTTTGGGCTTAAATATTAAGGAAGATTATTTTAAAATCACCAATTATGCCGGCGGTAAAAAATTAGCAGAAAATTTTAAGGCTTTAAAAGGAAATGACTTAGTAACGGTAGTTTACAATTTTGTAGATATGCTTTCACATGCTAAAACAGAGATGGAAGTTGTAAAAGAGTTAGCTTCTGATGATAAAGCATACCGCTCCTTAACATTAAGCTGGTTCAAAAACTCACCTTTGTTAGAGATTATTCAGCAAGCACAACTTTTAGGTTTCAAATTAATCCTGACAACAGATCACGGAACAATAAATGTAAAAAATCCGTCAAAAGTTGTTGGTGATAAAAATACAAGCCTAAATTTGCGTTACAAAACTGGACGTAGTTTGACTTACGAACAAAAAGATGTTTATGTTGTTAAAGAGCCCAAAACAATTGGTTTGCCAGCAATAAACATGAGCAGTTCGTTTATTTTTGCCAAAAATGATTTCTTTTTGGCCTATGTAAACAACTATAATCATTATGTGAGTTATTACAAAAACACGTATCAGCATGGCGGAATTTCGTTAGAAGAAATGATTATTCCGTTTTTGGTATTTAATCCGAAATAAAAATTATCGCCACGAATTTTGCTAATTTCCACTAATTTTTATTTTTAAATTAAAAAAGTAAAATTTAATTCGTGAAAATTCGTGAAATTCGTGGCAAAAAATAAACAACAATGAATATCGTTTTTTCATTAGATCAAATTCAAAAAGTTGCAGAGCAGATTATTGCTTCAAATCCTAAAAAAATCATCCTTTTTAATGGAGAAATGGGAGTTGGAAAAACAACTTTAATAAAACAATTATGCAAAACTTTAGGCGTTGAAGATGCAACCAGCAGTCCAACTTTTTCTTTAGTGAATGAATACCAAACCAACAATAATCAAACGGTTTATCACTTTGATTTTTACCGGTTAAACAAAGAAACCGAAGCACTCGATATGGGCGTTGACGATTATTTGTATTCGGGAAATTGGTGTTTTATTGAATGGTCTGAAAAAATTGCCAGTTTGCTTCCTGAGGAATATTCTACAATAAATATTGAATTATTGCCAGATGGGAAAAGAAATTTAGAATTAGCATAAAACTTTGCGAGAGACTCACAAAGAAAAAATAACAAAAATGAATACCTCAGAAGATATAGAGATAATCCCCTTTTCTCAAGACTTAAAAGAACATATCAAAACCTTAAATATTGCCTGGCTGGAAAAGTATTTTAAAGTCGAAGAAAAAGATAAATTAACCCTTTCAAATCCACAAGAAGAAATTATTGACAAAGGCGGAATGATTTTTTATGCTCGCCACAATGGCAAAATTATTGGTACAGCTTCTTTAATGAAAGTCAATGACTCAACCTATGAATTAAGTAAAATGGCCGTTTCAGATAACGCTCAAGGCTTAGGAATCGGGAATAAACTTCTGGAACATTGCATAAATATTGCTAGAGAAAACAACATCAAAACATTGTTTTTATACTCCAACACGATTTTACTTCCTGCAATTCACTTATACAGAAAATTTGGTTTTATTGAAATCCCTTTAGAATCGAGCATTTACGAACGAGCCGACATAAAAATGGAGAAAAAAATATCTTAACATTGTCATTACAGTATTAGCAGAATTTTTGCACTAATTTTAAATCTTTTTACGTAATTTGTACCTTTAATTTTTTGCACAACCCATGTCAATCACGTTAACTCCATTTACAAAACAACAATTGCTGCCACAGGAAGAAAAGCTTGAGGTTGGTCGTTTTAAAAGAGAACTTTTTATAGGAATTCCTAAAGAAACAAGTTATCAGGAACGTCGTATCTGCCTTACTCCTGATGCCGTAAACTCCTTAACTTATGAAGGCCATCGGGTTATGATTGAATCTGGAGCGGGTGAAAGTTCAAGTTATACAGATAAAGAATATGCAGATGCAGGTGCAGAAATCACAAAAGACACAAAAAGAGTTTTTGGTTGCCCGTTTTTATTGAAGGTAGAACCGCCAACTTTAGCTGAAATCGAAATGATTAATCCCGAAACAGTTATTATTTCGGCTATTCAGCTCAAAACAAAAAAGAAAGCTTACTTTGAAGCTTTGGCGCAAAAGAAAATCACAGCACTAGCTTTTGAATATATTAAAGATGAAGATGGATCATATCCGGCAGTAAAATCGTTGAGCGAAATTGCAGGAACTGCATCAATTCTTATTGCTGCCGAGTTAATGATTACAGATGAATTTGGAAAAGGGCTTTTGTTTGGAAATATTACCGGTGTCCCTCCTACTGAAGTTGTAATTCTTGGAGCCGGAACTGTTGGCGAATTTGCTGCAAAAACCGCAATTGGATTGGGTGCAAACGTAAAAGTTTTTGATAATTCGATTACAAAATTGCGTCGTTTACAAAATAATTTAAGCCAAAGAATTTTCACTTCAACTATTCAGCAAAAAGCTTTATTGAAAGCTTTAAGACGTTGTGACGTAGCAATTGGCGCCATGCGCGGCAAAGAACGTTGCCCGATTGTAGTTACTGAGACCATGGTAGAACACATGAAAAAAGGTGCTGTAATTGTCGACGTAAGTATTGACACAGGCGGCTGTTTTGAAAGTTCCGAAGTAACAACTCATGAAAAACCAACTTTCATCAAAAACAATGTCTTGCATTATTGTGTACCAAATATTCCTTCAAGATATTCGAAAACTGCCTCATTATCAATCAGTAATATTCTAACTCCTTATCTACATCAGATAGCCGAAGATGGTGGCATTGAAAGTGCAATTAGATGCAACAAAGGCCTTAAAAACGGAATTTATCTTTACCATGGAATTTTAACAAATAAAGCAATTGGCGACTGGTTTGATTTGCCAGACAATGATATTAATTTACTTGTATTTTAAAGGAACTTTAATGTACCTTTGCAAAAATTTTATTTCATGAAGTTCGTACACCGTTTTGCATATTATTTGATTGGTTTAGTGATGGGATGCTTTTTTGTAGCTCTTGTTTTTAGTGGTAAAGACACTCGTTGCAACTATTTTCCAAATGCCCGAGTTTTAAATAATTTAAGAACAAAACCTTTTCAATATTCAGCTAAAGCAATTCAGACTTTAAACGAAAAATGGGTTGATACTGCAGATATTAAAAGTACTTTAACTTACGGAGATGTTGATTTTGACCAAAGTAATGTTCCGTTTAAAAAAGGAAAATTATACATCATTGAAGGAAAAACAGCTAAAAATCAAGAGATTATTTTAAAAGTAGTAAATTTTGAAAACAAAGCTGTTTTAGAAGAAATTATCAAAAAAGAAACCGAAAAATAGTTTCCAAAATTTTAAAACCATTCTATTTCCTCGATTCCTTTTGACTTTAAAAAAGCATTTGTTTGAGTGAAATGCTTGTTTCCAAACCATTTACCTTGATTAGCACTCATAGGTGATGGATGTCCGGATTCTAAAATATGATGTTTTGAGCGATTTATTTTCAAACCTTTTTTTTGAGCGAAACTCCCCCATAAAAGGAAAACTACATTTTCTTTTTGGTCAGAAATAGCCTGAATGACAGCATCTGTAAAAAGATTCCATTTTAAATGCTTATGACTATTTGGACTGTCTTTTCGAACTGTTAAAGAAGCATTTAAAAGCAAAACTCCTTGCTTTGCCCATTTTTCAAGATTCCCAGATGTTGGCATAAAAATCGAATCAAAATCAGTATTTATTTCTCTGAAAATATTGCGAAGCGATGGCGGAATTTTAACAGTATCGTTTACAGAAAAGCTTAAGCCATTGGCCTCTCCTTCACCATGGTAAGGATCCTGGCCAATAATTACAACTTTTAAGTCTGAAAAATTGCAATTATTAAAGGCTGCAAAAATCAATTCAGCTGGTGGATAACAGGTATGTGTTTTGTATTCAACATCCAACGCATCCATCAATTCTTTAAAGTAAGGTTTCTGGATTTCGTCTTTTAAAACATTCTGCCAATCTTGAGCTAAATTAATTTTCATTTTAAAAATTTTATTACAAATTACGCAAAGTTTTATCCAAACTGCCAAATTATTAGTGCTATTTAGTTTTAAAACTTTGTAACTTTGAAATCTTTACAACTTACGCTATATAATGGTATCTATTACAGAAAAAACATTACAAGATTTACAATTTCCAACCGTGCTTGAAACCATTTCAGATGGCTGCAACACTGATATAGGGAAAGAAAAGGCTTTACAAATAAAACCATTTAGAGATAAAGAAGAATTGATGCAATCTTTGATGCAAACATCAGAGTATGTTTCTTCTTTTCAAAATAATAACGCAATTCCGAATCACGGTTTTGACGCTATCACGCATGAAATTAAATTTTTAGCAATTGAAGACAGTTTTCTTGAAGTAGGAAGTTTTAGAAAAATTGCTAATCTTTCTGCAACAACAAATGTCTTGTTGAATTTCTTAAAAAAATTCGATGATTATTATCCGAATTTAAATGCAAGAGCTTCACGTGTCGAATTGACTAAAGATATTATCACAGCAATTGACTCAATTGTAGACAAATACGGAGAAATTAAGGACAATGCTTCTCCGGCTCTTTCTGGAATTCGACAAAACATGAACTTGGTTCGCGGAAAAGTAAACCAAAGTTTTGGTGTGGCTTTAACGCAGTACAACGGTTTAGGATATTTGGACGATATTAAAGAAAGTTTTGTTCAAAATCGCAGGGTTTTAGCAGTTTTAGCAATGTATCGCCGTAAAGTAAAAGGTTCAATTTTAGGTAGTTCTAAAACTGGAAGTATTGCTTACATCGAACCAGAAGCTACTTTAAAATATTCAAGAGAATTAGCCAATTTAGAATATGAGGAAAAAGAAGAAATCACAAGAATTCTAAAAAATTTATCCAATGTAATTCGTCCATATCTTCCTTTATTGATTGAATATCAGGATTTTTTAAGTGATATTGATGTCGTTGCCGGAAAAGCAAAATATGCAAATCGCATTAATGGAATCTTACCTGCAATTACTGAAGAAAGAAGATTGTCTTTTAGAGAAGCCTATCATCCTATTTTGTATTTGAACAACAAGCAAAAAAAGGAAGTTACATATCCTCAAACTATTGAGCTTAAACAAGAAAACAGAATTATTGTAATTTCTGGGCCTAATGCCGGAGGAAAAACTATATCCTTAAAAACGGTTGGTTTATTGCAATTAATGTTGCAATCTGGAATTTTGATTCCGGTTCATGAGCGCAGTGAAACTTTCTTATTTGACAGAATCTTAACGGATATTGGAGACAATCAATCTATTGAAAATCATTTAAGTACTTATAGTTATCGATTAAAAAATATGAATTATTTCTTGAAAAAATGTAACAAGAAAACGATGTTTTTGATTGATGAATTTGGTACTGGTTCTGATCCTGAATTGGGTGGAGCTTTGGCTGAAATTTTCTTAGAAGAATTTTATCATCGTGAAGCATTCGGAATTATTACAACGCATTATTCGAATTTGAAAATTCTGGCGAACGAATTACCATACGCAACAAATGCGAATATGATGTTCGACGAAAAATCGCTTGAACCTATGTACAAATTAGCTTTGGGTCAGGCAGGAAGTTCGTTCACATTTGAAGTTGCTCAAAAAAATGGGATTCCGTTTGGCTTGATTAATCGTGCGAAAAAGAAAATCGAAGTTGGAAAAGTTCGTTTTGACAAAACTATTGCAACGCTGCAAAAAGAAAGATCAAAACTTGAAAAAACTTCTTTGAATTTAAAAGAAGAAGAAACCCGAGCGCGTGAAGAAAGCAAAAAGATGGAAAACATCAATACAAAAATCCAACAAAAATTAGAAAGCTATCAAGAACTGTATGATAGTAACCAGAAGATAATTTACATTGGACAAAAAATTGATGATATTGCCGAAAAATATTTCAACAACAAAAATAAGAAGGAACTTATTGGCGAATTTTTGAAAATTGTCGAAATCGAAAATTCAAAACGTAAAAAAGCAACTCCAAAAGAAACCAAAGCAAAAGTTGAAAAACAAAAAGAAATTATCGCTGAAGTTCAAGTAAAAGTTGAAGAAATTCGAAAAGAGAAAAAAGAGAAAAAACTTAAACCTGTAATCGAAAAACCAAAACCAATTTTAAAAGTTGGCGATCGAGTAAGAATGCTAGATGGAAAATCTGTTGGAAGTATTGATTCTATAGAAAAAAATAAAGCAACTGTTAATTATGGCATTTTTACCTCGAAAGTAAGTTTGGATGAATTGGAATTAGTGGAAGCGGTTAAGAAGTAATCTTTTTTATAAATTTTCATTTTAAAAAGCATGAAAATTTCATCAAAATTAAAATAAGACGATTTAAGCAATTGTTTTAAAAATTACGATTCGAAATATAGATAAATTTTAAAAGCAGATTTTAAGCAATTTATTTAAGTTATTTTTAATTTGTAAAATTTATTGAAATTAAAAAATTAATAGATTTTACAAATACTTATTAGTTGCTAAAATAAAATACAATTTTAAAAATCTTCTACGTTAATAGTTAATACAAAACTTGATTTACAATAATAATGGAAAGTCTTCCAAAAAATAAAAAAATAGTTCTCTTTGATGGAGTTTGTAATCTTTGTGATTCTGCTGTTCAATTTATCATTAAACACGATAAAAAAGACATTTTTAGGTTTGTGGCATTGCAGTTAGAATTAGGAATTTCAATTTGCAAACATTTAGGAATTAGTTATTCTAAAATGGATAGTGTCATATTCTATGAACCTGGAACAGCATATTTTTACAAATCTTCAGCGATTATTGAAATAGCTAAAAATTTTGGCGGATTTTGGAAATTGATTCCGATTTTTAGAATTGTACCAATTTTCATTAGTGACAGAATTTATGATTATGTTGCTAAAAACAGATACAATTGGTACGGCAAAAAAGAAAGTTGTATGATTCCAACTCCGGAGCTAAAAGCTAAATTTCTTTAATTCCACATTATTCAAAATAACATTAAAAATGAACAAAAAAAATTTTAGTATCCTATTTATTTTTATTTCATTGATTTCATGCAGCAGCGATTCAAACTCAGAAGAAATTGCGGGAGAAATTAGAGCTGATTACATTAGTGATATTTCCAAAATTGTAGACATAGACGGTTTTGCAGTAAGTAACAATAGTGTGTATATTACTGGAGGTGGTTACGCTTTACCCGAATTAAAAAAAATAGATCAGCAAGGAAAAGTAAGCAATATTGAAACATTTGTAGATCTTCGTTTCTTTTATAACAAACTGACCAATAATAGTAAAGGAGAAATATTTCTTACAACAAATAATTCAGAAGTCGGAGATAAAATGTATAACGTTACAAATAATTTCTTCACTCCTTATTACACTTTGAAGTATAATAATAACATTGGCGTTCCAACAATAAACGCCATATGCAACTACAAAGATGATTATTATTTCATTTTTGATCTCACTACTTTTTCCTTAAAAAAAATTAACCCCTCTTTAAAAACAGAATTATTAATTGCAGGCTCAGGAAAACCTGCTATAAAAGATGGAATTGGAGCTGAAGCCAGTTTCGGGAGAGTTTCCCAGATTTTAATAAAAAATGATATAATCTATGTCTTAGACAATGACGGAAATGGAAGCAAAATCCGTAAAATTGAAAACACAACTAATGGATGGAAAGTAACAACTCTAAATCCTGATATGTATGATTATATAAATCAGATTGCCATTGATAACTACAATAACTTGTACTACTTAATAAATACAGAAGGTATCTACAAGATTGATCTTACTAATGATACAGAAATAATGTACCATGATGATGAGATAAAAATCGGAACATACAAAGAACATCTTTCAATAAATTTCAAACATTTAAGATTTATTGGAATTAATAATGATGACTTGTATTTGTTTAACGGTCCGAATTTTATTAAAATTTCAAATTTTAAGTCAAAGCTTTAATTTAATATAAACAAAAATCCCAAATTCATTATTAATTGAATTTGGGATTTTTTTATTTATCAGATTTTTATTATCTAATCAATTTTCTGTATTTCAAACGTTTTGGAGTTAAATCACCACCAAGACGTTTCTTTTTATTTTCTTCGTAATCAGAGAAACTTCCTTCAAAGAAATAAACTTCAGAATCTCCTTCAAAAGCTAGAATGTGCGTACAAATTCTATCTAAGAACCATCTATCGTGCGAAATAATAACTGCACAACCTGCGAAATTTTCCAAACCTTCTTCAAGTGCACGAAGTGTATTTACATCAAGGTCATTCGTAGGCTCGTCCAGTAAAAGCACGTTTCCTTCTTCTTTCAAAGTCATTGCTAAGTGCAAACGGTTACGTTCTCCACCTGAAAGCATAGACACCTTTTTATTTTGCTCACCGCCACCAAAGTTGAAACGTGATAAATAAGCTCTAGAGTTCACTTGCTTTCCGCCCATCATAATTAATTCCTGACCGTCAGCGAAATTTTCCCAAATCGATTTATTTGGATCTATATTAGAGTGAGACTGATCTACATAAGCGATTTTTACAGTTTCACCAACTAAAAATTCTCCACTATCAGTAGCTTGCTCGCCCATAATCATTTTAAAAATAGTAGATTTACCAGCACCGTTAGGTCCAATAATTCCAACAATTCCGGCTTGTGGCAAAGTAAAATTCAAATTATCATATAATAATTTTTCACCGAATGCTTTTGCAACATTTTTGGCTTCAATAACATTCGTACCTAAACGTGGACCATTTGGAATATAGATTTCCAAGTTTTCGTCCAATTGTTTTTGGTCTTCATTTAATAATTTGTCGTAGTTCTGTAAACGTGCTTTTTGCTTGGTCTGACGACCTTTAGCACCTTGACGAACCCACTCCAACTCACGTTCTAACGTTTTTCTACGTTTAGAAGCTACTTTTTCTTCCTGAGCCATACGGTTTGATTTTTGATCTAACCAAGAAGAATAGTTACCTTTCCATGGAATACCTTCTCCTCTATCCAACTCGAGAATCCAACCAGCAACATTATCTAAGAAATATCTATCGTGTGTTACAGCAATTACAGTTCCTGAATATTGTGCTAAATGTTGCTCTAACCAAAGAACTGACTCAGCATCAAGGTGGTTGGTAGGCTCATCAAGAAGCAATACATCAGGTTGTTGTAATAACAAACGACATAAAGCTACACGACGGCGCTCACCTCCCGAAAGGTTTTTAATTGGCGTATCACCCTCTGGCGTACGTAATGCATCCATTGCGATTTCTAATTTCGTATCGATTTCCCAAGCACCAAGCGCATCAATTTTATCTTGCAATGCTGCCTGACGGTCCATCAATTTATCCATTTTATCTGGATCTGAGTAGTTCTCTTCAAGACCGAATAAATCATTAATTTGGTTGTATTCTTCTAGAACAGCCATAGTTTCAGCTGCTCCTTCACGAACAATTTCGATTACTGTCTTAGAATCATCAAGAATTGGTTCTTGCTCTAAATATCCTACTGTATAGCCAGGCTGAAAAACTACATCTCCCTGATAATTTTTATCAACTCCTGCAATAATTTTTAAAAGAGAAGATTTTCCAGAACCATTAAGACCTAAAATACCAATTTTAGCTCCGTAAAAGAAACTTAGATAAATGTTTTTAAGAACAGGTTTATCTGCTCCCTGATAGGTTTTACTCAATTTTTGCATTGAGAAAATTACTTTCTTATCGTCTGACATTTGTTTTATTTTAATTTATATTGTTTTTATTATAATCTCTATTTCAGTTAAAACAGATTAAACTCTGCCTTTCAAAGCATTGAATACCCAAGCATTAGCAAAAAAACCAACTCCAACGGCAGCAAAACCCCAGCCAGAAACATCACTGTATCTAAAAATTCCTAAACCTATAAGTAACAATCCCATAAGTACCATTATTAAAGTAGCCCATCCTAAAATGGTATTTTTATTCATTCCCATAATTGTGTAATTATTTTAATCTGATTATTTTTTAGAAAGGCAAATATCGTGAATTATTACGGCTTAATTAAATATTTTATACAGCATTTCTTTTAGCAAATCAGATTGTGGAAGCGCATTTGCACCAACACCTTTGCTCTTTACGTCAATATCGCGCAACGCTCCAACTATCTGGCTTACTTTTCGCATCGGGTAATTCTTCACGGCCAAATCATATTCTTTTAAAAAATACGGGTTTACACCAATTGCAGCCGCAACATTTTTTGGATTTTTATCTTTAAGTCCATGGTATTTCAAGAGTTGTACAAAAAATCCAAATATCAATCCTGTCGTCATAACTAAAGGATATTCTTTTGGGTTGTGAGCAAAATTCTCTGCAATTTTATACGCTTTCAACTGATTGCGTTCTCCAATTGCTTTTCGTAATTCAAAAACATTGTAATCTTTACTGAAGCCAATATTTTCCTCAATATGCTCAGCCGTAATCATTGTGCCTTGTGGCAAAATAATTTGTAATTTTTCAAGCTCATTATTGATTTTGCTTAAATCAGTTCCAAGGAACTCGACAAGCATTGCATTTGCTTTTGGATCAATCGTATATTTTTTTCCCGCCAAAATACGTTTTATCCAATCGCCAACCTGATTTTCGTAAAGTTTTTTGCTTTCGTAAACTAAACCATTTTGCGCCAATACTTTGGTAACTTTTTTACGTTTGTCTAGCGTTTTGTATTTGTAGCAAAAAACCAAAACTGTAGTTTCCATTGGATTATTGGCATAGGCTTCTAATTTATCAATATTCCTGGACAAATCCTGAGCCTCTTTCACAATAACAACCTGACGGTCAGCCATCATAGGATAGCGCTTGGCCGTTGAAACAATATCTTCTATAGAAACATCTCTTCCATATAAAACAGTCTGGTTAAAACCTTTCTCTTCTTCTGCAAGCACATTTTCCTCAATATATTCAGATAACTTATCGATATAATAAGGTTCTTCCCCCATCAAAAAATAAATTGGCCTTATATTTCCTGCCTTGATGTCATTGACAATTTTTACAACTTCGTCCATTAAATTAAGTTTTCAGTATTTAGTGCCAGTTTTCAGTTTAAATCAAAAAATAAATAATTGACTAATTTTCAAATTGACCAATTTTCAAATTATATTTGCTTTATGCAGCAATTAAATTTTCCAACTTATAGTTTTCGATTCAAAAATAGCGAAAATAAAGTGTCTATTTTTGATGAAATCAGAAAAAAATTTATCATTCTTACCCCAGAAGAATGGGTTCGCCAGCACGTTGTTCATTATCTATTACATGAAAAAAAATATCCCAAATCATTAATAAATGTCGAGAAGGTTTTAAGAGTCAACGGATTAAGAAAACGATATGATGTTGTTGTTTTTAATTCTGACGGTTCTATACATATACTAGTAGAATGTAAAGCTCCTGAAGTAAAAATTTCTCAGGCAACTTTTGATCAAATTGCTCGTTATAATATGACAATGCAGGCACGATTTTTGAATGTCACAAACGGGCTAAGCCATTTTTATTGTCAAATGGATTTTGAAAATGAAAAATATCATTTTTTAAGAAGCCTTCCAGATTACGAAGCAAATAAATAATACAAAAACAAATACAAATACATATTTACCTTTGGATAAAATAGCAATTGTCATTTTAAATTGGAACGGAGTAAAATTATTAGAACAATTTTTGCCCTCAGTTGTTCAATTTTCAAATGGAGCCACTATTTATGTAGCAGATAATGCTTCAACAGACGATTCAATTAACTTCGTAAAACAAAATTTCCCGATAATCAAAATTGTAAAAAACGAAGGCAATTATGGCTTTGCAAAAGGTTATAATGATGCTTTAAAACATATTGATGCCGAGATTTATGCACTAGTCAATTCAGACATTGAAGTAACTCAAAATTGGTTAAAGCCAATACTTGAAACTTTTGAATCTGAAAAACAAACTGCCATTATTCAGCCAAAAATTCTTGATTTTAAAAACAAAGAATATTTTGAATATGCAGGCGGTGCCGGCGGATTTATTGACAAATATGGTTTTCCTTTTTGTCGCGGACGCATTTTTGATACTGTTGAAAAAGATAATGGCCAATACAACGACAATTGTGAATTATTTTGGGCGTCAGGCGCATGTTTCTTTATCCGAAAAGAAGTTTATGATGAGTTGGGAGGTTTTGATGAAAGCTTCTTTGCGCATCAGGAGGAGATTGATTTGTGCTGGCGTGCCGCAAATGAAGGCCATATTATAAAATACAATTCGCAATCTACTGTTTACCATGTTGGAGGGGCAACTTTACAACAAGGAAATCCACGAAAAACATTTTTGAATTTCAGGAATTCATTATTGATGCTTGTGAAAAATTTACCAAAGAAAGGTTTATTCTTTGTGATCTTTTTCAGAATGATTTTAGACGGAATAGCGGGTATCCGTTTTCTTACACAAGGGAAATTTAGCCATACTTTTGCTATTTTGAAAGCACATTTCTCTTTTTATTGCCTATCTTTAAAGTATCTTAAAAAGCGAAAAGATTTTCAAATACAGCAATACTATACCGTAAAAAGTATCGTTTACCTGTATTACATAAATAAATTACTGGTTTTTAAAGAAATCTTTAACAGTAATCAAAATATTAAAAACTAAATTTGTAATCAACGTTTAATTAAATATAATACCTATGAGAAAAATAGTTATCGCACTATCAGTATTAATGGCCTTAACTTCGTGTGTATCGAAAAAGCAATACGCTGCACTTGAAGCTAAGAACAAAGAGACACAAGATTTATTAAACTCTTGTACTGTGAAATTAAATTCTTGTTTAGAAGAAAAAGCTGGTTTAGCTGCTACAGTTGACGGTTTAAAACAACATAATCAAGACTTAATCAACAGTTCTAAAGATTTAACTGTTTTAACTACTAAAGGAGCTGAAAACCTAGAAAAATCATTGGAAAGCTTAAAAGAGAAAGATTTGAAAATCTCAAGACTTCAAGATGCTCTTACGAAAAAAGACAGTGTAACTTTAGCATTAGTTACAAGTTTAAAAGGAGCAGTTGGAATCAACGATCCAGATATCGAAATCAATGTTGAAAAAGGAGTTGTATTTATTTCTATCGCTGATAAATTATTATTCAAAAGCGGAAGTTATGACGTAAGCGACAAAGCAAAATCTGTTTTAGCTAAAGTTGCTAAAGTTGTAAACGACAAACCTGATTTTGAATGTATGGTTGAAGGACACACAGATGACGTTCCTTACAAAAGCAACGGAGTTTTGTTAGACAACTGGGATTTAAGCGTTAAACGTTCTACATCTATCGTTCGTGTATTAACAAATGACCTTGGAGTTAACCCTGCAAAATTAATTGCAGCTGGTAGAAGTTCATATGTACCATTAGTTGCAAATGATACTCCAGACAACAAAGCTCGTAACAGAAGAACTCGTATTGTGGTTATGCCAAAAATCGATCAGTTCTATGATATGATTGAAAAAGAAATGAAAAAACAAGCTAAATAATCCTGTTTTACATATCATAAAAACAGAAAAAGCAGGTCTTACGACCTGCTTTTATGTATCCTTAATTTTTTTAATAACCAATTAAATATAAATTAAGAATAGCATTATTTTTAATCAACTAACTAAATTTTAACTATAATAAAGTTAGTGATTATTTTTTAACATTTACGCAATTTCAGTTTTTTTTTACAAATATACCATATTGCCGTTTTCAATATTACAATTATTCTATCCCATAATTTAAAGGTAACATATCTCCAACTCTTTTTTCCGAAATTTTCCCTGAAAAAAGTATGTCTTGAATATTTGAATTATTTCCATACTTATAAATATAAAAACTATCTGTTTCAAAAGTAATCCTCGATGCTTCCTTTTTATCAAAGATAAGATTATAGGTTACAATATTTTTTGAGTTTAGATTTGTGTTTTCTCCTTTATCCTGGTCAATTAATTCTACTTTTGCAAAATCGCCTTCTTTAGTTATTTTGAAGCATTTAGTTGGATCCTGATTATATTTACCTTTAAACAATAAAAACTTCTTCGCTTCCCAATCCGTATTTGCTAAATTTCTGAAAAACTGAATTTGAGATCCCTGGAATGTTTTTTCTCGTTTTTTTAAGACTTTAGTGCTATTATCAATTTCTTCAAATCGACTCATACCACCGTAAAAATTCTTAACCGCGTCTAATGAATTAATACTAAATCTATTAAAAGAAACTTCAAAAATTACTAATTCAAAATCAATTTTATATCCTAAGGCCGGATTTATAATCACCAAAGGTTTATCTGAAGAGGCTGTAAAAAGTAAATTCTTTTTATCATAATTAAATTTAATATCATCTTCATTTTTAATAATAGCCGATTTTGCATTACTAGTTGTTCCTAAAAAATATTCTCTAAACAACTTTAATTTCTGAGCTCTTGTAAACTGATTGTTATTATTAACAACAACTTCTTTAAGCTCATTTTCCGAAATCTTCATCACAATATTTAATGGCTTAGAGACATCTAATCCCGACAGATATTCCGTCTGATATCCCATTAAACTAATCACTAAAACATTATTAGCATTAGGTTCATACTTGATAGAAAATTTTCCATCAGCGTCTGAAACTGTTGAAATTGTTGTGCCATCATAGTAAACATTTACTCCTTCTAACGGAATATTATCTTTCCCTGTAATTTTACCTTTAAGATTCTGTTGCGAAAATATAGTGACCGCAGAAAACAAAAATAAAAGAGTAAGTAGTTTTTTCATTAAAGCCAAAAGGTTTGATTAATTCACTACTAATTAACCAAACCTTTTTGTATTATCCAAATCAATCTATTTCTTTTCTTACAAAATATCAATATCACCTTTCCCTTCTCTCACGATAACTGGCTCATAATCTGATAAATCTATAATTGTCGAACCTACATTGTCGCCATAACCACCATCAATTACCAAATCTACAAGGTTTTGCCATTTTTCAAAAATCAATTCTGGATCTGTTGTATATTCAATTACATCATCTTCATCACGAATAGAAGTCGAAACAACAGGATTCCCTAATTGACGAACAATTTCTAAAATAATATTATTATCAGGAACACGAATACCAACAGTAGTTTTCTTTTTAAACTCTTTTGGCAAATTATTGTTTCCTGGTAAAATAAAGGTGTACGGACCTGGTAAAGCTCTTTTCAAAATTTTGAAAGTCGACGTATCAATCTGACGTACATAATCTGATAAATTGCTCAAATCATGACAAATAAATGAAAAATTTGCTTTCTCTAATTTAACGCCCTTAATCTTTGCAATTTTTTCTAAAGCCCTCGAATTGGTAATATCGCAACCTAAACCATAAACAGTATCTGTCGGATAAATTACCAATCCTCCATTCTGAAGCACTTTAACAACTTTTGCAATTGCAGCTTCACTAGGTTTATCTGGATATATTTTTATGAATTCAGCCATTTTTTAGAAGAAAGATTTTAGACAATAGAATAAAGACTACTCTTTAATTCTTTTAAAGTTTTAGACACAAAGAACAACATTCCAAAAGCAAATAAATTCAACTTAAAACGAAAAGCTTCATCGCTTGCATTCAATGTTAAAAAAAATTGCGATGGTTGAAAATCAAATCCGGCAAAAGTATCATTTGTAAGATCCAAAGTAAAGTTTATAGCAATTCCATTTACAGATGTATAATATACGCCATAAAACTCGAACGCAATCATTTGTAAAAATAATGAAATGATAACGAAATTTAATCCTCTCAAATATTTTTTCTTATTTAATAACCATGCCGAATAAATAGAAAAACCAAAAAAAACAAAAGGAAGGATTAAAGGAATAAAAAATGGATCTTGATATTTTTCAGGATTCGTTGTAAAAAACAAATAAATCGTTAGAAGTATACCAACAATTCCACCAAATAACTGGTAAATTTCAATAAAATTAAGCTTTTTTGAAAACGCTTTGTCGAGCATATTTAATATCAATCTATTTTCTTGATTCTTTGTTCTTTGTTCTTTTACCCTACAACATCTAATTTCGCAAATCTTAACAACAATTTCTTAATTCCGCCAACTTCAAATTTAATTTCAGCTTTTTTGTCAGCGCCAACACCTTCCAGATTAATCACTTCTCCTTTTCCAAAACGTTCGTGCATTACAACATTACCAACCGTTAATTTACTATCAAATAAATTTGGAGCACCGGCATTTGGATTTGTTCCTCCAACTGGCTTTAGTTTTCTGATATTCAAATCCGGTTTCGGATTATTATCGGTAATATGTTTTGGCGGCGTTCCTCCTACTGGTTTTGCCAATCTTAATTTAGACTTATCTACGTCTCCAAAAATATCACCGTCAATTGGTGATTTATAACGATAATTGCTTTCAGACGGAGTTAAATATTCTAAATATTGACCATCAATTTCTTCAATAAAACGAGATGGTTCACTATCTGTCAATTTTCCCCAACGGTAACGCGACTGTGCATAAGTCAAATACGCCTGATGTTCAGCACGAGTTAAAGCTACGTAAAATAAACGACGTTCTTCTTCTAATTCACTTCTTGTACTCATACTCATAGCACTCGGAAACAAATCTTCTTCCATTCCAACAACAAAAACATGTGGGAACTCAAGTCCTTTTGCTAAGTGAATCGTCATCAAAGCTACACGATCTTCATCATTTGTATCTTTATCCAAATCTGTTGCCAAAGCTACATCTTCCATAAATTCAGAAAGCGCACCTCTTGCTCCATCAATTTCTCTTTGACCTTCAGTAAAATCTTTAATACCATTTAAAAGTTCTTCGATATTCTGAATTTTTGCCATTCCTTCCGGAGTAGCATCTTTTTTTAATTCCTGAACCAAACCCGTTTTCTTTGCAACATGATCTGTGATATAAAAAGCATCCTGATTCTGATCAATAACCTGAAAACTCTGAATCATCGTAACAAAATCTTTCAATTTGTTTTTGGTTCCGGCATTCAGTTTCAAGTCGATTTTATCAATATTCACCATTACTTCCCAAATCGAACGTTTGTAATGATTTGCTGCAATAGTTAGTTTTTCTACCGTTGTATCTCCAATTCCACGTGCCGGATAATTGATAACACGAATCAAAGCTTCTTCATCTTTTGGATTCAAAACCAAGCGCAAATAACACAAAACATCTTTAATTTCTTTACGCTGATAAAATGACAAGCCACCATAAATTCGGTAGGGAATATCACGTTTTCTTAAAGCGTCTTCCATCGCACGCGATTGTGCATTTGTACGATACAAAATGGCAAAAGCGCCATTATGCAATTGATTCTGCATTTTCTGCTCAAAAATTGTACTTGCAACAAAACGCCCTTCTTCTGCATCTGTCAAACTTCGGTGGACTTTAATTCTTGGCCCAAATTCATTTGCGGTCCAAACCACTTTATCCAATTTGGTTTTATTATGCTCCATTACCGTATTTGCCGCTTCTACAATATTTCGTGTCGAACGATAATTCTGTTCCAAACGAAACATTACTACACCTTCATAATCTTTTTGGAAATTCAAAATATTATTGATGTTCGCTCCACGAAACGCATAAATACTCTGTGCATCATCACCAACTACACAAATATTCTGAAATCTGTCTGATAAAGCTCTAACAATCAAATATTGAGAGTGATTTGTATCTTGGTACTCATCAACCAAAATATAACGGAAACGATCTTGGTATTTAGCCAAAACCTCTGGAAAACGAGTTAATAACTCATTGGTTTTTAGCAATAAATCATCAAAATCCATCGCACCGGCTTTAAAACAGCGCTCTACATATTGCTGGTAAATTTCTCCTAATCTTGGTCTTTTTGCCATTGCGTCGGCTTCAACCAATTCCGGATTATTAAAATAAGCTTTAACCGTAATCAAGCTGTTTTTATAACTTGATATACGTCCTAAAATTTGTTTTGGTTTATAGATATCACGATCCAGCTGCATTTCTTTAATAATTGAAGAAATCAATCTGGCCGAATCCTGAGAATCATAAATAGTAAAATTGGAAGGATAACCTAAATGATCCGATTCTGCACGAAGAATACGCGCAAAAATCGAGTGAAAAGTTCCCATCCAAAGATTTTTAGCCTCAGATGCTCCCACAATATCCGAAATCCTGTGCTTCATTTCACGAGCCGCTTTATTGGTAAAAGTCAGCGACAAAATATTGAAGGCATCAACTCCCTGAGCCATCAAATAAGCAATTCTAATTGTTAAAACACGGGTTTTTCCCGAACCTGCACCAGCAATAATAATCATTGGCCCGTCTTTCTTTAAAACAGGCGCTCTCTGCGCTTCGTTGAGCTGGTCAATATATTTCTGCATGTAATTTATCTCCTTTATATGCAAAAATAAGAATTAAAAAAGAAAGTTCCTAAGATGCTAAGCTACTGAGATGCTAAGTTTTTTTTTGAAGCCAAACAATAGGCATTTTATTGAACAGGTTTCCCGCTTTCGGCTATATCTCTCCTCCCGATAGCCATCGGGATGCGAGGATACCGCCTCAATCGGGGCTAAGTTCAAACAATTGGCTTTCTTTAAATATTTGGAAAAAACTCAATTAGACTCCATAAAGCATCTGAAGCTTTTCTCTAAATTCTGAAAAAGAAATAGTTCTACCCGCTTTAATATCGTCTTCACTTTTTTGAAGTTGTTGAAATAACGTTTCTTCCGAAAATTCATTATTACAATCTTCAAAACTTTCTACACATTCATCCATTTTTATAATCTTAATAGTTTTATAATTTACAAATACAAATTATTTACAGATAATCTTTTCCAAAAACCTTACAACCTTAGTGCCTCAGCATCTCAGAACCTTAGTAACTTATTTAAAAACACATCATAAGCAAATCGAATTAAAGTACCGACAACAACAACCAAAAAGAAAATCCTAATAAAACCATTTCCTTTGTTGATTGCTAATTTTGCACCAAGCCAACCTCCAAGTCCGTTGCTAATTGCCATCGGAATCGCGATTGACCAGATTATTTTTCCTTTAATCATAAACAAGCAAATCGAACCGAAATTCGTTGCCAGGTTTACCATTTTAGCATTCGCGGAAGCGTGAAGAAAATCAAAACCCAAAAGTGCAATAAAGGCAACTACAAAAAAACTTCCAGTCCCTGGCCCGATAAATCCGTCATAAAAACCAACGATCATACTAATTACAACTGCATAAATAATTTGAGTTGTTTCCGAATGTTCTTTGGCTTCATGCTGACCAAAATTCTTCTTTGCATAGGTATAAACAAACAACAACGACAAGACTACAAGCAAAAGCGGTTTCATAAAATCGTTGCTTACCATTGTCAAAATCGTAGAACCCAAAAATGCCGATGGAACTGCCAAACACATCATTATGATTAATAATTTCCATTGAATAACTACTTTTTTTAAATACTGAAAAGCAGCAAATGCAGTTCCGCTAAAAGCGGGAATTTTCAAAGAACCAATTACCGTAGAAACAGGCAAATTAGGCAATAAAATTAATCCCATTGGAGTTTGGATTAAGCCGCCGCCGCCAACAATTGCATCAATAAAACCTGCAGCAAATGCGGCTAAGCAAAGAAAAAGTATTATGTATGAATCCATTAAAAGTAAAATTGTGTAGAATTTAAAAAACAGCTACAAAAGTAAGTTTTCCGTTTTGTTTATTACCGAAAATTTAAAACGGATTTCTCCTCAAAAAGTATATTTTTGCTAAAAAATTTAACCCAAATGGATTTTACAAGAATTATAGAATTAGCCAGTTATACACTTCCTGCAATTGTTACAGGATTTGTTGCCTACAGTTTTTTTGAACTGCATATTAAAAACAATGATAAAAAGCGTGCTTTTTTATTAAATAGAGATTATCAAAAACAATCACTACCAATACGTTTACAGGCGTATGAGCGTATGACGTTATTTTTGGAGCGTATAAACTTGACCAAATTATTAATTCGAATTGCACCAATTTCACAAAATAAACACGATTACGAAAACTACATAATCGATCAGATTGAGCAGGAATTTGAACACAATTTAACGCAACAGATTTACATGTCTGACGAGTGCTGGACGATTATTACAACGGCAAAAAATGCTACAATTCAAATAATTCGCAAAGCTGCAATGAGCGACAAAGTAGAAAATGCCGATAAATTGCGTGAAGTAATTTTAAATGATTTACTAGAAAAACAATCTCCTAGTAACGCTGCTTTAGGGTATATAAAAAATGAAGTTGCTGAACTTTGGTAGAAAAATATTTTAGATTTTAGAATTCAGATTTTAGATTGTAAAAGATAAATCTAAAATCTGAATTCTAAAATCTATAATCATCTATTATCACTCATAACTTCCGATTTATTCTGAGCATACTCATATCCTTGTTCCCACCATTCTTTCATTACTTCTTTATTAAAAATCAAAGCATTATCAGTAAGTTTTGTTGGCGTGTAATATAAGTTAAGTTTGACATTCTTGTTGTTTGCCATAAGTTTTCCTATAGCAATATCATGTTTTTCAACCTGATCCAAAGCAATTCGGAACAAGTCAATCATCAGTGAAAATGGATTTTTGCCAATAACCGTTTTATCCATATTTACTTCAGTTTCTAAAATAATCACATCAATTTCAGTAGCTCCGCGATTAATTGCTTCACGAATTGGGACCAAACTCGAGAATCCTCCGTCACCATATTCGTAATTGTTTTTCTCCACCAAACTCATAAACGGAACATAATTACTTGAAATCCAAGACCATTCTATAAATTCTTCATAACTACAATCTTTCACCGATTTATATTCTGACTCGTTTTTGGTGAAATTGGTTACCGTGATAATAACATCTGTTTTTAGTTTTTTTAGCTTATTGAAATCAGATAATGAAAAGTTATTTCGAATATATTTTTTCAAGCCTTTACTCTCTCCAAAAGTCCTTTTTCCTTTAAAAAACTGACGCAATACGTTGAAATGATTAATTGTTACAATATCAACACCTTCTTTATTTTTAACCACAAACGGACAAATATTAAAAATACTTGCCATCGTAACATTAGTATAAACCGAATGAATTTTTTTAATATGTCCTAAAGCTAAATGCGGAATCAGCAAGCTTCCGGTAGAAGTGCCCAAAAACAAATCATATTCATGATTTTTTTCTTCGATTAAATACTGCGCAACTCCTCCGGCAAAGGCGCCTTTACTTCCGCCGCCAGAAATAACTAATGCTCTCATATGTGGTATTGTAGGTTTTATTTTTTTAGAGAATAGGTTAAAGAAGCAAGAACAAAGACTTTCTTTAAATAAAGAAATCTTTCCTCTTTCTTCTTGCTTCTATACTCTATATTCTCTTCTCTTTTTTACTCTTTCAATAGACGGTTCAATTGAAATTGTTCATCGGGGGTCAAATTAGGCAAAATTCTTTCAAACGACGCACGCATATCGGAATTTTTTAATAACAATCTTATTGTATCTCTTCCAAATTTTGAAAACTGCCACATATGATGCGTAGTTGAAGCAACTAAATTACTCAGAACCTGATCGTTGATAATTTTAAAAGCGATCAGTTTTTCGAGTGCATTTTGTCGAGTTGTTGCCTCATATTTAGTTGAAGAAAAATCAATTAATTCAGTAACAAGTTCATCTGGATTTGATGCATAATTTGGTGTAGATAAAGCCAAAGAAAGCCACATTGTGCGAAGATTATAGTCGTTAAAACCGATCCAGTTTTTTGATTTATCTAAATATTCATTTCTATGTTCTGGAAAATTTCTCCATAACCAATACAGCGCTATTTCTTGTGTTTGATATGATTTATCGTCTAACAAAGTTTCATACTCGGCTCTAAAATCTTCTGGAATTTTAGTTAAGCTTTCAGCGACTGTTTGACGAATCTGAATATGATTTGTTTTCATGGCCAAAACCAAGAATTCTTTTTTTGATTCATATTTCTCATTTTCTAATTGATCAATAATCGCTTCTTTTACCGCATGATAAACATCTGAATTTATAGTTTTAATGAAAAAATCTTTCTTTTCTGCCAATGGTGTTTTCTTCAATTTATCAACTTCAAGTCTAACCTGAATAGATTTATTTTTACTCAACAAAGTATTCGCAATGGGGGTATCAAAAACAGTCGATTCCAGCCAGATTTTTTGGAATTTATCCAAGTCAAAATTAGATACTTTTTTAATTTCGTTAAAGAAATCTTCCGTATTTACTGTTTGATATGCATATTTTTTTAAATAGCTTTTTATCGCTTTTTTAAATGCTTTATCACCAATCGATTCATGGAGGACAAAAAGTGCCCAAGCTCCTTTTTCGTAAAAAGTAAGTGAACTTGCTTTTGGATTCAAAACCGGAATTGAATCGGTTCTTGATGCAAATTTTATTTGCTGGGCAGTATCATAGAGTTTAGAATAAAAATAGTCATCACCAAAAATATCACGCTCCGCCAAAGCTGCATAATAGGTCGCAAAACCCTCTTGAAGCCAGTGATGTTTACTACTTTCGGCCGTAATTAAATCGCCAAACCAATGATGTGCTAACTCGTGAGCATCGACATTTGTGTAATTACGATCAACAAATCCAATTGAATCCACAACATATCGCGTTGCTAAAAGTGTTGAAGTTGTGTTTTCCATTCCTGCATACAAAAAATCCCGAACCGGAATTTCTCTATAAATCTCCCACGGATATGGAACACCAATTTCTTTTTCTAGAAAATCAAAAATGCGTTTTGAATATCGAAATGTCGGTTCAAAACGTGAAACATCTTTATTTTCTAAATAATATTCAAGCGGAACATTTGATTTCGATTTAAAACTTTTTTTATCATATTTTCCAATAGCAAGCATCAGCACATAAGAACTCATTGGTTTTTTCATTTCATATTGCCAATGATATGAATTTCCGTTTTGTGATTTTTCTTTTAAAATTCCGTTCGAAACAACCTGATATGCTGTATCATAAGTTATTCCTAAGTTAAAAATCACTTTTTCATTGACATCATCAAAACTCGGAAACCAATTACTTGTATATCTGCCCTGACCTTGTGTCCAGATTTGAACTTCTTTGCCTTCAATATCAATAAAATACAAAGCTTGTTTTGGTTTTGCTGTATATTCAAAAGTCAAATGATTGTCTCCTTTTTGAAAATTTCCAATGATCTGTAATTGCTTGCCTGAATTAACGAAAACAACATCTTTGTTGTCAATCTGCACTTTGGAAAATTCCATGTTTTTAGCATCAATTTTTATAGTGTCAATCGGTTTTAAAATCGTAAAACCATAATCGACAATACCAGAAATTGATTTTTCTTTGGCATTTAAAGTTAATTGTCCGGAAGCGGTTTTAAAATCAACAAATTGAGTTTGTTGTGCAAACGCAAAGGAAGTTATAAGGAGAAAAATGTATTTCATTAAAAATTTGATTTTATACCAAAATCCCAAAGTTACAAAGGTTTCGCCAACAAATAGAATGAAATTTGTAAGTTTACCATTTAAAATTCCAAATCGTGTCTACACCTAAAAAAGCCTTATTCAACTGGAGCAGCGGAAAAGATTCTGCTCTTGCCTTATATAAAATTCTACAAAATTCTGCATATAAAATCGAATGCTTAGTTACGAGCGTGAATCAGCAATTCCAGCGAATTTCGATGCACGGCGTTCGTGTTGAATTATTAGAGGCGCAAGCAAAAAGCATCGGAATTCCATTGAAAATTTTGCAAATTCCTGAAATGCCAACAATGGAAGTTTATGAAAATGTAATGACAAAAGCCTTAACCGAATTAAAAGGACAAGGTATTTCTCATTCTGTTTTTGGTGATATATTCTTAGAAGATTTACGCAAATATAGAGAAGATCAATTGGCAAAATTGGATTTTGAAGGCGTTTTTCCAATTTGGAAAATTCCATCACACGATTTGATTCAGGAATTTATCTCATTTGGATTTAAAACTATTGTGGTTTGTGTAAATGAACGTTATCTCGATAAAAGTTTTGTCGGCCGAATTATCGATCAGGATTTTATAAATGATTTGCCAGAAAATGTGGATGTCTGCGGAGAAAACGGCGAATTTCACACTTTTGCTTTCGACGGGCCAATTTTTTCCAAACCTATAGATTTTGAAATCGGTGAAATTGTTTATCGTAAATATGAAAAGCCAAAAACTGAAGATTCTTCAAACACAGCTTGCGATACAAATGACGAAACTGCTTTTGATTATGGTTTTTGGTATTGTGATTTGATACCTAAATAAAACAGTATAAAAACCACCACGAATTCACGAATTTTCATTTAACAAGCAAAAAGATAAATTTGTGAATTCGTGCCGGTTTTTCTTTTATTCACTATACATTGCCAGCAAATTAGTTACCGTATTCCAGTTTCGAATTGTTACAATAACATTTAGTTTTTTTTCAATATATTTACCTTCAAGCCTAGTTTTTCCGGCACCAACGGCGTATTTGATGAAAATTCTGTTGCCGTCAATAGTTGCTTCGTCTGGCTTAAACTGACTGATTTTTAGATCATTTATATTTTCACTTTTCAAAACAGTCGAAACAAAAGCAACATAAAGCTTTTTGGTGTCTAAATCTTTTTCTTTTAAATACGGACTGTTTTTAAAACACAGTTCTAAATCTTCTTTTGCAATGACAATTACAGGAACTTCATGTCCAAAAACCTTAAAAATTTCCTGTTTTATCATGAAACCAACTTTTGAGGCTTCTTCTTCGCTATCAACAAAAACATTTCCAGATTGCAGATACGTTCTGATATTTTGAAATCCGATGTTTTCCAACATTGTTTTCAAAGCTTCCATTTTCATCATATTATGTCCAGAAACATTGATACCGCGTAAAAGTGCTAAGTGAGTTTTCATCTTTTTTGTAATTTATACTCCAAAGATATTATTATATGTTTGATTTCGAATAAATCAATTTTCAAAATTCCTAATTAAAATCTATCTTCGCTTTTTAAAGAAAAAAGAATCAAGAAGAAAGAAAATAGAATATAATTTGTCTTTTTCTTGATTCTTGATTCTTTTTTCTTGAGTCAATAAAATCTAAATTTTCTAATGTCTAACAATCTTCTTGAAACCCCAATCGAATACTTAAAAGGTGTTGGCCCGAGTCGCGGTCAATTGCTTCGTAAGGAATTGGGAATTCATAAATATGGAGATTTAGTCAACTTTTTTCCGAATCGATACATTGACAGAACCCGTTATTATAAAATTAATGAACTTCAGAATACAGGAACAGAAGTTCAGATTATTGGAAAAATAATCAATATCAAAACAGTTGAATTTGCCAAAAACAAAAAACGTCTGGTTGCCAGTTTTGTGGATGATACAGGGCAAATTGAACTAAACTGGTTTCAAGGGCATAAATGGATTCGTGAGAGTTTGAAACTGAATGAAACTTTAGTAATTTTTGGAAAATGTTCTTTATACGGAAGCCAATTCAGTATGGCACATCCGGAAATTGAACTCTTGACAGAGCACGAAAGAAGTCTTCGCTCAGCCATGCAGCCGGTTTATCCTTCTACAGAAACACTTGCCAACCGTGGAATTTCCAACAGAACCATCAATAAACTGATGGAACAATTGTTTATCGAAACTCAGGCTTTGTTTACCGAAACTTTTCCTCCTTATTTAATCGAGGAATTGAAATTAATTCCGAAAAGAGCGGCCTTATTTAATATACATTTTCCAAAAAGCACTGATATTTTGGCGAAAGCCCAATTCCGATTAAAATTTGAGGAATTGTTTTTTATTCAGCTTCAATTAATTACCAAAAACTTAATTAGAAAGCATAAAATAAAAGGACATCCGTTTTCTAAAGTTGGTGAATTATTTAATGACTTTTATCAAAATCACTTGCCTTTTGACTTGACTGGCGCTCAAAAAAGAGTGATCAAGGAAATCCGAACTGACATGGGAAGCAACGCTCAAATGAACCGTTTACTTCAGGGTGACGTTGGTTCCGGAAAAACAATTGTTGCCTTTATGAGTATGCTTTTAGCAATTGACAATGGTTTTCAGGCTTGTTTAATGGCACCAACAGAAATCTTGGCCAATCAACATTTCATAGGATTATCGGCATTTGCAAATACCTTAAATATCAATATTCGCATATTGACGGGTTCAACTAAAACTTCTGAAAGAAAAATTATTCATGAAGAACTGGAAAACGGAACCCTGCAAATTTTAATTGGAACGCACGCTTTATTAGAAGACAAAGTTCAGTTTAAAAATCTAGGTTTGGCTGTTATTGATGAGCAGCATCGTTTTGGTGTGGAGCAACGTTCAAAATTGTGGAAGAAAAATGATATTCCGCCACATGTTCTGGTCATGACGGCGACACCAATTCCGAGAACTTTGGCGATGAGTTTATATGGAGATTTAGATATTTCTGTGATTGACGAATTACCGCCGGGCAGAAAACCTATTCAGACCGTTCACAGATACGATACAAACCGATTAAAGGTCTGGAAATTTCTTCGTGATGAAATTGCTCTGGGAAGGCAAATTTATATTGTTTACCCTTTGATTCAGGAATCTGAAAAAATGGATTACAAAGATTTAATGGACGGTTACGAAAGTATTTCGAGAGATTTTCCGCTGCCACAATATTCGATTTCGATACTTCACGGAAAAATGAAACCAGCAGATAAAGATGCTGAAATGAAACGATTTTCTGAAGGAAAAACCAATATAATGGTTGCAACAACTGTTATTGAAGTTGGGGTTAACGTACCGAATGCCAGTGTTATGATTATTGAAAGTGCAGAGCGTTTTGGATTATCACAATTGCATCAATTACGAGGACGAGTTGGTCGCGGTGCCGAACAAAGTTATTGTATTTTAATGACGAGCCATAAACTCAGTACCGATAGCAAAACTCGCATGGAAACTATGGTAGGCACAAATGACGGTTTTGAAATTGCAGAAGTAGATCTTAAACTTCGTGGCCCTGGTGATCTAATGGGAACTCAACAAAGTGGTGTTTTGAATCTGCAAATTGCTGATATTGTAAAAGATCGAGATATTTTATCTTTGGCCCGAAACTATGCAATGAAAATTCTAAAAGAAGACAGCGCACTGCAAAAACCAGAACATGCCGTTCTAAAAGCTGTTTTTATTGAGTTGACAAAAAAGAAGAATATTTGGAATTATATTTCTTAGTTAAGATACTAAGATTCTAAGGTACTAAGGTTCTAAGGTTCTAAGTTTTTCCCTTAGCTATCAACTTTACTCAGGATTGCATTAGAATTTGATTAATATTTTAATTCACTTTGAACCTAAAAAACTTAGCAACTTAGCCTCTTAAATCCTTAGTAGCTTAAAAAACTTCACTGCATCAAACTTTAAAATATTCTATTCGTTTTTCTTGGTGACTAGATTTGTTGGGGGACAAATTTAAGATTGAATATTTTGATTGATACAGCAAAGTTTTTTGAATTTCAAACTTATTTTTTAGGAGTTTCTTTTTTTTCAAAAAGGCCGCTAAACAAACCTTTGCTTACTTTATTTTTGTCATCTTTTCCTGTTGCTATAAGATGGTCAATATATTCCATATATGTTTTTTTGCGCTCTTCCAGAAAACCAATCAAATATTCTTCAGATGCCAACATGCCGCTGGCTTCTTCAATTTGCAAAAGCTTTTTATACAAAGGCTCAATAAATTTGACTATAATATCTTCTGGAACAGATTTTCGAGTTCCAAAATAACCTACGATTTGCCCATCGGAATCGGCTATAATTTTAAAATCTGTAATTACCCAGTAGTATCTGCCCGTTTTTGCCATATTCTTGATGATGGCATGAATATTCTTATTCGATTTGATACTATCCCACAAAAATTTGAAAATTACTTTGGGCATATCGGGATGGCGAATAATATTATGAGCTTGTCCAATCAGTTCAAATTCATCATAGCCTGATACGTCAATAAAATCTTCATTGGCATATAAAATAGTTCCCTTTGTGTCCGTTTTGCTAAGTAATATTTTATTTTTATTCCAATCAACTTCTCTCTCTGATGGCGTTGGGCGGGTAATTCTGGTATCCATAAATTCTGCATTTAAAATTAGTATCTGTTTACATTGTTGTGGGTAGTATTAAAATTGAGTTAATGATTTGGATTTGTTTTTCCACTAACTGACTTAAAATGAATATCATTCACAAGATCGTCAATCTTTTTAGCGCTTTCTTTCATCATTTCCAGATAATTTAAAAGCTGATCGTTATCAGTATGTCCTTTCGAAACATCAATTAGCTTCAAAACCGAACTTACAGGCATTTTTAAATCTAAAGTTGTTTTGTGAATAAAATCATTATACTCTTTAGTAGCCGACATAGAACTGAATTTTGCAGAAGCCAATTTGATGTTTTCCAATTCATATTCATCAGAGATTTTTGAAATGTGATTTTGACTATGCGCTTTAAAATAATAGGCCCAATATCCGTTCATGAAAAACACAGCGCCCGCTAATACAACATGCACTAAAAAAGTTTCCATATCAAAATTCACTTGCGAAAAATAAATTTGCAAGCCATTTGCATCGTTATATACATAATTTTGAAGATAAGCTAAAGCACCGTGATGTATTATAACCAAAAGAGTCAGAGGTATTTGTAATTTCCAGTTTTGATAAATAATCAAAATTGTACTCGCCACAAAAACGGTAAAATGCATTTCAAACAAACCATGCATTTGGTAAATGTATTGCGCCATAAAAATGGCCAGTACAACTGAAAGCACATATTGATAAAACTTAGAGTTTTTGAGAAAAAATTTAGCCGAATAATAAGCCAGTAAGTTCAGTGTTCCTACTCCTGCTCCAATCTCCCAAGTGTCATATTTAAAAGATAAGGCGATACCAAGAAGAAAATAGACCGCAAGAACATAATTAATAATTGTATCCGATTTTTCTGTCATTGTAGACATAAAACTGTGCAGGTAATCCTGCTCATTCAAACTAGCTTTTCTTTTCATAAATTAGGTAATTAAGGAGTTAGATTTATTTAGTGCATTTTGGTAATGAACATCCGTACGCTCTTAGTGCCAAAGCATCAAATGATGGGGCATTTGTCTGTTTTAATAAAGATTCTATTGCCTGCTGGGCATAATTAGTTTCGGAATCGGTACAATATCTTGTTTTATTGTAATTACCCCGAAAATATAATTTTTGTGAACTATCAATTAATGCGGCCTGCGGTGTAGAGAAAACGCCGACACTTTTTGCAATTTCCCGATCAAAATAAACAGGAATCTTAGCATCAAATTTCTTCTGGATTTCTTCAATGCTTACGCTCTTTTCATTATTAATGACTACGATTTTAAAATTAACGTGGTCGCCATATTTTTTTATCAGTTCGTTTACATGAGGAACATTAAACCGGGAACAAGGACATTCCGGATTAAAAAAATGGATAAAAACAGGTTTGTGATCCATTGTACAACATTTCAAATCAATTTTAGTTCCTGGTGCGACAGCAAGATAATCTTTTGGGATGGGTGTGGGAAGACTGTACTGAAATTCATTTTTCCAAAACAAAACCGAAATAGCGGCAAAAAGCAAAGAAAGCCATAAACCAAGAAGTAGTTTTCTCTTCATAAATAAATAGATTTTGAATTAAAAATATAAACAGTTGTTAATTTTAAAATTCCCTAATGCTAAAAAATCAACTCTCAACAAATAAAAAACCTACATTTATCAATGTTATAAGCAAAAAAACGATACAATTTACATTAAACTAACGTCGTTTTGTTTAACCTTATCAATGTTACAAATAAAATCGATAAAGCACAAAATAATTCGGATAAAATACATTCAAAAAAAACATTGTACGTTTTTTCCTTAATTATTTCCACGTGTTTTTACTTTTTTTACAAGTAAAAACTTACTTTTAAATTTATTGTTTTTAGATAAAAACCAAAAGTTCAGATTAAAAGCTAATTTTGACAATAAAAAATGATATTTTTTCTCAACAGCGTTAAACCATTGTAAAGAAAAACAGTCTAAACCACGCAGCTAAGTAAAAACTTGTACATACAAATGTTAAATTAAGAGCAAGCTCTTTCGTTTTCGCATCAAAAAGTTAAATTTGTTAGCTACAAAAACAAAAACCCAAAAAAACATATCACTTTAATTTATGAAAGTAAAAAACCTAATTTATGCCTTGATTATTATTGTTTTAGGAGGATTCATTGCTTACAGAGTAATGTCCAATAAAAGCAAAAATGACGAATCAAAAAAGTCTGGTGACAAAGACAAGCCAACAACTGTTACTGGTATTGTTGTAAAAACAGCCACTTTTGATAACAATTTATCTTTGTCAGGATCAATTGAGGCAAATGAACAAATTGAAATCAGAAGCGAAGTTTCGGGAATTGTTGAAGGCATTTACTTCAATGAGGGAAGCTTTGTTAATAAGGGTCAAGTACTTTTCAAAGTTAATGATATTGAACTAAGAGCTCAGCTTCGTCAGGCACAAACCAGAGAAGGTTTAGCGGGTGAAAACGAAAGAAGAGCAAAATTACTGCTTCAAAAAGAAGCTATCAGTCAGGAAGAATTTGATGTAGCCAACGCAGATTACGCTTCAGCAAAAGCACAAACACAATTAATAAAAGCGCAAATTTCAAAAACTTCAGTAAAAGCTCCTTTTTCAGGAAAAATTGGTTTGCGTAATATTTCTCCGGGAACTTACATTACACCAACAATTTTAGTAGCGAAATTAGTAAACACTGGAAAATTGAAAATCACTTTTTCTATTCCTGAAAAATATGCTACACAAGTAAATAATGGATCGAACATTGACTTCACCGTTTCTGGCTCAGACAAAGTTTACAATGCTAAAATATATGCAATAGAACCAGAAATCGCTGTAGCAACAAGAACTTTACAAATTCGCGCTATTGCAGATAATATTGACGGAAAACTATTCCCAGGAACATTTGCAGACGTAAAACTTCCTTTAAACATTATTAAAGATGCTATTGTAGTTCCGTCTGAAGCTATTGTTCCTGTTCAAAGCGGAAAAAAAGTTTACATCTCAGATATGGGAAAAGCCAAAGAAGTTATGGTTGAAGCAACTACTCGTACAGATTCCTCAATCTTAATTTTATCTGGACTAAAAGCTGGTGATACTCTGGTAACAAGCGGTGTAATGTCTTTAAAAAATGAAGCACCAATTAAAGTTATAGTAAAATAATTTTAGATTTCAGAGTTTGGATTTCAAATTAACAAACAAGAAATCCAAAATCAATTAAATAATATAATTATAGATTTTAAGATAAATCTAAAATCATAAAGCATATATGAGTTTATCAACCACTAGTATAAGAAGACCCGTTTTAACGATTGTACTGAATCTTTTGATTATTCTGTTCGGTTTCATTGGTTATACCTTTTTGGGTGTTCGTGAATTTCCTTCTATTGACCCGGCGCAAGTTTCGATTAGAACAAATTACACCGGAGCCAATTCAGACATTATTGAATCGCAAATTACAGAACCTCTTGAAAAAGCTGTAAATGCTATTGACGGAATTAGAAATATTACTTCGTCAAGTAATCAGGGAAGCAGTAATATTACAATCGAATTTAATTTAGATAAAGACTTAGAAGAAGCGGCAAATGACGTTCGTGACAAAGTTTCACAAGCTATCAGAAGTTTACCTCAGGATATTGACGCACCTCCAGTTGTATCAAAAGCCGATGCGGATAGTGATGCTATCATTTCGATGACAGTACAAAGTGATTCACGAAATTCACTTGAACTAAGCGATTATGCCGAAAACGTAATCTCACAACGTTTAGAAACTATTCCAGGAGTGAGTGGTGTGCAAATTTGGGGACAAAAACGCTACGCAATGCGTTTGTGGATTGATCCGGCAAAACTTGCGGCATATGGCTGTACAGTTGCTGAAGTCCGCAGTGCATTAAATGCCCAAAACGTTGAACTTCCATCAGGAAAACTGACAGGAAACAATACTGAATTAACAGTTAAAACAATTGGAAATTTATCTAAACCGGAAGAATTCAACAATATTATTATTCGTACCGATGGAGATAAGATTGTTCGTTTCAGCGATATTGGCGGAGCTGAATTAGGACCGGAAAATATCGAAACAAAATTAAGTCAATCCGGGTTGCCAATGATTGGTTTAGCAATTGTTCCAATGCCTGGTGCAAACTATTTAGATATTTCGGCAGAATTCTACAAAAAATATGAAGCCTTAAAAAAAGATCTTCCAAAAGATATCAAACTTAATATTGCACTTGACAATACTGTTTTCGTAAAAAAATCAGTTCTTGAAGTTGCTGAAACGCTGGGAATTTCAATTATTTTGGTAATCATTATTATTTACCTTTTCTTTAGAGACTGGGCGATTGCATTTAGGCCTTTAATTGATATTCCAGTTTCATTGATTGCTACATTCTTCATTATGTGGCTTTTTGGATTCTCGATCAACGTATTGACTTTATTAGCAATTGTATTAGCAACTGGTTTGGTGGTAGATGACGGTATAGTTGTTACCGAAAATATCTTCAAAAAAGTGGAAGAAGGAATGTCTCCAATTGAAGCTGCTATCAAAGGTTCAAATGAGATTTTCTATGCTGTAATTTCGATTTCTGTTACACTTGCTGCGGTATTCCTTCCTGTAATTTTCTTAGAAGGTTTCGTAGGTCGACTCTTTAGGGAATTCGGAGTTGTAATTGGTGCAGCAGTATTAATTTCTGCATTTGTATCTTTAACGCTTACGCCAATGCTAAATGCTTATTTAATGAAAGGAGGCGAGCAGAAAAAATCAAAATTCTATATTAAAACCGAGCCATTTTTTGAAAAGATGAACCGCAGTTATGCCGAATCGCTTTCAAAATTCATGGATAAAAAATGGATCAGTTTCCCGATTCTAATCGTTTGTTTTGGATTGATTTATTTGTTTTTTACAATTCTTCCAAAAGAAACTGCTCCGCTTGACGACAGAAGTTCTGTAACAATGCGAATGACAACTCCTGAAGGTTCTTCATACGAATATACAGATCGCTTTATGCAGGAAATCTCAAAATTAGTTGATGACTCTATTCCGGACAAAAAAGTGAGTTTGGTTATTACAGCGCCAGGTTTTGGTGCTTCGGCAACAAATACAGGTTTCATCAGACTTTCATTGAAAGAACCAGATGAACGTAAAACTTCGCAAAAAGATATTGCTGATAAATTGACAAAATGGACTAAAAGATATCCCGAAGCTAAAACTGCCGTTATCCAACAACCAACTATTGCTGTAAACAGACGTGGAGGATTACCGATTCAGTATATTATTCAAGCTCCAAATTTTGAAAAATTAAGAGAAAAAATTCCATTATTTATGGAAGAAGTTGGTAAAAGCGATGTGTTTTCGACAACCGATGTAAACTTAAAATTTAACAAACCTGAAATTAATGTTACCATCAATCGTGAAAAAGCAGAAAGTTTAGGAATTTCTATTTTAGATATCGCTCAAACATTGCAGCTTTCATTAAGCGGACAGCGTTTTGGTTATTTCATAAAAAATGGAAAACAATATCAGGTAATCGGTCAATTTGATCAAAAAGACCGTTCTAAACCATTAGATTTAACTTCGATGTTCGTTAAAAACAACAAAGGCGAACTGATCCAGATGGACAACGTGGTAAATGTTGAAGAACAAAGTAATCCGCCTCAATTATACCATAATAACAGATATATGTCGGCTACTGTTTCTGCTGGTTTAGCTCCTGGAAAAAGTATGGGGGACGGAATTGAAGAAATGAACCGAATTAAAGCGAAAGTTTTAGATGAAAGTTTCACAACTGATTTAGCTGGAGAATCAAGAGATTTCGTAGAAAGTAGTTCAAATACATCTTTCGCTTTTGGATTAGCATTGCTATTAATCTTTTTAATTTTAGCAGCACAATTTGAAAGTTTTATTGATCCGTTCATTATTATTTTAACTGTACCAATGGCCGTTGCTGGGGCTTTATTTTCACTATGGCTTTTCAATCAGACATGGAATATATTTAGCCAGATTGGAACCGTTATGCTTATTGGATTGGTAACTAAAAATGGTATTTTGATTGTCGAATTTGCGAATCAGCTTCGAGAACAAGGCAAGCCAAAATTAGAAGCAATTTTAGAAGCTTCAGAAGCTCGTTTGCGACCAATTTTAATGACCAGTTTAGCAATTGCTTTAGGAGCACTACCAATTGCAATGTCACTTGGAGCAGCTTCTACAAGTAGAATTGGTATGGGAGTTGTAATTGTTGGAGGAACCATTTTTTCTCTTGCTTTAACACTTTTTGTAATCCCTGCCATTTATTTAATGTGGTCAAAACAAAGAAAACATTATCCAGAATTTGATCATATCGACGAATACGAAAAAGAAAGTATAAAATAGCAGCTAAAAAATCATGAATTTTACGTTTTGTAAAGTTCATGATTTTCTGGTAAAAGAATATAAATATGAACATTAAAAATATATACAGCACTTTACTAATTCTCTTCTTTTGCATTGTAAAAACAAATGCACAGACGGTTTTGACTATTGAAGATGCTACAAAAATCGCTTTAGAAAACAACTTTGAAATTAGAATTGCAAAAAATAATTCAAAAATAAGCGAGACAAATGTTACGATTGGAAATGCAGGAATACTTCCAACTGTAGCAGCAACAGTAAACGACAACAACAGCGTTACAAATTCATCACAGACACGTCAGGACGGAACTTCAACTTCGTTAAACAATGCAAAAAACAACTCCTTAACTTATGGAGTTGGCTTAAACTGGACTGTTTTTGACGGAATGAAAATGTTTGCTCGTCTTGATCAGCTAAAAGAACTTCAAAAATTAGGCGATTCTGAATTGAGAAGAACCGTTTTAATCAAAATTGTGCAGGTAAACTCGGCTTATTATGATCTTGTACAACAACAGCATCAATTGGCTGCTCTAGATACGACAATCGTAATTTCTAAGCAACGATTAACGTTGGCACAAAACCGTTTCAGTATCGGAAAAGCTTCAAAATTAGAGGTTTTAAACGCTCAGGTTGATTTAAATTCAGATCAGGTTGCTTTATTGCGACAAAAAGAAACATACGCAAATTCTAAAATATTGCTGAATCAATATTTAGCACGTGATCCTAAAATTGACTTCACCGTAACCGATTTAGTTACGGTTGATAATGCTATGAATTTAGCCGAATTATCTGAATTGGCACATAAGCAAAATCCTGCTGTAGAAGCTCAAATTATCAATAAACGAATTGCTGAATTACAATTAAAACAAATAAAAGCAGACCGTTATCCGGTTGTAAACTTAACATCTGGATATAATTTTTCAGAAAATCAATCAAGTTTAGGTTTTACAAGCCAATCTTCATCAAAAGGTTTTAATTACGGTTTTAATGCAAGATTAAATATTTTTGATGGTCTGAATCAACACAGAAATGAGAAAGTGGCTAAAATGGAAATCGAAAATTCACAGATTGCTATTGATCAGCAAAATATGATTTTAGACACCCAGTTGAGCACTGCATTTCAAACTTACCAAACAAACTTGGAATTAATTGATCTGGAAGAAGATAACGTAACAATTGCCAAACAAAACTTAGATATTACGTTAGATAAATTCAGAATCGGAACTATTACAACACTGGATTTCAGAACGGCACAATTAAATTATGTCAACGCAAAAGTGCGTTACAGCAATGCTCAATATCAGGCAAAATTATCTGAAATTGCCTTGAGAGAATTAGCTGGAAATATTAATTTTTAATTTAAATTTGTTTTAAAAAACAAATATAAATGATCGCATACAACACAAAAGAGTGGTTTACTTTTATCTTTCATTTTCATAAATCAGACACTATCAGGCAATTATTTCCTGTAATGATTGGCATTGGTATTTATGCAGGCATTGTAGGTTATGTTGAAGTCGTTTATTTTGGAATTGATGAAAACCATTATCTTAAAAATATTCCCGTAATGCATGGAATATTAGGTTTTGTGATTTCACTTTTATTAGTTTTTAGAACAAATACTGCATACGACCGCTGGTGGGAAGCCCGAAAATTATGGGGTGGCTTAGTCAATAACAGCCGTAACTTTGCGATAAAACTTTCGGCTATTTTAAAAGATGAAAATGACCGAAAGTTTTTCAGAAAGTTTATTCCTGGATACGCTTCTATTTTATACAAACATTTGAACAACTCAGAAACTGCGAAACAGCTTTTTGAAGACGTTGATTTAGAATTGGATCATCATAAACACAAACCCAATCAGGTTAAGCAAATGATGTACAATAAAATCAATGCTTTGTATGAATCAAAAAAAATAACCGGAGACCAGCTTATCATTTTAAATGCCGAATTAGTTGCTTTTACAGATATTTGTGGTGCTTGCGAACGTATAAAAAACACCCCTATTCCCTATTCTTACAGTGCTTTTATAAAAAAATTTATTTTCTTTTATATTATGACTTTACCTTTTGGTTATTCTTTGAGCTTGGGTTATTATGTCGTTCCTGTAGTTGTTTTTATTTTTTATGTTTTGGCCAGTTTAGAATTGATTGCCGAAGAAATTGAAGATCCTTTTGGAGATGATGAAAATGATTTGCCAATCAAAAAAATATCGGAAAACATAAAAAAACATGTTGAAGAATTGATCTAATCAAGATTGTATTCGCAATCAAATCCTTACAATAAATCCGTTTAACCAGTAAAACATTTCAATGAACGAGTATTCTTTGAAATGTTAGAATTTTGCCATAAACTTTGTGTTAGCAATTTAAACCGCCTCTTTTTGAGTTGCATCTAATTTTTTCTTATTACTAACTTAAATTTTGTTACTATGAAAAAAATTATTTTACTCATGGTTTTTGCTTTTCTAATTGTCAATTGTACCACTGAACCTATAAGCAATGACATACAAACTGAAACTAAACAAGCGGATAGTTCTTCTCTTACTGCAAAGGGAACTTATTCAGAATGTGATCCTGTCTCAATTAATATTATGGCCGGGCAATTTACGAATTCGGGAAAAATATTAGTTGAAAATGATGCCACAAACCTTTATGTGACATACACTGCACTGCCAAACTGGTATTTTAGCGAAATGCATTTATATGTTGGTCCATATGCCAATGTTCCTGTAACAAATGGAAATCCAATTCCTGGAAAATTTCCATACAAAAAAAGCTTTAATCCCTTAGTTCAAACGTACACTTTTACAATTCCACTTTCGTCAATAGTTTTGGATTCAAATAGATGCCTGTTTATTGCCGCTCATTCCAGCATGAAAAATATTGTAAACGGAACAACCGTAAGTACTGAAACCGGATGGGCTGGAGATATTAAATTTCCGGGCAAAAACTGGGCAACCTATTTTAATTACTGCCTAAGAAACTGTAATACACCACCACCAGTAACAACTTGCGATACCGCTTATATGTTTGGAAATAATACATTCATCGATTTGGGAATTTCTGACAAATGGGGCTGGGCTCAGGAATTTTTACCTGTTCAAAATGGCAGTTATACAGCCAATTTATATGCAGCCGCAGGGCAAAATGACATTACAAATGGATATTTGGCTGGAACCGTTACAATTGTCGTATTAGATGGAACCGTTACTGTTACAATCAATGCAACACATCCTGGAACTGTTTTGACAGAAACACATGTATATATCTCAAATTTCCCACCAACTACTGCGGCTCCGGGACAATATGGTAATGGACACGTATTAAACAACGTCACTAACGACAGTTATACCTTATCTCATAACGGAGATGGAAGTCTTTGGATAATTGTACATGCGGGAGTATGCACTACAGAGTAAATTGAAAATTAAAAAAAAGAGAGACGTTATTCTCTCTTTTTTTTTGCTTATTATTTAAATAAAAGCCTGTTTTATTTTTGAAAACAATGCCTAATCAAAAAACAAAAAAAATTGTTTTCAACTCCGCCGATCAATCCTTATATTTACATCCTCATACAAGAATAATAAAACTAACATGAAAATATCTTACAACTGGCTAAAACAATTTATTAAAACAGACTGGACTTCAGAACAAACTTCGGAATTACTTACAGATTTAGGTCTGGAAGTTGAAGTAGTTGAAAAATACCAATCTATAAAAGGTGGATTGGAAGGGGTTGTTGTTGGTCATGTTCTTACTTGCGAAAAACACCCAGATGCTGACAGACTAAAAGTAACAACGGTAAATATTGGTTTAGAAGCTCCTGTACAGATTGTGTGCGGTGCGGCAAACGTTGCAGCTGGTCAAAAAGTTCCTGTTGCTACTATTGGTACCGTTTTATATGATAAAGAAGGAGCAGAATTTACTATTAAAAAAGGAAAAATTCGCGGTCAGGAAAGCCACGGAATGATTTGCGCTGAAGATGAATTAGGACTTGGAACAAGCCATGACGGAATTATGGTTCTTGATGAAAACTTAGTTCCTGGAACTCCAGCTGCAGAAGTTTTTAAAATTGCAAATGATGAAGTTTTCGAAATTGGATTAACACCAAATCGTGCTGATGCGATGAGTCATTACGGAACTGCACGTGATTTAAGAGCTGGAATGTTGCAACGTGGTGTAAACGTCGAATTGATTACGCCATCTGTAAGTAATTTTAGAGTTGATATGCGTACGTTAAAAATTGATGTTAACGTTGAAGATTCACATTTAGCTCCAAGATATTGTGGTGTGACCATTTCTGGAATTACCGTTCAGGAATCTCCAAAATGGCTTCAAGACAGACTAAAAGCGATTGGATTAACTCCAAAAAACAATATTGTCGATGTTACTAATTATGTTTTACACGAATTAGGACAACCTTTGCATGCTTTTGATGCCGCGAAAATCAACGGAAAAGTAATTGTTAAAACACTTCCGGAAGGAACAAAATTCATAACTTTAGACGATGTTGAAAGAACATTGCACAAAGAAGATTTGATGATTTGTGATGAAAAAGGTCCATTATGTATTGCCGGAGTTTTTGGAGGAAAAAAATCTGGAGTTACTGACGGAACAACTACAATCTTCTTAGAAAGTGCTTATTTTGATCCTGTAAGCATTCGTAAAACGGCAAAAAGACATCAATTAAACACAGATGCTTCTTTTAGATTTGAAAGAGGAATTGACCCAACCATAACGGAATATGCTTTGAAACGTGCTGCTCTTTTAATTCAGGAAGTAGCAGGCGGAAAAATTACATCTGATGTAGTTGAAGTTTATCCTAAAAAAGTAGAAGATTTTTCAGTTTTATTGAATTTCAGCCATGTTTACAAAATTATCGGACAGGAAATTCCGAAAGATACAATCAAAAAAATATTAGTTTCATTAGATATTAAAGTTAACAGCGTTTCAGATTCTGGTTTAGGATTGACTATTCCTGCATATCGCGTAGATGTACAGCGTGAAATTGATGTGATCGAAGAAATCTTGCGTGTTTATGGCTATAACAACATTAATTTTTCTAAAAAATTCAATGCAACTGTAGCAAATTCTCCAAGAACCGAAGACTATAAAGTTCAAAACGTAATTGCTTCGCAGTTAAATTCTCAGGGTTTTCATGAAATGATGGCAAATTCTTTGACAACGGCAGCTTATGCAAAACTTTCAGCTTCGTTAAAAGAAGAACATAATGTAACGATGCTTAATCCTTTGAGCGGGGATTTGTCAACAATGCGTCAATCATTATTGTTTTCTGGATTAGAGGCTATTTCATATAATATTAACAGAAAAAACTCTGATTTAAAATTATTTGAATTCGGAAAAACATATCATAAATACCTTACTGGATATGAGGAACACAAACACCTTACTTTATTGGTTTCTGGAAATAGAAACAAAGAAAGCTGGACAAATCCTCAAAAAACAACCGATTTCTTTTTATTAAAAGGATATGTAAAAGCGGTTTTAGCTCGTTTGGGAATAGATAAAATTTCGAACGCTCCAGTTCAGTCTGATATTTTTTCTGAAGGAACCGCAATTTGCTACAACAATGATACTTTAGTAGAAATGGGTGTAGTTAAAAAATCAATTCTAAAACACTTTGGAATTAAACAAGATGTTTATTATGCTGATTTTAACTGGGATTTAGTTCTTAAAATCATCACAGGAAAAATTAAATATACTGAAATTCCGAAGTATCCTGAAGTGCGAAGAGATTTAGCATTGTTGATTGACCAAGCTACAACTTACGAAAGCATCTTCAATTTGGCAAAACAGACTGAAAAATCACTTTTAAAAGACATTAATTTATTTGATGTTTATCAAGGAGATAAACTGCCAGAAGGAAAAAAATCATATGCTTTGAGTTTTACGATTCAGGACAATACAAAAACACTTACAGATGCTCAAATTGACAAAATCATGTCGAAATTACAGCAAACTTTTGAAACTGAACTTGGTGCAAGTTTAAGATAAAAAAGTATTACTAAACAGAAAAACCCGACCATAAAAAGTCGGGTTTTTCTGTTTTAGAACGTTACGCGAGTTGATAATCTCCTCGCTCCTGCTGAGTTTGGATGAATTTCATCTCTCCAAAATTCAGATGAATTCAATAAACCACGATAATCTATGATTCGGCTTTGAAAACGATATCCATAATAGGCAAAATGATTTTTGATTTGCCACAAAAGCGCGTAAAATTTATCTAATAATCGTATAATGATGTACGATCTTAAAATTTCGTCGGCAATTCCTAAACGGTCAAAAACAGGTTTTATCCACGGGCCCAAAGGCAAATCAACACCAACAATCGAAGGTCTTACGCCAAGTTTGAATAACGGATAATCATAAGTGTGCATATAAAATATGGTATTCGGCGTTGCATGCGCGTTGACAATACTTCCAAAACCAAGATAATTTCGCATAATGGTGCTAAAAATAGAACTGAGATTAGTTGAATTAAAAAGCGCACGATCAAAAGCATTTGTGTTTAAATATCTTTTGTACAAAATACATTTTTGGTACAAAGCATCACCAGACAAACTTCTGAGTTCTGTTAGCTTAGCCTGATCAGTAAAAAAACTTGGATCAAAAGATGTTACTCCGGAATTTAAGATTCTGCCAAGCTGCGGAAAAACATCATTTCCGCCTCCGCTAAAATAAATTCTGTCTATGCGATAACCGCTTACATATTGCACAAAATGAGCTCTGTCAGCATACATCTGGGAAGTTGTCTCTCCAAATTTCGCTAAATGCAAACAGTTTAAATTGAGTCTTTGATTTCGATCTGTAATAGTATCATACAAATCCAAAATTGTCGGAACAGGATAATCCAGCCAGGAATCACCTTCAAAAATAACATTCAATGTATTTGCGTTTCCGGCATTTCTTCTAAACAAAAATGAATTGGTCAAGAATGGCTGATGCAGGGATTCGTCTTCCGATTCAACCAGCGAAGTATTCACACTATTCAGTTGTTTCAGGGTATTATAAGTCACATCACCCGGATTAATATTCCCAGTGACCTGAATTCTATTATTTGCCTGAAAATTGAGAATAGAAATAATGGTGCTATCCGTTTGATTATTTACTATACTTCCGCTGGTTGGCACGGGATAACCTAGTGCTTTTAAATAATTTTGTATTTGCAATACATCAGATCTATTGTTTACTGCATTTAATCCTACACTGTTCAAAAGTGCGCTTATTGCAGGAGAATTTTGATTTATAACTGAGGGATTCGAAACTAAATTTTCCATAGTATTCCAGATTTATGTTATTTTATTTGGATTGATATAGCCGTGTCCTGCTCTAAAAACCTCAAAATTATTTTCTTTAAAAGAAGCAGCATCACAGGCTTTAAATAGTTTTTTACGGATTGAAAAAATATCAAGGTCAGGTTCTTTCTCTAGAATTTTCATTACTAAAGAAGCTACATAAGGGGCAGCCATACTGCTACCGCTTTTAGAAGTTAGCTTGTTTGATGCTCTGTTTTCTCTGCTTGAGGATGAACAGGACGATTTTATTTTAAAACCGGGTGCAACAAGTTCTGGTTTCATGCGTCCATCAGCTGTTGGGCCGGAACTGCTGAAAGACAAAATAGGTTTTGTGTCATCATTCTGGTTATAAGCGCCAACAACAATACTATATTTTGAATTGCAGATTGAATTTGTGGTGTGGGTTTTATTAGCAATTGCAGGCAAAAATATCGATTGTCCGCCATCATCACGTTCTATATAACAATGATAGCGACCATTTTTTACAACTCTCCCAACCAATTCAACTGTCCAAAATTTTGAATTTAATTTACCATTAACCAAAATATTGATTTGATTTTTTCCTGTATTGGGTTCGTTACTTCTGTGCAGACAAATTCCTACTTCATCATTATCTTTTAAAATTAATTCGTCTTTAAAAGGAGTTGACGAAAGCAATTTTTCTCCATTATCATCATAAATATCCACACTTAAAATATCGTCACCATGATACCAGATTTCCATTTCGTTTGGAGTCCGGTCATTCTTTTTAAACATCCACGGAATTTTAATTTTCTGATCTGATTTGATATCGCCGTAAGTATGAGCATTTGACTGGTGATAATTTCCTGTACTTTGAACAATCGCAGTCCCTTTACGTGTCGTTACAATATGATCGATGATTTGTTCAAACAAAGTTTTCCCCATATGTGCGTCACCATGACCACCCAAGCTCATATTGATTACTAAAGGTCTTTCTCCAGCTTCATTCGTAATCAAACACAAGCCTTCAGCTCCTTTTACAGAATCTCCAAGCGATAAATTAGACCCGTTAACCAGATTGATTCCCATATCAACAGCAATTATTGGCACATTCGGCGCGAAACTTTTTGATGCAACAGCTCCATTGCCACAGGCAATTCCGAGTACATGTGTACCATGTGTTCCATTACCAAACAAATCCGATTTTCCGGGATGATAACCAAGTTTTTTGAATGGAAATTCATCCAACAAAGCTTCATCTATCTGCGCTTTTGTGATGATTCTTCCGTACCCGTATTTATTTCCATCGTATCGGTCTGATTGTACCCAAATTTTCTCGAAACGCGTTTTTCCATTGCTTATAAAATCCGGATGAGTGAAATCAAAACCAAAATCTATAATTCCGAATACAACATTTGAAACAGCGTCGTCTAAAACATCATTTTTTCTATCCAGAATTTGCGTTTCAGGAGCAAGTTCAATATTGTCATTTGCAGGAACTACACTTGGAGCTTTTAAGCTCTTTACTTTTTTACTGTTGTAAATGGAACATAAAAAGCGACGCTGTGTCCTAATGCTTACTACATTTCCAAATTCAGAAATAATTTTACAATGATCAGGATAATCTTTTTCTTTTTCTAAACGCATTAAGAGTGATAATTCTTCGTCTGGATTACCATATAATATAACTTTGAGTCTTGGATCCATATTCTTGAATTTAGTGGTGTAAACGAATTGTAATTAACTTACCATCAATTTCAAAAAGCTCAGAATTTAAATAATTGAAATAAAGCATCTCTTCAGCCAAAGAATTGAAAACTACGTCCAACTCATTTCCCTGCGATACAAAACTGTTTATTTCATTTACATATTGACTGTTTTTAAGATCAATATTTTTTAATCCTAAAATAAAATTTTGATCTTTTTGATCGAGTTTCAAAAAATCAGAATCTGCTAAGATTTTATTCAATAATTCTAAGGTTTTATCTATTGAAAAAATCTTTTTCGGAATCAATTCCTGAAACAGCTTTGTCTTTTCCTCTTCAGCTTTTTTTGAAAATTTCAGATTTTTTGAATAAAAACTTGGACGAATAGCATTTATTTTTTTTAGAATTTGAGTTGTATTTTCTTCAATTCTGTCTAAACGCACGCTCTCTTGGTCAGTCACTGCGGTTTTCATCTCTTTTCGTTTTTAGCTGGTGCTTTTTGATTAGAAACACTATCTGGAGTTGGAACACCTTTAGAAATTGCCTCTAATCTATTTTTAATTTCCAGTATAGCGTCATTTAGAGTACCAGCACTTTTTTCTATTAAAGCGATTCTAGCATCAAATTTTTCTGCAATTGCCTTAGTCAATTCTGCGTTATTGCTTGCTGCAATTTTAGCAATCTCTTCTTTTAAAAGGTTGTTGCTGATTGAAATTTCGTTTCTCACGTTCTGCAAGGTCACAACATCTGCTGTTGCAGTTCCGTTAGCCGGCGAACCTGTCTGTGCTGGATTTTCTGTATTTGTTGGCGGATTTACAATAGGAGCTGTACCAGGTGCTGGCAAACCAGGAGTATTAACTGTAACGTTCGCTGTTTCCGTGGCTGTCAAAGCATTAAACTTATCGCCTTCAATCTTTGCTTTGTTCTCTATAAGTATATAGCTCAATAATGGATTTTCAGAAACCACGCCCGCCAAAAGTGCTGTGTTAGTAATTTCCTGATTTCCTGAAACATTGTAGAAACTGGCTCTGCTATTTGCAATCACATAATTGATTAATAAATTAAATGGATTCATCATTTCATAATTTTAAGGTTAATAGAAATTAAAGGGCAATTGAGGACCAACTGCCCTTTCTATGATTTACTTATTCATCATCATCATCAATGCAATAGGCAAAATAGTATTGTTAGTATTTCCGGCATTGTTTTGATTTTGCTGTGACATTATAAGTACTAATGGCAACATCATGTTTGAATTATCTGATTTTCCTGAACCAGAATCACCCATTGTAGTCATCATTGGCAATAATAAAGACATAGTGGGATCTACATAAATGGCACTCGTATTTGGTTTTTCAATAATTTTAGCTTCAACAGCCGGATTATTACCTTCCGCAGCTTTAGCGGGAATATATTGTAAATTCTCAGCCTTTAATTTTGGCTGATTTAACAATGATCCCACCATACTCATCATTTGCATATTTTTTAAAACCTTTGTTTGGTTATCGCCTTTTCGAGCGTCGATTTTTGCAAATTCAGTATGTTTTTGATCTAATGCAACCAATGCTTTGTTTGTTGCTAATGATGTCTTTTTAAGCTCATTAACTTGGTTAGAAATAGCATCTAATGATTTTTTAAGTTCGCTTTTAGTAGCATAATCATTAGCTCTTCCGCTCAATGCTTTTCCAAAATTTGATCTTTGTTTTACAGCTGAACTTACATTAGGTCTAATACCGCGTGTTGAAGGTCTTCTGCGTTTTGCAGCTTCATCATAACTTTCGTCATAACTTTCTAATAAATCTTCGCTTAAAAGATCTTCGTTGAAATAATCTTCATTCAATAAATCTTCGTCTAAATAACTTTCAAAATAGCTCATAATTTTAATTTTTAATGGTTAATTTTTGTTGAAATAATGTTTGTTATATTTCTGGATGGCTGGCTGAATATATTTATTGAAAAGAATAAAATCTGGAACATTGTTGCCTGGTTTTCCAGTGCCGAAGCATTCAGGACAGTCTGGATTTTCTCCAAAACATTCTGTACAGGCGCCAATAGCTTTTGCTAAATCATCATTTTGATTTAATTCAAATTCCAATTGAAATTTCAGCCCTTCAATTATGGTAAAAAGTTTATGATTGATTTTTTTTAGTTTCTTGACTCTTTCCTCAAGTTCTAAATCAACTTTTGGGATTTCTTTTTCCTCTTCAGGCTCTTTTTTTTCCATCATGGGCTGCATAAGCTCAAAATATTTAGCCATTTCAGGATTATGTTCTTTCAAATATTCTAAATAAGCATCCATTGGTATAACATTTAGGTTTTATAAACTTGCAATAGAATTTTCAAGTCTATTGATTCGGTTAGGAGTATTTGTGCCAACGAATTGACCATATTGATCAATGTAATAATCTTCAGTTGGGATTAATCCTCCGTTATAATATTCATATAGAATATTTTCTGTCAGATAGTTAACACTTTCGATTAATTCGGCAAAAGAGTGGCTTTCAATTGGCGCATTTGGACTTGCAGTTCCTAAACTCTGCTGTGCCTGACCTGCCTGAAATTGAGGATTATTGATTACGCCTCCCAATTGATTGTACAATCCTTGCACCCTTCCAATATCTTGTGCTGCCTGTGGACGTAGTACTACTGGATTATCCTGCACATACTGCTGAATGGCTGGAAGAGCCGCTCTGCCGGCATCGGCCAAATAACGGGTCGTATTTCCCCATGCTTGTCGAATTGGAGAAGGTTGTGAAGGTCTGCGCTGTGGCTGTTGTGGTGCAGGTCTGTATTGTTGCGGCGGAGATGGTCGGCGTTGTTGCTGACGACTATTATCTAAGGCTGTACTACCTGCTCCTGCCAAATTACTGACTAATCCGCCTACAGCGCCACCAATTTGAGGCGCGCCAAAATAGGTCCCAACAGCAGTTCCAACTATCGGGGCTACAGCCGAAACACCACGCAAAACGCCAGAACCAATACTGCTGGCTACATTTCCTAAACTAGACCAAAATCCTTCTGCTTCACTTTCAGACATTTGATCAACTCGTGACAATAGGACATCTTCTAATTCACTTTCGCTTAAATTAGAATATTCTGGTCCCAAAACATATCGTACAGCTTCAAAATAATTGTCTTCGCTGAATGATTCTCCCTGAAAAACTTCATGATATAAACTCATAATTTTTAGTATTACAATTAACTCTTACTCTTTTATAGGCTTTTCAGATTTCGCCTATCCATTTTGTGCACAAAAAGGAACGATGTAAAATTGATTTTTTATAAATTACTACAAAACAGTACTTTAACCCATTTTTTTAAATAAATTTACCCTAAGAAAAAGGGTACATTTCCCCTTGTCAATTTTTGGGGTTTAAAATATTTTTGCTCTCAATGTTTTATCAAAACACTATTTACCAAACAATTAACCCATAAACTATTAATAATCATGGAAAGACAACCTGAAAGACCAACACAATTGATTACTAAAAAATTCGCAAAAGAATTACACACGAATTTTATGAAGTATAGAGCCAGCATTATTGCTAAATACATTAAAAAAGAAGATGCCAATGCTGTTTGGTTTTCTGTAGATGAACTCGAAAATTACATTCATTATATCAAGTCTAAAGGAGCAAAAACAGGTTATAATGTAAATGGGATACGAATTTATTTTGGAGTATATCCAGAGGAGAAAAAATATGCCGAAAAAGCAGGCTTGATGACTGTATTTTTAACCGCAACAGGCAAAAAAATCAAAACACCGAAGGCGGGAGAAATACAAGCTTTTGCTTTGTTAAGTGAGGATAACTCCGACATAGCAAGCATTGAACCAATGAATTATGGAAGCATCGGAAGACCACCTAGCTTAGACTATTAATTAAAAAATTATGTTCGAATTTTTACGATTCTATATTTTCTATTTAGCTTTATTTTCTGGAATTATCGGCTTGATTTCATGGCACAAACTTCCGGGATATAAAGCTAAATCACTCGTGATTTTAATTTGGTTTTCTGTAATTATAGAAAAAGTAGGTTATTATTTTACCGAGTGGACAGGCTTACTGAATTACTATGTTTTTAATTTTTATATGCTCGTAAGTTTTTCTGCCTATATATTGCTCCTGAGAAGTCTGTTAACTAAAGCAAATTATATAATAACCGGCTCTCTAAGTTTAATACTTTTTATATTATCCTTTTTTCTGAATATTTTATATTTCAAAGAAGATGTAAACCATTCCTATACTTACAGTTTTGCCATTGGCGTTATATTAATTATGATTTTATCCTGTTTGTATTTGGTAGAAATTTTTAATTCGGATAAAATATTGAATTTTAAAAAATCGGTCTTTTTTTGGTACATACTCGGAATATTAGTTTTTCATGTACCGTTTTTGCCCTTTATGCTGGCTTTGAATTGGTTTTTAATCAAACACGATGAATCGGTTTTTAGTTTAGTAGTTTTTATTTTAAACCTATTAGCGCAGAGTTGCTATATTATTGGATTTTTATGGAGCGAAAAGAAATACAATTATTAGTCATTTCGTTAGGTATTGTTTTTTTAACTTTACTGATCATTTTACTTGTGATATTCTTTTATTTCCTTAAAAAGAAAAACACGTATTTGGTTGAAAAAATGGAGTCAGAACTGTATTTTCAATCGGAATTGATTAAAACCCGAATCGAAATAAAAGATCAGACACTCAGCGAAATAAGCAAAGAACTTCATGATAATATAGGCCAAATCATTTCTGTAGGTATCATGCAGCTCAATATCTATTTGGACAGTGGAAAACCTATTAAAGCCAATGAACTTCAGGATCTTAAAGAAATACTCGCCAAATCATTAGATGAAATAAGGATTTTATCCCGAATCATTAATAAAGACAATTTACTGCAGAGCAATTTCATCGAAGCCATTAAACAGGATTTAGAGCGCATAAAAAAACTGAAAAACATTCAGTATAAATACAATCTTACGGGCGAAATTCCGAAGATCAGTCGAGAACACGATTTGTTCATTTACAGAATTTTTCAGGAAGCACTGCACAACAGCTTAAAACATTCACACAGTGATCTATTTGAAGTAAATATTGGCACTATTGATACCCTTTTCCGATTAGAAATAAAGGATTTCGGAATTGGTTATGATGCAAGTCAGATAAATTCTGGGATAGGTTTAAACAACATGAAATTAAGAGCCAAATTAATTGGCGCTAAATTAATTATGGAATCAGATTCATCAGGAACCACAGTAACTTTAGAATACCCCTTAACCTTAACCAATGAAAACTAACACTAAAAACCGAATTATTATTGTAGATGATCATCAGCTTTTTTCACAATCTCTGGAACTTTTAATCAACAGTTTCAAAGATTTTGAAGTAATTAATCGTTTTGAAAACGGCAAATTATTTGTCTCCTACTTGCAGGAACATACTGATGCTAATGTCGATTTAATTTTATTAGATGTGAATATGCCTGTTTTAGACGGTGTAAGCACAATGAAATGGATTAAAGAAAATAGGCCAGACTTAAAGGTGATCGCACTATCTGTAAATGATGATGAAGAAATTATCATCAAAATGATTACAAACGGTGCCAAAGGTTATCTGCTGAAAGATACTTCGCCCGAAATATTTAAAGAAGCCATAATATCTGTCATTGAAAAAGGTTTTTATTTCACCGAATTAGTTTCAGGCATGCTGGTCAAAAAAGCAAATAACGATTCAAAAAAAATCAATTTAAAAGAAAAAGAAATTGTTTTTATAAAACATGCTTGTACGGAAAAAACGTATAAAGAAATTGCGTCAGAAATGTGTTTAAGTCCCAAAACAATTGATGGATATCGAGAATGTTTGTTTGATAAACTCGAAATCAAAACCCGAATTGGATTAGTACTTTATGCGATAAAACACAAAATCGTTTTGGTTTAAGTACTCCTTTAGACATAATTATTTTCAAAACGTAAAGCATAGCTTTTGACCGCACTAAAAAGACGTTTCACTTATTAAACAAACATAGTTGGTATCTGAAAAAATATCTTTTTCTATTTGGTAAAATTATACCTAACAGATTACACTAATATGTAATGGCAGCAAATATGGGATATTCTTTAATTTTTTCTCTTCCGTTAAGGAAAGATAATTCCATTAGGAAATTGCATTGTACGATTTCACCTCCTAAACGCTCTACTAATTCGCAAACTGCTTTTGCGGTTCCCCCAGTTGCTAACACATCATCGTGAATTAAAACACGATCTCCTTTTTTAATAGCGTCAGTATGCATCTCTAAGCTGTCTGTACCATATTCAAGTTCATAAGAAGCTGCAATTGTTTCATAAGGCAGTTTTTTAGGCTTTCGAACTGGAATAAAACCAGCATTTAATTCCTGTGCCAATAAAATTCCGAAGAAAAAACCTCTGCTCTCCGCTCCTACTACTTTGTCGATTTTCTGATCTTTTAAAGAATTAACCAACACCGAAAGGCATTCCTGTCTTGCAATTGGATCATTTAAGAGCGGTGTGATATCTTTAAATAAAATTCCTTCTTTTGGAAAACCTTGAATATCACGTATATAATTTTCTATCTTCATTTTTTTTTATTTTTATCGTATTTTATGTTTGTATATCTCACATTTATGTCTATCTTTGCACCCGCAATAAGCAATCAACAAAGCTAATAAAAATTAGCTTAATGATAACAAAAAAGGCCTCGTGGCGCAACTGAATAGCGCATCTGATTACGGCTCAGAAGGTTACTGGTTTGAATCCAGTCGAGGTCACTCTTAAAGAAACGTTAAAACATTAGTTTTAGCGTTTTTTTTATGCGTTGTTCACATAATTTAACCCACTTTAACTTATAAAAATAAACGGCTTGTAAATCCAGTTAAGTTAACTCTACAGTATACAAACCATCTTTAAAACTCTGTAAACATTGATATTATAAAAAATAACTACCTTCATCTTAACATTAATTTAAGTTTATGGAAATTGAAGAAGAAAAATATAGAGGAAAAATCACAGCTAATAAAGCTCAAAAAATACTTAGCGATGAAGGAAAGAATGTTACTCTGGAAGAAGCAGAAGAGATTTTAGAATTTCTACAAAAAATCGCATATGTTCAAGTAAGAAAATTTCTAAATGAAAAAGATGAAGATACGTAATACCAAGATTGGGCTTGATATCCAAAAAAAGACTAATAAGAAGATAAAATATAAATAGAGTTTTAATTTAAATTGAGTACAGAATCGGTGTATTTATCTCAAAATACTGAATAAAAACAACTTACACGCAATCTTTAATTTGAATCATTACTAAAAAAGATCCTATATACCTTCGTTCTAATTCACTGCGTTCTTGCTTTACATACTCGAATATTACAAATTAAAAAACAGCCAATTCGACCAAAAGTTAATTACACTCCCAGAAATTAACTAAACATCTTTGGGTAAATCAAAAAGACTTTGAGATACAAAAAAGGTACAATTTGCAGTAGTACATTTCGAAAATAAAACCAAGGCTATTTTTTATAATCAATACTTAAAAATAAAATACGCTTGCTTTTTAATCGAGGTTTGAAACCTATCAAAAAAATTCTAATAAATCCTTTTTTTCATAAATATAGAAAATCTAAAAAATAAGTAATATCCTGCATAAAATTCTTTCATGCGAACGATAAAAGTCGAGAGACTTTTGAGAAGATTACAATTTATACGAAGCAAAAAAAATGCGCAAAGTCAGAGACATTTGCGCAGCTTTTTATGAGAACTCTTCAGTGATCTGGAGGGATATTACTAATGAAAAATAAGCTCGCTCTCATGTTCTAAAATACAGAAAACCTCGTCTTCCTGGCGAGGTTTTGCTTTTTAGAATTTACCGAATTTCTGTCTTGTCCTAAAATAGGTTTACACAAAAGTGTAAAAATATGGAAAGATATTCAAGAACATCATCTTCAAAATGGCAATCTCAGTATAGCGAAGAATTTAAACAATTTGTCTGCAATGATTTTTTAACTGGAACTTTGACGAAAAGAGAAATTGAGAATAAATACAGTATTGGACATTCAAGATTAACTTACTGGCTCAAAGAAATAGGTTTTGATTATTCAAAACCCAGTATTGTATCTTTACCTAAGATGAAAGATTACACAAACAAATTAGCGGATAAAGAAGCAGAAGAATCTGTATCGCAGTTAAAAAAAGAACTGCAGGAAGCTCGACTTTTAACCGAAGCGTATCGCAAAATGATTGAAATTGCTGAGCAGGAATTCAAAATTAAAATTGTAAAAAAGTCCAATACCAAGTAATTCAGGAGATGAAACACAATTATCCCAGGATTGGTTTAGGCAAATTTTGTCAATTACTTGGAGTAACCAGACAGGCATATTATCAGCACTTTTGGCATCAGCAGCAACTTGCTTTTGAAGATGAACTAATTGTTTTTGAGGTATTGAAAATTAGAAAAAATCATCGTCATATGGGAGGAAGAAAGTTATATGAACTTTTACAGCCTTTCTTATTAGAGCATCAGATAAAAATGGGCAGAGATAGACTTTTTGATATTTTGTCTGCCAATTTTTTATTAGTCAGACGTAAGAAAAAGCCAAATATCACTACTGATTCGTTGCATAGATTTAAGAAATACCCCAATCTTATCAAAGAATTTGTACCGATTTACCCTAATCAATTATGGGTAAGTGATATAACATATTGGAGAATTAAGGATAGTTTTATGTACATAAGTTTTGTCACTGATGCTTATTCTAAAAAATTATCGGTTATCATTTGGCGAATAATTTACAAACCTCAGAAACGATTCAAGCTTTACAAATGGCAATATCAAATCTTTCAGAAGAATCTAAAGATGAATTACAACTGATACATCATTCAGATAGAGGGACACAATATTGCAGTAATGAATATGTGAGGTTATTAGAAGCCAATAACATTGGTATTAGCATGACAGAAAATGGAGATCCTTTGGAAAATGCAATAGCAGAACGAGTTAATGGCATTATAAAAGAAGAATATTTAGATGATTATCAAGTTGATAATGTACAAGAGGCTAAAGAATTATTAGACGCGGTTATTAAGTTATACAATAACGAAAGGCCTCATATGAGCATAGGAAATCTTACACCAAACTATGTGCATCAAAACAATATAAAAACAGAAAAATTATGGAAGAATTATTATATGAAAAGTCCTACTATTGTAAACGAATAGAAGGACTAAAATATAGTTGTAAATCTATTTTAGGATTAAGTGTTAATATGTAAACTTTTTTCAGGACGAGACAGGGGATATTACTAATGAAAAACAAGCACGCTCTAACGTTCTAAAATACAGAAAACCTCGTCATCCTGACGAGGTTTTTGTTTTCTATACTTTGTCAAATTTCTTGCGTTCACGAACAAGATGCTCGCGCTAGCGGGGAATTACTGTATAATTAATAATTCTGTAATGTTTTCAAATATAATTCTTAAAATCTAAATTGTCTAATTCCTATGTTAATTGACAAAATCCAATTAATTTAAATAGTCACTTACGGTTCGATTGCTTTTCACGGATACGACATATTACCTCAGAAAATCTTAAGCTTAATTAAAGCCAAAAATAAAGCTTCAAACCATAATTAAGATTATCACATGCCAGAAAAATTGTCATGCCAATTATTGGTAAAGGCAAAACTTATGAGTTGATTAGTTATGTACTATATCAGGCAAACGAAAAATTATATCTGGCTGGTTATGCTCTGGAAAAGAACTCTAAAAATATTGTTAGTTTTAATGTCTATAAACAATAAAAAACCTCTTTGGTTAATTGAATGATATTTTGATTTATATCTGATTGTAAGATTGATCTATATACTTATATAAAACAGTAACAGCAAATTTTACAATATTACTGCTGTTTACTATTTTTCATTCTCCCATTTCTGCTAACCTTTTTCTCTTTAGATCGTGGACAATTTATCATCGCTAACTATGAAACACGAGGCAACATTTTTTCTCACTTTTAGTTCTTTTAAGGCAATATTAAAACAAAAAAGATGAGCATTACTGCTCATCTTTAAATTATTAATTGCTCATATTCGATATATTTGAATATGTTAGAAATCAAAAACTCATATTACTGACTCTGAAAGCGATACCAAATTTTAATCTCTTAAAAAATATGCACATACCAATAGGGCTATTGCAGAAAACAAAGCATACAATCTGTAAATATAACTTTTGAATTTCGGAACCCTATTCTTTATTTTTTCTTTTTCACTTAATCGATTGTAAATGACATAATTTATTAAAAAAATCAAAATAGTAGTTACAATCATATATTTGAAATCTGTTATTTTAAAATTAATTAATTTAAAAACAATGACTAATACTAAATTAACATTCAATGACTGAACAAATGAAGTATTTAATAATACATCAATTTCAGGATCCTTATCTTTTTTAATCAATTTATGATACCTTGAAGCTGCATAGTCTAACCAAAATTGTTTCATTTTTTATATTTTTATATATCTTGCTAAATTAAGGCTTATACCAGTGGTCAAAATACCAACCATTCTTTAAACCTCTCTCTCTGTAAACATCAGACTCTTTGCCAAAAAAAAGTCTATTGTACCATTCTGTTTGACTAACACCTTTATCCATCACTTCCCATGTTAATGTAAAGGCTAATCCGTACCCCCAACCTTGAGTGATAGCAATCTCTTCGGCAGCATAATTCGAGCCGGCTGATGTAACACCACCTTTTAAATCTCCATGTATTGCCTTATCTACCCCTTCCAAATATCCTAAATAATAACCAGTTTTTCCTACTACCTTTGAAACATCTTTCAATAATTTTAATTGAGATAGGGATTCTTGATATCCTCTTTCATAAAGATTAAATTGACCTGGTACAACATTACTGCCAAAATCTATTGCATTTGAAGAGTTATAAGAACCTATTAGAAAATCAGACTTATTAATAGAGGATACTAAAAAATTACCTGACTCTGCTCCAATTCCCACATAATTCAAAAAATCATATGCCTTATCATGGTTTCCTGTCTTGGGCTCAACAATAGCATCATTTTGAGTAACACCAGGAATATGATTTTTCGAGTCATCATAACCAAAATTAGTAGTTACTGTTGCTCCAAAACTAATTCCAGCATTATTTGATGCCGCATTCCAATCCCCCGTTTTAGTATACTCAGAATATGCAGCACCAAAGTGCGCAACTCCTGCTCCAATTAATACAACTCCAACTGCGGTTCCAACTCCAGTAGCGGACAAAACTGTTCCAACAGCTATTGAAACTCCTGCAATTATGTCATTCCAATTCACTTTAAACTCTCCACTAAAATCCGTATATTTTAACGGATTGTTTAATACATATCCATAACGGTTATAGTCCTGAGTATTAAATGGATCTGCTACATAATTATCTGGTTGCAGGAAACGGTGAATCTTAGGATCATACAAACGTCCATTCATATGTATGAGACCTACGCTCTGCAAATGCTCATGACCAGTATAACCTCTATCCAGTACTGTTAATCCAGTCAACACATTTCCTGCTGCATCCTGAACTTTTACCAAACTTCCCCAGGCATCAAATAATCGTTTTTCAACTACTACGCCTGACTGATCACTAATAGCAACAATTGTTCCCTGATAATCTCGATGCAAATATAGATAATTTTGTAATGTACCATCACTTTTCAACACTAGTGGTGCGGTGTACCCATTTCCTCCTATGTAAGTGACAAATTCAATCGCACCTGTCGTTATATTCTGTTTGATCTCCATTGTACCATCAGCAGAATAATGCTTTCGGTATGTCCTTAGAAACTTGTCTGTCTGCAAACCTCCATAAAAGATGCTACTGCGATCATTACCGTCATTATAAGTAAAGCTAATTTTGTCTACTCCTGTTTCCTCAATTTGTACAGGACTCTTAAAAGTATTATAGCTTATTATCTGAGTGGGTTTTGCCGTATAATAACTCAATGCCTCCGGTGTCGGGTTTATGGCTTTATTCTGATAGGTTTTTGTTCCATCATATTCATAAGTTCCAACACTGTTTTGTGTGATCCTCCCTCTGTCGTCATAAACCTGTTTTTCTTGAACTCCTCGCATTTGCATGATCTCTTCAACATCCCTATAACTAAGTGTAAATTTTAGTTTGAAATATACTGGCTGAAGAATTATGCATTTTGGATAACAATGACCTTTAGTATTGATCTTTTGATCGGTTTAAAATTCTAAAGATAAAAGTTATTCCCAGATGCGACAGAATTACCAGAAGGAAGCATAAATGAAAATTTAAAAATCTTTGACAAAAATTGTATAAATCCTCCAGCTATAGAAACTGTACTTTTACTATGCTAATTGAAAAATCGATAATTAGCTAATTATTAATTTAAAAATAATGATATGAAATCCGAAAATTATTTTGATAAATCTGAGAAATCTACTGGCGATATTTCATACTACGGACAACAGCTTTTATTAAATGATGATTATCTTGATAGCGCTTTTCAAAATGCATTGAAAGCAAGCAACCATTTTAACCTAGAACTTGGAGATTTGGAAGAGGATCTTGAAGATGATTTATATTCAGAGTACGACGAAAATGATTGGGAGGAAGATGAATTAGATGATGAAGCTGTTTGAGAACGAGCCAAAAATAAACCAGACTATTAAAGTGATATAAGATTGTTTTGATACAGATTTTATTTTTGAAGAGATAATGCAGAAATAAAGAAAACAAAATGAAAACATATCTTTTTTTTATATGCTTGGCATTTACCAGCCATTGTTATCCGCAGAAGCGAGATTATACCCCTAAAGTAATGCTGGCTATTGAAACATATGCCTTTCTTAAAGGTCAAAATGCTGCTCTGGAAAAAGTTTCTCTTCAGTTTCCAGAATTTAAAGACGATGTAATTGCAATTGAAAACAGCTCAAAAATATTTCAACGGGCAGAGCAAAACATTGAATCCTTTTTGAGAGATGAGCTTGGCAATTCAAAATTAAATTTGATAAAAAACAAAATTGATTCTCTTTCAAAAGCACAATTGCAAGCTCCAATTCAAGATAAAAAATACGCCCATGATTTTCTTGAAAAAGTTAAAAATAAAATACACTTAAGCGAGGATGAATATATTCCAAGGGGGATTTTTTCCTTCGCTTATCATGATGTCCCTCATCAAGAAGTCATTGACGGTCATACAATAAATTTTACAACAAAAAATCATCCGAAAGCAAAAGAGGCTGTAGTAAAATTGACAATACCCAAAAGTTGGAGCGTTGAGGAAGCGGAACTGCCTAATACAATTCAGCAGTTCACAAGTTATGACGGCAGAGGTATTGAAAAAATATTAATCGTAGTCCATAATCTGTCTTCTAAAGGTGATGAGTTGGTTTTGAATGAAAAGTCTGTTTTCCGTATGATTCCACCAGAAAGCAGACTAATCCGGACCGAAGACATTGTAATTGATGGGAAACCAGGAATAATGGTCGAAATTGAAGAGATATTGAATTATGCCAATGAAAAGATGAAAATACGCATGATGCAGTTTATGTTTGCCCACAATCAGAAATTATATTGTTTGCAGGGGAGCATCGGGCCATCAAAAGCAAACAACAATCTGGATCGTCACTTAAAACAATATGAACCACTCTTCCGACTGATTGTAAATGGAACGAAAATAATTGATTAATACTTCTAATGAAAACTTAGAGGTAATCTTTGGATAAAACGGGCAAAAGCTTGAAAATTAATTGATACACAAAAAAGAATCTTTAATTAAAACTTATCATTATGCATACAGTTACAGCATGGAGCACAACAGTTCAGGCAGATATTGAAAATAGTGACATACTTTTAGAAAGAAAAATTCTTGACTATAGCTATCAATTTTACAATACAGGTGATTCTCTTTGGATCGTTGCCAATATACCTAAAAACGGCAAAATAGCATTTCGGACAGCATTTGCAATGAGTAGTAGTTTTGAAGTTGCCAATCTTTTTGATGAGGAAGATACTATTGTTTTTGAACTCGTTTCTAAGTTAGGCAGTTATGAGGTTCATATTGATTTTCCAGATGAATTTTCACCTATATTGCATTACAAGACTACTTTTAAGGCAAATCTTCCTTTAATGATTCCTTTTTGGCCACGAGATATAATTCCGCTAACACAAAATGGAAAAATTGAAAATACCAGTGGACAAATTCATATGGAACAATTCGGCGCAAGATCGGGATTGATATTTGCCAGCATTATTGAACCAAAAACAGGATCCTTTTTTTATTTTCAAAATCTTACTTCTTTGTCCGAGTATTGTGAGGCAACCCAAACCGAATCGAAAAATTCTGTTGGCGGAAACTGGCCAGAAATTGGATTCCAGCTGCCTACTACCGATAAATTTCCGCTTCCGGCAAATAAAACTTTCACAATATCAGATACATATGTGGTCCTTCAAAATGAAATACTTGAAAAAACACCGGCTGTTTGCGAACATTTTTTAAATAATTTGGTTAAGATATACAAAGTGCTGGAACAACCAAGAATTGAATATCACGATTGGCCGACTATCGCTAAAAAAGTTTTAAATGATGTCCATAACAACAAAGGTGCCTGGACACAAACAAACGGAATCCCGTATCTAAATGCCTATTTGTGTGATTATGAAACTCCTGCTGAAAGTATGGTTCAGCTTGCTGTATTATCTCCATTTAAAGAATATGAAAAATGGAGTAATGAAAAACATCCGCTTTACAATGATTTAATTAACGGATTACCTTCATTTTATGATTCTAAAATAAATTGCATTAACCGATGGCTTCCAGCACTTGCAGATAAACTGGATGAGTCTGAAGAACAAAAAAAAGAAATGGTGATGGATTCCTGGTATCTGCATCATCCATTAATGAATTTGGCTAGACTGGCTCTGCATGGAGACAAAACAGCGACAAAACTGGTACTAGATTCTATCGATTATGTAATTAAAGTGGCGCATCATTTCAATTACACATGGCCTGTTTTTTATAATATGCAGACTCTTGAAATAATCAAAAAAGAAACAACGCCGGGGGCCGGGGGAGAAAAAGATGTTGCTGGCTCCTACGCACACTTAATGCTGCTGGTTTTTAGGCTAACTAAAGAAAAACGCTATTTAAATGAAGCAGAAAAAGCAGGGAAAAAATTATCAAAAGAAGGACTTAATATTTTGTATCAAGCTAATAATACAGCTTTTGCAGCCGGGGCCTTATTAGAATTGTTTAAAATTACCAACAAAAAAATATATCTGGAGACCAGTTATACCTGTTTAAGCGGCTTATTTAAAAACATACAGCTTTATGACTGCAAATACGGATTTGGTAAAAATTATAGCAATTTCTTTTCCATATTCCCTCTCAACGATGCACCGTATACCGCTGCATACGAAGAATTAGAAGTTTATGCAGCCTTATCGGAATATATACTTCAAGCAAAGGATGTTGCTATTTTGCCATCTATAAAAATCTTAATTCCAGAGTTTATTAAATATGCAGTCAACAGAATTGCCTATTATTATCCGCCAATGTTGCCAAAAGAAATGCTTTCGGAAGAAGTGAAAACTGGCGAATTACAATCAAATTTATGGATACCTTTAGAAGATTTATATAATGGATGGGAAAAAAGCGGTCAGGTGGGTCAGGAAGTTTATGGCGCCGGAATGGCTTTTGGAATTGTACCAAGGCAATACATCAAAATTGATGAAGACTTTTTGATTTTTATTGATTATCCCAATCAATTTACCAAAAGAAGAAAATCTGTTATGATACATCTTGATGGTGATAAGGATATGTACTGCAACTTGAAAATTATGGCGCTGAATTCAAATAAGATTCAAATGAAGGTTTTACAGGAAAACGAAATTCGTAAACCTTATAAGAAAAACATAAAAATACACGAATATAAAATTGCTGGTCAGGGTACAATTAAAATTCAATGGTAAGATTTATCTGTTAAATAAAAATGGAAAAAAACAGCAAGTTAGTCACATCAAATTTAAACATTAAATTATGGAAAAATTCCTGCACGACATTGCACAGCATATTGAAGGCTATTATCAAAACATTGTAGCTATTACCCCAAAATTAATACTTGCCATTTTAGTAGTTTTAATTTCATGGTTTATCGCATCACGTGTTCGTGCCTTTGCCGATCAAAGATTAAAGCACCGAATGCAAGATCCCTTATTGGCTACCTTTATTGCAAATCTTATTAAAGCGGTACTTATTGTCATCGGCTTTTTGTTCATGTTTCATGTTATTGGTCTTACAGGTGTTGCGCAAAGCGTTCTTGCCGGCGCCGGAATCTCAGCATTTATTATCGGTTTTGCCTTAAAGGATATTGGCGAAAACTTTTTGGCTGGAATTTTACTTGCTTTCAAAAGACCATTTTCTGTTGGTGATATTATTGAAAGCAATGGTGTAAAAGGAAAAGTTGTAGCCTTAAATCTACGTGATACACAAATAAAAAGCGACAGTAAAAATATTTACATTCCGAATGCCTTGCTGATAAAAAATACATTGGTAAATTTTAATAGTGAAGGTTTTTTGCTTCAAGATTTTACTATAGGCCTTGAATATGGATCCGACTATCAGAAAGCACTTGACCTCATAACCAGTGTGCTGAAATCCGATACTGAAATTGTTGATAAAGGATATTCAAATTCGGCAGTGGTGTCTGGTATTATAGGTCCTATCGTGCAAATCAACATAAGATATTGGGTCAAAACAGATCTAAAAGTAAGCGACGGAAAACATAGATCTGAAATTGTAATCAAAGTCGCTCAAATATTGAATGCGAACGGCTTTTTTTTAAAATAATTCAACTGGCAATCATATAAGATTTTCAAACTAACTTATAAAGTTTCTACGCAAATCCTTATTAGATTTGAAAATATTTACCTCATAATCAATCTATTAAATATTTTAGAGCTAATTTCAAAAAATAACAATCATGGACAATAAATCTGATCATAGTTTAAAAAGCTCTAGTATAACTTCAGGTAAGAATGTTTCATTTTGGATTGATTCTACACAGTTTATCTCTTGCAATACACCAAATAGTGATGTAGAAACTGAGGCACTAATTATTGGAGGGGGTATTGCAGGTTTGACTACCGCATATAAATTGCTTAAAGCCGGAAAAAAAATAGTTCTGGTCGAAGACGGCTTTATTGGTAGTGGAGAAACTGGTCGAACAACGGTACACCTAACCTGTGCATTAGATGATCGTTATTATTTTCTGGAAAAAATATTTGGCGAAAATGCAGCAAAACTTGCAGCAGAAAGTCACACTGAGGCCATAGATGAAATTGAAAAAATTGTTACCGAATTAAATATCGATTGTTCGTTTAAAAGAGTAAATGGCTATCTGTTTCTTCATCCAACTGATAAAGAAGAAAATTTGGATAAGGAATTTCATGTTACACAAAAAGCAGGATTAAAAACTTCTATTTTAAAAGGAATTCCTTCATTAGCAAATGCTGAAAATCAACGATGTCTGGCCTTTGCTAATCAAGCACAATTTCATATTCTGCATTATTTAAAAGGACTTACTGAAGCAATTATTTCTTTAGGAGGCATTATTTACACCGAAGCGCATGCTCAAGAAATTACGAAAAAAGGTGCAAAAGTCAACGGATATAACTTTTCTGCACAACATATTGTCGTAGCCACAAACAGTCCTGTAAATGACATTTTGACTATGCATACCAAACAACACGCATATAGAACATATGTCATAGCCGGAAAAGTTCCTAAAGGACAGTTGCCGTATTCACTTTGGTGGGACACTGGAGACCAAGAATCAAAATGGGTCTCACAACCTTATCATTATGTGCGTCTGGAAAGTTATGATGAAAAATATGATCTATTAATTTCTGGCGGAGAAGATCACAAAACAGGACAGGCAGATGAAGAAAAAATAACAGCTCTCGAGCGTTATGACCGACTCGAAGCATGGACACGAAATTATTTTCCGATGCTGGAAAATGATCTTACATACAGATGGTCTGGTCAAGTAATGGAACCGGTAGATTCGTTAGGATTTATGGGGAAAAATCCAGGCGATGATACTATTTATATAATTACCGGAGATTCTGGCAATGGTATGACACATGCTACAATTGGTGCTCTGATTATTTGCGATAGCATAATAGGCATTAAAAATAAATATGAAGATTTATACAACCCATCCCGAATTACACTTAAAACTACAGTTGATTTTGCAAAAGAGCTTAGCAATATGGCTTCTCAATACGTCGACTGGATCACAACATCGGACTTAAAGAATACAAAAGATTTACCCGCCGGAGAAGGTGGCGTAATTTCATCGGGATTAAAGAGAATTGCTGTTTACCGCGATTATGATAATTCCCTAGAAGCCTTTTCAGCAGTTTGCCCTCACTTGGGATGTATTGTTAATTGGAACACAGATGAAAAATCTTTTGACTGTCCCTGTCACGGTTCACGATTTTCTACAGACGGGTCGGTTATGAATGGTCCAGCACAAACAGATTTATACAAAATTCATATCAAATCAGAAACAAATGAAAGCGATAACACTTCTGGCCAAACTCAAAAAGAATAGCCGCTCTAATAGTGAAACTCTTGTAGAATTTTTTGTTGAGCATTTTAAAGTGCAAAAAATTGATCATGAAATTATAAAATTAATGGACCATTATGTAGTTCCGGTAGGATATACGCATTGATTATGGATTTCCATATACTATCAATATTAATTTCATCAATATTAGCAACATCTGCCATGACAGTATTCAGTTATGTTATTTCGGCAAGTGCCAGAGAATTGTATAAAGAACCCGTATTGCTTGCCTATATTCTTTCGTCATTAAAAGTTGACGTATCGCCTCAGGTACAAACTTTTTTAGGCTGGCTTTTGCATTATTTAATCGGAGTTGTTTTTGTATTGATTTATCATTATTTGTGGTTGAATAATATCATTGAAATGTCTTGGCCGGCAGCTTTTGTTTTGGGAGCCGCCAGCGGTATAATCGGAATTTTGAGTTGGGTTTTCCTATTCAAAATTGTACACCAAAAATCTAATATAGTTGTCAAGGGCTATTATGTTCAGTTGTTTTTTGCGCATGTAATTTTTGCAATCGTTGCTTTGATGATATATAAACTTTTCTCTTAATTCGTTGCTTTTGCCACAGATAAAGATTCTCAGGGATTTTAAATCTGTGGCATTTTTTTAGAGTGAAAAAAATAAGGTTAATCTACACCCAAATGGAGGGCAAAAGGTCCTGTTGGAATAGGCGAAATAACTTGGAAGGCTTGAAATTGTTAAAGATGAAAAAGAGAGATTAATCAGTGGGAATTCACTTCCCGATTCATCTGTGAAAAATGCCGGAAAAGTTATTTTCAAACCAAACGGAAAAAAACCAAATTATAGCAACCGTTTCGTATCATGCTCCGCTGGGAGTTGCGGGCGAAAGCACTACAAAATTGCTTAATCCGTATTATGAAAAACTAATGAAAAATGATATTATGAATTTCAAAATGTATTTAGAATCTGTTTAGGTTTGTTAGAATGTTAGTAAACTTTTTTAAAGAAGAAAGGCCTGTCATTAACATTGCAGGCCTTTCTTTTTTATCCTCCACGCAAATTATTGTTTTGGATTAGTAGTTTTTGTAGTATCTGTTTTCACAGAAGTATTCCCTTTTTGTGTAGTTCCTGCTGCACCAGATCCTGTTGAACCTTCGCCAGTTGCACCGGTGGTTCCGTTTGTGCCCGAATTAACAGTTGCAGTGTCTATAGTTGTATTTACACTGTCTACTGTAGCTTGCGTTGTGTCTACATCATAGGTATCTGCAGGAGCTGGCTCATTTTTTTTACATGAAAATGCAAGTCCGGCTACCAGAACCAGGAATGCCAATTTGGTTTTGAATAGTGTTTTCATAATTAATGATTTAATTTTTTCTCAATTATTCCTCTTCTTCTTCTTCACCTTCTGCATCAGAAGCTTCAAAATTAATGTTATTGTATGCTACTTCAGTCAAAAGTATGTCTGCTTCTTTTTCTTCGTCTAAAGTTTGCTGTAATAAATCCAGCGCATCATCTTCTCCTAAAGTATGGGCAAAAGCCGCTAATGTACCATAAGTAGCAATTTCATAATGTTCTATTTTTTGAGAAGCGGCGATAATTCCGGCATCACGAACTGGTCCTTGCTGGGTTTCCTCCATAATGCTTTCCCCTTCTTTAATCAAACCTTCCATCGCCTCACATTTTTTTGCTGTTGATTTCTCTCCAATTAAATCAAAGACTTGTTCTAATCTTGTTACTTGTTCCTCTGTTACAGCAAGATGGTCGTTAATTGTTGAAATAAGATTTTCTGAAGTCGCATTTTTTGCCATTTTTGGAAGCGCTTTTGTCAAAGCTTTTTCTGCCCAATAAATGTCTTTAAGCGAGTCTACAAATAATTCTCTCAAGCCATCCGCAGCCGATGATTTTGCCTTTACAGCTCCATTTCCTCTAGACTGAGATGCTCTGGCACTTTTAGTTTTAGTAGCCGTTGCACTTGTTTTAATTTTTGTCGTTTTCATAATAGTTCTTTTAATTAATTTATACCTCTCAAAAATATATCTAACACACAATCAACTATTTACAACATTACACTTCGGTTTTATAAAATTGGCACGAATTATTTTTAGGTCAATTTTTTTAAATATTGATATTGTATAAATATGAAGTACAATTCTATAAACCAAATCAAAAACTCTAGTTATACTTTTGATGATGAACAAAATATAAATTAGGTAGAAGAAAAATTATAGCAATAAATATCAATTTTATGGAGAATAATAAAAAAATGATTAATGAACATATGGCAAATGAAAGGACATTTCTTTCCTGGGTGCGAACCGGCATAGGAATTATGGTGTTTGGATTCGTAATTGTCAAATTTTCATTGTTTGTCAATCAATTGCCAGCCAGCTTTCACGATCCGAGTATTCCAAAAAATGGTTTTACTATATTTCTTGGTATTGCTTTAGTTTTCACAGGCGCTATTACTATTTTATTATCGTATTGGAAATACAGAAAAACACATATACTGCTTCAAAAAGGCGAATATTTGTATTCTACCTTATTATTGACCGTTTTGACTGTTGTTATTTTTGTAATGAGTATCATCATAATAGCTTATTTAATTATGGCTGCATATCCTTTTCCTTCAGAATAATGAATAAAAATAAGTTACATACTTCCTCAAACTTCAAACAGACAATATCTTAATATCTCAATAAAATGGAATATTATTAGAGTGGTATGATACTGTCCTTTTCATAGGAAAGTTATAAAACTTCTTTTAGAACATTCTAATCCAGAAACTGAATGTAATTTTGTAGGACAAACAAGCCACACCCAACAATTCAAAGTAACTACCTGTAAATTATATAATTACTTCATCCTTGTTTTGTAAAATTTTAATTTCTAGTACCTGTATTTTAGCAGTATTATAAATCTTAAAAATTAAATATTATGGACACTTCAAAACAAAAAAATAACGGTACATCAAGTACAAAATCATCAGATAAAAAAACTGATTCAAAAGGAGCTTCTTCAAAAAGTACCTCTAAGTCTAAAGATGCAGATAGCAAAAAAGGAACAAATCAAACTAAAAAATAATTAAAAAAACAATTATGAATAGTAGAGATGAAGAAGAAAAATTTGGTCGAGATGAACTGAATTTTCAAGATGAAAATCAATACGATGATCAAAGAGACGATATTGACGACGATGATGATCTAGATGATGAAGACGACTACAAAGACGTTAACGATGATGACTTAGAAAATGATGGTGATCTTTACAAAGACGCTGATCTATAAGATGAAATAAAGCATTGTGAAGAAGTCGATGCGATAAATCATCAAACGAAATTATAAAGCAATTGCTAAATTAAAAAACCGCTTAAAATTATTAAGCGGTTTTTGTGTTTTTCTACTTACTATTCTACTACTGTTAATCGCCTTTGTATTTATTATTCCATAATAGCATTAATAATAGTGTTACAATTACACACGAAGCTGAACCTTCAAAGAAAACGCAAAGGACATACGTTGTTACTGACGGAAGCTTTTATACTAAGAACTACACCTGTAAAAGAAGTCTCCATTGCTGATATGGCATTAGGAAGAAAAGTATTTTTACCCTCCACAAGATTCATTTTTTAAGGTTCTATTTACACCATAAAAAATGAAAAGTACATTTAGTAAACGTAAATAAAATAAATGGAAAAGATTTAAAACTTCCATTAGTAAGAAGAAAAGTGTAATCCGAAAATATATAAACTCCGTTGATTATTTCTTTACGTATTTTCATAATTCATTCAAGTTAAATAATACACAGTTTTAAATACTTCGTATTATCAAAATAAATAAATAAATAAATAAATAAATAAATAAATAAATAAATAAGGAAAATGGAAATGTTCTACCATTTCAAACTAAGATTACAAAATACCCACAAATAAATTAAACAACTGATAATAATACAATTACAAACTAAAAAGTTATAAATTTCTCTTTTTTGCGAGTATTAAATTTGTCATTATTAACTATTAAATTAATTATTATGAATAATTCAAACCACAGAAACAGCAGATCAGATAATGAAGCGATTAATTCTGAAACAATGGAAAACAAAGATCCGGCAATTAATCAGCATCAAAATAACTATCAGGACAGAGCGCCCTATAACAATGGTACTTCCAATGATCAAAAACTGGATGACAATGATGATATCAATCTTCAAAAAAACAGCAATCGGACAATAGATGCTGAAAGAGATTTAAGCAACAAAAACGATCCTGATCGAAGAACTTTGGACGAATACAGTGCCAATAAGTCAGAACCAGATGAAGATGAAGATGAAGATGAAGATGAAGATGAAGATGAAGAAAGATGAATAAACTTTGAAAAATGAGATTAACCATTTTATTAAATTTATTTCTAAAGCTTCACTAGACATGAAAACATCTTTCTAATAACGTGGTTAAAATAGTAACTCTTAAATCAAATTACAATGAGAAATTTAAAAATGATATTGTTTGTTTTGCTCGTAATGGCAAATTATAATATTTCATCTGCACAAAAGCCTGCCGTTGTTCTCAACGATAAAAGCGGATGGCATAAAATAGGTGAAACAACTGTTAATTTCACTACCGAAAATGATCAGATTTTAGTAATAGGCGCTAATAAATTTAGCGCAGTTAAAATCAAAGTGACGGATGCTCCCGTAAATTTCAAATCATTTGAAATTCATTTTGATAAAGGAAATGTTCAAAACATCGCAATTGGGCAAAACATTAAGTCACCCGGAGAAACTAAAGATATACAACTTGATGGCGATGGGGAAAGAATTATAAAAAAAGTTACTTTCACATATCATACAGCCAATGCGAATGCCAGCAAAAAAGCGCATATAGAACTTTGGGGTTTAAAGACAAATCCTGATAAAAATGATAAGTAATAAATCATAGATTTTCATAAAAAAAATAGGTATAGCAAAGCTCTTTTTGCTGTACCTATTTTTATTAAAAAATGCCGCCACGTATTCAGCTTATATTTTGCAATAGAAAATATTAAAAAGCCTGTTTTCTCATTTAAGAAAACAGGCTAAAAAAGCTATTTTTAAATTACTTCAAAGTATCTTTTCGCTGTGGATTTGTCTTAACAGCAGATTTATTGGTTTTTGCTTTTTTCTTAGGATGGATTGTATCCTTAACTGAATTGCTTTTTTTTGAAACGCTTTCTTGATTTTTCTTATAATACGTTGTATCAATCTTATTTTTAGACTGTTTAGGCGTTTTGGGAGGATTTTGCTGTGCATTTGCCCAGCAAAAAGATAACATAAGAAAGGAACTTAGAATTAAATTTTTCATAATATTTCATTTTTAATTTAACTTACTTATACTGAACTATTCAGCAAGTTCTATACAGTAAATTTTAAAAATATGTCTACTTTTTTTTTCTATAATACGCTAGAAAAATTATAAAATTTTCACCTCTTATCCTTTTTCTCTACCAATTTAATTAAGCCTTTTTACTTTCAATCTGGTAAGAACTACAATCTTGAATTCATTTTTTATAAATGCATTGTAATTATGTAAGTTTTAGATCGTTCAACTATAACCTTTTATGACTAAACGCACCTAAATTTATCCATTAATAATTTAAAAATTAGATATTATGAAAACTTCAAACGACAAAAAAAACCATACTGCAGATATGGAAAGAAAAAGTGATAAAAAAAACACTACTTCGAAAAGCAGTAAATCAACATCTGCTACAAAAAAAAACGATGATTCAAAAAAGTAATTCAAAACTGTAACTTTATGGAACCACAAAAAATTGAAACTAAGAACACACAGTTTCAGCCACCTCAAAGTCCTTCGTCAAACATAAGGAAAAAAATTTCCCTTTATGAGTCTATTACTGTTGGACCTGAAAGTGAAATAAGCCAACATATTAGAAAACAGCGACCAAAACAAGAATGGGATGATGAATTTTAATTTATTGAGGAAGAAAAATAAGCCACAGTTTACTAACCGCTCTGAAATTTCATCATTTTATTTATGAAAAAGCCGTCTAATCAGATGGCTTTTTATTTTTAAAAGTTTTAAATTCTATTGTTTTTTCTAATTTGTTTTGTGCAGACCTATTTAATTGTAACGAAGTTTTACTCTTACGCCAATATTTTATAACAGATGACAAGCAATCTTTAAATTTTCTTTCACTATAGGGGTTTATGAAATAACTCTGGTTGGGACTCGAGGATGGATCAATTATATAACATTGAGAAAAAAGAAGCGAAAAAAAAATGCAAGGACATTCTAACTGATAACATAGGTCAGTATGATTTTTGTAATTTGAAGAAATACTCTGGTGAAACTGGAGCACATTTGAAAAAATTAAAAAAGGTTTCAGTTTTTTTGAAAAGATAAAAAATTCAGCTTCGCTTAAACTATTAAAGCATAAAATTTGATTTTTTATTCCTAACTCTAAAAAAGTATTTTCAAACAATTTTTGGTCTTCTCTCATTTCTTCAATTAAAATAATAGGGCCTTTTTTGTCCATATGCTTATTTTTTAAATTATTACTATGAAATTTTGACTTAAAGAGCACTTATGTTTACACAATTACTTTTTTAATTTCTATAATTTCCATATTTTATATTTAAAAACAGAATATTGAAAGCGCCATAACATCACGATAGATTTATTGAAAGGAGAGTTTCCATCCATAAAGTAGAACACATTGGACAAAGTCAATATGATTATGCAAAAAGCAATATGGCTAACAGTAAAATTGCCTTAATTGTACTCTTAACAATTAGGGAATTTTTAATTAAGACAATTTTATTTGCTTTAGTTTAGGTTCAAAAACTATTTTTTTAAAATTAAATAGAATGATATGAATATTAAAGTAATTGAAATAGGTTTTTATTCAAACAAATAAGAAAAAATTCACAAAAAGTGGTAATTATATAAAAAAAAAGTAATTTTATATAAAATCATAATTAAACTCGTAATTATTTTTACGAAAATTCATATAAAAAATGCTCTGAAAACTATAAGATATGCCTATGAAACAAAAATATATTTTACAAATCGATGATGATCCTGATGATTGCCAATTCTTTCAAGAAGTAATAGCTTCATTTTCAATGATTGTATATTCTTGTATACAAAACCCGATAGAAGCATTAAATAAATTGACAGCAAGAGAGATTTCTCCTGATATTATTTTTTTAGATCTTAATATGCCTTTAATGAACGGAATAGAATTTCTGAATAAAATTAAAAAAATAGATATTCTAAAAAATATACCCGTAATTATATTCTCTACATCCTCGGCAGACCAAGATAAAAAAACAGCATCAATTTCAGGAGCACAAAGTTTTTTTACTAAGCCTTACAGTGTTTCTGATCTGCGTGAGATTCTTCAAAAAATAATTTAATTATTATTTGCCCTTTATCTGCTTTATTCCATAAGGCAATCTATAAGCCCCTATAACTCTTATTTTGTTAAGAATTCTCCAATAAGATGAATTGTTGAGACGTTCAATGCATATTTATTATGGCATTATTTCTTTTGTTCTCGTTAAGTTCGTCTTTATTATGAAAAAACAATTTCATGATACGATTAAGTATGTAAAATATACTCTATTATTTAAACAAATTCAGCTAAAAAATTAATTGAATAATTTTCATTTAAGCATTCCATTTTAAAATTTTAAGAAAATCTTTTTTATTCCCTGTAAATTCTTCTTTATATGATTAATCAAAATGTATCTGGACAAAAAACAAAAGAAAATTTTCCCATCATAGGAATAGGTGCTTCAGCCGGAGGACTCGAAGCTTTCAAAAAAATATTGTCTGCTATTCCAAAAAATTCAGGAATGTCTTATATAATTATACAGCACCTATCTCCAGATCATCCAATCGGTCTTGCAGAGATACTGAGTCAGTATGCCCCTATTCCTGTACATGAAATAGTACATGATATTAACCTGCATCCTGACACTGTTTACGTTATTCCAGAAAATAATTTGGTAAAGGCTTATGATGGAATTTTGAAACTTGAACAGAGAAGCCGCAATGAGAGAAGGAATTCAACAATCGATATTTTTTTTGAATCACTGGCTGAAATTTACAAAAGTTTTGCTGTTGGGGTTGTGCTCTCAGGAGCCGCTTTTGATGGAACTATCGGGTTAAAAAAAATCAAAGAAAATGGAGGCGTCACAATTGTGCAGGATCCTGAAACGGCACTCTTTAAAGGCATGCCTCAAAATGCAATTGATGCTGATGCTGCTGATTACATATTAGCTCCAGAATTTATTCCTGCCAAATTAATACAGATTCACAAAAGCTATAAAATCAATCACGGATACTCTGAAGAAGATCATGTCTCTGCTTCTGATGAAGATGTACTTGGGCAAATTTTCAATACTGTACTTCTTAGAACCGGAAGTGATTTTCGCCATTACAAGCAGCCCACAATGAGAAGACGTATTGCAAGAAGAATGGTTATTGTTCAAAAAGACAATCTTCTTGATTACTATAATTATCTCCGAAATAATAAAGATGAACAGGAACTGCTGTTTAATGATTTACTCATCCATGTTACCTATTTCTTCAGGGATCAGAATGTATATGATAAAATATATGAAAATGTTTTTCCAGAACTCTTTAAAAATATTTACAATAATACGATTAGGTTATGGATAGCTGGCTGTGCGACTGGCGAAGAAGCTTATTCTATGGCAATACTACTCCATGAATACATCACTGAAAGAGGATTGAAGGAAATCAAAATCCAAATTTTTGCGTCGGATATATCAGAGAAGTCTATAACAAAAGCAAGAAAAGGAATTTACTCTGCCCAGGATATTCAAAATATGCCCGCTCAAAAATTGCAAAATTATTTTACAAAACGTGATGGGCTGTATTATGTGAATAAAATAATTCGGGAGAAATGCATTTTTGCAGTTCATGATTTCATAAAAGATCCACCATTTGCAAAAATCGATCTGGTTTCTTGCCGCAATGTTCTTATTTATCTTGATCAGTCGTTGCAGCATAAAGCGCTTGGATTGTTTCATTATTCTTTAAACGAAAACGGATTCATAGTCCTTGGCAAGTCTGAATCGGCCTCTAGCCTGCCCGATTTATTCAAAAATGTCGAAAAACAGGAAAAAATTTATGTGAAAAAGTTTGACATCAATACTGAATTAAAAAAAATTAAAATCGAAGTCCCCTTTAATGTTAAGGGTGCAGAAATTCCAGATAAAATTAAATTTGCTGAAGCCGATTTTCGAAAAACAGCATTTGATATCCTATTTCTTAAATATACTCCGGCAAGCGTTATAATAAATGAACATTTAGATATTGTATATTTCCATGGCGACACGGGGCCTTATTTGCTTCCTTCTCCAGGAAAACCAAATTTCAATGTCTTAAAAATGGCAAGGGGCGCGATTAGTTTTGAACTACGTAGTGCTATTAGTGATATTAAAAATGGCCATAAAAGTATTATACGAGAAAATATTTCGATACCAAATCAAACATATTTAGTTTCTTTTGAAGTGATAACTATTCCGAAGCATAAAAATCATTTAATGATTTTATTTTATCAAAAACCAATAAAAGAAACTTCTTTTGACGAAGTTAGTTCTTCAAAAAACGAAGGTCTACGTATGATCGAACTTGAAGAAGAATTACAAGATCTTCGTGTAGAATTTAAAAGAGTCGCCGAAAATCAGCAGATGGCATTCGAAGAACTGCAGGCCTCAAATGAAGAACTTTTAAGCAGCAGTGAAGAACTTCAGGCCCTAAACGAAGAACTCGAAACTTCTACCGAAGAACTTCAATCTTATAATGAAGAATTGCTGTGTGTAAACGACGAGTTGCTGGATCGTCAAGAACAGCTTATTGCAATGCGAAATTATTCAGAATCAATTATCAACACCATAAGAGAGCCACTGCTGATTATAGACAAAGATTTCATAATTAAAAGTGCCAACCCAGCATTTTATAAATACTTCCAAACAAATGAAAAAGAAACAGAAGGACATTCTTTTTTTGAAATAGGAAACTGTCAATGGGATATTCCTGAATTTAAGGAACAGATTTTTAAAATGAATCTTGAGCATCATTCAGTCGAAGATTTAAGAGTTTCAACAGACTGTAAAGATATTGGACAAAAAATAATGATGGTTAATGGACGTAAAATTATTAATTCACAACCTCCTGGATTAATTCTCTTGGCGCTTGAAGATATAACAGATCTCGTAAAAACTAATGAAATGCTGACCGACAAAAATTTAGAGCTGGAAAATTATAATAACCAGCTTGAGACTTTTACTTCGGTGGCAAGCAATGATCTTCAGGATCCTCTGCGTAAAATACATATGTTCTCTAAGAGAATTCTGGAAAAAGAAAAAGAGATATCAGAAACGGGCAGACATAATCTTGAAAGAATTCTTTTTGCAACGGCTAATATGAGTCAGCTTATAACTGATCTTATTGAATATACAAAAATTAATTTCCAGCAAAAAGAATTCAAAAAAACAGATCTCAATGCGCTTTTAAAAAAAATCAACAGCAATCTTAAAAGTGAAATTGTCCTTAAAGGCGCCATAATAAACATCGCTCCGCTTCCAAAATTAAATGTTATTCCATCTCAGATGAAGCAACTTTTTAAAAATTTGATTAAAAATTCACTCGCTTATTCTCGCCCGGATATCATACCTGAAATAAATATAGAAAGTAGTCAGCCTGACGAAGCTGAAATTCTAGAATTGGGGGGAAATCCTGCAATCACCTATGTAAAAATTTGTTTTACTGATAATGGAATTGGCTTTCAGCAAGAATATGAAAATAAAATTTTTGTTCCATTTTATCGATTGCATAATAATGATCAGTATACCGGGAGTGGTCTTGGACTTGCAGTTTCGCAAAAAATTGTATTAAATCATCGCGGATTCATAAAAGCTTCAGGCAGAATCAATAAAGGAACTGTTATTTGTGTATATCTACCACAAAATTAAATACGATTTGAAATAGTGCCTATTTCATTCATAATTTTAATTTTTTGAAATCCGCAACATCATTCAATTCAAAAAAACTGCACTTATCCTGATCCATTTCAACTAGCTTGTTCTTATAAGCATCATTTAGACCAAGAATTTATTTTACTGACAATTATATAATTTGTGATTTTAATCTTATAATTTAAAAAAGCGCTGTCAAAGTAAATTTGAATAGTAAAAATTGATTTTTGTAAAAAAAAAATTATGTCACTTTCCAAATACAACCAAAAGAGAAATTTTAAGCAGACGCATGAGCCGGAAGGAAAGGTCCAGAGATCGGCCAGCGAATTGGTTTTTGTGGTTCAAAAACATGCAGCTTCACATTTACATTACGATTTTAGATTGGAAATGAATGGAGTACTTAAAAGTTGGGCAGTCCCAAAAGGCCCTTCAATGAATCCTGAAGTTAAACGTCTCGCCATGATGGTTGAAGATCATCCGTACAGCTACAAGGATTTTGAAGGAACTATTCCCGAGGGAAATTACGGTGCAGGAAATGTAATCGTCTGGGATAATGGAACTTATTCTTCAGACGAAAAAACAAGTTCTGATGAAAAACAATTGCTTGCCGATTTAAAAAAAGGACGTTTGAGCTTTATTTTAAAAGGGAAAAAACTTAAAGGCGAATTTTCTCTCGTAAAACTTTATGGGAAACAGGAAAATGCCTGGCTCTTGATTAAAAAACAAGATAAATATGCTACTGAAGATGATATTTTGGAGAAAAATAAATCTGTTGTTTCTAAAAGAACTTTAGAGCAATTAGAAACCAAATCAAAAAAAATAATATCGGAGCCTGCTGATGATGAATCCGAAAAAAAATCCATAAAAAAAAAGACTAATGTAAAAGCAGCGCAAGCCGAATTTATAAAACCAATGCTTGCCAGAACTATCGAAAAACCTTTTGATAGTGAAGAATGGATCTTTGAGAACAAATACGATGGCTATCGCACAGTAGCTGTAATCAACAGTAATAAAATAGAGTTATTCAGTCGCAATAAAATTTCATTCAATGCTAATTTTAAGCCTATTGCTGATGAACTGAAAAAAATTGATCATGCCGTAGTTTTAGATGGAGAAATTGTCGTAGAAAATGATTCAGGACGTGCAGATTTCCAAATGCTTCAGAATTATTTAAAGACAGGAATTGGAAACCTAAAATATTATGTTTTCGATTTACTGAATTTAGATGGGAATAGAGTGACCGAATTATCGTTACTTGATAGAAAAGAACTTCTCAAACTTTTGTTTAATAAATATTCTTTTTCGAATATTTTCTATTCCGAACATACAGTTGGCAAAGGTATAAAACGCTTTGAGAAAGCTGAAAAACAAAAAAGTGAAGGAATTATAGCCAAAAAGGCAGACAGCCCTTATACAATAGGAAACCGAAGCGGTAATTGGATGAAAATTAAAACTTCAAATCAAGAAGAAGCGATTATCATCGGGATAACAGAACCTAAAAACTCCCGAAAATATTTTGGAGCAATTTTACTAGGTCAATACAATGGAACAACACTAAAATATATTGGAAAATGTGGTACAGGATTTTCAGATTCTGTTTTAAAAGAACTATATAATAAACTTCAGCCGTTTTTTATATCGAAATCCCCGCTTGACCAAAAAGTGCCTTTAAGAGATGTAATTCAATGGGTTAAACCCAAATTGGTATGCCAGATCAGATATTCAGAATGGACCGAGGATGATCATTTGAGACATCCTGTTTATTTGGGATTACGAGTAGATAAAAAAGCCAACGAGGTTTTATTTATAGAAAATTCAGATGTAAATATCAATAAGATAACTCATAATCAAGACGAAATGGAAGGATTAAAAGAACAGAAAACGGAAAATAATTATGATTTTAAGGTAGGGAAAAGAATTCTTCATTTAACTAATCAAAACAAAATATATTATCCCGCGGACCAAATTACAAAGGGAGAAATCGTTCAGTATTATAATGAAGTAGCGCCTTTGATTTTGCCATATTTAAAAAATCGTCCTGAATCAATGAATCGCTTTCCGAATGGAATTGATGCACCCAGTTTTTATCAAAAAGACGTTGATTTGGATAAAACGCCTTCTTGGCTAAAAACTGAAAAAATTTTCTCTGAATCAAACAATGAATATATAGATTACCTAATATGCAATGATAGGGAGACGTTGATTTATATGGCAAATTTAGGTTGTATTGAAATGAATCCTTGGAATTCTACCATAAAAAACATTGACAATCCTGACTGGCTTGTAATGGATCTGGATCCTGCAAAAAAAGAAGATTTTAATATTGTCATCGAGACTGCGCTGACTGTAAAACAGCTTATGGATGAATTAGAGACAGAATGTTTATGCAAAACTTCAGGTGCAACAGGGCTTCATATCTATATTCCGCTTGGTGCAAAATACGATTATGATTCGATTAAAATTTTAGGCGAACTAATTGCCAAAGAAGTGCAAAGCAGAATTCCAGATATTACTTCAACAGAAAGAAGCATTAAAAAAAGAAGCAATAAACTTTATATCGATTATCTTCAAAATCGCCGTGGCCAAACTTTGGCAGCACCATACTCTGTACGTCCAAAACCAGGAGCAACAGTTTCGACGCCTTTAGAATGGGATGAAGTAAATGAAAAATTGCATCCTACGCAGTTTACAATCAAAAATGTTTTGAAGCGTTTTGATAAAAAAGGAGATTTATGGGTACCTGTCCTTTCAAAAGGAGCTGAAATTAAAAAGATTATCAAGAAATTGGAAGAAAATCAGTCGAGTGAAAAGCTATGAAGATTTCTTCTCTAAACTTGCTTTTAGCATTGAGATTAAATCATCATTTTGTTTATGAACCACTTTCATTTTAGGAGAAATTTTTTGAATTTTTCCTTTGGCTTTCTTTTTAATAATATTTAAAAGCTTGGCGGTATATTCATCTTTGAAACCTGTGATGTCAAATTTTTCGGTAAGCTGATCAATGAGCTTTTCTGCCATATCCATTTCTTTCGTAGCTTTTTTAGAAATTGGAGGAAGTTTTAAGTCATCTGTAGTTTTTATTTCTTGTTCAAATCTTATTCTGTTTAAAACGATCACATTTTGATATGGTTTTAAAATGGCAAGGCTTTCTTTGTTTCGTAAAACAAAACGTGTTACGCCTACTTTTCCTGAACTCTCAAGCGCATCTCGCAGCAAAGCATAAGCATTCATTGCTCCTTTATCTGGTTCGAGATAATAAGGCTGTTCATAATAAATACTTTCAATTTCTTTTTCCAAAACAAAGCTTTCAATATCAATTGTTTTGGTCTTCACAGCATCTGCCGCTTCAAAATCTGAATCTTCCAAAATGACATATTTATCATCAATTTTATATCCTTTGACAATATCTGCATAATCAACTTCCTTCCCAGTATTTTCATTGATACGCTTGAATTTGATATTTGCGTTATCTTTTTTATCAAGCATATCCATATCCAGACTGCTTTCCTGAACTGCAGAGAATATTTTGATAGGAATATTTATCAATCCAAAACTCACCGAACCTGTCCAAATCGATCTCATAAGCTTTCTTTTCTAAATTCGATTAAATTTAATACAGAATTCTGGTTTTACTTTATATCATCTTTTGAAAGTTTTATAAAATAACAATGAAACAATTCTTAAAAACTTTTTAATAGTTTCTAAAATATGATTCGAAATACAGATAAGGTACAGTATAAAGAATTATAATTCTAAACCGAATTTGATTTATTTTACTGAAAGAATCTGATACTTAAAATTTTATAGAAAAGCTGCTAATTATTAAGAAGGTTTAAGCGCCGCTCCCGCTAAAAGCAGAAGAGACGACTGCTTGGTCGTCTCGTCAATTCATAAAAAATAATTTATACTCTTTTTTTGCTAGTTTGATTGTTATTTTACAAAAACGACTAGTTGGAAAAATTCGCCATTCCTCCAACACATGAACAAATTAATGCTCTTTCTCAATAATATTAACTATTTATACATTTTTGCCGATATCAGATATTTGCAAACGCTCCAATCTACATTTTTGGAATAGGCAAATCCATATTTTATAATAACCTTCCATATATTGTAGCCAACTATTTCCATATTTAAATTAAGTTTAAACATGTCCAAGTACTTTTTATTTACTGATTAGGTGCAAAAATAATAACGAGCCTTTTTCTCTTTAAATTTCTTATTAGTCATGCGCAGCCCAGCCATTAAAAGAGCTTAATAGTATAGTAATAACACATAATTTTAACTAGTATAGTCTCTTTAATACCATGTCTGGTCAAAAAGACTACGCGCTTCCGGTCTGATTATTTAACAGCCATACGGCCGCCTTCTTTTTGCTGCTCTTTTTCAATCTGTTTGTCCCCCCACTCTTTTAGATAGCTTACAAATGGAATCAGTTCCTGACCGACTTCACTGAGGGTATATTCTACTTTAGGAGGTACTTCGTGATATACTTTTCGGTTTATCAGATTATCATTTTCCAGCTCTCTTAATGTCTGTGTAAGCATTTTGGTGGTGATATCGGGCATATTTCTGCTCAATTCTCCATAACGCAGAATCGAATACTGGTGGAGATACCATAAAATTCTTCCTTTATATTTCCCTCCGATACGCTTAAATGCGTAATCTACAGAACATGTCACCACTTCGGGACATATTTTTTCTTTTTTATTCATTTTTAAAATACTGATATTCAACAATACATTCCTAAAAGTGTGTAAGATACAAAAAAGTACATACTTGACAAAAGTATTGCTAAGTTATAATTTTGATGCTCATTAAAATTAAATACTATGAGTTTAAGTACTGAACAGAAAAAAGACAGACCGGTTGCCATGAAAGCAATCAGACAGCACACATTTGGGGGCCCTGAGGTGCTTCGCTACGAAGACGCTCCAATACCGAAAGTAAAAAAAGGAGAAGTGCTGGTCAGAGTAAAAGCAGTTGGACTGAATCCTCCCGACTGGTATCTGCGAGAAGGATATAGAATGCTACCGCCTGAATGGCAGCCAAAGGTCCCTTTTCCGGTTATTCTTGGCACAGACATTTCCGGAATAATTGTGGAGACGGCCGACGATGTAAAAGGATTTTCAGCCGGTGATCATGTATATGCTATGGTTAAGTTTCCAAGTTATGGGGAAAGCCAGGCATACGCGGAGTATGTCAGCGTTCCGGCTTCAGAAATAGCAATAAAACCTATTGGCATAGATTTCGTTCATGCGGCAGCTGCTCCAATGTCACTGCTTACTGCCTGGCAGTTTTTAATTGCGCTGGGCCATGATGAGCCCAACCCGCTACAGACTTACAGGCATGAACCTGTTGCTCTTCAAGGCAAAAAAGTGCTCATAAACGGAGCAGGCGGAGGCGTTGGACATTTCGCAGTGCAACTAGCCAAATGGAAGGGAGCATATGTAATTGCCGTTGCTTCAGGAAAACATGAAAATATGCTGCGTACCTTGGGAATAGATGAGTTTATTGATTACACCACACAAGCTGCCGAAAATATCGCCACTGATCTTGACCTGGTTGTAGATGCCGTTGGCGGTCCAGCTTCGGAAAGATTCATAAAAACCCTTAAAAGAGGAGGCGCCCTGTTCCCTATTTTTCCTTTAGGATTTTCGGGTAATGATGAGGCTGAAAAATCCGGTATAACAGTATCTGCCACACAGGTACGATCAAATGGCAGACAGCTTGCAGAAGTGGCCGACTTAATCAGCGCTGGAACAGTGAAAGCCGTTATCGACAGCATTTATCCCCTTGCAGATGCCGCTAAAGCGCATGAAAAAGCTGCCAAAGGAAATATACAAGGAAAAATAGTGCTCACAGTCTGAAATTTAATAATCTAGAAAAAATGAATGTAAACGAATTAGCAGACAGAATTGCGATCAGAGAACTAATTGACCGCATTTCAATGCTTGGCGACCAGAAAAAATTTGAACAGCTGGCGCAGCTATTTTCAGAAGATGCCGTCTCGGAAACAATCTTAGAGGGAAATACAATCCTGCACATTACTGGCAGAAAAGAGATGGCCCGCACATTTGCTGAATTTCTTCAGAAAGTTGAGACTGTTTACCATTTCAATGGCCAGCAGATAATCGAATTTGATGGTGATAACGCTAGAGGTACGTGCTATTGCTTTATTACGCTTATTGGCAGTGAAGATGGAAAAAAAATAAAAACCAAGATTGGGGCTGTTTATGAAGACCACTACATACGCACCAACAATCAATGGCTTGTATCAAAGAGGCTCGGGCGTTTTGAATGGCAAGAAAAAAATGCAGAAATACCGTGCTGAGCCCTAAAATGAAATTGTAAAAATTTTAATAAGTATTTTTTAAATTTAAAGATCATGAAAGTTAATGTAATTGCGAATATTTCGATTAACGGCCAGGTTCTGCTTGCAGGAAAACCAGATCATCAGGTGCCTGAGCAAGCTTTAGGCTATTTTATCCAATACATAAATGAAGTTAAGAGCGTCGTACTCGGAAGCGCCACTTATGATGTGCTCGAAAGTTTCCCCGGCGGGGCAAAAGGTGTATTTCCGGGAGTTGAAATAGTGATTCTCTCTGGACAAAAGCACAACAACATTCAGCATAAAGTTGCCGTTACTCCTCAAGAAGCACTCAACTACCTGTCAAGTAAAGGGTTCACTGAAACAGTATTGGGCGGCGGTGCAAAAACATATAATGCTTTTCTGAACAGCGGATTGGTTACAGATATCTATTTTAATTTCATCCCAATCACGATTGGAGACGGCGGAGTAATTGGAAATCAAGACAGCGATACCAGAAAATTTAAACTTGTAGAAAATAAGATGCTCACTTCTGAAATTTTGCAGGTTCATTACTCTGCCGTCTAATTCTCGCTAATGATTAATGCGAAGCTCTGTAAAAATCATATAAAGTGTAACCTTAAACACTGCACTTTTTATTGTTTATGCCCATATGGATATTAACTATACATGCAAGGTATTACATGTATATTGTTGCTCAAGGAATATGTTTTAACATTTTTTAACGTTAACCCTTATGATACATACAAACCGTTTACAAATAAAAATTTAAAATAATTATCTTTACAAATTCACTTGGAAGTAAGCCAATTTCTTCAAATCATCCAAAAAAAATGTTGAAATTTGTCCCGTTGAGGTCACAAAGCCAAATGGCGCCAATTGAAGACAATTGGCGCCATTTTTTTATGCGATTGCTGTTATTAGTAAAAGCAAATCTTTTCTACTCTTATTAACTTAGCCTCGAGATCATATAATTATAGTTAATTAATTTTTGACGTTTATTGCTTTAGTAAATCCGGCGGAGAATAACTGCCATCGATTATATCCTGCGATGGTCCATAATATCTAAAAGTTAGGTTGTATTTTTTACCCTCAGGCGTCGGTATCCAGTTGGATTCCGGCAAATTTTGAGGTTTTTTAGTGCTATAAATAATAGTCAGTGAACCGTCATTATTGAATTTTAATGGTGATTGATTATTTAAAAGATATCTTTTCAGAGGATTTGGAATTACCTTAAACTCTTTTCCGTCAACACAGATCACAGACCAGAAATATTTTACTTTGGACTGAGGCAGTTCATTTTTAGCAAAAGTCTGAGTGTAGACTGCACTTCCATCATTTCCCGTTCTGATAAAGTAAATGGCTTCTTGTAAATTATTAGCCCAGATTCCTCCCAGATTAACAACGGTTCTGGTTTTAAAGTTTGATCCATAATTTCCTATTCCAACAGGATGCGACCATCCATTTTGTTTTTCTCCGGGCGTTTTAATTAATTCAGCAAGCTCCTTTAATGACTTCTGTTTAATTATTTGATCCACTCTGGTTCTAGCTTCACTTCCTGATTTTACCAATTTTTCTACCTCCTTAACTTTAGCTCGTACATTTTCCATTCCTTTGTTAATATCTGGCTCGCTGTCTAAAATTCCACTGGCGTTATCAAATAGTTCTGCTCCCGGCAATTTATCATTTGTAAAGTGAGCTAATTTATAAAATGGCCTTATCTGTGGTTTACCGCTTTCAATTACTTTAAACTGCTTTTCAAGAATTACAGCCTCCTGAACATTTTTACCTAGTTCCAAACGCGCCAAAACCCGCGATGTTTTCACGGGAAGATCAACTCGAAGTGCATCACCCGGTATTTTTGGATTACTGCCTTTCAAGCATAAAGCATATTTACCGTAAGGTTTTTGAGGAAAGGTTCTCTCGTTAATATTAAGTATGGTTTCTCCCCATCCATTTAGCATATGCCAGGTGTAATAACGTCCCTCAATTTTAGGAATTTCCAATATCACATAATTATTCTCATCAACCGCTATCCAGGCTTCCATGTAGACTACGTCCAAATTTGGATTTGCCCAGTTAACTCCACCCGGTGCGCGATACTGAATTTTATTCCATTGAAAACCTTCTTTTTCAAAATCAAGACGCTGTTGTCTAAGTACAAATGCTCTCCCAAGCAGATACAAATAGGCATCTGAAATATCATTATCTGATAATGCTTCAACTTTAGAGACATTATTATTATCAATTACTTTTTGTTCTTTTTTACAAGACAGTAATAACAAAAACATAGAAAGGTATAGAAATGATTTTTTCATAAAAAAATTTTAAATAGTTAAATATCAAAATCGTTATTTAAAATTATTTATAAAAGTTCATTTACCCTTACAAATTGAAAAAAAATACGTTTCATCTTATAAAATGAAACAAAACATTTGACCATTCTAATTTTTCTGGCAAAATCGTGCCATGCAAATATTGGAGTAGCTTCTGATTTTGCCACAAAAAAGCAAAGGCGATTTTAATAAAAATAGGATAATATATATTTTTTTGATGCTACATTTTCCACAAATCCCCTACAGGACATCTAAAGCAAATTACCAAAGCCACTGGAGGTTCGAACTTCCGTTAAGGATATAAGATTTTTTTCTCGGTTCTTTGGCATCTCAAGTAAAGATATAAACTTATAAACCCGACGCTGAATCGTGACATAATCCACAATCACTCCTCTGATCTTCATTATTTCCTCAACATCAATGACTTAGTGTAAATCTTAATTTGAAATATACTGCCCGAAGTATTATCCATTTTGGTTAAGACATTATAAAATAAAAAAACAGCCTCAACGGCTGTTTTAATTTTATGTGATATTATTATAAATCTCTGATTTTCTGTAAATGTCAAATAGAATAATTAATCACCATCATATGTGATGTATTGCCATAATACATTTTCTTGAGATTAAATTTTTTGGATACCTAAACTCCTTCCGCTATCAATAATTTTCCCCGAACCAGCTCTCTGTGATCATATAGAAAAATTTGGGCATCATTTCAGTACCGCCAGATCAGGATTATCTTTTGAACTTTATACTTTTAAAATTCTAGAATTGAGTCCTATTGTTTTAGAATTTTTATGACAGGTTAATTTTATATTTTTCTTCTGCTGGTGAAGGACTTATTTTCTGCGTAAACTGTCCAATTTGGAATACTTTTTCAATAAACTCTATTTTTTGATCCAAGGAAGTATTTTCATTTTTTAAGTGGGCCGCAAAATGGTTTGTTAATTTTTGAATAATTCTGGAACTTATTAAATCAATCTGAACATCATCAAAATTGGTTGTTTTCTTTCTTTGAAAAGCAAATTCAGCCGATACAATATCATTTAATTTAGCTTTTAAGGCATGAATAGTTGGTGCACATTTTCGACCGTTTACCCAAGTATTCAGTTCTAGTTTCATATCATCAATAATAGCTTCTGCAGCGGGAATATGCTGTTTTCTTCTTTCCAGCGTGTCATCAGTAATTTGAGATAAATAATCCAGATGTATTAAGGTTACACCGGGTATCTCTTCTACATTAGTATCTACATTGCGTGGAATAGACAAGTCCAGAATCAATAATGGTTTCTGTAGAGCAAGCGATGTTTTGTCAATAGTCGGTTTTTGTGCTCCTGTAGCTACAACCAGCACATCGGCCTGCTGTAATTCTTTTTTCAAATCGTCGTAATCTTTTACAATAACATTCAGCTTTCCAGCCAATAATTCAGCTTTACTTTTTGTTCTGTTTATAAGGGCAATATGGCTGTTTTTAGTATGTTTTACTAAGTTTTCGCAAGTATTTCTTCCTATTTTCCCTGTCCCGAATAACAAAATATTTTTATTTCCAATATCTGCTACATTTCGGATAATATATTGTACTGATGCAAAAGAAACGGATGTTGCACCAGAAGAAATTTTAGTCTCTGTTTTAACTTTTTTGCTCGCTTGAATAACAGTATTTACTAAACGGTTCAGAAAAGTGTTTACCAAACCTTCTTGTTTACTATGATTAAAAGCGATTTTAATTTGGCTGATGATTTCAAAATCGCCCAGAATCTGACTGTCTAAACCTGTCCCTACACGAAACATATGGTTAACAGCTTCTTCATTCTTATAAATATACGCAGCCTGCTGAAATTCTTCTACAGAACCATTGCTGTTTTCGCAAAGCAATTTGATGAGTTCATAAGGATGATGGGCAAATCCATAAATTTCAGTTCTGTTACAAGTAGAAGTAACAATCAATGATTCTATACCTTCTGCTTTGGCTTGCATCAATAAATCAGATTGTGCTTTAGTATCTAAACTAAATTTTCCTCTTATAACTGCATCTGCTTTCTTATAGCTTAACCCTAATGCGTAAAAAGTGGTAGATCTGGACATATTAAAATTTTCCATATTTATGCTTTCCTTAAAAAGTTCAAAAAATTATTACTAAGTAATTTATATAACAAGGCTAGAAGGACTTACTATATCGCTTTACAATACATCGATTCAAATTGGCGATTTTATATAATTGCCTGCCATTATACATGATAGTAGACTTTCAAAATATTTATATACTGATTCTAAAATATTGTTAAGAGTCCGGCACTTCAAATAGTATTGATATATAAAACGCTGCCTTTTTCAGGCAGCGTTTTGAGAAGAAAATTATTTTTGAACTATAGGAGTTCTCAATGATTCCAAAACAGCAACAATATCCGTGTAAAGCTCTGTATTTGAAGCAACTCCATTTGCATTGGCGGCTGCACCTACATAACCTTCGAATTTTGTATAATCTGCACTGCTTGATTTTGTTCCCATACGAGGATTTTTCGCAGGATCATGCGCTGCAACCATATTCAAACCAGAATATGTATTTACAGCATTGGTACCTCCCGTATTAAATGAAAAGAAATCAGTCAGATTATCTGACAATTTAGCAATATTGGTCGACTGGGTAGTTCCGGTTTCTGCCAATAAAGGTGCAAAATGTGCCTGCAAATTACCTGCCGCATTGGATTGAATATCAGCAACAATTAATCCAATAGTTGAATTTACGACTTTACGGAAACTCAAACGACCCTGTTCGATCATCTGCCCTGAATTATCCGGATCGGAAACCATTTTAGTTCCGCCTAAGCGTTCATAAATTGATGCTTTTACAGGAGGTGTAGGGGTTTCGTCGTCATTACTGCTGCAAGAAATCATAGCTGCAGATGCAGCAAGCAATACACTAAGTGTAAGTTTTGAATAAATTTTCATAAATTAAGGTATTAAAGGGTTAATTAAAAAAACGATTTATTTTTTGAGATAATTTGTAGCTCAAACTATTTTGATTCATTGGGCAGACTTCTTTGTTTGCTAAATTTGCCGGCAGAATATAACGCTTAGCATCATAGTGTCTTTTAGACATCAACTCATTGAAAACTTTCTCCGAGTTTGTAATTTTATTGTTGTGGAAATACACCACAACGTTTCTTTTAACAATAATAGAATCAGATGTGAGGCCTTTTATACTTCTTAAATCGGAACAGATTTGTCTGGCCTGCAAAGAATCGATATCTAATTTAAAATCGATTCTGCTTACCTGCAGATTTGGCGTGTCATAAACAGGTGGTTTTACTGTTATAATGTGGAAAAGCAAAATGGCGATAAATAGCCCAAATACTCCGCTCAGTATAAAAAGTCCTTTTTTGATTATTTTATTAGTTTTCATAATTTTTTTATGGTTTTAAAATTATCTACGTTTACTTTACCGTTGCGGTTTTATAAATAATTGCAAATCGATTAATTTAGAATCGTTTTAAATACAGAAATTACCTAATAATTTAATTATAAAGGAAATACTAGAAAACTCTGGCAAGATTAAATCCAAAAAATATATCTCCTTTTGTCCAGTCGCCAGTTGTTCTTCCAAGATATCCAGCTTCATCAATTGCCTGAGAACTGGTAAAATGCATTTGAAAAACATGCCCGCCAGTTTCTAAATCAAAACCTATAGATAGTGGATTTTTATAAATAGAATTCGGTGCTCTGTTTAAATGCGCCGCATAGTCCATGTTTAAAGACCAACGTTTAGCGAATTTATATCTTCCTCCAAAACCTATGGCGTATTGAGTGTTGCTTTGATCTACGTCTTCAACAAAATTTTGATGAAAGAATGACGGCACAATTTCTAAAGAAAGTTTTTCAGAAAATTTTCGGGAGATTAACAACTGTGCTACATAAGTAAGCCTGTCTTTAAATTCAAGTTTAGGGTACAAGCTTTCTTTTAACGTGTTATTAATAGACAAACTATTGAACCCGGCGATAGTGACGGGAAAACCCTCTTTTATTTGAGGAAATAGCATATACTTTGTTGCAAAGTCATATGCAAATTCACTTCTGGCCGCACTTACATTAAGTCCATTTGTCAAACCGTAAATAAATTTAATTTGTGTATTGGCATTATCCAGTCCGTAGAAACCTTCAAAACCATCTTTAATAGAACCAAATCGGTGTGCAACAACAAAATACAAATCACTTTTTGCAGCCAATTTTGTAGACTCAAGATTAACGATTTTTAAGGCTTTGAATGCAGATGTCACTTTTTCTTTTGTAGAAGGAGTTTCTACACCAGACAACAAATCGGTTTGGGAGAAAGTTGATATCGGAAATAAAAAAAATAATAGAATAAAGTTTTTCATGAAGTTAGTTTTAAATTGTTATTTGTATTAGTGTACAACTGAAGATTGGTCTATTTTAAATTCCTGGAGCAATTCGTCATATCCTAAAAACCTCCCTTTAATCTTGAGGGTTTTCCCGGAAGTAATACTTTGAGGTAAACGGTTTTTGAATGTCACAAATATTTTTTCGCTCATAACAATTCCATTACCAGCTTTATCGATACTTGTTACTCGTGCAGATAATTCAATTGTTTTGTCCTGATATTTGATGTAAGCCAGACTGTCGTTTGAAGCAAACTCTCTTTCTAGTTCGTTAACGGTTACAACATAATCGGCAGTTTCTGATTCTATGTCCCTATGCCCTTTGTAGATGTAGAAGAAGGACAAAATTCCGATTATTATAAAAAGGGAAATTGTAGTTAGTATTTTTTTTCTCATAACTGGTTTTTAGTATTTGGTTTTATTTACGTTAAAAAATACCTATTGGATTTAAACCATTAAATATGCCTTTTGTTAAATCTGTATTATTCTTTTCAACGTATATGATTTTGAAATGCCTGATGATTCTTAAAATCATGCCTTTATTTATAACTAAAAACCAATCTTATGAATCTAAAAACACTTTTCGTTATCTCATCATTAGCTTCAATCTTTGTAAGTTGCGCCAACGATGATCCAAGTACCTTAATTGACTCTACACCAATTAATGGTTTGGCAACATACAACCAAAATGTAAAATCTATTATTGATAATAACTGTGTTGTATGCCATGCAGCAGTTCCTAAAAATGGAGCGCCTATGTCATTAGTTACCTATGATCAGGTGAAGAATGCAGTTTTAAATCGAGGATTGCTTACACGAATTTCTTTAGAAAATGGAAATAGTTCCTTAATGCCGCAGGGCGGACCAAGATTACCTCAAACCACTATCGATATTATAAATAAATGGAATCAGGACGGATTATTAGAAAAATAATCTAGAACAATATCATGAGGAAAATCATAATAATGCCAATGCTATTGGCTTCTTTTATTGTTTTTTCGCAAGAAAAAATAGTAACTAAATCTGCAGCAATAACGTTCGAAGCTTCAGTACCTTCTTTTCAGCCGGTTGCAGGAACTAACAGCAATGTAACTTTTGTTTTAAACCCCGCAACAGGAGAAGTGGCAAGCCTTGCTTTAATGAAAGGATTCCAGTTTGAAATGGCTTTGATGGAAGAACATTTTAATGAAAATTACATGGAAACCGATAAGTATCCAAAAGCCATTTTTAGAGGCCAAATTGAGGGGTTCGACATTAAAAGTCTAACAGAAGATTATAAAGATTATATCATAAAAGGGAAGTTAGAACTTCACGGTAAATCTAAAGATATAAAAGCCACTGCAAAAATTACCAAGACGGGGCCACGAATCACCATCATTTCTGATTTCGACGTAAATGCCAGTGAGTTTAGCATCCCTATCCCATCGCTTATTAAGTATAAACTTGACGATAGGGTCAAAATTCAAATTATTGCGGTTTTAAAATAAGTGCTAAACCAGATAAATCTTATCCATTAAAAACAATGTAAAGCCAAAAAAATATGAAAAAAAACATACTCATTGCCATGCTATATGTCTGTGCTATTGGCCTCTCACAAGAAAAAATGATCACTAAATCAGGAAAAATCACTTTTGAAGCATCCGTTCCTTCTTTTGAAGAAGTAAAGGCGACAAATACCAACGTTACTTTTGTGCTGAATCCTGCAACGGGTGAAATTGCAAGTTTAGCCTTGATGAAAGGATTTCGATTCAAAGTCGCTTTGATGGAAGAACATTTCAATGAAAATTATATTGAAAGCGACCGCTATCCAAAAGCAATCTTTAAAGGAAAGATAGAAGGATTTGATCTACAAAGCCTAAACGGAAATCCTACCAATTTAATTATTAAAGGTAAATTAGAGCTCCACGGAAAATCGAAGGATATAAGCACCACAGCAAGGATAAGCAAATCAATATCAGGAATTACTATTGCATCTGAATTTAGTGTAAATGCCAGTGATTTTAATATTGAAATACCTAGTCTTGTAAAAAGCAAAGTTTCCAATAAAATAAACATTCAAATTACCGCAGTTCTTAGGAGTAAATAGACATAACAAGAAAAAATAATCTTGAATAGCAATTATTCACTACATCAAAAAAAAAATGGAGGAAGAAATAAAAATTGAAGACGACCTTACCCTTATCCGCTTTCAGAATGACAGTTCAGAGCCTCTTTTTGTCAACCGTGAGCTCGGAAGTGCTATGATTCAGTTTCATTTTGGACTGAAGGGCAATAGCAATTTTTTGTTCAGTCAGGATAATCATGCTTTAGAATTAAAAGAGGAAAAATCGCTGCTTTTGTACCATCCGCAGAGCCAGCCATCACTTCATTTGGAGGTTGCTCCAAATTCATGGGTGGTTTCTATTATTGTATCGATTAAGAAATTTCACTCGCTGTTTTCTGCCCAAGTAGATTATATTACGCTCTTAAGTTCCGATAGTAACAATAATGAAAAATACTATACTGAAGGAAATATCAGTCCCTCGATGGCAATTGTTTTAAGCCAGCTGTTTCATTATAATCTTCAACCATCCCTAAAAAACCTTTATTACAAAGGAAAAGGATACGAACTGCTAAGTTTGTTTTTTAACAGGTCTGAGAATCCAAGTGCGGAAAATTGTCCATTTTTAATAGATAAAGTCAATATATTGAAAATCAGAAAAGCCAAAGAAATTATTATTGCAAATATGAATGAACCACCTAGTTTAGATGAATTGGCAGATGAAATTGGCCTTACTATGAAAAAACTCAAAATGGGTTTCAAACAAATTTACGGCGATACTGTGTATGGTTTTCTGTTTGATTACAAAATGGATTTCGCCAGAAAACTGCTTGACAGCGGTTCCTATAATGTAAATGAAGTGGGATTAAAGATAGGTTACAGCAGCGGAAGCCACTTTATTGCAGGATTCAAGAAAAAATTTTCAACAACTCCAAAAAAATACCTGATGTCGATTAATACCAATTTTAAAACAGCATCGATCTTGTAGAATGCAGCATAAAAAAAATAGTATTGATTATATTTCTAGAAGCGGCAAAAGCTCCTTTTAGCAGAAATTTAAACAACAAACACATAAAGGTCAAAACTCAAAGTAAAAAAACATAATGAAAGGCGTATTATTAGTAAATCTTGGATCTCCAGAAAGTCCAACACCAAAAGATGTAAAACCTTATTTAGATGAATTTTTAATGGATAAATACGTAATTGACGTTCCGTATTTATTGAGAGCATTATTAGTTCGCGGAATCATTTTAAGAAAAAGACCAGAAGAATCTGCGTACGCTTACGCAAAAATCTGGTGGGATGAAGGTTCTCCTTTAGTAGTATTGTCTGAAAGAATGCAGAAAAAGGTTCAGCCTCTTGTAAACGTTCCAGTTTCTTTGGCAATGCGTTACGGAAGCATGACCATCGAAAAAGGACTTCAGGAATTGAGCGATAAAGGAGTTACAGATGTAATGCTTTTTCCACTATATCCGCAGTATGCAATGGCTTCAACTTTAACTATTTTAGTAAAGGCTGAAGAAATTCGCAAAAAGAAATTCCCTCACATGAAATTTACAGATGTTCCAGCTTTTTACAACAAACCGGATTACATCAAGAATTTAGCGGATTCTATTCAGAAACATTTAATTGGTTTTGATTATGATCATTTATTGTTTTCTTACCACGGAATTCCAGAACGTCATATTCGTAAAACTGATGTGACTAAATCGCATTGTAAAATTGACGGTTCATGCTGTAATACGCCATCTCCGGCGCATGAATTCTGCTACCGTCACCAATGTTACGAAACAACAAGAAAAGTTGTTAAATTATTAGGACTTCCTGAAGATAAATACAGTCTGACATTTCAATCGCGTTTAGCGGGAGACAAATGGTTAGAACCTTATACCGATGTTGAAATTGATAACATGCCGGCAAAAGGAATCAAGAAATTAGCAGTTGTAACTCCAGCTTTCGTTTCAGATTGTTTAGAAACTTTGGAAGAAATCGCCATGCGCGCCAAAGAAGATTTTGAAGCAAAAGGAGGAGAAGAGTTTTTGGCAATTCCTTGTTTGAATGATGGCGACGAATGGTGCCAGACGGTTTCTAACTGGATTAATGACTGGGCCCAATAGTACTAAAATAGCAATATTGAATATTATTTATCTCTCAGCTCGCCCCTTTATAAGAAGGGGCTTTCATAATTCTTCTCTCGAAGCATTTGGTGATTCGCCAAATTTAATATTCAAAAGTAAAATTTATCTCAACTCATTATTTCAAAGATTTACATCTTCAAACAACAATTTTGAAAGAACTAAAATATCGGCAACGTACTCTCAAATCTTGTGAGAAGTTGCAAACATCATCTTCTCGAAACCAATGTCAAATTCTTCCATATTCAACTCTTTTTATTTTTCCCCTATACTCCACTTTACATTAGCATTTTTTTGATTATTTCTAAAACCCCAAACAATATCACTCGCGTATTTGCGAGTTTCTTCTATGTCAACTATAGGCTCTGGATAATCCTTACCTATTTCGCATTTGTAAAATTGCTGCTCAATACGATTTAATTTCCATGGCTCATGAATTAATTGTGGTGGAATTTCAGATAGTTCAGGAAGCCATTTTTTAATAAAAATACCCTCCGAATCGTGCTCCTGTGAGTTTTTTATGGGATTATAAATTCTAATGGAGTTGCCAGTTGTTGTGCCGGCTTGCATCTGAATCTGCGGATAATGAATTCCGGGTTCATAATCTAAAAACTGCCTGGCCAGAAAATGAAGTTCACGCCAGTCCTGCCAGAGATTGAATGTGAAAAAGGAAACTACCATAGCACGCATTCTAAAATTGATATACCCTGTTTGAACTAAACATCTCATACAGGCATCGACAATGGGAATTCCCGTTTTTCCTTCCTGCCACGCTTTTATATAGGCTTCATTTCTGGGTTTTACCAGGGAATCATAATCTTTGTTTATGTTTTTAAATTCAATTTGACAGTTACTTTCAAATTTTTGCATAAAATGGCAATGCCAATGCAGTCTTGAAACAAAATTAAGTATGGCTCTTTTATGGGGAGATGCTTTATAAAACTGATTGGTATATTGATAAACCATTCGCATACTTATGTTTCCGTAAGTTAAATAGGGAGATAAACGACTACAGCCTTTTCGGCTTAAACCGGGTTTGGAAATGTGTTTGCTGTAATTTATGTGCCTCTCTTTTGCAAAACTTTCCAAATATCTCCATGCCCAATATTCGCCACCCTGTTGAAAGTTTTCATTTCGGCTCACAATTTCAATTGAAAGTTCTTTTCCTTTGAACTTTACATAGAAATCAGAATCTAAATTTTCAAATTTAAAAGCATTAAGGTCAATCATTTTAGGAGCTGCACGCATTGTTTCTTCCCAGCGTTTCTCCCAATCCTCTCCGGGAGGAAGCTTTCTAATTACACCATGGAGCTGGGATTGTTTCCAAAGAATGTTATGATCATCAAAAAAAGACTGCATGGCAATATCCCTGCAAAAGGTGACCTTATTGCCTATTTCCTGATGCGAAAAAACGGTTTGAACATTATAAAAACTGCATAACTGCTCAAAAATAGTCTGAACTTCGTTATGAAAATAATAAATCTGCGCGTCAATTGATTTTAATTTAGACTGCATTTCCCTTAAGGATTCATAAACAAATCGCCAATGACGTACATCGGAATCATTGCAGGCCATTATTGAGGGCTCAAAAAAATAAACCAAAAGAAGAGGAATATTTTCCTGTTGTGCCATAAAAAGAGGTTCATGATCTGTAAAACGAAGATCACGTTTGAACCACATAATATTTATCCTTTTTTTATTCAACTTTTAAGTATTGTTGTAATTTTCTTATCAGGTTTTGCGTAGCTTAGCCTGTCTAATTGAATGGTTTTATGGTAGCTGTCCAGACCTGAACAAGTAATGGTATTGGCTTTTTCTAAATTGACAAAACCATCCTCGGTTAAGCAATCTTCGGGAATAAAAATCTGGACTATCTCCCCGATAATCATACTGGTATTATTGATTGAAATGTCTATTTTTTCTTTAAATTCAATACCTAATTGTATGTTACTTTCAAGTACAAAGGGAGCTGGAAATTTATTTTTATATTCCGCACAGAGTCCTGTAGCATCAAATTCTGAAATTTCTTTATTATATCTCGCTGATGTCTGATGTGCCTGCTTGTAGATCTGCTCGTTGATATGATTAATGGTATAAAACCTCATGTTTATAATATTTCTCATTGTATCGCGCTCGGGCGGGCTGGGGCGAAAGATCATGCCTATTAATGGTGGATTTGCACCAATATGAAAAAAAGAATTAAAAATGGATAAATTGGTGTTTCCCTGTTCATCTGAAGTTCCAACCAAAGCCACACTCTTAAAACCGCCTAGACTATTTATTAGATGCACGACAGTTTGCTTTTCCATTTTTTCCAGATCACTGGTTTTAAAATTTATTTTGTTTTTCATTATCTTGGAATTTTATTAAAAAATAAAACTTTTCAAATCAATGAATATCCATTTCTTATCACTGTTAGGTCTAAAAGTGCCAACATGTTCCCTATTCCATTCTTTGGGTCCTATTAGTGAGAGAAAATTGGAACCGTCCCGGTCTTTGTATAAGTGATATATTTCACCAACAATGGGCTCAAAAGAAAATCTGGCATTGTATACCAATTCATTCCACTGGAATTCCTCGATTAAATCCTGGTATTGCTTTTTTAGTTCATTGAATTTACTTTCAAATTCCTTGTTTACCTTATTTATGCCCATGTTTTTCCAGCCTGCCAAATCATCTGTTTTTATTACAGGTGCACCCACATTTGTAGCATAAGGCAATAGGCTTGCATTATAACCATGCTCAGTAGAAAATACTACATTATCCGGTTTAATTTTTTTAATCATCGTCGAATATTTTGATTAACGCTTAGATATTTTATTATTTGAAATCGATCTTTGCCTGCTACATTTAAATCTATCAATGGTTTCGGATCTCCTGGCTGAGTGTTTTGTTTTGCAATTTTCAACCCTCTCGCGCCACAATTTGTAACTGCTGAACTTTAATTCTTTCTTCATCAAAGCTTTCACATCGGCTTCAGATAAATTAAATTGAAATTTTATAGCATCAAAAGGTGTTCGGTCTTCCCATGCCATTTCTATAATCCTATCGATCTGAATTTCACTCAAGACATTATCATCGATTTTCACAATAATTGACTTTGCCATGTTTTTTTTGTTTAACGATTATTAAACAATATTAAACAAAAATAACACTTTTACATTTATGGGAGCATTAAAATTGATAATATATCTAATCCTAAATCCGTATTTTGCCTTATAAACTCAATTTGTAAGTGTTGCACAACTGACATAAAAATTAGTTTATTCCTTTTTCAAATTGCTAAGTATTTTAATTAGGGCGATTTTTTTCTTTATTTAAATTTATTATCGTAATATTGCAATATAAATATAAAACGATGGGAGCAACAAAAACAGATCATTTTACAGATAGCCAGAATGAGCTGGCTGTTTTGGCCAAAGCACTAGGCCATCCTGCGCGTATTGCTATTATAGAATATCTATTGAAAGTAGATGCCTGCATCTGCGGGGACATTGTAAACGAACTTCCCCTTTCACAGCCTACTGTATCACAACATCTAAAGGAACTAAAGAATGCTGGACTAATAAAAGGAAGCATTGAAGGAAACTCTATCTGCTACTGCATCAATGAGCCGGGTCTCGAAAAGATAAAAGGCTTCTTTGAGCACATCTCAAATCATCTTGCCAAAAAGAGAAACGAATGCTGTTAATCTAAGAAATATGGAAATTAGAAAACTTACAGAGGAACACTGGGAACAGGTAAAATTAATTTATCAAAAAGGTATTGATACCGGCAATGCCACCTTTCAGACTATTGCCCCTTCATGGCAAGACTGGGACCAATCTCACATTGCATCCTGCAGAATTGTTATAACTGAAAATGAGAACGTAATTGGATGGGCAGCCCTCACACCTGTTTCTTCACGCTGTGTTTACGCTGGAGTTGCAGAAGTAAGCGTATATGTTGATCCTGCACACTTAGGAAAAGGAATAGGATTAACTCTTTTAAATCAACTTGTAAAACAGAGTGAAGCAGAAGGAATCTGGACGTTGCAGGCCGGCATCTTTCCCGAAAATAAGGCAAGTATGCGCATCCATGAAAAGGCAGGTTTCAGGATACTTGGAATAAGGGAAAAAATCGGAAAACAGAATGGCATCTGGAGAGATACTGCGCTTCTTGAAAGAAGAAGTGCACTTATTATTTAATAAAAAAATATAGTTTAACTAAATATAAAAGATTATGAAACTTTCAGAAATTAAAGAAGTGCTTAAAACAGTGGAGACCGTAAATTTTGAACTGCCTGACGGAACATTCGTACCAGAGTATTTCCACGTGACTGAAGTAGGTCTGGTTACCAAAAACTTCATCGACTGCGGAGGAACAGTAAGAAAAGAAACGGTTGTAAATTTCCAGCTTTGGGATGCCAACGACTACGAACACAGACTTAAACCTCAGAAACTGATCCACATCATTGAACTTTCAGAAAAAGTATTGGGAATTGAAGATTATGAAATTGAAGTGGAATACCAAAATTCTACCATCGGGAAATATGATTTGGATTTTAACGGCAAAAACTTCACTTTACTAAATAAACAGACAGCCTGCCTTGCTCAGGAGCAGTGCGGTATTCCATCTAATAAGCCTAAAGTAAAATTATCTCAGTTAAATACTGACAATGCAAATTCATGTACTCCAGGTGGAGGGTGCTGCTAATCATTAAATAGATAATTATTAAACCTTAACAGCCAAAAAACTATGTTATACTCAGAAATTGAGAATACCGTTAAATCATTTGATTTTAAGCAGATCTCAGAAGATCGCAAAGCAGTCCTGCAGCCATTAATCGACTTTATTCAGACTAAAACCGACAGTAAACTGGAAACCAGATTAAATTTAATCTGTACTCACAATTCAAGAAGAAGCCACCTCTCGCAGGTTTGGGCGCAGGCCGCAGCTGCGTATTACGATATAAAAAATGTTTCCTGCTATTCAGGAGGAACTGAAGCTACAGCTCTTTTCCCAATGGCTGCTGAAACTTTAAAGGATTCAGGATTTAAGATAAAAACTCTTTCAGAGGGTTCAAACCCTGTTTATTCCATAAAGTATTCAGCAAATGAAGTTCCTGTCATCGGTTTTTCTAAAACCTATGATGATGATTTCAATCCTGAAAGCGGATTTGCCGCAATAATGACCTGCTCGCAGGCAGACGGGGGATGCCCTTTTATAGCTGGTGCCGAAAAAAGAATCCCGATTACCTTTGAAGATCCTAAAATTTCTGACGGAACGCCTCAGCAGAAAGAAACATATCTGGAGCGCAGCCTGCAGATCGGAACTGAAATGTTTTACGTATTCTCACAAATAAAAAAATAAAATGTCAGCAAATAACTGTGCACCAGTCACCGGACGCAAAAAACTAAGCTTCCTTGACCGCTTCTTAACACTTTGGATTTTCCTTGCTATGGCTATAGGCGTGGCAATTGGGTATTTTATTCCTTCAAGCGGAGATTTTATTAATTCTTTTTCCAGCGGAACAACAAATATTCCATTGGCAATAGGGCTTATCCTGATGATGTATCCGCCGCTGGCAAAGGTAAAATATGAACAGATGGGACAGGTTTTTAAAAACACTAAAGTCCTAGGTGCATCATTATTCTTAAACTGGGTTGTCGGACCTATTATAATGTTTTTGCTTGCGTTGCTATTTTTGAATGGATATCCCGAATATATGATTGGGGTAATCCTTATTGGTCTGGCACGCTGTATTGCAATGGTTGTGGTTTGGAACGATCTGGCAGACGGAAACCGTGAATATGCCGCAGGACTTATTGCCCTTAACAGTATTTTTCAGGTACTGCTTTACAGTGTTTACGCTTATATTTTTATTACCATCCTCCCTCCCTATTTTGGATATGACGGTTTTGAGGTGAACATCAGCATTGCTCAAATTGCTGAGAGTGTCGGTATTTATTTGGGGATTCCTTTTGCGCTGGGAATCATAAGCCGTTATACTTTGATAGCTTTAAAAGGTTCTGAATGGTTTGAGAATAAGTATGTGCCGTCTATCTCGCCAATTACACTTATTTCATTACTGTTTACAATTATTGTAATGTTCAGCCTGAAAGGAGAACTTATTGTTCAGATCCCTATGGACGTTGTGCGTATTGCAATACCGCTTGTTATTTATTTTACATTAATGTTTATCATCAGCTTCTTTACAGGAAAATATTTTGGGGCTGACTATTCACAGGCTGCATCTATAGCTTTTACCGCTACCGGCAATAATTTTGAACTGGCAATTGCAGTGGCAATCGGCGTGTTCGGGATAAACAGCGGGCAGGCTTTTGCAGGCGTTATAGGACCACTTGTCGAGGTGCCGGCTTTAATTGCATTAGTAAACCTTGCGTTTTGGTTCAGGTCAAAGTATTTTTACAAAACCGCTAAGAGTTCATAATTATTCTTACCCTAAATTTCTGCAGAAAGCAGGTAATAAAATCTACAGATTTAGAAATAGTTTTATACTTTTTGTTATATTGTGAACTCATGTTTCTGAATAAGTGTTTGTTATTTAATATGACATTGGGATAAAAGCAATATGTTTTTTAGCATTTGTAAATTAAAATAAGCCAAAATAAACGGTATTACTATGATATTTGAAAAAATAATTCATACAGACAAGTCAAAAACTACACTTTTGATTCGTCTTATGGTAGGCACGGTCTTTCTTTCAGAAGGCATTCAAAAATTTTTATTTCCCTCACTTCTCGGCGCAGGACGTTTTGAAAAAATAGGTTTGCCGGAACCTGAATTTTTAGGAATCCTTGTAGGAAGTTTTGAAATACTCTGCGGTATTCTTATTCTAATCGGATTCACTACAAGATTAGCAAGCATTCCTCTTATAACCATAATAATTATAGCAATTGCTTCTACCAAATACAAAATACTAGTTAATAAAGGCTTTTGGGAAATGATGCATGAAAGCCGAACCGATTGGTCAATGCTTCTTGGAAGTACTTTTCTGCTTATTAAAGGTTCCGGGAGATGGTCTGCCGACAAAATTTTAACGGAAAAATGGAGCAAAAAGCAAACTTAAAAGAAATTTTTCAAGTATTCATAAAGCTTGGAACAATTGGCTTTGGAGGTCCTGCATCACATATTGCGATGATGCATGAGGAAGTGGTCATAAAACGCAAATGGATGACCGAGCAGTATTTTCTGGATCTGATTGGAGCAACCAACCTTATTCCCGGCCCCAACAGCACCGAGATGGCGATCCATATTGGTTATATTAAGGGAGGCTGGAAAGGACTGCTTATTGCAGGGCTGTGTTTTATCATGCCTGCAGTTTTTATTACTGGAATTTTCGCCTATTTATACCACAGTTATGGACAGCTCCCCCAAGTGCAGCCTTACATTTACGGCATCAAACCAGCGATTATAGCCGTAATTATTGGGGCAGTTTATCCTTTAGCCGTAAAATCTGTAAAATCTATATTTTTAGGTGTGACCGCGATAACGGTCCTGACTTCATCTATATTAGGAGTTAATGAAATTTATTTGCTGTTTGGATCAGGTCTGCTCGCATTCACTGTTTTCTATATTCAAAAAATGAGGATTGACAACCTGCAAAGTTTTGCCCCATTTGCTCTAATGACCGTTCCTGAAACTGTATTTTGGTCAGCAGTAAATTCCAAACTCTTTGTAACCTTTCTAAAAATAGGCACTATTCTTTACGGAAGTGGATATGTGCTATTTGCCTTTTTAGATACCGAACTGGTTGCAAAAGGGTTACTCACAAGACAGCAGCTTATAGATGCCATTGCAGTCGGTCAGTTTACGCCCGGCCCAGTATTTTCATCGATAACTTTCATTGGTTATCAAATCAATGGTCTTTCTGGAGCAGTAATTTCAACCGTTGCAATTTTTCTGCCGTCATTTATATTTGTTGTCCTTCTTCATAAAATGATGGAAAAATTACGCATTTCAAAAGGATTAACTGTATTTATGGATGGTGTCAATGTAGCTTCTATAGCGCTTATTGCAGCCGTATGTCTAGTCATGGCCAAAGAGACCATTACCGATTATCGGTCAATTGTAATCGCTATGACCAGCTGTATAACCATCTTTAAGTTTAAAAAATTAAATAATGCTCTGATTGTAATAGGCGGAGCTCTTCTTGGTTATATTTTGACTTATTTGTAATATAAATGATTACGAGCAAAATAAGTTATTTACAAGTGTTTGTTATTTAAAATAAATACTGGTTTTGGATATCTATCATACAAGTTAAAACCTACTCGTTTATATTGAATCCAGGCCGAAATCTAAATTTCTCCAAATGAATTTCGGAAGTTGATTTTTTAGTTTCTTTCATCATCCTTTATGAGATGACTATTTTATTTAATATTCCTTCGAATCCTGCTCAGAGACTGTGGTGTTATTTCAAGATACGCAGCAATGTCACTTAGCGATACACGAGATGCAATATCGGGCTGCTGCTCTATAAATTTTCTATATTTAGTTGTCGAATCCTGTCCCAGATAACTATTCCGGATCAGAATCTTGTCTAAAAGAGTTTGTTGAATAGTTTGTGCTATAATTGATTCAATAGCAGGAATCTTTAAATAAAGTAGTTCCAGTTGTTTTTTTGAAATTCTAAAAACCCGTGCATTACAAGCTGCCTGGATGCTTTCTGCAGCAATTGTCCCATTCCTGAAATTGTTTAAAATTGTGCAAAATTGATTTTCTTTTAAAAAGAAGTGGGTCACATTATTACCTTTTTCATTATGGACTAAAATTCTGAGGATACCCGAACTGATAAAGAATAATTCATCTGGTACATGCCCAGAATGAAAAAGATAATCTCCTTCCTTATGGCTGCTTTCCATAAAATATTCTGAAATTAATTCTTTTTCATTTTCTTCAAATACATGATACTGCTGTAAAAAAGAAATGAGGCTGTTAGTTATGACTGGCATGTTGATCCAAATTAGTTAGGTAATCAAAATTATAACTTAATTTTGATTAATACCTGACAAAAGACCCGATTCGTTTTTACCATTTGTTAAGTGTCGTAAGTTTTATTTTCAGGAGATTTGCAATCATAATTAAATAATGGGAATTAAAGAAATATCGATAATGCCAATTGCTCTTTTTAATTATTACTAATCTCCATTTATCTAAATTTAATTTTATGAATACAAATTTAAAAACCCTTTCAGGTAAGAAAATCATTTTATTAGGCGCCAGTTCCGGCATTGGATTAGCTACTGCTATCGCTGCTTCACAAGAGGGAGCAAAAGTTATTATAGTATCTAGTAACCAGGATCGCATCAATGATGCTCTAAGTCAGCTAACAAAAAATTCAGAAGGCTTTGCGATAGATTTAAGCAAGGAGGATAATATTGAAAGCTTCTTTACGAAAATTGGAAATTTTGACCATCTGGTTTATACAGCTGGTGAGAATCTTCAATTAAAACTTATTAGTGAAACCAATATTGATACTACAAAATCTTTTTTTGATCTGCGTTTCTGGAGTGCGGTTGCGGCGGTAAAATATGCTACACCTTTTATAAATAAGGGTGGTTCTATTTCCCTGACCAGCGGAACTGCCAATGCCCGTCCGGGAGTGGGATGGTCAGTGGCTTCCGCCATATGCGGAGCCATGGAGGCTTTTGTAAGAGCTATGGCTGTTGAATTGGCCCCTATTCGTGTTAATTGTGTAGTGCCGGGTGTTTTAAAAAGCAATTTGTGGAATGCAATGTCCGAAGCCGATCGCGAGGATATGTATAAGTATTGTGCAGATACTCTCCTCCTAAAAAGAGTGGGCGAAACTGAAGATGTTGCCGACGGATTCTTATATCTGATGAAACAACAGCACGGAACAGGACAAAGTCTGGTTATCGATGGCGGTACATTGTTAATATGAAGCAAAAAAAATACCCAGCCTAAGCGAGATTAATTCTAATGATTTCCATCAATCCCCAACAGGACATCGAAACCAAAATCTTGAAGACATAATAAAGATAACGCCTGCATATAGTAAGCCAATCTCCTCAAATCTTCCATAAAATTTATAGAAATTTGTCCTGTATAGTTCACTATAACCAAATGGCGCCAATTGAAGGTAATTGGCGCCATTTTTTTATATCTCTTAATATTATTTATAAATCTTCTACTATCATGATCTCAAATAGTAATTGTTGCTTGACTAAGTCAAAAAATGGTTTATTCCTATACATTGCAACAAAAGTTATTGATTCATGCTTAAATAAAAATAGCCTGCCGTTGATATTTCTCTATCCTCTGAATTTTGATATCTGAGAATATAATAATATGTGCCCGTTGGAAGCCCCTTACTTTGATTGATCACTACTCGTCCATTGGAGTACCCCCTAAAAGCATTATTTTCATTATTGTATCCATCGGTATGAAAAACTACGACACCCCAGCGGTTATAAATTTCAACTGTATTTTTTGGATAACATTCTATACCATCTATTTTAAAAGTATCATTTATGTTGTCTCCATTTGGAGAAATTGCATTATGAACTATTACTTGACAACCCACTATGTCAATTACGGTTGGATCATTGTCTTGATTGGTAGGTGATGATTTATCCGATAAGTCGTTAACATCTTCTCCATTTGGATTTATTGGTGTTGGAGGCCCTGTCGCTTCTGCTAAAGCCTGATTGACAACTTTACCTTTTGCTAAATCATCTGAAGTGATAACATATTCAGCTCTATACAGCCACTTCTCATTGGTATCTAAATATCCGTTTGAATTAAGATCTCCCGTTTTATTGCCCAAATCTATGGGATCAAGAGCAGGTGTTGACAATCCAGGAAGCGGATCCGTGACTTTCACATTACTTAAACGAGTATTTCCAATATTGCTGACGGTAAAAAGATAATTTATCACATCACCAACTTTCGCATTATTAAAATCTCCGCTAAATGAAAAAATTTCTTTAACAATTGCGATTTTTGGAATATTTGGCAAAGGAACTACAGTACAAGTTGGGCAATTCGGATCGTAGTAATCATCATCCGGTTTAACAGGATTAGTTGGATCTTCAGATATGTCATTAACAACTGTGCCTCCTGGATTATCTGGTGTCGGTGGTGTATTTCCTTGAGCAATTGCGCTATTGTAAATTACTCCTTTCTCAAAATCGGATTCTTTAATAATATAATTTAATTGAGCCCTGCCTGTTTGTCCAGGATCCAGTACACTCGGCGTAACGACTAAATTAGTTATTCCTAAAAACTGATCATCAATTTTCACATTTTCTAATCTTATATTTCCCGTATTCTGTGCAGCAAATGTGTATGTAATTGTTTCATTAACATCAGGAAGGCCATTTCCATTACTATCGTTAGCAGCAGAAAAAGAGGCATCTTTATATAATAAAATTGAAGGCTGTGGTATCATTGGCGTTACAATGATACTATCTTGATCATTCTCTGTTGGATCATTGTTGTTTGGAATTGAATTTGGATCAAAATTATCCGAAGAAATTATTTGAGCTACATTTTTGTATTCGTTGGTTGTTCCTGTCGAAGTATTAATTCTGACCTTGTAAGTCAATAAAACAGGATTATTAATAGAAACATTAAAAATTGGCCAAGTAATCGTATTTCCAGACAATATTCCTCCATTGCTTGCGCTGATAAAAGTATAACCAGATGGCAATACGTCATTAGCACTTACGCCTGTAGCATTATTTGGACCAAGATTATTTACGGTGATTGTAAAATCAACCTGATCGCCAACAAAAGGAGACATATTACTTACAGATTTGGTTAAAGCAATATCAGAACATAAAATAATACCTATATCAACTTTTAAAGCATTACCAATACTATTTTCACAGATAGCATTATTTTGTACTGTAACATAATAAGATGTATTTGCTGTAATGGGAGGTGTTACAAAGGTTGAACCTGTATAAAGTAAAACAGATAAATTAGCATCTTGATACCATTTGAAAATAGGATTATTAATAGAACTTGTTGCTGCAATTGAAGCAGTACCTCCTGTACATAACGAAGCATTTGCTGTGCTTACCGAAATATCAGAAGCCAAAGCCAAAGGATTAATCACTACAACGACAGCCTTTCTGGTATTGATGACATTCTCGCAGACCCCGTCACCGCTCACGCTGACATAATAAGTCGTTGTTGTTGCTGGACTGACAGTATAGGTAGCTCCCGTGCTGAGCACCGTTGTGGTCGTCTGGTCGGCGTACCATCTGAAGACCGGAGTGGTGACTGTAGTGGATGAAGCCGT
>NZ_JBSIPG010000004.1:0-326888 GCF_054075145.1 Flavobacterium xizangense | reverse complement strand
GGATTGGCTCTTTCCGGACGGTGCGAATCGTCTGTATTCGGCTTTCCGCCAGGCCATCCTGTAATGGTGTGCTGCAGGACGTTGAACATGTTGATGTTCAAATCATAAGCAGAACCTTCCTGCGCCAGAAGATCAGACATTCCGTTATTGTTATAATCACGGTCTGTCAGTTTTAAGATCGATTGTTTCGTTTTTTGGCACAACCAAACAATTGCTTTGCTTTTTAATTCCTGAGTCCAGATGCATTCTCCAACCAACCAAGGCGTTTTGAAACGTGTCAGCTCAGAAGCTGCAGACTGATCCAATACGAAAGTTGCATTTGGATGATTCTGTAAAAATGTGGCAGGAACTTCAGAACTGATATCACCTTGGATTGTTCTCTTGATGATATCGGCTTTGTTTTGTCCCCAAGCCATTAATACGATTCTTTTTGATCTCATAATGGTTGAAACTCCCATTGTGATCGCACGTTTTGGAACGTTGTCGATTCCATTGAAGTCTGATGAAGCATCAACTCTTGTGATATGATCCAATGTGATGATTCGTGTTCCTGAATTGATGTGTGAACCCGGTTCATTGAAACCAACGTGACCCGTACGACCGATTCCCAACAACTGAAAATCAAGTCCTCCGGCTTGTTTTATATTCATTTCATAATCGATGCAATATTGATTCAATTCATCAATTGCAACTGTACCGTCAGGAATATTAACATTTTCAGGCTTGATGTCAATATGGTTAAAAAGATGCTGGTGCATAAAATAATGATAGCTCTGATTATTTTCTTTTGACATTGGATAATATTCATCCAAATTAAAAGTAATTACATTGCTAAAGCTTAATCCTTCTTCTTTGTGCATTCTCACAAGTTCCTCATATACCTTTATTGGTGAAGAACCTGTTGCCAAACCCAATACACAAGATTTGTTTTTTTCTTGCTTAGATCTGATTAACTGAGCAATTTCCTGCGCTACAATTACAGATGCTTCGGCAGAATTTTTGAAAATTTCGTTGTGAATTTTCTCGAATCTTGTCTCCTCAAATTTACCGGCGCTTTTATAGCTGATATCAGGTTTAATTTCTAAAGCACTTTTCATTTTTTTCTTTTTTTTGCTATATACAATTTTGGTTTTTTTAAATGGTATAAGTAACTCTCATTACTTATACCATTTTCAATTACTAACCAAACTTAAATTCTTTTAATCTTAAATTCTTTTTTTAGAAATTAGGACCTGTAGTATCCCACCAAAGTCTTGTTCCTCCGGTATCTGGTCCATTTAATTTTGCGATTCCGGAAGCAACCCCACCTGCGTTAGCAGCTTTCTCAGATGTAACATAATTAATTCTTCGAACGCCAAATTGAGTGGTAATTGTTCCTCCGCTATAATTTTTCAGAACTGGGAAAAGTTTAGGATAACCTGTTCTTCTGTAGTCAGACCAGGCTTCTTGCCCTTCTGGGAAACCAGCAATCCATTTTTGAGTAATGATTTTTTGTAATTTAACTTCATTTGATGCTGAAGCATCCCAAGCAACTGTAACATTATTTACAGCAGCCGAATTATTCTCAGGGAAGTTAGGGTCTACATAAGGAATAGCTGTTTTTGTATTATCTGCTATGTAAGCTGCCGCTCCAGAAGCTCCTCTTTGATCAAACGATGCTTTAATTCCTTGCTCATATAATGCTTGTGCAGTTCCATTCATATTCCACCCTCTTAATGCACCTTCAGCTCTTAAGAAATAAGCTTCTGCTGTTGTCATTAAAACAATTTCTTTAGATCTAACTACAGCACCTATTCCAGAAAAATCCTGATGATCTCCTTTACCGTTGATAGCAATACCTGTACGCACACCTTTGTATTGACCAGGGAATTGAGTTGATGTATCGAAATAAGTTGCAGTTCTAGGGTCTTGGTAACCACCTAAAATAGACTCCATATCAGCTGACATACGAATATCTAACCAAGAACCACTGATTGTATTAATTGGGTTTGTATAAACTGGAGATACAATTTTAAACAAATCTGCATTTGTAGTGAATACTCCAAATTTTTGAGCTACCGCTTTTTCAGCTTGAGTTTTAGCTAAAGTTGGATTAACTTTTACAATACGCATTGCAAGTCTCAAACGTAAAGTATTTGCAAATTTTACCCAAGCTTTATAATCTCCACCGTAAGCTGACAAGTCTGTACTAACAAATGTTGAAGGCTCTCCAGCATCTACTCTTTTAGTTAATTCAGCAACAGCTGTATCTAGTTCAGCAAACATTTGATTGTAAACCTCTTCTTGAGAATCATACGGGATTGTTGTTTCTGGCGAACCAAATTTAGAATAGATAATTGGTCCCCAAGTATCTGTAACTCTATGCATTCCTTCAACTTTCAATATCAATGAAAGTGCATAAAACTGATCGTATTTACCTTTTGATTTATTAGCGATATCGTATGCATTAAACATTACATATTTATAAGCATAATCCCAGTTGAAAACATTCCAACCATCAACTAATGAATAAGTAGTATTGTTAATACCTCCTGCAAATCCAGTTGGTGTAGCCATGTATCCAGACCAGATATCACAACTCAACCCTTGCTGCAATTGATAAACCCATTCTGGAGTCAATACTTGTATATTGTTAAACATTGGAGCGAAACCTCCTTTAATGTTATTAAAATCCTGTTCTAACTCCTTTGGTGTAAAACCATTTGGATTAGTATTTATCTCTTCAAAATCACCTGTACAACCTACTGCCGTAAGTAATGAGATACAGATAGCTGCTTTTGCTATTTTATTTAGTTTCATTTTTTTTAAATTTAGAAAGTTACATTTAAATTAAGACCGATACTTCTAGTAGATGGCAAGCCATAAATATCAACTCCTTGAAGACCTTGGCCAGTACTTAATGCAATATTTGGATCAAAAGGAGCATCTTTGTAGATAAAGAATAAGTTTCTAGCAATTAATGAAATACTAGCTGTATTTAAGAAAGGTAATGCTTTGCGGTTAAAGTTATATCCTATAGAAACCTCTCTAACACTTACGTTAGTTGCTGAATAAACATATTCACCAGTAATACCAGCTCTACCACCAACTTGTGTATAGTAAGATTTAGCATCCATTGAAGTAACTACTGTTCCATCAGGTTTAACTGCATTAATAGCAACACCACCTGCATTTCTAGCATCTCCAGTTGCTTTTGAAACTCCAAAAGAGTCATTTTGAGCTTGAGTCAAACTCATTACATCACCTCCAAAACGACCATCAAGCAATACATTTGCGAAGAATGGACCAAATTTGAATGAGTTAGAGAAACCTAACATGAAATCAGGATTAGAATTTCCTACTTCTTCAAAATCAGTTTTTTGGAAAGTTCCGTCGTCATTTAATAAAATTCTTCCTTGTGCATCTTTCTTGAAGTTAATACCTTCAATAACTCCATAAGGTCTTCCTTCGATTAATGCATATCTGTAGCTGTTTACTCCAGCCTCAGTTAAATTAACTCTGTTTCCAATGTTGTCAGGAAGCTCTTTTACTTTGTTTTTATTTTGTGAGAAGTTGATAGATGAATCCCAAGAGAATTTATCTCCTCTGATGATACCTGCATTTAACACAACCTCAATACCTTTATTCTCAATACTTCCTGCATTAAATCCGTAAAAGTCAACACCTTCTTGGTTTCCAACCGGAGCAACAACTTGTAAGTATTGGTTTTTAGTTTCAGAATTATAATATGAAACCTCAAAACTGAATCTATTATTAAACATTCTCCACTCTGTACCAAATTCGAATTCTGATTTTAACTCAGGTTTCAAAGTAGTTCCATTTTTTGGTCCGGCACTTGGTTTTGGATCCGTAAAACCTGGTCTGAAGTAGTACGTTGGAGTTGAGATAAAAGGAAAAATATCATTACCAACTTGCGCATAAGTACCACGTACTTTTCCATAATTAATCCACTCTGGCAATGTTGTCATTTCACTGATTAGAGCTGTAACCCCCACAGATGGATAAAAATAGCTTGATGTTCCTGTATTAGCCAATGTTGAAGACCAATCATTTCTTCCAGAAAGATCTAAGAACAACATATCTTTGTAACCAAAAGTTGTAGCAGCAAATACTGACTGTACTTCTCTTCTAGAATCTATTGTCTGATAGTTATTTGCATTATTTACAAAATTAGCTAATGTAAACCAGTTAGCATAAGTTAAACCAGCACTAATTCCTGAATCTAAAATTGTTTTTTGATTTGTTAATGTATTTGTGATACTTGTACCAACGTTCGCATTGAAAGTAAAATTATCTCCAATTTTTGTATTAATTGTAGCAATTAAATCACCATAACGTTGTGTACTCAATGAGTTCTCAGAGTAATATCTACCATTTGCATGAGAAAGAGTTCCTTGAGTTGTAGCAAATATTCTTTTATCAAAAAGACTTGTTATTCTATTATAGCTATATCTTGAAGCAATAGTTAACCAATTATTAGCTTTGTATGATAAAGACAATGCTCCATTAAAGTAATCATTTTTGTCTTCAGATTTATTTCTGTTGATAGCCCAATATGGATTTTGCATAATATCTCTATTAGTCATCCAGTTTTGCGCCATTAAATTTCTTGTTGGATCAAAAACCTCGTAGTTTTCTTTGTATTCATTAAAGTCGTAACCTCTTGGCATTAAATAAACACCTGTTAATGGGTTAAAGTAAAATCCGTTAACTGGTTTATTAGCAATTGTTTGACTTGTATAGTTTGCATTAGCTGCAAAAGTCAGTTTATCATCAAAAAATTTAGCAGTTTGACGAATTCCAAAGTTATTTTTCTTTAAGCTGTTTCCCGGAATAATACCGCTAGCTGATGTATTAGCATATGAAAAAGCTGTAGAAGATTTTTCAGAACCAAGTGAATATCCTACTGAAGTAATTTGTGTTACTCCCGTATTGAAGAAATCTTTTACGTGATCAGGAGAACTTTGTTTAGCTCCCCAAGATTCATCTGCTCCTGCAGCAGCAATATAATCTGTTTGGAATTTAGGAAGATAAGCAGCAGTTTCAAAATTAGTTACAGAAGAAGCAGCAATATTTGCTTTTCCTTCTTTAGATTTTTTAGAAGAAAGTAAAATTACACCGTTTGCTCCCTGAGAACCATATAAAACAGAAGCTGCAGCACCTTTAAGAACTGTCATTCCTTCGTAATCATCAGGATTCACCAATGAAATAACATCTCCTCCATCACGGTTACCTCCAGCTAAACTACCAAATGTATCATTAGGTTGTCCAGAACCAGAATTTAACATTGGAATACCATCAATAACATATAAAGGCTGGCTATTAGAAACAGAAGAGTTACCACGAATTACTACTTTTGTAGAACCTCCTGTACCACCTGCACTTTTCGTTACAGCAACACCGGCAATTTTACCCGCAATCGTATTAATAACGTTAGCATCTTTTACGCGAACTAATTCATCTCCTTTAAGCTCTTGCGCGGCATAAGTCAAAGATTTTCTAGTTTTCTTAATACCTAATGAAGTTACTACAACTTCACTTAAAGCATTTGAAGATGCATTAAGCATTTTTACATTAATAGTAGTTGCATCTCCTACAACTACACTTTGCGTTTCAAGGCCAACATAGCTAAAAACTAATGTCTGTCCTTTTTGTGCTTCGATTGTGTACAATCCATCAAAATCGGTAGTTGCTCCTTTTTGACTTCCTTGTACTAAAATAGAAGCCCCTGGCAACGGCATTCCATTAGAATCTGTAATCACACCTTTGACATTTTTTACTTGAGCAAGCGAAACTTGCGCCGTAAAAACAATCATAAAGATTAAGAAAATTTTTTTCATGTTTATTTATTTTGTTAGTTATGACGTAAAATTATTCTTAAGGCATTGTTAAAAAAAATAAATTATACAAACAGCTTAAAACTTTAAACAAACGACATAAAACATTCAATAATGCGTTTTGCGAAAACGTTTTCAAATAAAAATACTTGGGCATTTTTAATAATTTTTCGCATTATGTGCAAAAAATTTGCAGAATCAGTAAATAATACAAATTTTTTTCAACTATTTAAAATACAACATCTTAAATTAAATAATCGCTTCAAAAGCCTTTCAAAAAATTATACATTAACAAAATATTAAGAATTGTGTTCTCTTTTTACTTTGCAGCTTATATGAAAAATAATGTCGTTCGTATTTATTTAGTTTCCACAGAGATTAGTGGTCTTGATTTTTAATGATTTATATTTTTGATAAATAACTTCCAATAATGAATAATCATCAAAAGAATCTTCTGCAAGTTCCCAAATCATAATTCCACCCGTGTTCTGAGCTGCATATTCTACCTTTTGCGAAATGGTCGATCTTCCGTTATAATATATCTTCCCTAATTCATCAAGTTCTGCAAATTGTTTTCCTGCCTCAACAATTTGTCCATAAGTTGAACTTGTAACATTTGGATAAGTAAAATTATATCCATAAAAAGGTACTCCGAGTGTTAGTATTTCACTTGGAATATTTTGAAGTTTGTGCCAAAACTCAATTCCGTTTTTAGCAAATTCAAAAGAACTGTGCTGACCTGGATTATTTGGAGTCCACGGCCCTGTACTATCATAGGCCATAACATTTAAAAAATCAAATGCATTTAAAGCTTCGCCATTGATATTTTCAAAACGAGTATTATTAGGCAATGCTGCCGTCATAATTTTTTTATGTTCAAAAAGACTCTTTTTTAATTCGATTACAAATCCGCTATAACCAATTGTTACGGCGTTCCATTCGAGATCAACATCGACACCATCTAAATGATGAAGTTCTACAAAATTGATTATATTCTGAATTAAAGCAGGTCTGTTTTCTGGTTTATCAATTAACAACGACCAATTTGAGGCCTGTTCTTCTGAAATTACGCCTCCTGCAAGAGAAATACTTATTATAATATTAGGATTGACAGATTTGGCATATTTAATAAGTGCATCTATATCTCCTGTAAAAATGATATTTCCATTTTTATCCGGATTTGCAAAAGCAACATTCAGATGCGTTAATTTGCAAAACTGAATCGAAGTCATTTTATTGAAATTATCCGACGACAGATAACCAACAACTCTCGCCCTTTTAGGCTGGCGATCATCAATATTATTTAAATCTTTATTTGAAGTACAGCCGTAAACCGATGCAAACGAGCTGATAAACAAAAGAATGCCTAATAAGGCTTTATTATTGATCATAATTTTTAATTTTAAACAGAAGATTGTTTTTAATTTAATTAGATTGAAATAACACCTTATTAGGCATGACTCTATATTTTTAGGATTCTATTTTTTAGTTTGCATCCCACCAAACTTTATTTGTCCATTCATTCTTACCTCCCATTCTTGTCAAAGCTTCCTGAAAATTTGGTCCATTTTTCTGTGCTTCATCATTTGGATAATACAAACGTGTTGGTACAACACCACCAGTTTCAGAATCTGGATTCGTAATTGGCAATAACTTAGGGAATCCAGTTCTTCTCCAGTTTGAATAGGCTTCAATACTATTTAATAAATAAGTAACCCAAAGCTGTGTTGCAATTTGTTCTTTTTCTTTTCCAGCAACTAAGGGTTTATTGTTCAAATAAGTGTCTATTGCAGCTTGAGTTGGCAACGCAGCGCCATACATTGCAAGGTGTTTGATACCTGCTTCAACTCCTTTTTTATAATAATCAACAGCTGAACCTGTAACCCATCCTCTAAAAGCAGCTTCAGCTAATAACAATTGCGATTCTGAATAACTCACGTGCAAAAATGGAGTTGTTTTTAATTTCAAATAAGGCTGAATCCCTGAGATAGCATTAGATCCCCCTGGCATTTCCCACTGAAAAACTCCCGGAGTATTTCCAACATACAATTCTTCTCCAGGCCCTGGTGGTCCCCAATTTGAACTTCCAGTTTTTGGAGTAGCCAACATTGTTAATCTAGGATCGCCGTTGTTTCTTAAAAAATCGATCATTAAAGAACTGAAGTGGTCGCCATTTTCGTTTCCAATAAAAGCATATGACAAGCCGTTTCCTCTAAAATCAAGTGCGCCCGGCGTATCATTAAATGGATAATCCAAACATTTCATGAAACAGTTGTCTGCATTGCTTTGAAAAACTCCATTTTGAAATGCCGCTTTAGCTTGTTTTTCTGCTTCTGCCGGACTAACTTCAGAAATTCTCATTGCTAAACGCAAACGCATAGTGTTTGCCAATTTTTTCCATTTTGTAATATCTCCATCATAAAATTGATCTCCCTTTACAGCACCTCCACCAGCATTTAATTGAGTAAACGCCTCTTCTAATTGTTTAAAAAAGGCATTATAAATATCCTGTTGCTTATCATATTTAGGTGTTACAATTCCTTTAGAGAAACCTAAACCTGCTTCTGAATAAGGACAATCGCCATAAAGATCTGTAATACGCTGCACAATCATTACTCTCATAATTTTTGCTACTGCATTCATATTTACTAAAGTTGGATCGCCTGAGGTTTTCTCAATAATATCTACAACACCTTTTAATTCGTTGGCGTAACCATTTCGCCATAAAGCAGTGGCATAATCATCATTTTTTTTGAATTTACTTCCAAACTCTGTTACGTTCCATGCACCTGCATAATGCTGTACAAATCCTCCCGAATAAATCAAGTTGGCTCGCCATTGATAATAACCGTCACCAGACATACACAATTGCGCAAACGTAAGTTGTCCTGCAGGATTTGCAGATAACGCCACCGGATCTTTTTCCAGTTCGTCAAAATTTTCTGTACAGCCAACCAGCGTAAATATTGCCAATAAAGCTATTATTTGTTTAAATTTCATAATTTCTTTTTTTAGAATGTAATTTTAAGATTAAAACCATATGATCTTCTAAATGGCAACGAACCATATTCAAAACCTTGCCCGTTTCCTGAAGTGTACATAGACTCTGGATCAATGTTTGGCAAATCTTTATTGAAAGTGAATAAATTTCTTGCGAAAGCCGAAACATAAATTGAGTTAATTTTTGCTCCGCCGAAAACACTTTTCGGTATTTGATATCCTAAACTTACCTCTCTCAATTTCACGTAAGAAGCATCATAAATAAATGGCGCTGGTGTATTGTTGAAAACTGAAGTCCAGTAATCTTGCGGATTAACAGGAGTTGTATTTTTTACATAAACTGGATTAGCCTCTGTTCCTGTATTTTGAACACCATTTGCTACATAACCGGCAGTAGGAATCCAAGTTGCTTGGCTAAAGTTTGGATCATTTGCAACTGCCTGAGCTCTTGCTGCATTATATGCATCTCTTCCTTCTGTTGTAACATCAAGAAGTCCTTTTTGCGCCGCCAATGAATTTGTCATAGAATAAACATCCATTCCGAATTTCATATCAATTAAAAATTGGAACGTAAATCCTTTATAAGAAAAACGGTTTGTTAAACCTGCTGCCCAATCAGGAAGACCTTTTCCTAAAGCAACTTTAGTATCTGTATATAAAGGCAAACCATTTGCTCCAACGATCATTTCTCCAGATGGTGTTTTTTGGAAATCTTTACCAATAATAGTTCCGTATTGTCCACCAACTTGTGCAACAATTGCAGCACCAGCCCAACGAGCTTCAGAAATAGTATAAGTATCAATATCTGGATGCAAAGAAATAATCGAGTTTTTGTTTTTTGAAAAGTTCAAATCAATTCCCCATTCAAAATCCTGAGTTTTAATTGGTGTTCCTGACAAGAAAATCTCAATACCTTCATTGCGAAGTTTACCAGCATTTACAGAAATATACTCATATCCAGAAGTTGCTGAAGATGGTAAATCAATTGTTTGATCTGAAGTATCTTCACGGTAAACTGTAATATCAGCTTTTAATCTGTTTTTAAAGAAAGCCGTTTCAAGTCCGAACTCAATTCCTGTTTTAGACTGATACGTCAAATTAGGATTTGGTGCTGAAGTATTTTTAATGTTTACAACACTTCCACCATTATAAGAAGAATATGTAGTATAGTTTAAAGCATTTTTGTAAGCTCCTGGTGCATTTGAAACCTGTGCCCAAGATGCTCTGAATTTTCCATAAGAGAAAGCATCACTTTGAATATCAAATGCGTCAGAGAATACAAAACCTAACGAAGCCGCTGGATAAAAAGCATCTTTGTTGATTACGCTGAACCAATCATTTCTTCCTGTAAACTCCGCATACAAATATCCTTTATAATCGAATTTAGCAGAACCGTAAATTGAATTTGTTCTTGTTTTTGTATCCTGTGGTGCATTTTCTGTCTGATTAGAGAAGTTGCTGATATACTCTGTGCCCGGCTCAATAATGTTTGTTCCGAATCTAGAATTTTGCTGTCTTCTAAAATCTCTTCTTCCTGTTCCTAAAATTCCAGAGAGTGTCAAATCTGTAGCTAATTTTATGTTGCTGAAAGTGGCAATAAAATCAGTATTCTGTTCGGAAACTGCGATAGTTTCTAATCCAAGATAACCAAGGTCTCTTCCTGGCCAGGTACTTCCTTTAGCCATAAAATCTTTAGAATTAAAAGTATAAGTATCTAAACCTGTTCTGAATGTTAATCCTAACCAATTTTTAACTTGATAAGTTCCGGTAACATTCCCTATAAAACGGTTTTTTACAGTAGCATTATGATTTTCATTTACAACCCAATACGGATTTAATAAATACACATTGTTATTCCACTGATACATTGAACCATCTGCTGGATTTACAGAATTTTTAAGCCAAGCCTGATCAATATTTGGCGCCAAACCGCTTAATGAATATCCAACGTTATTTGGTGAATCTCCCAAACCTGGTCTGTTGTTCGTATTTTCTGCGATATAATTTACATTGGCATCCAAAGTAAATTTCTCTGATTTAATAGTACCATTCAAAGTAGCGTTGTTTCTTTCTAAACCAGATTCTGGAATCACATCGTCATTTTTAAGACTATTGAATCCAAAACGTACAAAAGCATTATCACTTCCTGCTGAAAGCGCAATTCCATTTGATATCGTAACTCCCGTTTTAAAGAAATCCTGAATATTATTATCTACTTTAGCATAAGGCCTCATAGAACCGTCAAATATTTTAACCTGTTGTCCAACTGTTTCTGAAAATTTAGGTCCCCACGCATTAGTTGTGTATCCGTATATTTCAGTAGGTGCTTTTGTAGGATCTGGTAAAATTCCGTTTGAGCCTGTGCCATATTCCGTTTGATAGTCATTGTATTTCGCATTTACTCTATCGAAACTCACACCACTTGTTAATTCAACCTGCAGTTTACCTTTACTTCCTTTTTTAGTAGTAATCAAAATTACACCATTTAACGCTCTAGAACCATAAAGTGCTGCTGCTGCCGCACCTTTAAGAACTGTTAAACTCTCAATGTCATTTGGATTGATGCTTGAAATACCGTCTCCGCTATCTCTTCCATCAAACCATTTACTTGTTGCAGCCTGATCATTATTCAAACCTGAGTTATCAATAGGAACACCATCTACAACATAAAGAGGCTGGTTACTCTCACCTATGCTTGATATACCTCTAATAATAACTCGTGTACTTCCTCCCACACCTGTTGCAGGAATCGATACATCAACACCGGCAACTTTTCCAGAAAGAGCTGTTGCAACGTTAGTTGTAATTACTTTATTTAACTGATCTCCTTTAACATCCTGAACGGCATAACCCAATTCTTTCTTTTGTCTTTTGATACCTAATGCCGTAACAACTACTTCATTTAAATTTTGTGCATCAGGACTCAATACTACATTTACTGTTGTAGCACCTGCAACTGTAACAGCTTTAGTTTTAATTCCGATATACGAAAATACTAGCACATCTCCTGTAGATGCCTGAATCGTATAGACTCCGTCAAAATCCGATTGAGTCGCCGTTTTTGTACCTTGAACTAATACAGTTACTCCAGGCAACGGTAATCCGCTCTCATCGCTTACCAAACCTTTGATAGTTTTCACCTGTCCGCTCATAAATTGCGTGGTGAGAAAAATCACAAAGATTAATACAAATTGTTTCATTTTTTCATGGTTTTTTTTAGTTATGCGATAAATTTATTGTTAATTTTAACATAAATAAAACAATTTATACAAACGGTATAAAACTTTAAACAAACGACATAAATCATTCAACATTATGTTTTACGAAAACGTTATTCTCAAAAAATAAAATACTATTTCACTTTTTTTACATTTTTTTATTCAAAAGAATTGCGTTTTAGCTTCTAATTGTTTAAAGTTGCACAATATTTAAACATTTGCTCAAAAAAAGCTAAATCCCAAGAAATTAAGTTGAACGAAATTCAAAAGCTAAAATTTGACATCAAACTTCAAAACCATATTTGGTTTTGGAGCATTTATTTTACTTTAAATTTCCTAAGATGGGGAGCTTATTTTAATGACTATCCTTATGCTTTCAAATCAAATTCGATTGAGTTTGCATTAGTTATTCCTTTAGTATATTTCAATTTGTTTGTTTTGGTGCCACGATTTGTCCTCAAACAAAGATATATTCTATATACATTTTCGCTTTTAATAAGCTTATTTGCAATGTATTTATGCAAAACCGCTCTTACCTATTATATAATATCTGAAAATATCTGGCCAGAAGCCAATCGGGAATATCATCCATTTGAAATTAATCATATTGTAGCCGTTTGTATTGGCGAACTTTATGTGCTTGCAATGGCCTCTTCTGTTTACTTGACTCTAACCTGGCTTCGTGAACGTGAACGAAACAGATCGTTGAGAGAAAATCAATTCAAAATCAAATTAAAGTATCTTGAAAATCAAATACAGCCACATTTTTTCTTCAATACCTTAAATAACCTATATGCCTTGTCGCTTGAATCTTCAAAAAAGGTTCCTGACGTTATCCTTAAATTATCAAATTTGATGGAATATGTGTTGTATGATGTAAAAGGAACAAAATTTGTCCCTTTGATTAAAGAAATTGATTACATTCAAAATTATATTGAAATTGAAAAGCTTCGTTTTGAAAACGTGGAAGTTACCATCAATTTAGAGTCTAATATTGAAGATATTGTTGTGCCTCCTCTAATTTTTATTTCATTGGTCGAAAATGCCTTTAAGCATGGAGGTTTAAATAATCGAAACCTGAAAATAAAAATCAATTGTAAAGTTATCGATAATAAATTGTTAGATTTTGAAATCCTAAATAATTTTGTAATTTCACAAAATCTAAATCAAAAAGGAGGAATTGGATTAGTCAATACTAAGAAAAGATTAAAGTTAATTTACAAGAATAATTTCACTTTAAAACAGGCAATAAAATTTAACTACTATATAATCCGTTTGCAAATACCTATTCATAATGAAGATTAAATGCGTTTTGATCGATGATGAACCTTTGGCTATCAAAGTCCTGCAAAATTACTTTGCTAATTTTACAGATTTTGAAGTAGTTGCGACATTCAATAATTCTTTGGAAGCACTTGATTTTATAAATAGTACTCCTGTTGATGCCGTATTTCTAGACATCAATATGCCAATGATGACCGGATTTGAATTGATCAGCCTCATCGAAAACAAAACCAAAGTAATTATAACCACTGCCTTTAGGGAATTTGCAGCCGAAAGTTATGATCTTGATGTTTTAGATTATTTGGTAAAACCAATACCATTACCAAGATTTATAAAATGCATCAACAAAATAACTACCGAATACAATCTTAAAAACAACATTAAGGTTGAAACAGCAAAAGGCGATTCTCATATTTTCATCAAAGTCGACAAAAAGATGATGAAAATTAATATTGAAGAAATCCTATTTGTTGAAGGAATGAAAGAATACATAAAAGTGGTTACTCCCGACAAAACTTACATTACGCATAAATCTTTAACTTCTTTATCCGAAGAATTGCCAATTGATAGATTTCTCCGTATACATAAATCGTATGTTATCGCTCTAAATAAAGTAAAATCTATCGAAGGAAACCGTATTCAGATACAATCTTACACCATTCCTATTGGCAGAAACTACAGTAAGGATGTAAAAAACAAAATATTGGAATAATTCGCCCTTCATTTTCTATTTTCTAACTAAGTTAAAACTAACACATTGTTGAAAAAATGATGCTGTTTGTTTAAATTTAACATTATTTGTGCCTTTTTATTTTTTTTTGCTATTCGTAACAAATATATTTACGGTCTTCAAAAAACAATATAATAAAAAATTAACCTTATTACAGTTATGAGTTCAGAAAATCTACAAACTAAGTGGGGACAATTCATCCCATTAGTAATCGTATTCTTCTTTTGGGGATTTGTTGCAGCCAGCAATGACATCTTAATCCCCGTTTTTAAAACAGCATTTCATTTATCCCAAGGTGAAAGTCAATTAGTATCATTAGCTTTTTACATCGCATATACAGTTGGTTCTTTAATTTATATGGGAATTTCAGTTTTAATTAAAGAAGATTTAGTAAATAAAATTGGTTACAAAAATGGTCTTTCATTAGGTTTGCTAATTTCTGCATTTGGAACATTACTATTTTACCCTGCAGCAAACACTGGATCTTTTGCTTTAATGTTATCTGGATTATTTATTGTAGCACTTGGTTTTTCATTGCAGCAAACCGTTGCAAATCCATTAGCAATTGCTTTAGGGCCAATTGCAACAGGATCCCAAAGGTTAACATTGGCTGGCGGAATTAACAATTTAGGAACAACTATTGGACCACTAATCGTAACTTTTGCTATTTTCGGATCAAGCACAGGAGCATCTACCTTAAGTATCGAAAGCGTAAAAATTCCATATTTAATACTTGGTTTAGCATTTTTATTAGTTGCGATTTTATTAAAATTCTCTTCATTACCAGACAGACCGGCTTTAATTGAAGAAGAAATTGCTACAGAAGGTTCAAACGCAAAAAAATCTGCATTACAATATCCTCAATTAGTGATGGGAATGATTGCAATCTTCCTTTATGTTGGTGTTGAAGTTTCCACAGCAAGTAACTTACCTGCATACATGGAATCAATTATCAATTTAAAAACAGGCGTACTTTATACATTACAGGAAATTTCTCCTTATATATCTCTTTACTGGGCGAGTTTAATGATTGGTCGTTGGACTGGAGCTATCGAAGCTTTTACAGATAAAGCAAGTTTACAACAAATTTTGCGTTTCGTTGCTCCTTATTTAGCTTTTGGAGTTTTCTTAGCTGTAAATGCTATTGCTAAACACGATTTAACACCATTTTACATCTACGGAGTAATCATTTTGGTATTAATTGCTGCAGATATTGCTAGTAAAGGAAATCCTGCCAGAATGCTGCTTATATTTTCAGTATTAGGAATTGTAGCATTAGCTGTTGGAATGTCAACTACTGGCATTGTTAGCATATATGCTTTTACAAGCGTTGGATTATTCTGCAGTACGCTTTGGCCATGTATCTTTACTTTAGCAGTAAGCGGATTAGGAAAAAATACAAGTCAAGGAAGCAGTTTCTTAATTATGATGATTATGGGAGGTGGAATTGTTAGCTGGCTACAAGGTTTTGTATCTGAGTCTATCGGTATTCATGCAAGTTATATCGTAGGTGTTTTATGTTTTGCATATTTGGCATTTTACGCATGGAGTGTTAGCTCAATCTTAAAAAAGCAAGGAATCAGCTTTGACAAAAAACTTTCTGGTGGTCACTAAGAGCTAGAAAATTGAAATAAAAAGTCCCGTTTTATAATATAAAACGGGACTTTTTTTATTTCGAATCAGCTTTTTTATTTAGCCGTAATAATAGCATTTAAATTCTTTTTAAAAATTGCTTTATTCTGTTCAGATAACTTATAAACAACATCTTTATCAGCATGAATAATAACTTTATCAATATCAGCTGCTAAAAGCGCTTTAGGGTCTTTTATTCTTAAAGTACACGCTCCATCAAAAAAACCGTCATCTTCAATTATTTTCTTCGCCTCAATAACAGTACCGTCAGTTAATACTGCCGAAATAGTCATTTCTTTATTCAACGTTTTCGAATAAAAACCATCCATAACCAACAATAGTCGATACGAATTTTTTAACTCAGCACCTTTAAACTCATGTCTGGTAATATTATACCGAAGACCTTTTGCCAGAGTCTGAAATTTAGTAGTACAATCTAGCTCATAAGTAGCTACATCACCTGCGTCATTAACGCTTGTCAAAACTTTTGCTGCTTGCGCATTGATAGAAATTGTAGCAGCGAAAAACGAAACCAGAACCAGAATAATTTTCATAAGCTATATTTTTACATTTACATAAAAGTAAAAAAAAATCGCCTTTTTCAATGAAAAAGACGATTTAAATATTTTATAAAAACCTAATTATTACTTGTTTCCTTTTTCAAAGTCAGCAACAAACTGTGCTAAACCAATATCAGTTAAAGGGTGTTTCAATAAACCAGTGATTGCAGATAATGGTCCAGTCATAACATCAGCACCAATTTTTGCACAGTTTACAATATGCATTGTGTGACGAACAGAAGCTGCCAAAATTTGAGTCTCGTAACCGTAGTTATCATAAATCTCTCTAATTTCCTGAATCAAGTTTAAACCGTCAGTCGAAATATCATCTAAACGACCAACAAACGGAGAAACATAAGTTGCACCAGCTTTTGCAGCCAATAAAGCCTGACCTGCAGAAAAAACAAGCGTTACGTTTGTTTTGATTCCTTTATCAGAAAAATATTTTGCTGCCATAACACCTTCTTTTGTCATTGGCAATTTTACCACGATTTGATCGTGCAATTCAGCCAACTCTTCACCTTCTTTAACCATTCCTTCAAAGTCAAGCGCATTTACTTCAGCACTTACATCACCTTCAACAAGATTACAGATATCAACATAATGCTTCAAAATGTTGTTTTTTCCGGTAATTCCTTCTTTTGCCATCAATGATGGATTGGTGGTTACACCATCTAAAACACCTAAAGCCTGCGCTTCTTTAATTTGAGCTAAATTAGCTGTATCAATAAAAAATTTCATAATCTATCTATTTATAATTGTGTGTTGAAAAATTCGGTGCAAAATTACAAAATCAATACCAATAACAGTTTTAAAATTTAAATCAATTTAACAATTATGTTTGAAATCTTGCTATTACCCTTATTTTTATAGTTTATAATGATTCATAAGCATTCTTTCATAGACTTTATCTGGCAGAGTACGTTTTAAAACAATTGAAAATTTCTGCATAAAAACACCAACTTTATAATGTATGTTTGGCTTCTTAGTCTGCATGATTTTATAGATTGCTTCAGCCATTTCATTCGGATTGCTTCCTGCATCAACATGCTCATTCATTGTTGCTAGTGTTTCACCGTATACTTTTTCATAAGCAGAGCCTCTTATAACCGGCGCATGAAAACGTCCTGCAGCAATATTTGTCGCAAAATCACCTGGAGCTACATTTGTAATCTCAATTCCAAACTGCTTTACTTCCATTCTTAGTCCTTCGGTAATCAATTCCAAAGCGCCTTTTGAAGCCGAATAAACACTTCTATACGGCAATCCCATATAAGCAGCAATTGACGTAATATTGATAATTAAGCCTGATTTTTGCTCACGCATTTGCGGTAAAACTGCTTTCATTACCTCAATTGGGCCAAAAAAATTAGTTTCAAAATTATTTTTGATTTCCTCCATCGGAATTTCTTCCAAAGGCCCGGTAATTCCAACTCCTGCATTATTAATTACAAAATCTAAACGTCCAGAAATCTCAATAACTTTTGCAACTGCAGAATGAATTGACGCTGCATTTCTAACATCTAATGCTAAAAGCGGAAAAATAGAATTAAGTACTTTTTCTGGATTTCGACTCGTTCCATAAACTATGTAACCTTTTTTATGCAAAAACTCACCAATTGATTTTCCAATCCCTGACGATCCTCCGGTAATCAAAACAACTTTATTCATTTTTCTAGTTATATGTTAAATGTTATCAGTTAAAAGCTATTTTTTGGAATCAAAAATTACTCAAATCGTTAGACATTTCTACCTTTTGCTAATATTATATTTTCCAAACGCCCAAAAATAAAAAAATCTCCCCGAAGGAAGATTAGATTTATATGAATTCTAAAAAAGAATCTTAATAACGAAAAAAAAAAAAAAAAAAAAAAAAAAAAATGGCAAGCGACCTACATCGCACCGCTCAACCACGTACCCTTGCTATGTTCCCATCCTGGGGGAGTCTGCAGGAGCTGGTCGTGTAGGACTTGCCGGTGCAAATATACAATCTTTTTATATTTTTGCAAGAGCTTTGTTGCTATAAAAATATCGTCGTATATTGGCTTATTCAAATTTTAAACTATGAAAAAACATAACTTCCTAACTGTCATTTTATTAGGAATCACATTGATTGGATGTGGAGAAAAAAATAAAGGTGAAAATTCTTTATTTAATATTGATGATTCAGCTTTTCCGGCTCATTTTACACAGAAAGAAGCAGTGTCGTTTGGAATTTTAAACCCAAAATCAAAAGAAATTGATAGCATCGCCTACTTTATTAATGACAAAAAAGTAGGAAGTACAAAAGGGGCTGAAAAATTCAAATTTGAATTAAAAAATCAAAAATTAGGCTATCAATATTTAAAAGCTACTGTTTATTTCGGAAGTGATTCTTCGGATGCGACTAAACGAATTGAATTAGTTTCGGATATTCAGCCTAAATTATTAAAGTATAAAGTTGTCAATTCTTACCCACATGATAAAAAATCTTTTACCGAAGGTTTAGAGTTTTATAAAGACACTCTATATGAAAGCACTGGACAAAACGGAACTTCATACTTAAGAAAATACGACTATAAAACAGGAAAGGTTTTTAAACAAATCGATCTTGATTCAAAATATTTTGGAGAAGGAATTACTTTTATCAATGGTAAATTATATCAATTAACCTGGCAGGAAAAAACAGGTTTTATTTATAACGCTAATACTTTAAAGCTTGAAAAAACTTTTGCTTACGATAAAGATATTGAAGGCTGGGGAATGACAAATGACGGAAAATACATTTACCAAACAGATAAAACAGAAAAAATTTGGAAAATGGATCCGGCAACGCAAAAAATGATTGATTTTATTAATGTGTATTCCGGAGCAGATAAAATTAAAGCAATTAATGAATTAGAGTGGATTGACGGAAAAATCTACACAAACGTTTGGCTAAAAGATGCAATTGCTGTTGTAAATCCAACTTCTGGAGCAGTTGAAGGAATCTTAGATATGTCTGGTTTACGTAAGTTCATGAGTGACATTACTAAAGATGATGTTTTAAACGGAATTGCTTACAATCCTAAAACTAAAACTATTTTTGTAACTGGTAAAAACTGGAGCAAAATGTTTGAAATAACAGTTTCGGAATAAATCAAAATATAATATTTTTACGAATTTCACAAGTTTTCAACGTTTAATAACTGGAAATTTGTGAAATTTGTTTTTTTTTACAACTTTACAAAAATGATCACATTAATCAAAAACATACAAGAACTGCTTCAAATACGTGAAACTTCGATTTCTAAAGTTTCGGGCGCTGAAATGGCAATTCTTCCAACTATCAAAAATGCTTTTTTAATACTAAAAGATAATTTGATAGAAGATTTCGGTTCAATGGAAAATCTGCCTGAAATCAATGCCGATAAAATAATAGATGCAACCGGAAAAGTAGTTCTTCCAACTTGGTGCGACAGCCATACACACATTGTTTACGCAGGAAACCGCGAGCACGAATTTGTAGACCGCATCAACGGATTTACTTATGAAGAAATTGCCAATAGAGGTGGCGGAATTTTAAATTCGGCTAAAAAACTAAATGAAACTTCAGAAGATGAAATCTACGAACAATCAAAATATAGATTAGAAGAAGTAATGCATTTAGGAACCGGCGCCGTTGAAATAAAATCAGGCTATGGCCTAACAATTGAAGGTGAATTAAAAATGCTTCGAGTTATTAAAAAATTGGCCGAAAATTTTCCTGTTTCGATAAAAGCTACATTTTTAGGCGCACATGCTTTCCCAACCCATTATAAAGAAAACAAAGCAGGTTATATTGACGAAATCATAAACAAAATGCTTCCAGAAATTGCAAAAAACAAACTTGCTGATTATATCGATGTTTTCTGCGAAACTGGCTATTTCTCTGTTACAGAAACTGAAAAAATAATGCAGGCAGGAATTGATTCCGGCTTAAAACCAAAAATCCACGTTAATCAGTTTAATTCCATTGGAGGAATTCAAGCTGGAATTAAATTTAACGCACTTTCAGTCGATCATCTTGAAATAATGAATCCGGAAGACATTGAAGCTTTAAAAAACACCGAAACGATGCCAGTTGCATTGCCTTCATGTTCTTATTTTTTAAGCATTCCGTACACGCCAGCACGAGAAATGATAAAAGCTGGATTGCCAATAGCATTAGCCACAGATTTCAATCCAGGCTCTACTCCATCTGGAAACATGAATTTTGTAGTAGCAACAGCCTGCATCAAAATGAAAATGACGCCTGAAGAAGCCATCAATGCTGCAACAATTAATGGCGCGTACGCAATGGGACTTTCAGAAACTCACGGAAGCATTACAAAAGGAAAAAAGGCAAATTTAATCCTGACAAAACCAATTTCTTCTTATTATCAAATTCCTTACGCTTTTGGAAGCAATTTAATAGAAAGTGTTTTTCTTGAAGGAAAAATTTTAAAATAAAAAATAAAAAAAGGTCTGCGAAAACTCACAGACCTTTAATATCAAAGTGGTATTATTATCCTAAACGACAATTATCTTAAACTAAAACTTGTTTTAGAAACTAATTCACCATTATCATAAACATTGATAAAATAAGTTCCTTTAACAAAATCTTTTCCAGGAAGATCTTCACTTACATTTACGCTCTTATTTTCATATTGAACAGTAGTTTTGAAACTATAAGTTAAAGTGTTATCACCAAAATTTTCTGTTTTCTTTTCTCCCAAAACATTATTTTTAGCATCAATAACCTGAACATAATATGTTTTATCTCCAGATTTAGCGATTTGGTTTTCAGCAATTGTAAAACTCACTTTTAAAACATCAGCACGGCTTGCTTTATCTGTTTCAATTTGCTTTCCAGAACTTTTCAATTTGTAAGCAGCTGTTTTTGTGTTTAAAATAGACAATTTAGAACCTTTTTCAACCGTTTTAGCAAGTTCTTCGTTTTGTCCTACTAGTACTTCATTGTATTTTTTAGATTCTCCTAAAACCACAATCGTACTATCTCTTTGAGTTGTCAAAACACCATTTTGTTTTTTCAATTCATCATTTTCAGCAACTAAAGTTTTCATTTTCGCTTGCATTGCCTGAACTTGAGATTTATATTTAGAAACGTCTCCTTTTGATTTATTCAAATCATCCATAAGCGCTACTACTTTATCTCTTTCCTGAATTAATTCATCAGACATTGAAGTATTTTCAGCAATGGCAGCATCATAAGTTGCTTTTAATTCTTGTAAATCCTTCATAACAGATTCTTTTTCTGTCATTGTTGTGGTAAGTTCAGTTTTAACCACTTCTGTATCAGAAGACAATTTAAAAATATACACTAAACTACCGATCAGTAGGACTGCTAAAACTGCGATTACCGCTTTTAGACTTGAGTTGTTGTTCTTTGGGTTTTCCATATTTAATAATTTTCTTTATTAACAAATTTAAGAATTAATATATCGTAATAACGTAAGTTGACGCAATTATATTATTTTTGGACAATATTTTTTTTATATGGAGAAATTAATTCCTTTTACTGTAAATGATTTAGCAAAAATCACAAATCACCGAAGCGGCGAAATTAAATTCGGAGAGAAGATGATTGTCATTCCAAAAGAAGCAGACAAAATAAAATTCTTGACTGAAAGTGAGGCTAAATACGTACTTCTAGGAATTCCTGAAGACATTGGCGTGCGTGCAAACTATGGTCGTCCGGGCGCTGCATCGGCATGGGAATGCGCCATAAAAAGCATTGCTAATATCCAGCACAATCGTTTCTCAAAAGGAAGTCAGATCATCGTTTTGGGTCAGATTGACGTTTCTCAAGAAATGAGAGATGTCGAAAATCTGGATTTTAATGATATCGACGATCGTTCGAAACTGAGTCAATTGGTTGAAAAAATTGACAAAGAAGTTTCTCATATTATATTTACTATTATAAAAGCCGGAAAAACGCCAATCATTATTGGCGGAGGCCATAATAACGCTTACGGAAATATTAAAGGTTCGGCTCTTGCCAAAGGAAAACCGATAAATGCCATCAACTTTGATGCACATTCTGATTTTAGAATTTTAGAAGGCAGACATAGTGGAAACGGATTCTCTTATGCTTATGAAGAAGGTTTTTTAAAGAAGTATTTCATTTTTGGATTACATGAAAATTATACTTCAAAAAGCGTTTTGGATATTATAAAAAAACTTGAAGATCGTGTTCGTTATAATACTTATGACAGTGTCAATATTCGCAAAGAAAAAGATTTTAACAGAGAAATGGCTCTTGCTTTAGAATTTATTAGAACCGACTCTTTTGGAATTGAAATTGATTTGGATGCTATTCCAAACATTGCCAGCAGCGCAATGACAATCAGTGGATTTTCGGTAGAAGAACTACGTCAGTTTGTTTCCTTTTTTGGTCAGCATAAAAACGCTGCTTATTTGCATATTTGCGAAGGAGCACCAGATTTAGCCGATTCTCCAAATAACAATTTAATTGGAAAATTAATTGGTTATCTGGTTACGGATTTTATTAAAGCAAATAATGAAAAGATTTAAAGCATTTTTACAATAAATTGATTCTTTTACAGTTTATTATACATTTGAAAATCAGGAAAAATTAAATAACAATTCTCCTTAATTTTAATCTGTTTTTCAACAGCATTAATAACTGTAATTCTTTCTAACAAATTGATAAAAAACTACCTAAATTTGTTTTTCATTCTGTTTCTGATTTTTCAGAATGCAATTTCTCAGCAAAGTCAGAATACTAGCAATTCTGATTTATTTGTCGGACACGTCTATTCAGAAGAGAATAATTTGCCTATTAGCAATGTGACAATCAAAACATTCTCAAAAAATGGCTCAAAATATTTTGTAACTGACGAAAATGGAAAGTTTGAAATACCCAATAATGACAAAAACAAGATTGATTATATCGAAATTTCATCGCTAGGTTTTAAAAAGTTAATAAAGAAAACAATTTTAGATACTATTTATCTTGCGACTGAAACCAATCAATTGGATGAAATCATTATTAATTCAAAATCAGAACTTAAAGACATGCTTTCTTTTTTTGAAAAACTAAATACTTTAGAGGCTAACTTTAGTTGGGACAATAAAGCAGCTACTTTCATTCCAAAAAACAAAGAAAACAAAGAAATAAGAAACCTTCTTTATGCAGTTTCTGATTTTAAAGGTGTTAAAAATTTAAAATACCTGCCATTTAAGGCAAACTTATATAGCGTCGATAGTTTAGGAATGCCTAACAAACCAATTTTAGAAGAAGATATATTAGTAAAAAAAGAAAACGATGAAAATTGGGTAAAAGTTGATATTTCAAAATACAAAATAACAATTCCGGAAGAAGGTGTTTTTGTTGTTTTTATAATCCTGGGTGAAGAAGATTATAAATACCAAGATTTTATTAGATCATATATTGGCTGGATATCACCAGTACCAGCATTAAAAGCTTATAAATACAATAAAAACTACATAAGAAAATCATACATCTACCGAAATTGCAGTTATCCTGAAAAATGCAACATTTGGCTTCCTGAAAAATATTTTCATTATCTGATTGATGTGGAATATTAACTTATCCAATTAGATAATCCTTCTAAACAATCAATCCACTTATTGGCTTAAAACCACACATTTTCCAAATAATACAAGATTCAAATAAAGGATTGACCGAATAAGCCTATCTTTGCACAGAATTTTAGTTATACAAACTAAATTCTTAATACCTAAGATATGTTATTCGAAGATTTATCACTTTCAAAAAGTATACAAAAAGCCGTATTTGAAGAAGGCTACCTAAACCCCACTCCAATTCAGGAACAATCTATTCCAATCATTTTGTCAGGAAGAGATCTAATTGGCTGCGCGCAGACAGGAACAGGAAAAACAGCAGCATTTGCAATCCCAATCATACATCAATTACACCGAATTGTAGGTTCATCAAAAAAAGCGAAACAAATTCGCGCTCTTATTGTAACGCCAACGCGTGAACTTGCTGTTCAAATTGGAGAAAGTTTTGACACTTATGGCAAATATACCAATTTAACACAATTAACAATTTTTGGTGGTGTTTCTCAAAATCCACAGGTTGAAACCTTAAAAAAAGGAGTAGATATTCTTGTGGCAACTCCGGGAAGATTATTGGATTTACATAAACAAGGATTTCTTGATTTCAACCATTTACACACATTGGTTTTAGACGAAGCCGATCAAATGTTGGATATGGGTTTCATAAACGATGTAAAAAAGATCGTAAAATTAACTCCTAAAAATCGTCAAACTTTACTTTTTTCTGCAACAATGCCAATTGCTATTCGCGAATTAGCAGAAATGTTTTTGACAGATCCGGAAAAAGTCGAAGTTTCACCAGTTTCTTCTACTGCAGAAAATGTTGAACAACGCATTTATTTTGTTGACAAAACAGAGAAAAGAAACTTGCTTTACCATTTAATTAAAGAAGAAAATCTATCAAACGTACTGGTTTTTTCAAGAACAAAACATGGTGCTGATAATGTTGTAAAAGCGCTTCGTAAAAAAGATATTCCGGCTGAAGCAATTCACGGAGATAAATCACAAAATGCCAGACAGCGTGTTTTAGACGCTTTTAAAAATAAAGAAGTTGGCGTTCTTGTCGCAACTGATATTGCTGCACGAGGAATTGATATTGAACAACTTCCCTACGTAATCAATTTTGATTTACCGAATATTCCTGAAACTTACGTACACCGAATTGGCCGTACCGGACGTGCTGGAAATGGCGGAATTGCAATTTCTTTCTGTGGAAAAGATGAAGAACCTTACTGGAAAGACATTAAGAAACTAATAAAAGTCGATGTCAAAATAATTACTGAACATCCTTATCAATGGCACTCAGGAAGTCCTGAAGCTGGCGAAAAACCAAAAAATTCAAACAGAAGCGGAGGTGCTCATAAATCGCGCAAATCCAATACTTCTAAGAAAAATAAAAAACGCTGGTATTAACCAGCGTTTTTAGCTTCTTCTATTAAGTAACTAATAATTTTAAAAAGTTTTACTGGCTCAAATGGCTTAATGATAATATCATTTATTCCAGACGAAATGGCCTCATCTGTTATCTCATCCTTATCAAAAGCAGTTAATGCCACAATTGGTGTTTTAATATCCTGCAATCGAATTCTTTTGCTGGTTTCAAACCCATTCATTAACGGCATATTGATATCCATTAAAATTAGATCAAAAGTTTCTTTTTCTAAAATCTCCAAAGCACCGAATCCATCATCTACAACTTTGCAGATATAATTATTCTTCTCGATAATTTTTTTCGTTACCATCTGATTGATTCGATTATCTTCAACAATTAAAATTTTGTGAACTTCATTAGACGTCAAATCAACCTCGATATCGTCAATAATTTTCTTAGTTTTCTCTGGATCATGTTCAAACGGAATAACAAATGAGAAAGAAGTTCCTTGTCCTAAATCACTCTCTAGAGTAATTGTACTGCCAAACAAACCCAATAATCGTTTAACAATACTCAAACCTAAACCAGTTCCTTGATAATCTTCGTCTTTTCGGCCAACCTGAACAAATTTTTCAAAAATCTTGCTTTGGTCAACAGTCGCAATCCCGATACCATTATCTTTAATCAAAAAATCCAAGAAATGATTTTTTCCTTCTGTTTTAAAAAGATCCACTTTTACTTCGACTTCTCCATTTTTCGTAAATTTTAAAGCGTTGCTCACCAAGTTCATCAAAATTTGAGCGAGTCTGAGCTTATCGCCAATCAAATATTCAGGAATATTTGGGTCGATGTAAATATTGATTTTGTTATTATTTTTTTGAGATAAAAAAGAAAGTGAATTTTTGATCATCATAATTTCATCAGAAATATTGAATGTCAGGTTTTCCAGCACTACTTTATTTTCTTCAATTTTATTAATCTGCAAAATATCATTTACAAGCGATAATAGATATCTGGCAGAAAATTTAAGTGAACTTAAATGCTGGCTTCTTGATAATTCCTTATGTTCCTCTAAAAGCATATTTGTGATTCCAACAACACCATAAAGCGGTGTACGCAATTCGTGGCTTATAGTCGATATAAATTGTGTTTTGAGCAAAGAGGCTTCTTCGGCAATTTCTTTAGCTTTTAAAAGCTCTAAATTATGCCTTTTTTTAAATCTGATGTTTTTAATTAAAGTAATAATCAAAAAGAGTAGAATTAGGGAAATCAATACAAATAGAATTACAATAATTCGGGATTTTTTAAGACTTTGGTATTGCGAAATTTTTTCATTCTCAATTTTATCAATCTGTCTTTTGTATTCATCTAATTCAAGATTAAAACCTGCAATGGTTGCTTTTTTCAACTTTTCCAGATTGTATAATTCCTCTGTAATCTTATTATATGCAGTAAGATTTTCATATGCTTCCTTATATCTTTTGATTTTCATCAAAAACTTAGAATATTCTAGGTGTGCATAAGATAAATCAGATTTTTCTTCGCTGTTTTCTCCTGCGGCTATGGCACTTAGAAAATAAGCATTGGCAGTATCATTTTCGTTTTTAAAAGAAGAATACATTCCGTTGAGCATATTGACAACAATCTCTGTCGATTCATCACCATATTTTTCAATATTATTGCCCACGAATTTTAAATAAGGATAGCCTTCTTTAAACTTTCCAACATCAAAATAAGCCCAGGCAATGTTTACATTCGTAAAATAAACCTGATCTATAGCATTAATTTTTAAACTATAAGCAATTGACTTTTTATAATACGAAATCCCCTTATCAAATTGCTTTTTTTCAAAACAATAAATATTCCCTAAGTTGTTGTGGAGACTATATTTTATGGAATCGTTGTTTGTTTTATTAGCATAAAACAAGCTTTTATTGTAGAAGAAAATAGCTTTATCAAACTCTGCTAATTCGTTGTAATTCCCAGCAATTATTTTATATGATTTTGCTATTAAGTAATTATTTTTTGAAGTTGTTGCATAGTTTAAAGCAACACGCGAAGTAATTAATGATTTTTCAAAATTTGATTCTTTAAAATCCTCCCAAGCCTGTTTTACAAGCTTATTAATTTTACCATCAGAAATCGTTTCAGACTGCGCGAATGCTGAACTGATACCACAATTCAGAAAAACGATCAGAAGAAAAAAATTCCGCATTCGGGGCATAAATGGCTAATTTCACCAAATATACACTTAAAAATAAAAAAAAGCTGTATTTAGGCTAAAAATACAACTTTTCTTTAATTATTGTTTACTCTTTAAACTGATAAATATCAGCGTAGTGAGAATCTTATTTTTTTAGATTTTACTCCTCTAAAATTGTCTCGGCTTCTTTATTATTCTCCCATTGTCCAACAACAGAAGTAGCCAAAGCATTTCCTAAAACATTTGTGGCGCTTCTAAACATATCACAGAAATGATCAATAGGCAAAATTAACGCAATTCCTTCTACAGGAATATCAAACATTCCACAAGTAGCTGCTACTACAACTAAACTTGCTCTAGGTACACCTGCAATTCCTTTACTAGTTAGCATTAAAACCAAAAGCATAACCATTTGTGTTCCTATATCTAAATGAACCCCGTAAAACTGAGCAATAAAGATACTGGCAAATGTCATATACATCATACTTCCATCCAGATTGAACGAATAACCAAGTGGCAACATGAAAGAAACAATTTTATCTTTTACTCCAAAATCTTCTAATTCCTCTGTCAATTTTGGAAAAACAGCTTCACTACTTGTTGTTCCAAAAGCGATGGCTAATGGCCCGATGATACGTTTTAATAACTCTGTCATTCTTCCTTTTAAGAAAATATAACCAACTGCAATTAAAACCACCCAAAGTGTAGCTATTCCCACTAAAAATGATCCGAAGAATTTGAAATAAGTAATCACTAATTCTTCTGCATCTCTAATTGCAAATACTCCTGCAATGGCACCGAAAACCCCTATTGGCGCAAAATTCATGACATAATTCACCATTTTCAAAACGATGTGCGAAGCTTTGTCAAGTGCATTAATCACAGGTTTTACAGGACTTCCAATAGAAGCGGCAGCTAATCCGAAAAAGATTGAGAATATTACTATTTGTAAAATTTCATTCGTAGCCATTGCTTCAAAAATACTTTTCGGAACAATATGTTCAACAAAATTCTCTACAGAAAGTGTTTTTGTTTTTCCAGTTACTTCTGTAGCTGCTGCCATATCAACGTGACCTAATTTTAGACCTACGCCTGGCTCAAGGATATTTACATAAAACAATCCTATTAACAATGATATAAATGAAGCAGTAAAAAACCATCCAAGTGCTTTCCCTCCAATTCTTCCAACTGTTTTAATGTCGCCAAGTTTCGCAATTCCAACTACCAAAGTAGTAAATACCAAAGGCGAAATAATCATCTGAACCAATCGAATAAAAATGGTCGCCAGCATTTTAATTTTGCTGCTAAAAGATTGTGCTGCTTCAGGAGAAATTGTAGCGTGCAATATAATTCCTAAAGTTGCCCCTAAGACCATTGCAATTATAATCTGGCCTGTTAATCCTGAAAGAAATGATTTTTTTTTAGTTTCTGTAACTTGCATTAATTGTTTGTTTTAAATTAAAATATTAAGACCCTCACTGCCTTAACTTTTATTAATATGTTTTGTTGATTAAATAAAAATCAGCCAAAACAATTGCGGCCATTGCTTCAACAATTGGCACCGCACGAGGTACTACACATGGATCATGACGGCCTTTTCCTGTCATTGGTTTAATATTTCCTTTATTATCTAATGAATCTTGTGTCTGCATAATAGTTGCAACAGGTTTGAAAGCTACTCTAAAGTAAATATCCATTCCGTTACTGATTCCTCCCTGAATTCCTCCAGAAAGATTCGTTTTTGTAGTTCCGTCCGGATTGTACAAATCGTTGTGCTCGCTACCTTTCATTTCAGAGCCTGAAAATCCGCTGCCGTATTCAAAACCTTTTACAGCATTTATCGAAAGCATTGCTTTTCCTAATTCGGCATGCAATTTATCAAAAACCGGTTCGCCAAGACCAACTGGTACATTCTGAATTACACACGAAACAACACCTCCAACAGTATCGCCCTGCTTACGGATATCACGAATATATTCCTCCATAATCGCAGCTGATTTTTCATCAGGACAACGCACTGGATTGCTTTCTATTTTCGAAAAATCTAAATCTTGATAAGGAGTATTTAAATGAATTGGCCCTACTGAAGAAACATAAGCATTAATCTTAATCTCTGGCAACATCTGTTTTGCGATTGCACCTGCCACTACTCTGCTCGCCGTTTCACGAGCTGAGCTTCTTCCACCGCCGCGGTAATCACGAAAACCATACTTTTGATCATATACATAATCTGCATGGCTTGGCCTGTAATTATCTTTTATATGTGAATAGTCATCCGATTTTTGATTGGTATTTGGAATAATAAAACCTATTGGAGTTCCGGTAGTTTTTCCTTCAAAGATTCCAGATAAAAACTGAACTGCATCTGGTTCTTTTCTTTGCGTTACAATTGCAGATTGCCCCGGCTTTCTTCGAGACATTTCCACTTCGATTGCTTCAAAATCAAGCTTAATTCCTGATGGACATCCATCAATAATACCGCCTAAAGCCTCGCCGTGTGATTCACCAAATGTTGTAACTCTATATAATGTGCCGTAGCTATTTCCTGCCATGTTAATTGTTTTAGCAAATGTAAGTTTTATGAATTAAATTAAAAAATATAAAATTGTGATTATTAAATAAAGGTTAAGCCGTTTAAAAATCATAATTTATTAAAATTGATCTCAAATTGATAACCTTTTGATAAAATAAATCCAGCGTTTGTTTCTTTTATTTGCTAAACTTCAAATCACGGAAAATTGAAAAAAAGAAATGTCGAACTGGTCATTATTTCTGATGTCCATTTGGGAACTTACGGAAGTCATGCCAAGGAATTAAACAACTATTTATCAAGTATTAAACCTAAAACATTAGTTTTAAACGGAGATATTATTGATGCTTGGCAATTTCGAAAATCGTACTTTCCGAAAGCGCATTTAAGAGTTATTCAACGAATAATCGGAATGGCTTCTAAAGGAACAAAAGTTTATTATATCACTGGAAACCATGACGAAATTCTTCGGAAATTTAGTGATATGAATATGGGAAATTTTTCTTTAGTTGATAAATTAGTTTTGGAATTAGATGGCAAAAAAGCGTGGATTTTTCACGGCGACGTTTTTGATGCTTCGGTACAACACTCCAAATGGATTGCAAAATTAGGCGGATTAGGTTACGATTATTTGATCCTTACAAATCGTTTCGCAAACTGGTGTCTGACAAAACTAGGAAGAGAACCTTATTCATTCTCAAAAAAAATAAAAGCCAGCGTAAAAAAAGCTGTAAAATTCATTTCAGACTTTGAAACCACGGCAACCGATTTGGCTATTGAAAAAAAATACGACTACGTTATCTGCGGTCATATTCATGAACCAAAAATAGCAACCATAGAAAACAAGCACGGATCTACTTTATATTTAAATTCTGGTGATTGGGTTGAAAATCTGACAGCTTTAGAATATCATAAAAAACGCTGGAAACTATACACTTACGAAAAAAACAATTTTACTGAAGAAGAAAATTTATTTGAAATGGAAGATAATCTTACTTCTCAATTACTGACTTCAATAGTTGAAAAACAAGCCAGTAAATTAAAAAAAGGTAATATTTAACAGACTTTACAACTGATTTACAAAATTCAGTTTTCATAAAAATGTAAATTATATAACAATTTTCAAAAATCTTATACGTTGTATAGGTAGTTGTAATTATACATTTGAAAAAAATTAATTGAATCATTTTTATGAAAAAAATCATTTTATCAGCCATTATGCTATTAGGTTTAGCATTTACGGCTCATTCACAAGACATTGCCAAAAATGCGCTAGGTTTGCGTCTAGGAGACAATAACGGTTTTGGAGGAGAAGTATCTTATCAAAGAGGATTAAATCAAAAAAACAGACTTGAATTTGATTTAGGCTGGAGAAACAGCAGTGATGTTGACGCTATCAAAGGTGTAGCACTTTATCAATGGGTTTGGAATATAGACGGAGGTTTTAACTGGTACGCTGGTGTTGGTGGTGGAATCGCTGCTTGGGATCACGATTATTACAATGGAAACACAAAATATAATGACAGCGGAACGTATGTTTTTGCAGCAGGAGATATCGGAATAGAATATGGCTTTAAAGAAGTGCCAATTCTTTTATCATTAGATGCAAGACCAGAGATTGGTTCTGGATATTATGACGATGACAACTTTGGATTTGATGTTGGTTTAGGGATCAAATTCAAATTCTAAAATTAAATTAAAAAATAATTGTAAAAGAAAACCTGTCGCTTTAATTACGACAGGTTTTTTTTGTTTTATCATGTCTTCCTGACCGATCCCGAAGCCTCGGGAGAAGGGCTTAATGAACAACCAAAGAGCTTCAACTTCACTCAGCTTGACATTTGCTCAATAACTTTTTACTAATTATTAAGAACTAATTACTTAATAATAATTTCTTTCTTAGAGTGCACTTTTACCACAGTATAAGGATATGAAATAACCTGCATTACCATAGCATCTGGCGCTGGACTGTTTTCCTTCACCGTAATGATAATATTTTTGTCAGTTTCTTCTACTTTCTCAACGCCAATAGAATAACCACTTGTGCTTTTCTCCCCCATATTTAAAATAATATAGTTCGAATTGCTAATATCAGTCTGTTTCATCTTACTAGCTAAAAGCGGGTCATTTTCAAGCATTTTAATTTCGTTAGGTTCAGTCAAAATTTCAAAAAACTTGATATTGCCGCCGCCATCTGACTGTTCCGTCAAAACCTCATATAACGCCGTTGAATTCGAAGTTTTTTTTGCTCCACACGAGAACAAAACAAAAACCATTAAAACTGAAATTATCTTTTTCATGCATTAAATTATTAAATTGATGTTTTACTCTTTATAATCGTCAATTGCTTTTTGATATAACGCTTCATATTTTGGAAGTATATTTTTAATATCAAATTTCTTAGCAACTTCCAGTGCATTCTTTTTAAATTCTTTCAGCGTTGCATCATCTTTTAAAATCTTAATTGCATTTGCAGCCATTTCATCAACATTTCCAACATTACTCAAATAACCTGAAACACCATCAAAATTCACTTCAGGCAAACCACCTGAATTACTGGAAATTACCGGAACTCCAAGTGCCATAGCTTCCAAAGCAGCTAAACCAAAACTTTCTGTTTCTGAAGGAAGCAAAAACAAATCGGTCATGCATAAAATTTTATCAATTTCATTACTGTTTCCAAAGAAAATCACTTTATCGTAAATTCCCAGCTCCATACATAAAACCTCTGCTTTTTCTTTTTCAGGACCATCACCCACCATCATCAGTTTGGCAGGCATTTCTTTCTGGATATTATAAAAAATCTTAATAATATCCGGAATTCGTTTTACCTTTCTAAAGTTACTGATGTGTGTTATAATACGCTCATTTTCCTTTGCCATTACATAACGATGACATGGCGCATCTGGATCCTTTACCACTTTATCCAATTCGATAAAATTCGGAATCACCTTAATTTTATTCTTGATCTTAAACAATTTCAAAGTATCATCTTTCAAACTCTGAGAAACCGAAGTCACATAATCTGATTTGTTAATACTAAAAGTCACCGCAGGTTTATAAAAAGGATGATTTCCAACCAAAGTAATATCAGTTCCGTGAAGCGTAGTAATCATTGGCAAATTGATACCTTCATTTTTCAGCATTTGCTTTGCCATATAACCCGCATAAGCGTGCGGAATAGCATAATGCACATGAAGAACCTCAATTTTGTATAATTTCACCATATCAACCAATTTGCTAGACAAAGCCAGCTCATAAGGCTGATAATGAAAAAGAGGATATTCAGGAACGTTTACTTCGTGATAATGAACATTCGGATTCAAAAGTGCCAACCTCACGGGCTGACTATAAGTTATAAAATGTATTTCGTGTCCGCGTCTGGCTAATTCGAGACCTAACTCAGTGGCTACTACCCCACTACCGCCAAATGTTGGATAACAAACTATTGCTATTTTCATGTATTAAATTTAATTCTACGAAAATACTCAAAAATAGCGTTTAATTGACCGTTTCGTTTGTTAGATTTTTGTAAATCTTAGATTCACCAGAGTACTAGACGGTTATAATTCATAAGGAGCAGAAAAATCCATTTTCATAAGAAAGTCCAGTCCCGCTGTCCGCTATATCTTTTATGGTCTCGTTAAAGAAACGAGACCATAAAAGGATGCCGCTCCCATCGGGGCTAGATTAGAAGTCATAGTTTTCAAAAGCCACACAAACTAAAAACATTGTCTCAGTTACACTAAAACAACCTGAAACATGAAATTACAAAAACAAAAAAAGGCATAAAATCAAAATTTCATGCCTTTCAAATATTTTATAAATTTATTTTAGAAAAATCTGCTATGCCAGCTATCGGCTGCAGGAACTTCCCAAGACTCATTAAATTCTTCGATATTGTTTACAAGATTATTAAAAACGATTGTGTTCTCAGAAACTGATTTATCTTTAACCATCTTTTTAAAATCAATTAATGGTTTGTGGGCAATATGCTCTCCAAGCTTAAAAGTAACGTTCATTTTATCCAATAAATCAACATTATACTTTTTCTCCAAACCCTGAATAAATTCAACAGAACTATCAATAGAACATCCCGTTGCCGCCTGCACATCCTGATTCACAGCTAAAATAATGAAACGATTATACTTCAACAAAAAAGAAGCCTCAAGACTTGTTCCGTGCGCCGCCCATTGCTCAACAAAAGCTTTCAAATCGGTCTCAATTTCAGAAAACTCTTCCTCAGAAAATTTTCTGTTCGATTGGTAAATCCAAACTCTAGACTCACCAGGTAAATTTTCAAAAGGTATATACATTATAAATTTTGTTTATTTGTTTGTTTTGTTTCAGGTTTCAGGTTGAAAAACTTAGTCCCGATAGCTATCGGGATAGCAATTTAGAACCTTAGCATCTTTTTTTACAAATCCTGCGCATTTGCAATTAACTCTGCAACGTCCATTACTTTTACCTCACCTTCCTTATGTGCATGTTTAATTCCATCTGTCAACATTGTGTTACAGAAAGGACAGCCTGCAGCAATAATATCTGGTTTAGTTTCCAATGCATCTTCAGTGCGCAAAACATTCACTTCTTTATTCCCTGGTTCAGCATCTTTAAACATTTGTGCTCCTCCAGCTCCACAGCACAAACCGTTTGCTTTTGAACGCTTCATTTCAACTAATTCAACATCTAATTTCTGAATTAAATCTCTTGGCGCTTCATAAACTTTATTCGCTCTTCCTAAATAACAAGGATCATGAAAAGTTATTTTCTTTCCTTTAAACTGACCGCCTTCAACAGTCAATCTTCCATCATCAATTAATGACTTTAAAAATTCCGTATGATGAATAACTTCATAGTTTCCACCTAACTCAGGATATTCATTTTTCAAAGTATTAAAACAATGCGGACAAGCCGTAACAATCTTTTTTGCTTCGTATGTATTTAATACCTCGATATTCATCATGGCTTGCATCTGAAACAAAAATTCGTTTCCAGCACGTTTTGCAGGATCTCCAGTACAACTCTCTTCTGTACCTAATACCGCAAATGAAACATTAGTACGATTCAAAATACGTACAAATGCTTTTGTAATTTTTTTTGCTCTATCATCAAAACTTCCTGCGCAACCAACCCAAAATAAAACTTCTGGCTGTGTTCCTTGGGCTAGCATTTCAGCCATTGTTGGCACTACTAAACTTTCTGACATCTTCTTTTTTTGTTAAGTCGGTTAATCGTTTATTTTGATTAATCGCACTCGTTGCGATAACACTACTAAAAACCATAAATATCTTATTCAAATCGATTAAACGGTTACACAAATAACCAATTAAACTTTTTTAATTCTCGTTTTTCCAATTCAAACGGTCTTGCTGGCTGTATTGCCATGGCGCACCATTGTTTTCAATATTGGTCATCATTGCATTTAGCGACATTGGTGCAGCACTTTGCTCCATCACTAAATAACGACGCATATCCATAATAATAGAAAGCGGACTAATATTAACCGGGCATTCTTCCACACAGGCATTACATGATGTACAAGCCCATAATTCTTCTGGTGTAATATAATCGTTTAATAACGTTTTATTGTCTGGAACAAAAACGCCTTTATTTGCATCAATATTTTTTCCAACTTCTGTCAAACGATCTCTTGTATCCATCATAATTTTACGAGGAGACAATTTTTTCCCTGTTTGATTTGCAGGACAAGATGAAGTACAACGTCCGCACTCTGTACAAGTATAAGCATTTAAAAGCTGTACCCAGTTCAAATCCTGAACGTCGCTTGCTCCAAATTTAGCCGGAGTAGCATTTTCATCAACTGGAGCTGCTGCAAACGGATCAGCATTCGGATCCATCATCAACTTCACTTCTTTTGTAACCGATTCTAAATTATCAAACTGACCTTCTGGTTTCAAGTTTGCAAAATAAGTATTTGGGAATGCCAAAAGAATATGCAAATGTTTTGAGAAGTACAAATAGTTCATAAAAACTAAAATACCAACGATGTGAAGCCACCAAAATACCTCAAATAAAAGTCCAACTAATTCATTAGATGTACCATTAAAAATTGGTGCTATAAATTGGCTTATTGGATAACTTCCTGCTTTGTGAAAATGAGAATATCCGCCTGGAACATTCTGCAAATGCAAATCAGAGGCATTCATTAATAAAAACAAAATCATTAAAACGGTTTCGAAATACAAAATATAATTTGCATCACTCTTTGGAAATCCGTTCAAATCATTACTTATAAAACGCTTTAATCGAATTACATTTCTTCTGATCCAAAAAGTGACAACTGCAATAATAACCAGTATAGCCAAAATTTCGAATGAGGCAATAAGAACGTCATAAACAACTCCTAAATAAGGAGCAAAAATTCTGTGCGTACCAAAAAGCCCATCAATAATAATTTCAAGCAATTCAATATTAATAATTACGAAACCAACATATACAAAAATATGGAGTATTCCGGCAACAGGGCGTCTCACCATTTTTGATTGTCCAAGGGCAATCAATGCCATGTTTTTCCAACGAGCTTTAGGATTATCTTTTCGATCTACATCAACTCCCAAATTAATGTTGCGGATGATTTTTTTTACGCTCGCTGTAAAAAAACCAAAACCAACTATAAGAAGTATGGCAAATAAAATATTATCTAAATAACTCATTTATATTTATTTTTTGTCAGTTGAGTTTGTTTGTTCTGTTGGTGCTACGTAAGGTTTGTTTTTCTTTCCAAAAAGCGAAACATTTACGTATCGCGTTGGGTAAAGACGTACGTCTTGCAACAGTAATTCTAATTCTTTTGAAGTTTTGGCTAAATTATTATATAATGCATCGTCATTTAATAATTTACCTGCTGTACCTTTTCCTGAATTTAAATTCGTCATCAAGCCATCTACTTTAGCTAAAGTCTGATTTAAGCTTCGTACTGTTTTTCCTAAATCGGCTTTGTTTAATGAGTCGGATATTTTATTAAAGTTGCTTGACATTTTATTGAAATTTGTCACAACACCATTAATCTGACCTTTATTAGTATCCAGGATAGAGTTAAGAGTTCCAGAAGCTTTATGAAACTGCTCCATTGTCTGGCTTAATTCAGCAATTGTTTTCTTTAAATTTTCTTGTGTATTTTTATCTAAAGTATTGTTTAATCCAGTAACCAGATTATCAATATTCACAAGCATTTTGTCTAATTTAGCCTGAATCGGTTCAAGTTTTCCTCCTAAAGATTCCGTCAAACCAAGCTCAACAGTTCCATTCAATGTCTGACCTTCTGCTGCTGGATCTTTATCAGTTAAATTTGGCACAATTTTAATTTGTTTTCCGCCAATCAAACTTGGAGAATACAAAGCTGCTGTACTTGTTTTAGAAATTGGAAAATCAGTTTTAAGCTGAAGCTCTACTAATAATTTTCCTGTTGTTTCATTGAGTGTAATTTTATTTACTTTACCAATTGCAAGTCCGTTTATGGTAACTGGTGCTGATGGTGCCAAATCTTCGACATTATCATACTCAACAAATAATGTTTTGTAATTTGTAAAAAGATCTCTGCCTTTTAAAAAACTGTAGCCCCAAATAAATAATAAAATTGACGCGATGACTAAAATAGCCGTTTTAATTTCTCTTGTTAGTTTCAAAATTCTAAGTGTTTGTACAAAATTAATATAAATATTCGAACTTGTGACTATTATTTAGTAGCGTCTTGAATACTGATTTTTTCTCCATCTTTAGTTGCGGTCAAAAATGCAGCGCCATACCCTTTACTCTTAGCTTCTTGCAAAAATTTCTTCGCTGCTTCATAATCTGAAGTTTCCTGATAGAAATATTTATAAACATTATTTTCATAAAGCATAGTTACATTTTTTAGACCTTTAAAATTTTTAGGTTCTAATGTGGTCTTTTTGATACTAGCAATAAGCTGCACTTTATAAAAAGTTCCTTTTACTGCATTTTTTGCCGCTACAGATGGTTCAGCAGGTTTAGCTTTTTTTGAAGTTGATGTATCTTTCGCCGGTCTGACATCTGACATTTCAGGAATTCCAGAACCAAAATATTCACTTTTATAACTCAAAATAGCATCTGCAATCGCTTTTGCAATATCATTTTGCCCTTCTTCTGAATTCAGAATATTTCCTTCTGTAGGGTTTGAAACGAAACCTGTTTCCACTAAAACTCTTGGCATATATGCTTTATGAAGTACCATAAACGGTGCTTGTTTCACACCACCTTGTCTTAATTTCTTTCCAAGTCGATCAAAATTATCTTCAATTTTAGTTGCCAACGAAATACTGTTATCCAAATATTCTTCCTGCATTAAAGTCATTCCAATCATTGATTCTGGTGAATTTGGGTCGTAGCCTTCATATTTACGCTTATAATCTTTTTCTAATGTAATTACCGAGTTCTCCTTTTTTGCCGCCTCAAGATTTGATGCTACTTTACTCAAACCCATTACATACGTTTCTGTTCCATCAGCTGCTGTATTTTTATTAGCATTACAGTGAATTGATACGAAAATATTAGAATTAGCTCTGTTTGCTATGTTAGCTCTTTCAACCAAATCGATGAAAACATCCGTTTTACGCGTATAAATCACATCCACATTTGGACTTGCTTCTAATATTTTCCCAACTTTTAGCACAATCGCCAAGGCAATATTTTTTTCTATTCGGCCACTGTAAACAGCTCCAAAGTCATGATCACCATGTCCGGCATCAAGTGTTACTTTAAAAACATTTGCCTGACTGTAAGCACAAAACGAAATTATAGTTAGAAAAAAACTAAATAATAGCCTAGTTTTGTTAAATATATTCATAAATCTAAAAGTTAATTTTAATAATTTGCAACTGTTATAATTTTCGCAATTGATTATTTTTGCCAAAAAATTATATGTAGTTTTGACATGTCAAAAAACAAGCCATACTTTTACAAAAATAGCATTTAAACCTTTGCACACAAACTTATTTAATATCGTTTTAATATCATTTCTCCTAACACTAGGATGTGGTAAAGTATATTCACAAGATATAAAAAGCCAAAAAAAACCGTTACCAACTGTAAAACAAACAGATAAAGGTTCAACTGTAAAAACTGATGCAGCAAAACAAAAAGATCAATCTGTAGCTACAAAAGTTGATACTGTAAAAATTGACAGTATCAAGCCTGCTAAGACTTTTCTTGATGGAAAAGTAAAATACAAGGCAAAAGATTATGCCACAATTGACAAAAAAAAGAAACAGCTTACCTTATATAATGAAGCCGAACTCTACTATAAAGATGTAGAATTAAAATCTGGAATCATTGTTTTGGATTATGGAAAAGATGAAGTTTATGCTGGAAGAATAAAAGATTCAGCCGGAGTTTTAATTCAGTATCCAAACTTCAAACAAGGATCAAATGAAGTGCAACCAGATTCGATCCGTTTTAATTTCAAAACTAAAAAAGCCTTAATTTTTAATTCGAGAACAGAGCAAGGTGAATTTAAAATTAAAGCTGCGGTTACTAAAAAAGAAAACGATTCGGTTTACTTTTTAAGAGGCGCACGTTTCACCACATCAACAGATGTAGACAATCCAGAATATTACTTCCAAACCAATAAAGTTAAATTTGTTCCCGGAAAAAAGGTAGTAACCGGCTTAACTAATATGGTTATCGCAGATGTTCCTACTCCACTAGCTTTGCCGTTTGCTTATTTCCCAATGAGCCAAGAAAAAAGTGTTTCAGGAATTATATTACCAAGTTATAACGACTCAAACACAAGAGGTTTCTCCCTTCAAAACGGGGGGTATTATTTTGCTTTAAGCGATAATTATGACTTGACTGTTTTAGGAGATTATTACACCAATGGAAGTTATGCCTTACGTTTTGAATCGGCGTATGCCACGAGGTATAAATACAGAGGAAATATCAATGTGCGTTTTGAGAATTTAATCAGCAGCGAACGGGGCTATCCGGATTATTCGAAGCAAAAAATCTACAACATTCAGTGGTCGCACTCAAAAGATACTAAATCCAATCCAAATTCAACCTTTTCTGCATCGGTGAACATGGGTAGTAGTAAGTATTTTAAGCAATCGATCAATCAGGCAAATATTGGCTCCAATCTGAATAATACATTAAGTTCATCTATTTCATGGAATAAAACTTTTAATACTATTCCACAAGCCAGAATAGCCTTAACAGCTACACACTCACAAAATACACAAACCGAAGTCATTAACATGACTTTGCCATCACTTCAGGCAAGTATTGACCGTATTTATCCTTTTGTTGGAAAAGACGGAGTGAAAAAAGGTTTTATAAAAAACATCAATTTACAATACAACTTAAGTGGAAAAAACAGCTTTGTAACTACTGATTCCTTATTCTTTAAACCGCAAATGTTTAGAGATGCTCAAATTGGAATGCAACATACAATTCCATTAAGCACTAACTTTAAATTATTCAAATATTTTAGTGCCGGAATGTCAACCAATTATCAGGAAACATGGGTAACTAAGACCATCAGCCGAAGCTACGACGCAGAGCAAAGCAAAGTTGTAGACACACAAGTAAATGGTTTTGATGCTTTTAGAACTTACAATTTCAGTTCAAATTTAGGAACAACAATTTACGGAACATTCAATTTTGGTTCAGACAAAAAGATTCAATCGATTCGTCACGTTATGCGTCCGTCTATTACATACGCATACACGCCAAGTTTTGAAAAATACTACGATACTTATGCTGTAGATGCTTCTGGCCGAATTACAACTGAATATACACGTTTTGAAAACGGCGTTTATGGCGCTCCAGGAAAAGAAAACTCAAATATTGTAGGCTTTGCTTTAAGCAATACCTTTGAAGCAAAAGTAAGAGACCGTGACAGCACAAAAACGGAGCCGAAAAAAATAATGTTGTTAAACAACTTAAACTTCAGCACAAGTTACAATTTTAATGCCGACGGAAAACAAGTTCTTGCCTGGCAGCCTGTACTTGTATCAGGTGGGACACAGTTTTTTGACAATAAATTGAACATGAATTTTGGTGCTACTTTAGATCCTTACGCAATTGACAATTCAGGAACAAGAATTGACAAATATAATATTGATAACGGAGGAAGTTTATTTAGGATGACAAGTGCCAATGTTACTCTAAACTATTCGTTTTCTAATAAAGGCGGAGACAAAGAAAAAACGAATACACAGAGCCAGCGGAACGGAGGTCGTAATGATGATTTATTTGGAACCAATACCGACTTAACCGATAGCAGAAACAGTCAGTTTGCCAATGAAAAAGATGATGACAAAGATGTTATATCAGAATTTTTCAATGCAAAAATTCCGTGGGATATGACAATGGCTTATTCATTAACATACTCAAATGTAAACAGAGAAAACAAAATAAGCGGAAACTCCATAATGATTTCTATCAATACCGATATTACGCCCAAATGGAAAGGCGGGGTTTCTACAGGATATGACTTTGTACAAAAAGGGATTACTTTTACTCAATTCCGTTTTGAAAGAGATTTATTAAGCTGGAGAATGGCTTTTAACTGGCAACCATTAGGAACAAATTCGAACTGGAATTTCTTTATCGGAATTAAATCTGGTATGCTAAGCGACATCAAATGGAACAAACGAAGCGTTTCAAATCGATAAACAATTTTCGAATCAAAATACTTTCATTATGAAAAAAATCATCTTTACCGAAAAAGCTCCGGCTCCAATCGGTCCGTATAATCAGGCTGTTTTATCAGGAAACACACTTTATGCTTCTGGGCAAATTGCGATTAATCCAGCTTCAGGAGAACTTGTAACCGATAATATCAACGACGAAACAAAACAAGTTATGGAGAATATTGCAGCAATTTTAGAAGCTGCAGATATGACTTTTGAAAATGTTGTTAAAGCAACTATTTTCATTATGGACATGAACAATTTTGGTGCAATAAACACCATTTACGGTTCTTATTTTAACGAAAAAACCGCTCCAGCTCGTGAAACGGTTCAAGTGGCTTGTTTGCCAAAAAATGTTAATGTAGAAATTTCTATAATTGCTGTGCAATAGCATCTAATAATAGTTGTGCCGTTGCTTCATTTGTTGCCAGCGGCACATTATGCACATCACAAACGCGAATAAGCATATTAATATCAGCTTCGTGCGGATGACTTGACAAAGGGTCTTTAAAAAAGAAAACCATCTTAGTTATTCCTTCTGCAACTCTTCCGGCAATTTGCGCATCACCACCTAACGGTCCAGAAAGCATTCTCTGCGTCTTAAATCCGGCGGCTTCAGCTTTTCCTCCAGTAGTTCCAGTACCAATAAGTCTTATTTTTTCATTGTGCAAAACAGCTTCATTTTTGATTAAAAAATCAATTAAATCGGCTTTTTTTCCGTCATGAGCAATAATTGCAATCTCCATAAATCCAGAACTATTGATTAGCAACATGGTAAGCAATCAAACCGTCAATAGGTCTTCTTAAAACGTTTCCTAATTTAAGTTCATATTTATCGAAAGTTTCTTGTAATTCATCTTTTAAGTAAAATGCTATAGAACCTACGAAATGTACAGGAACTTCTTTACAGTTATCAAACTGCTTAATGTAGTTTTTAACGAAAGATTTCATTCCTTTAAAAATAATTTTTTTACAGAATTCAGTGTCTTTATGTTTAATTAAAAACTTTGCATAAGTTGCTAAATAAGCATTTGGATTTGGTTCCTTGTATAATTTATTTTTAATAAAATCAGGATCAACGTCATACTCTTTTTCAAGTTCAACTGCTAATTCTTTAGGCATTTTATTAAAATAATACTTTCTGATTAATTCTTTCCCAAAAACGTTTCCACTGCAGTCATCCATTACGATATATCCTAACGACTGTACTTTTTGATGCAATACTTTTCCATCAAAATAACTGCAATTAGATCCTGTTCCAAGGATCGAAACAATAGCTTCTTCGCCTTTAGGAGTTGTTGCGTACACAGCCGCATAAGTATCTTCCTGCACATCTACGATGGCGTTAGAGAAATACTCCTGAAAGATTTGTTTCAACCATTCTTTCATTCTGTCTGTTCCGCATCCTGCTCCATAGAAGAACAAATGTGAAGCGTTTTTTTTGTTTTGCAAAATATCAAAACGGTCGTTTAATCTTTCGATAATTTCTGGACCATCAAGAATTTCAGGGTTCAAACCTAAAGTTTGTGTCGTGAATAATACTTTTCCATTATCATCAATTGCAATCCAATCTGCCTTAGTAGATCCACTATCAACTATTAATTTCATTTTATTTTTTTGTTTTTTGAGTTAGTTTTTCTTCATTTAAATAAAAAGTGTATTTTTTACATTAATTAAAGACGTAACAAAATAAGAAAATCCCGTTATTTGGAGATAACGGGATTTTGCACAAATATATAATATTATTTTAAACCTGCGATATGCACAGATAAATCGATCAATTTGCTTGAGTATCCGTACTCGTTATCGTACCAAGATACTAATTTGAAGAAAGTTGAATTCAAACCAATTCCTGCAGTCGCATCAACAATAGATGTTCTTTTGTCAGAAATGAAATCTTGAGAAACAACTGCATCTTCAGTATATCCTAAGATACCTTTTAATTCGTTTTCAGAAGCTTTTTTCAATACAGCCATGATTTCTTCGTAAGAAGTTTCTTTAGCCAATTTCACAGTTAAATCTACTGTAGAAACGTCAGCAGTAGGAACACGGAAAGCCATACCTGTTAATTTACCATTCAAAGATGGGATTACTTTTCCAACCGCTTTTGCAGCACCTGTTGAAGAAGGAATGATATTGATTGCAGCAGCACGTCCACCTCTCCAGTCTTTTCTAGAAGGTCCGTCAGCTGTCATTTGAGTTGAAGTTGTTGCGTGAACAGTAGTCATCAAACCTTCCACAATTCCGAAATTATCATTGATAACTTTCGCTAATGGAGCTAAACAGTTTGTAGTACAAGAAGCGTTAGAAACAACTAAGTCAGAAGCTTTAGCAGTTTCGTGGTTTACTCCCATTACAAACATCGGAGCATCAGCAGATGGAGCAGAAATGATAACTTTTTTAGCTCCTCCTTTTAAGTGCTCGCTTGCAGTTTCGATAGTTGTGAAGATACCAGTACATTCAGCAACTACATCAACATCAACTTCGTTCCATTTTAAGTCAGCTGGATTTCTCTCAGCTGTAATACGGATATTTCTTCCGTTTACATATAATTTTCCTTCTTTAACTTCAACAGTTCCGTTAAAACGACCGTGAACTGAATCATATTTTAATAAGTAAGCCAAGTGATCTACATCTAATAAATCATTGATTGCTACAACTTCTACATTATCTCTATTGAAAGACTCTCTAAAAACGATTCTTCCGATACGTCCAAATCCGTTTATTCCTAATTTTACTTTTGACATTTTACTAAATTTTTTGCTTTTGTTTTTATTACACTAATTTAAAAGTCTAATTTCCTCACAATAAACTTTCTTTCCTTTTTAAACTTTTATTTATTAGGTCGACATGATGTCTGACACTCTTAACAATTCTCTATCAATTTCTGATTTTCCTTTAATTGCCTGTTCAAGCGGGGTCAAAACAACTTTGTCCTCTTTTAGTCCAACCATATAGTTTGATTTTCCTTCCAATAAAGATTCTACAGCTTTTACACCTAAGCGGCTTGCCAAAACACGGTCAAAACAAGATGGCGAACCACCACGCTGCATATGTCCTAAAACAGAAACTCGTACGTCATATTCAGGCAAATTAGCTTCAACGTAATCTTTTAATTCGAATACATTTTTACCAATTTTATCGCCTTCTGCAATAACTACTATACTTGATGATTTTCCTGAAGCTTTACTTTTTTGAAGTGAGTCTAGCAATCTGTCTAAACCTAAGTCTTCTTCAGGAATAAGGATTTCTTCAGCACCTGCTCCAATTCCGGCATTAAGTGCAATATGCCCAGCATCTCTACCCATAACCTCCACAAAAAACAAACGGTTATGTGAACTTGCTGTATCTCTGATTTTATCAATAGAATCAACAACAGTATTTAAAGCTGTGTCATATCCTAATGTATGACTTGTACCATAGATATCATTATCAATAGTACCCGGAATTCCGATTACAGGAAAATTGTACTCTGAATTAAAGATTAAACCTCCGGTAAAACTTCCGTCTCCTCCAATAACCACTAGAGCATCAACTCCAGCTTTCAAAAGGTTATCATGAGCTTTTTTTCTACCTTCTGGGGTTCTAAACTCAACTGAACGAGCCGATTTCAAGATCGTTCCACCTTTGTTGACAATATTATTTACGCTTCGAGGGCCCATTTCTTTAAAATCACCTTCGATCATTCCTTGATACCCTCTATAAATTCCTATGCATTCTATATTATGATAAGCGCATGTTCGAACAACTGATCGTATTGCAGCATTCATTCCTGGTGAGTCTCCTCCCGAAGTAAGAACACCAACTTTTTTTATTGTTTTTGGCATTATTTAAGTATTAAGTTGTAAAATTAGCAAACATTAGTCACTTTTCAGGCTATGTTTATCATAAATTAATAAAATATGTTAAATTCAAACGTTTTCGTTAATAAGTTTTTTGGTAGCAAAAAATTCATTTAAAATAATAAAAGGCGCTTATTTTAATTAAATCCATAAAATTAACAATACATAAATGAAGTGTTATAAAATTGCAACGCGACTTCATTTGAAAAAAAAATGTTTAAATCTTTAAATTTAAGCATAAAAAAAACCATTACGAGAATAATGGCTTTTTTTAACAGTATCTTAAAAATCATCGTTGTCAGGAATTAATCCTTGATTATTGTTCACGGGTGGAGGTTTCTTCTCCTCTTCTTTTTTCTCAGGTTTCTTTTTATTCTTATCAGTATCCTTTTTATTGGTAAAATTGATATAATCAGGATTTAAATACGAATCCTGAACATCATCTGAAGAACCTTTTATTGTACGTTCTAATTTATGGCTTTTAAAAAGCTTGTTTACAAGTTCACTAAATGTATCAAAATCAACTTCATACGAAATACCGACACCTTGTGTATAACCAATTCCCTGTCCTATATAATTAATGTCGTTTTCTTTGTTAAACAACCTAAGATTCATTGAACCATCTTCATTAACTCGATAAAGGATTTCAATATCTCCAACGATAGCCGATTCATTGACTCCTCCTACCGGAACTCCGACTTTTCCATTGATGGAAATTTTTTCATTAATCTGCGATGATATATTAGCCACAAACTGACCATCGGCTTCTTGACCGATTCTTTTATCTGCAGAAATAAAATTCAAATCAATATTCACTTTATCATTATCAGATTTGATAATACCACCTAATAAACTTGCTGCGGTTTCTGCAAATGTTCCTGACAAGTCACTTTGATTAAATCCATCCGGACTCATAAACGAACCTGTCGAAAGCAAATATAAAGCCTGTGTCTGACGAACGTCTTTATCGTCCAGCTTGTATTGTATTTCCGACTTTAAAACACTACTTACGGATGGAAACTGAATATCGAAATTAGGGTCAGGACTCGTTAAATCTCCTCTTAATCCGATAACAACTTCGACAGGTACTTTTTTATTGAAAGACGAATTCTCTAATAATACTGCTGGATTTGCTGATGTTTTATACACCGCTTCCAGATTCAATTGCGCTTTCATTGGGTTCCCTTCCCAAATGATAGATCCTCCTTTTTTAACAGCGAATTTTTTATCAATCAAACCGCCATATTTGAAATTATAAGTTCCTTCGTATGCCTGGAAATCCCCCCACATATTAAATTTACCCAGCGTATTGATTTTAAACAACAAGGACCCATAACCTTTACCTTTCATACCATGTCCGGAATTTCGGTCCAAGATTACTTCAACCTCGGCATCGGGCGTAATATCAAAATCAAATTCCAATTCAAGTCCGTTGTAATTTCTCGTTTTTTCGACAATTCCATTGGCTAAATTGTATTTTTCCTTTGGCGTTACAAAATGTATCCAGCTGCTTTCGGCAACGCTTTGCGCATTACTAATCGGAATCTTAATTTCTGTTCCCTTTTCAGATTTGGCATCTACTTTAATAAATAAACCTTCTGTTGGCCCCTTTATACTCGCAGTTCCGTTAATGAATGCAGTTCCAAAGTAGGCCGCGTCTTCACTATCTTTAGTATCAAGTGCTAATAATCTTTTTGAAGTAACTGTTAAATCCAGTTTCCAGTCACCAAAATTATGGTGCTCAATTGTACCGTTCAGCAATCCTTTTGTTTTGTATTTCGTATCGGTTAACTGATTATTTCTAAATAAGAACTTCTCATCCGTCAAATCAATTACAGTACGATCGCTCAATTCATAATCTGTATTTAAATACGGAATTGTCATTCCGGCTTTTTCAACATACAACCTTCCGTTAATTTCAGGTTTTTTAAGATTCCCAACAACAGAAGCATTTCCTGAAACCGAGCCACGCACATTGGAAATAACATCAACACCAACCGTTCCTAAAGTCGCCAGATTAAATCCTTCGAGCTTTAGATTTAAATCTAAAAATGTTTCTTTATTTTCAATGGCAAAAGTTCCGCTTGCTTTAAAGGATTCGGTAAATCCATTCTGAATTGAAGAATTTATTGTGAATTTTTTAAAACTTTCATCTCCCGAAATATCAAAATTCAACGTTCCTAATTCGGTTTTATTCAAATTAAGATGATCAATTTTGATCGAAGCTGTCGGCTGATAAATATTCTTATTCTGTTTATAATTTACGCTTCCATTCAAATTTCCATTAAAGACAAACTTGGAATTAAATGGCGTAATTTTATTTATATCGACATCTTCAAAGTTGAGGACGAGATCTTTATAATCTATTCCTTTAATAACTCCGTTTAAATCAATTTTCTGATTTTCGTGCGATAAGACAATATTATTAAAATTGAAATTTTTAAAATATTGATCTATAATAATCTGATTATCCTTCTCTGCATCTTCATTCAAATACCATATATAGTCTTTGAACTTCATTTCAGATTTTTTAATCCCTACGATATTATTTTTGTTTTTATCGATAGTATGAAACAAATCCAAATTGAAATAATCCTGACCTTTATCGCCTCCTTTAAACTCTGAACGAACAAATAATGTATCTTTTGATGTGACGTTGATCAAATTGAAATCACGTATTTTATAATAGGGCGTTTTGATACTATCTAACTCAACATACGCATTATAAAGTGTGTTTTTATTATCAATATTAATTCTGATATTGTCAAATGTGTTTTTAGCTGCGGTTATTTTCTGAGATTTAAATCTAAATTTAAATTCCTGCAAATCAGCATCAATTTTACCACGAACAACTGTTGAAGAATCAATATTCACATCCGGATAAAGCATTTCGACAACTTTATCATAAACATGAAAGTTGAAACGCAGGAATTGTCCTTTTCGAACTTTATAAGGTTTATAATTGGTATACAAACTTCCCACTGAATTCATTACTAATTTATCCAATTGATCAAAACGGAATTTCCCAACAATTTTTCCGTTTACAACATCTGTTGAATTAACTGTTATAGTACGTAGTTTATCAGCATCAAAACTAGAATTGATTGTTACATCATCAAAAGCATATGTGTTTTTTGGATTTTTATATACGGCATCTTTAATAAAAATATTTCCCTGTAGATTTTCGATTGAATTTCCAGAAACCTGAACAACGGCATCTCCATTGAAATGCGAGATAGAATCCGACACAAATCTTAATTTTCGCAAATCGGCATTTTCTACATTAATATGGAAATCATATCTATTTTCTCTTTTACTTAAATCCACTAAACCGTCAAAAGTCAAATTCAAGTTTGGATCATTTACAGTAACTTCACCTTTATAATAAGGCAACTTGAAATTCCCATCAACCGTTATATTATTATAGGTGTATTTATTGTAATCTAATTTTGCAATATCACCTTTTATAATCGTATTCAAATATTTCTCCGTAAAGCCAACACCATCAACATCTACATTTAAAGTTGTTTTACCAATATCTTTTCTGCCTAAAAATGCACCAATATTAAAATTATCCAAAATAATATTGCCCGAATAAGATGCTTTATCAATAAAGTCCATATTATTCATATGAATATCGGCTTCACCATTTCCTAAATCCGTCACCATTTTGAATTTGGCTTCCAAATCAGTCGTTGAAACTTTTGCTTTACCAACAATATTCACTTTTCCTATTCGCTTAAGTTCTATTGGAAGTTTTTTTCCAAGTACATTTGGCAACAAAACAACAAGATTATCATAGCTGGAAATCAGTTTATCAAACTTACCTTCCATTGAAAACTTTTGCATTTTATCACCCAAAAGATTCTTGAAATTAATATTTCCGACAATTCTTGAACCATTGGTATCGCTCAATCTCAAGCGGCGCAGATTTAAATTATTCAAAGGCCCGTTTAGTTTTGTGCGGACTTTAAAATGCTGGTTTCTTCCCAATCCATCGTAGAAATAACGAATATCATTTGACGCAATCGAAGCCGAATCAATCGCAACATCAAATCGAACTTTGTCCGTGAAATGAAGAAAATCTTCAACTTTATAATTTAAAATAGCATAACCATAAATAGAAGATCTTTTAGTTTTAATGGCCAGATTTTCAACTCTAATTTGTTTTTTGGTATAACTAAATTTCCCGGCAAAATTAGAAACATACAATCCACGATGATCCTGAAATGAAAATCTATGAATGTTTGTATTTACATCTGGCCCATATAATTTGAATTCGCTGATATAGGCATTCAGCTTTGTAAATTCAAGGAATTTTGGTGTTTTTTTATTTTCATCAACAACAGAAAAGAATCCATTTGAAATGTATGCATTTCGTGCAGTAAGCAAAAAATGTTTTTTTGATTTTGAAGGTTTTCCGGTTTCAAACAATTTTACAAACTTGTTGATATTGTTTTCGTCTTCATTTTTGTACGTTTTCAAATTAAAGATCAAACCGGTTAAACGAAGATCACCAAAGATCAAATCACCATCCATCAATTTTTTGAAACTCAAAATATCAGTGGTAATAATATCCGAAGCGATCATTACTTTTTTATGATGGTCTAAAATTAAAACATCTTTTAATTTTACACCACCAAAAATATTGATAGCAACCTTTCCTACGGTGATATTAGCTTTAAAATCTTCTCGTAGAGAATCTGTTGCGTATCTTGCAATTTTTGTTTGCACGACAGGCAAAGACAATGTGATAGCAACTGCCAACAAAAGTAGAATCAACCCAATTAGGGTTCTGGATACTATTTTCTTTACTTTTTTGATAGCTGTATTAATTTTAGTTTACTTTAAATTTATTTTGAACAGACAAAGAACGGCTGTTTTGATAAAAATTCTTTAATTTTGGCTTCTCCTTACAGTCAAAGAAAATTAAAAATTTGATTTGTCAAATATAATTCAAAATTTGTGCCTTTATATGCAAAATTCAGAGGTTTTTATTCTTGCCATTGAAAGTTCCTGTGATGATACTGCCGCTGCAGTTTTACATAACGATAAAGTACTCTCAAATGTTGTTGCCAACCAGCTAATTCACAACCAATACGGTGGTGTTGTTCCTGAATTGGCTTCAAGAGCTCATCAGCAGAACATAGTTCCGGTAATTGATGCAGCGCTTCGCAAAGCAAATATACAAAAAGAACAGCTAAGCGCCATTGCTTTTACACAAGGACCAGGCTTAATGGGATCTTTATTGGTTGGAGGCTCTTTCAGTAAATCATTATCGTTGGCATTAAAAGTTCCGCTTATTGCCGTGAATCATATGCATGCTCATATTTTAGCGCATTTTATTGATGAAGATGGTTTTGACAAACCAGAATTTCCATTTTTAGCACTGACAATTAGTGGCGGACATACACAAATCGTAAAAGTAAACAGCTTTTTTGATATGGAAATCATCGGTGAAACTACTGATGACGCCGTTGGAGAAGCCTTTGATAAAAGCGCCAAAATTCTTGGACTTCCTTATCCTGGTGGCCCTTTGATCGATAAATACGCAAAAGAAGGAAACCCAAAAGCTTTTCCTTTTACAAAACCAAAAGTTCCTGGATTGGATTTTAGTTTCTCCGGATTAAAAACAGCGATTTTGTATTTTATTCAGAAAAACAAACAGGAAAATCCAAATTTCATTGAAGAAAACCTGAACGATATTTGTGCTTCTATTCAGCATACTATTATCGAAATTTTAATGGACAAATTGAAATTGGCTGTAAAAGAAACAGGAATTAAACAAATTGCAATTGGTGGAGGAGTTTCGGCAAATTCTGGTATCAGAACGACATTGAAGGAAGCAGAAGGCAAATATGGCTGGAAAACTTTTATTCCGAAATTTGAATATACCACCGATAATGCCGCAATGATTGGAATTGTGGGTTATCAAAAATATTTATCAAAACGTTTTGAAGATGCATCTGTAGTTTCGAAAGCCCGAATTCAATTTTAAATTATGCAGTTATTTTACAATCCCGATATAGACGAAACTACTGAATCTTTTTCATTTGATAAAGAAGAAAGTCGCCATATAATAAAGGTTTTACGCAAAAAAGATTCCGATATCCTGCATGTTACGAATGGTCAGGGAATATTATTTGAAACCGAAATCACTTTGGCTTCAGACAATAAATGTATTGTAGATGTGCGCTCGATTCAGAAATTTCCAGAACCAAGATTTCGTTTGCATCTGGCCGTTGCGCCAACCAAGATGAATGATCGTTTTGAATGGTTTTTAGAAAAAGCAACAGAAATTGGAATTCAGGAAATTACGCCTATATTTTGTGATCGTTCCGAAAGAAAAGCAATAAATGCAGAGCGTTTTGAAAAAATCATTCTATCGGCAATGAAACAATCAAATGAAACGTTTTTGCCAAAATTAAATCCAGCGATTTCGTTTAAAGAATTTGTCAAACAAAAAAATAAAGGTTTGCAATTCATAGCGCATTGCGAAGAAACCGACAAAAGATCACTCAAAGAAGCGCTTAAACCAAATGAGAATGTAACTTTATTAATTGGCCCAGAAGGTGATTTCTCTGAAAAAGAAATAGTTTTAGCTTTAGAAAACAATTTTCAGCCAGTTACTTTAGGAAATACACGCTTAAGAACTGAAACTGCAGCAGTTGTGGCTTGTCACAGTGTTGTTTTTTTTAATGAAATTTCAAACTAACAGAAGCTTTTTTTAATATGAAGAAAATATTTTACTTGATTTTATTGGTTTCTGTTTCCGCATTTTCACAAGAAATCGCTTTGTTGAAGTACAGTGGCGGCGGTGACTGGTATGCAAATCCAACTTCACTGCCTAATTTAATTCGTTTTTGCAATTCAAACATCAACACACGTATTAAGGCAAAACCTTCAACTGTTGAACCAAGTAATCCTGATCTTCTGTCCTACCCTTTTGTACACATGACCGGACACGGAAATGTTGTTTTCAGTGATGCTGATGTAACCAATCTAAGAAATTATCTTACCTCAGGTGGTTTTCTGCATATTGATGACAATTATGGAATGGATCAGTATATTCGAAAAGAAATCAAAAAAATATTTCCAAATAATGATTTGTTGGAAATTCCGGCTAATCATCCTATTTTTCAAAAACCATTTCCTTTTCCGAATGGATTACCAAAAATCCATGAACACGACGGTACGCGCGCACAAGCATTTGGAATTTTTGTCGATAACAAATTAGTACTTTTATACACGTATGAATGTGACTTAGGTGACGGTTGGGAAGATCCGGAAGTTCACAATGATCCGGCAAATGTTCGCGATAAAGCTTTGAAAATGGGCGCCAACATTATCAATTATATTTTTACAAATTAATTACAAATAAAGTGCAGCTTACTCACGAAGAAAATCAATTTGAAAGAAGGACGTTTCCAATAACATTAATCTGCGATCATATTTATTTTCAGCAGAATATTGGTTCTCTTTTCAGAATAAGCGAAGCTTTTGGAGTTGAAAATATTGTCTTTTTTGGAAAAGATATACCGCTGACGCCTCGTAAAATCAATAAAACTTCACGAAGTACACATCTTCATGTGCCGCATATTGTCATTGAAGAGTTTTCCGAACTTCATTCTTTCCTTTCGGATAATAATTTTGAAATTATTTCATTAGAAATCGCATCTAACAGCAAACCTCTTAAAAAAGTTATTATTCCTGAAAATCAAAAAATTGCGCTTATAATTGGAAGTGAAATAAACGGAATTTCAGACGAGCTTTTAAAAATTTCGCATCAAATTGTGCATATAAATATGTTTGGAAAAAACTCTAGTATGAATGTTGTGCAAGCTGCAAGTATTGCACTTTATGAGATTACTTCTTCATAAAAAATTCTTTTAAACCATTTTATCTTTCTTTTTCGATTTTATTTTTTTATTTATCTCGATAAACAACAGATAATCACGGTGAAATGCACTAAAAAATACAAAAGAAAGAAAAAACTTATTAATATTTTTTGTTAATTTTTTGTAGGAATCAGTATTTGTAAGGGGTTGTAAAATTTCTCACAAAATAATCTTTGTAATATTTTTCTACAATATATTTTTGTTATAAAATTGCGTTATAATTAACCAAAAGTAATTTTTTATAACAAAAATCCAAACTATTATGAAAAAAGTTTTTATTACCGCAGTTGCAGCGTTATTGCTGTTTGCTTGTCAAAATGACCAAACTGATTCAGCTAATTCAGAAACTAGTGCTGCAGCACGTCGTTCTTGTGCATCGCAGGATGTATTAGAAGCACAATTGAAGGCAGATCCGATGCAGGCCATCAGAATGAACCAAATTGAAGCTTTTACAAACGAACAATTACTTAAAGGTTTTTCTGGCCGTTTAGTTAATGGCAAAATTGAAATTCCTGTAGTAGTTAACGTTTTATACAAAACAACTGCGCAAAACATTTCGAATGCACAAATCCAAACGCAAATTGATGTTTTAAACAAAGATTTTAATGCTTTAAACTCCGATTACAATAGTGTTCCAGCTTTGTTTGCAGGAGTAAAAGCTAACATTGGAATCACATTTGTATTGGATCAAGTTATCCGCAAATCGACTACCAAAACATCTTGGGGAACAAATGATGCCATGAAAAAAACGGCTCAGGGTGGTATTGCACCAACATCTCCAACTACAAAACTTAACTTATGGTCTTGCGCTATTGGGGGCGGAATTCTAGGATATGCACAATTTCCTGGTGGAGCATCTTCAACTGACGGAGTTGTAATTGATTCTCGTTATTTCGGTTTATCAGGTTCAGCAAACGCTCCTTTTAATTTAGGAAGAACAGCTACTCACGAAGTAGGTCACTGGATGAATTTACGTCACATTTGGGGAGATGCAACTTGCGGAAGCGATTTAGTGTCTGATACTCCAACACACAACACTGCAAATTATGGTGTGCCAGCTTATCCTCACTATAGTACTTGCTCTGGAACTCCAGTTGAAATGACTATGAATTATATGGATTATGTTGATGATAATGCAATGTACATGTTCTCTACAGGTCAAAAAAGCAGAATGATGGCAATATTTGCTACTGGCGGACCAAGAGCCGCTTTTGCACAATAAAAAACATTATAAAACCAAGTCAATGTTTTAAAAGCGAGATTTAACGATCTCGCTTTTTTTTGCTTCTAAAATTTTAAAAGCTTTTTCCTATATTTATGGTCTAAAACCTAAATATGATAACTTCAAAAATCATTTCTAACGGAATTCTAAGAGCATTAGCAACTATACTTGTCATTTGTGCCGTTTTGTATTTTTTATATGAAATACAAACTGTAATTGTTTATCTCTGTATTTCCCTAATTCTATGTTTGATAGCAAATCCGTTAGTGCAGTTTTTAAAAAATAAATTAAAGTTTGGCAATTCATTGGCGGCTACGACAACCATAATTCTTTTTATATTATTGATGGTTGGTTTTATTCTTTTATTCGTTCCACTAATAATTTCGCAAGCAAATAATTTAGCGCTTTTAGATACTAATCATCTTCAAGCACAATTTATAGAAACAGAAAAAAGTGTAGAAACGTATTTCAATATTCAGCATGTTGACTTAAGTAAAATGCTGAATGATTCAAAAATAACTTCGGCATTGGACTTTAACTATTTTACAAGCTTTATCAACTCAATTATGAATTTTATGGCCGATATGGGAATGGGATTAGTTTCGGTATTTTTCATTACTTTTTTCTTCATTAAAGATCAGGAAACTTTTAAAAGCCAAGCCCGCAGAATTCTTCCAGACACAAATGAAGACAAAATCTTAAACTCAATAACTAAAATAAACCATTTGCTGACGCGCTATTTTGTTGGTTTGTTATTGCAGCTTACTGTAGTTTTCATTTTATATATCATTGTCTTGGTTATTTTTGGAAACAAAAATGCTTTTGTCATTGCTTTTTTATGTGCCATTTTAAATATTATTCCATACATAGGACCAATCATTGGAACCATTTTGGCAGCGTTATTAACCATGATAAGCTTAATTGGAAAAGATTTTCAGTCCGAAATTCTTCCTACAACAATATATGTCGTAATTGGATTCTTATTAGTTCAGGCGATTGATAATAACATCAGCCAACCGATAATTTCATCAAAAAGTGTAAATTCGCACCCGCTTGAAATATTCTTGATTACTTTAATCAGTGGTATAACATTCGGAATTGTCGGAATGATTATCGCAATTCCGGTTTACACTATGCTGAAAGTTATTTTAAAAGAATTTTTCCCGGACAATAAAATCGTCTCTGTATTAACTGAAAGAATTTAGCTTTGAACACTATTATTTTGCACCAAAATATTCAAGATTTTATATCTCAAAATATTGGTGCTTCAATTTCAAAACTGGCACTTCAAAAAAATCCATTTCCTGAAATTGATTGGATTTTAATTTTAAACCAAATTGAAGCCAAAACCAAAGCTAAAGAAAAACTCCCAACTTGGTTTAAAACCGAAAACATAATTTATCCGAGCAAAATTTCGGTTGAACAGACTTCTTCTGAAAAAACAGCTGAATATAAAGCATCTTTAATTTCAGGGAAAACTTTAATTGATCTTACGGGAGGTTTTGGCGTTGATGATTATTATTTTTCTAAAAAATTTAAAGTCGTTTCGCATTGCGAAATTAATCAAGATTTATCAGCAATTGTAAAACATAATTATATCCAATTAGGTGTGAAAAATTGTTTTTGTTACGCTGATGATTCTATAAACATTTTAAACGAAGCAGAATCAGGATTTAAATGGGATTGGATTTATATCGATCCATCTCGAAGAAATGATGCAAAAGGCAAAGTTTTTATGCTGAAAGACTGTTTGCCGAATGTTCCCGAATCATTAGATTTTTATTTTGAAAAGACAGATTCTATTCTGATAAAAACAGCACCTTTACTAGACATTTCAGCAGGCTTATCTGAATTGAAGTTTGTCAAAAACATTCATATAATCGCACTTGAAAACGAAGTAAAAGAATTGCTTTTTGAAATTCATAAAAATTATACAGGCGATATTACAATCAAAACCGCCAACATTCTGAAAGATAAAACAGAAACATTTGAATTCATTTTAGGCAATGAAACTGAATTTCCGTCTTATCATTTGCCTCAAAAATATTTGTTCGAGCCGAATTCATCTATAATGAAATCGGGTGGTTTTGATGAAGTTAGTTCGTTTTTTAAAATAAACAAACTTCAGAAACATTCGCATTTATACACTTCGGAAGAATTAATTGATTTTCCTGGAAGAGCTTTTGAAATCCAAAAAGTGATTCCGTATAGCAAAAACGAAATGAAAACCGAGCTGGCAAATCAGCAAGCCAACATAACAACGCGTAATTTTCCTGAAACAGTCGAAAACATCCGAAAAAAATGGAAAATAAAAAATGGTGGCAATTTGTATTGTTTTTTTACAACTGATGTAAAAGATAACAAAATAGTTTTAATTTGCACCAAAATAATCTAAGCAATGAAACAACTAATTACACTAACTCTTTTTTTATTAACCTTTGCTGCATTTGCACAAAAACCATGTGAATACAGTGTAAATGTCAATGACTCTATTGGCTCTTATAAAGTAACAAACGAATATCTTATCAGTGAAAAAAACTTTGGAGGAAGCTCTAGTTATGTTTTCTTTTCATTGGCACAAACTGATGGATTGCCAACACTAAACTTACAACTTATTCAAAAAAGCAAGGATTTTATTAAGGCAAACTGCTTTGACAAAAACTCCCGTGTCTTTTTACAGCTTCAAAACGGAAAAGTCGTTACCTTAATGCACATCAATCAGGAAAACTGCGGTACTCTTATTCACGACAACGGATTTGATAACCGTGTAAATACAGGGATTTTTATGTTCATGAAAGATAATTACGAAGAACTAAAAAAATCGCCCGTTACCATGATGCGAATTAAATATTTGACCGATACGGAAGATTATATCGTAAAAAGCGAAATAACATCTGAAATGAATAAAAAAGTGTATAATCCTGATACTTATTTCATTCAGAACATTCGATGTGTTGAATAATTATTCGCATTTCCAATTTTGATCAGAAACTTTGTCTTTTAAACCCGCTTTTAAATTATAATGCCACCATTCTGAATCAAAAGAATTGAATCCATTTTTGGTCATGATTTTTTTCAGAAACTTTCGGTTTGATTTTACTTCTTTGGAAAGATTTTCATAATTATGACTGGCTTCGATTCCAAAAAAATCAAAAGGAGTTCCCATATCAATTTCTTTTCCATTAGAATCCACTATTGAAATATCAACGGCTCCTCCTCTATTGTGGATGGAGCCTTTTTTTGGATCAGCCACATACTTTGGATTCGAAACAATTTCCCACATTCTTTTTTGAATTGATAAAGGCCTGTAGCAGTCGTAAAGTTTGATTTTGAAACCTTTTTTCTTAAAATCATTATTAGCCGCAATTAATGCCTGAACCGTTTTCATGCGCAAAACACATTCTGCACAATCGTACACTTTAGCTTTCAAAAAATTGTCCTCAGTTGCATACTTCATGTCATAGACAAAATCTTTACTGAAATCTTTTAGATTAACAAAAGTTGTATCTGAAATTTCATGTTTTACAGGACTTGAATACATTTCATTTTGAGCATTTGAAGAAATATTCCAAAAAAGAAAACCGACAAAAAAGAAGAATTTTAAAAACTGTGACATAATCTTTATGATTTAAAAATTGAAATTAAACAAAAAAACGGAATCTCTGGTTTAATATCTTACAATTTTAAAAACCCATTTGCGCTTGTTTTAAAATAATAATTTGAGATTTTTTTATTAAATTAGCAAAACAAGATATTATAAATCAATTAGTTATTTTAAAAATTATACTATGAACAAAAAAATAAAATATTTATTTATAGTTGCATTGAGTTGTTTTGTAATAGCATCTTGTAAAAAAGAAAGCATCAAAAATGTTCCAACTACAGACTCGACTTCAATAAGAACTGAAGCTTTGAAAGCAGATTCGGCAGTAATTAATCCGATTGATACACTGAATAATTTGGTTGGAAAAAGCGTTATTGGCACTCATTTATTAGCACAAAGCAGTTTAACACCAAGATTGAAAACGCTTTTAGGCAGCGATTATGATCAAATGGTCAAATACTGGAATACCGAAACTCCATTTACAAAAGAAGGCGAAATTTTACATGCTAGCGGATGCAAACAACACGATTGCAATACTTACTCGTATGATTTATATATAGATATAAAGAACAACAAATTAAATGTGTACAAATTCAGTGAGTCAAAACTGAATATTTTTGCCGAAGATAATTTCAGAATTGTTTTAAAAGATTCTTTATTGCATGATTTGAATATTAAGAAAAGTAATTCTAAAATTGAATGAGTCAAAAGTCGAAAGTCAAAAGCGTAAAGCTAAAAGTTTAAACTACAGTATAAAGGATTAAAAAAAATCCTTGCTAAAAAATAATTTCAAACTACTTTTTAAGCAAGGACTTATGACTTTTGACTACTAAATCTCCCCAGTCATCAGAATATTTTCCTGAATACCTTTATCTCTCAGCATTCTAAAATGTGACCGAACGGCGTGGTAAAAAGGATATGAAGTATAAGGCAGATTATATTCGGCAGCATAACGCATTATAATTGGCGTGATATAAGGATAATACGTATGAGCAACAGCAGGAAAAAGATGATGTGCTACATGGTGCGTAAAACCTCCGTATAAAAAATTAGCCAATTTGCTATTTGTACTAAAATCTTTGGTTACAATCATTTGGTGCATGGCCCAAGTCGCCGAAAGGTTTCCTTCTTCGTCAGTTCCCGGAAAATGTGCATCTTCATCAACATGCGTTGATACAAGCGCAACAACCCCTAGAGCGCTTCCGCATAAATGCATAGCAAACCAACCTCCTAAAACAATATACCAAGGCTGATTTAAAAGAAACATCGGGATGAAAAGCATGTAAATCAGATTGATGATTTTTGCGGCAAATAATCGATAGATTTCACGTGTTGGAATCTTCTCCACTACTTTCTTCACATAATTATTTTTTGTTCCGAAGAAATCTTTAAAATCACGAATATAAATCCAATTCAAACTATAAAGTGGATAAATAAACCACATATAAATATGCTGGTATTTGTGATAATTAAACAATGGGCTGTTTGGGAAAATCCTAATGATATCGCTTTGTTTGATATCAATATCCCAATCTGGAACATTTGGATAAGCATGATGGAGGTTAATGTGACGACGTGTCCACAACCAATGATTGCTTCCAAAAAGTTCCAAAACATACATGAAACGCTCATTATGTATTTGTTTTTTGAAAAGCGCTCCGTGCGCGGCATCATGAAAGGCATTTATAAAAAGCACGATCATAGTGAAACCGCACAAAATATAAAAAAGAAATAATAATGGAGTGCTATTTCCGAACAACAAAATACAAGCGTAAAATAAAAAGAAAAGAAATACAAGTCCGAAAGACTTAACAATGTTTAAACGATACAATGATGAATTTTGTAAAACAGTTTCGTTCACTTCCGAGCGCAGCTTTTTAAAAAAATCATCATTACCCGCTTTAACATAAACTGGGCGTTTTAATTTTTCCATAGGATTTGATTTTGCTGAAATTGTCATACCAAATTTAATAAAAAAAAGTTAAAACACGGTAAAACAAAGCTTTAGAGATTAAAAAAAGTAAGAAAAACTTAACATTAAAAAAGGTAGAGAAAAATACAGAAGTGCTCATAAATAGCACAACAAAAACACATCATTTTTTATTTCCAATTCCTTGTAAATACAGCAAATACTTATGTCATCCTGTTATTGTCTATTAATTACTCAATTTATAAAGACGATATTAAATTTCAGTTTTTCGTATTTTGCTTCTTCAATACGTTTTAAAACTTTTAATCATGCTGAAATTAAAATACATCATAATCACTTTGCTTTTTTCTGTTATGGCCTACAGTGAGCCAACTATCTATGTAAATCAGGTTGGATTTGACCCAGAAAGTCCAAAAGTGGCGATTATTGGTTTTAAAGGAAATTTTTCAAATACAACTTTCGATATTATTGATACGAAAACTCAAAAGACAGTTTTCACATCTACAATTGGAAAAGCAGAAAATGTTGAAGAATGGATGCTTGATAAAGCATATTATAAAGCCGATTTTTCGTCTTTCAAAAAGCCAGGAAATTATAAAATCACAATAAAAATTGCGGATCAAATCTATAGTTCGGCTAGCTTTGCAATTGAAGAAAATATATTGGCAAAAAAAACCATTTCATCAATTGTACATTATTACAACAAACAAAGAGCCAATACACCCGAAGAACTGGAAGCCGACAAAAATATGCTGCTATTTGGAAGCACGAAAAAAATCGACGTTCATGGCGGATGGTGCGATGCATCTGGTGATGTAAGTAAATATTTTTCGCATTTAGCTTACGCTAATTTTGTTTCGCCACAACAAACACCACTAGTAACATGGTCGCTCATCAATACATCAGAAGAAATTTCTAAACAACTCGTTCAATGGAAAATAAAAGATTCATTAGACAATGAAGCCATTTGGGGCGCTGATTATATGATGCGTTGCTTATCTGACGAAGATTATTTCTACATGATTGTTTTCAGCTATTTTGACAAAAATCCTGCAGCCAGAAGAATTGTCGGGCTTAAAGCCAATAGCGTAACTACAGATGAATATCAGTCTGCTTTTCGCGAAGGCGCCGGAATGGCAATTGCATCACTCGCCCGAATTTCGCAATGGAAAAAAAGTGGTGATTTTACCTCAAAACAATATCTCGACGGAGCAAAACGCGCTTATGCTCATCTTTTAATCAACAACACAAAATATGACGATGACGGAAAAGAAAACATCATCGATGATTATTGTGCATTAATGGGCGCAACAGAGTTATGGATTGCTACGAATCAGAATTTCTATAAAGAAGAAGCCAGAAAATGGGCTAATAAATTAGAAAACCGAATGACAGATCAAGGCTGGTTTAGAAGCAATGACGGCAATCGACCATTTTGGCATGCTGCAGATGCAGGTTTACCAATTGTAGCTTTAACCCGTTATTTAAAAAAAGAAAACGATGAAAATGAAAGAATTAAAGCAAAAGAGGTGATAAAAAAAGCTTTAAATTATAATTTATTGGTAACCAATAATGTAAGCAATCCGTTTGGTTATGCCAGACAGAGTTTTCTATTTAACGACAAAATAAAAGACGGTTTTTTCATTCCGCATGAAAACGAAACTGGCTGGTGGTGGCAAGGCGAAAATGCACGATTAGCATCACTTGCAACAGCTGCTACTGAAGGTGGAAAAGCTATATCACTTCAAAAAAATGATACCACAAAAAAATCACTTGATTTGTATGCATCTCAGCAATTATCATGGATTTTAGGTTGTAATCCTTATTCGGTATGCTTTTTATATCAATTTGGAGAAAAAAATGTCCCGTATATGCATTCCAATTATGGACATGGTTCAGAAAAAGGCGGAATCTCAAACGGTATTACCGGAAAAGAAGGAAATGGTGATGGATCAGGAATTGATTTTAAAATGGATGTTGACGGAAATGACGAATGGCGCTGGACCGAGCAATGGATTCCACATTCGGCATGGTTTCTACAAGCGATAACCGCCACTGTTAACAAATAAAATAATGCTGAAAACAATTTTAAAAATCAAATGAAAAAGTCGCTTATCATAATTACTTTGCTAACAATATGTTTCTTTCAAACTGATTGTTTCGCGCAAAAATCAAAAAAATCAAAATTCAAAGCTTTGGTTTTATATGAAAACGGCGGACATCATCTAGAATTTACCAAGGCAGCAAAACCATGGCTAAATAAACTCGCAATTGATAGCAGTTTTACAATTGATTATATCGAAAATACCAAAACAATAAATGAGGCACTTTTAAGCAAATATCAGGTTTTTATTCAACTTGACTATCCGCCTTATACCTGGAGTGAAGAATCGATGAAAGCATTTCAAAATTATATGGCGAGCGGAAAAGCTGGATGGATCGGCTTGCATCACGCCACTTTACTTGGAGAATTTGACGGATATCCAATGTGGAAATGGTTTTCTGATTTTATGGGAAATATAAAATTTGTCAATTATATTCCGGATTTTGCTGATGCGAAAGTGAATGTTGAAGATAAATCTCATCCTGTAATGAAAGGAATTCCATCTGATTTTTTTGTAAATAAAGAAGAATGGTACATTTATGATAAAAGTCCGCGCGAAAATGTTCATGTTTTAGCTTCAGTTGACGAATCAACTTACGAACCTGATTCGAAAATAAAAATGGGCGATCACCCGGTAATTTGGACAAATGATCATTTTGCTTCCCGAAATATCTATATTTTCATGGGACATGCACCCGAATTATTTAAAAATGAGGCTTACACTACTCTTCTTAGGAATTCTATTTTTTGGGCAGCGAATAAAAACTGAAGTTTTTATAGATCTTAATTTATTCTGAACAACTCAAAATAAACGATCGTAAATCATCACTAAATAATTTTCCTGTATTTCCTAAATACAACATATGACCCGATTCGTATTCTTTAAAAATGACTCTGTTTGGATAAAAATTTGCTTTTTCGGTTGTTTTTTTAGCATAACCCACGGGCGTAGCTAAATCATAACTTCCTCCCGCTATAAATACTTTTAGTTTTAGCGTTCTGCGTAAAACAACATTTAAATCATCAGTAAAATCAGGACCTTCTTTCGTTTCTTTTCGTGACCATTGCCATTGAAACGAAATATTTTTCCAGTCAATAGTTTTATACGGATCTTGAATATCAATGTTTAATTTTGAAGCTAATAATTCTCTAAATGCAGCCGTAAATCCTGGAACGTATCTTCCCATTGCTGGATCATCAGCAACAGGATCATTACCCGAATGTTCCAGCGGAAGATTGTATCTTGTATCGTATAATCCAATCTGTAGGTTTTCTTTCGACAAAAGACTGTCAGCAAAAACTTTTGGAGCTATTTCAAGAGTTGATGAGAAAAAATCTCTTGACAATCCTGTGTATTTGCAAAGTTTGTCAATTATCATACTTCTTTCCGTCGCCGAAAGTTTTTGTTGACTATCCAGTAAAAGTGCATTCAAATAGTCTTTTACTGCAAATTCCGAAACTTGTTTTTGAAACTCTTCATAAGGTAATGTTTTGTCTATTTTATTATAATACCAAGCTGTTTTTGCTAAAGTAGGAAGTAATGATGCTGCTCTTTCTAATTTTGCATCCGATGTTAACTTTTTTAAAGGCGATTCCAGCGTAGTTCCCAGCATAATAATGCCGTTTAACGTTATCCCTCTCATTACACCCGAATACATAACTCCGCCCATAAGTGCTCTGGGAAGAACTGAAACGCGTTGACTTCCATAGCTTTCTCCAATAAGAAACTTTGGCGAATTCCATCTGTTATTTTTATTTAACCACTTTTCAATAAATTGCGCCATTGATTCTGCATCTTGATCTACTCCGTAAAAATCCTGTGGTGTACCTGGGGAAATGATACGACTAAAACCAGTACCAACAGGATCAACAAAAACCAAATCTGCTACATCCAGCAAACAATCAGAATTGTCTTCTAATCCAAATGGTGGTGCGTTAGAAGAATTAATTTCCGGAGTTAATTTTACTTTCCACGGTGCAATACTACTCAAATGCAGCCAAATTGATGATGATCCCGGACCGCCATTAAATACAAAAACAACAGGCCTTACTTCATTCTTTTTATTTTGCTTTATATAGGAAAAACTAAATACACTGGCTATAATTTTATTATCATCATTTTTAAGAAATATTTCATCTGCTATTGCCGTAAAATTTAAAGGCTTTCTGTTAATATCACTAGTATGTTTTGTAGTAAAGAAAAGCGGTTTTTTAATCGTCATTTCTTCCTTCGCATTTTCCTGACTAAAAAGGGACAATGACACTAAAGAAAAAAAAGTGATGAGAAAATATCTCGCAATATTTGGCATGAAATAATTGATTTAAATGAGTAACAAAATTCGATTTATTTTTTTGAAAATTCCCGTCTAATTCTACTTAATGACGTATCGGTAACATTTAGGTAAGATGCGATTTGTTTGAGCTGGGCAAATTGAAATACTTCTTTATTGGTCGTAATAAGATTTTCATATCGGGCTTCTCCACTAAGATTAATTAAATCCAGCGCCCGTTTTTTAAACATCATATATTCTTTAGCCAGCATTTTTACCCCATAAGCCCTAAACTCAGGAACAGTATGCAACAATGCGTTTAATTGATCATAACTTATGGCAAAACCCTTGCAATCTGTAACCGCTTGTATATTCTCAGATGATTTGGTTTTTAAATAAAAGGATGAAACTTCAAATACCACACTATCCTTTTGATAGAAATTTGTAGTGATTTCATTTCCATCAATATCATGCGTAAACGCTCTCATAAAACCGGTCTGCAAAAAGAAATAATGTTCATTTATTTTTCCTTCTCTAAGAAAAAATTCATTTTTTTCAATAGTAATCTCTTCAAAAAACTCTACAACCTCATCTAAAATACGGTCTGGAAATGGTAAATTTTTTATGATGTAATTTTTTAGTCCTTGTTTGTCCATTGGTTCCTTCGTTAATATTATACGCAACAGCTTCTTTACAAGACAGTTGCAGGTCAAAAATAATCAATTACCTAATAGTTAGATAAAACGCAATCTCAAATCACTTGAAAAAAAGGAGACTATTAAGAGACAAATGAGAGACATTTTTTCTAAATATTTGATAGATAAGAGTATAAAGTTATATCATTAGGAAGTTTTATCTTCGAAATGATTCTCTCTTTTCTTTTTTTACTTGCATATATTGTAATATTCAAAAGGTTTGAAATCTCTTTCGTCGTTAAATTCATATAGGTATAAGCAATATAACGCATGTCATTTGATGTTAATGCAGGATGTAATTTTCTAAGTCTTGCCAGAAAACCTGGATTTACTTCTTCAAAATGAAAAACAAATGTTTCCCATTCATTATCACTTTTTAAATAATCTTTTAAATGTTTAATATGAATATCCAAAGAAGAGATTTTCGAAAGCTTTGGTATATTTTCTATAGACATAATCAAATCATTGATCAGCTGATTTCTACCGGAAAGATATAATGCTCTGGCAGAAAGTTTTCTGTTTCTCAATTCAATTTCTTTATGAAGTAATTCCCGTTCCCTATTCATTTCATGAATTTGCTTTTCCAGTTTCTGATTTCTCCTTTGCGCTGCTAGCTTTTTTTGCCTTTGTATCAAGATCAGGAGCGTAAAAATGAGCAGGAATATTATATGTATTGAATAACAAAATTTATGTCCTTTTTGCAATTGCATAAATCAATCATTTATTTTTTTTTTAAAACCGATTACTACTGCTATTTCTTCCACCATCATCTCAAACAATAGCCCAGCAACCGGTTTTCTTTTATAAATTATACACTTCAATTTGATCTTAATTCAATAAGAATGAGTTTACTTCCTGCGAAAAATCTTTGGAATATTGAAAAATCCCACCATGACCTGAATCACTCCAAAGTACTAGTTTTGCATTCGGAATATTCTGAAGCATAATATAAGAGTTGATTGAATCGACCATATTATCCTGACTTCCATTAACGATAAGCACAGGCTGCTTAATAGCTTTAAGCTGTGTATTGTTTTCATCTGTCGCTAAACCATAATTTATAATAGCTTTAGCCTGACTTGCAATTGTATCCTGACTCGTTGGGGAATCTCTGTCTATTTTTCTTTCAGATAATCTTTCCAAGAAAGCTTCGCCCGCTTTGATACTGCTTGGCGTTTTACTGAAAAAAAGATTAATCAATACTCTGTCTGGTCCATCAACAAAAGCTTTTTCTAAATGTGACTCCAGTTGTGCAATCGCTTTTCCTCCTATTGATCCTGTACCTGCCAATATAAGTTTATTCACCAATTCCGGATAATTTGCCGCTATCTCTTGTCCTATAAAGCCACCAAGAGAAAAACCTAAAATATTAACCTTATTGCAACCTAAAGCACGGATAAAATCTACGGCATCCTTTGCCATTTCCGCTACATTTTCTGGAGTAGTCCCGTTTGAGCTGCCAACGCCTCTGTTGTTAAATAATATTACGGGATAATTACTCGCAATTGCATTTGTAACTTCAGGATCCCAATTATCCATGTTTCCGGTAAAATGTTGTAAAAAAATAACGGGTATGCCTTCTTTCTTTCCAAAAGAGCGGTAAGTAAAATCAGCTCCCTTTACGTTTATAGATTTTGTCGGCGCTGTTTTATGGGTAAATTCACCCTCTAAAATATTTTCTTGTATTTCCATTTGTTCTTCAATATTACTTAATGATGTAAAATAAGAATCACTATTTGTCGCTGAAAACTCTATCCAAGATTGTTACTGACTAACAATGATTCTTACCTGTGATATTTAATTTAAATTGTAATTACTTAGCTTCTACAGCAATGATTTGAGCCAAAACATGTGGGAACATGATAAAAGGTGTGTGACTAGACGGAAGAGCATATAATCTTTCAATTCCCGCATCTTTAGTCATTTTTTGCTGAAGCGAATAACCTATTGTATGATCATTTAAAGTGTAAACAAATACTTTACTGATTTTTCCAAATTTACCCTCAGTCAACGTTACCGGAGTAGCTAAAGGAGCTAATGGTTCTGGTTTTAAATTGTTACTTACGTAATCAGCAACTTGCTTAGGAGCATCGGCAAGGAAAACATCAGCAATACCTTCTTTTTTAATGCTTGCAATTCCTGCTTTCTCATCTACAATAAGATTTTTTCCAACATGGCTCTCTCCATCAGTTTGCGCAAGAGACAATAAGCTTTCTCCATTTTTGGGTACGTAGGCAGCAATGTAAACCACCTTTTTTATCTGAGGCGCAATGTCTTCTGCAATCTGACTTGCCACAATTCCGCCAAAACTATGTGCAACAAGCACTATATTTTGTTTGTTTCCGATGGCTTTTTTAACCTCTTCAACATAAAGTTTTAAGCTGATAGTTGAAATTGCTGTATTATCGCTTCCATGTCCCGGAAGATTAATAGAAATAACGGAATTTCCACCAGCCGTTAAATCTTCTGAAACATGCTGCCAATCATTTGATGATGACCATGCACCGTGGATTATTACAATTGTGTTTTCGTTTTTAGCTTTGTTCATTTGTGATGAAGCTGTAATAGATGTAAGCAATAGCATTGCTATTAATAAAATTGAATTTTTCATGATATATATTTGTTATTTGTTGCTAATTAGTTTGTTGCTATTTTTGTTAAGATTGATGATAAATCGTTGGGTTTTGAAAGGAATGGACTATGTCCTGTATTTATTTCGTATACTGATTCAACTTTTCCTGCTGAAATCATTTTGTTTTGTAAATACGATGACACAACACGATCCTGTAAAGTTTTTATGTAGACTTTTTTAACTGATCCAAAATTTTGGTCAGTCAGTTTTACAGGGTTGATAAATGGAGTTAAAGGTTCTGTTCTATAGTTTTTTAATACAAGACTCTGAATTTCTGAAGTCCCATCAGGAATAAACAAGTTCACGATTTGATCCTGCTTTACATCTACAGTACCATCATTATAATTGAAAATTAGGTTACCTGTGACACCAAGCTGAGAATCAGGATCCATGTGTGCCAACTCATCTAATGTTTGACCTGAAACCGGTAGATAAGCGGCAACGTAAACCAGTTTTTCAATTTTAGCAGGCACAGCTTCTGCAACCGAAGAAATTATCATACCGCCAAGACTATGTCCCACTAAAATTACTTTCCCATCTATTGTTGAAAGTGCGTTTATTACTTTCTCTTTATAAACGTCTAGTGTTATTTGGCTAGGAGTAGTTTGATCAGCACCATGGCCCGATAACTCGACAACAGTTACTTTATTGCCCTGTTTTTCGAGATTAGTTTTAACTGATTGCCATACATATGGAGCTTGCCATGCACCATGAACGAGTACATAATTTTTAGTTTCAGTCTGTGCTTCATCATTTGAACAAGATGATAAAATAAGGGCGCAAGCTGCTATGACAAATTGAATCAATTTGAATTTTTTCATGATTGTAATTTTAAAATGTTATTTGTGAAATGTGTTTTTTACTTAGCTTCTAAAGCTATAATTGAAGAGAGGATTTGAGGAAATACTATAAATGGAGTGTGGCTCGAAGGAAGAGAGTAGGTTTTTGAGATTCCCGCATTTTCAACCATTTTTTGCTGAAGTGAATACCCAATGGTATGGTCATTTTGAGAGTGGACATATACTTTAACGACTTTACCAAAATTTGCATCCGTTAATGTGACAGGTGTAGATAGTGGAGCCAGAGGCTCAGGTCTAAGATTATTGGTTACATATTCAGCTACCGGTTTTGGCGCATCAGCTAAAAAAACGTCTGCAATTGCGTCTTTAATTATAGTAGCAACTCCTGCTTGTTCGTCTACAATAAGATTATGACCTACATGGCTTTCCGAATCAGTTTGTGCAAGTGACAATAAACTTTCTCCATTTTTAGGAACAAAAGCAGCAATATAAATTAGTTTTTTGATTTGTGGAGCAATGAGTTCTGCTACTTCGCTTACCACTATTCCGCCAAAACTGTGGCCTACAAGTGTAACGTCTGTTGCGCTGCCAATAGCTTTTAAAACTTCATAGACATAAAGTTGTAAACTAATATTCGATACGGGTGTTTGGTCACTACCATGACCAGGAAGATTTACAATAATTAAATTGTTTTCTGGAGAGTTAAGATGACCCGCAACATGATGCCAGTCATTAGCAGATGACCATGCCCCATGAACAATTACAATTGTGTTTTTACTGTTTGATGATGAATTTAATTCGTTCTGTGTGTTTGTTTTTTCGATTTTCATAATATTTATTTGTTTAATACTATGCAAAGAAAGAGCGAATAAAACCTGTGGCACTTGTCTTGTGACAAGTAATGAAATTATGTGTGTGTGTTTTTGTTTTAGTATAAAAAACAATAATTATTGTCACCGTAAAATAGCCTGTAAAATATAGCTTTACGCACTTTTTTTATATTTATTGTGGACCCCGGTGGGGTTCGAACCTTTGACCTCAGGATTGAAAACCAGGAAACCCAATATGGCACAAAACAAAAAAGCCACTCGATTTGAGTGGCTTTTCGTGAACGCAGAAGGATTCGAACCTTCGACCGCCTGCTTAGAAGGCAAATACATAAACAACCTAAACTCAATGTAATTAACACTTTACACATTTTAAACATTTTATTTCCGTGAATAATCCGTGAAATAACAAAGTTTTATTATGTGCAATTACTGTTCATTTTTATTCAAAAAGCAATAATATTATTCATTTTAAAGCAATCATTTTTTTTCCTAAATTTGCTTTATGGCAAATCATACACTCATATTAACCACAGACAAAAAAACAATCCCTGTAGAATTATCAATTGATTATGTTACGCATTTGATAAACCAAGGACTTGCTTTAACTGAATACTTCGGTTTAGAAATTGACAATGATGCCGACTTTATAAGCGATGACATGAAGGAAGTCAGTAAAAAAATCACTTACATTGAAATATTTTTCGAAACTCCGTACGCCATAAACTACGATGCATTAACAGAAACTGAAGTAGAGGAATTAATTTTGAATATTTTAAACCACAGCGAGAATCCAAGCATTACAACTGACGGAAAAGACATTAATATATACCTATGAACTACGATAAAATAAAGGAACAATTTATTAAAGAAACAGAAGCACTTCTTAAAATTAAACGTGAAGAAATTAATCTTCTTACTGGACAAGAAAACATCACAGCAAAAATGTTTCACCTTGACAATAACAAACAATTTTCGCAATTGCTTAATATTAAGATTAACAGAATTGTTAACGAGAACAAAATCGCCTTTAAAAGTCAGGCTGAAGGTGATGAATTTAGTGCATTCATGAAACCAACTTTTGATAAATTATTTAAAGATTATACCGATATTGCAAAATCATAAAATCTATGCAACTTCAAATGCTACGATCGACGGATCATAAGGATATGCAAATTTTTTAATATTTACTTTTGCATCAAGCCAGGACTCGACATCTTGTCTCTTTAACATAACTGGCATACGCTCGCGATTATTATGAACATATTTCATAAGCTCGTTAGCTTCTGTTGTTACCATGGTAAAACTTTTTAATACTTCACCATTTTCAGGATTAGTCCAAGTATCAAACAATCCAGCGAATACAAAAATTTCATCAGTCTGGGAAAATATTTGATAACGCACCTTAGTTTTTCCTTTTGGATCTAACCATCGCCACTCATAGTACGACGTAGCAACTATAACACACCTATTTGAATTAATATTTCTATAAGAAGGTGTTGTGTCAATTCCTTCAATTCTAGCATTTAAGGTTTTATCTCTAAAAGAAGTATCTTTTGCCCATGATGGAACTAATCCCCAAGTAGCATCTGTTGTTATTACTTCAGGCTGTTCATTTGTTATGATAGGCAAATTGGGATGCTCAAAACCATTTATAAATGTTCCCTGATAAAATCTGTCAGCATTGTCAACCGAAATATTAAACATTGCTTTAACTTCAGATTTGGTGGATTTCTGATCTACATAATAACACATATTTTTGATTTAACAACTTGTCTTTCAAAGTTAAAAATTTTTATTTTTACCAATGGAATATTTCTCAACAAAACTTTTCTCCACTTCATATGTACCTCCCATTATATTCTCAAAGTAATTATTTATAGAAGATTCGGAAAGATACATTCTGTGGCCATCATATAAAACTTCCAGTCCTACTGAGTTTAGTTTATTAAACAATGGAAGCCTAGGAACTTCAGGATAAATTACATCATGAGCATCACCCACTCGTAGCAAAATAGTCACTATCCGCCATTCCTCACTTGTAAAGTCAAAATCTCCTGCTTTACATAAATGACCATTAATATCAAGTTTACGCTCTCGTGCCATTTTTCAAAAATTTAGAAATACAAATCTACATCGTAAAAGTGTTTTGTCATTTGTATAGGCAGTTCTAAATTGTAACAAAATAAAAAAAAGCGATTCATTTCTGAATCGCTTTCCCAACTAACCAAACCAAATATAAATAAACTATTTCTTTTTCTCAATTTTCATCGTTCGACTTTCGCCGCATTCATCAAATGATTCAGCCGTAAAAACCTTTTTACCTAAAAACCGTGTTTTAATACCTAAAAAACTCCATTGGCGACGTTCCCAATAAGCGACAGCATCCGATTTATTTTCAAACTGACGATCAATTACTGAAACTTTAAGTTTTGCACCATCAAAAGAAGCAATTCCTTTTATTGTCATACATTTCGTTGTATCACTCCACGCCTGCTCTTTTGGAATACTGTTCTTTATCGCATCAACTAATCCAGTAATATCAGTTTCTCTTTTTGTAGTATCACGATATTTCAATGTTTGAGAAACAATACTTTCTATTCGACTCTCTTTTATTCCAGCATTAGCCAGCTTCTTTTTCAGATCTGAATTTTGATATTGCAGATATTCTTTAATTTCATCTTTAGACAATAATTGACTTGCATATTTTGTACTATCAGCCTTTCTTAATTGGCTGTTGTTTTCGGTTTGCCTGATATTCTCAGCAACTTGATATTTATAATCTTTATAGAACCAAACAGCTACGACAATTCCAACTACAATAGCTATTGATTTTAAATTATTTAATATTGTACTTAAATCTATCATAGCATATTTTCATAACGTTCAACTATACCAGCGATTTTAACTGCTAAGTCTTTTTTATTGGCATTATAAGCCTTAATGTCATTTGGATTCGAAATAAAACAGATCTCAAGCAAAGAAACAATTCCCTGTTCTCTCATTAAACCCAAACTGCCCCGATGGCTGTCTTTTTCAGATAATGCACCACGGTTTTTAATTCCAAGAACTACAGATGTAGTTTCGACCAGTTCTTTAGCAAATGCAATATCCAATCTATCCGCATCACTTCCATATAAAGAAGTTGTTCCGGTTGCCGTTGGAGATACTGCCGCATCAAAATGAAATTCCAAAACTACAGAACCGGAACCGGTTTGTATTCTTTTCAAATAATCGCCAAGACGTTCATCATCTTTATCTGTAATGACTTTTACTTTGCGTTTAAGTAATTCATCAACCACCAAGTTTCTAAATTCGACCGTTAAATCGGCTTCACGTAGTCCATTGGCAACAGCTCCAGGATCTACTTTAATTCCTTTCGGGTTATGACCCGCTGATATAAATGCTGTCATTATAATTAGTTTTTAGGTTCATCAGGAAACAGATCTTTTAAATTTCCTGTTTTTTCAAAGTTGTAGAGACGTTCCATTATAAATGCTGGTGGAAATTGCTTATTAGAAAGTATATATAGATTTTTCAAACATTTACTAACCGGATAAAGCAATGAAGAAACTTGAATTATAATCCTGAAGCTTTCGGCTGCGAAATTATCTCCAGCTGTTAGGCGAAGCATCTCTAGCATTGTATAAGAAAGAAACAAAACCGTAATCATTAGAATGTTTTTCTTCAAAAACTCTTCCCATGAAAACGAGTTCATTTTATGGTGATACCAAGCCCCTATAACCAAATTAAATACAACTGCCAATAAAACAAATCCTGCAAACTGCTTATTCACTAAATACCATCCCGTCAAGCCTTCTAACAACCACGCGATCGGACCAAAAGTCGTTATGATTAATCCAAAATATTTTAATTTCTCAATAAACGTTGGTCTTGTATCAGCGATTAAAACAATATCGCAAAGTAGTTTTACTATCATAGTAGGAGTATTTTTAATAATGATATAGAATATGTTTGTTTTCATTTTTCAATATTTATAATTGCATCAATACAATGCTTTTCAGATAATATCCAAACCAATACTTTTCCGGTTTTGGATAGTTTTTTGAGTTGGATATTTTTTCCCAACACACCGGAAATAGTTTCTTCAATTTTTCCGAATTTGTAACCGTCATTCAGTATTAAAACTTTATTCCAAAGTGTTCTAAATTCCCTGTTTGCCAATCTATCTAACGTTAATGCGGAATCTCTGAAATAACCTTTTGACCAGACTAAAGTGAAATTCACAAGCGTTAATGGCAGATATAAAACATAAGCCACTAAGAATTGAATAAAACCTAACATTTTACCCATTGATTAGGTTGAATTTCATAAACCGTTGCTCCGTCTTCAAATAGGTTAGTCTGAGTATCATAAAGCAAACCATCAACTATTTTTGCCCAATCACGCTCCATTTTTGTCAATTGCGAATAATCGTTTTGAGATTCCAGCAAATTATTTAAAGCGTTGATTTTACCTGAATCATAAAAAACTGTCTTTTCTTGAATAAGCCTTTTTACTACACCGCTTTCTGTCTCAGAAATTGCATAGTCGTGAACGGTGTAAAAATTTCCTTCAGGAGTTCCTTTATACGAAACTATTTCTAATTGTACTATTGAAGTTGCGATTCCTCTCACCTCTATCTTTACTGGTATTATTGTTTTTATCATTTTATGTGGTATTTAATGATTTGTAAATTTTTATAGGGTTGTCACACTAATTATGTTACTTATTAACGATTTATTATAATAGACATCGACCGCATAAACCTCAATTTTATACAATGACCCTGTCGTAAGCCCTGTAACATTCTGACCACTAGCTGTAATTTTTCCCTTATAAACACTATTCAAATACACTTCATAAAAATCTAAGGTATTTGTACTGCTTGGAACTGTAAAATTTAACTGAATTGTGGTACTCGTAATTATTCCTGCTGTCAAGTCAATTATTGCATTTGGTTTGATGTAATTAGGCACATAAACCACAGATGAAGAAGTGCTTCCTGCAATTCCAGATAAATCACCTTCCGGAGCTCCGGCATTTGATGTTTGTTCAGATATTGGAGCATATGCTTTCATTCGTATTCTAGCATTTCCTCCAACTACATTATTATCTAATTTAGTTGCTCCCCAATTTGTGCATTTAGGAGCAACTAATACTTTTGTTCCGCCACCTACAGGGGTTTGCCAGTTTCCTAAAAAATTAGCTGGAAGTGAAATACAGTTAGGTAATTCCAAAATATGAACAGTAGCGATATCTTGATGAACATTAGTTCCTGTTTGCGTAATAATTCCCGGAAAATACAACCTTATTATTTTAGTGTAAACAGCAAAACAGCTTGAGGTAATATTTAAAACTAAACCATCATTGTCTTGATAATATGTAAGAAGGGGTCTTAATAATGCTCCTGTTGCAGGAACAAAAGACAAACTATACGTACCGACCATTTTGAATTGTATATTCGAACCAACAATCAAAAAGTTTTGTATTCTACTCACCGAAACACTCAAAGCCGCTGCTACTGCACTTGCAGAATTCAAAACGGACGCCACTCCTCCTATATATGTATTAGCAGATACTTTTCTTTTTCCGAAGTAATATGATTTCAAACTTCCCATAACTACACATCTAAGAATATTGTATTAGTAGAACCCCTACGCATAAAATGTCCTACGGTTTTTTCAGCTGTAGCCACAGGCGTAGTTTCCCACGTAAACGGTGAAGTAATTTGCCATGTCACTGTAACGCCGGCTAAAGTTCTAAACGGAAACATCAAAGAATTATTCAATGTTGACGGAACTGTAATTGTACAACTTGCAGTAAACAAAACCGTTTGCCCATGCCATGCGTTTAAAACGTTACTATTTGTTGAGATTTCGATTTGATCATCTTTAGCCTGCTTTCCATTTAACTGAGTTTGTATAGATGAAGTAGCGTCTAAAAAAAAGGTTGCAACTAAAATTGCCTTAAAATTTAACCAGGTCATCATACGCGACACTGAACCAATTAAAAACGGCATTTTGTCTGTATCTGATAATGAAGTTACAGTCGGCAGCACACTTTGAAATGCTCCAAAAACAGCATCTGTTAGATTTGGCTGTTTTGTTGAATCTAATGTTTTGCCCATTTCAGCAGAAAGAGCTTTGTTCGTTCCACCCACAGTTAAGTTGTTTACAACATCGATCCCAACATATTCAATTCTTACATCACTTGAATCATTAGCATTTTGTTTAAACTGAATAACCTCTTTGTCTTTTATAGTAAAATCCAAAGCATTCGGAAAAGAAATCTTTACGTTTCCAGTTCCTGCTAAATGCCATAATTTAACATCATGACCTGTAGCGTTTTTTATAAAGAAAGGTTTACCAGGTCGAATAAATTCACCTGACATTTGAATCGATTTTACATCAGTGATTGCACCAGTTAAAAGGATTGAGCTTCTGTCATCGATTAGATCAATTTGTTCAACAACTGTTGTTGCACCGTAACTTGCAATAAAATCCTGAGATTCCATTTTTTTGACGTAGCTACCACCCTCAATTGGTGTTGACGGATCACCGACAGTACCGTCGGTTACTAATGTAATTCCGAATTCGATTGTATCAACTGGCGCAGGCGTTGCTACTGGATTACTCACGCTTTCAGTTCCAGCGACTTTTGTGAAGGTATTCGACGTATTAAAAACGATTCTATCAAGCCTTTGTTTTCCTGAAGAGCAAAACGGAAAATTAATAATAACATCAACCGGATTTGTGTATTCAATTCCGTTTATTTGCCAAACCCAGCCTGCGTGAATTGTCAAATCCTGACCATCTAAAACCGAAGTTCCAAGCGTCACCACATGATTAGAATTATTAACTTTAGCATCTAAATAAGCAAAATTTAAATTAATCTTTTGCCCCGCTACTCTAGCAGAATCACCTGTTTTGTCATTTGGACTTGCACCGATATTTATATCTTGTATTGGCATTGTACTTTATTTATATCCTACAATTAGTTTAATTGACCATTTAGCAGCATCTACACCTGAAATCAAAACATTGTTTGCTGGTGCGTTTACAGTTGCATTGTAAGCCGTCATTATAGTAAGCTGATCATTCACCATCACCTTAATAGATTCAGGACTTTCGTTTGTATATTGCACTCCAATTCCTTGTGCTGCTGTTCTACCCGAATCTTGCGGATATGGTGTGGGAGCGGTAACAACATCATTTGGAAAAAAACCGTTATTAGATGTTTTACAAACCAACATTGCAACTACGCTTGTAATTTCTGTTCCAACTGTAAATCCTGTGTTAACGGTGAAATTTCTATCAAGCACAAAAGATTCTAAAAGCAAAACTTTTGATTTAGCTGTTTTTCCAATTTCCTGAACCAAAAAATCAACAATCTTATTTTCAACCGCTCTATGATCTTCAGCCGGAATTTCAGAAGCACCAGGCAACATTTCAGCGATAAACACCCTTAATTCACTTTCTGTAATATCTGCCATAATATTTTTACTTATAATCGGTTTCTAAATAATCTATATTTGAGTAATCTCTTTTTACAACTGGGGGCAAAGGCACAATATCAAAATCAAACGTATCGACCATGCTGTCAAATGTTACTGTTGTACTGTCAAAAGTGAAAGTTCCAGGCTCTGTAATCCCGATTTCTTCATCTATTCTAGGAAACCTGTTATTTCCTACTCCAATTCTTTGAACGTTTTTTGCCATTATTTTAAGGTGTAAATGGTCCAGGAACTGGCTGAGCATAAATAGGTAATCCATTTATATTTCCCGCTCCAGTTATAAATTCTACTTTAGTTAAATCTATCCAAGAACTTCCCCAATGCCCTTCAGGAAAATCTCTGTTTTGATCGATTTCAAACAATATAATATCTGTTGATATATAGCTGATTGTAAAAGGAAACATTGTAATTGCATCGCCATGATTCCACTCACCACTGTACACAATAACTCCATTTTTTACAATTCTAAATCTTGCAAAAGAAGTTTCTAATCCAGGATTATATGAAAAAACATTTACAACACCTTTTAGCAACAAACTATAAGAAGGATCTATATTCGGGTCGATTACAAATTGATATTTAGCAAACAGAAAAACACCGCCATCTGCACCTTCAATAAAAATCAAATCTAAAGCAGCATCGTAATCCTTTTTTCGAATCATAGTAACAACATCAGTAGCCGTTGCACCATCGTTGTCTGTAACTTCGATTTGATATTGATATTGATCTTCAGTCAAGTTCTCAAACACAGTTTTAAGTTCATTTGGCGAAACAATTACATCACCAAAACCACCTAATAATTTTGTCCATTTTTGAAAAACAATAAAGCCATCAACATCATTAGCAACAGCTGTTATTTCTACAGAAGTTTGATCATTATCTAAAACAATATCAGGACCAGCATTTACAATTGGCGGTATATTTTCAGGGTTTTCCCCTGAATCACCACTATCTTTATAGATTACTCGAGACAAGGTTAATGTCGTTTCATTTTGTCCTAAATTCCAGGAGCAATTAACCGGAACAAACTGCTTATCATAAACGTATTTAAACTGAATTATATCATTAAATTTTACAGCACCTACAGCAATCATATCGATTTTCTCGGAAGCTATTCCGAACATTCTACGGATCACATTTGCCACTATCTGACCATATCTCGAAGTTTCTATTTTATAAATCGAATCTGTCCACTCTAACCAAGATGTACGGCTTTGATCATAATCATTGAATTTATAAACCCGAACGAAAAAAGAAGCGGTTGTAACAAAATCTGTTCGAATAACCATTTGCTCACCACCTCCAAAATTGTAAGTAACTTCTAAATTTGAAAGCAAGATGCCTTCATGATAAACTGTATTGATATTATCTTTTATAAGATTTGCACCATCCAAATCAACTACTGAATACTTTTGTCCATTCTGTTCAAATCTATACAACACCGGAACTTCAATAACATTATAAAAATCTGTAGCTTCTTTTAACTTTGCCAACCTAAACGCTTTACTAAAAGCGGTGTCATCATCGGCATAATTCAATTCAATTTCTTTATCGATTGTAAACTCACCATTTATCAAATCGACGTATTGAATTATTTCCTGAAAATTAATAGGCGTTATTTCAAGTTTTGTTAATTCAAATCCTGAAATATTTGACCCAATAATCTCACCACTTGGACGCCAAATTTTTATATCTAACAATCCCTCATTTGGAATAATTATATCAAAATTCAATTCAGCTGTTAAATCTTCCGGATCGAAAGACAATGATTGACTTTCTGAAACTACTTCAGTTCTATTTGTATACAATACAACATCATTCAAAAGCACTTCATAAAGCAATGGATTGTAATATGCTCCAGGCAAAATACCTGACATTACATTTGCCCACTTGATAATTTTAAAGATCATAGATATAGTAACTCGTTGATCTTTATAAAAGAATATTTTGTTTTTAAGATTTATAAACTTGGTTTCATCAAATGGCTGAATTTCTGAAATACCTCCAATATCAGGATTAACATATTCTTTTTTAACTGAGTTGTAATAATCCGGCTGTATTGACTTACAGTAATATGCATTGTTACCATTCCAATCAGTTGCATAAACTTCGCCTTTTACACCTGAAACCACCGCCCAACCTTCGTTGCTTTCCTTTGAAATCGTACTAGGAAAAGCCTGAGGCTTTCTTTCATGAGATACCGTAATCATATTATACGGCGGGATCATTGTCACATTAGGAGAAGCAAAAGCGGTTACTTTTTTTAATAGCTTGTTTCCAGTTGAACGACCTATTAAAACACCATTTTCATTATACAAAACAGTATCATAACTTCGAATATTCCTCTTATTTATTCCTTCAACATTCCATCGGCTGTCTGCCTGAAAACAAACACACAACGTATCTTGCATCAATTTTTCTAATATAGAATAAGCATCCTGCTTTTTAGTTCTTTTTTCATCAGTAAAAAAAGTAATCGTATCAATATAAATTTGATTCCAGTCTTTTTGAACTGAATTCTCTATTGCAGGATTAAAAAACACATTCAAACCTAAACTTGTCAATTTTAAGCACGCACAGATAATATCTATTACACTTTTTTCGTCACGATAATACGATTCAGGAGGGTATTTACCTTTCAACCTTCCTAATCCGCAAGAAGCGGTAATCTTTACAAAAACAACTCCATTTGTCCAAGGCTCAGAATAGGTATCAGGAATTAAAAAACCAGTCCAAACCAAAGAATCATCACTTTGATTACGCAATTCAACTTTAAAACGAATCTCATTTCCTGTGAAAAAATTTATAAATTTAGCATCTACATTTTCTGTATGCGCAATATCAAATTCAAGCGCACTTCCTACAACCGCTAAATCATCTTTAGAATCTCCACCATTCCAAGAAAGCGTTATTCCTGACTTTGAAGCTACTTCTAAAACAAATTTACTTTCGTTTAGTTCCTGGTCTATTATATCAATGTAATAACTCATTACCCTATTCTTGAATTTTTATTATCTGTTCTATCAAGAACTAATCTTAGTTTATTTCCATCAACAACAAAACCACCACCTAAAGTAATGTTGACTGTTTTTCCATTATTTGAAAGCATTCCATACAATGCTTTTTGCTGATCCTGATTCGCAATCATTTCACCGCTATTCAACCTCGCTAAAATTTTATCACCATAGAAAGACGAACCTCCTACAATACCACCCGTTGCAAATTTTGGAATTGCTGCAAAAGCCGCCAAAACTCCACCAACAGCAGTAGCGATAAACGCCGGAGTTGTAAAAACTGCCGCTGGACCAGTAGCAGTTCCCGAAGCTGTAGCCCCAGCAATTGATTGCGAAATAGCGGAAGCCAACATCATTGCAATCAACTTTGTTACTGTTTGGATCATTCCGGTTATAAAACCCCCAAATCCATTTTGAGCAAGCCCTAAAGATTCGACCAAATTATTAGCTAACCCCGCAAACGCATCACTAACACTTTGCCCTGTTAATTGAGCAATTTCAGCCATCCTTTTTTGACTGTCAGAAATCGCTATGATTTTATTATTTAAATCATCAGCACCTTCAATTTCATTTATTTTTATTTGAGTATTATTAATCTGATTTGTTAATCTTTGATACTCTTCAGCAGTAGTCGAGAATTGCTCTCTGAGTTTTTCAAAATAAGACAACTGTCCTTTTAAATCCTCCAAAGAAAAAGCAGGAACAACACCATCAAAAGTTGATGCATCCGGCATTTCGGGTCTTGGTAATTTAATTTGCTGTTTTTTTATTATCTCGTCAATTTTTCTTTGATAAGAATCAATAATTGCTTGCTTTTTAAGCCATTCAGCATTACTTGTTACATTATTTTCCTGCTCTTGACGCTGTAATTTTATCAGACTTTCGTAATAAGCTATAGTACCAGGCTTTAATGCATCGATACTATCTTTTATCGCATCTGTTCCAATTTTAATATCCTGAAGTTTAAGTTTTTCATTTTCTTCAAGTTTCCCCGTTTTCTTTAAATAATCTTCTTTAGCAGAAAATAAAACTTCATCTGCTTTTAAATTATCTTCATTGAATTTTTTAAGTTCTGAATTTTGAATACCTAATAGCTTTGTTTGTCTTTCAATCAACTCAGCTCTAGATTCCGTCACCCTGTTCACTCTTTCAGATGCACTACCTTCCTGAATCACTACATCACCTGTACTTCTTCTTAATCTTAAAATTTCCGCCTCGGTAGCCGCTATTTTATTTCGAATCTCGATTTCTTTTTCTACACGTTCATTAGCTCGTTTTTGCAGTTCATTGTCAATAGCAATAGCACGACTTTTATTAAAAATAGCTTCTCGCAATTCTTCATATGAAATCTTAGCTTTTCCGTTTAAAATGATTTCATCTTTAAGATTTCCGAAGTAAGCAGGATAAAGCGATTGCATCTCATCAACCGCTTTTTTTCTTTCATCAGTTGATAATTTTACATTTGTAGCAGATGCATATAATTTATCTAAAACACCAACTTCAGTAACGGCGTTTTCATTTCCTTTCCTAACCGCTTCATTTAAATCATCTTGTGCCGTAGCCGCTTTTTTTGTATTTACCGAATAAACCAGCATCGCTAAAGCTGCCGCTTGTGCTACTAAAACCAAAACACCGATAGGATTAGCTGCCACAACAGCATAAGTTGCCATTATCGCAGTTCTTAACGCAGTAAAACCAGCAACTACGACCGGAATTCCTGAAGCTATAGCACCTATAGCTATCAACAACGGACCAATTGCCGCCGCTAATCCTGCTACAACTATAATTGTCACCTTTGCACCTTCACTCATTCCTAAAAGCCCTTTTATAAAGCCATTAACAGAAGTAATGATTTTAGTAAAATATGGCAAAATCACCGTGCCAAACATTTGACCAAGCTCTTTAAGAGATTCTCTAAAAATTCTCGATTGATTAGCCGCACCACCTCCAGTTCTCGCAAAGTCACCATGAGCATTTGAAGTCGCTTGCATCACATAAGCATATCTAAGATTCACCTTAGAAGCCTGATCCATATCTTTCATTCGCGTACGAATACCTTTTGACAAAGCAAATTCCTGCAAATTTTGCTCAGTCATTACAATTCCCAGCTTTTTTAAAGATTCTGTTTCACCTGTAAAAATGGAAGACAATGCAGTATTAGCTTGTTCGATTCCTATATTTTTAAAAGAAGAAATATCACCAGCTAAACCAACCAATTCAGTTGACATTTTAGCCGCTTGTGCAGTTGTCAACCCCATTGATGTACCCATATCACCAAAAGCCGCCGCCATATCTAAAGCCGTACCTTCAGCAATACCGTATGTCTCTAAAGCTGTTTTTCCAAATTCTTTAACAGCACTCGAGGACGTATCAAAAGCTACATCAACTTTATTTAAGCTCTCTTGATAATCTGAAGCAAATTTCACAGATGCGCCAGCAGCTGCTAAAAGTGGAGCAGTGACAAATGTTGTCATTGTTCGCCCCATTTTTTGCATTTTCTGACCAAACTTATCTACATCACGCATAGCGTTTTGCATCCCAGTTGAGAACTGAGTTAAGTCGACCTGAAACTTTACATTGATACTAGCTAAACCTAACATTGAAGTAATATTTCAGTAAAAATACCACCACAAAAAACCCTAACTTGTTAACTATGGTAACAAAAAAAGCCCTGAAATTAATCAGAGCTTTTCTCATTCAAAACACAGAAAATATAAAACAACTCAACAAATTACGCTTTTCCCATTGCCGCCTTTTTTGCATCATATTTTGCAAAAAACTCTTTACTGATACGTTCTCTTTCAAGATCAACAAGCAACTGTTTCTCTGCAATTTTTTTCAACATTTCTTCCTCTCCAGGGAATTTAAAGAAATCCGTTTCTTTGAAATTTGCATCGGCATACGGAGCTACAGAAGCGTACATCATTTTTCGAGTCATAGACCATTGTTCCCTACTTTTAATGTCTTCATATTTTTGAAATCCATTAACTGTATTAACAAATTCCCTATATGTCAAGCTATAAAAATATTTAACTTTTAATCTCAACTGCCCCAAAGCTAGTTCTTCCAAAGCATCCCATGTTTCATCAATTTCTTCGGAAACTATTTCTTCGGAGCTATCGTCTTTTTTTTTGAATTTTCTTCAGGTTTAGCATCTGGAAACGCTGCCGAAATTCCTTCCGTCATTCCTTGCGCCAACAACATTAATTCATCCATTTCTAAATTTTCAATTTCTTCTTTAGAAATTTTAATCTGATTATCAGGATGACAATCTATTGACTGAAATAGTACATCGTAGAGAATATCATAAACCTCAAAACTACCGGATTCAATTTGCTCAATCAAAGCTACTTTGTTCATTACTTCAGGTAAAGATGGCAAATTCCAAACCTTACCTAAAATACGGAATACTTTTAAAGAAAAAGTCATTTTAAAAGTATTCCCTTTTATTTCTACCGAAACATCCATTACACTACTGTATCTCGGTCTAAATCACCGTTACCTCTAAACGATACAGTTACTTTTACCGACTCACCAACTGTTGATGTAATACCAGCATTTTCAATAAATGCCTTACCAGTATAAATAATATCACCTGTAACATCAGTTGTGAAATCCACATCAATTTGAGTACCTGATAGCTTTAATGCTAAAATGTCGTCAAAGGTTACGTGATCTGTATCTCCAGTAGGCAAATTAGAAAGTAAAGCTTCCGTTGAACCCGTCCAACTGTAATTTGACGGAATCACAACTGTTCCGTTTGTGTCTTTTGTTGCGATTTCCTCTAGCTTAGTTGAAAAGTCTAACTTACATGACGTTGCATGTAAAAACTTTTTAGCATTGAATTTGAATCGCAATAATTTCCCGTTATAAATTTCGCTTGCCATTTTTTTATTTTTTTTTATAATAAGTTAAAATTCACCATTCCCGAATAAGTAAAACTTTCTTCGTTGTAATCAATTGATGCCGAAAGCAAATTGTATCTTGCATCGATATGTTGCACCATTGCATCGGTAAAAGCACAACATGCATCGTAACTGTTTTGATCAAACCAAAAAATAACGATTATATCAACTTGTGAACGATCTTTAGTTTCAGGGTTTCTATCTCCTAAAATATAAGTCGAAAGTGGCAACGTGTTACCTTCTAAAGCTACTATCGGGAAAAGAAACGTTTTCTCTGTTCCTCCTTCATTTCTTTTCATTACCGCATTAAAATCGGGTAATCCCGAAAAAAAACTATACAATTCTTTTGAAATACTTTCAAACATTATCTACTTAATTTATCTATTCTACGTTGTATAAATGCCGCCATTTTTCTTTGTGCATCAGCAGTCACCTGACCGTTTGTTGATTGATAAGCAGTTGCCATAAAAGGAGTAGCTTTTGTTTTACCAATTGCCGCATGATTGTTTGCACCTCTTTTACGTTTACGCTTGTAACCTTTACTGTATTTATTTACTCCATGCTCAACAAAATGAGCGTACCAGCCATTATTAACACCTTTTGCTCGAGCTCCGACATAAATTGTAGGATTTTCCTGTTTACCCGTGATATATCCTAATGATTTTTTTAAGTTACCAGGTTCAATTAATTTACCTCTCGCCTTATGCTTTTTTGAAGCAACCGGAACAAAACTTCTTGCCGCTTGCAGTGTTGGACTTGCAACTTGTCTTAGAATAATAAGAACTTCTCGTTTTTTATCCTTATCATTTCCGAGCTCTCTAATTTTAGCTTTCAGCTCTTCAAATCCTGTCACTTGCATCAACGGACTATTCATAACGCTTCACTCTAATTTCTAAATGTTTTTTACGACCAATTTCGATAACATGCAAAACTTCAAAACGTTGACCACCATCAACCAATATTAAAGCATTAGATTTTTGCTGTACCGTTTCATCCCAACGAATTGTATATGTACGGTTTACTAAATGCTTTATTTTTCCGTCAGTGTCTTCACCACCTCCGACTTCTTGCATATTAGCCCAAAAATCTGCTCCTAGAGATTGTTCACCTAGAGTTTCAGCACCTGAGGCTGATTGTATAGGCTTCTTTTCAATCAACTCAATCTCACGATCCATTTGACCGATAAAAGGATTATTTGGCATAACATTAATATTTTCTGTACGCTCTACATAAAGCATCAGCCGCACGGTTATAACCTATTTCTGCACGATCTTCACGACGTTCGTATTGATCTCCAATAAGCAACAACATTGATTGTTTTAACGGCGCTGGAACTTGTGCCGTTACCCAACCTTGTTTTACAGTAATAATCACTGCATCGTCTCGCTTTTCTGTTAAAGGCGGGTTTTTAAACGTAATTGTTTTTGTTCCTACTACCATTCCAGGACGAACTTTGTAACTATCAGCGTCAAGCGTAGTTAATTCGGTTTCGCCCTGTTTATAGTATTTTACACTTGTTACTTCGTCGTTATCATAATTAACAGCAAAATTTACAGTTTCGAACTGCGAAACTTCCATAACAAAATCACGTGTATCGATTGAACGATTTATGTAGTTTTGTCTGTCTTCTTTAGCTGAATCAATATAACCTTGAATCAATTCATCTTCTGAACTTTCTCCAACTCTTAGCTTTAGATGTTTTTTCGCCTGTGCAAGCGTTACACATATTGTAACTGCTTGATTTTTATAATAACTATCGGTAACCATTTTTTTAAACAATTAGAGGTTTATTCAATTAATTTTAGATAACCAGCATCAGCTAATTCTTTTGCTTGCAATTCAGGAAACTCACCTTCCTCACCAACATTATAACCTAAATTGAACCTTCCTGTAGGCGAAACTAAAAACACACCTTTTAAAGTTTTATTTTTTGATTTTACCGGAGGAGTCAAAACTTTATCATAAGCTGTTTTTGCCTTATCAAAGGCAAGCTGTAAAGCTTCTTTATCCTCAGCAGTAGGCAAGTCCTTAATTTCATTTAAAGCAGCTTCAGCAGTTTCAAAATTAACTCTAGCAGTTTCTTTTTCTTCATCTGTACAAGCATCGGTCAATGCATCAACAATATTTTTTGCTTCATCATAAGATGCTTGAACCTCTTCTTTTTCAGCCAAAGTAATTGTTGTTGTTACCGCATTTAATGCTAATTCGGCAGCTTCTAAATTTGATTTTAACACAGCTAGCGATTCAGTAGCTGTGTTGTTGTTTTTCTTACTCATTTTATCTATTGAATTAAGTAGTTATCCAACCTTTAGCAATTGCAAAAGCTTTTGGTTGACGAATAACAACATCAACAAAGACATTTGCAGTAACCTCAATTAAACCTTCATTTTTACGTGATTTATCATCAACTGATATATCCATAAAACCCCAAATATTTACTCTTCCTTGAGTAAAATCACCAAAAATACCAGCAGATAAATTCGTACCTGTACCTTTTGTTAAATTAGACGGAACATGATTTGAAGTAAAAGAAGGATATCCATTTACTTCTCCTGATTTATCCATCAAGTAATTTAAATCTCCAGCGTCATGTTTTGTTTTTTTCAACTTTCCACGAGTTTTCGGATTTACTAAATAATTCATTTTGGCCGCAGAAGCATTTTCAACGAAAATAGCCGTCTCCATATCCACTAAATTATCCCATGTTGGAGCAGAACCATTTGTTCCTGTAGCAACTGTATTAACTCCTGTATGATTTAATACACCTAAAGGTTGTCCTGTTCCAGATCCATTAACAAAAGCCACATCGATTGCATTTCCAACCGCTAAAAGAATATCGTCTACCGTTTGTTTTTCTAAATCTTCAGAAGATTGCATAATATTCAATAACGAAATTGGCACTGTCACAGATACTCTTTTTGGAATAGAATCAACATAACCATATTTGTTAGCAGTACCATCAGTTTTATCGGTTTCACCTTCCCAAGTCGCTATAATACCTCCCTCATTAACAGGATATCGTAAATTACCTTTTAAACCAGTAGTAACAACTATTCCCATTTTTTCAATTAATGGTGCAGGTCTCAAATACTCAATCAAAGACTGTTGATCCCTAGGTACTAAATTCCCTCCATAATCACCACCATCGCCAGTAACTGTTTGCTGGGTTGCTCTCTTTTCTGCGAAAGGAATCACAGCACCTGTAACAACGATACCCTGAGCCTCTGCTGCACGTTTCGATTCATTATGTACTCTTAACGCCTCCCCCTCAAGTTGACCATTAGCCATCTGAGAACGAATAATAGCATGAATAGACAAAGGCGCAGGTCTAAGAGTATCATCTCTTTGCTCATTTTTTTCTCCTTTTCCAAAAACAGATTCTCCACCATTCACACCAAAAGATCTTTGATTCTCTTCGAAATTTTCAGCATTTGCAAGCTGAGTTCGTAATTCATTTACCTGAGCTTGTATAGCATCGAATTTTACTTGCTCATCAGGATTAAAACCTGCTCTTTTTTCAGTTGTCAAGACATTTGCCATATCTTGTTGTGAGCTTACTAAATTTGATAGCTCTTGTCTGATTTCTGTACTTTTTTTCATCTTTACAAAAAGTTTTTATTAATTAATATTTGAGCATCAAGAACAGATAGCCCTTTATTTTCACCCTGAACACTATCACGGGATTCTAATTCTTTTTTTGCAGCTGTTAAGCTTCTTGAAGCAACTTCAGTATCAGGATAAGCCGGATAAGTTACTGGCGCGACATCGTATATCTTTTCAAATTTTACAATTTGACGAAAATCTAAAATACCTTTTGATGGATCGCCTGCTGTCCATTTTTCTTCCTTGATTCTAAAAGCAAAAGAAGATTCTGACACATCACCTTTATCGATAGAATCACGCAAATCGTTTGCATAAGAACGATCCGGAGAAACATACGAATATTTAAAACCTATGGCATCCGCTTCAACTTTTAAAGTTCCCGAAACCGTTCTAGCCAATATGAAGTTTGGATTGTGATTAAACAGGCAACGTATATCATCAGCTAAACAATCATCAAAAGCACCCGGCAATATTTCTTCCTCAAACCAACCACCGATAGTTGTACGCTTATTGTATTTTGCCGCATAACCTTCGATAGTTACTGTTTTGTTTTCAGATTCTTCAGTAGGTTTTACGGCACGAACCTCGGATATAAAAAAACGACGTTCAGCACCTTCAATATCTTTTATGTAATCTTTACTTTCCATTTGGTTGATCTATTTTTAGTAAACTTTTTTCAATTTGCTTTTCAGTATACACATTTGTTGGTGTTAAAAACTCACCCAACAAATCAGAACCTTTATTGTATTCTTCTAATTGCCTCACTTCGTCACGGGATATCCATCCACCCGTAACCGCTTTATAATAATAGTCTGCACGTGATGTTAAATCTGCACGTAGCAATACGTTCATGTTTCCTTTGATATAGGTGTTTTCTTTTTCTCTAATTGAAAAGAGTTTTTTTGTAAACTCCTGTTCTATATTGGTAACTAATGGCTGTATCGTATCAGAAACATGATCTAAAGATTGTTGCTCGATATTATTATTTGTAGATTGCTCTAGGGATTTTATTTTATGAGGTGCAATATTGAACCAGCGCGCAATATCTTCAATACTAAATTTCTGCTGTTCAATAATCTGAAGTTCTTGAGGCGTAATAGTAATTGGATTGAATTTCATTCCTTCATCCAAAACCACTACCCTATCGGCAGATCTTTCCCCCATTGCAGTACGCCAAGCCTTAACAATACCCGTCTTGTCTTTTACCACCTTATCAGTTTCGACAACACCTTGACGAACACCTTTATTTTCGATATTCATTAATGAATATTCTTGCGCTTTCAAAGCCATTCCTAATTGCATGGCGGCAAAAGTTATCGTAGATATACCTACCAATCCATTTAATGAAAATTGTTTAAAATGCAGTACTTCAGACGACATTAACGGTTGATTCATTCCTTTTATATAATAATACAGTTCGCCTTTTACTATCTTAATATCATACACATCATCCCAAGGAATATATTCTGACGATGTAGGGTAACCCGCATTATTAAAATACTGTCTAAACAAACAATTACCCCTTAATAGCAATGATGTTCCAATAAGCTTTTTATAAACAAAAGCAGTCATTAAATAATTAGGCTCTAACGAAACAAGTCTATCAACCGGATGTGATTTCAATCGTTTCTTGTTTCCATTATTGTCTTGAAAAACAGCAAAAGGAATTTTAGCAAGATCATTTGAAATCTGCTCAACTGCATTATATACCGCTGATAATTTTAGAGAGTCTTTTACTTTAACAGTAGAAGTTGCAAAAGAAGAACCACCAAACGAAAACAGAGACCCTATGCTGTCAAAAACAGAAGGAGCTGCACGTTTATCGTCAGGCACAAATATTGCAGAAAAGGCAGTATCTAAAATTGACATAGCTTATAATTTACTATGCAAAAGTAGATAGTGCCTTTTGTGGTAATTGTTAACTTAGGTAACAATATTATTTTTCAGTGGTGAAGTGATTGTTTTTGGTTAGGGAGTTTAAAATTTAAAATACCATTCTTTATTATTTTTCTCGAATGTATAACTATTTTTATCTACAGCAACGGTAACCACATCAGCACCGTAGGTTTTTGGATCAGGTAATCTTTGAATTGCTGCTTTAATATTTTTTGCTTTTAATTTATCGCTCATTGCTGTTGTTTTTAAAGGTTGCTGCTTTTACCAAGTATAAGCCTATAATTAACTCTACTATTATCAATACAATTACTAAGATTTTTCTTACTGAATTTTCAGCAATAAAATGCCAGTCAAACAATATTGACGTTAAAAACGCTAGTAAGAAAACGGTTACGATTATTATAATTTGTTTCATTTTATTTTTTATTAAATTTTGACAACTGTACCCTAAAAGAAGCGTAATCGCTATACCTAAATTCTCCAAATAATTCATGATACAAATCGTTTACATGATTGAAACAATCACTATTCGATCGAAAATCAGATAACTTACTAAAGTAATAAGCGTAGAATTTAGCAGGTGTCGAAAGACTTTGCATTAGTTCAATTTTTTTTTCAAGTTTTGCTTTTTCAAGTCGCAAAACATTTTCTTCGGCGGCTGTCATCATATTTACTGGGTTTAATTATTAGCATTCGAATATGTGATTTGGGTCATTGTAGTAACTTTCGTTTGCATCATCTTCGTCGGGTGATAAATGCGCTGCTAAAGCATTGACTAATGCCGCCCAACCGTCGATGCGTTTTTTGTTTTTGTGGCTTTCTTTTTTTGAAAGCATTATGTTTCCTTTTGAATCTTCGATAGGTACGCACGCCGCTAACATCCAGTCCATAACCGGATTACCGTCATGTTTGATTTTTCCGTCGTAGATTAATTTTTCAAGCATTTTTGTTGGATGGTTTAAGCGGCTCATAATTTGTGAAAGTTCTGAAACTGGAATTTCCATTTCCACAAGTTCAGAAAGCAAACTGCTGGCGTTCCACGGGTCAGCATCTATCCTTTGAATATTAAACGTTTCAAAATTGTCTCGTATATATCGTTTTAAATAATTATAGTCGACACGATTACCAGGTGTTGCAATCATAAAACCAGCATCTACCCAATATCGATATGGTACGCCGTCATTTTTACTACGGCGGTCGATGTTATCTTCAGGACAAAACAAGAATACTATAAGGTACTGATTACCTTCATCGTCAGGATTTGTCAATATAACGAAAGCGGTAATATCAGCCACGGAAGACAAATCCAAACCTCCGTTTGAGCCAAATTCTTTCGCTTTTTCGAGTACAAATGCTTTGTAATCTTCGATTTCAACTTTGTTTTTTGTCCATTCTTCGGCAGGAATCCACGCACTAAGACCATCAACCCACATATTTAAATGCTTGGTTTTGAAATTTGGAATTTTAGAAGGTTGATTTACTGCTTTGATAAACTCTCTTTGCATTTGAGCAATATCTAAGCCATTTCCTAATAATGGATTCGCCTTGATCCAAACGCTTTGATCTTGCCAGTCGTCACCTTCGTCAAGATCATGAATCATTATCCAAAGGTGATTGTCGGTTTTTTGACCGTTCAGCACTTCAATAACAGAATCTTCGTAATTTTTACATACTGATCCTTTATTACTTCCTGCTGTAGTGATATGCCATAGCAAAGGCTGTTTACGCTGGACGGATGATGATTCTAAATTTTCCTTAACAGAATCATCTTTATGTGCGTGGTATTCATCAATGATTGAAAGATGTGCATTAACTCCGTCCTGAGTACTGGAATCACCACCCAAAGGAGACATAAACGAAGCGGTACGGGTGAAACCAATCTTTTTTTGCTGGACAAAGAAGCCCATTTTTTGGAGATTTCTGTTTGCAACAGGCGATTGTACAAATTGTGCCGCTTGTCTCCAGCAAATTTTTGCCTGATCTTCTTTTGTTGCACCAACATAACACTCGGCTTCCATTTCCATATCAAAAGACATGCAGAAAAGCGATAAACCAGCCATTTCTGCTGATTTACCGTTTTTCTTAGCTCTTTTGTCGTAAACTGTAGAAATACGCCGTTTTCCCGTGCTGTCCATCCATCCGAAGACATTGTACATTGTAAATGCTTGAAAAGGCTCTAAAACAAACGGTTTGCCTGCTAATTTTCCCTTTGTATGATTTAAAAAAGCCGGAAAAAAGTTAACGATTTGCATTCCCTTGTTATGATCTAACACGAAACCGTCCTGGTCAGCTGTTTCAATCCAGCTGTAAAAACGCTCAACCGCTTGTTTTATTTTTTTTCCAGTTACTATTTTCCCTGTACGCACGTCGTTTGCGTATTGAAAAGGAACTGAAGCAAGCATCTGGTTTGTGATTTTCATTCTTTTTTAAATCGTTTTATTGTTAATTGGTCATATATAGCATCAAAAAGCTTTCCAATGACACCCGCGAGTGTCGGTTTATTTTAAAAGTTTACCGCAATTTTATCTCGTGATAGAAAGCGAAAAAATATTTATTCAGTCCGTTGGCGACAAATTGCGAGAGATTAGATTGTCTAAAAACTTATCTCAGGAAAATCTTTCATTGGAATCAGACGTTCCAAGAAATGTAATCGGGCGTATTGAACGAGGTGAAACGAATGCTAAGATTGTTACACTTCATAAAATTTGTGGTGCTTTGAAGGTTAGTCCTAGGGAGTTGTTCAATTAATACCCCGATCTAGCCAAGACGATTTTGAAATATAACCGATCCAGCTTGTACAATTCACTTTTTCGTTTAGTTTCTTGTTATACCATAAAGTTGCATCACATTCCACTTTCACAACTTCACCGCTAGAAGTTCGAACCAACAATTGATAGACTTCAGGAGTTCTTTCACTCGATGTCACCATTGCAGTACCTTTGTTTGTATAAACATAACTAGTGCCGGTTCTATAAGATTCGGATTGGTGACGTTTATCAATTACAATTCCAGTAAAGGTTGTTTTTGAACCAAAACTTAAATCAATACTGACAAAAGCAACTAAAGAAATTATTACCAGCAATACCACCCCGATTAAAGGGAATTCTCTTAAAAATTCTTTCATGATTTGTTGTTTAAAAAGTTATTTTGACTGAATTTCAATTCTAAGGCGATTTCTTATGTTGAACACATATTTATCTGCCTCACCGAATAATATCTTCTTAAAAAGCTTTATTTTAAGTTTTTCATCTTTTAGGTAGTTCGAAAGTTTGTTTGCAGAGGTTAATTTTGTGTTTTTAACATGATTTTGCTTCGGATTTTCTAAAACTCGTATGATAAAGTTTTGATTTATTTTCGCGTTTGTTGGGTTGTCTGATTTTAGTGCCATAGTTATTTTTATTGTTTTAACGATTAATTTTAGACATAAGCTTTTCTATTTTTTCATTTTGAAAATCAATGTTCATTTCCAATTTCAAAATATATTCAGCTAGCTTTAAGTTTTTAGAAATTCCCATTTTCTCAGCCCTCTCAAGTAGCTTCCTATTTTTTCTCTCCGCCCATTCAGCTTCGACCTTTACTTGAAATTCCTTAAGTTCTTTTTTATGCATCTCAAATCCTTCAGTTTCGTAAATATCCCAAATTGGATCATGTAGCCAACCTTCTTTAAGTTTTTGAATTTCTTCAGGAGTTTTAATGTTTGATTCCATAACATTTAATATTTGAAGTTTGTCCAGTGGATAATTTTTCCCTTAAAATCTGCATTGAAATATTTTAAAAAATCTTCAACAGAATCAAAACCATCGTTTGTTGCTAAATTTTCCATTCTTTCCTGACGTTGACTTGAGCTATTAAATTCTATACCGTAATTTTGAACATAACACTCACCATCAATATAAATACTAACAGTATCTACAAAACCTTTATTCCAAAGAAATTCTATATTTTGAATTTCAATAACCGGAACAACAGGAGCAAAACGAAACATATCAGGTTGACGTGCATTTATAAAGAAGTCGATTTTATTTCCTTTTTTCCAACGGTTTTTTAAATCTTCACGTATCGTGTGCAATTTTCCTGAAAAATCGACTGCATCTTCGTTAAATAAATAATTACTTTCAAAATCGAATGTATCGAAATGATCTATTGTAAAATCATCTGAAAAAGACTGCCAAATTTTCTCTACAAACAAAGTTGGCTTATCATTAATTTTTGTTTTAAAAGATAATATCATGCCGCTGGTTTTAAAATTTGCAAAGGTTTTTTTAATCCTAAAGCAAGGATTTTGAGATCACGTGCTTTTGCTGCTTCACGGTCGGTATCATGATAACCGCACTCGTATCTAATATTTTTTTCGGTGACGCTGGAACGCCATTTTTGAGTTTCTTTGTGCCAACCTACTCCTGTGTAAGGTGACACTTTGTTGTGTGTATTTCCCATATTAAAGGCTATTTATGCTTTTCGTAAAAAATGACTGTCCACCGAAAAGGAATTCTGATACTGAATCATAAAACTTTTCGAATATTGAACGATTATCATGTTTGCTTAAAGCGATTCTGAACTCTTCTAATGCTTGACATAAACCTTCTTTTTGTAAAGCAACATTAAGATTGTTTACAGCTAAAATTGCTTTCTTAAAATCAGGATGAATCCGAATTTGATTTTTCAACTCTGTTTTCATAAATTTTTGTTTTTAGGTGATAAATAGTCATTTATAATTTTATTTACTTTTTGCTGAGATAAATTGAATTGCTGAGCAATAGACGGAATCGAGTTTAATTTGCTGAAACGCCATTTTAGAATAATCTTTGCCTTGGTTTTTTTATCGATTTCCATGACCGAAATTTTTTATTATCCGTGACTTGCTTTCAAGAAAGCATCGAACAAATCAGTTTGAGCCGGATCACCCGTTAACTTTAATTCTTTGTCAGATTTTGGATCTAAACCAAAAAGCTTGAAACATTTCATTAAAGTGTCGGCTGCATCATTTTTTAAAGTAAGCTCAACCGAAATATTACTTGCACCGGATTTAAAAGTTTGGATGTAACCCGTTCCAAATTCTTTTTTATTTTTTTCTTTCATACGCTCGAGAGCGAATTGAAATTGCGCCATTGCTTCAGCATAAATTTCTAAGGCATTTAAATATGTTTCTTTCATACGGTCATTTTTAGCTAAAACATTTCCCATAAACTTGTAATGTTTTTTAGCCGAATCCGTTAGATATTTTGGCGGTGTAGGCACTTGCATTAAAGTGTCTTTTCCTTTCCCAATCGATACAACTTCTAGATTATCCATAACTTAACTATTTTAAACTTTAACCCCCCCTCACTTTTTTAACTCCGAGTAAAATCTTGACTTAACAGCGATGTACGCTATGCACGTCCGCTAGAGATTTTACCCCATACCCCTGCTTTCAGCAGCAGATTTTCTATTATGACATTTTTCGCATAATGCTTGAATATTGCTTTCTTCGAACGCTTCACCGCCCGCCTTCATTCTTATCTTATGATCTGCTACAGTTGCCGCAGTCACATAACCATCTTTCTCACAATGAACACATAAAGGATTCGTTTCTAAGTATGACTTACGAAAGTTTCTCCAACGTCGAGAGTTATAAAATTCATCGTCTTTATCTTCTCTACCAAACGCAACACTAGGCTTCACCCAGCTACGATTTACTTTTTTTGCAGATCTTGCCATGATTAAAACGGTGTATCTTTATCATCCGAGACCGAATCACTAGCCACATCAAACGCTTCGTTAGGCGAAACAACAGGCAATGCTTTAGGTTCTTCATTATCAATTCCATCATCTTTCATATCTTCAGGACATTCAACATCAACATATTTTGTCTTATCACCAACCCATTTAAGCATTGTCATGTTTGTCGCACCGCCTCGATACTTTGCAAAGATCACTTCAGAATCTGCGCCAGCTTCAATAACCGCTCTCATTGAATCATCATAATCACTCGCATCAACATCAATTTTATAATAAGCCGGACGGTATAAGAACTGTACAATATCCGCATCTTGTTCAATCGCGCCACTCTCACGTAAGTCAGATAACATCGGTCGTTTGCTAGATCCACGAGTTTCTACAGCTCTAGACAATTGAGAAAGAGCAATGACAGGAATATCCAATTCTTTAGCCAGCCTCTTCAATCTTCTTGATATAGAAGAAATCTCATTCTCACGATTATTTCCCTTAATTGATCTGTCAGTCATAAGCTGCAAATAATCAATCACAAGCAACTTAATTCCGTACTTACGCTTCCATGTTTTAGCCTGAATTACAATATCACTTATATCAGTTTTTCCTGAATCATCAGCATAAAAAGGATAGTTCTTAATCCTGTCTTGATGCCCGTTGTAAGTAATAAAATACTCAGGTTTATCAAATCCTTTTTTCAATAATTGATTCATGTGAAATTGAGTATCAATCGCTACAACTCTAGCCGTCAACTGCATCATAGACATTTCCAAAGAAATCATTCCAACCGGATTACCAACCTTACAGTTTTCAATTGCCGTTTTCAAAACATAAGCCGTCTTACCCATTCCAGGACGAGCTGCTATAATCACTAAATCTTGTTCACGATAACCAGCTGTGTACTTATCAATTCGCCTGTAACCAGTTGGAATACCAACCATTTTAACCTCTTCCTTATTAGCAGTTAAAAGCTCAATAGATTGCTTAAGACTTTGTAAAGCAGTTGGCAATGACATTGTTTCACGACCGGTAGAAATAAAATCCTGAACTTTATCAAACTCTGATTGCCAACGTTGCATCAATTCAAAAATATCAGTTGTGTCATTGTAAGCTAAAGCTATAATTGTACTCGAAAAAGCGATTGTTTGCCTTGCCATAAACTTTTGAATAATCAGTCTACAGTGATAATCAATATGCGCAGCAGATGCAATTTTTTGTGTCAACTCTATCAAATAAAAATCTCCTCCAGCTTCAGTTGATTTACCTAATTTCCTAAGCTCAGAACCAACAGTTAACAAATCAATTGGATTACCAGCATTATACAAGCTCAATATTGCTTCGAAAATATATTTATGAGCATCTTTATAAAATACATCAGGTTTAGAAATAATCGATAAAGCCTCATCTACACCTTTTGGATCAATTAACATAGCACCTAAAACAGCACATTCAATATCAACACATTGTGGCGGTAACTTCCCTTTTTCCAAATCGATTATCTTAGTTTTTTCCACTTTGATTTCTTTTACATTTTTAAAGTTTTCCATTTTAGAAACCTCCTATTTTTTCCTGTTTTACTTCAGCTTTTAACTCAATCACTTTTCCGTCAAATCTATCTTGATTAGAAATCCAGTTTACAGCAAACTCTCTAAAACGTCCTTCAATCACATCACCATCAAACTCTAACTTTTCTTTTAAAACTTTTGCTTCAAAAATTTGAACAAATTTTTCGTAGTCATGAATTTGCTTTCTAAAATGCATCATCATAATTTCAAATCTTGAAGGATAATTCTCTTCAAAAAAAGCGAGAGCAGTTTGTTCTTTATTCTCTGTATTTTTAATTGTATTATTAGATGTATTATTATTCCTTATATAAGGAGTGATTTTTTCGTCACTAGGTTGTGATTTTTTTGTCAATAGGCTAGTGATTTTTTTGTCACTACCTCGTGATTTTTTTGTCACTACTTGAGCCAAAGAACCTGAAAGAAAAAGCTTCCTTTTATTACCATCCTTTTTAATAACTTCAACAGAAATATATCCCCCTTTTTCGAGGTCAGAAATCCAACGAGAAACCGTCTTTTGATCTACTTTATACAGCTTAGCAAAATATTCGTTTCCAGCCCAGCAAAAACCCGAAGTATTGCACAAAGCAGTTATTTCACCGTACAGCAATTTTGCGTTAGGTTTTAAATTCTGATCATAACGGACATTAGCCGGAATGACAGCATAAAAATTTGGCTGATCCATTTATTTGTTTTTTATACAGCAACCTTAATAAAATGATCCTGCAATGATTTATAGTGATTTGAGACTAATGCTTTAGCCTGATTAACTTCAACAGCATTACCAATGAATTTTTTTTGCTCTGTTTGATTTCCAATTAGTTTATAATCTTTCGGAAATCCTTGAATTTGTTTAAGTTCAGGTATATTTAACATTCTCATTTTTATATCAATAATCCCATAAACAACCATAAATTCCTTAATGGAAATCATAGTTTCAGAATCATTTTCATAAATTGGAATAGCAATTCGCCCTAATTCAGTAGAAACCAAATACAATGAAGCTTTATCTTGCCTCGCAACGATTGTACAACACGGATTATCAATACTTCCATTATTTCCACCCCACGCCGGATTGAAAATATATTGCTGCGCATTGATCAGATTAAATTTTGGAATTGTTGTAAGAGTTCCTATTGGTTTTTCTATAGATGTTGCGCAACCAGTACCGTACTGTTGATCAATAAAATTCACATCAATTTTTGTAACTCGATCTTTAGTAGTTATTGTCGGCGATGGATTATCAATAGAATGTAAACCGAAATTCCCATAATATGTTGACAAATGTGAAGCTGTATTTGTTATCGATACCAAAGCCTGACCACCTACAGTTGTGACAGTTCCCGCTGGATTATCTATTGAATTAACTTTACCTTTTGGTCTTCCTGCAAAATATTTCTTCAAAAATTTATCATCGCCTTTTGCAACGAATTTTTCAAGTCCTGCATAAATACGTTTTAATGTATTTTCAGAAAGATTCTTTTTTCTTTGAAAAATACTTACACCTTCATCATGCAAGTCTAACACCTCACGTACTGGTTTCCATTTTTCCATTGGAAACAAAGGACTATCTAATTTATCTTTTGTATGAGTTTGTTCAGGCCAGGAAATCGGAAAATCATGTTTCGCGAATTGTAAAAACAACCTTTCTCTTGATTGATAAGCACCATAATTAGCTGAATTTAAAATTCTCCAATCAAACCTATAACCAAAAGATCGTATATCATCAACCCATTTCAAATAATCTTTCCCTTCAGTTTTCGATACTGGTTTTCCTTTTTCATCCAATGGACCCCACGACATAAATTCCCTTACATTTTCAACCCAAAAATAGTCAGGATTTATATCAAGCAAATACATAAACATGTGCTCCGCCAGCGTTCGACTATCAGCGTCACGAGATTGCCCTCCTTTAGCCTTTGAAAAATTAGTACACTCCAATGATGCCCATATAGAGATAATTGCATAAGGATCACTTAGACGAATTTCATCAACTAACTTTTTTAGCTTTACAACCACTTTAAAATCACGAATATCTTCAGTAAAATGATGCGCATTAGGATGATTTTCGAAATGAGATTTTATAGCATTTTTATCATGATTAACACAAGCTAAGACCGAAGTATTAGGATTTGCCAAATGTATTCCCGATGAAGTGCCACCAGCACCGCAAAAAAGATCAATCCAATAAATTTTTAATTCGTTCATATACATTATTAATTTTCAATTCGAATCCAGGAACAACTTTTTTCATATTTTCCATTTCAGCAACAACCGTTGGAACATACAAATACGAAATCTGATAATTCACACCCAAAACTCGAGCACAATAATTCTCAGTTTTAAACAAAATAAAAACAACCACTTTCTTAACGAGAGTATCTTTCAAACTCACAATTTCAGACACTCGGCAATCAAACACCTCTGACACTGCCTTTTCTACAGCTTTTGCTTTTTCGTTATCAAAAGTGATTGTTTTCATAAACAATAATGTTACAATTCGAAAACCTTTAATTCAGGATGCAACTCCTTAATAAGTTTCAGTTGCTCACCTAATATTTCTTTAGATTTAATATCAATCAACTCTTTAAGATCAGGAGAAATAAGGGTACATTCAAAAGACGCGTTAATACTTACTTCAACTTCCAATCTAATTTTGCTCTGACCAACAAAAACAGGGAGTTCCAAAATAAAACTTGCCGGAATATTCGATTCTACAACTTGATTAATCAGAGCGCGTTTATTCCCACGATCATCAGCCTTTTGCTCCAAATCACGACTTACTTTACCTTCAAAATCACGCAGTTGAGAAACGAGTTTCATTGCATACTCTTTATTCTCAAAATAATGACGGTTCATTTTAATAAAATCAGAAAGCTCATAAGTTCCATACGCTTTACCTGAGTTTATATTAAACTTCAATAAATCAGGATGCAGTTTCAAACTACCTTGAATCAAATCAGGGTCTCTTTGTCTCGCATCATAAAGCAAATTGATATACAATTTATCATAACAGAATTCAATTTTCGAATGCTCAATAATTTCAGGATTCACAACTTTTTTTGACAAATACTCAAAAGCTGAATTTATTGACCCACCACTTACATTAATACTTTTTTTGTGAAATACTGGTTCAGCCTTTCCTTCCAAAATTGTTATTTCTCGAGCCCTAAAATTTTCTGATAGGGTTTCCAAAATAGATTTACCGACAATCCCACCTTTCGTAAAATTTGGCGCTGGCTCTAAATTTTCTTTTTCTTTCATAATTACTGTGCTTTTCTTAAATGTTCGTTAATACTAAATTGCTGTTCGTCAGGACGAAGAGCACGCTCAAAAACTAGATTACCTTCTTTAGAATAGTAACCCATTTTATTTTCCTCAACATCTTTCAAGAGATAGACGTTTTCTTTAACTTCCTCCACTTGTGAACGAATCTTTTGCAGTTTTGAAGCAATATCCTGCTTAATTGGCTTAGTAGCCGATTTATAAACCTCCTTTGCTACTTTCAGCTTTTGATCTTCCCGATCAACAGTTATCATATCCTGAGATAACGACGATTGTAAATCCTGAATTTCACCAATACCCAATTCTCGAGGATACGAAAACTCTTCAACTCTATCAGCAGAATCACGCAATTGCTGGATTCTTTCTTCAGGCGTTACACCTTGTAAAATTTGTTTTTCCATTTGCTTATATTTAGTTGTTATTAATTACTCTTTTTAACAATGTCTTCGTGACTAATGAAATTCCTATCAACACTTTTTCTCGTGAAAAATATACCTATCATTGCTTTACCCATTCCAATAACAAACCATACAATGACTAGAAAAACAAGAACTCCAAGCGCACCAAGAATCAGACAACCAATATTTATTAACCATTCCATTTTTCACCTCTTTTTTTATAGTTGTTTTTATTTTCATTTCGAAACTTTTTAGTTTCACGGTAATCTTTGTATGTAATTATCAACGCAATAAGCATGATTACACAAATAAAAACACATGCATACAGGATGCAGTCCAAAGTTTCAATTAAATCCATATTCCACAAATTTTACATTGTTCAACAACATCAAACATATCTTCAGGATCACAAACACGTGTGACACTTCCACAAATCAAAGTATCTTTTACCTCGATTTCATTGATTACTTTTTGCTCAGCTTCGCTGATTAGAAATAATTCACCGTTGTTAATTTTCATAACCTAACCTTTTAATTGCACTAGTTAAAACCATTACTCTTTGTTTCCCTGATTCCTCCCTAAAAGTTTCATCAGGCTTTATTTTACCCGACAAAATCCAGTCATTTACACCTTTTTTTGTAGTCACGGGAAGCAAATTATTATCAGCGATTTCAGCCAAAGACAACGCTTTTCGTTTCATCAATTTTCGCCGTTTAAGTTCCTTCGCCGCTTCATAATCACTTATAGATACAATTACCAATCCCTGAGATTTTAAGTGGTCTATAAATTCATTTGCTTTTATGTATTTTTCCGCACCCATTATTCAGATTTTAGTTTATCAAAAACAATCGTTAATTTTTCATAAATCTCATCATCTAAAATTCTGATATGCCAAAAATCCCACAACCGGTTATCTGAAATCTCAGGATAGTAATTCTTAACAATTGCAAAAAAAGCATCATAAGATTTGAAACCTTTTTCAAAAAAACTTTTCAATAAAACAGATTGTTTTGCCGCAGATTCAAAACGTTTTAGAGTTTTAGATTCACGCTGTTTTAATTTTACATCTACTTCATTTGGCATAGCTTTTGTATATTTGCATTAATAAATTCTGTGAATTATTACTATACAAATATAGCTATTTATACTATACAAATACTATACTAATTAAAAATATAACAATATTTAACAATAATTAAATTCTAACTACCTGATTATGTACGGATTAACCAAGAAAGAAAAACTTAAATTTGTATTGGAAAAAGTTAAAGAAATGGAAGTAACCGCCTATGATATTGCCAAAAACACTACATTAACAGAGGCAGGAGTGCTTAGAATTATTAACGGAACTTCTAAAAATCCACAGGAAAACTCATTAAATGCAATTATACTTTACCTAGAAACCAAACAAACAGGTAAAAATTACAATACAAATAATACACAGATTTACACCGTGGAAGAACCAGCAACAGAACCGTTAAAGAAGAATGAAAGCGACCTTAGAGAATTGGTCGAATGCAAACACAGGTCAGAAAAACTAATTTTTGAAGTTATAAGACTTCAGAATCTTTTACGAAAAAATAATATTGAATTTGAAAACTTTTTTGATTTAGAATAATTTTCCTATTTTTAATGAAAAATATTCACAATGAAACTAACACTATGTTTATTATTTTTCAGTTGCGCGGTTTTTTCACAAAAAGCAGTATATAACAAAATTACCTCAGAAAGCAATTTCAAAGAGTACGAATCTAAAAACGGCAATATAATTGCTATAGGCGACACACTATCGATAGGAATGCCAGCAAACGGACGTGATTTTTTATTTATTTCACAAGCAAACACTCCAGCTGGCACAGTTTTAGCAAATTCCAAGGCAGTAATTAACAAACTTAAGACAGTAGGCAACAAAACGAGAGGTTTCAAGACCTATGCCTTATTCAAAGGATACGGATTGCCAGTGTATGTAGATATTGAATCAGCTTTAGAAATAGGTGAAATTAAAGAAATTATTCCACACAGCTAGTTGGATCGATTATTTTATACAATGCATCATCCCTAACCTTTTCAGGATATCTGTCTTTATAGTAATTATCAACATCGTCACGCTCATGACCCATTAATTCGCGTAATATATCAGGATCAATCATTTTATTTTTTCCCAAAGTTGCGAAAGTATGACGTGCGACTTTAACACCGATGTTACCGCCATCAGGCAAAACATCAATTTTACACTTTTCCTGAACGTATATTAAAGCACGTTGGTAAGTTCTCCTAAATGTTTCATATGCATCCCTATCTTTTTTAAAAGGAAATACATTTTCATCTTGACTGATAAATTTATTAAGTAATGCCTGCGCTTTAGGATGCACTTTTAAGTCAATCCTAGTTCCGGTATTCGTTTTTGTTCGTTCAAAAATTACACGACCTCTTCTAATCTGCTTCTTATTCAAATAATATAGATCAATCAAATCACAACCACCAAAATAGAATTGAAGCAAAAAAAGATCAACATATTTTTGTTTCTCTGATTTTAAATTCAACATTTCAAGGCGTTTGATAGTACCTTCATCCAGGTATTTCTTTTTACTGCTAAAAGAATTAGTTTTCAATTGCGCAAACACACCAGTAAACGGTTTTTCATCCGGTAATTTATGAATCAAAATTCCTTTATTATAAATTGCACGCAAAGTCCTTAAATACAAATGAACTGTACTTTTTGAATTTCCAAGCCCCATTTGATAACTCCTAAAACGCATTAAAACCTCATAATTGATGTTTTTTAGTGTCACAGAACCAGCGAAAGGCTTAAATTGAGAAATTGCATTTTCATAAACCTTCACCGTTCCAAGCAACTTATTTTTTGATTTAAGATCATTAGATTTTCCAAAACGCGCCGCTAAATCTTTCATTTCCCCTATTAACGTCTCGGCATAATCTAAAAAAGAAATTTCCGAAAAATCAATTGCAAACAATTCACTAAACGATTTCTCAACATCAGTGTAACCGAGAATTATCATTTTCTTTGCCTTAATTTTCAAATCCATCAAAATAGGCGCAATCACATCGTAATCAGGATGCTTTGAAGAAACCGTTTTACCATCACGTAAAAAATGTTTTTCTTTACAAAAACACAAAGTCTTTTGTTTACGCTTATTTTGGTGTGAAATTTCAACAACTAAAGGATAACCTTCAGCAGTTTCTTTTTTAGCAGTTAGCAGCTTTATTTCAATTTTCATCCGTGAAAAATCCGTGATTTAGTTATAAAAAGTGGCGTTTTGTGGTGGTAAATATAAAAATAAAAAAGTATTAAAAACAAAAAACCCCTTGAAATTCAAGAGGTTTAAGTGTGAACGCAGAAGGATTCGAACCTTCGACCGCCTGCTTAGAAGGCAGGTGCTCTATCCAGCTGAGCTATGCGTCCATTTCTTTTTAAACTTATGGAAAAGTTTTGTCGGGGTGGCAGGATTCGAACCTGCGGCCTCCTGCTCCCAAAGCAGGCGCGATAACCGGGCTACGCTACACCCCGAAGGCAAAATTTAAGCGGAGAGACAGGGACTCGAACCCTGGCGACGGTTACCCGTCGACAGATTAGCAATCTGCTCCATTACCGCTCTGGCACCTCTCCAAGCTCAAGAAACGTGTTCTGTTTTGCGGTTGCAAATGTAAGACAACATTCCATATCTCACAACTATTTTTGCGCTTTTTTTAAAGTTTTTTTTATCTTTTTTCTAAAACACTTCACAATCAAACAAATAGAATTAACAAAAATTTCATCGTAAATTTAAAATCACCCTATTTGATACAAAATTTGAATTTATTCAAATAAAGAGTAAATTTGCTAGATAACTAATATTAACAGAAAATGAACAAAAGAGTTGTTATCGTTTCTGCCGTTAGAACACCTATCGGAAGTTTCATGGGAGGGTTATCTACCGTACCCGCACCAAAATTAGGCGCTGCCGCTATAAAGGGAGCCCTTCAAAAAATTAACCTAGACCCAAAATTAGTTGATGAAGTTTTTATGGGTAATGTAATCCAGGCAGGTGTTGGACAAGCTCCGGCACGCCAGGCAGCACTTTTTGCCGGTTTGTCTGAAGAAGTTGCCGCAACAACAGTAAACAAAGTTTGTGCTTCTGGAATGAAAGCTGTAATGTTCGCTGCACAATCAATTGCCTGCGGAGATGCTGAAATTGTAGTAGCTGGAGGAATGGAAAGCATGAGCTTGATTCCTCATTACGTACAAATGCGTGCCGGAAATAAATTCGGACCAGCTACTATGCTTGACGGAATGCAAAAAGATGGTTTGACAGATGCTTACGATAACAACGCAATGGGAGTTTGCGCTGATTTATGTGCAACTGAATACAACATTAGCCGTGAAGAACAAGATACTTTCGCAATTCAGTCTTACGAAAGAAGTGCAAAAGCCTGGGATGCTGGAAAATTCGACAATGAAGTTGTTCCTGTTGAAGTTCCACAAAGACGTGGTGAACCCATCATATTTTCTAAAGACGAAGAATATACTAATGTTAAATTAGATAAAATTCCATCTTTAGCTCCAGTTTTTACAAAAGACGGAACTGTTACCGCTGCGAATGCTTCAACAATTAATGACGGAGCCGCTGCCTTGGTTTTAATGTCTGAAGAAAAAGCAAACGCATTAGGCTTAAAACCTTTAGCTTACATAAAAGGCTATGCTGATGCTGCACAAGAACCAAAATGGTTTACAACAAGTCCTGCTAAAGCATTACCAAAAGCGTTAGACAAAGCAGGAATTTCAATTTCAGATGTTGATTATTTTGAATTTAACGAAGCTTTCTCTGTAGTTGGTTTAGCCAATTCAAAAATCTTAAATCTTGACAATGATAAAGTAAACGTAAATGGTGGAGCTGTTTCATTAGGACATCCTCTTGGAGCTTCAGGCGCTAGAATTATCGTAACTTTAATCAATGTTTTAGAACAAAACAATGCAAAAATCGGAGCTGCTGCAATTTGCAATGGCGGTGGCGGTGCATCTGCAATTGTTATCGAAAGAGCTTAAATAATATCATACAAAATTAGGAGCTATAGCTTTTTAGCTCCTAATTTTAAACTTATAAATCACCTTAAATGTTCGGAATTTGCAATTTAGCTATAGTACCCGTTCGATCTGAACCAAGTGACAGAAGTGAAATCGTTACACAACTTTTGTTTGGCGAACATATCGAAATTTTAGAACGCCAAAATCAATGGGCTAAAATTAAAATTCAATTTGACGACTATATTGGCTGGGTCGATTCTAAACAATATCAGGTAATTTCTGAAGCCAATTTTAATCAGTTGAGTAAAGAAGCAATAATTTTAAATGCTGACTTAATTGATTATATCACGGCACCAGATAATTTATTGCTTCCAATTCCGCTTGGAGCTTCTTTATCATTTTTAAATAATAGCGAAATCAATACTTCAAATTTCGATTTTGAAGGAACCAAAACCAGCGGTATCAAACCAAAAAGCGCTATTATAAACACTGCCTTTATGTACCTGAATGCACCTTATTTATGGGGAGGAAAAACACCTTTTGGCATCGACTGTTCAGGCTTTACACAAATGGTCTACAAATTAAATGGATATAAAATTCACAGAGATGCTTCGCAACAAGCACTTGAAGGTGACCCATTAAGTTTTATTGAAGAAAGTGAAGCGGGAGATTTAGCCTTTTTTGACAATGACGAAGGAAACATTACCCATGTAGGCATCATAATGGAAAATAATTACATTATCCACGCAAGTGGAAAAGTTCGTATTGACCGTTTAGACCACACTGGAATTTATAATCCTGAAATAAACAAACACACGCACAAACTTCGTGTGATTAAGAAGATTATATAGTTTTTGGCCACTGATTTACAGATTAACACAGATTAAAATAATTTCTAATCCAATAATCTGTGGCAAAAAATCGCCTCATTATTTACGCACTAACACGAATCGTCTTTCTAAACTCAGAAGGGCTATTCCCTTTTTGTTTCTTGAAGAACTTATTAAAATGGCTTTCATCCGTAAAACCAAATTCATAAGCAATTTCGTTGATACGTTTATCACTAAACTGCAAACGATGTTCAATCAATTTTGTTTTATAATTGCTGATATATTGCTGCATCGTTTCATCAGCATGTTTTTTAAAATAGCGTCCTAAATACGTATTTGAAATTCCGAAATAATCACTGATAGATTCTGCTTTAATCTTTTCCGGATAATAAATATTCGTCTGGATATATTGCAAAATATCCATTGCTTTAGCTTCAGTTCCCACATTTACCTGCTCTGGTAAATATTTAGCAATATTTCGGGCAACAATAATAATAAGTGTATTTACCAATTGTTGAATCAATTCCTGATTGTAAACATCTTTATCCTGATGCTCACGGCAAATCGCTTCCACCATCACCTTCACCAAACATTTATCGGCGTCATTTTTCAAAATACAACCTGGCTGATGATTCGCATTCTGCAAAATATATTCCAATCGCTGAATATTTTCATTCTGTAAACTGGAATTCTTCAAATAAATATCATTAAACCTTAAAAAGAAAAACTTCGTTTTGGTCTCAATCGTAAAATTGTGACAATCCTCCGGAGTTAATAAAAACATATGTCCGGCATCATATTCAAAAATATTTTTATTGATACACTGCCTTCCTGTTCCGTTTAGGATATAAACCAATTCAAAGAAATTATGGCGATCTCCAACATCTGGATATTCATCTAAAGTTTCAAAGGAAACGGTAAACGGTTCGTATAAATTTTCTTTTTTCATGAGTCGTAAATTATTTGAAGTTGCAAATTTACATAAAAAAGACAAATATATACAAGTTTACAGTCTTAAAAATGGTATAATTTTGCCAAGTGAAATTTAAGATTTAAAAATACAACATTATGGAATATAGAAAATTAGGCAATTCAGATCTTCAATTATCAGCCATAACTTACGGTGCTTTTGCCATTGGAGGAACTATGTGGGGCGGAAATGAAAAAGCAGATTCAATCGCTTCAGTTCACGCATCGATCGACCACGGCGTTACTACAATTGATACTGCTCCTTTTTATGGTTTTGGTTTAAGTGAAGAAATGATTGGCGAAGCAATTAAAGGTCAGGATCGTTCAAAAATTCAGTTACTTACTAAATTTGGTTTAGTTTGGGATGGCAGCAACAACGGAAAAGGTGATTTCTTTTTTGATGCCGAAGATAACGGGAAAAAACTCCCGATTTATAAATATTCATCAAAAGCAAACGTAATTAAAGAAGTTGAAGAAAGCTTAAAACGTCTACAGACAGATTACATTGATCTATTGCAAATTCACTGGCCAGACTCCACTACTCCAATTTCTGAAACTATGGAAGCTGTTGAAACTTTAATCCAGCAAGGAAAAATCAGAGCTTTCGGAGTGAGCAATTACAACGTCCCTCAAATTCAGGAAGCGCAAAAAACAGTTCAAATTGCTTCAAATCAAGTTGCTTACAGTATGTTAAATCGTAAAATTGAAGCCGATTTAATTCCGTTTACAGTTGCAGAAAACATCGGAATCATTGCTTACAGCCCAATGGAAAGAGGTTTATTGACCGGAAAATACTTCACAGACAGCAAATTAAAAGAAAACGATCACAGAAATGGTTATTTCGGACAATTCGATCTTCAAAAAGTAAAAACTTTAATCGAAGAATTAAGTTCTTTGGCAAACGCCAAACACATTTCGATTTCGCAATTAGTGCTGCGCTGGACAACATTACAAAAAGGAATTTCAATAGTTTTGGCAGGCGCAAGAAACGCAGAACAAGCTGTTTCAAACGCTAAAACAATGGATTTCGATTTATCAGCTTCAGAATTGGAATTTATCAATCAGGCAATTTCAAAATTGAAATAATTCTCTTTTTAAACACATAGAGACATAGTTTTCATTACGCATAAAAGCGTTTCACCTGCATGACCAAACATAGTCAGCACAATCTTGTCATTCCTCGTTCCTCGGAATGACAAACTATTAAGAACCATGTCTCTATGTGTTTCAAAAAAAAACTCAAAAAATTAAATAAGAACAATTTGGGTGTGTCCCTCCGGGTCGGGCTTTCGGCTATATCTTTTGCTCCATTTCATTTCGCAAAAGGATACCGCCTCTATCCCTCACACATCCGTTTTTAAAAGAAACAATAATTAAAATGAAAAAAATATTTATAATTAACGGCGGACAAAAATTCGCTCATTCAGGCGGAAAATTCAATCAAACGGTTCAGGACTGGACAGTTGAATTCCTTTCAAAAAACACAAATTACGAAATCAAAACAACGCATATCGAAAACAAAATTGATCTTCAGCAAGAAGTTGAAAAATTCGTTTGGGCAGATTTAATCATCTATCATACACCAGTTTGGTGGTTTCAAATCCCGAATCTCTTCAAAAAATACATTGATGATGTTTTTACGCAAGGACACAACAACGGAATCTACAAAAGCGATGGAAGAAGCCGTGTAAATCCAGATATCAACTATGGAACTGGCGGACTTTTACATGGGCGAAAATATATGCTTACAACAAGTTGGAACGCACCTGCAACCGCTTTTACTCTTCCAGGCGAGTTTTTCGAAGAAACTTCAGTTGACGATGGCGCAATGTTTGGTTTCCACAAAATGAACAAATTCACTGGAATGGAAAAAATAAACGGATTTCATTTTCATGATGTTGAAAAAGGCGCAACACCAGAAAATATTATTATCTTTAAAGAACAGTATACCAAACACTTAGAAGAAACCTTTAAAACTTTATAATTATGATATCTATTACCGCCATCATTAAAAGTAAAAAAGAGAACATCCAACAACTTCAAAGTTTATTGAACGACTTGGTTGTCGAAACTAGAAAAGAAACAGCCTGTGTGCGTTATGATCTTCACCATTCTGAAAACGTTTTTATAATCTGGGAAGAGTGGAAAGATCAAACTGGCTTAGATCTTCACAACAATCAATCGCATTTACAGGATTTCATCAGCAAAAGTGAAAATTTTGTTTCTGCTCCTATTCAGGTTTACAAAACTGCCCAGATTTTATAGCTCCCTAGCAGGATAATTTAAATGCCTCAAATAAAACTTATTCTTTCACAATAATTATTCAGAAAAAAACTAAATTGCTTCATATTCAGAAATATAGAAAAATGAGCAATTATCACCTTGCCGAAATTAATATTGCGAAAATGAAAGGAGTCGATATCAACGATCCCATCATGAAAGAATTTGTAGACAATTTAGATTTAGTAAATACTTTAGCCGAAAACAGCGAAGGATTTGTCTGGAGATTAAAAGACGACAGTTATAATGCAACAAGCCTGAATCCATATAATGATGAGCAAGTTATCATCAATGTATCGGTTTGGAAAAGCATTGAAACTTTGGAGTATTATATGTATAAAACTTTTCACAGCGATTTTCTAAAGCGCCGTAAAGAATGGTTTCAGAAATTCGGAAAAGCGCATACAGCCATGTGGTGGATTCCAAAAGGACATATCCCAACTATGGAAGAAGCTGTTGAAAAATTAGATTATTTACAACAAAATGGAGCATCAGAAGTTGTTTTTGATCTTCGAAATAAATATCCGATGCCAAAATTTTCAAAGCAAGAGAATGAATAGGCGTTGGTTTTAACCAACGGGTAAAAATATACACACTTAAGCCTTTAGCCAAAATCACTGCAGATTTGGCTAAAGCCTTTTTTATTGACAATCAATACCGTTGGTTAAAACCAACGGCTATTCAAATCATTATTAAATAGAAAACCTCTATTTAATTCCGCCAAAAGCTCCGAAACACATATTCTTGTGTAAAATTTCAACGCTTTTAAAACCTACTTTTTTCATCAAATCCAATTGATAATTCATAGATCTTGGCGAATCTTCTTTTTCAATATAATCTAAAACTTTCTGGCGATACGCTGTCCCTCCTATTCCTTCCAAATATTCGCCATATCGCTGCCAGGTGTATTCATTCAATATTTCTGTGTCTTGAGTAATCAAATCAGAAATCATCAAACAACCTCCGGGTTTTAATAATTTAAACAATTTAGTAAAAGTTGTTTCCCAATCATTATCATCTCTCAAATGATGCAAAACTGCACCTGCCAAAATAATATCAAAACTATTTTCTTTTAATTCCACTTCTCGAATATCGCCTTGTTTAATTTCAACTTTTCCGTTTGTTTCTGCTGAAACTCTTTCAAAAGCACGATTTAACATTGGCAAGCTCAAATCGACCAAAGTGCAATTTAAATCTGGAACTTTAGACAACATCATTAATGTATAATTTCCTGCACCACAGCCCACATCCAAAATGTTTTTGGCATTCGGAACAATTCTTTTAGAAGCTTCAGTTATTAATTCCAAAGAAATTGTAGCGTCGATTGTGGCGATTTGTCCCGTTTCTAAATTTGAAAATCGTTCGACATCATTGTCAAATCGTTCTTTGATTTCTTCAATAGTAGATTTTTTCATAGTCTTTGTTTTTTTTAATCTCTCGCAGATTTCGCGAATCTTTTTGCTATTATTGATTGGAAATATTATGGTTAGATGATTTTTATCTAAATTAATAATCTGCTTTATCTGCGAGAGACTTATTTTTTGTTTTTCAAAACTATCTTTTTCATAAATACTTTAAAAATACTATTTTTATCAATTAACAATACTTTAAAAGTATCATGGAATTACGTCACTTAAAATATTTTCTGGCTGTAGCCGAAGAACTGAACTTTACCAAAGCTTCAGAAAAACTCTTTATTTCCCAGCCTCCGTTGAGCCGACAAATAGCTGAATTAGAAGAAGAACTTCAGGCAAAGCTTTTTATCAGAAACAATAAAAAAGTAGAATTGACCGAAGCTGGAAAATATTTTGAAAAAGAAGTTAAAAATGTCTTTCAGAATTTGGAACGCATTTCAGTAAAGACAAAAAAGATTGCAGAAAACGTTTCGGGAGAATTCAGAATCGCTTATATCAGTTCGATTTATTCTTCTGTCATTTCAGAATTAATAAAACATCTGAAAGCACAATTTCCATACGTAAATTTTAAACTTTTCGAGATTTCAACTACGAAACAAATCGATGCTTTAGAACAAGGAAAAATCGAAATGGGAATAATCAGATCGCCGATTCATTCTCCTAAAATAAAATCGCATTTATGGTTTAAAGATGGATTTTCATTGGTTTATAATAGAAAATCTGTCCAAATAAAATCAGAAAATGAGATTTTAAAATTGAAAGACGAAACATTTGTTTTCTTCAATAAAGATTACGCACCGCATTATCATGAAGTTTTATTAGAACTTTGTGCTTTTTATGGCTTTACGCCGAAGATTATTCACGAAGCAAATAACATTAATTCAATAGTACAATTAGTCAAAAACGGATTAGGTATTTCGATCGTTCCTTCGAATATTTCAAAGAATAATCAGGATTATGAGCTTGGTTTTATCGAATTGAAAAAAGTGAATCTTTTTACAAATGTTTCGATTGTTATTTCAAAAGAAGATGATTCTGAGATTACTAGATCTGCCGTGGAGTTTTTGTTGCAACAAAGTCGCTAAGTTTTTCTCTACTACACATTTACCCATGTAGTTTGTCATTTCGACGAAGGAGAAATCTCGACGATAAGCTCCACAAAGATTGACTTATAGGAACGGAGCTACTTACGAAGATTTCTCCTTCGTCGAAATGACAAAAATGAGAGAAAATCCTTTTTTTGTGGCAAAAAAACTTTACGCCTCTGTGACTTTGCGAGAGACATAATCAGAATACATTGTGGCTATAACAAAAATTCGTTACAATTTAGTACAGAAATCCACATAAGAAAAACAGAAGTTTTAAATACCTTAGCAAATTATAATCCCACTCAATAAAATCAATAAAAATGGCTGAACAATCTTCAATTCAGTGTCCAAACTGTGGAACTCCTATCGATGTAAATGATGTTTTAAAACATCAGTTGGAAGATAGTATCCGTAAAGAATTTCAACAAAAAGCGAATATTCAAAACCGTGAATTAGAGCTTAAAAACGAACAATTGGAAAAAGCTAAAATGGAATTTGAAGCGAAGAAAAAGCAGGAAAATGAGCTTTTCGCTGAACGTTTAGAACGCGAGAAAAAAACAGCCGAAAAAGAAATATCCGAGAAACTAAAAGCCAAATTAGAAGAAGAAAACAAAGATCGTTTATTATTGATGGAAAAAGAACTCTCTGAAAAATCTGAAAAAATCAGGGAATTAAATAAAATGGAAGGTGAAATCGCAAAATTGCAACGCGAAAAACTGGAAATGAAAGATGCGATTCAGGCCGAAGCAGAAAAGCAATTGAATGTACAATTGGCTTTGGAACGTGAAAAAATCAGAAAACAGGAAGACGATAAAAACGAGTTGAAATTCAAAGAACTTCAGAAACAGCTGGAAGAACAAAAAAAACTGACTGAAGAAATGAAACGCAAGCAGGAACAAGGCTCAATGCAATTGCAAGGTGAAGTAATGGAATTAGCGATTGAAGAATGGCTGGCCAACAACTTTCCACTTGATAGTATTGATGAAATAAAAAAAGGTGCAAACGGCGCCGACTGTCTTCAAGTTGTCAACACAAGAGAACATCAAAACTGTGGTTCTATTTATTACGAAAGTAAGAGAACAAAAGCATTTCAGCCTTCATGGATTGAAAAATTCAAAAACGATATCAGAACTAAAAGAGCAAATATTGGAGTTCTGGTAACCGAAGTAATGCCAAACGGAATGGAGCGAATGGGAATGCGAGATGGAATATGGATTTGTACATATGAAGAATTTAAAGGCTTAAGTGCTGTTCTACGCCAATCATTGATTCAGGTTAGTCAGGCAGTTCAGGCACAGGAAAACAAAGGCGATAAAATGTCGATGTTATATGATTTCCTTACAAGTAATGAATTCCGTTTGCAAGTAGAAGGAATCGTAGAAGGTTTTACACAAATGCAAAGCGATCTGGATTCTGAAAAAAGAGCAATGCAAAGAATCTGGAAACAACGTGAAAAACAAATTGAAAAAGTGGTTCACAATACTTTAGGAATGTATGGTTCAATTCGTGGTATTGCCGGAAATGCCGTTCAAAGTGTGAAAGCTCTCGAATTGGATTTTATTGAAGGTAATGACGAAGAGGAAGAAACTAAGGAACTTGAATAAATCCTTCGACTTCGCTCAGGAAGACAAACGAAATGTCAGGCTGAGCGAAGTCGAAGCTCTTATAAAAACTAATCCACTTTCTTAAAAACCAAAAGTTTCCCAGAAAGATTAGACAAAGTCAATTGATTATTTCCAATAGAATAAGTTGTTGTGCTTTGCAGTGCTTTCGTAAATTCACCTTCTTTATTTCCTTGTGGGCAAGCCATAAGAGTCGAAATTACCTTTGTAAATCGCAATAAATCCTTTTCATAAAAAATAGAACCACTAATGGCATTACAGCCGCCATAGCCAGAAAATCTATTTTCGGTTGAATTAATTTCAATTCGAGGCATTTCTTTTTGAAAATCAGTTGCAAAAACTTTATAGCCATTTAATTCTTCCAAAACCCAAATATCATGAAGTCGATAATCAGTTAAGTATTTTCCGCATCCGCCCAACTTTTTCGTTTCTAATTCCGAATTATTTTTGATTTCAACCTTTACACTATAAGGCGAAATCGCACCAGACATTGAATCCTGACAATCCAATTGTTGAATCGTAATTGTCGCCGAAGCAGTTTCATTACTTACTTTATACATCTTTATATTAGCATCCATAGCTTTTGTAACTTCAACAGCAGGAAAAACTAATTTTTCTTTCCCAGGTATTAATGACGTAAAAACGATTTCCTCATTCCCTATTTTGATTCCCCAAAACGGTTCGTTTCCTGTCCCTTTAAAGTAATATTTTAAATCCTCTTCTGTAGAACTGCCTGAAGTTGTTCCTACAGATTCTTTGTTTATTGCGGTTTTACAGCCTATCATTAAAACTGATAATAGCAATATTGAAAGTATTTTTTTCATGAGATCTTAGTTTAAAAATGTTCTTTTTTTCAAAACACCTATAAAATTCTTATGAATTTACGATATTTTTTTGAAACGCTTATTTAGAATCCTTTCAAATTTTAAAAAACTAAATCACTCAAAAAATCATTCAAAACCCGCACTACGTAAAAGATTACGACAAGATACGTAGCTAAAAAAACCCTATCTACTTAAAAAAAATAAATTTATTACGTATTTTTATAAGTACAAATACTTATATTTGCATAGTAATACTTAATTAAAGAAATCATGATTAGAGTAATAGTAGTTGGAAACGGCATGGTTGGTTATAAATTTTGTGAAAAGTTTGTTGCAAAATCTGGACAAGAAAAGTATCAAATCACAGTATTTGGAGAAGAACCGAGACGTGCTTATGATCGCGTTCACTTGAGTGAATACTTTGGAGGAAAAACGGCAGACGATCTATCACTTTCAACAACCCAATGGTACGCTGAAAACAATATTATTCTAAATACATCTGAACTAATTACAGATATTAATCGTGATGTAAAAACAATACATACGCATTTAGGCAAAACACATACGTACGACTACTTAGTTTTAGCAACAGGTTCTTCGGCTTTTGTTCCACCAATTGAAGGTGTCGAAAAAGAAGGTGTTTTTGTGTACAGAACCATCGAAGATCTAGACGCCATTATGGCTTACGCCAAAAAAATAAAACAAAAAGGCGCAAGCGAAGCGGCGGTTTTAGGTGGCGGTTTATTAGGACTTGAAGCTGCAAAAGCCGTTAGAGATTTAGGATTGAATCCGCATGTGGTGGAATTTGCTCCTCGTTTGATGCCGAGACAATTGGATCAAGGCGCTAGCGATATGCTTCAGTCAAAAATTGAAGAATTAAATATTGGTATCCACCTTAGCAAAGCAACGCAATATATTGACGGAAAGGAAAGTATAACAGGAATGATGTTTGCAAACGACGAATTGTTAAAAGTAGACATGTTGGTTATATCTGCCGGAATTAAACCTCGCGACGAACTGGCAAGAGTTTCAGGACTTGAAGTTGGTGTACGAGGCGGAATTGTGGTAAACAATCAAATGCGAACATCAGACCCTTCTATTTTTGCGATTGGCGAAGCGGCTCTTTACAACCATAACATTTACGGACTTGTTGCGCCAGGTTACGAAATGGCCGATGTAGCCGCTGAGCAAATCTTAAATGGTGATAAAACCATGAGAGAAACCATCGATATGTCAACACAATTGAAATTAATTGGTGTTGAAGTTGCGAGTTTTGGTGATCCTTTTATCGAGAACAATGACGTTACTGCTATTATTTATGAGAATAAATTAAGCGGTGTTTATAAAAGAATCAACGTTACCAAAGATTCTAAAAAATTATTAGGCGGAATTTTAGTTGGCGATTCCAGCGATTATAATTCGCTTTTCCAGATTTACATCAACGAAATGGCATTGCCTAAAAATCCGGAAGATTTAATTTTAGGTTCTCGCGATGGTTCTGAAGGTTCTTCTTTAGGAAGCGTAATGGATTTGCCAGATACAGCTGTAATCTGTTCTTGCGAAAATGTAACTAAAGGCGCTATTTGTTGTAAAATTTTAGACGAAAGCTGTTCTTCACTTTCAGATGTTGTGAAAGCAACAAAAGCAACTTCTGGATGTGGAGGCTGTAAACCAATGGTTTCAGATTTGGTAAAAGCCACTCAAAAATCTTTAGGAAAAGAAGTAAAAGAAGTAATCTGTGAGCATTTCAGCTACACGCGTCAGGAATTATTTGATTTGGTAAAAATCAATAAATACGAGAATTTTTATGATGTTCTGGATCATCACGGAAAAGGTGATGGATGCGAAGTTTGCAAGCCAGTTGTTGCTTCTATTTTCTCTAGTATTTATAATGACACCGCAAACAAACACGTAACTACACAAGATACAAACGATAGATTTTTAGCTAATATTCAACGAAACGGAACTTATTCTGTAGTGCCAAGAGTTGCAGGAGGAGAAATTACAGCCGAAAAATTAATCGTAATTGGAGAAGTTGCCAAACAATTTGATTTATATACAAAAATTACGGGAGCTCAAAGAGTCGATTTATTCGGAGCTCATCTAAGTGATTTGCCGAAAATCTGGAAAATATTAATCGATAATGGTTTTGAAAGCGGCCACGCTTACGGAAAATCGCTTCGTGCTGTAAAAAGCTGTGTAGGAAATGCTTGGTGCCGTTACGGAATGGACGACAGCGCTGGATTTGCAATAGAATTGGAAAACAGATACAAAGGAATCCGTTCTCCGCATAAACTAAAAGGTGGTGTTTCGGCTTGCATTCGCGAATGCGCCGAAGCCCGCGGAAAAGATTTCGGATTAATTGCCGTTGAAGGTGGATGGAATTTATACATCGCAGGAAATGGCGGTGCCAATCCAAAACACGCTGTTTTACTAGCCGAAAAAATAGATAAAGAAACCGTGATAAAATACATGGATCGTTTCTTAATGTATTATATCCGCACCGCTGGTCCGCTGATTCGAACTTCAACTTGGTTAGAAAAATTAGACGGAGGTTTAGAATATTTAAAAGAAGTAATTATCGAAGACAGCCTAGGAATCTGCGAAACATTAGAAGCCGAAATGCAGACTTTAGTAAACACTTTCGAATGCGAATGGAAACAAGTTCTCGAAAAACCAAGATTATTGAAACGTTTCAATCATTTTGTGAACTCAGACGAGAAAGATGACAACATTGCTTTTGTGCCATTAAGAGATCAAAAAATGCCTAAAGCTTGGTCGTAAAAATGTTTTAATCTCGCAAAGTCGCAAAGTCGTAAAATCAAATTCTAAAACTTAAAAAAAACTTTGCGTCTTCGCGACTTTGCGAGCAATTTCAATCATAAAGCTCCAAAAAAAAAAGAAAAAAAATCATTAAACGTTTGCTGTCCTTCTTACCCTCTTTTTTACTGCGCCATCAAAACTCTCTTGATTGTAAAAAGAGGGATAAGAAACAGGAAATCAAAACTTAATCAAAATGGAAGAAATCTTAAATCAATACGAAACGGTTCACGCAAGCGATGCTACAATTTGGTTCAAAGCGGGTAAAGTTGAAGATTTCCCAACCAACCGAGGCGGATGCATCAAATACAAAAACAAACAAATTGCGATTTTCAATTTCACACGCCGCAACGAATGGTACGCTTGCCAAAATGCCTGTCCGCACAAAATGGAAATGGTACTTTCAAGAGGAATGACGGGATCTGCTGATGATATCCCGAAAATCGCTTGTCCTATGCATAAGAAGACTTTTTCTTTAGTTGACGGTTCTAACTTAAACGGAGACGATTATAACATTGCAACGTATCCTGTTAAGATTGTTGAAAATGAAGTATTTGTTGGTTTTATAGATTAGACTTTTAAAGAGTCAAGAAACAAGAAGCAAGATTTAAAAAACTTTAATCATCTTGCTTCTTGCTTCTTTTATCTTATTTACGACTTTCGACTTTTCTACTTAATTCCGTATCTTTGAAATTCTATTATCAAACCAAAAAATGACTACACCTTTTCAAAAAGCAAGCGAATGGATTGATGCTGAAAACGCTCAGGATCCAAACATCGAATTAGACCAAAACACCGAATATCCAAAAGAATTATTGTATTCAAACAGGATGTACGAAAAACTGATGCAATTTGAACCGAATGCATCAGAAGAAATTCAGATCGCTTCAAAAGCACAACATATTTGCCGATGGAAAGTCGCTCGTGAATCATACCCAATGGATCGCGTTGGTTATTTGAAATGGAGAGAAGAACTGAAAAAATTCCACGCTAAAACCACAGCCGAAATTCTTGAAAAAGCAGGTTATGATCAAACTTTTATCGATCGCGTTTCTTTTTTAATTGAAAAGAAATTACTTAAAAAAGATGCTGAAACCCAATTACTAGAAGATGTTATTTGCCTAGTGTTTTTAGAATACTATTTAGAACCATTCGTTCACAAGCACGACGAAGAAAAACTAAAAAACATCATCAAAAAAACCTGGGATAAAATGTCTGACAAAGGACATCAGGAAGCTTTAAAAATCAATTATTCTGAAGAAAATTTAAACCTAATAAAAGCTTCTTTGGGATTGTAAATAAGATATGAAGAAAAGCAATCAGGAAGCTGCAGAAAAAATCACTTTCAAAAATTTACGCCGTCTGTATTTTTTTGCGCTTCTTACTATTGCCCTAACTATAATTGTCAGTCAGTTTTTAGTACAATACAATCTGAATCAGCAGTTAAGCGATTCCAAAATCATTAATTTCTCTGGTAAACAAAGAATGTTGAGCCAGAAAATTGTCAAAGAAGTTCTGATTTTACATTACGTTTCTGATTCGGCTACAGCCAAAAAAACTTCGCATTTAAAAGAAGTTTTAGAGCTTTGGAAAGAGAATCAAAATGCACTGGAAAATGGCAGTGACAGCTTAGCTTTTCCAAAAGAAAAAAGCGAAACACTAAATAAATTATATCTGGAAATCAATCCGATTTTCAATAAAATTGCACAAACTACAGATTCTTTTTTGTTGAATCTTCAACAGAAAAAATCGACTTCTGAAAATCAAAAACTAGTTCAGATTATTTTGGAAAACGAAGGGTTTTTCCTTTCGAAAATGAATCAGATTGTAACGCAATACGATCTTGAAGCACACGAAAAAGTAACCGAACAACGCAAAATTGAATATTGGATTTTTGGTTTTACACTTTTGGTTCTTCTTCTGGAATTCTTCTTCATTTTCAAACCAACAAACAAGAAAATCGAAAAGTTAATTGCCAAACTTTTAGCGTCTGAAAAGAAAGCTTTAAAGTTGGCATACGACACCGAAATCATTTCTGAAATAAAAGAAAACTCCGTAAAAGAATTAAAATCGCTCAATTATGCGATGGAAAATACGTTGCTTTATTGCCGAATTTCACCCGATGGTTCGATTATTCATATTGGAGAAAAATTTGCCAAACTTCTCAATTATACTAAGTTTTCATCTAACAAAAAATTCTCTGAAGTACTTACTGAAGACGAAAAAGAACAAGTCAATTTTGATCGTCTGATTTTCGAAAAACAACGCAGTGGCTGGCAGGGCGAAATCAAAATTGTAAATAAAGACGAAAAAGAAATCTGGCTCGATTTGTCGATGGTTCCTGTAATGATCAAAAAAGACGAACTGGAACTTTTAATTGTTTGTTTCAACATCACCGAACGCAAAAAAGCACAACGCGAGGTCGAACGTTTAAATCTTGAAAACACAACCGAAAAAATCAATCAGCAAAAGATTATTTCAAGTAAAATTGTTGAAAATCAGGAAAACGAACAAAACCGAATCGCCAAAGAAATTCACGACGGAATTGGCCAAATGCTTACGGGCTTAAAATTCAGTTTAGAAAGCATCAATCTTGATGACAGAGAAAAATCGGAACAAAAAATTGAGTATTTAAAGAAACTTTCCCTTGATATTATAAAAGGTGTCCGCACAGCAACTTTCAACTTGATGCCACCAGAATTAAGCGATCACGGCATCGTTTCTTCATTGGCAAAACTCACGCAGGAACTTTCAAAGCTTACTGGAAAGGAAATCCTTTTCTACAACAAAACCGATTTTGATCAGCGTCTTGATTCCTTAATCGAAATCAATATTTATCGATTAACTCAAGAAGCCATCAACAACGCCATAAAATACGCCGAATCAACCCATATTATTGTTCAGCTTTCTCATAGCGAAACTTTACTAAGTATTATTGTCGACGATAATGGAAAAGGTTTTGACGTCAATTCAGTCGACAAAAAACGCAACAGCGAATCCGGAATGGGACTTTTATTTATGAAAGAAAGAATCCAATACATTAACGGTCGCGTTTTCATGAACTCCATTCCAGGCGAAGGAACCAGAATTACTTTTAATATTCCGATTCTCAAATGAGATAATGTGCCAATTTGATAATTAGATAATTACTTAAAGCACCTCAAAAAATTATCTAATTGCCACATTTTCTAATTATCTAATTTAAAAATTACGTATATTAGCGTCTTCTTTATAGATGAATATACGTAAAAATCGAGAATCAAAATTAAGTAAACTATGAGTAATATCATTCGTGTAGTGCTGGCAGATGACCATGTTTTTGTTAGAGACGGAATCAAATCTTTACTGGAAAACGAAGCAAACATTGAGGTTGTGGGCGAAGCAATTGATGGTGCAGATGCTCTGGAAGTAGTTACAGAAACAAAACCAGATTTACTTATAGTAGATATTCGTATGCCCAACTTAACCGGTATTGAGGTAGTAGAAAAACTTAGAAGCGAGAATAACAACGTAAAAATCATCATGCTTTCGATGCACGAATCAGAAGAATATGTTTTAAAATCCATAAAAGCCGGTGCCGACGGTTATCTGCTAAAAGGCTCCAGCAAAGAAGAATTTTTAAAAGCACTTCATACGGTTTCAGGAGGTGGAAAATATTTCAGTGGTGATATTTCTTCTATCTTAATAAGTCAATTGACCAATTCTTCTGCATCATTAGAACCTAAACAAACCTTAGGTGAAGAAATGATGATTACCAAAAGAGAAAAAGAAATCCTTACCCTTTTATTATCAGGAAAAGGAAATAAAGAAATCGCCGAAGCTTTAGATATCAGCAAACGTACGGCTGAAGTTCACCGTTTTAACCTAATGAAAAAATTGAAAGTAAAAAACTTAATGGAACTTTCTAATAAAGCGGCTGAATATTCTTTAATCTAAAAAAATACGTATAAATACGTAATTATTTTTCAAAAACTGCGTTTTAGCAGGTTTAAACTAAGTTATAGTACTTATTTTTACACAAAAATATAAGTACTATGAAAAATACAAACTCACTATCGCAATCACACAAAATTTTATTTTTAAACACATTGGCTTTTACAGTGTGTTTCGCCTGCTGGACATTAAATGGAGTTCTGGTAACTTTTTTGGTCGATAACGGAATTTTCCACTGGGACGTTATTCAAGTTGGATGGCTTCTTGGTATTCCAATTTTAACCGGATCAATTATGCGTCTTCCAATCGGGATCTTAACTGATAAATTTGGTGGGAAATATGTTTTTTCACTTTTATTATTGTTAAGTTCAATTCCATTGTTTCTCCTTCCTTATGCCGACAGTTTTTTCATGTTTGCTGTACTTAGTTTCTTCTTCGGAATGGTCGGAACCAGTTTTGCAGTAGGAATCGGCTACACTTCAATCTGGTACCCAAAAGAATGGCAAGGACGTGCACTCGGAATCTTCGGAATGGGAAATGCAGGAGCCGCTATTACTACTTTTTTAGCGCCTTCTTTATTAAATCATTTTTCAATTGATGATCCGCAAAATGGCTGGAAAATACTTCCTGTTATTTACGCTGTTTCGTTAGTCGTAATTGGTGTTGCCTTTTTAATTTTCGCCCAAAACAAAAAAATAGAAAGCAACGGTAAAACTATTTCACAAATGTTGACACCTTTAAAATCAGAAAGAGTTTGGCGTTTTGGAGCGTATTACTTTTTAGTTTTCGGATGTTTTGTAGCTTATTCACAATGGCTTTTGCCAAATTTCATGAACGTGTATCAAACAAGTTTAGTTATGGGAGGTTTGTTTGCTACCATGTTTAGTCTTCCTTCTGGCGTTATTAGAGCTTTTGGAGGTTATTTGTCTGATAAATTTGGTGCCCGAAAAGTGATGTACTGGGTTTTGAGTTCTTCAGTAATTTTAAGTGGATTATTATCTATTCCAAAAATGGAAATCATGACTTCGGGTCCAGGAATATTAGCCGCTAAAAAAGGTGTTGTAAAAGAAATCAGCAATAAAACGGTAAAAGTTGGAGACAAAGAATATCCTATTGCACAAAAAACAGCCAATACAACTGAAAATGCTATTTTCCCAACTACTTCAAGCTGGCAGGATGTAGTTGTAGCTCACAATCAAAGTGTTGCCAAAAAAGAACTAATCGCAAAAGGTGTAACTGTTATTAAGTTTGATGCTAATATGTGGGTGTTCTTAGTTTTAGTAATTCTGATTGGGATTTCTTGGGGAATTGGAAAAGCGGCTGTTTACAAACATATTCCGGAATATTTCCCAACAGAAGTTGGCGTTGTGGGCGGAATGGTCGGAATGATTGGTGGTTTAGGCGGATTCTTTGGCCCGATTATCTTCGGATATTTATTAACTGCAACCGGAATCTGGTCTAGCTCATGGATTTTTATTCTGATATTCTCAACTGTTTGTCTTGTTTGGATGCATTACACCATTCTTAAAATGGCACCTAAAAAACAACCTGAATTAGTTTTAGCATTAGACGCACAATAAATCACAACAATATGATTTTAACCACAATTTTAAAGGAAATAATCTTATAAATTTGCCTCACAATTAAAACCATGAATCATGAATAAACTAAAATTGGCCATTTTATTGCTTGTGGGAATCAGCTTTGAAATGCAGTCACAGGAATTGGATGTGAATCTGCAAATCAGGCCTCGCTTTGAATACAGAAACGGTTACAAAACCTTATTACCTTACGGACAGGAAGGTACATCTCAAATTTCACAGCGTTCCCGATTAAATTTCAATTATAAACAAGAAGATTTAATTGTAAAATTGACGCTACAAAATACAAGAACCTGGGGTGATGTCACTCCATCAGCTGTAGCAGATAAAAATGGCGTTGCTGTTTTTGAAGCCTGGGTGCAATATAATTTCACTGATAAATGGAGTGCTAGAATGGGACGTCAAGTACTTTCGTATGATAATCAACGTATTTTAGGTGAACAAGATTGGGGACAACAAGCACAAAGTCACGATGCGTTGACCGTTTCCTTTCATAACGAAACTCAAAAGTTAGATTTTGGAGGTGCTTACAATTCAACTGCCGAAAATACATTTCAAACACCTTATACCGTTGCTAGTTACAAAACGTTACAATATGCGTGGTATCACAACCAATTTAACGAAGCTTTTGGTTTAAGCTTTTTATTGCTGAACACAGGTTATGAATATACGCCTAACCCTAATCCTGCGAATAAATTATTAGTAGATTATAAACAAACTTTTGGACCTTACCTGACTTATAAAAAAGGTAAAATAGATACTAACTTTTGGTTTTACGGACAAACTGGAAAAAGTACCGATTTGCAAGTAAGCGCCTGGAATGCTGCAGCTAATTTTGGGTACAATATTACAGATGCTTTCAAAGCTGGTTTAGGTTACGAATTTTTATCCGGAAAAGATTCAAACGACGGAAGCACTGTAATTAAATCGTTCAATCCTATTTTTGGAACCAACCACGGTTTTAATGGTTATATGGATTATTTTTATGTTGGAAATCACTTAAATAATGTTGGTTTACAAGATGCTTTTATCAAATTAAATTATAATGTCAATAAATGGCAATTTGCTTTGATTCCACATGTATTTTTATCTGCCGCTGATGTGGTTACGCCAGTAAATGAAAAATTAGATTCGTATTTAGGAACTGAGGTTGATGCGACTTTTGGCTATAATTTCAAAAAAAATATTACCGTTACAGGAGGTTATTCTCAAATGTTTGGATCTAGTACATTAGAATTCATCAAAAACGGAGATGCAAATCATACCAACAATTGGGCTTGGTTGATGATTTCTGTAGATCCGAGAATTTTTAGCTGGAAAAAATAGATTTTCTTCAAAATTAACTCCTAAAAAATCCCCTTTTCCTATTTCGGAAAAAGGGATTTTTTTTTGTCTTCCAGAAATTTTGTTATATGATTTAATTATTTATATTTGAAGTGATTACGAACCCCAAATTCTATCAAAATGAAACCTTTCCTAAAACTGTCAATGCTGACATTTATTGTCACGCAAACAGGCATCGCTCAAAAGTACAATGATGCCTTAATTTCTAATAATTCCGAAATAAATTTTGCCAAAACGCAAAAAAGAGGAATCAAAAAAAACAGTATTGTTTATTATGTCGAAAATGACTTACAAACAATATCGGCCTACAAAAGAAGTAAATTGAAATGGCAAACCAATGTAATTTCAGTGTGCGGAAAACCCAAAAAGGGACAGCCTGAAATTAGATATGTAGGTTATAATTCAGATAAACTACTTATCGTTATGGGAAAACATAATTTTGCTGAAATTGATGTAAATAGTGGTGTAACGACACTTGTTGGTTAAGATTTTAAAAATATAAATATTATAAACTGCCCTTTTTCTTATTTGGAAAAGGGCAGTTTCATTTCTAATTATTTTGTAAATAGATTTAGGTATATTTGGTTAAAAATCCTCTGGACGCAACTTGTTATATGAAAAATAGAGACATCATAATTTTGATTATTTTCATAATTTTATTTTTTCTGATTGGATTATTTTATGATATAGAATATCGAACTCTGGCTCGGACACTTATATTTAAAATGGCCAATTATGATTTAAAATTTTACGGAGGAAAAGAAATTAGATTTTTCATTCCTGATTTAGGCTTCATATTAACTCTGATTCCTATTGGATTTTACTCAATTTCCAAGATTCAAAAATCAAAAAATATCATCTTTGTTTCAATTCTTATTTATATAGCTCTATTACTTTTATTTTATCTTACATTTTCATTTTTAGAATCACAAATTATAAAATATACATCTATAATTGACACCAAAAACATATACCATTATCATTACAGCAATGTCAATTATAGATTAATAGCCATCTTTAGCATTGTTTTTTCATTAAGCTTGAACTTTGCTGTTTTAAATATTTTGAAACGACAAAAACCAATTTTAGAAAAATGAAACTAATCGCCTGGAATTGCAACATGGCATTCAGAAAAAAAGCAGCATTCATTCTCGCTTACCATCCTGATATTGCTGTAATTTCAGAATGTGAAAATCCTGAAAAGCTAAAATTCCCAGATGAAATAAAAACCCCAAAAGACATTCTTTGGTACGGCACAAATCCGCATAAAGGGCTTGGCGTTTTTTCTTATAGCGATTATCGTTTTCAACTTCTTGATTGTCATAATCCGGATTTCAAAAATATTTTGCCAATTGCCGTTACTGGTGGAAAAATTGATTTTATTTTGTTTGCCATCTGGGCAAATAATCCTAGTGATAAAGATGGCGCTTACGTAACGCAGATTTGGAAAGCGATTAATTACTACGAAGATTTAATCAAAGAAACCCAAACCATTTTAATTGGTGATTTCAACAGCAATACAATTTGGGACAAACCGCGTCGCGAAGGAAATCATACCACGGTTGTAAATAAATTAGCCGAAAAGAACATTTTCAGCACTTATCACAATTACTTCAATCAAATTCAAGGCAAAGAAGAGCATCCAACTTTATATCTTTATAGACACGAAAACAAACCCTATCATATGGATTATTGTTTTGCTTCAAATGATTTTATAGAAGTTTTGGAAAGTGTCGAAGTCGGAAATTATAAAGATTGGACAATGTATAGCGATCACAAACCTTTAATAATTAAATTCAATATATAAACCAAATGAACAACTGGACTCAAAGATGGGACGACCGTTACAAAACCGAAGATTTCGCATACGGCACATCACCAAACAATTATTTACAAGAACAAATCGAAAAATTAAATCGCGGCACTATTCTTTTTCCTGCCGAAGGTGAAGGACGAAATGCTGTTTTCGCTGCCCAATTAGGCTGGGAAGTTTCAGCTTTTGACATTAGTGAAGAAGGAAGAAACAAAGCGCTTCGCTTAGCAAAAAACAATGATGTTTCGATTGATTATCAAGTTGGAGAATTAGAAACTTTAGATTTTCATACCGAACAATTTGATGCGATTGCTTTAATTTATGCCCATTTTCCGGCAACTATAAAATCTGAAATTCATAGACAACTCGACCAACTTTTGAAAAAAGGAGGCATTATTATTTTTGAAGCTTTCAGCAAAAAGCACTTAGAATACGTAACAAAAAATGAAAAAGTTGGCGGCCCAAAAGACATAGAATCTTTATTTTCAATCGAAGAAATCAAAGCTGATTTCCCAAATTATGAAATCATCGAATTAGAAGAAAAAGAAATCGAACTCAACGAAGGTTTATTCCATAACGGAACGGGTTCAGTAATCCGATTTATGGGAAGAAAAAAATAAAAACACGACGTAGAGACGCATGAGGTAAAGACGCACTGCAGTGCGTCTCTACAATAAGAAACCTTAGTATCTTAGAATCTTAGCAACTTAGAACCTTAGATTAAAAATACTTATGTTCCATAATTTCAGATCGCAATTCTGAAATCTCTAAAATCCCAACACGTTTTCCTTCCGTTTTAATCAGAGCTTCTTTTTTAAGGCTAGACAAAATACGAATCGCCTGTTCTTCCGTCGTTCCGGCAAAATCTGCAATTTCCTTTCGCGAAAGCTCAATATCAATAAAACCATTTACCTGTCCGAATTTACGATAGATATAAAGCAGTAAATCAATTACACGTTCGCGGACATTCATGTGCGCAATTTTTCGGATATTGTTTTCGCTTTTGTTTAATTCTTCTGCATAAAACAACATTAAAGCATAAGTAAATTCAGGAACATGCTGTAAAATTTCCATCATGGTTTCGTTGCTGAAATTACACAAAACCGTATCTTCTAAGGCATAAGCACCAATCAAATAACGTTTGCTCGTTCCGAATCCGCGGAAACCAATAGTATCGCCATTTGTAGTCAAACGCACAATTTGTTCACGTCCGTTAATTCCGGTTTTAACCGTTTTTACTTTTCCCGAACAAACAAAATAAAGTCCTTGCAACGGTGCGCCTTCTGTAATAAACTGCTGCGATTTTTTGCAGACAAAACTATGTTTCTTCGATACATATTGCTTCATTTTCTCTAAATGCAAATGTTTTTTAATGAAACAATTTTCATTGGCACAATTATAACAAATAGATTGTTCTTCTTTCATGAGTTCCATTTTTTGGGCATTAAACGTATTTGTTGCTCCTAGTTTCTTTTCCTCAAAAATAATAAAAATAAAATTAAAAAATACGTATTTATACTTAAAAAATACTTATTTTTGTTTCAAGTTAAGTAAGTGATTTATTTAAAACCGAACTGTAATGCAAAGTACTAAGATCAAAACTACCTGTTCCTACTGTGGCGTTGGCTGCGGAATAATCGTGACCAACGATGCTAAAAATGGTGTAATGGTCGAAGGTGACAAAGATCATCCTGTAAATAAGGGAATGTTATGTTCTAAGGGAATGAACTTGCACTACGTAGTTAATGATACTTCAGATCGAATTCTATATCCGGAAATGCGCGGAAGCAAAAATTATCCGTTAGAACGCGTCAGCTGGGATACCGCTCTTGATCGCGCCGCAGCTGTTTTTTCTTCTATTATAAAAAAACATGGACCAGACAGCGTTGGTTTTTATATTTCGGGACAATGTTTAACTGAGGAATATTACTTAGTCAATAAATTGGTAAAAGGCTTTTTGAAAACCAATAACATCGATACCAATTCCAGACTTTGTATGAGTTCGGCGGTCGTGGGTTATAAAAAGACATTTGGCGAAGATTCTGTACCAATTGCTTATGATGATATTGAATTGGCTGATACTTTTTTAATTACCGGCGCAAATCCGGCTTGGTGCCATCCTATTCTATTCAGACGATTAGAAAAACACAAAGAGAAAAATCCGAAAATAAAAGTAATTTGTATTGATCCAAGGCGAACAGACACTGCCGCTTTTGCCGATTTACATTTGCAGATTATTCCGGGTTCAGATATTATTTTATATCACGCGATTGCAAGACGAATTATTGAGAAAGGTTATGTAGATCATGATTTTGTAAAAAATCACGCTGAGAATTTCAAACAATATAAAGACTTAGTTTTAGGCACTTCTCTTGAAAAAGCTTCTAAACTTTGCGGAATTTCTGTAAACGATATTAAACTTGCTGCCGATATTATCGGAAAAGCAAAAGGATTTATTTCGCTTTGGGCAATGGGATTGAACCAAAGTGCTGTTGGCGTTGATAAAAATACGGCTTTGCTGAATTTATCTTTATTAACCGGACAAGTTGGAAAACCGGGTTCTGGACCGTTTTCATTAACGGGTCAACCTAACGCAATGGGCGGACGCGAAGTCGGCGGAATGGCGACACTTTTAGCCGCACATAAAGACATCGCAAACCCAACGCATAGAAAAGAAGTTGCTGACTTTTGGGGTGTTGAAGAGATTTCAGATAAACCGGGGTTAACGGCGACAGAAATGTTTGAAGCTTTAGAATCCGGAAAAATGAAAGCCATTTGGATAATCTGTACCAATCCGTTAGTAAGTTTACCCGATTCTAGAAGAGCTGAAAAAGCGCTTCAAAATGCCAAATTCGTTGTCGTTCAGGATATTTCGCATAATGCCGATACAGCCAAATTTGCCGATTTATTATTACCTGCAGCGGGCTGGTTGGAAAAAGAAGGAACGATGACCAATTCGGAGCGTCGTATTTCTTATTTACCAAAAGGAATCAACCCGCCGGGCGAAGCGCTTCCAGACATTGAAATCTTAATTCGTTTTGCTAAAAAAATGAATTTCAACGGATTCAACTTCAACAGTGCCGAGGAAATTTACAAAGAACATTGCGCGCTTACCAAAAATACCAATATTGATATTTCATTCTTAAATTATAATCGTTTAAAAAACGAAGGCACTTTTCAATGGCCGGTTCCTGATTATAATCATCCAGGAACTCCAAGATTATTTACGGACAAAAAATTCTATACGCCTTCAGAAAAAGCGATTTTTAATTTGCCTGTTTCCATTGAAAACACATCGGTTCAGCCAAATGCCGAATTTCCTTTTATTTTAACAACAGGAAGAATACGCGACCAATGGCATACAATGACCAAAACCGGAAAAGTGTCAAGATTATTGACGCATATTCCGAGTCCTGTTCTCGAAATCAATCCGATTGATGCTTTTAAAAATGATATTAAAAATGGCGATTTAGTCGTAGTTTCTAGTAAAAACGGCGAAGTTCGTGTAAAAGCAAAAGTTACCGATTCGATTAAAGAAAAAGTGGTTTTCCTACCGATGCATTGGGGAAAACAACTTGAAAATGATTTAAACAGAACCAACAATTTAACAAACAACGTTGTCGATCCAATTTCGAAAGAACCTGATTTTAAATACACCACCGTTTCGATTACGAAATATGTAAAACCATTTCAGAAAATTGCCATTGTTGGTGCTGGAGCAGCTTCTTTCCGATTCATTCAAAACTATCGTGAATTCAATACTACTGATGAAATTATTGTTTTTTCGAATGAAGTAAATCCGTTTTACAATCGCGTTTTGCTTCCCGAATATATGACGGGAGAATTTAGCTGGGAACAACTTTTAAAAGTCAAAGATGGCGAGGCTTTCAGTAAATTAAAAATTACGATGAAAGCCGGAGTTGCAATTGAAAAACTAGATCCAAACAAAAAAACAATTCTGGACAGTCAGGGCGAAATTCACACTTTTGATTCCTTGATTATAGCAACAGGAAGTCGTCCTTTTGTTCCGGAAAATGCGCAACTTCATCTTCCGGGCCGATTTACAGTCAGAAAAAAAGAAGATGCTGATCGTTTGAAAAAACATCTGGACAGCACCAATCTTCCGCCGGAAGAACAACATGTTGTCATTATCGGCGGTGGATTATTAGGATTAGAATTGGCGGCAGCCTTAAAACATAAAAAAGTAAAAACAACGATCGTTCAAAGAGCTTCGCGTTTGATGGAGCGTCAGTTAGATCGAATTTCAAGTAAATTATTAGCCGAAGAAGTACAGCTTCGTGATATTCAGATTTATTTTGATAATGAAGTCAGCACGGTTTTCGAAACCGATAATCCAAACGAAATTGAAATCGCTTTAAAGAGCGGAAAAATCATAACGGCAAATGCGATTGTCTATACAATTGGAACAATCCCAAATATTGAAATTGCTCGTGAAAGCGGACTTTCATGCGGTCGTGGTGTACGAGTAAATCAGTATTTACAAACTTCAAATCCGGATATTTTTGCGATTGGAGAAATAGCCGAATTCAACAACAAATTATTCGGAATCACTTCTGCAGCAGAAGAACAAGCCGATATTCTGGCAAACTTTTTAGCCGGCGACATCAGCAGTTACTACAAAGGCTCAATCTTGATGAATATCTTAAAATTAGAAGACATTAACCTTTGCAGTATTGGCGATATTGAAATTCCGGAAAACGATGATTCGTACGAAGAAATTGTTTTCTCCGATTTGAAAAAACGCTATTATAAAAAATGCATCGTAAAAGACGATCTTTTGGTTGGCGCGATTTTGATGGGCGATAAAAACGAATTCGCCGAATTCAAAACCATGATCGAAACCAAAATCGAATTATCAGATAAACGAAATTTATTACTCCGAGGCAGCTCAACCGCAAAACCTGTTTTAGGTAAATTGGTTTGTTCGTGCAGTCAAATCGGAGCCGGAAATATCGAGGAAACAATTAAAAGTGGTATCAACGATTTTACCGATCTATGCAAAAACACAGGCGCAGGTTTAGGCTGCGGAAGCTGTAAAACAGAGATTAAAGAGATTCTAGCGAAATGTAAATAGTTTTCAGTCACAGTCACAGTTTTCAGTGAATAACAAACTGAAAACTGCGACTGTGACTGAGACTGCGACTGAGACTGAGACTGAGACTGAAAACTGCGACTGAGACTGAGACTGAGACTGAGACTGAAAACCGAGACTGAAAACTGAAAAAAAATGGAACTAACAAGATTAATAGTAAAAGGAGGCGTTATTTCGCCAGGAGAATTGCGAGAAGTAGTTAATATTGCTTTGGAAGAAGGTCTGGATTCCATTTCGTTTGGTTCCAGACAAGATATTATTTTTCCACAGGGTTTTAAATTTTTGGACAAAACCACTTTAGGAAAACATCATTTTGTTTATCCTGATCAAAAAAGTGGCAACAATATCGTTTCTTCCTACGTTTCAACTGATATTTTCAGAAATACAAACTGGCTTACCGGAAACCGTTTTTTATATGTTTTGGAAGAATTTAAAGAACAGCCAAAACTCAAAGTCAACTTAACCGATCCAAAACAGCAATTGGTTCCTTTGTTTACCGGGCATTTAAACTTTATCGCTTCAGAACATGAAGATTATTGGTACTTATACATTCGTCTTCCAAAATGGGAAAAAATGGAAGTGTATCCCGTTCTGATTTACAGCTGGGATTTAGCGAAAATTTATTACGAAATCGAAAAAATCTCCGAAGAAGATTCTATTGATATTGAAATGCTTTTCACATTAGTAAGTGAAGCTTTGGACACCAATAACAGAACAATCGATAAACCATTAAATATTCCGTTTTACCCATTTCCGTATTACGAAGGAATGAACCGAATGGGAATCGATCAATATTGGTTGGGATTGTATTGGCGAAATAATTTATACGATTTAGATTTTCTGAAAGAAATGTGCGATTTGTGTTTTGAATGCAAAATCGGAAAAATTTGCATCACGCCTTGGAAATCATTTATTGTCAAAGGAATTCCAAAAGACAGAAAACTGGAATGGGAAAAATTCTTAGGAAAACGCGGTATAAATGTTCGTCACTCTTTATTAGAACTGAATTGGCATTTACCTGTGGCTATGGAATGGGCTTTAAACCTGAAAACATTCTTAGTTCGAACTTTAGATCAATTTGACATAAGTACATACGGATTAAATTTCGGAATTTCTGAATACAACCGCGACGGGCATTATTTCACTTCGATTGTGATCGAAAAAAATGAACTTCCGCAAGCTTTAGAATCCATTAAAATCAGAGATACTTACAATGTTTTGTTCGCCCGCAATTTCGATCCAAATACACGCGAATACATTGTGCATTCACAAGATATTGACAAACTCGAATTGCCAACAATTTTAATTGAACTAAGCCGAAAATATTTCGACGAACTTGGAAATTCAACATCAGAAACGCCTGAGAATCATCAGAAAAAAGAAAAACCACAATTAGACATTTACCAATGTCAGGAATGTTTAACCCTCTATAATCCAGAATACGGAGATGAAACGCAAGGAATTCCAAAAGGCATTTTATTTGAAAATCTATCCGAAACCTATTGCTGTTCACTTTGCGAAGCGCCAAAAAGCAATTTCAAAATTTTGGAACTAGTTAAAAACTAATTAAAATTTCAGAATATTTATTAGGAGCTAATCCCGCTGTCCGCTATATCTTTTATGCCGAACCCCGGCATAAAAGGATGTCGCTTCCATCGGGGCTAGGGCACTCGTTTCCATAAGAAGTAATTGCCAAAAAGACTTTATTTATAAGGCATTTTCTTCTGTTTTTTCATGTAGAATTGTTAAGAGATTTCACTTTAAAATTTCGAACAAAAAACTAATTATTTAATATTCAATTATTTAAATACAAAAATTATAGAAAAGCTTAACATTGAGAAGCTTGTTTTATAATTATCTTTACTTAACTGAAACTTAACAATTTAGTTACATTGTTATTAACATACTCATCTAAAAGTACATTTATATGGAAAACAAAACCGAAGAAACGACTCCTGAGAAAATCGATTCTCCTGCAGTAGAAACCACAAAACCAGCTACAGAAAATACTGCAAGCACGCCAGCAGCAAAAGCACCAGTACGCAAGACTGCACCAGCCAGAATCGCTCCTGCAAAACCTGCAGCTCCAAAAACAACAGCTGCAAAACCAACTATAGCTAAAGCTCCGGCAGCAACTGTAACAAAAACTGCAACAACTTCGACTGCAAAAACACCTGCAAAAGCCGTTATAAAAACCGCTGCAGCAACTTCTCCAAAACCTGCGGTAAGAAGAACTCCAGCAAAAAAAGTATTAACTCCAGCTGCAAAATCAGAGGAAAAAGCAGCAGTTACTGAATCAAAAGAAGAAAATACTAACCCTGCAGTTAAAACTGAAAAAGACAAAGCTGCTAAAAAAGCCAAAAAAGTGAAAGATAAAGAAAAGGAAAAAGCGAAAAAGAAAGCAGCAAAGCTAAAAGAAAAAGCAAAAAAAGATAAAAAGAAAGAAAAAGCGAAGAAAGCAAAACTAAAAGCAGCCGCTAAGAAAAAAGAAAAAGCTAAAAAAGCAAAAGACAAAGCGAAAGCTAAAAAAATCGCTAAAAAGAAAGCTAAAGCTCAAAAAAAGGCAAAAGCTAAAAAGAAAAAATAATAATTTGAAGAAGGTTTGACTTTAAAAAGTTGAACCTTTTTGTCATTTATCCCAGCTGTTTTGTCATTCCTCATTCCTCGGAATGACAAACTATTAGTTAAGACTTCGGCTTCGCTCAACGTGACAATTAACAATTCGCAATTCACAATTAATAATTAATTTTCACCCCCCAATCGCAATCATACTACGATTATCAAAATGTTTGGCAGGGTCATCCATTTCATCAATTGTAACCATTCCGGCGCGAACTTTCTTTTTATTTTGAATAGATGCTGAAATCAATTCAGTGATTGATTCCCCATTTCTAAAAGCAGTCAATAAATCAGTTTCAGAATTTGAGAAAAGACAGTTTTTTATTTTTCCATCGGCCGTTAAGCGAATCCGGTTGCAGCTATCACAAAACGGATTCGTAATCGAACTTATAATTCCGAAATCACCGTGAAAACCTTTAATTTTATAGTTTCTCGATGTAAAGTTTTTTTCGTCTTCTAGCTTTTCAATTTGATCTAATGAAAATTGTGTTTCAACTAAAGATAAAATTTCCTTCTGCGAAACCATTTTACTTCTGTCCCACTCATTTCCGGCAAACGGCATAAATTCAATAAACCGAACCGAAATTGGCAAGAACTGCGTCAATTTTACAAAATCTACAATTTCATTATCATTAAAACCTTTCATCAAAACTACATTTACTTTTACCTGAAAATCATTATTCAAAAGCAAATGAAGATTATCAACTACTTTCTCAAACTGATTTCTAAGCGTTACAGAATAAAATTTAGACGAAACCAAAGTATCTAAACTCAAATTGATTTTTTTGACATTAAATTGCTTTAAAACGTCGATATGACGATCAATTAAAATTCCGTTAGTTGTTATCGAAAGTAAAATATTAAGATTTGATAATTTAGAAACAATTTCAGGAAAATCTTTTCTAAGTAAAGGTTCTCCGCCTGTTAATCTTATTTTGTCAACACCATTTTTTACGAAAGTCTGGGCAATGGCAAAAATCTCCTCAGCCGTCATTAAACTGGCTTTTGGAGATAATGCAATTCCATCCGCCGGCATACAATACGTACAACGTAGATTGCATTTTTCCAGCAACGAAATGCGCAGATAATTGTGCTTGCGCCCAAAACCATCCGTCAAAATAGTGTTAGACGCTGTCATGATTTTTTCCTTTTAAAATATGAAAAACGTGCATTACATGCGGAAAAACAGCATCCATAGATTCTCTTACTCCGTTTGTTGAACCCGGTAAAGCCAAAACCAGACTTTTTCCTAAAGTTCCTGCAACACTTCTAGAAAGCATCGCATAAGGCATTCTCTGTTGCCCATAACTGCGAATGGCTTCTTCAATTCCTGGAATTCTGCTTTCTAATAATGGTTCTAAAGCTTCTGGTGTAACATCTCTTGGCGATAATCCTGTTCCTCCTGTAAAAATTATCAGCTGATTATCTTTAGCGAAAGCTTTTGTTTTTTCCTGAATAATATCCAATTCGTCTGGAATGATTTCGTAATGAGAAGTTTCAACTCCGTATGAATCCAATTTTTCAACAATTGTTTTACCGGAACGATCTTCTTTATCACCGGCAAAAATTGAATCGGAACAAACAAAAACGGCCGCTTTTATCGCATTCGGAAATTTATTTTTGAAAGACGATTTTCCGCCTTCTTTATTGATTAATTTGATGGTTGAAATTTCGATTTCTTTATCAATCGGTTTCAGCATATCGTACATGGTCAATGCCACGATAGATGCGCCGTGCATCGCTTCAACCTCAACTCCGGTTTTGTAAACAGTTTTTACATTGAAAATTATCTGAATCTCCAATCCTTCAATTATATATTCAACCGAAGTAAATTCAATTGGAAGCGGATGACAATCCGGAATAGATAAATGCGTGTTTTTTACCGCAAATAATCCCGCCGTTTTTGCCATTTCAAATACGTTCCCTTTTGGCACTAAATTATTGACAACAGCATCAATTGTTTCTTGTTTACTAACTTTTACAATTGCGGTTGCGGTTGCGACTCTTAAAGTGCTTATTTTATGCGTAATGTCTACCATTTTAATTTCTTAGGTATTTTGTTTCCAGGTGAAAGTATCGTTTTCAAACATTTCTTTGCCAAAAATCGGCACATCGGTTTTAATCCAGTTTACAATGGCTTCTGTGGCTTCATAAACTTGTTTGCGTCGCGTAGCCGAAACAAAAACAAACAAACAAATTTCGCCTGCTTTTACTACACCTAAACTGTGGTAAATGTGCATACAGGTTAAATCAAACTTGGCAAAAGCTTTTTCGCGAATGGCGTATAATGCTTCATTTGCCATATCAGTGTAAGCAGAATAATCAATTGCTACGACTGTATTATCATGAATGACATCGGCACGAACTTGACCTAAAAAAATATTGTGCGCCCCAATTGTATGTTTCGATTGATGTTTAGCAATCGACTCAGCAATAAATTCGGGAGAAATTGGTCCTTCTACAAATACATTTTTACTCATTTTTTATGTTTTTTTGCTACAGACTATACAGATTAAAAGGATTTTTTCTTTTGCCACGAATTACACGAATTTTCACTAATTATAATCTGTAGTAAAGAAAATTAACCTCAATATTGTCATTTCGACGGAGGAGAAATCTTCGCGAGTAGCTCGGCAAAGATTGGCGAATTACTGGACGGAGTTACTTACGAAGATTTCTCCTCCGTCGAAATGACAAACTATACCTTAAAATCTCTATCTATATTTTTATTTCTTCTAATAATTGTTTCATTCCTAAAACACCCCCAGCAATACTTTTTATATTTTTAAATTGATGATTTTGAAGCAATTCAACAGCGATTTTACTTCTGATTCCAGATTGACAAAAAACATATATTTTCTGATTTTTATCCAGTTTTTCAATTTCCTTTTCTAAATGAATTAACGGAATCTGAACTTGATTTTTTAAACTGATTTTTGGCAATTCATCTTCATTTCTAACATCCAAAAATAAAACGTCATCATCGTCTATTTCTTCTAAAATCGATTCAAAACTTATTTCTTCCACTTCTGATTTATTATATTTTTCTTCGAATGATTCCCTACTTATGTTTTGAGCATCACTTTTATCGAAATCATATTTTTGCTGTTCGTTGTTCAAAATATTGTAAACCAATATTTTTCCGCTTAAAACTTCTCCCATTCCGAGAATCATTTTTATGACTTCATTGGTCTGAAGCATTCCAATAATTCCAACTGAAATTCCAATTACTCCGGCATCTTCACAATTTAAAGCATTCGAATTTTCATCTGGATATAAACATCTGTAAGTTGGACCATTTTGATAATTGAACACCGAAACTTGTCCTTGAAATCTAAAAATAGATCCGTAAACCATTGGTTTATTGGTTACCAAACAAGCATCGTTTATTACATATTTAATTGCAATATTATCTGTTGCATCAATAATAATATCATATTTTTCAAATAACGAAAGGGCATTTTTTCCCGATAATTTTTCAGAAAAAGCATTGACTTTTATTTCCGGATTTAATTCTGAAATCATCAATTTTGCTTCCGTAGCTTTCGATTTTCCGATAGCATCAGTTTTATAAATCACCTGTCTTTGAAGATTTGAAATCTCTATAACATCATGATCTACAATTCCGATTTCGCCAATTCCCACACCAGCCAAATAAGGCAAGATTGCGGCACCCAAGCCACCCGCACCAATCACCAAAACTTTCGATTTTGATAATTTATACTGGCCTTCCTGTCCTATTTCGGGAAGAATTGTCTGTCGGTTATATCTTGCTGATTCTTTCATGATTTTTAATTATCCTCCTGCAAACGGAGGCAACAAAGCTACAATGTCACTTATTTGCAAAGTGTAATCCGAAGCTTTTGAAACTATTTTTTGATTTACTGCAACGCTGAAAGTCAGTGATTCGAAATCATATTTTCCGTTTAAATCCTGCAATAATTTTTGCAATGACAATTCTTCCGAAAAAGATAATTTTTCGAATTCGCATTTTGTTTTTTCAGCAACAGCTCCAAAATATTTAACCTCGATCATTTTTATAAATTTAAATTTTGAAAAATGAATTCATCATCAAAATATTCCTGAAAATATTCAGTCAGTTTTGATGTATTTTTCACTACTTCGCCAATTACAATAATGGCTGGCGATGAAATATTTTTTTCGGATACCAATTTAGTAATTGTACTTATAGTTCCGATTACTTTTTGCTCAGAATTTTTAGTTCCGTTTTGAATAATTGCAATTGGAAGATCGTCATTTCTGTTTTCCTCATAAATTGAAATGATTTCGTCTAATTTATGCATTCCCATTAAAATCACTACAGTCGCAGCTGATTTTGAAGCCAAATGAACATCTTTAGACAATTCGTGATTAGATGTTGTTCCTGTAATTACCCAAAAACTTTCCGCGATTTTACGCTGTGTCAGACTAATTCCCGCCGAAGCAGGAACGCCCAAAGCAGAAGAAATTCCCGGAACAACAGCTGTTTCTAAACCAAATTTTACGGCATAATCAATTTCTTCGCTTCCTCTCCCAAAAACGAAAGAATCACCGCCTTTTAAACGAACCACATGTCCATGAACATTCGCCATTGAGACTATCAAATCGTTGATCTGATCTTGCGTATAAGCATGACAGCCTAAACGTTTTCCAACAAAAACAATTTCTGCATTTGATGCATATTCTAGTAATTCTTCATTTACTAAAGCATCATACAAAACTACATCGGCGCTTTCTAAAGCTTTAATTGCTTTTAATGTAATCAATTCAACGTCACCCGGACCTGCGCCTACAATCGTCAATTTTGGGGTTTTAAAATTTTGCATAATCTTTTAGCTTAAATTGATATTTAGATCATTTAATTCGTCAGCCGAATTAATATTAGTCAAAGGAAAGTTTTCACTTTCTTCAATATTGATGACTTGATGCGGAATATTAGCAAACAAATTCATCATTTTCAAATCGTCGTTATCAATTGCGCCTTTGATAACAGGCAATATTTTTTTTGAATAAATTCCGATCAACGGATGTAATCTGCTTTCTGAAGCAAAAACCGTAATTTCGGCTTCAGTATTATGTTTTGAAATTAATTCCTGTAACAATTCGGTTGAAATCAATGGAATATCGCAGCTTAAAATTAAATTAAATTCGGTTTCAGAATGTGACAATGCCGTATAAATTCCGCCCAACGGGCCCTTATCTACAATTAAATCTGGTATTTTCTCATATTGCAAATAATCGTATTCTTTTGATGCTGTAATTAGTTTTATATTATTTGTAATAGGCAAAATCGCCTTAACAATATGTTCAATAAATGGTTTTCCCTGAAACAGTACTAATCCTTTTTCAGACTGCATTCTGGAGCTTTTTCCTCCGCAAAGAATAAATACTGTTAGTGTTTCCATAGTTTTTTGTTTCAGGTTTCAGGTTTTTCTCTGTTTCAGGTTTCTAGTATTATTCACTTTGTCAGACTGAGCGTGCCGAGGCTTCGGGAGTAGCCCACGTTCCAATTGGAGCACCCTTCGGCTTCGCTCAGAGTGACAATTATTGTTTCATATTTTGCCAATCTTTGTCTCCAGTGGTTGACACCACTGGCTATGTCTATACAACATTCCCTTTGGTTCGATTTTCAAACATTGCCTGAGTTTTCAACCTCAGGGACGCAATATATATCATCGTAATTTTAAGGAAAAATCAATTTAATACTTGCCATCAAAATCACAGTTCCTAAAACCATTTTTAAAGTTCTATTCGAGAATTTTCCGCTTCCGTAAAATCCACCCAACATTCCTCCCACAACTGCAATTGGTACCAAATAAAAACTTTCCATCGGAATAGCTTTTCCTGCTAAAAAGAACCCAAGCATTCCCGCAAATGAATTCACAAAAATGAATAAACTCGAAACCGCAGCCGATTCTTTTACCGAAGCCCATCCTAAAAACAATAAAATTGGACTCAAAATTATTCCTCCGCCAATTCCAAGCATTCCCGATAATAAACCAATTGCAAAACCAATTAGTAATGCAAACGGAAGATTGATTTTTACTTCTTCTTTCTCTTTAAAATTAAAGATTCCGAACAATCTTAATGCTGCGAAAACTAATACGATTCCTAAAACAATTTTATAAATCGCATTGTCTAAAGTTATAAATCCACCAATAAATGCCGCCGGAATTGAGGCAATCGCAAACGGATAAAAGAGCTTTGGCTTGAAATAATTATTTCGATAATAAAATAAGAACGAAATGCTCGAAACAAATAAATTCAACAGCAATGCCGAGGGTTTCATCACCGAAATCGGAAAAGCAAAAATGCTCATCAATGCCAAATATCCCGATGCTCCACCATGCCCAACACTTGAGTATAAAAATGCAATTATAATTAAGGCAAAACTGAATAATAAGATATTTTCGGAACTTAAAATGCTCATTTGGTATTTGTTTGTTTCAGGTTTCAGGTTTAAAGTTTCAAGTTGGCCTAGCTATATGTTTTCATTTATACACTGCTTTTCATCTTTAATAACTAAAATCTTTTTATTGGTTCTTTATTCTATTTTCTTAAAATCTAAAATTAGTCAATTGGCAATAATGTTACTAGCTGACCTTTTTTATAATGTTCAATATCTTCCGGAACGATCAGTAAACTGTTCGCTACTGCAAATGTATTAAGCATTGCCGAGCTTTGGCCATCTAAAACCGTTACGCTTGTTTCATCGTGTTTTGCCTTTAAAAACAATGTTTTTCCAGTATTGTTCTTAATTTCCGAATTTAATTTTCGAACTACTTTCTGTTTATGAATTTCCAAAAATCCTATTCTGTTTTTTACTGCCGGTGCGACGTAAATGTAAAAATTAGTCAGTGACGAAGCCGGATTTCCCGGAAGGGCAAAAACTAAAGTTTCATTTTTAGATCCAAAGAACATTGGCTTTCCCGGTTTCTGATTGATTTTATAGAAAAGTTCTTTTACGTCGTTTTGTAATAATGCTTCTTTAACAAAATCATAATCCCCAACTGAAATCCCTCCTGATATAAGAACAATATCGTATTTGTTTAAAATGCTTTTTAGCGCTTTTTTTGTTGCTTTCAGATTGTCTTTTACTCTGTAAACTTTCGTTTTTTCAATTCCGATTGTTTGAAGTCCCGCTTCAAGCATAATCGAATTGCTTTCGTAAATCTTCCCTTTTTTTAATTTCTTTCCTGGCTGCACTAATTCATTTCCTGTCACTAAAATGGCGACTTTCGGTTTCTTATAAACCTCAACTTCTGTGATTCCCAAGCATGCTAAAAAACCAATTGCAGCAGGTGTAATCAAAGTATTGGCTTCAAAAACAACCTCATCTTTAGCAATCTGCTCTCCTTTTGGACGCACATTCGAAAATTTTTGAGGCATTTCAGCAATCAAAATTGAATCGCTGTTTGCCATTACATGTTCCTGCATTACAACTGTATCTGCACTATCTGGAACAAAAGCGCCAGTAAATATTCTAATCGCTTCGGTTGCTTTTAATTTTATGTTCGAATGATCTCCAGCTTGCGAAACCCCAACAACGTCATATTGATGTCGAATACTGTGTGTAAAAGCATATCCATCCATCGCTGATTGGCGAAATGGAGGCATATTAATTGGCGAAATCACTTTTTCTGCTAAAACATATCCTAAAGCTTTACTTACCGAAATATGTTTGGTTGGCATTTTAGTACTATTTGCTTCAATAATTTCAATGGCTTTACTGACTTTTATCATTTTTGGATCTAAAAACTAAGTACAAATACTTAATACAAATATAAGTATTTATTCGTACGATGAATAAAAAATTAAAATTTATTTTAATGTCTATAAAATTACTCTAATTTATTCAAAATCAACTTTAAAAATTGAAGTAGTTTTTATTAAAATACTCTAAAAGAAGATCAGAAAAACTGTTTTTTGTTTTATGATGCTAAAAATCACACGTTTAAAAAACAAAAAAATAAGTATAAAATACTACAATTTAAAGATGTATTAAAAAAATGTTTAACATTTCACTTAAACAAAAATAACACATCAAAATACTGATTAACAATACATTAAAATATAAAAGGCAAATCAAAAACATCTCACAATCTACTCATTTTAAAAAAAACTTAATATTTTTTTGGTTTTTATTATATTAAAATTAACTTTGTCTATAGGATTAGTAGAGTTTAGATTTTTATTGAAAACCAAAAAAACTATATTTTGAAAACAACCGAAAGCATATCGTATTTAAATCTTCAAAAAAAATATACATATAACAATTGTTGTTATATGTGCTTCTGTTGCTAATTCACAATGCAATACATTCGTCATTTGATACTTTTCTGTAAGTCAAAAACGAAATTCAAATTCACTCACAAATAACCTTTATTGAAAATACAAATATCTGACAGATGCATATTTTGCATTGTGATGATTTTTTGAATATACCCCTATTTTAAAAAGAAATTAATTAACAACTAAAAAAACTAAAATGAAAAATATGCAAACGTGTTGCTGTAAATAAAAAAAGCCATTTCTGCGGCAACAGAAATGGCGAGGCTTAAAGAACATTTATCACTAAATCAAGGAAACAATTAGAGGGTTGAAAATTCAACGCTCAGGGCGCCTTGTTAATTACTTAAACCATTACAAAGAAATGAAAAAATATTTAAAGATATACTCAATATTATTTCTCTTGCTTCTGACGGCAGGACTTAATGCCCAAAATACGACCCCGCTTATCCAGTCAAAACTTGACGGTACTGTTGTGGATGACATTACAAATCAGCCAATTATTGGAGCATCGGTAACTATTAAAGGAACGACACACGGTGTTGTAACAGATGCCGAAGGAAAGTTTTATTTTCAAACGGGTCAAAAATTACCTTATACATTAATCGTAAGTTATATAGGTTACAAAAAACTCGAAATCGTAGTGGATAAAAATCCTGTAACTATTCATTTAAAAGAAGAGCGTCAGGAATTAGACGAACTGGTAGTTGTTGGATATGGATCTCAAAAAAGAAAAGACATTACAGGTTCAGTTGCTTCGGTTCCAAAAGCAAATTTATCTCAAGTAACTTCATCTGCAGATAACTTGCTTCGTGGTGCAGTCCCTGGTGTTGTAGTTACACAAAGTTCAGGACGTCCAGGCGCTTCTTCGAGTGTGCGTATTCGTGGAGGAAACTCTATTACAGCAGGTAACGAACCACTTTATGTATTAGATGGCGTTTTAATTTATAATGATAACAATAATGGTACAGCTGGTGTAGCATATGCAGGAGCCTCAGTGAACGTGCTTTCGACAATTAATCCAGCTGATATCGAATCTATTGAAGTTTTGAAAGATGCTTCAGCAACTGCCATTTATGGATCTAGAGGAGCAAATGGAGTTGTTATCATTACAACCAAAAAAGGGACAAAAGGACAAGATAATATTTCGTACCAAGGTTATTTTGGATTCCAAAATGTTTCAAAAAAACTGCATGTAATGGATGCCAGCCAATGGGCTAGTTTACGCAACGACGTTCAGGCAAGTATTGGTCAGGCACCCTCTTTTACTCCTGCTCAAATTGAAGCTTTTAAAACTTCAGGAAGTTATGATTGGCAAGATGCTGTTTTTAGAACTGCGGCTCCAATACAAAATCATCAATTAACTTTTTCAGGTGGAGATGATCGTTCGAGATATACGGTTTCTGCAGGTTATTTTGATCAGGACGGAATTGTAATTGCGACAGATTTTAAACGTATTTCACTTCGTGCTAATTACGAAAGAAATTATTCTCAGAATTTCAAATTTGGCGTAAATGCAAATTATACAAATTCGGATTCAAACGGAGTGGGAACAAATGGAGGTTCTTCTGCCGGAAGACAACCAAATCCATTAGTAGTTGCACTTTATCAGCCACCTGTTGTTCCTATCAAAAATGCCGACGGAAGTTATAATTTAACCAACAATCCATATGCAACAGCAACGAATGGCATTATTCCAAACCCTATTAATGATTTGGAAAATACAACCAATGAAACCAAAATCAACAGAATTTTAACGAGCCTATTTGGTGAATACAAAGTAACAAAACAGCTTACTGCGAAAGTAGCAGTTAGCGGTGATGTAATTGATACCAAACAAAATTATTATGCACCAGCAACTACTACAACCGGAGCCGGAGTTAAAGGTTTGGCTTCTGTTGGTACCCGTCGCGTAAGTTCAGTTTTAAATGAAAACACAATAAATTACAATACTAATTTTGGTGACGACCATAAATTCTCAGCCTTAGGAGGTTATACACTTCAATATACTAAAGGCGAAGTTGTAAATGCAGGAGCTCAGACATTTGTAAACGATGCTAATACTTATAATGCGTTGCAAGATGGTGTTCCGGTAAAACCTTACAGCGAAGCTTTCGAAAGTGTTTTAAAATCATGGTTGGCGAGAGTAAATTATTCTTATAAAGGAAAATACAACTTTACGCTTTCAGGCCGTGCTGATGGATCTTCAAGATTTGGATCAGAATCACTTTGGGGCTATTTTCCGTCAGCTGGATTTTCCTGGAATATTACAGACGAGGAATTTGCCAACAACATTAAAGGTCTAACCGAAGCCAAACTTAGACTTACAGCAGGAACAACAGGAAATCAGGAAATTGGAAACTACCTTTCACTTGCTTCAATGGGTTCTGTAAATTATGCTTTTGGAGGTACATTAGCAACAGGACTTGCTCCTACCCGATTAGCAAATCCAGATTTGAGATGGGAAAAAACAAATCAATATAACATTGGTTTAGATTTATCATTATTGGACAGAAAAATCAATTTTGTTTTTGATGTTTATTACAAAAAAACAAAAGATTTGTTAATCAACGTTCCGGTGCCATTGACATCAGGATATGCAACTGTACTTCAAAATATTGGAGGTGTTGAAAACAAAGGTCTTGAAATTGGTTTGACTACTGAAAACATTAAAACAGAAAATTTCTCATGGAATTCTAACATCGTTTTTTCTACTAACAAAAATAAAGTAACTGCGATAGGAAACGGTGTAAATCAATTCTTTCCTGTTGTTCCAAACGGATCGTTATTACAGCAACAACCTGTAACCGTAAAAGTTGGATTGCCTTTAGGAACTTTCTGGGGATACAGAACAAACGGTATTTTCCAAACTCAGGAAGAAGTAAATACACAACCAAAAATCAACAGTTTGGCAAATACAAAAGTAGGTGACAGAAGATATGTTGACACCAACGGAGATGGTGTAATTACAGCTCTTGACAAAGGGAATTTAGGTACTTCTCAACCAAAATTTGTTGGAAGTTTCGGCAACACCATTTCATATCATGATTTTGATTTGAATTTCTCTTTCCAAGGTGCTTATGGCGGAAAAATATTTAATGCTTTGAATCAGCAATTAGAGATTTCGACACTTGGAACAAATGCTAATGTAACGTTAGATGATCGTTGGACACCAACAAATCCAAGCAATGAAATTCCGAGAGCTACAAGTTCACCGTTAGGAATAGTGTCAGAGCGTTATGTTGAAGATGCTTCTTTCTTGAGATTAAAATTGATTACTCTTGGATATACATTACCAAAAAGCACTTCTCATAAACTAGGATTAAAAAGCGTGAAATTCTATGTTTCTGCAGAAAACTTAATTACATGGACAAAATACACTGGTTATGATCCAGAGGTAAGTTCATATGAACAAAACAACTTATATCCGGGAATCGATTTTGGTTCTTATCCAAACTCTAAAACATTCATCTCGGGCTTGAACGTAACTTTCTAAGTAAAAAAAATATAAAATGAAAAAGATTATTATAACATTCCTATTAAGTGCCGGTTTATTTGTATCGTGCACAGAGTTAGAGGTAACGCCAACCTCTTTTGTAACCGAAGATAATTATTTTAAAACCCAGGACGATGCTATAGCGAGCGTAACTGCGGTATATGCTTCTTTAAGCCTTGATCCGGGAGAGCAAAGTTTATTTGGAAGAAACCTTTATTTCTTAACCGATATGGCTTCTGATTATGCTGCAGCTGGGGTTTCAGCGACAAATCCACAAGTACGTGCATTGAGCAGTTTAACGCACGATGCAACTTCAGACCGTGTTCAGGTGGCGTGGAGACAAATTTATGCTGGAATCAACAGAGCCAATGTTTCAATTGATAATATTCCGAAAGTTGCCGGAACAGAAGCTGTAAAAAACAGATTGATTTTGGAAGCAAAATTTATCCGTGGATTACTTTACTTTCAGGCAGTTCGTCTTTGGGGAGGTGTTCCAATTGTTTTGCACGAACCAACTTCTATTCAGTTAGAAAGCTTAAAATCAAAAAGAGCAACAGTTGAAGAAGTTTATGCACAGATCATTTCAGATTTAAAAGATGCTGAAGGTCTTCCGTCAACTTACCCAGCAACTGATGCTGGTCGTGCAACATCTGGTGCGGCAAAAGCAATTTTAGCAAAAGTATATCTAACAAGAAAAGATTGGCCAAATGCAATTTCGAAAGCTAAAGAAGTTATTAATGGTGGGTATGGATATGCATTGTTCGAAAATTTTCAGGACATTTTCACTAAAACAAAAAAGAACGGAAAAGAACATATTTTCTCTGTTCAGTTTGAGCCAAATCAGGCTGGAAATGGTTCAAGCGGAAGTACTTTTCAAGCGACTTCATTTACAGGATTTACTGCAACTGAACCTGCAGATATCATTTCAGATGTAGCCTTGTTTTATGACATTTATGCCCCTGGAGATACAAGAAGAGATGTAAGTTATGCTAAAACATTGCCCATTCCAGGAACAGCAAACGTATATACTTTTCCGAAGCCAATTTTCAAAAAATATTTGGACTTGACCAATTTGGCAACGCCATCAAACGTGGCAATCAACTTTCCGGTAATTCGCTATGCCGACATATTATTGTCTTTGGCGGAAGCCATAAATGAACAAGGCGGACCAACTGCAGAAGCTTATGAATTAATCAATCAAGTAAGAAGAAGAGCTTTTGCCAAACCAATTACAACACCAGATCCAGCAGTTGATTTAAGCGGACTAACACAAACAACTTTTAGAGCTGCGATTCAGGAAGAGCGTAAAAAAGAATTTGTTCAGGAAGGACAAAGATGGTATGACCTAGTTCGTTGGGGAACTCTAGTTACTGAAGTTAAAAAAGTAACGGCTAAAAACTCTGTTTCTGAAAGAAATAATCTTTATCCGATTCCGCAGAGTGAAAGAAACATTGATCCTGTAGGTCTTCCACAGAATCCTGGATATTAATTAAAACTTTAACTAATAAACTATAAAAAATGAAAAAATTAAATTTTAATACTGCTTTCAAAAGTCCTAAAAGAGGACTTTTGCTTACCGCTTTCCTGATTGCACAATTAGGAATAGCACAAGAAAACCAAGAGTTTAAAGGAACAATTGGAAAAACTTTAGCCGATTCTAAAGAATATTGGCCAGAACCGGTAAAAGCGCCTAAAGGCGCACCAAACGTTATTTGGATTTTATTAGATGACGTAGGATTTGGAGCTTCAAGTGCTTTTGGAGGTTTAATTAGTACACCAACTTTTGATCAATTGGCTAATAACGGTTTACGTTATACTAACTTTCATACAACGGCAATTTGTGCACCAACTCGTGCTGCATTACTAACAGGAAGAAATTCTGGAAGAGTACATGTTAGCGGGTTCTCACACACGATTTTATCTGCAGGTTTCCCAGGTTGGGACGGAAGAATTCCTTCTGATAAAGGAACTATCGCTGAAATTTTACGGGAAAACGGCTATAACACTTTTGCTGTTGGAAAATACGGCGTAACTCCTGATGAAGATGCTACAGATGCAGGACCTTTCGACAGATGGCCAACTGGAAAAGGTTTCGATCATTTTTACGGATTCTTAGGTTCTCAAACCGATCAATACAATCCCGATTTAGTTGAAGATCAAGTTCATGTTACGCCAGACGGACGTCACTTAAATGAATTGATTACAGACAAAGCCATCAGCTATATTCAGAAACAACAAAAAGCAGCTCCAGGAAAACCGTTTTTCTTGTATTATGCACCGGGTGCGGCACATGCACCTCATCAGGTTGCTACAAAATGGAGCGATCCTTACAGAGGAAAATTTGATAAAGGCTGGGATGCTTACCGCGAAGAAGTAATTGCAAACCAAAAAAAATTAGGCGTCATTCCGGCAAATGCAGTATTGCCAGAACGCAATCCTTTAATCACAGATTGGAAAAAATTATCTCCAGATCAGAAAAAAGTTTACGCTAGATTTATGGAAGTTTATGCAGGATTCCTGACTTACACGGATTATGAAGTGGGAAGAGTTGTAAATTATTTAAAAGAAAGCGGTCAGCTTGACAACACTGTAATTTTCGTTGCTATTGGAGATAACGGAGCAAGTAAAGAAGGAACTACTGAAGGAACAATCAACCAAAGTTTGTTTTCTCAGGGAACTTCTGATGATGAAAATCTAAAGAAAAACCTAGCCAATATTGACGAAATTGGAACTTCAAAAGGTCTTAATACCAACTACCCTTTAGGATGGGCACAAGCAACAAATGTTCCATTCAAAAACTGGAAACAAGATGCGCAATCTGAAGGAGGAACTCATAATCCGCTGATTGTTTTTTATCCAAACGGAATTAAGGACAAAGGCGGCATCAGAAATCAGTACAGCCACGTAACCGATTTGCTTCCAACAACTTTGGATATTGTGGGCGTTAAAGCTCCGGAATATATCAAAAATATAAAACAAGATATTATTCAGGGCTCGTCCTTTTATGCTTCTTTGGATAACGCTAAAGCGGAGTCTTTACACAAAGTGCAATACTATTACATTTTTGGAAACAGAGCCATTTATAAAGATGGATGGAAAGCCGGAGCAGCACATTTACCAGATTCATTTGCTGTGAAAAAATCTTTAGGCAAAAGCGAAAAACCTGCCGAAAGTAATTTTGATGCTGATGTTTGGGAATTATACAATCTAAACGAAGATTTCAACGAACGCAATAATTTGGCAGCAAAATATCCTGAAAAATTAGCCGAACTTAAAAAATTATTTGATGAGCAGGCAAAAGAAAATAATGTTTACCCATTAATCGACTGGCAGGATGTGTACAACAGAAGAATACACAATAGCGGAGCTGATAAAGGAAAAACGCTTCAAGACTTGATTAAGCAGGCAACAAAACCAGGAACTTCTACGACCGCTTCTGGAAGTACTAATTAATGTAATTATTAAACCAGCAAGGTTTAAAAAAACTTGCTGGTTTTCTTCATAATTGACAAGTTAAAAATTCACAATAAATAATAAAAAAGAAACAATTAAAACACTACTAATTCCATAGAATTAAAAGTTTTTAAACTAAATTTACAAAATATAACTTTTTGATTACCAACACACAATAAAAAAGTAAGAAATAATGAAACGAGTAGACTATGAAATTATAGGAAAAAAAATCATCGTAGGCGCGATTGTTTTTTTAGTGCCGCTGGTTATTCTGGCGGGAGGTTTAGCATTAATTAATCAATTTTTAAAATAAGAAATCATGGCAATAGTACAAAGAGAAAAACTGACAAGAGACTTACTAATAAGCCTTTTTATATATTCTTTGCCTGTAGTGGCAATTTTCCTTTACTTCAAATTAAGTAATAATTTAGTAAGTGAATCACATATTTCACTTCCTGCTTTTTTAGAATTTTCAAAACCCGCTTTTGAACATATCAGAACTTGGGGCTTAACCGTTTTTATGCTTGTTTTAGGCGCAATTGAGTTTGCTGCAGGTTTGTATGATGACGATTGGACAGGTGAAGAACGCAAAATAGATATCGTTTGTTTTCTTGCTCCAAAATTGCTTTTACCTCCAGTAATTGCTTTTTTTAGTTTGACAGCTCTGCCATATCTAATTCCAAATTTAGCTAATGCACTTTCGTGGGTTCCGTTTTGGGGAGGTTTTTTCCTAATCGCCATTGCAGATGATTTGACGCAATATTGGTACCATAGATTGCATCATCAAGTACCATTTTTATGGCGTTTTCACAGAACACATCACTCCGCTCCTTATATGGGAATGGCGATGGCTTCCAGACAAAACTTTATTTACACGGTTTTCTTTTCTCAAATTTATTTGACTGCAACACTAACGTATTTAGGATTAGGTTTACCGGCTTTATTTGTTTTAGTAATTAAAAGTTTCATCACATTGGGCGCGCATTCAAGTATTGCGTGGGACAAACCATTTTACAAATACAGAGTTTTGCATCCAATTGCATGGGTTTTAGAAAGATTGATTTCGACTCCAGCAACACACCACGCACACCACGCAGATACTAGTGGAGACGGTGTTGGACACTTCAAAGGCAACTTCGGAAACATGTTTTTTATTTGGGATGTAATTTTCGGAACAGGATTAATCACACGTAAATTCCCAGAATCTTACGGAACAAAATCATACAAACAAGAAGAATGGTATGCACAGTTTTTATGGCCAATATTCAAATCTAAAAAAGAAGGAAGTTCTCTTGCTGATGGTGTATTGTCATTTCCTTTAAAGTCTAAAACTGTTGTTGTTGAAGAAACTCCTGCACCAATATTAGAACAGGTTCAATCTTAAAATTATGAAAAATAGAACTTTCAAAAATAGTTTAACAGTAATTGCATTTTTTATTGCAATTACTGTTTTTTCACAAACTAAAAGCTCGAACACAATTTCATTAGATGCTTTTTACAGCAAAATTCAAGCTGAAAAAAATCCACAGATAATTGATGCAAGAGGAGCTGAAGAATTTGCATTGAATCATATTATTGGTGCGGTAAATTTTAATTTGGAATCAAAAGATTACGCTGAACGCATAGCAGTTTTAGACAAATCAAAACCCGTGTTTACCTATTCTATTGGCGCTGGACGAAGTGTTTGGCTTGCCGATGATTTACTAAAAAAAGGTTTCAAAGAAGTATATAGTCTTGAAGGCGGAATTGCCAATTGGATTGGAGGTGGAAAAACTTATTTCACCAATTCAAAAAGCAAATTAACTTTAGCAGAATACAACAAAATTATATCTGATAATAAAACGGTTTTGGTCGATATTGGTTCAGTTTATTGCGGCGCCTGCAAAAAAGTTAAACCTGTTTTAGAAACTATAAAAACACAGTACGGAAGCAATCTCAAAATAGTTGAAATTGATTTGGAGGACAACACACAAGTCATTGCTGATTTGAAAAAAATAAAAGTTTTCCCAACTTTAATTCTATATCAAAATGGAAAAATCATTCTTAAAAAAGAAGGTTTTGAAAATTTGAAAAATGAGGTTGATGTTGCTTTGGCATCGAAATAACTTTTTGACCTTTATTTAAACTTGGATAACCACAATATTGTCATTTCGACGAAGGAGAAATCTTCACGAGTAACTCCGCAACGAATATCCAATCTTTGTAGAGCTTCTTGCGAAGATTTCTCCTTCGTCGAAATGACAAAAATGCGCATAAAACACAAAGCTCTTGTAGACACTTTTGTTCCATTCAAAAAAACTAACCAAAAACCAAAATATGCCAAACTATAAAAAAATAAAAAAGATTGTTATACCCATTTTAATTGTTCTGCTTCTTATAGCAGCATTTTTATTCTGGCCAATAAACACAGACGGAACTTTAATAAAACCAAACGAAAAACTAACTAAAGGAAAAGCTGCATTTTTGGCACAAAAAGATACCTCAACTTCAGTAAAAAAGCCGAATATTATTATTCTCCTTGCTGATGATCTTGGCAAATATGATATTTCTCTTTACGGAGCAAAAGAAGTTCCAACACCTCAGATTGATTCTTTGGCAGCGTCGGGAGTTACTTTTACAGATGGCTATGTATCGGCTTCTATTTGTTCGCCATCACGCGCGGGATTGCTTACAGGACGTTATCAAGAACGTTTTGGACACGAATATCAGCCGGGCGATCGTTATCCAAAAAACAATTTAGAATATTATGCTTTCAAATATTTAATCAATACGAATAATTGGAGATTAAACAATAAAATTGAATATCCAAACGAAGCGTCTATAGCCACACAAGGTTTGCCACAATCTGAAATTACTTTTGCCGATTTAGCCAAGAAAGAAGGTTACAATACGGCAATAATCGGAAAATGGCATTTGGGTCACAACAAAGGATTTTTCCCTTTAGACCGAGGTTTCGATTATCATTACGGATTTTATCAGGCATTTTCGCTTTACACGCCAGAAGATGATAATCCCGATATTATCAATCATCATCATAAAGATTTCACCGATAAAATGATTTGGGGAAATGGCCGTATCGGAATTGGGCAAATTCGCAGAGATACTACCATTATTCATGACAAGGCTTATTTAACTGAAACCTTTGCTGATGAAGCAGAAGCTTTTATCGATAAGAATAAAAATAAACCATTTTTACTTTACGTTCCGTTTAATGCGCCACATACGCCATTTCAGGTGCGTAAAAAATATTACGATCGTTTTCCGAATGTAAAAGACGAAAACAAGCGCGTTTATTATGCAATGATAAGCGCTTTAGACGATGCAATTGGAAGAATCAGAGCAAAAGTCAAAAAAGAAGGTTTAGAAGAAAACACATTAATCATTTTTGCCAGCGACAACGGTGGTGCCGATTATACTTTTGCAACCACAAATGCACCTTTAAAAGGTGGTAAATTTTCTCATTTTGAAGGCGGTATTAATGTTCCGTTTGCACTTTCGTGGAAGGGAAAAATCAAACCGCATACCATTTATAAAACACCTGTTAGTACTTTGGATATTTTCAGTACAATTGCTTCTGTTACCGGTTCCGGATTACCAAAAGATCGTGTTTATGACGGCGTTAATCTTATTGATGTTGTCAATAACAATAAGGAAGCGCATAAAGATTTGTACTGGCGTTCCGGCGATGCAAAAGCGATTCGAAGCGGTAACTGGAAATTAATTGTAAGCGGAAAAACGCACGAAACCTGGCTTTATGATTTAGCAAAAGACAAATCTGAAACCACAGATTTGGCTGCAAAAAATCCTGAAAAAGTAAAAGAACTGCAAACCGCTTTACAAAATTGGGAAAAAGGATTGATTAAACCGCTTTGGCCTAATTTGACTTACTACGAATTCGATTTTGGAAAACAAAAATACTTTGTGGATTTGTAATTAAACAATATACAAACCCGACAGGTTTTTAAAACCTATCGGGTTTAATCTAAAACTCAATTAATGTCATCTCAAACTAAACAATTCAACATTCACGAAGATTGGACTGTAGTAATTCTAGGATTTCTAATTATCGGAATTTCTCTTTTTATTTTTCTTCCTGAAGTTCCGGTTTTCAGCTGGTCAGACAGCAACGATTTAAAAACGAAAGTATTTGATTTCGCAAACTTAAAAATACTCCTGATTCAATTTTTGTATCTAATTTTTATTGGAACGCTCGGCACTTTTTTAATTGGAAAATCAGTTAAATATTTCCTTCTGACTTTTCCGATATTGTATATTTTAACTTTGATTGCGCTACTTCTAGCGGGAAATTCAGCTATAAAATCCATCAATTTAGAAGCTGTAATTTTCAGTTTAATAATTGGTTTAGCAATTGGAAATTTTATCAAACTTCCAGAATGGTTTCGCTCGGCACTTTCTACAGAAGTTTTCGTCAAAATCGGATTGGTATTGTTGGGAACGAGTGTAATATTCTCTGATATTTTAAAGGCAGGTTCATTAGGCTTAATTCAGGCTTTGGTTGTTGTTCTATCTGTATGGTATTTTGCCTTTTGGCTTTGCCGAAAATTAAAAGTCGATGATGAATTAACCATGATGATTTCAAGTGCCGTTTCCATCTGCGGTGTTTCTGCAGCGATAGCAACTTCGGGCGCTATTAAAGGCGATTCTAAAAAGTTGTCTTATGTTATTTCGATTGTTTTGGTAACGGCAATTCCAATGATGATTTTCATGCCCATAATTGCTAAATATTTTAATTTTCCTGAAGAAGTTACTGGCGCGTGGCTTGGCGGAAGTATTGATACTTCTGGAGCTGTTGTGGCTTCTGGAACTTTGGTTGGCGAAACAGCTTTAAAAATTAGCACCATTGTAAAATTTTCTCAGAATGTATTATTAGGATTAGCCGCTTTTGCAATTTCGGTTTATTGGACTTACACGCACAATAAATCGGCTGAAGTTGTGGAATCAAAACCTACTTTGAAAGTTATTTGGGAACGTTTTCCAAAATTCGTAATTGGTTTTATTCTGGCTTCTCTCCTATTTTCTTTTTTTATTACTTCAGAAGTTCGAGATTCGGTAAAAGACAGTTTGAAAAATTTGCAAGGAATTTGGTTTGCCTTAGCTTTTACAAGTATTGGCCTCGAAACTAATTTTAAAGATTTACTTGCTAATAATAGTCGTAAACCTTTATACGCTTTTTTAATTGCGCAAATATTCAATGTTATTGTGACTTTGATTATTGCATATTTGCTTTTTGGGAAGTAGCTTAACCGCAAAGAACGCAAGGTTTTACGCAAAGTTTGCTAATTTTTTTATAGGTGTCAATTACCATCCTGTTTGTCATTTCGAGGAACGAGAAATCGCACTAGGAATTCTACAAAGAAACTCAACAATCTTTGTGGATAAACTTGTGCGATTTCTCGTTCCTCGAAATGACAAACTACATCTTTAATACATTCTCAAACATCACCACAATTACCTAAAAATCAATAAATTACACTTTAAAAAATTCCTTAACCCCTTCTCCATCACTTCTTTTTTCAAAAAAAAATCAAGATTAATTTGGTTTTTACAATATTAAATATAACTTTGTCTATAGAATTAGTAGAGTTTAATATTTAAAACTTACATTTTGAAAACAATAGCACACAAAACGTTTCACATTCTTTCTAAAAAAAACACACATAACACTTTTTGTTATATGTGTAGCTGTTGTTAATTCTCACTTTTGTTTGCGATGATTTTGTTTCATTTAAAATCAGAACAAGCCTCTATTTTACTCAAATTTTACCTATAACATATTATGCAGTTCGTTTCAAACGAAGCTGTGCCTTAATGTTATACCTTTATAAAAAGTCATTTCTGCGGCAACAGAAATAAACCAATTAAAGAACATTTATCACATACAAAACAAAAAAGCAACAAACAAAAAGCATTTTAAAATGAACAATAAAATTACTTTAATATTATTTTCTGCGTTATTTACCGGAGCTGTCAGTTTTACTACAATAAAAGCTCAGAATACTGCAAAACCAAATATCATTCTGATTATGGTAGATGATATGGGATACTCTGATTTAGGAAATTATGGTTCGGAAATTAAAACTCCAAATCTCGATAAACTGGCAAATGAAGGTTTGCGCTTGCGCGAATTTTACAATAATTCAATTTGTGCGCCAACGCGAGCTTCCCTCCTAACCGGTCAATATCAGCACAAAGCCGGTGTTGGTTTTTTTGATGTGAATTTAGGATTGCCTGCTTATCAAGGCTATTTGAATAAAGAATCTTTGACTTTGGGAGAAGTTTTCCGTTCTGGAGGTTATAGCACACTTTTATCAGGAAAATGGCATGTTGGTTCCGAAGATCATGCACAATGGCCCAACCAAAGAGGTTTTGATAAGTTTTATGGCATTTTAAAAGGTGCATCCAATTATTTTGATACCAAACCTTTGCCTTTTGGAAAAACGCCTTATCCGGTAAAATTAATCCGTAATAATGAAGAACTGCATCCCAAAGATGATTCGTATTATTTTACAGATGAAATTGGAAACAATGCTGTCACTTTCTTAGACGAACAAAATAAAGAAAACAAACCTTTCTTTTTGTACTTAGCTTTTACAGCTCCGCATTGGCCGTTGCAGGCAAAACCTGTTGACATTGCCAAATACAGAGGGAAATTTGACGAAGGCTGGGATGTTTTAAGAGAAAAAAGAATCGAAAAACTGAAAGCAAGCGGTATTTTACCAGCCAATCAAACCATTTCGCCAAGAGATCCAGAAGTGCCAGAATGGAGCAAACTGACTTACGACGAAAAACAATTTTGGAAAGCGAAAATGGAAGTTTATGCCGCAATGGTCGACAATATGGATCAGAATGTGGGGAAAGTTTTAGACAAATTAAAAGCGCTTAAAAAAGATAAAAACACATTGATTATTTTCATTTCAGACAACGGGGCTCAAGGCGGATTTAATACTTACAATCCGTTAGGAAGAGGTTTAGTTCGAAATGACGGACCCGTTGGAACTTCAGGATCATTTGATTATCAGGAGCAAAACTGGGCTTATTTATCAAATACACCACTTCAGCAATATAAAAATAATATGCACGAAGGCGGTTTCAGTTCGCCGTTTATTGCTTGGTTTCCATCAAAAATAAAAGCAGGACGAATTGACAAAGGAACCGGACATATTATTGACCTCGCTCCTACTTTCTATGAATTGGCCGGAATCGAATATCCAAAAAATTATAATAACGTCAATACGAATCCGCTTCCTGGCAAAAGTCTGCTTCCTGTTTTATTTGACAATGTTTCAGAAGTAAACAGAGGCGAACCGCTATTCTGGGAAAGAGCAGGAAATAGAGCGGTTCGTGAAGGGAAATGGAAATTGGTTTCGATTTATCCTTCTTATGAATGGGAACTTTATAATCTAGAAACAGATCGTGGCGAAACTACCAATGTAGCACAGCAAAATCCGGGAATTGTAAATAAACTTTCGGCTTCTTATTTTGAATGGGCAGATCGCACTGGCGTTGTGGAATACAGCAAATTCAAACTAAAACCTGAGGTAATGCCGGGCGGCGCATCTCTAAAGAAATAAAAATCTTTTTCTAACTATAAAATAATCGTTATGAGTTCATTTTATCAAGAAATAGCAAAACAGCATCATGACTTAGTTATTCTGCCTGAGAAAAAATTAATTCATCAGTTTATAGATGATTTGTTTGTCATTTTATTTTCGAATACCTCAAAATCATTAGAGTCTGAGGCAACAATCAAATACAAATTCAATCAGCTGGAAAAACAGTTTGATGAATTGGTTTTGGATTTTTCACCAAAAAGTGACCAAAAACAGCAGACTAAAATCTTTTTTGAAGCGATTCCAAATTTGCACAAAAAAGCATTAAACGACGCTGTAACCATATTTACAAAAGATCCTGCGGCCAAATCTCTGGAAGAAGTGCTATACTCGTATCCTGGTTTTTTCGCTATTGCCGTTTATCGATTTTCTCATCAGCTTTGGGAGCAGGATTTAAAATTATTAGCCCGCACAATTTCAGAATATGCTCATATAAAAACGAGTATCGAAATTCATCCCGGTGCACAAATTGGAAAAGATTTTGCCATCGATCACGGAACAGGAATCGTGATTGGTGAAACAACAATTATTGGCGATAATGTGCAAATTTATCAAGGCGTTACGCTTGGCGCTTTGAGCGTAAAAAAAGATGAAGCCTTTATAAAAAGACATCCAACTATTGAAGATAATGTCATTATATATGCCAACAGCACTATTCTTGGCGGTCAAACTACAGTTGGAAAAGATTCCATAATTGGAGGAAATGTCTGGCTTACGTACACAATTCCATCCAATTCTGTTGTATATCATAAAAACGAAATTAAAATCAGAGATAATAATCCTTTCCCTGCACCCATTTTTTATTCTATTTAAAAATATCAAAACCAATGAAATATCAAAACATTTTAGAAACCATAGGAAACACTCCTCACATTCGATTAAACAAACTTTTTAAATCACATGAAGTGTGGATTAAACTGGAAAAATCAAATCCCGGTTCAAGTATTAAAGACCGAATCGCTCTTGCAATGATTGAAGATGCCGAACGAAAAGGACTTATAAATCAAGATACTGTAATTATTGAGCCAACTTCAGGAAATACTGGAATTGGACTTTCACTAGTTGCCGCAGTAAAAGGTTATAAAGTTATTGTGGTAATGCCAGAATCGATGAGTATTGAACGCAGGAGAATTTTGAATGCCTATGGTGCCGAATATGTTTTGACTCCAAGAGAAAAAGGAACTTCAGGAGCAGTTGAGCGAGCAAAAGAACTGGCTTCGACGATTAAAAACTCTTTTCTTCCATCGCAATTTACCAACAAAGCAAATGTTGAAATTCACGAAAAAACAACAGCTCTAGAAATTGTAACCGATTTTCCGGATGGAATCGATTATCTGATTACCGGAGTTGGAACTGGAGGTCATATTACCGGAGTTTCAAAAATTTTGAAACAGCATTTCCCGAATCTTCAAACTTATGCAGTTGAACCGGCCTTATCACCAGTTTTGAGTGGCGGATTGCCTTCTCCGCATCCGTTTCAGGGAATTGGAGCAGGTTTTATTCCAGAAGTTTTTAATCGGGAATATGTCGATCAGATTTTAACCGTTGATAAAAACGAATCGTACAATTTCACCAAAAAAATAGCAAAAGAAGAAGGAATATTTGCCGGAATATCGACCGGAGCAGCACTTGCCGCACTTTCAAGAAAACTAAAAGATATTCCTGAAGATGCCGTAATTCTAACTTTTAATTATGATACGGGAGAAAGATATTTATCTGTAGATGAGTTATTTGATTAAAATTATGAATAACTTTAAGCAAGCAAAAAATAATTTACAAACCTATTAAAATACCAGAAAAATGGCAGAATCAAAACAACAACAGACCGCATTAGGCGATGTTGCAGCAAGACAGCTCGCAATTGCAACACGTACCGTACCCCAAATTGGCACAACTTCTCCGCGCTGGCTGACACATCTTTTGCATTGGACGCCGGTAGAATCGGGTGTGTTTCGTTTGAACAAAGTTAAAAATGCAAACCACATTGAAGTCGATTGTTCTGCACGCGACGAAAGAGTTTTACCAAACACTTTTGTTGATTATGTTGAAAATCCAAGAGAATATAATCTTGCTGCCGTTCAAACAATCGTAGAAGTTCATACGCGTGTTTCTGACTTATACAGCAAACCGTATAACCAGATTTCAGAACAGCTTCGTTTGGCAATAGAAACCATTAAAGAACGTCAGGAAAGCGAATTAATCAATAATAAAGATTATGGATTATTAAGCAATGTGGCGCCTTCGCAAATTATAAAAACACGTACTGGCGCTCCAACTCCAGATGATTTAGACGAATTACTGACTAAAGTTTGGAAAGAACCTGGTTTCTTTTTACTGCATCCGTTGGCAATTGCTGCTTTTGGACGCGAATGTACTCGTAGAGGCGTCCCGCCGCCGACAATCTCTTTATTTGGATCTCAGTTTTTAACTTGGAGAGGAATTCCGCTTATTCCATCGGATAAACTGCCAATCGAAAAAGGGAAATCAAAAATCATTTTATTGCGTACTGGTGAAAGCCGTCAAGGGGTAATTGGATTGATTCAGCCGGGATTACAAGGTGAGCAGTCTCCTGGATTATCAGTTCGTTTTATGGGAATAAATGAAAAAGCGATTGCTTCATATTTAGTTTCGCTTTATTGTTCTTTAGCTATTTTGGTTGATGATGCCATCGCTGTTTTAGAAGATGTCGAAATAGGAAAGTATCATGAGTACAAATACTAACCCAGACGGATTGCCAAACATTGACGATTTGCAGTTTCTTGCAAACGAACTGTTCAGCGCGCTGCCCAATGAATTTCCGAAAGAAATTTCATTAAGTCCAGACAAAGCTGAGCATCCTCGTGCGACAAAGATTGCAGAAACACTTTTGCATGCGGGCGGTGCCAATATTTTAACGCCGTTTCCTGCGCAAAGTCCGTTAAATGTTAATTTGGCTCCACCTTCGTTCAGCGGTTTTGGAGGCTCTCCAACAAGTGCTTCTCAAAGCTCAAGTGCTGCAGCTTTATACCCAAACGCTGGTGCTGGTTATGATCCTAAATATGGTATTCCTTCATCGGGAGTTCCAGAAGACAATGCATTAAACATCAATAATCCGCAAACAGGTTTTTATGATATTAATTTAAAAAACAGTGGAGCGCCACAGCTTAATGAAGAATCACTTTTTTCATCGCTGTATTTAAATGATCAATATTTGCCTTTTCAAAGTGAAAATTCATCTTTTGAAAATGAGTTAAAAGCAGCCTTAGAAACTGTTGATACTTTTTTCAGAAAGCGAAATGATTTTCCGTCAAGCGGAAATGATCTACAAAACTCGTATTATTTTTTAGATCAGAATGCGTTTGCTTTTGATCCTAAAAATACAAATGCGATTGTTGGAAGTTCTTTTGGAACAAATCCATTAAGCGGCAGTACAGCTTCAGCTTTTAATGCCGAATTGATCAAAAAAGATTTTCCAATTCTGAGTGAAACTGTAAATGGAAAACCTTTAGTGTGGTTTGATAATGCCGCAACGACTCAGAAACCAAAATCAGTTATTGATCGCATTGCGTATTTCTACGAGCATGAAAATTCGAACATTCACCGTGCGGCACATGAATTGGCAGCACGAGCATCTGACGCTTATGAAGCTGCTCGTGAAAAAGTAAAAACGTTTTTAAATGCGTCTTCTGTAAACGAAATTGTATTTGTACGCGGCGCAACTGAAGCAATAAATTTGGTAGCTTCAACTTGGGGCGATCAAAATTTAAATTCTGGAGATGAAATTATTGTAAGCAATTTGGAGCATCATGCTAATATAGTTCCTTGGAAAAGATTAGCCGATAAAAAAGGGTTAAAACTTCGGGTAATTCCTGTTGATGATGATGGTCAGATTTTACTTGATGAATATGCAAAACTGCTGAATTCAAAAACTCGTTTAGTTGCTTTTACACAAGTTTCAAATGCGTTAGGAACCGTAACTCCTGCCAAAAAAATAACCGAAATGGCGCATGCAGCAGGTGCAAAAGTCTTAATTGACGGAGCACAATCTGTTTCGCACATGAAGGTGGATGTTCAGGATTTAAATCCGGATTGGCTGGTTTTTTCTGGACATAAATTATTTGGTCCAACAGGCATTGGAGCCTTATACGGCAAAGAAGATTTATTGAACGAAATGCAACCGTATCAATCTGGTGGAAATATGATTCAGGATGTAACTTTTGAGGAAATAAAATACCACAAAGCACCCAATCGTTTCGAAGCCGGAACCGGAAATATCGCTGATGCAATTGGTCTTGGCGCCGCAATCGATTATGTAACGAAACTCGGAATTGAACAAATTGGCCAGTATGAGCATTATTTATTAGAATATGCAACAAGGCTTCTTAAAGAAATCCCGGGCGTACGTTTAATTGGAACTGCAAAAGACAAAGCAAGTGTATTATCTTTTAATTTACAAGGATATACAAATGATCAAGTTGGTCAGGCATTAAACAAAGAAGGTGTTGCAGTTCGAACCGGGCATCATTGTGCGCAACCCATTTTGAGAAGAATGGGAGTTGAAACCACAGTTCGTCCTTCATTGGCATTTTATAACACTACACAAGACGTTGATACCTTTATCAAAACTTTGTGGGAACTTAAAAAAGCTAAATTTTAAAAAACAGAGATTAAATGCTCAAAAAAATAATTACTTTTTTTGATATTTTAAGTAATTATACCCAAAAGCGATTGTTTTCCTGAACAGTCGCTTTTTTATTAACAAATTAATCAAATTCTTTTACAAACACCTAGAACAACTAGCACTTTCTTTGTTTTTATGTTAATTCTTAACATATAAAACTTTAAACAAAACCGATTCATTAAATATTAATCATATTACCACTTAAATTTTTACAAAATAAAAGTATTTGGACGTTCATTGTTACAAATATTACAAAAATGAAGTTATATGTTATTTTTAATGTTAAAAAGAGGCTTAAACTTAACATAAATTTAAGATATTTGAAAGAACTAATTTAAACACAATAAAAAATGAAAATTAATTTTAAACATTTTTTGTGGCTATTGCTCGTTTTAAACGTACAAATAGCTGTGGCTCAAGGAGGGGCAATTTCTGGTACAGTTACTGATAATAAAGGTGTTCCTATTCCAGGGGTAAATATTGTCCTCAAAGGAACAAGTGTCAGTACACAAACTGATTTTGATGGAAATTTCAAAATTAAGGCCAATACTGGCGATATTTTAGTAGCTAGTTATATTAGTTTTGCGACCGTTGAAGTAAAAGCTTCTAATTCAATGACAATTAAAATGGTTGAAACTCAAAATGAGCTTGAAGCCGTTCTTGTTGTCGGTTACGGTACACAATCAAAAAAGAATTTAACCGATAATATTGCTCGTGTAACTGCAAAAGATATTCAGCAAGTACCTGTTGCTAACGTACAAAATGCCTTAGTTGGTAAATTAGCCGGAGTACAAATTACACAGACAAATGGTAAAGTCGAAGGAGGAATGAATATTAGAGTTCGTGGAGCTGCGAGTATAAGCGCCAGTACACAGCCTTTGTATGTTTTAGATGGTATTCCGCTTATCACAGATGACGAATCTAGTAACGGAGCACCTACAAATCCGCTGTTAACCTTAGCCCCTAACGAAATAGAATCAATTGATGTATTAAAAGATGCTTCTTCTTCGGCTATTTATGGAGCTCGTGGAGCCAATGGAGTTGTAATCATTACAACCAAAAAAGGTAAAGAAGGTAAAGGAAATTTCTCTTTAAACTTCTCTCAGGGTATCAGTGAAGCCACTCACACTAAAAAATTTCTGAATGCAAAACAATATGTAGAATTGCTACAGGAAGCTGGGCGAAATGTTGATGATTTAGAATCTGTAGAAGATGAATTGGAATATTTATCTCAGGGAACAGATTGGAGAAACGGCGAAATTGACACAAATTGGCAAGATATTGCTTTAAAAACTGGTTATACAACCGATGCCGATTTTTCTGTTTCTGGGGGTGATGACAAAACAAAATATTTCTTTTCTGGAGCTTATAACAATACAATTGGTATTGTTGACAGCAATAGCTTAGAAAGAATTACAGCGCGATCAAACGTATCTCATAAAATTACAGATCGATTTACAGCTGGAATGAATATCGGTTTTTCACGATCCGTTATTGACAGGGTTCAGGATGACAACTCCTTCTCTACACCTATGCAATCTGTAGCTCAGGCTCCGATTTCACAAGCGAGATTGGAAGATGGAACTCCTAATCCAAACACAGAGTATGTCAATTATTTATTAGCAAAAGACAATACTTCCTGGAAAACTATTATGAGAAGAGTTACAGGAAAAATATTCGGTGAATTAAAACTGGTAAAAGGGTTGAAATTCAATTCTGATTTTGCTTATGATTTATTGACTCAGACCGAAGATTATTGGCAAGGTAAAAATGCTCCTTTTATGGCCACTGACGGAGCTGTTTTTGCAACCTCTGTGAATACTGAAAGCTATATTTTCAGTAATTACTTTACATACGATCTAACTTTTGCTGAAAATCATACTATTAATGCTGTTGCTGGTATGGAATTCAATAAATACAACAGAAGATATCAAGATGTAAACAGTATTTATTTCCCAAATGATGATTTTCATACGGTTGATGGCGGTGCGGAAGTAAATGAAGGACATGGCTCTGAAACTGATTATGTCTTTGTTTCTCAATTCGGCCGATTCAACTATAGTTTCAAAAACAAATACCTTTTCAAAGCAAGTATCCGTCGTGATGGATCATCTCGATTTGGAAAAAATGAACGTTTTGCAGTTTTTCCAGCGTTTTCAGCCGGATGGGTTATCTCGCAAGAAGAATTCTTAAAAGACAATACTGTTTTAAGCTATTTAAAATTAAAAGCAAGCTGGGGTAAGGTAGGAAATGCTGAAGTTGGAAACTTTGCGTCACGTCAATTATACAGACCTAGTTCCTATAACTTAAAATCAGGATTAACTTTCAGCCAAGCCGGAAATGATAATCTTACTTGGGAAAAATCATCTCAAACTGATGTTGGTGTTGAAGTTGGATTCCTTAATAAAATCAATTTAGAAGTCGATTATTATGACAAACGTACTGACGGCCTTCTTTTTGAAAAACCTCTGGCTCCAAGCTCTGGCGCGACATCAATCAATACAAACATTGGAGAAATAAAAAGCAGTGGATTTGAATTTACTTTGAATACAAAAAATGTAGAAACAGAAAAATTCAAATGGACTACAAGTTTCAACCTTACAACAAACGAATCAAAAGTAAAATCATTGCCTAATAATAATACTGATGTTGTCACAAATTATAACATCAACCGTGTGGGAGAAAATATTTCATCATTTTATTTAGTTGAATACGCTGGTGTTGACCCTGCAAATGGTGATGCTCTTTTTGTAAAAAACACAGTAAATGCCGATGGAAGTCTTGACAAAAGTACCACTAACGACTATAGTGAAGCTAAAAGAATTGTGGCCGGAAATCCTTTCCCAACTTTAATGTCTGGATTGACTAATACAATGAATTATAAAAATTTTGATTTTAACTTTACATTTCAAGGCGAATGGGGCGCGAGTATTTATAACTCGGCAGGAATATATATGTCGACAGCAGCAGATTATTTTGACAACCAAACCGCAGATCAGTTAAATCGTTGGCAAAATCCAGGCGATATTACAAATGTGCCTCAAGCACGTTTTGGAGGTTCAAATGGAACACAGGAATCTACACGTTATTTAGACAAAGCCGATTTTATTCGTTTACGTAACGTTACATTAGGTTATTCTTTACCTAAAGAAACCGTAAATAAAGCAGGAATGAGCAGCTTAAGGATTTATTTTACAGCTGTAAACTTGCTCACTTTTACAAATTATGAAGGAACGGATCCTGAAGCAAGGAGAGATGACTCAGGAGTTGGAGAAGATTTTTACTCAGCACCACCTGCAAGAACTATGGCAATAGGAGTAAATATTAATTTTTAAAAAGAACAAAATGAAAGCAAATAAATTAATCTTACTTATAATTTTCGCAGTCTTTTTTACGAGTTGTGAAGATCAGCTAAATTTAGATCCAAAACAGTCTGAAGATGCATCAGTGACTTTAAGTACTGAAAGCGGTGTCACAAATGTCCTTACTGGTACATATTCACTTGCAGCAAACGGAAATGCTTATGGCGGCCGTGTCTTACTTTACGCAGATTTACTTGGTGTGACAGGTTCGCTAAGCACAACCGATTTAAGATGGCGTGGAAGTTTTGGTGAACTTCGACAAATGTACCTGAAGACAATGCTTGCTGACAACGTAATTATTGAAGGTACTTATTCCAGACTTTACTCAATGATCAATGCCGCTAATACTGTTATTGAAAATATTGACAAAGTAAAAGATCCGGACAGACGAGCGGTTATGATTGGCGAAGCTAACTTTTTAAGATCATTAGCTTACTTTGATTTGGTGCGCTTTTTTGCAAAACCTTATGTTGCCGGACAAGCTAATACTCAATTAGGAGTTGTAATCAGACCTAATGCAATTTACGATTTCAGTGTAGATCTTTCAAAAGAGAGAAGCACTGTAGATGAAGTTTACAAAGTGATCATTGACGGATTAAATTTGGCTTACACCAATCTTCCAGCCGAAAATAGTTTTTATGCTGATAAATATTCTGCCAAAGCTTTATTAGCCAGAGTTTATTTGCAGCAGCAAAACTATGCTGCAGCGAGAGATGCCGCAAATGATGTAATCGAAAACAGCGGACACGAATTATCTCTAAAATATGCAGATGCCTTTAATCATGATACAGATAAAACGGAAGATGTTTTTGCTATTCAAATTACAAAACAAACCGGCGTAAATGACGCAGTAACTTTTTATGCTTCTGAAGGAAATGGAGGACGCGGTGGTGATTTTTCTATTCGAAATGCTTATTTAAACAAATTCAGCGATCCTGATGACAGAGCTGTATTTAATTATGTAAATGAAGACAACGGAAGGCTTTTAACATCTAAATTTACAGATCAATTTGGTGATCTTCCAATAATTCGTTTAGCCGAAATGTATTTAATTAGAGCCGAAAGTAATTTACGTACCGGAACTTCGGTAGGAAACACACCCTTGGACGATATTAATATTATTCGTTCAAGAGCAAACGCCGATGAATTGACTACTGTAACTGTTGATGATATTTTATTAGAACGTCAATTAGAATTAGGAATGGAAGGTTTTTTAATTCACGATATCCGTAGAACAAAACAATCAATTGATATCAGTACAGATGGTGACGGTTCCGAAGTTCTTCCTTATGATTCAAACAGATTGGTCTTCCCTATTCCATTAAAAGAAATGGATACCAACAAAAAAATCACTCAAAATCCAGGCTACGGAAGCTAAGTTAGGTTCAAAGTGACAAAATAACAAAGGTCCAAAGTTTTATAAATAACTATAAAACTTTGGACCTTTAAATTATATAATAAAAACCTTTGAGCCTTTGTAACTCTGACCCTTTGTCCCTAAAGTTTATCTGAACTCATTCAAAGATTTCTCAATAATTTCAAGACATTCCTGAATTTGAGTTTCGGTCATCACTAATGGCGGAGCCAATCTGATTTTGTTTCCGTGAGTAGGTTTTGCTAATAAACCGTTGTCTCTGAATTTAAGACAAATTTCCCAAGCCAAGTCAGAATCTTCAGTACTATTGATTACAATTGCATTCAAAAGTCCTTTTCCGCGAACCAGTGTAATCAAATGATTTCTCTCGGCGATTTCATTTAATCCTTTTCTCAAAATACTACCAAGACGTTCTGCATTTTCAGCTAGTTTTTCATCTTTTATCACCTCCAATGCTGCAATCGCAACCGCCGCCGCAACAGGATTTCCACCAAAAGTAGATCCATGCTGACCTGGTTTAATCACATTCATGATTTCGTTATTTGCTAAAACAGCCGAAACAGGATAAACACCTCCCGAAATTGCTTTTCCTAAAATCAAAATATCAGGTTGCACATTTTCGTGGTGAACTGCCAATAATTTTCCTGTACGCGCAATTCCTGTCTGAACTTCGTCGGCAATAAATAAGACATTATGTTTTTCGCATAACGCTTTTGCTTTCGCTAAATATCCTTCTGACGGAACGTAAACTCCTGCTTCACCCTGAATTGGTTCAACTAAAAATCCTGCAATATTTTTTGATGATTCTAATGCTTTTTCAAGAGCTTCAAGATTATCATATTCAATTTTTATAAATCCATCTGTGAATGGTCCGAAGTTTTTACGAGCCGATTCATCATTAGAAAATGAAATAATCGTAGTTGTTCTTCCATGAAAATTGTTTTCGCATACTATTACCTGCGCCTGATTTTCAGGAATTCCTTTTACCTCATAAGCCCATTTTCTACATATTTTAAGTGCTGTCTCTACGGCTTCAGCACCAGTATTCATTGGCAAAACTTTATCAAAACCAAAATAATTGGTTATATATTCTTCATAATTTCCCAATTTGTCATTGTAAAAGGCACGAGACGTAAGCGTCAATTTTTGCGCCTGATCTACCATTGCCTGAACAATTCTAGGATGACAATGCCCTTGATTTACAGCAGAATAAGCCGATAAAAAATCAAAATATTTCTTTCCATCAACATCCCACACATATACACCTTCTCCTTTTTCTAATACCACAGGAAGCGGATGATAATTATGAGCTCCGTATTTATTCTCTTTTTCAATCAAAACTTCAGATTTTGATGAAAGTGATTTTTCAGTATGTATCATAATATGTTATTTTTTCGAATACAAAAATATCAAAAAATATTAAATACAAGGATAAAAAGAAAAAATTAAACTTAAAAGTCAGTCAATTAAGTCAAATTAATTCTAAAACTAAATTTAAAATAAAATTTAACATCAGTACTATTATGATTTTATTCCTAATTATTAAAAAAAATAGTTACTTTTATAAATCAAAAAAAAATAAAAATTTATGCAGTCTCTACGAGACAAAATGGGTTGTGCTATTTTTTTTTTAGCTACCAATATTTAATCTCTCCGAGATATTTAAATGATTAGGCATAAAAAATTTAATACTCCATTAAGAGTTAAATATTGGTAGAAAAAATTATATATAAAATAATCATGTCCGTAGGCACTATATAAAATAAAAAGAAGAATTTAAAAGAATGGATATACTAGACGAATTCGATATTAATATACTGAAAGAATTAGAAAAAGACGGAAGAATGGCTTTTTCAGCCATTGCAACTAATTTAAAAATCTCCAACACCATGGTACATCAGCGGATCAATAGAATGATTGAGCAAGGTGTTATTGGCGGAATTAAACCTATTATACAAGAAAAAAATATTGGTTACGATTGGGCTTCTTTCACGGGAATCACATTAAATAAAGATTCTGATTCTGATCGAATTATCGAAGAAATGAAAAAAATTCCCGAAATCACAGAGTGTTATTATGTTACGGGTTCTTTTACGCTTTACATCAAAATTATTGCAAAAAATCATGAGCATATGCGTAAAATTCTTTATGAAAAAATCGACAGTATTCCCGGTATTGCAAAAACTGATTCGATTATTGAATTAGGCTGTGCCTTCAAAAGAAACATCTCATTATAAACCTCTTACAACTAAAAAATGCGTTTCCGAATATTGCTTTTACTTGCTTTGTTCTATTGCAATTCTTTGCTGTTTTCACAGATTTCAGTTCCAAATCCTTCTAAAAGTGATTTTACAGGAACGCTTTCTTTTTTGGCTTCGGACTGGATGGAAGGCCGCGGTGCGACTCAAAAAGGCGGTTTTATGGCTTCAGAATATGTTGCCTCATTGATGAGTTTGTTTCAGCTTAAGCCTTACAAATCTGAAGACTATTTTCAGGATTTTAAAGTTTTAGATCATACTGTTACAAAAACGAATTTTGAATTCAAAAAAGGAAAAGAAACCGTTGTATTTTTCCCCGAAAAGGATTTTCAGATTGCACCAATTTCAACATCTTTAAGAAGAAATGCACAAGTTGTTTTTGCAGGGTATGGATTAAGTGTTCCTGACGGAAGTTATGACGATTATAAAAATCAAGATGTAAAAAATAAAATTGTTGTCGTAATAAAAGGATTTCCAAGTCATCAAGACACAACATCTACAGTTTATCAGAAATTCAAAAAATTATTTCCCGAAGAAAATAATGTAGAAGAAACAAAATTACAGACTGCCGTCAACAGAGGGGCAATTGCTTTAATTATTATTGATTCTAAAGAAAATTTCAAACCCAAAAAATCAAAAGAAAATGATGTTTTTCATTCTTTGGAAACCACATCAAATGTTTCGATACCAATTTTTAAGCTAAGTAAATTAGCAGCCGAAAAACTTTTGTCTGAAACTAAAATTTCATTCGAAACATTTGAAAAAAAAGCTCAGAAACTTCAAACTGCTTCTTCCCTATTAAAAAACACAGAAATTAATTTCTCCATTGAATTACAGACTGAAACTCTCCCCGTCCGAAATGTTTTAGGAATGATTCAAGGAAAAGATTCTACTAAAACCATTATTGTTGGTGCACATTACGATCATTTGGGCATAATAAAAGATTCGATTTATAACGGTGCCGATGATAATGCATCGGGAACATCAGGAATGCTGGCTTTAGCAAAAAAATGGTCGGAATCTAAAATAAAACCTCCTTGCAATATTCTTTTTGCTTCATGGACTGCTGAAGAAATGGGGCTTTTGGGAAGTGAATATTTTGTTGAGAATTTTGATTTCAAAAAACAGAAAATACTTTTGGCAATTAATATGGATATGATTTCCAGAAGCGCGCCCGAAGATAAATCACACCGTATTTTAAGTATTGGAACTCAAAAGGAAGATGAAAACCTACGAAAAATGTCAAACGAAATCAACTCTAAGCTTCAAAATCCGTTTAGTTTAGATCTGTGGGAAACAAACGGACATTCTGGAAGCGATTACGCATCGTTTACCGCAAAAGGAATTCCGATTATGACTTTTTTCAGCGGTTTTCACGATGATTACCATACGCCAAATGACAAACTTTCTAAAGTAGATTTTGACAAAATAAAAGATGTGCTTTTTATTGTCAATTCTTCTCTTTTAAAATTTTTAGAAAATCCGAATAATTAAATGACAAAACCATGAAAAACAAGTTTCTTTTTAAATTTTCTTTCCAAAAATCAATTTCGGCATTATTAGTATTGACAAGCTTTTTATTGCAGGCGCAAAATCCAAAAGGAAAATTATTCATAATTGGCGGAGGCGATCGTTCAGATGCTTTAATGAAACAAGTTTTGACTGTCGCTGAATTAGCGGAAAAAGATTATATTGTAGTTTTGCCAATGTCAAGTGAAGAACCGGATAGTTCATTTGTTTTCTTTAAAACTCAAATGGTGAAATTGACGCGAAACCCAATTGTGATGCTGAATTTCAACAAAGAAACGGCACAAAACAAAAAACTTACAGACTCCGTTCAAAAAGCAAAACTGATTTTCATAAGCGGCGGTGACCAAAGTCGTTTTATGGCTGTTGCTCATAATACACCTATAAAAACAGCAATTCAAAAAGCATACGAAAACGGAAGCACGATTTCGGGAACGAGTGCCGGAGCTGCCGTAATGTCTGAAAAAATGATTACTGGAAATCAAAAATTAGAAAAAGAATATTCAGGTACTTTTGATAATATTCGATATGATAATTTAGAAACTTCTGAAGGTTTGGGATTATTGAAAAGTGCCGTTATTGATCAGCATTTCTTAAAAAGAAACCGTTATAATAGATTACTTTCTGCATTGGTTGAATTTCCAGAACTAACAGGAATTGGTATCGACGAAGCAACCGCAATTATTGTTCAAAATAATCAAGTTGAAGTTGCTGGAGAAAGCGAAGTTATTGTGGTTCGCAAACCAAAAGGCATTAAAAAATCAAACAAAAACAATCTTATATCGATCGAGAATTTACAAATGAGCATTTACACTCCCGGTCAAAAATTTAATCTCAAGTAATCATGCATTTCTATTCTAAAATTATAAAATCCTTGTTTTTCATTTGTGTGAGTTTTCAAATTTCGGCACAAAAAATCAACACAAAAGAAGTTGCCCGATTGGAAAATCTTGCCAAACAAGTTACTATCATTAGAGACAATTGGGGAATTCCGCATGTTTATGGAAAAACAGATGCCGATGCCGTTTTTGGACTATTATACGCGCAATGTGAAGACGATTTCAAAAGAATTGAAATGAATTATATTGAAAAACTAGGACGCCTTTCTGAAATAAAAGGACAATCGGTTTTGTACAATGATCTAGAAATCAAACTTTTGATTGATACAGAAGAAGCTAAGACCGATTATAAAAAAGCTCCAGAATGGCTAAAAAAACTTTTGAATAGTTATGCCGATGCCATCAACTTTTATTTATACAAGCATCCAGAAGTAAAACCGGCACTTTTGACGCGTTTTGAGCCTTGGTATCCGTTGCTTTGGACTGATGGAAGTATTGGTGCAATTAGTACCGCAGACCTTTCAACAGCCGAACTTAAAGCATTTTATTCTGGAAATAATGATAAAGTGGCGTACGTAGAAAGAGAAAAATATGTCCAAACCGGCTCAAACGGATTTGCATTTGGTCCATCCAAAACCGCTGAAGGAAATGCAATTCTATACATAAATCCACATACAACTTTTTATTTCAGACCCGAGGTTCAAATTACGAGCGAAGAAGGTTTAAACGTTTACGGCGCGGTAACTTGGGGACAATTCTTTATTTATCAAGGTTTCAACGAAAACTGCGGTTGGATGCATACATCATCAAACGTTGATGTTGCAGATATGTATGCCGAAAAAATTATCGATAAAAAAGGCAAATTATTTTACGAATTTGACAATAAACTTTTGCCTGTAACGACAAAAGAAATCACGATCAATTATACTGAAAATGGAAAGTTGATTCCGAAAAAATTCAAAACCTATTTTACCAACAACGGTCCAATCATGGCCAAACGCGACGGAAAATGGATCAGCTTAAAATCAAACAACCGTTCGATGATGAGTTTGATTCAAAGCTGGGTACGAACAAAATCGACAAGTTTTGACGATTATAAAAAAGCAATGGATTTGAAAGCCAACACATCAAACAATACTGTTTATGCTGATAATAAAGGAAATATAGCGTATTGGCACGGCAATTTTATCCCGATTCGTGACAAAAATTTAAATTGGTCAAAAGTAATTGACGGTTCAACTTCAGCAACACAATGGAAAGGTTTGCATGAAGTAAACGAAACCGTTCATTTATACAATCCTGTAAATGGCTGGCTGCAAAACTGCAACTCTACTCCCTTTTCAGTGGCTGGGGAAAATAGCCCTAAAAAAGAAAATTATGTTCAATATATGGCACCGGACGGAGAAAACTTCAGAGGTATAAATGCTGTTCGAATTTTTAGCAAAGAAAATGGTTATACTTTAGACAAAGTAATTGCTGACGGTTATGATTCTAAATTATCTATTTTCGAAATATTGATTCCTCGTTTAGTGAATATTTTCGAAAAAAATATAAACGTACAATCCCCAGAATATACTGCATTAAAAGAGCCAATTTCAATACTGAAATATTGGGATTATTATGCTAAAGAAAATTCAGTTGCCACTACTCTTGCCATTGAATGGGCTTATAAATTAGACCCAATTATTTTGAAAGCTTACATTGATGAAGGAGAATTGGATCAGGTTGAAAACACTAAGGATTTTGCAAAAAAAGCGACGGCAGCACAAATGATTCCACAATTGCAGGAAGTATTGAAAGATTTAGAATTAAAATTTGGAACATGGCAGGTGGCTTGGGGCGAAATCAACCGTTTTCAGCGTTCAAGCGGTGCAATTGATTTAAAATATGACGATTCAAAACCGAGTTTGCCAATTGGCTACGGGCCAGGTTCTTGGGGAAGTTTGCCTTCTTTCAAAAGTAGTTATCAAAACAATTCTAAAAAACGTTACGGATATAATGGTAACAGTTTTATTTGTGCAGTTGAATTTGGGCCAAAAATAAAAGCAAAATCACTATTGGCCGGCGGAAATAGTGGCGACGAAAACTCAAAACATTTTACTGATCAAGCTGAAATGTATCGAAAAGGCCAATTTAAAGATGTTCTTTTCTACAAAGAAGACGTCACTAAAAATGCAGAAAAGACCTATCATCCCGGCGAATAATCTCTCAGAAGAAATCACTTTTTATAAACCTCAGAAGAACTTTCTTCTGAGGTTTTTTTATAAGAGAATATTTCTGATATTTGTTTAAAATTGTAAAATCATGAAAAATTCAGCCCTTCTTATTTTTGCTACCATTCTGTTATCTAACACTATAAGCGCACAATTAAAACCCGTAAAATATGCCGATGGAAATCAGGTATTAAATGGTTTATCTATAAAATCCGCTAAAAAAAGCGGTCAAAATCCTGGTATTTTGCTTCTGCCGGCATGGCTCGGAATTGACAATGCTTCTAAAGGAATCGCAGAAAACTTATCTAAACAAGGCTACACTGTTTTTATCGCTGATATTTATGGCGAAGGAAATTATCCAAAAAATACTTCTGAAGCAGGAAAACAAGCTGGTTACTACAAAACCAATTACGAAGCTTATCAAAAAAGAATAAACGCCGCACTACAGGAATTAATAAAATCTGGCGCAAATGCTGATAATATTGTGGTAATTGGGTATTGCTTTGGAGGAACTGGAGTTCTTGAAGCGGCACGTGGACATTTGAATGTAAAAGGAGTGGCTTCATTTCATGGCGGTTTAGGCAAAGACGCATCTAGAAAAACAGAACCAATTACAGCTAAAGTTTTGATTTGCCATGGTGCTGATGATCCTTTTGTTTCAAAAGATGAAGTTGCCGCTTTTCAGCAAGAAATGCGCGACTCAAAAGCCGACTGGCAAATGATTTATTATGCAGATTCAGTTCATTCTTTCACAAATCCGGAAGCTGGAAGCGACAATTCTAAGGGCGCTGCTTATAATCCTGTAGCTGCAAAACGATCTTTTGATCATTTATTGCTTTTTCTAAACGAAGTGCTTAAGAAGTAAAACCCAAAAACTAACCCAAAACACCAAATCAACTAAATAAACCAATGTCACACAATAAAATCAGAGAAGACAAAACCTGCCTGAACTGCAGGCATGTAGTCGAGCAAAAGTTTTGTCCAAACTGCGGGCAAGAAAACAGTGATACCCGCAAAACTTTCCATCATTTATTTGTTCATTTTTTTGAAGACTTAACGCATTATGAAAATGCATTTTGGAAAACAATCAGAAACTTGCTTTTAAAGCCGGCAACTTTAACAAAAGAATATCTTTCTGGAAAAAGATTGTCTTATCTGGCTCCGGTTCGTCTTTATATTTTCATAAGTTTTATTACCTTTTTACTGATTGCCATGTTTCCTAATAAAGTAAGTGAAGAGATAAATAAGAGCGAAAATCAATTCCTTTCGCAAACATCAAAAAAGGATAAAAAAGAGAAAAAAGTAGTTACAACTTTTAATGACAAAAGCCATTTTGAATTAAAAACGATGAAGGAAATCGATTCGGTTCAGAAATATGGAAAAGAAAATGATAAACTTTCTGATTTTGAATATTGGGTCTACGAAAAAGCCATTCATGTTACTGAAAACAATACAAAAAAAGAGATTATAGAGAAATTCATAGAATCTTTTATTCATAACATCCCTAAAATCCTCTTCATTATAATGCCATTCTTTGCCTTTTTCCTATGGATTTTTCACAGTAAGAAGAAATGGTATTATTTTGACCACGGAATTTTTACACTGCATTATTTTTCATTTTTGCTCTTAATCTTTCTGATCTTATTTATTGTCAATAAAATAACCGCATTATTTGGAGGAACTGGTATTGCAGAAGCAATAGCAGGTATTACAAATTTTGTAGGTATCATATGGATGTGCTACTATTTTTATCCGGCACATCATCGTTTTTATGGAGAAAGCCGTTTTGTATCATTTGTTAAAAGTGCATTACTATTTGTTATAAATTCTCTTTTTATTCTATTTTTACTAATATTCTATGTTTTATACATATTCATTAATTTACACTAACCCAAAATGAAAAAAATTGTACTTCTTTTATTAATTGCTTCGGCGTTTTCATGTAAAAATGCGCAGTCTGTTGCTTCAAAAGACAATTCAGACCCAACGAAATACATGAATTCGATCACAGCAAAGGACTTGAAAAAAATGCTTTATGTTGTTGCTTCTGATGAAATGGAAGGCCGTGAAACTGGTTCAAAAGGACAGAAAAAAGCCGGACTTTACATGATCGAACAATACAAAAAAAATAAAATCTCATTCCCTAAAGGAGCTACAGATTATTATCAGCATATTCCAGCATCATTTTTAAATGCAAGACGTAATGAAAATTTACCGGATTCAGAAAATATCTGGGCTTATATCGAAGGTTCTGAAAAACCAAATGAAGTTTTGGTAATTTCGGCGCATTACGATCACGTGGGAATTAAAGATGGTGAAGTTTACAACGGAGCCGATGACGATGGTTCTGGAACTGTAGCTGTAATGGAAATTGCTAAAGCATTTGCTAAAGCTAAAAAAGAAGGACACGGACCAAAACGTTCTATTTTGTTTCTTCACGTAACTGGCGAAGAACACGGTTTACACGGTTCTCGTTTTTATTCTGAAAATCCATTATTCCCAATTGCCAATACAATTACTGATATCAACATTGACATGATTGGACGTCGTGATGTTGAGCACGCAAATACAAATAATTACGTATATGTAATTGGAGCAGACAGATTATCTAGTGAATTACACAATGCAGTTGTAGCTCAAAATGACAAATACATCAAAATGAACTTGGATTTCAAATTTAACGACCCTAAAGATCCAAATCATTTTTACGAGCGTTCTGATCACTATAACTTTGCAAAACATGGTATTCCGTCAATCTTTTTCTTCAATGGAGTTCACGAAGACTACCACGGAAAAGATGATACCCCTGAAAAAATAGAATACGACGCCTTAGCAAAAAGAGCACAGCTTGCTTTTGTACTTGCGTGGGATTTAGCAAACAGAGAAAACAGACCTGTAGTTGATAAAAAATAAGGTTCTAAGGTGCTGAGGGACTAAGATTCTAAGATAAACAAAAAAAAGGGGATGAGTTTTTAAACTCATCCCCTTTTTTATATTTTAAATTAATCTCAAAGTATAAAAACCTTAGAACCTTAGTCCCTCAGCACCTTAGAACCTTTCCTTAGTCATTCATCGAAATCAGAAACTCTTCATTATTTCTTGTTTTCTTGAAACGGTCGTTTACAAAATCCATAGATTCTACTGGGTTCATATCTGATAGATATTTACGCATAATCCACATTCTTTGTAACGTTTTTTCGTCTAATAATAAATCATCACGACGTGTACTTGACGAAGTAAGATCGATTGCAGGGAAAATACGTTTGTTTGCAATTTTTCGATCCAACTGAAGTTCCATGTTTCCAGTTCCTTTAAATTCTTCAAAGATAACCTCATCCATTTTAGAACCTGTTTCAGTCAATGCTGTTGCAATAATACTTAATGAACCTCCATTTTCAACATTTCTAGCTGCTCCAAAGAAACGTTTTGGTTTTTGCAATGCATTCGCATCAACACCTCCACTTAATACTTTTCCAGAAGCTGGCTGAACTGTATTGTAAGCTCTTGCCAAACGTGTAATCGAATCTAATAAGATTACAACATCATGTCCGCATTCTACTAAACGTTTTGCTTTTTCAAGAACAATATTAGCGATTTTCACGTGTTCTTGTGGTTCTCTGTCGAAAGTTGAAGCGATAACTTCACCACGAACACTTCTTTGCATATCGGTAACCTCTTCAGGACGTTCATCAATCAAAAGAACGATTAAATAAACTTCAGGATGATTGGCAGCAATTGCATTTGCAATATCCTTTAAAAGCATTGTTTTACCCGTTTTAGGCTGTGCAACGATCATTCCACGCTGTCCTTTTCCTATTGGAGAAAACAAGTCGATAATACGAGTTGATATAGAACTGCCTTTTTCGGCTAATTTGAATTTTTCAGAAGGAAAAACAGGTGTCAAGTGTTCAAAAGATACTCTATCACGAACTACTTGTGGGTCGTGCCCATTGATTTTAAGTACACGAACTAAAGGAAAAAACTTCTCACCTTCTTTTGGAGGACGAACCACTCCTTTTACAGTATCTCCAGTTTTAAGACCAAATAATCTGATTTGTGAAGTTGATAAATAAATATCATCTGGAGAAGCTAAATAATTATAATCAGATGAACGTAAGAATCCGTAACCGTCAGGCATCATTTCAAGAACACCTTCACTTTCGATAATTCCGTCAAATTCAAAATCTGAATCTCTGAAATTATTCTTTTTATTTTTATGATTTGGGTTTTGATTTCCGTTATTCCCATTTCCATTACCGTTTCCATTTTGGTTTGGATTCTGATTCGGATTTTGGTTTTGATTAGGGTTTTGATTTTTATTTTGATTCGGATTTATCTTTTTTACCTGAGGGGCATTTTCTGTTTTCTCTGCGATTGGAGCAACACTCTCTGTACTTTCTTCAGCAATCACTTCTTTATCAGTATCTTTTATTGCCTCTTTTTCTTTTTGCTGGGCTACCTTTTTTTCGTAAGCCGATTTGTTGAACTTAACAATTTTTGGCTCTTTCTTCACTTCCACAGGGCTTTCAGTACTTTCCTGAACTTTTGGTTCAGTCTGATTCTTAGGCGCCGCTTGAATTTTTGGCTTAGCCGTTGGTGCAGCTTCCTTTTTTTCAGGAGCAGCTTCTTCGACTGTATCAAATTCTAAAACTGGTGTGTTTTTTGGTGCTGCTGTTTTTTTTACAGGAGCTATTCTTGCTCTTTTTGGTTTCTCATCTGCTATTTCCTTATCAGCCACAGCAGGAGCCGGCGGCGTAATAGTCGCTTCTTGGTGCGCTAAAATCTGAGTAATCAGAGTCTCTTTTTTAACACCATTAAACTTTATAGTTTTAGCCAACTTAGCTATTTCTTGAAGCTCAGAAAGCTTCATTTCTTTTAATGCAGAAATATCAAACATGAATGTTCTATGAATTTAATTATTTTAAAGGAAATACTGTAAAAAGTAGGTAGATAAATGATTTCAATTGCCCGCAGTATGAAGTGCTTACGGTATTATGATGCAATAATACGAATAAATTTTAATCATACAATAGTATTTATAAAAAAGAAAATATATTTTTGTAAAACAATTTCAAGTTATGTTACAAAGAATTCAAACCGTATATTTAATTCTTACCTTTGTAATTACAGGGGTTTTATTATTTTTTATACCACTTTGGTCAGTAAATGGCGGTAAACCCTTTTTCTTCATGCAGGATCAGGTTTATACTGTATTATTAGGATTAAGCACAATGCTGACTATCATTAGCATTATATCATACAAAAAAAGACAAAATCAGTTTGTGATGAACAGACTGAACATAATATTAAATTTAATTTTATTAGGATTATTTGTATACCGATCACTAAATTTATCTGGAGAAACGACTACGGCTGTTTCTGAGAAAGGTATTGGGATGTTTCTTCCAATTGTTGCTATCGTATTATTAGTTTTAGCTAATAAGGCCATCAAAAAGGATGAAGATCTTGTAAAATCTGTAGATCGTTTGAGATAAACCTATAAACTTAATTTTTTGTGCGAAGAAAAACCCGAATTTATTCGGGTTTTTTTTGTACCTTATATTATTACAAATCAGACTTAAAGAGTACTTCTAAAGATCATTTCCATGGTAAATTTGCCTTTTCATAATCAAATTTTATCATGACATCAAAAATAAGGATTCATCTTGCAGATGATCATCAAGTACTTATTGATGGCCTAACCAATCTATTACAAACAGTTGAAAACTTTGAAGTTGTTGGCAACTCACTAGATGGAACTACAGTATATAATGATGTTATACAAAATAATGCCGATATCTTAGTTCTGGATATCAGCATGCCTGAAAAAGATGGAATTAAAGTCTTACAGGAATTTTATGCTCAGAAAAATCCCTTGAAAGTCATTATTCTTTCTAGTTATGATGATTTAAAAATCATTAAAGAAGTCATGAAATTAGGCGCAAAAGGGTATCTCACAAAAAAATGTGCAGGTGAAAATATTATTGAAGCAATCAAAACTGTTTATGAAGGGCAAGAATATTTTTCAGATTTGATAAGAGAAAAAATATTCAACAGTTTTACACAAAATAATCCACAATTAAACAACAGCGTCTATATTGAAAATCCTATTTTAAGTCCGCGCGAAATTGAAATTGTCACTTTAATAGCACTAGAATACAGTGGAAAAGAAATAAGTGAGCAGCTCTTTATTAGTCTTAATACTGTAGAAACGCATCGAAAAAATATCATGAAAAAACTTCAGACAAAAAACACAATTGGCTTAGTAAAATATGCTTTAAAACACAATCTGATCAATCCTTGATCTAAAAAAAATTGGTTTAAAACTGCTTTAATTATGCGTATTTTTAAAATTTCAATTTTACTCTTTTTTATTTTTTTCTTTAATGAAAATCTTGTTTTTAGTAAGCAAAATGAAAATTTAAAAGAAAATGTTCAAAATACATCAATATCAAAAAAGATAAGCATTGCCGAATTACATAAGCTTGAAAAACTTCGAAATAAAAAAGTAGTGAGTTTAGGAATTGTTCTTGTTATTATCCTCTTTTTTTTATTTTATTTCTTTTATCAAAACAATAAATTAAAACAAAAAATAAAACGAAAAAATATCAAGCAAAAAATTCTTCTAAATGTGATTAATTCCGGCATTGATACACAAGAATTAGAACGCAAAAAAATAGCTTCCTTTTTACACGATAATATCAATTCGTTGCTATCATCTGTTGGGCTTCATCTCAATACTTTTACCACTCAAAACAATATACAATCAGAAGAAATCCGAAAAGCAAAAGCCATTTTAGCCGAAGCACAAGATCTTCTACGAGATATGTCACATGATCTTGTTCCTAGTCTTTTGGTTCGTTTTGGATTAATTTACGCATTGGAAGATTTATGCGAAAAAAACTCAAATCATACAATGAGTTTTGATTTTATCAGTTCAATTTCATCCAATAAACGATATACCGAAAAATTTGAAATGAAAATCTATTTTATTATATCTGAATTATTTAACAACATTATAAGACACAGTAAAGCAACAAAAGCGCAATTAATCCTAAACGAAACAGAAAACAATTTCATCATTAAAGTACAAGATAACGGACTAGGGTTTAATGCCAGAAAAACGAATGAATATGAAGGTTTTGGCTTAAACAGAATTAGAGCCAGAATCAAAAAATTCAAAGGAAGTTTTGATATTGTTTCAAAAGTCAATCAGGGTACTTCTATAAAAATAAAAATCCCGATTCCGCATTAAAGATCATTATTTTTTCCCGATTTCAATAATTTCCAAATCTTTGATTTTATCATCATCAATTACAAATCGAAGCATAGTTCGCATTTGATGAAAACCGCTTTTTCCTGCCGCACCTGGGTTCATATGCAATAAGTTATTCTTTTTGTCGAACATTACTTTCAAAATATGAGAATGTCCACAAATAAATAATTTAGGAGGATTTGCAGCCATTTCTTCCCTAATATTTGGATTATATTTTCCCGGATAACCTCCAATATGTGTAATCCAAACTGAAACATTTTCGCACATAAAACGATTATTTAACGGAAATTCCAACCGTGCTTTAGCATCGTCGATATTTCCGTAAACCGCTCTCAAAGGTTTTATTTTTTTAATTGTATCGGTAACATTCAAGTCTCCAATATCTCCAGCATGCCAAACTTCATCGGCTTGTGCTATATATTTTAAAATAGTATCGTCAATATGGCTGTGAGTATCAGAAAGGAGAAGGATTTTTGTCATTTTTAAGAGGCTAAGATTCTAAGTCGCTAAGATACTAAGGTTTTTTTCAAAGGTGCAAAGATTCAAAGCTACAAAGTCACTAAGGTTTTTAATTGTAAAGACTAACTAACCGCAATGCATATAATGTCTGGATTGGGGAAAACTAAAAAAACCGATTTACTTTCGTAAATCGGTTTTGCTTGAATGCGTTTTATTTTAAAAACCTTTTCGATTAAAAAGAATTATTGTTTTTTAGGATTTTTTCCTTCTTTTAAATCTTTAGTATCCATCATTTCCATTAATTTCAGTCCTAATAATCCACTAATTGAACCATCAGAACCACCATTTCCAGAAATCAACACGTCTGGAATTACTTTGATATTTCCTTTACCAATTTCTTCCGTTACTTTATAACGGGTAAAGTTATCACCTCCCATTGCACTCACCTGAAGTTGATAAGCTTCGGCAGTTGATTTACCAATCGCCATAATTTTCTCCGCTTCGGCCAAACCTGTTTTTGAGATTTTTTCAGCTTCGGCGCTAGCATTTAATCTTGTTGCTTCTGCCTGTGCTCCTGCTCTTGCTTTAGTCGCTTCCGCTTCTGCGCTTGCACGCATTTTTGTTGCTTCCGCCTCAGCATTTACATTCAGTTTCAAACTTGTTGCGTCTCCTTCTGCTTTTTTGACAGTTGCATCAGCAGTTCTTTGCGCGATTTCAACACTTTGCGAAGCGCGAACAATTTCTTTCTGCATATCAGCAATAGCAGTTTCTTTTTCCATTCCCTGACGCTGTTCCTGCGCCATTCTTTGTGTTTGATATGTTTTCTGCTCTTCTTCTGCTAATTTTCTGTCAGTCAAAGTTTTCATCAACGAATCTGGCGGAACGATATCTCCAATTAAAGTATCAACAGCATTTACGTTATATTCGTCAAGCACCAATTTAATGTGATTTTTAGCCGATTCCTGACGCTCTTTTCTTGTTGTCAAGAACGAAATTACATCGCTGTCCTGAGCCGAGTTTCTGAAATAGTTACCAATCGTTGGTTCCAAAACCTGAGAAACCAAGTTATTCATACTTCCAAAACGCGCAATTACTTTTGGTGCTTCAGCAGCCGGAACGTGAATGATTTGCGCAACGTCAAGATTAAAAGGGAAACCGTCTTTTGAACGAACTGTAATCGTAGACAGATTTTTATCTAAATCATGCGATTCACTTCTAGCATTTGCCCAGTTTAAAACCAGATTGGTTGTTGGAACCGCTTCTAACTTAGTTGTATACTTATTTAGTGCATATTTTCCAGGTCCAAGTGGTTCCATCCAAACACCACGCTGTCCTTTTGAAACAATATTTCCGTGTTTGAAAGTATCTCCGGTAACATCCTGACCATCTTCTCCAATATAGGAAATTACAACCCCAACATAACCAATTGGCACATCTGTCATTGGATTTTGTTCAATTTGAATTCCCCATGTATTGATATAATACGAACCTGCCAACATTACCTGAGGCTGTAAACCACGATTTCCGCCACTTTCCAAAAACTTGTCAAAATCTTGAAAATTATTATGCGCTTCAACAAACTTACCAGCGATCTGACCTTGTGGAATTGGTTCACCATCAAGAGCCGTCACGATACCAATCATGTTCTCGTAAATCTTAATTTGCTCTGCCACTACAATTTCAAATAAAAACGTATTAATACGATAAGATCCTGTAGTAATAAAAGCAGTTTGGCGTCCTTTTTGACCGCCATTATTCAAGAATGCTGTAGCATCTTGAAAATTATCACTGTCTACTCTTCTGGCCAAGATGCGTCCGGTTGGGATTTCCTTTCCGTCTTTACTTAAAACCAATCCAATTTTTCCTTCCGGAATAATCGTAAATCCGGTCATATCGATTGAATATTGCCAGATCCACATTCCCCAATATAAACCTGGAGCAAGTGTTTGCGCCTGATAACCCGCTTCGCCTTTAGTTGCGATAATACGGCCATCTGGCAAAGATTTATCAGCACCAAACAAAACGAATTTTTTGGTCACTAAACCAATTTTATCTTCAGGAACGATTACCATTCCGAAGAAAACACGTAAAATAAATTTGTAAAAAAGAAAGGCAAATAAAATTAAAAGTATCCACCAATAAGAAGTAATTTCATTCATAGTTTTTGATATTTAGTTGTACAAACATAGGAGAAATATGATATGTTAAAATGAAATTTTTTAAAAATTAACATTTAGAAATTTCTTCCTAAAAATGTTAAAATTTGACTTTAATTATATCGTTGGAATTGTCAATTCTTGACACGATTTTTAGCTGAACAAACTATGATTCGCATTTTGGGTTTTGAGCGATTTTAACAAAGGTTCTGAAATTTTGAGCGACAAAGATGCTAAGTTTTTATTTCTCACTTTCATACTACTGGATTTAATCGTTTTTTTCATTTGTATCAAACTATTATAACTAATATAGTAAGTAAAGAATTTCGAATCTCAAGTTAAACTAATTGCTATAAGTCTCTACACTGCATCTGTATAAAAAAACTTAGCATCTTAGTAGCTTAGTCCCGATAGCTATAGGAATAGTAACTTTAAAAAAACCTTTGTACCTTTGCGCCTCAGAACCTCTGCACCTTAAAATGAGATATTTTATTCAATTTGCTTATAACGGAACACATTATCATGGTTGGCAATTTCAGCCCAATGCGTCTTCTGTTCAGGAAACTTTAAACAAAGCACTTTCGGTTTTACTAAATTCGCCTATAAATGTTATGGGAGCCGGACGCACTGATACTGGAGTTCACGCCGAAGAAATGTACGGGCATTTTGATTTTGAAAGACCTTTGGATATTCCGAATTTAGTACATAAACTGAATTCGTATCTACCGAAAGATATTGCCATTTATAACATTATTTTGGTTCATGATGAAGCGCATTGCCGATTTGATGCCACGAAACGAACATACGAATATCATATCAACACTGTTAAAAATCCATTTTTACAGGAACTCAGCTGGTATTTTAATCAAAAATTAGATGTAGCTTTGATGAATGATGGCGCAAAAATTTTATTGAATCATACCGACTTTCAATGTTTTTCTAAAGTAAATACAGATGTAAATACATTTGATTGCACGGTTTTTGAGGCCTATTGGAAACAAGAAAACAACAAATTGATTTTTACTATTTCGGCAAACCGATTTTTACGAAATATGGTTCGTTCTATTGTGGGAACTTTAGTAAATATAGGACTGCATAAAATCTCTTTGTCTGATTTTGAAAATATTATTGCAAGCAAGAGCAGAGAAAAAGCAGGATTTTCGGTTCCTGCGCATGGTTTATATTTAACCGAAATAAAATACGATTACATCATAAAATAGCCCTGATTGCAGTGAAAAGCTTTTTTGAAAAAAATATTGTTTTTGTAATTTTTATGGAGCGACCAACGGAAGCTTTATAAAAATAATACAAAAACATATTTTTGAGAAAAACTTGTAACGAAAAGCAGGAATAGCTCCTTAAAAATACATGAAAGCAAAAGCATTCGATACCGGATTATTCAAACGAATTTTAAAATATACAAAACCTTATAAATGGCGCTATTATGGCGTTATTGTTTTTGCAATTTCACTATCGATTTTTGCTGCGCTTCGTCCTTATTTACTAAAACAAACGGTTGACGGTTATATCAAGACACATGATAAATATGGTTTACTCCTATATATTGTCTTGATGGGCGGCGTACTTTTAATGGAGGTTTTTTCACAATTCTATTTTGTTTATTGGGCGAATTGGCTCGGGCAAGATATCGTGAAAGACATTCGTACCAAACTTTTCAAACATATTTTAAGTTTTAGAATGAAGTATTTTGATTTGGTACCGGTTGGACAACTGGTCACCCGATCAGTTTCGGATATTGAATCGATTGCCCGTATTTTCAGTCAAGGTCTGTTTATGATTATCAGTGATTTGATGAAAATGCTGGTGGTTTTGCTTTTTATGTTTTACATGAACTGGAAACTGACTTGGATTGTTGTTGTAGCCATGCCTATTTTGGTTTACATCACCCGAATTTTTCAGCGCAAAATGCAGGTTGCTTTTGAAGAAGTTAGAACTCAGATTGCGAATATGAATTCATTCGTTCAGGAACGTGTTACAGGAATGAAAATCGTGCAACTTTTTAACAGAGAAAAAATTGAAGCTGAAAATTTTAAAGTTATAAATGACAAACATAGAGTTGCATGGATAAAGACCATTTTATACAACTCGATTTTCTTCCCGATTGCTGATATTATCTCATCAATTACTTTAGGATTAGTGGTTGTTTTTGGCGGATTCAAAATTTTGAATGGAGATCATTTTACGACTTTTGGAGATTTATTCTCTTATACGATGTTTATCGGAATGCTTTTTAACCCGTTGCGACAAATTGCTGATAAATTCAACGAGATGCAATTAGGTATGATTGCGGCGAATCGAGTTTTTGATATTATTGATACGCAAGATCATATTCAGGACACCGGAACTATTGAAGCTCCTGTATTTGAAGGAAGTATTGAATTTAAGGATGTTCGTTTTAGTTATATTCCCGAAGAAGAAGTAATAAAAGGTATTGATTTGTCTGTCAATTCTGGGCAAACTATCGCAATTGTAGGTTCGACAGGTGCAGGAAAATCAACTATTATTAATTTGCTGAATCGCTTTTACGAAATCAACAGTGGAAGCATTTATATTGACGGACATAATATCGAAAATTATACATTGGCTTCATTAAGAAAACAAATTGCTGTGGTTTTGCAAGATGTGTTCTTGTTTGCTGATACGATTTACAATAATATAACTTTACATAATCCAGAAATTACACGCGAAAAAGTACTGGAAGCGGCTAAAAAAATTGGCGTACACGACTTCATTATGAGTCTTCCTGATAATTATGATTTTGATGTAAAAGAGCGTGGCGTGATGCTATCATCTGGACAAAGACAATTGATTGCGTTTTTACGTTCGTATGTAAGTAATCCGAGTATTTTGATTTTAGATGAAGCAACCTCATCGATCGATACTTATTCTGAAGAATTAATTCAACGCGCTACTGAAACTATTACTAAAGGCAGAACTTCGATAATTATCGCCCACCGATTAGCAACAATCGTAAATGCAGATAAAATTGTAGTAATGGATAAAGGTCTTATTGTGGAGCAAGGAACGCATCAAGAGCTACTAAATAAAACGGATGGTTATTATAAGAACTTATACGATTCGCAGTTTTCTGTAGCCAATTGAACTTAAATATCTATAAGCATTAAGTATGTATAACTAAATTGACCCACAATATTCAATTAAGACCGAGTCAAAAACCGGTGTCTCTTTCGTAAAAAATCAGAAACACAGCAGAATTCATAATTTCACTTACTATAATTAGGCTTAAAATGCTAAAAAATCATTTCTAAACGTTAAATCAGCGTTATAGAAATCATAAAACTTCCCCTGACAGCTAGTTCTTTAACATATCATTTTTGGTTTATTATTTATCTTTGAGATTATAGAAATCAAATGTAAATGAAAATGCCACAAAATAGATTTTATCCAAACGAACAATTCAAAGAAATAGAAATAAATGCTTCATTACAACTTAAATATGCCATTTCAAACAGAGGCCGATTAATAAGTTTTACTGACGAAATTGAAAACGGCCGCATCCTTAAAGGCGGATTGAGTGACGGTTATCCAACATTCAGATTCAAAGTTAAAAAAGACGACAAAATTGTCAACAAATATCTTTTTCTTTACAAATTAGTTGCCCAATATTTTATTCCAAAACAATCTGAAGACCAAACCTATGTACTTCATTTGGATTACAACAGAAGCAATGATGATGTGAGTAATTTGCGTTGGGCTACAAAACAGGAAATGATGGCACACAGCCGTAAAAGTCCGCGTGTTATTCAGGCAAAAAAGAATCTGATCGAGCATAATTTAAAGTCTGACGGAAGAAAATTGACTACTACAAAAGTGATGTTAATTAAGAAAATTTTGGCTCGACCGGAACAAAAAACACGTTTGAAAATGATTGCTAAACAATTTGGCGTGAGCGAAATGCAGATTAGACGAATTGCCAGTGGTGAAAACTGGGGACATGTTAAAATTTAATTATTAATTATAAATTGTTAATTATAAATGTCACTTTGAGCGAAGTCGAAGAGCTTTTCAACTCGAAAAGACTTCGACTTCGTTTATTTTGAAAACCACCTTAATTTAAAATTTAAGTTCAAAATCTGAAATTTCACTTAATAATTCACAATTTACAATTAACAATTCGCCACATCTCTGTGAAAAGATCAAAATCAGTGCGGGTAAAAGTAAAATTTAAAGTGTTTTTTAAAATAAATCCTTAAATTCGCAATCACAAATAACAAAAGAATAAATCGGAAAATGAGTTTCGGAATTAAACCTCATTATTTCGGTAATAAATACTAAAAACCAAAAAAATGAAATACGACGTTATTGTTTTAGGAAGTGGTCCTGGAGGCTATGTAACAGCGATTAGAGCTTCACAATTAGGCTTTAAAACAGCTGTAGTTGAAAAAGAAAACCTTGGTGGTGTATGTTTAAACTGGGGTTGTATCCCAACTAAAGCATTATTAAAATCAGCTCAGGTTTTTGATTATTTAAAACATGCTTCTGATTATGGATTAAAAGTTTCTGAATTCGATAAAGATTTTCCTGCAGTTGTACAACGTAGCCGTGGTGTAGCAGAAGGAATGAGCAAAGGAGTTCAGTTCTTGATGAAAAAAAACAAAATTGACGTTATTGAAGGTTTTGGAAAACTAAAACCAGGGAAAAAACTTGATGTTACTGATAAAGATAATAAAGTTACTGAATATAGCGCAGATCACATTATCATTGCAACTGGTGCTCGCTCTCGCGAATTGCCAAACTTGCCTCAGGATGGTGTAAAAGTAATTGGTTACCGTCAAGCAATGACTTTGCCAACGCAACCAAAATCTATGATTATTGTTGGTTCTGGAGCAATTGGAGTTGAGTTCGCTCACTTCTACAACTCAATGGGAACTGATGTAACTATAGTAGAATTTATGCCAAACGTAGTTCCTGTAGAGGACGAAGATATCTCAAAACAATTTGAGCGTTCTTTGAAAAAAGCTGGAATTAAAGTAATGACTAACTCTTCTGTAGAAAAAGTAGACACTACAGGAAACGGAGTTAAAGCAACTGTAAAAACTGCAAAAGGTGAAGAAGTTCTTGAAGCTGATATCGTGCTTTCTGCTGTTGGAATCAAAACTAACATCGAAAACATTGGTTTAGAAGAAGTTGGTATCGCTGTTGACAGAGATAAAATCTTAGTAAACGCTTACAACGCAACTAACATTCCTGGATACTACGCAATTGGAGACGTTACTCCTGGCCAGGCTTTAGCTCACGTAGCTTCTGCTGAAGGAATTAACTGTGTTGAAAAAATCGCTGGTTTACACGTAGATCCAATCGATTACGGAAACGTTCCTGGTTGTACTTATGCAACTCCAGAAATCGCTTCTGTTGGTTTAACTGAAAAACAAGCTAAAGAAAAAGGATACGAATTAAAAATTGGTAAATTCCCATTCTCAGCTTCAGGAAAAGCTAAAGCTGCCGGAACTCCAGACGGATTCGTAAAAGTAATCTTTGATGCTAAATACGGAGAATGGTTAGGATGCCACATGATTGGTGCTGGTGTTACAGATATGATTGCTGAGGCAGTTGTAGCTCGTAAACTTGAAACTACAGGGCACGAAATCCTTAAATCAATCCACCCTCACCCAACAATGAGCGAGGCTGTTATGGAAGCTGTGGCTGATGCTTACGGCGAAGTAATTCACTTGTAAAAATAGACCGTTTTACGGTTATATATAATTTTCAATTTAAAAATCCGATTTGTGAAAGCAAGTCGGATTTTTTTATTTTCATAACTTTACCCTAAACATAGTAAGTTATGAAAGAGATTTGTATTGTTGAATTTCCATCAAATTTAGGTTTAAAAGAACCTCAGCCCGGAAAAGAACCCGGAGTAAAAAAATTACCCGAATGGCTATGGCGACATAATATGCATAAAGAAATTAATCCGAAAGATGTCTTGACGCTTGATGCCCCAAAATACACGAATAGTAAAGATCCTGAAACTCAAATTCTCAATGCAAATTCGCTTGTAGAATACGCCAGAGAACAAGCTTATTTAATCAATAATTTACTTTCGCAAAATAAATTTCCATTTATAATTGGCGGTGACTGCAGTATTCTTCTAGGAACTGCAATTGCTTTAAAACAAAAGGGAAATTATGGCTTATTTTACCTCGACGGCCATACCGATTTCATGAATATTTCTCTATCTGAAACTGGTGGCGTTGGTGGAATGGCGGCTTCAATTGTAACGGGAAACGGGCATCCAAAACTGACCGATATTTTAAATCTTTCTCCGTATATCAAAGAAGAAAATCTTTGGTGCGTGGGGAATCGTGAATATGATGATGCATATGAAAATGAAATTCGAAATTCAGAAGCAACATATCTGAGCTTAATTGAAATTAGAAAACAAGGCATTTCGAATTGCGCTCAAACCTTTCTTTCTGAAGTAAAAAACAAAAATCTTGACGGTTTTTTTCTTCATATTGATGTTGACGTTCTAAACGACGAAATTATGCCGTGTGTTGACAGCAGAACACCAGACGGACTTTCATATGCTGAATTTAATGAACTTACCTCCTCTTTGTTTCAAAGTGAAAAATTAACTGGACTTGAAATAACAATTCTGGACCCAGATCTGGATTCCACTGGGCAATACACAAAGGATTTTGTTTCCAATATTACAAGTACTTTTAACAAATCCAGAAATAAATTTTAGTAAAACTAACCACCAAACAAATTACTGTTTTAAAAAATCACAATACTCAAATTCAATATTTTATACTATTTTTACTAGTGACAATCCGTTGTCACAATGCCATTTTACTTTTACTGAAACAATTAAAAATAAGTTTTATGGAAACAAAAGACGGAAAACTAGCTGTATATGCCGAAACTCGGGCAGACTGGCGAAAATGGCTTTCAGAAAATGGTGCAAATGAAAAATCAGTTTGGTTAATTTTATATCACAAAAAAAGTCAGACAAAAAGTGTCAGTTTAATTGAAGCTACTGAAGAAGCGCTTTGTTTTGGATGGATTGACAGTCTTTGCAAAAAACGTGATGCCGAAAGCTATTATTTGACTTTTTCACATCGAAATCCGAAAACCAGCAAATGGAGCAAACCCAATATTGAAAGAGCTCAAAGACTTATTGCACAGAATTTAATGACAGAACAGGGCCAAAGATTAATTGATATTGCCAAAGAACAAGGAAAATGGATTATTGATGCTCCAGAAAAATAAATATCGTTCACAATCACAGTTATAACCTAAACTATTTATATCATGCTAAAACATTTTCTTTTCATCTTGCTTTTCAGTTTCGGAATTAATGCTTTTGCTCAGGAACTTGATTTCAAAGCCCCGGATTACAAACAAATTGAAAAAGAAATTCAGGATAAAAAATCGGCATTTTATTATCCGAAGCTGATGGATCGTTTAGCCAAAAATGATACACTCATGACGCAGGATGATTTTCGATATTTGTATTTTGGATATATTTTTCAGCCTAAATACAACGCTTTCTGGAGATCTCCTGACGAAATAAAACTTCGCGAATATTATAACAAAGAAAAACTGGAAACCACTGATTATAATGAAATCATCAAACTTGCGAATCATACACTAACTGATTTTCCTTTTGATTTAAAGCAGCTCAATTATCTGGCTTACATTTATCATTTGAAAGGAGATGATCAAGCGGCAAAAATAACTTCATACAAATTTCACAACATTATGAACGCCATTTTGTCTTCTGGCGATGGCAAAAAATGCGAAACAGGATTTCATGTCTTGTTAGTGGAGCATGAATACGTCATGCTGAATCTTTTTGAACTCGAATCAAAAGGACAATCATTGGTTGGCAATTGTGATTATCTTAGCTTTGAAAAAGGAAAGTATAATGTTGATGGCGTATATTTCAACATCGAAAAAATGCTTGAAAACGAAGCCAAGGGATTAAAATAAGCTTATAAATTGAATGACTATAACAACCATCAGAGAAAAGGATTATGAGCCTTTGAAAAAATTATTTTTAGAGGAAAGAAAAAGTACTTTTTTGTGGCTTGACCAATCAGAATTTCAATTAGATGATTTCGAGAAACTAACTCAGGGCGAGTTTATTCTAACGGCACTTATTGATGATTTTCCGGTTGGGTTTATATCGATTTGGCTGCCCAATAATTTCATTCACCACTTATATATCAGCAAAAAATATCAGGGACAAAACATTGGAACTGAATTGCTGAAAGCTGCGACAAAAAAAGCTACATTTCCTATTACATTGAAATGTTTAGAAAAAAACACCAAAGCCATCGATTTTTATAAAAGAAAAGGATTTGTTGAAAAGGGAAAAGGAAATTCTGAACATGGCACTTATATTTTGTTTTCCTTAAAAAAAGATATTCTCTGACTTAAAAAACAACATCTAATTACTTCATTAAAATGAACAAAACTGTAAATTATCTATTCTTTATTTTATTCTGTTTCTTTTCATGCAAAAACAAACCTGTAATCATCGATGAGGCACAAAGCCATGCAGAAATACATGCAGAAATGGATAAGATTTCTGCTGAATATGACAAATTTGACAAGCAATTAAGGCTTCTGTATAATGAAAGGAGAAAAAAATCCGCAACAAACAATTTTGAAAGCTGATAGTTTGCTGCGAGTTAATGATGCGGAAAAAGATTCATATAAATCTCGAATTAAAAAAAATGTCGCTTCGAGCCTAAATTATTTAAAAGCCGAATTATACTATAAATTAGGAAATTACAGCCAATCTATAAAAGAGGTCGAAAAAGAGGATTATGTTTCATCAAATAATGCCGCTCTTTTTGCTGCCAATTATGCTAAGCTAAAACAATTCGACAAAGCAAAATCGTATGTAGATAAAATTGGGCAAGGATTTTATATTTATGACTATGCGCTTGCTACTTATTATGAAACTGTTGGAAATAAAGATGAAGCACTAAAAATTTACAGCGAAATAAAATCAAATAAGGAAATCAAACATTACGCTTATTATCCTTGGGCTGTGGCGCGTTATGAAGAATTGAACAAAGACAATCCAAAGTTATTGGATGAAATTTATTTTCCAACCGAAAACCCAAGTTTTGAAATTGCAGATTCAGATGATGACAATCGACACAAAATTTTTGATATAATTTTTGCTTTACCTGAAGCTAAAAACAAAAGTGTTTTGATCGCCGAATCTCCACAAACAAATGACAAAGATTATTATTTGATAAAGGTTGGCAAAAGCACGGGATTTCAACCCGAAGATTTTAAATGTGAGTTTAGTTTTTTAGTTTATCCAAAAGATTTTACTCTGAAATATTATGACGAGAAAAACAACAAACTGCTTACTATTGACGAATGGAGAAATTCTAAATAAAACAGCAAAAACATAGTATCATGAATCAAGAAATTAAAGATTATAACGATGCTCAAACTTCCGAAGACAAAAAAATATGTGATTTGTTAAGTTCTGAGATAAATTCATTTCTGCATGAAGCCGAAAGGAAAATCTGGCACAGACATCCGGTTTGGTTTTTAGACGGAAATCCTGTTGTAGGCTATAGCAAATTAAAAGATTCTGTAAGACTTCTTTTTTGGAGCGGTCAAACCTTTGAGGAATCCGAACTTCGGAATGAAGGAAGTTTTAAAGCCGCTGAAAAGCGTTATACAAATGCTGAACAAATCAATATTGACGATTTGAAAAGATGGCTTGAAAAGGCAAGAAACATTCAGTGGGATTATAAAAATATTGTCAAACGAAAAGGGGTCTTGATTAGGCTGAAATAAATCATTTTAACTATTTAATAAATTATAACGCAACCATTTAACAAAACATCATCTTTATATCAAACCGATATAATTTAAACCGATGAAAAAAATTATTCCGATTATTTTTATTCTTTTGGCTTTTACAAGCTGTTCAGATGATGACGACAATACTAATCCGTTGATTGGAAGTTGGAAATTAGTAAAAACCCGAAATTTTGTTTATGGCGCCGCTGATTATCCAAATAAGGAAACTTTCACTGATTACTCAGACAAAAATATTGTCTACACCTTTGATGGAAGATCTAATTTAACAATTAGTATCGATGGGGAAAAAGAAGAGCACGAATACGAATATAAAATCGACTATTTATCGGGAGGTCCTTCTTCCGGAGAACCAAAAACCCAATTAGTTCTTATTGATAATTCAAAATGGACTTATGGAATTTCCGATAAAGGGGAAATGATTTTGGGAAAATCGTATGTTGATGGTTCTGATTTATATTTTGTTCGACAATAAAAAATAAAAAAATGCTCTTCTAAATAATTTCTAGAAGAGCATTTTTTATTAATTAACTAAAAACAGTGAATTGCTGAATAAAAGGATTCCATTTTCCCAAAAACCTCTAAAAAGCGGATTATCCATCATATAAATCACGCTTCCGTCGCCTCTTTTATCGACTGCAAAAGTCACAGTTTCAGGAAGTTTTTTCTTGATATCATTTCCAACGAAACCATAACTCAAAAAGTTTTTTGGAATGTATGCCACGTTAATGGCGTTTTTTAAAAGTGAGAACGATCTTTCGTTTGTTTTTAAACTATAATAAGTATTTCCTAAACCAAACGCCATTGGATATGTTTTATCTAATTTATTTTCGATAATCGCACCCGGAATTGTACCTGAAATTTCTCTTCTTTCTGAACCTTCAAAGTCTAGAAAGCGTTTTTTAAGCTCAATTTCTTTTTCTTCTTTTTCTGATTTCTCTTTGTCTTCTTTACTTGCGAACATGCTTAAAGCATAACCTTCGCGATCTTGAAAAAGCGAAATGGCACTGCTCATCGCGATTACTTTTCCTCCATTTTTTATCCATTCGTCAATGTGTTTTTTCTGATCATCTGAAAAATCATAAGAACCGTCAGAAAGAATCAATGTATTGTAATTGTATAATTTAACTCGGTTGAAATTTGAGGTTTCAACAATACTTACCGGATATTTTATTACCTCATCCAAATAATGCCAATTAGCACCAAACTCTGTAGAGACAATTCCTTTTCCTGAAAGCATCAATATTTTTGGCGCTTTTAAAAGAACAAAATTTTCCCCGCCAATATCTTTTGAATTGGTCGAAAATCCTGTTGTGATAAAACTGTAATCCGATTTGATTTTAATGATTTCGCTGACAGTTTTCTCAAAATCGGCAATTTTTGGATTATCGGCACGGCTAATTATTAACCCGCCAGGCTCAATTGTAATGGTTCCGAAAACTGCTTTTTTCATCGCCGAACGAACTTTGATTCCGCCCTGATGCAATATTGAAAGAATTTGTGCCGAAGTTCTGCTGTTCCATGGCACATAAAATGCATAAACACTAGCTGGAATATTTTTTGGAGCAATTTTAATTTGAGTTTTTGTTTTTATAGAAAGCATATTTTTTACCGCATAACCTTCAACTCCATAAGCCAGAGGCAGTGCCCAAGCCGTAATATCATACGATAAACTGTCATTCAATTTTTGATTGGGCTCAAATAAAACCTGCGTTAAAACAGATCTCGGCTGATCAGCTTTTATGATTAAATCATTTGGTTCAATCTTGAAGCTTTCTGTTTTCTTGTTTTGATAATGAAAACCTGATGCATTTGCAGATGCATCAGCATAACTAAACTCAATATCATTCTTTTTCAGCATTTCGGTCAGTTGTTCCAGTTTTGCATTGCTTTTTAAAACATAGGTATTGTAAACCCCTTTTGCTTTCTTACGCGCGTTAGCATGAAAATCTCTGAAACCTTTTAAGAGCACCTCTTTTTGTGAAGCTGCACTTTCAACCACCGTCAAAACCGCTGTGGCGTGATGGGTCAAACGATCTTTGATGGTGACATTTGCGCCGTTTTCCATAGTAACTTCACGTCCTGCACCTATTCCACCTTGCTCTAATGTCAATCCCACTGCACCATTGTAGGTTGGGTATGTATCGCCATAACTTGGATAAAACAAATCAAAACGTTCTCTGGTGTTGTACATCCAGTTTTGTTTGTCAAATTTTTGCGAAATATTTTTTCCTAAAACATTATGAAAATCCTTTTGATATTGTTCAATAAACTCGTGCAAAGGTTCGGCAGCAGGAGGAAAAAAGTAAGGTGAATTATAACTCATTTCATGTACATCCGTATGAACCTGAGGCATCCATTGATTGTACACTTTTATACGTTGCTGTGATTCTGCTTGAGTTTGCCATGCCCAGTCACGGTTCAGGTCAAACAAATAGTGGTTGTATCTGCCGCCTGGCCATTCTTCCATATGTTCTCTGTCGTATAAGCCGGGATGATTTTTTTTACCTGAAATTTCTCTCAGCCAATTTCCGTAACGCGAATAACCATCAGGATTAATACATGGATCTAGAATTACAATCGTGTTTTTAAGCCATTTTTTTGTTTCTTCATTTGAGGGATTCAAAAGTTCGTATGCAACAGTCAAAGCGCTTTCGGTTCCGGCAAATTCATTTCCATGAACGTTGAAACTCAGCCACACAATAATTTTATCTTGTACACTAGCCGATTTTGAATCAGAAAGTCCAATAGAAGCCAAATTATTTAAACGGATTTGCTCCAGATTTTTCAGATTTTCGACATCAGAAATAAAATATAAATTCAAATCGCGCTGTTCGTTTGTCAAACCGTACTGCTGTTTTTTGATTAAAGGTGAATTTTCAGTCAGATATTTAAAATAATCTTCGACCTGATGGTAATAGCTAATTTGTTTTCCGTAATTAGGAATAAATTCTGAAGGCGACTTTAGCTGAGCTAAAGCAGAAATTGAAGCAGTTACAAAAAAAAATGCTGCGTAAAGGTTTTTTGTCATAATTAGAAATGGTTTGCAGTTGGTTAAAAATAAGAATTAACTTTATATAATTAAAAAGCTGTTCCAATTTTAATTGATTTATTAATTTTTTAAATGAATTAACTCAAATGAATATTCTAATTATTTTCGCACATCCAAGCAAAAAATCATATACTTTTCAGGTTTTAGAAAGATTAAAAACTGTTATTGCAAACAAGAACTGGAATCTCGAGATATCAGATTTGTATGCTTCCGATTTTAAAAGCGATATGTCTGAAGAAGAATATGAGAGAGAAGGTTTTGCAAAACTTGACTTACCGATTCCTCAAGATGTTTTGGAAGAACAGAAAAAAATCGAAAATGCTGATTGTATCATTTTTCTTTATCCGGTATGGTGGAGCGACTGTCCTGCAAAACTGAAAGGCTGGTTTGACCGTGTTTATTCTGTTGGTTATGCTTATGGACAAACCGATTCTTTTCCTAAAATGAAAACAATTCCGTTTGGGCTTGTAATTTGTACGGCCGGCCATCCAAATGATTTTTTAAATGAAATTGGAATGGCACAAAGCATGGAAAAAATCATGCTTGAAGACCGACTCGGAAAACGTTTTGAAAATAAAGAAATGCTGATTTTGGGTGGAACTTTAAAACTGGAAAAAGTGATGGAAGGTCATTTTTTGCAGATTGAGGAACTTGCTAAAAAAATTAAAACAATCTTAATTAAATAAAATAATCTTACAAACAAACCGGACTAAAGTCCGGCCCTACAATATGTACCGAGCCTAAGGCTCTTCTAAAGTTCCAAAGGAACGAATTATTTGGTAGAGCTGGACTTTAGTCCAGTTTAGATAAATGCATGTCAAACAACAAACCTATAAGTTTGTCATTCAGATCAACTTGTCTGAAATTCCCCTTTCTTTTGTCTTTTAAACACCCTAACATATTGGTTATAAGAAAGTAAATTTGTAATACAAACCTTTAAATTATCTAAAAATGAGTACTTCAGATTTTACAACAACAATAACTGTAGACCAATCTCCTCAAGAAGTTTTTAATGCTCTTACAAATGTCCGAGGATGGTGGTCAGAAGAAATAGAAGGAAATACTGCAAAACAAGACGATGAATTCGATTATCATTATGAAGATGTTCACCGCTGCAAAATAAAATTAATTGAAGTTGTTCCGAATAAAAAAATTGTTTGGCTGGTTGAAGAAAACTATTTTAAATTCACCGAAGACAAAACAGAATGGACGGGAACAAAACCAACTTTTGAGATTTCAGAAAAAGAAGGAAAAACCGAACTTCGTTTTACACATTGTGGCTTAACATCTGAATACGAATGCTTTGAAATCTGCAGAGGTGCCTGGACAAATTACATTCAAAACAGCCTTAAAAAACTAATTGAAACCGGAAAAGGAGAACCAAATGCATCTGGAAAACCACAAACTGAAAACGAAAAAAGGTTATCTTCAAAATAATTTTATAAATTAGTGATTTTAAAACTCTAATTTTATGAATCCTATTTTAAGAAATACGCTGGCCGTCATCGCCGGAATTATTGTTGGAAGTATCGTCAATATGAGTATAATTTTAATAAGCGGTTCAATTATTCCTCCTCCAAAAGGTGCAGACAACACCACAATAGAAGGCTTAAAAGCAACAATGCATCTATTTGAAGCCAAACATTTTCTTTTTCCGTTTTTAGCACATGCAATAGGAACTTTTGCCGGAGCAATTACAACGGCTTTGATTGCTTTTAACCATAAAAAGAAACTGGCTTTGCTTATAGGCGCTTTCTTTTTGTTTGGCGGTATTGTAAGTGTGTGTTCATTGCCGTCGCCAATGTGGTTTACAGTTGTAGATTTAGTTTTTGCTTACATTCCGATGGCCTATTTGGCTTTGAAATTAACCTGCAGAAGAAATACTAAAGTCCACTGAAATGAACAACAAATCTGTGAAAGTAAAACCAGCAAAAATGTGTTACTCACATATTGGTGGAAAACTCGGCCAATTACTAGTTGAAACTTTTGCGAAAAAAGGATGGATTACCAAAAAAACTCCAACAGACAAACATTTCTACATAACAGAAATTGGCCAAAAAGAATTAGAAAAATTAGGTGTTGATGTTTCTCAAATCAAACTGGAAGATTTATAAAAAAATAAATAAAATCCGGACTTTATTTACCCCAAGTGTAGCTTCAAATTTCTTAACTTAGTTCTCTTTTATATTTGAACATCATGACTAAGAAAGAAATTGCCAGAGACTTCCTGAAACTTGCTGCAAACGGACATTCGCATGAGGCATTTCGACTTCATGTCAGCAAAAAATTCAAACATCATAACGCTTATTTTAAAGGCGATGCGGAAACTTTGATGCTCGCAATGGAAGAATCAGCGCGAACAAATCCGAATAAGATTTTTAAAATCCATCATATTTTAGAAGATGACAATTTGGTCGCTGTGCATTCTCATTTAAAACAAAACTCAACAGATATAGGCTTTGCGGTTGTTCATATTCTAAAATTTAAAGCAGATAAAATTGTAGAGCTTTGGGATTTAGGCCAGCCCGTTCCAAAAGAAACAATTAACGAAAACGGAATGTTTTGAATTAATTGTAAATGGTGAATTATTAATTATAAATTAAAAACCAAATTTAAAAATTAGCAATTATAAACATTAGTCTCAATATTTTATAATTCATAACTCATAATTCAAAAAATGACTTTTTTATCCAAAACGCTGTCTCTGTTTTCATTAATTTTTCTTTTTTCGAACTGCAATTCTTTTGCTCAGAAAAAAGAAAAGTATGCAGCTCAAATCGATAGTCTTATCCAAAATACTTCTCCCATCTTTAATGGTGTAATTCTGATTTCAAAAAACGGAAAAACATTATATTCTAAAGCAAAAGGCGTTTCTAATTTTGAAACTAAAAAACCTTTAAAATTGGACAGTCAATTCGAAATCATGTCAAATAGCAAACTAATAACTGCTGTTTTGATTTTATTAGAAGTTGAAAAAGGAAAAGTGGAATTAAATGCACCAATAAAAAAATATTTGCCAGAATTGACTCAAACCTGGGCCGATTCTGTTACAGTTCATCATCTTTTAAATCATACACACGGAATTGTCGATTTACAGAAACGTTTAGCTTTTAAATCAGGAACTCAGTTTAAATATGGTGATCTCAGTTATACACTTCTAACGAAAATTATTGAAAACTCTACGAAAGAAAGTTATTCAGAAGTAGCCGAAACGTTATTCAAAAAACTGAAAATGACAAATACATATTGTTATTCGAAAGATAAAATTCAAAATTTAGTTACTGGCTATTTTAATTCAAAAGACACTTTTGAAAAAGTACAAAAAACTCAAATTACACCGCAAAACTTAGGTGCTGACGGCGTTGTTTCAACAGTATCCGATCTCGCAATTTGGAACAATAATTTGCATAAAGGGAAAATTCTGAAACCAGAGACTTATCAATCAATGCTTCGCTACACCATAACTTCACAACATAATTTCTTCGGGAAAGAAAATGAAGGTTATGGTTACGGAATCAGAATTACTGAAAAAGAAGCAGTCAAATATATTGGCCACACAGGTTTGGGGGACGGATTTTCTTCTGTAAATTTATATTTCCCAGAAAGCGATATCAGTTTGATTGTTTTAGAAAATCAGATGAACGAGGATTCTGAATTGTTTTACATATCTGAATTTAAAATCAAAAATATTCTTTTGAAAAGCGATTTATTCATTAAAAAATAATTCTCAAATGGCGAAAAATAAAACAAACGAAACCGAGAGCAGTGTCATTGATTTTATAAATAATTCTGATGACGAGACTAAAATAAAAGATGCTTTTGAACTGGTAAATATCATGCAGAAAGTCTCGGGTTTTGAGCCGAAAATGTGGGGTCCGAGTATAATTGGCTTTGGAAGTTACCATTACAAATACGCGAGCGGACATGAAGGTGACGCGCCTTTAGCGGCATTTTCACCAAGAAAAGCAGCGATTTCACTTTATTTTTATTTACCTGCTGAAGACAGAGAAGAACTGCTTGCAAAACTCGGAAAACATAAAGCCGCAAAAGGCTGCATTTATGTCAAAAAACTGGCTGATATTGATGTTGAAATTCTTAAAAAAATGGTTTCAATTTCAGTAAAAGAATTGCAGAAACAATATCCTTCCAATTAAATTATTATGCATTCAAAATTATTAAAATGCTATTAGAAAATAGTTCACAACAGCAAAACGATGATTTCATATTAGAGTGTTTATTTGCTATAATTATAATTACAGTCTTTATTTTATGTTTTTATAAACGTAAAAGAGTCTATAAATACATTACAGAAATGTCAACTTATAATAATCTTCCAAACATTCGATTTTACTTAGGTTTATTTCTTTCTGTTGTTGCGAGCATAGTATTCCTTTATAAGTTTTTTTTGTGAAATTTTCTCTTAAACTTATCATTTAAATAAATAATTCCCTTCTAACTAAAAAAATTATGATCCTTACTTTATTTCTTCTTTTAATAGCCGTTGCAATCTATTTTGCCTTTCATCCAAGATTCGGAAAAAGACCCGCTGGCGAAAGACTTGCTTTAATACAAAAATCGCCTCAATACAAAAACGGAAAATTCGAAAACCAAAGTTTCACACCTGAACTTGCAGAAGGTTACGGCTATTTTGATGTTTTAAAAGAATTTTTCTTCAAAAAAGTAGATCGCAAAATTCCGACTGATGCAATTCCGTCAGTAAAAACTAATTTACACGAAATTCCGTTAGACCAAGATATTCTTGTTTGGTTTGGGCATTCGTCTTATTACATTCAGCTTGAAGGAAAACGTTTTTTAATTGATCCTGTTTTCAGCGGCAACGCCTCTCCTATTTACGGAACTACAAAAGCTTTTAAAGGAACCGAAGTTTATACCGCCGATGATATTCCGGAAATTGATTATTTATTAATGACGCACGATCATTATGATCATTTGGACTATGCCACAATTATGGCATTGAAACCAAAAATCAAAAAGATAATTACAGCGCTTGGTGTTGGTTCGCATTTCGAGTTTTGGAAATTTCCTGCTGAAATTATTATCGAAAAAGATTGGCATGAAAAGATAGAATTGGATCAAAATTTAACGCTTTATACAACTCCTTCAAGACATTTTTCTGGTAGAAGCATTAAACGATGTAACACACTCTGGACATCTTTTGTTTTAGAAACCAAAGATTTTAAAATGTATCTAGGAGGTGATAGTGGTTACGATTCGCATTATGCTACAATTGGCGAAAAATTTGGCCCTTTTGATATTGTACTTATTGATAATGGCCAATATAACCCAGCTTGGAAGTACATTCATAATTTGCCGGAAGATGTTATAAAAGCAATTAAAGATTTAAAAGCTAAAAGAGTCTTTCCTGTTCATTCGTCTAAATTTGCATTGGCACTTCATCCGTGGGATGAGCCTTTGATTAAAATAACCGAGTTGAATAAATTATCTGAAAATCCTATTCCGTTGATTACACCTAAAATTGGCGAATTAGTAGAATTAAAAAATGAAAATCAGGAATTTCAGCAATGGTGGAAAGGGGTTAGATAATTACGAATTGTGAGTTATGAATTATGAATTATAAACCTGAAACAAAAAACCGATGTCACCCTGAGCGAAGTCGAAGGGCGCTCCAATTGTGACTTGGGCTTCGACTTCGCTCAGCCTGACAAATGCGAGCAAAACCTGAAACTTGAAACTTGAAACAAAAAATGACGAAAATAAATTATACCATCCGAAACGCAAATCCTTCAGAATTTGAGGAAATCGGCAAACTTTTAATCCGAGTTTATTCGGCTTTGGAAGGTTTTCCGAAAGAGGATGAACAGCCAAATTATTACAAAATGCTGGCTAATATTGGCACTTTTACTGAATATCCTGAAACGGAACTCTTAGTTGCTCTTGATGAAAATAATGTGATTGTGGGAGCAGTTGTCTATTTTAATGATATGCAATATTATGGTTCTGGAGGAATTGCTCCTCAGGAAAAAGATTCGGCTGGATTTCGTCTTCTTGGAGTTAATTCTCAAGCGAGAGGAAAAGGAATTGGAAAACTTTTAACTTTAGAATGCATTAAAAAGGCGACTGAAAATAAACGAAAACAAATCATTATTCATTCAACTTTAGCAATGAAAACGGCTTGGGGAATGTATGAAAATATCGGATTTAAAAGAGATGAAATTTTGGATTTTATGCAAGGAGAACTTCCTGTGTTTGGATTTAGATACCAATTTATTTCATAAAAATAAGAATTTAAACATTTCTTATGTCACCCTGAGCGAAGTCGAAGGGCGCTCCAATTGGGACTTGGGCTTCGACTTCGCTCAGCCTGACAAAACAAAAAAACTTGAAACATAAAACTTGAAACAAAACAAAAACCTTGAAACTAAAATTTAACCTTCTTGCCATTATTTTTCTGGTAACTTTTAACCTATTTGCACAAAATACCTATGTATTTCTGGGTTCTTATAATCGTGATAAATCAGCTGAAGCGATACAGATTTATAAACTGGATACCATAAACGGAAAATTATCAAAAGTAGCATCCGCAAAAAACATTATAAATCCTTCCTATTTAACTGTTTCACCAAATGGAAAATATGTTTACGCCTGCACGGATACAAAAACGCCAAATGCAGGAAGCATCAGCAGTTTTGAATTTAATCCTGAAAATAAAAGTCTGACTTTCCTGAACAGCCAAAGAAGTGGCGGCGAAAATCCGGTTTATGTTACGGTTCATAAAAGCGGAAAATGGATTGCCAATGCGAATTATACTGAAGGAAGTGTTTCTGTTTTTCCTATTTTAGAAAACGGAAAAATCGACTCGATTGCACAAAATTTTCAATATATGGGCGGAAGCACGCATAAAGAAAGACAGACACGTTCACATGTTCATTCAGCTATATTTTCACCTCAGTTTGATTATTTGTTTCTACCCGATTTAGGTGCCGATAAAATCCGTTGTTATGCCTTTGATGAAAATCAGAAAAAACCATTGACTGAAACCAAAAATCCTTTCACAAAAACAGATTTAGAAGCCGGACCAAGACATTTTACCTTTCATCCGAATCAGAAATTTGGTTATTGCATTGAAGAAATGGCAGGTCAAATAAGCGTTTATCATTATGAGAATGGTGTTTTAAACAAAATCCAGCGCATCGCTACGCATCCGGATAAAATAAAAGAAGGATTTGAAAGTTCAGACATTCATATTTCTCCAGACGGAAAATTTCTGTATGCGACCAACAGAGGAAAAGAAAACAATATTGCCATTTTTACAATTGATGAAAATGGATTTCTAAAAAATATTGGTTATCAATCCACTTTAGGGAAACATCCTCGCGTTTTTGCTATTGATGAAAGTGGAAAATTTTTAGTGGCATCTAATGTAAACACTGGAAATGTGGTTGTTTTTAAAAGAAATCAAAAAACTGGTCTTCTAAAAAAGGTCGGAAAAGAGATTAAAATGGAAAGCGTTTCGTGCGTTCAAATCCGAAAAATTTAAAAATAGAATCATTTAATCTGCCACAAAAAATGACTACAAACAACTTTAATTTACAGCCAGATTTTCTGGAAAACGAAGTCTTAAAATTGATTCCTTTGCAAGAAAATCATTTTGAAGCGCTTTATAAAGTCGCTTCAGATCCTTTAGTTTGGGAACAACATCCTAATAAAAATCGCTATGAACGAGACGTCTTCCGAAACTTTTTTGAAGGTGCGATGGAAAGCAAGGGCGCTTTTGTTATTTTGGACAAAACAACAAATGAAATTGCCGGCAGTACACGATTTTACGATTATGAACCGGAAAATAAAAGTGTTTTTATAGGCTATACTTTTTACGGCAGAAACTTCTGGGGAACTGGTTTTAATGCACAAGTAAAAAAAATTATGCTCGATTATGCGTTTCAGTTTGTTGATAACGTTCAGTTCCATATTGGGGCAGAAAATTACCGTTCGCAAAAAGCAATAGAAAAATTAGGTGCCAAAAAAATAGACGAAATCAATGTTGCTTATTATAACGAACCCTCACGTCATAATTTTGTTTACAGAATAAAAAAATAAAAAATGAAAAATATAACCGTTTTCTGCGGATCCAGTTTTGGAACCGATGAAATATTTAGAGAACAGGCAGAATTGCTCGGAAAAACTTTAGCAAAGGAAAATATCGGATTGGTTTATGGTGGTGCAAATGTAGGCTTAATGGGCGCTGTCGCAGATGGTGCACTCAGCGAAAACGGAACCGTAATTGGTGTTCTTCCAAATTTTTTACGATCAAAAGAAATCGCACATTTAGGCTTAACCGAACTAATTGTAGTGGAAAGCATGCACGAACGAAAAACCAAAATGAATGATTTGTGCGATGGTGTAATTGCGCTTCCCGGCGGTTTTGGAACACTGGAAGAGCTTTTTGAAATGCTGACTTGGGCACAGCTAGGACTTCATAAAAAACCAATCGCAATTCTAAACATAAACGGATTCTACGATTCATTAATTGAGTTAACAAAAAATATGGTCGAAAAAGGCCTTCTTAAAGATGTTAATCAGCAAATGCTTTTAGTGAGCGACAATATAGAGGATTTATTGCATAAAATGCAAAACTATATTCCGCCAAAAGTTGGAAAATGGATAAATAAAGAAGACGTTTAATGTGTTTCAGCTTATACGTTTTTAAACTGCTTTTTATACGCACTCGGGTTAAGTCCTGTATATTTCTTAAATAATCGATTCAGGTGGCTTGCATCACTAAAACCAAATTCGTACACGATTTCATTAATACGCATATTGGTAAATTTTAATCGGGTTTCAATCAGCTTAATTTTATATGCAATACTATATTCTTGTATATTCTGTCCTGTTTTAGTTTTAAAATACTCGCTTATATACGTTGGTGAAACATTAAAAGCTGTTGCCATTTTCGACGATTTCAATTGATCTGGCCGATAGATATTCTGATGAACATAATGCAGTAAATCTAAATTTGGCATCGTGCTGGTCTGCTCAAAATTTATACTCGCCACAAGCGAAATATTTCTTGCGGCAATGGTTATTATAGTATTTAGAATCTGTTTTATTACTTCTTGTTGCTGCGGATCACGACTTTTTTCTTCTCTAATAAGGGCTTCGATCATTACTCTAATTAATGGCTTGTCTGTCACTGTCTTTAATATACATCCTGGCAAATGATTATGATTGTGAAAAATAAATTCAAGTTTTTGAATCCATTCATTGCTTTGAGTTTTAAGATAACTGTTATGAAATCTAATAAAGAAAAATTTCGTTTTCTCACTAACTTCAAAACTGTGAGTATCTTCAGGAAAAATCAAAAACAACTTATCACTACTGTAAGGTAGTCGATGATCATTTATGATCTGAATTCCTTTTCCTTCCAGTACAAAAACCATTTCAAAAAAAGTGTTTTTGCGCTCTTTCGCTTCATATTCTAAAACTTCTAAAAACTGAAGTTCAAATGGATGGTATAAATTTCTAATTTCCATCTTTCAAAAGTACAAAATATTCCAATGATTGTACAAATTTAAAAAAGCAGATCTTCTCAACTTTGTTGTATAAAATTACAACAATATGGAAACAATTTCTTTTTTATTATTGCGCATTGCAATAGCAATCAGCATGTTTGGACATGGATTAGTACGACTACCAAAACTGGAAGCTTTTAGTAACTGGATGACCAATAGTTTTGAAAATTCTATGCTGCCAAAAATTCTTGTAACTCCTTTTAGTTACATCTTACCCATAGCAGAATTTTCAATTGGCGTTTTATTATTACTGGGTTTATTTACAAAACCATCTTTAATTGCTGGAGCTGTTATTATGCTAATTTTATTATTTGGCACCTCGATGATTGAAAACTGGGAAGCCATTCCGTCACAACTAATTCACATTGCTTTTTTTGCCTTACTGTTACATTTTATAAATGATAACAGTTGGGCCATTGATACATTAATTAAAAAATAAGCATTATGAGTTCAAGAAGAAATTTTATTAAACAAACCGGAATAATAGGAATGGTTGGCCTGATGAATCCTATTGAAACATTTTCTGAAGTTTCAAAAAACGCTCCTGCTTTTTCTTCTAAAAAAGCGAAATGGGCAGACGGTTCAAGATTAGTGGTTTCAATCTCTATGCAGTTTGAAGCCGGAGGACAACCGCTAAATGCCGAAAGTCCTTTTCCTCAAAATATGCAAAAAGGATTTATTGATCTCCCGGCTTCTACTTGGTATGAATACGGATATAAAGAAGGAATTCCGCGTATGCTGGACAATTGGGATAAACTTGGTGTAAAAGTAACTTCGCACATGGTTGGAACGGCTGTTTTAAAAAATCCGGAACTGGCGAAAGAAATTGTACAAAGAGGCCACGAAGCCGCCGCCCACGGAATGAGCTGGAGCACGCAATACACAATGCCGTATGAAGAAGAAAAAATGTTCATAAAAGATGGTATTGATGCTATAAAAAATGTCACTGGTTTTACCCCTGTTGGTTATAATGCCAACTGGCTGCGCCGAGGACAAAACACACTCAATATTTTACAAGAACTTGGTTTCAAATATCATATCGATGATCTTAGCCATGATGAGCCTTTTATCATTCAGGTAAAAAATAAAGATTTTGCAGTAGTTCCGTACACAATCAGATGCAACGACATAGTGCTGATTGAAGGGAAAAACTTTTCATCAGATCAATTTTTCCAACAAGTTAAAATGGAATTTGACCAGTTATACGTCGAAAGCGAAACACAACGACGCCAAATGTCAATTAGTTTTCACGACCGCATTGGAGGAACTCCCCAAATGGTAAAAGCCGCAAGTGATTTGATAAAATACATGCAACAACATCAGGGTGTGAGTTTTAAACGCAAAGATGAAATCGCCGAAATTGCACTTCACGACAAGACTACAATAAGAGAATAATCAATTTAGGATTTGAAATCCATACAAGTTAAAACTTGTGTGGATTTTTTATTTCTGGGAATTGGAATTTCTTTCTTAAATTAGAGCTTCAAAAAAAAATGTTTTGATTTTCCAATTTTTTTTGAAGTATTTACCTCTATTTTGCAACACACATTTTAGACATAAACCATGAAAACAGAAAACAACAAATTTGCAAAAGCCGAAATGCTGATTAGAAAACCTGTTTCAGAAGTTTTTCAGGCTTTTATTGATCCGGAGATTACAAACAAATTTTGGTTTACAAAGGGTTCGGGAAAATTAGAAGAAGGCGAGAAAACGGAATGGACTTGGGAAATGTATGGTTTTTCGCTTTCGGTTACAACGCACGTTTTGCAGCAAAATAAAAAGATTGTTATCGAATGGGGAAATCCCGACGAAACGACTTTAGTGGAATGGATTTTCACTCCTTTAAACGAAAATGAAACTTTTGTAAGCATTACAAATTCAGGTTTAAAAGGAGATTCAGATAAAATAATCGATCAGGTTCGTAATTCAACTGAAGGTTTTACTTTAGTTTTAGCCGGTGCAAAAGCGTATTTGGAACATAAATTACAACTGAATTTAGTTTTAGACCGATTCCCGAAAGGATTGGCTTAATTTTAGTTTCAAGTTTCAAGTTTCAAGTTTCAAGTTTTCAGCAGTAACTTGAAACCTGAAACTTGAAACTAAAAAACAATAAGTTATGGAAGTTAAAAAGCCCGAAAACATTGACGAATACATCGGAGGATTTCCAAATGATGTACAGGAAATTTTGGAAAAAGTAAGAATGACGATTCAGAAAGCTGCGCCTGATGCTAAGGAAAAAATCAGTTATTCAATGCCGGCTTTTGAACAAAATGGAATCGTAGTATATTTTGCTGCCTTTAAAAATCATATCGGACTCTATGCTTTACCAAGCGGACATAAAGAATTTGCAGACGAGCTTTCAAAATACAAATCGGGAAAAGGTTCAGTTCAGTTTCCCTTAAAAGATAAAATGCCCTATGATTTAATCACAAAAATTGTAAAATTTAGAGTGAAAGAAAATCTTGAAAAGGCAAAAAAGAAATAAAATTTTAAATGAATTTAACCGAACACTACAACCAACTTTATAAAACCTCTTCTGAAGCTATTTCAGCAGGAAAATATGCGATTGATTCAGACCTAAAAAAAGAAGCTGATTCAAGATTTGGAATAACGCTTTTAATACGCGCGAGCGACGAAATAAAAGCAAATATTCAGCTTTTTATAAACGAATTAAAAAAAGCCGAACCGGAGCAATATTATTATCCTGATTCTGATATTCATATTACGGTTATGTCAATTATTTCCTGTTCAGAGGAATTTCAACTAAACCAGATTGCGCCAAATGACTATATTCAATTAATATGCAAAAGTATGGTTGATGCCGATAAAATTAAAATTCATTTTAAAGGTATTACAGCCTCACCTTCCGCACTTATGATTCAGGGATTTCCAACAGATGAAACTTTGGATAATTTCAGAAATAAACTTAGAGAGAATTTCAAAAACTCAGATTTACAACAAAGCATCGACAGCCGATATACTATTTCCACAGCACATTCAACCGTTATGCGCTTTCAGGAGCCGCTTCATGATCCTAAGAAATTAATCGAAATCGCCGATAAATTTCGTGATTATGATTTTGGGGTATTTGATGTAAAAAATCTGGAACTGGTTTACAATGATTGGTATCAACGTAAAAGTACTACACGAGTTTTGGGGAATTTTGGTTTGAGATGATATTATTTTTTAAACGTTCCAAAATGCCATAAAACTCCAGACGGATCGTGAAGAAAACATTCACTTCCCCAATCTAAATGACGTGTTGGAGTTAACTTTACACCATATTTTTCGGTTAAATTAAGCGCCAAAAGTTCATTATAATATCTTTCTGCGTCGTCAACTTCTAGAAAAATCATGGTATTTTCAATCCATTCTTTGGTATAATAATCCTGAAGATAAAAGGCAGTTTCTCCACTTTTAAAAACAGAAAAATTGGATTCTAAAACAATTTCTTCAAATCCTAAATCGCGATAAAAACTTCTTGATATTTTGAAGTCTTTAGCTCCGATAAATGGGCGAATTGATTTGATATTGTGATTCATTTATTGATATTTTTTTTATCCTTTTTTCAAAATATTCCCCAAACCTCTACCAATCTGTTCAATCGCTTCAAGACCTTTTGTTAAAGGCGTTGCAGTGAAATCTTCATAGGCATCCATAGCACTTTCTTTTCGGTCATCCTGCGGATAAACCAAAATGATATTATTGTCTCCAAAGAACTTCTCAAATTTCTGTGGAAGTCTTTCAAAAATGGACTGATAGGAAACGGAGCCTTTTCGGGATAAATTAAAAACAATTAAATCAGTTGGTCTCATTTCATCTGAAATCGATTCGAAATTATCCCATTCAATGACGCTTTTAAATCCAAATTTTGCATTTAATCTTAAGTTATTTGCAATTCCTTGAATGGCTTGATGCGTTTTGTAATCGGCGTAAATTACGATCGGGATACTTAATTCCTGAGATAATCTAGCGATTTTTTGCAATAAAAGATGAAAACCAATTCCTCTTTCAGAAAATGGAGGACAAACAAAAACGAGTCTTTTTTGTTCTATAAAGTTAGTTGGAAATCGGCAGATGAATAAACTTTTATCTACGTTGTTGATAATTGAATCTACATTTTCTCCAAAAATCTTATCTAAAAATCCCGTCTTTTTAGGCCAGCCAATAATCACGATATCCGACATGATTTCTTTAGAAGTTCTGGCAATTCCACTCGCCGGATTATGGTCAATTCTGGCAATTGTATTTATTTTCACTTCAGAAGCTGAACCTTGAATAACGAATTTATCTACTGCTTTTCGGTACTTCAAAATATTTTTTTCTGCCTGATCATTATTCGGAACAATAGTTAATAAAGTAACCGGATTTGGTGATTTTTTATCTTTAATCAAAAGCGCAAAATCCAATAAACTTGCTGTTGCAGAAGTTTTTGCTAATGGAATTAAAATATGCTCATCTAAAATTTGATCATGGCTGGCATCTTCATGCGAAATCTCTTCTTCGCAAATGGCGATTTTTTTAGCTGCTTTTTCTGTTGCAAACGAAGCCACAATACAAGTAATCAAAATCAGAATAATAGTTCCGTTTAAGATATTTTCGTCTAGAATTTTAGCTTTAAAACCAACTAAAATTACGGCCAAAGTTGCTGCCGCGTGCGCACTGCTCAATCCGAAAATTAATTGTCTTTCGGTTTTGGTATATCTAAAAACAATCTGGGTGAAAAAAGCTGCTGCCCATTTTCCAAAAATAGCTACAACGCTCAATGTTGCTGCTACAATTAATGCAGTTGGTCCGCTTAAAATTACACTTACGTCAACCAGCATGCCAACAGAAATCAGGAAAAACGGAATAAATAATGAATTTCCAATAAATTCAATTCGGTTCATCAAAGCAGAAGAATGCGGAATCAAAGGATTTAATGCCAAACCGGCAACGAAAGCTCCAATAATAGGCTCCACTCCTGCTACTTCGGCCAAGAAAGCCGCAAAGAAAACCACTGAAAGTACAAAAATATAATGTGCATGTTTTTCACTTTCCAATTTCTTAAAAAACCATTTGGCTATTCTCGGAATCACTAAAAACATAATCGCCGAGAAAATCGCTAATGAAACGGTCAGTTTTATCCAAAAAGCCTGATTCAAGTTCCCTTGGCTACTTCCCATAATAACAGCCAAAATAATCAAAACAGCTGTATCTGTCAGAATGGTTCCTCCAACGGTAATGGCAACCGCCTGATTTTTAGCAATTCCTAATTTGCTCACAATTGGATATGCCACTAAAGTATGTGTGGCAAACATGCTCGCAGTTAAAAAACTGGCATTGAACTCATATTGAAGCAAATAATAACATACGGGAAAACCAATGGAAAGCGGAATAATAAAGGTGAAAAATCCAAATAATAAGCTTTTATTCCTATTGGCTTTGAATTCGTTCATATCGAGTTCAAGCCCAGCAATAAACATAATATATAAAAGTCCGATGGTTGAAAATAAATTTACAGCCGAGTTCTTCTCCAAAAGATGAAGACCATGAGGCCCAATAATAACTCCCGAAATAATAAGTCCGATAATTCCCGGAATATTGATTTTTTTTAATAAAATCGGAGAAAGCAGAATTATGAAAAGTATTAAAGAAAAAATCAATACTGGATTAGTGAGCGGTAATTCGAATTCGTGTATGAAATGCCTGAAAAATTCTATCATATTGTAATTTTATGCTTTGTGGTATTGTAATCGCAAAAAGACATTTTCAGAATTCAAAAAAATTCTTTGAAGTAATTTTTAAATTATACCAAACAATTTAAGCTGTTTTAGTGTTAGGCTCTTTACAAAAATACCGAAAAAACGCTAACTTTCTACGTAAACTGCATATTAAGCAATTAAATTTATTTTGTTGCCAAATTATTAATATTTAATACCTTTTTTAACAAAAATGCAACATTAACAATCAAAAGCGAATCATCATTGCATTATTCAATTATCTTTGTAATAACAAAATTGAAACAATGGAAGAATGTATCTCTGTTTTTGATATGCTTAAAATTGGTGTTGGACCTTCATCCTCACATACTTTGGGGCCTTGGAGGGCTGCAGAACGTTTTTTAGAAGAGCTAAAAAACGAATCTATTTTAGATCAAATCAAACGCGTAAAAGTCGATTTATATGGCTCACTTTCGTTAACAGGAAAAGGGCACGCCACAGATTTGGCCGTAATGTTGGGCTTGAGCGGTCAAGATCCAGAATATATTCCGGTTGATAATATTGCCGGAATTATTAAAACGATTGAAGATAAAAACGAAATCGTTTTGGCAAATCAATATACGATTCCATTTTACTTTCTTCAGGATATTGTTTTCAATAAAGACTTTCTTCCTTTCCATGCTAATGCTTTGAAATTTACTGCTTATAAAAATGATGATTCGGAATATGAATCGACTTTTTACTCAATTGGCGGTGGTTTTGTCGTAAAAGAAGAGCGAGAAAATGCCAAAATAAAAGAGGTTATAAAATGTGCCTTTCCTTTTCCAATTCAAAATGCTGTCGAGCTTTTGAATTATACTGTTTCTGAAAATAAATCAATTTCTGAAATTGTTTACGAAAATGAAAAATCAATGCGCTCTGAAGATGAAATTCATTCTGAACTAATGCGCATTTGGAATACGATGCTAGAGTGTATGTACATTGGTTGTCATACTGGCGGAATTCTTCCCGGCGGACTTCACGTTCGAAGAAGAGCTTTTGATATGCATCAAAATTTAATTGGTTTGTCAAATTATACTGATCCGCAATCATGGCTGGAAGAAATCAGAAAAACCGAAGTTAAATTCCGTCAAATTTTAAAATGGGTAAGCTGTTTTGCACTTGCTGTTAACGAAGTAAACGCTTCTTTAGGACGCGTTGTTACAGCGCCAACAAACGGAAGTGCCGGTGTAATTCCTGCTGTTTTAATGTATTATATGGTAATCGAAAACCATAACGCTGGCGAAAAAGAAATCAAACAATTTTTGATGGTTGCCGGAGAAATTGGAAGTATCTTCAAAAAAGGTTCTACTATTTCTGCTGCAATGGGAGGTTGTCAGGCTGAAATTGGTGTCTCATCATCAATGGCGGCAGCGGCACTTTGTGAATTAATGGGCGGAACTCCTGCTCAGGTTTTGATGGCGGCTGAAATTGCAATGGAGCATCATTTAGGTTTAACCTGCGATCCAATTGGCGGTTTGGTTCAGATTCCGTGTATTGAAAGAAATACAATGGGCGCCATAAAAGCCATCAACGCTGCTGAATTAGCTCTTGAAACCGATTCGAAAAATGCAAAAGTTCCTTTGGACAAAGTCATCAATACTATGTGGGAAACTGCTAAAGACATGAATTCGAAGTATAAAGAAACCTCAGAAGGCGGATTGGCAATTGCCGTAAATATGGCTGATTGTTAGAATATATTACTTAATTTTGCAAACTAAAAATCACTTTTTAAAAGTATAAATTGCTTTTAAAATCATTAAAAAAACTAAAACTTACTCATAAATGTCAGTTGCTAAAAAAGATTATAAAAGAATCACTACCAAATCATTAATTGAAATGAAAAGCAATGGAGAAAAAATCTCTATGCTTACTGCGTACGATTATACAATGGCCAAAATTGTTGATACCGCTGGTGTTGATGTGATTTTAGTGGGAGATTCTGCTTCAAATGTAATGGCGGGTCACGAAACAACTTTGCCAATTACTTTAGATCAGATGATTTATCATGCTTCATCTGTAGTTCGCGCTGTCGAAAGAGCTTTAGTTGTAGTTGATTTACCTTTTGGAAGCTATCAGTCAGATCCAAAAGAAGCTTTGCGCTCTTCTATCAGAATCATGAAAGAAAGCGGTGGACATGCAGTAAAATTAGAAGGCGGAAAAGAAATCAAGGAATCAATCAAAAAAATATTAAACGCAGGAATTCCAGTTATGGGACATTTGGGATTAACACCTCAATCTATCTATAAATTTGGAACTTACAGCGTAAGAGCAAAAGAAGATCAAGAAGCTGAAAAGTTAATGGAAGACGCTAAACTTCTTGAAAAAATTGGTTGTTTTGCGATCGTTTTAGAAAAAATACCTGCTGATCTTGCTAAAAAAGTAGCTGATAGTATTTCAATTCCTGTGATCGGAATTGGTGCCGGAGGTGGCGTTGACGGACAGGTTTTGGTAATTCATGATATGCTAGGAATGAACAATGAATTCAGTCCGCGTTTCTTGCGTCGTTACTTAAATTTATACGAATTAATGACAAAAGCAATTGGTCAATATGCTACTGATGTTAAGTCGAAAGATTTTCCTAATGAGAAAGAACAATATTAGTTTTAAGGTTCTAAGTTGCTAAGACTCTAAGATACTAAGGTTTTAGGCACAAAGGCTCAAAGCAACAAAGGTTCAAAGAACTTTATAAAATATAAAATTCAAATTCAATTGCCTCCAGCTTTAGCTGGAGGTTCATTTTTAAGCATATTCGCAGGCTTTAGCCAAACTTTCTCAATCTAAATTTCAACTTAAAATGAAAATTATTTCAGATAAAAACAATCTCCAAATCTTGCATGAAGACAATCACATTATTGTGGTCAATAAGCGTGTGGGCGATATTGTGCAGGGAGATAAAACGGGAGACAAACCTTTATCTGATGTTGTGAAGGAATATATTAAAGCCAAATATAATAAACCAGGTGATGTTTTTTTGGGTGTAATTCATCGTTTGGATCGACCTACAACCGGAATTGTAGTTTTTGCGAGAACAAGTAAAGCTTTATCTCGAATGAACGAACTTTTTAGCAATCGTGAAACTAAAAAAACATATTGGGCGGTTGTAAAAAACAAACCATTGGAAGCTAGCGCCAAATTAGTTCACTATTTAAAAAGAAACGAAAAAAACAATACTTCAAAAGCGCATTTAAAAGAAGTTCCCGACAGCAAACTCGCAAGTCTGGACTACAAAATCATCAAAGAACTTCAAAATTATACAGCTTTAGAAATTAATCTTCATACAGGTCGTCATCATCAAATTAGAGCGCAACTGTCGGCAATGGGTTCTCCAATCAAAGGAGATTTAAAATACGGCGCTGACCGCAGCAATCCTGACGGCGGTATTCATCTTCACGCGAGAAAGCTGGTTTTTGTTCATCCAGTTTCTAAAGAAAACATTACAATTATAGCGCCTGTTCCAGACGAGATAATTTGGAATGCCGTTTGATTTTTTATGATATAATTGTTAATTTTTTAATTATTATCGATTAACTTGCATAGTCAAAGAAAACAAGCTAATCATAAAATGGACTACAAAAACGACATCGGATACAGAAAAGAAACGCTGAAAAAATTGTTGTATAACATTCAAAAAAGCGAAGATTTAATTGTAAAAGCTTTGTACGATGATTTTAAAAAGCCCGAATTTGAAGCTGTTTTAACGGAAACAAATTATGTTATTTCGGAATTAAAAGATACGATCAAAAACATTAATTCCTGGGCTAAACCTAAAAATATTTTTCCGTCACTTCTCAATTTTCCTTCCACGGATTATATTTACAAAGAACCTTACGGAAAAGTTTTAGTAATTGCACCTTGGAATTATCCTTTTCAACTAGCACTTTGTCCTTTAATTGCTGCTGTTGCTGCCGGAAACAGAGTCGTTTTAAAACCATCGGAACTCACACCACATACCTCAGCTATTATTAATAAAATCATTTCTAAAACATTTCATGTCAAACATGTAGAAGTTATTGAAGGAGGTATCGAAATTTCAAATAAATTACTGGCAAAACGCTGGGATTATATATTTTTCACAGGAAGTGTTTCGGTCGGAAAAATTGTTGCTAAAGCAGCAGCCGAGAATCTAACACCGGTTACTTTAGAATTAGGAGGCAAAAATCCGTGTATTATTGACGAAACTGCTAATTTAAAACTGGCAGCAAAACGAATTGTCTGGGGGAAATTCATGAATGCTGGGCAAACTTGCATTGCACCTGATTATATTTTGATTCAGAAAAACATGAAAGTTAATTTCATCACTTTTTTAATCGACGAAATATTAAAAGCATATGGAAAAAAAATAGACAAGTCTCCAGATTTCGCACGCATCATTAATACAAAAAACTGGTTACGCCTCGACAGTATGATTGAACGCGAAAAAGTAATTTTTGGAGGAGAAACAGATGCTGAAAAATTATATATTTCGCCTACTTTAATTGAAGAACCTACATTAGATAGCCCTGTAATGAGAGAAGAAATCTTTGGACCTATCTTACCTATTCTTGCTTATGAAAACGAAGTTGATATTGAAAATGTAGTCAGTAAATATGAAAAACCTTTAGCATTTTATGTTTTTAGCGAAAACAATAGTTTTGCTAAAAAACTAATTACAACATACTCATTTGGAGGCGGATGCATCAACGACACCGTTGTTCATTTTTCGAACAAAAGACTTCCTTTTGGAGGAGTTGGGCACAGCGGTATAGGTGCTTATCATGGGCAACTCAGCTTTGATATTTTCTCACATCATAAAGCGATCGTAAAAAAAGCTAATTGGCTCGATCTACCAATGAGATATGCTCCTTATAAAGATAAATTAACTTCCCTTAAACGACTATTAGACTGGCTTTAAGCAAATAAAAAATGTCGTCGTTAATTTTGTAGATTATAATATGTAATTGATTAAAAATACTATATTTACGTTTCAATAATGAACGTAAATTCTAAAAGTACAAACAATTCCATAATAAAAATGAAATCTACTCTTGCCCAAATCGAAAACATAAAAAATAATGGCTATTCATTGGATTTTTCTAACGTTTTTGACCATGCTTTCGAAAATTATAAAAAAATTGCACTTTACTCTGCTCTGATCATATTTTTGGTTTTCGTTATCTTCGGAATTGGTGCAATGGTGACAATAGGTGCTATTTATGGCCTTGAACATGCACCAAAAATAATAGAGGAAAGCATGAAACCTTCAAAACCGACTTTAGAAAGCGCTGTAATCTCAACAGTTGGAGTATCACTTATAACAGCTTTATTTGCGCCTTTTGGTGCAGGATTTTTTAAAATGGCTGATGCTGCAGACAAAGACAGCGAATTTAAAGTTTCAGGAATGTTTCATTATTATAAAGCTCCCTATTTTATACAGTTATTTGTTGCGACTTTAATTATAAGCGTTGTCAATAACATCATTGCAAATAGTCTTGAAAGTACGGGCTACATATTTTTAGGCGCGGGAATTTCTATTTTCATTAACTATTTCATGTATTTTACAGTTCCATTAATTGTATTTGGAAACCTAAAAGCTATTGATGCTATTAAAGGAAGTATTACACTAGTTTCAAAAAATCCGTTGTTAATTTTCGGTTTATTTATTCTAGGAATGATTGGCTCTATAGTTGGGGTAGTTGCCTGTGGAGTAGGATTGTTTTTTACAGTTGTTTTTAATACATCTCTAATTTACGCTACTTATTATGGGATTTTTACCATGGAACAAGAAGAAGATTCAATTGACTCAATTGGTCAATCGGATTTATAATAAAACGTCTTTCTAATTAAAACAGAGTCTGGCCAACTCTTTTAGAAATTCATAAAATGCTATTGATTAAACCGTACATTCCCAAATCATATGGTAGAAAACTACAGTTTTTATAGTTCATTGTTTTCAGGAATTGCCTGCACTGGTAATTCCTTGAAATCAACTATAACAAATTGGTTTGTTTTTAGCTCGGATGTCATTTTCTACAACAATCCTAAACTTATTATTTTAGGACTTTCTCTTTTTGGTTTTTTGGGTATTTTGGTATATCAGTTTTTCAGAATTAAAAAAAGAATTGGTTATTTTATTCAAAAAAAGAAAGAAAGTGAAACAATCAATAAAGAATACCAGCTTTATATTCTGTTTTTTGGTATTGCCGTTATTGTAATCGAGATTATTAATGAAATTTTTAAAATAAGACCCGCAAGTCTTCTGGTTACAAACCTTATTATAGGTTCTAGCGTTTTAGTAATCTATTTTCTTACAGACAAAATAAAATACCTTCGCGATCGAATCCAGCAAATATTCATTGTGTCTTTCTTTTTTTACATTTCATATATAGCGCGCAATATTATTTGTCTAGAAGGTGATGTTTTGCCAATAATTACTTTTCTTATATCTTTTTTCTTTTCTTACAGCGTTCTAAAACCCATAAAAGTATATTGGTTTTTTGTTGCAATTACCTTTATCTTTTTACTTACTACTGTTGCTTTTCAATTAATTCCCATAAAATCTTCAGTTCTTTTGATCGATTTTACCATCGTCATTTTTATCATAAATCAGGTAAAATATGCCGTTTTGCAAAACAACAAAGACAATTACAGGTTTACGAATGAAATTGTACACAAAGGAAATTCACTTACCATTGCAACAAATGAAAATGGTGAATTATTATTTTGTAGCGAGACAATTACTTCGATTTTAGGTTATCATCCAGATGAAGTTATGGCGCTTGAATTCTGGAAACTTACCGAAGATTCCGAATTCAGCAGAGATAATTATTACAAAAATTATATTGACAACAAACTGTATATCCGAAAATTAAAAAGCAAAAACGGAGAATATAAATACATTCAATGGAAAGATAAAAAGTTTTCAGAAGATTTAATCATTAGTATTGGCCAGGATGTTACAGAACAAATTATAGTTCAGGATCAATATAAAAATCTTATACAGACCGCCACCGATATAATTTTTGAAATTAGCATTGACGGCCATTTCACCTTTATAAATGAGTTTGGATATTCCATTTTAGGATACACTGAAAACGAAGTGCTTTTGCAACATTATTCAAATTTTATTCATGAAGATTACATCAGAAATGCTGTCGAATTTTATGAAAATCTGGAAAAAAATGAACTGAATTATCCAACAATCGAAATTCCGATTTTAAAGAAAAACGGTGAGGAATTATGGATTTCCCAAAAAGTAATCGTTCGCAAAAACGACTTGGGAATCACAACAGGTTTTGCAGGAATTGCAAGAGATATAACCGAATTAAAAAATATTGAAAACGAGAAAAAGAGACGTTTAGAAAAAATAGAGTCTTATAACAACTCAACTAAAAAGCTTTCGACAACAAATTTTAGCGATTACGACAATATGCAAACCGTAATTGATTACATCATCAAAGAAGGAGCAATTGTATCAAAAGCAAATCGGGTAAGTTTCTGGAAATTTTCAAATGACGTCATCACCTGCAAGAATTTATTTAGCCGTGATAATCAATCCTTGAGCGATAAAAATGTTCTCGATAAAGAATCGTATCCAATTTATTTTGAAACATTAAAAAACAAAGCCATAATAAATGCGCCAGATGTTTTCGATAAATTAGAGACATCCGAGTTTCAAAAAGTTTATTTTACGAAAAACAAAATCAAATCAATGCTTGATGTTCCAATTTTCTTAAATGGACAATTGGCCGGAGTTGCCTGTTTTGAAAGTACAGGAGAAAAAAGAGAATGGGACAATGAAGATATAAACTACGCCAGAACAATAGCCGATGTTATTTCGCTCGCTATTTCTTCACAAATGAGACTTAAAGCCGAGAAAAAACTGGAACTAAAAACAGATTTGCTTTCAGCAATGGCACTTTGTACAGAAAAGTTTCTATCAAGCAAAGGACCTCAAAAAATGTTTGAGGAAACGTATGATATTATTGGAAAAGCTTCAAAAGCGGATCATATTTTTTATTATGAAAAAGATTTTGAAACCAATACAATTAGTCAGCAATACAAATGGTCAAGAGAAGGAGTTGTTCACCAAATAACAGAACTTCAAAAATTTACTGATGAAGATTTAAAGGAAATTATTTTTCACTCACAAAACAAAAGAGTTTTAAGCACCCTGACAAAAAACCTTGAAGATACATTTTTCAAAAATTTGCTTATTGCAAATGACATTAAATCCATTTTGATTCTTCCTTTATTTTCAAATAATGTTTTCTCGGGTTTTATTGGTTTTGATGATTGCACAAAAGAAAGAAAATGGACAGATGATGAAATTTACATCTATCAGACATTGGCCAACAATATATCTTCAGCTTTAGACCGACATAGAAATCAGGCGAAAATTAAAGAAAGTGAAGATGCTATTAAAGCAAAAGAACTTGCGGAAGCGGCAAATAAATCAAAATCTGATTTCTTAGCCAATATGTCACATGAAATCAGGACTCCATTGAATGGAATCATCGGATTTACGCACTTATTAATGAAAACAAATCTTGAAGAAATTCAGGAAAAATACATGACAACCATTAATCAGTCGGCACATTCGTTGCTTGAAATTATTAATGACATTCTTGATTTTTCAAAAATTGAAGCAGGAAAACTCGAACTTTATATTGACTTATACGATCTTCAAAAAATACTCGGACAAATATTTGACTTGATTATATATGAATCAAATCAAAAAAATCTTTTGCTTGAATTGAATGTAGATCCAAATGTTCCAAAATACATCTGGACAGATATTGTACGTTTAAAGCAAATCTTGATCAATCTTTTATCAAATGCCATCAAATTTACCAATGAAGGCTCCATAAAATTGAATGTTTCTGTACTAGATAAAAAATGCGACGACTTTCATGTTATTCGTTTTTCAGTTATTGATACCGGAATCGGAATATTAGAAAAAAATCAGAAGAAAATTTTCAAAGCTTTTTCGCAAGAAGATAGTTCAACAACCCGAAAATTTGGAGGAACCGGTTTAGGTTTGACTATCTCAAATCAGTTATTGGCTTTAATGGAAAGTCGTCTTCAGCTTAAAAGCAAAATTGACGTTGGAAGTACTTTTTATTTTGATCTGAGTCTTAAAACTAGCCAAAACACAGTAAGTGAAAAACTAAAAGCGCTTTCAAACGGAGTTGAGCCAGAATATGCATTAAGCTACAATTCGAATATGGAAAAAATAAATATTCTGATTGTAGAAGACAATAAAGTAAATATGCTTCTTTTAAAAACCATTGTCAAAAATATCAACATGAATTCGATTATTTTTGAATGTGAAAATGGCTATGAAGCCGTAAAACAAATCGAAAATATAAACCCTGATCTCGTTTTTATGGACATACAAATGCCCATCATGAACGGCTACGAAGCTACAAAAGCGATAAGGGTTACAGAAATTGGTAAAAACATTCCTATTATCGCGGTAACGGCCGGAGCAGAAAAAGAAGAAAAGAACAAATGCATCGCGGCCGGAATGAACGATTATATTTCAAAACCTATTATTAGGGGTACTGTAGAAGAAGCATTGCGAAAATGGTTAAAATAATTCAAAACTAATTGATTCAGATTGTCACAATATTGCTGAAAAATATATAAATTCGTATTAATAAAAACATAATAAGTTTAAATCTAGTACACTATGAAATGGCAAGGCAGAAGACAAAGTGATAATGTTGAAGACCGAAGAGGCATCTCAGGCGGAAAAGTCGCTATTGGTGGAGGTGTTATTGGAATCATTGTTTTGCTGTTGAATGTCTTTGGAGGAGAAACTGGCAAACAAATAGCACCAGTTTTAGAACAAATGCAAGGCGGACAACAACAAACCGAAGCAGCGGCACCGTTAAGCAAGGAAGATGAAGAAATGGGGAATTTTGTCAGAGTCACGCTGGCTGATACAGAGGATATCTGGAGTAAAATATTCGAAGAAAACGGAATGACCTATAAAAAGCCAAAATTAGTCCTTTTTAGAGGATCCGTACAAACAGCCTGTGGTGGTGCATCTTCAGCATCTGGACCTTTTTATTGTCCTGGAGATCAAAAAGTCTATATGGATTTAGGTTTCTTTGAGGAGCTTCAAAGTAAATTTGGAGCTAAAGGAGGAGATTTTGCAATCGCATATGTTATAGCGCACGAAATTGGTCACCACATACAGACTTTACTAGGCACTTCGGCAAAAATGCGTCAGGCACAGGAAGGAAAAAGTGAAGCCGAAGCAAATAAACTTTCCGTTGCTTTAGAACTTCAGGCCGATTTTTATGCTGGAGTCTGGGCACATTACAATCAGCAAAACTTAGATACTGGCGATATTGATGAAGCGTTGAGTGCTGCGAATGCAGTTGGCGATGACGCTATTCAAAGCAAAATGCAAGGACATGTTGTTCCTGATTCCTTTACACATGGATCTTCAGAACAAAGAATGTACTGGTTTAAAAAAGGTTTTAAAACCGGAGACATCAAACAAGGTACAACCTTTGAAGAAATTGAATAATACAGAAACCAAATATAATAACCACTAGAAAAGCATGACTCTAAACGTCATGCTTTTTTTATTCAAATCATTTTAGAAGGATTTCAAGGTAATAATTGTTTGCAAAGCCAAACTTAAATTAATTACATACCTTATATGGTTCAAAAAAATACAAGCACAAAAAAAGCCTTGAATTTCTTCAAGGCTTTAAATCTGGGTGGCTGACCGGGTTCGAACCGGCGACCCGCGGCACCACAAACCGCTACTCTAACCAGCTGAGCTACAACCACCATTTTTGCTTAGCGAGTGCAAATATAGAACAAAGGTTCAGTTCTACAAAGAAAAAAATGAAAAATTTTCATAAAAATTAAATCAAACTTTCTAAGCTATTGACTGCCAAACACCTTTCAACGGTAAAACCTTCAGCAAAATCTTTCCCAACCAATCTTCCTAAGTCCTGCGCACGGTAATTTAAACTTTCAAAGAAGTTTTTACTCGTAATTGGCGTTGCCGGCTCTTTTGAATTTGGGTCATAAAATTGCGTTTTATATGCAGAAATCGCTTCAACTTTCTTTTTTTCGAATCCTGTAATATCAACTACAAAATCCGGAGTAATGTTTTTCCATTGAATATAATGATATACAACTTTAGGTCTCCAGGCTTCTTGTAGCACTCCATTAATCGAAGTTTCAATTTTCATCAAACCTGATAAGAAACAAGAATCAGAAACTAATTTACTTCCTTTTCCGTGATCGATATGACGATCGTCAATTGCATTACATAATACAATTTCAGGTTTATATTTACGGATCATTTTTATCACTTCTAATTGATGTTTTTCGTCATTAACGAAAAATCCGTCGCGCATGGCTAAATTTTCACGAACAAGAACGCCTAAAATAGCTGCAGCATCTTTTGCTTCCTGATCTCTAATTTCTGCCGTACCACGCGTTCCTAATTCACCGCGCGTTAAATCAACAATACCAACTTTTTTCCCAAGGGAAACTTCTTTTAAAATTGTTCCGGCACAACCTAATTCCACATCGTCCGGATGTGCACCGAAGGCTAATATATCTAATTTCATTTTTTTGTTTTTGTTTGTTTTGTTTCAGGTTTCGAGCTTAGTCGCAGTCTCAGTATTCAGTCTCAGTAACTGCAAACTGCGACTGCAACTCATAACTCATAACTCATAACTCTCAATACTCTTTTCATCGTCATCGATTTGTTGACGCTTTCTTCCCATTCTTTTTCAGGAATACTTTCTTTTGTAATACCGCAGCCCATGTACAAAATAGCTTTATTTTCCTGAATCTGCATGCATCGTAAATTTACAAATAAATCAGAACTTGCATTAATTCCCTCAAAAGTACTGTTCAATTCACCCAAGAAACCGGTGTAGAAAGTTCTATCGTAATTTTCTTTTTCTAAAATAAATGCTTTGGATTTCTTTTTAGGAAGTCCGCAGACAGCAGGCGTTGGATGTAATGTATCAATAACCTCTTCTAAAGTTGAATTTTCCTTTAAAACTCCAGAAATATCTGTTTTAATATGCCAGATTGAACCCGCTTTTAGACTGTACGGTTCAGAAACCACAACCGAAGCCGTAAATTCTCTCAATCTTTTTACGATAAAATCAGTTACAAATTGTTGCTCGTCTTTTTCTTTTTGCTGCCAGACGATTTCTGTTTCCAGATTATCTTTTTGTGTCCCTGCCAAAGCCATAGTTTCAAAAACATTTCCGTTTGCTTTTAACAGTTTTTCAGGTGTCGCTCCCATCCAAAGTCCGATTTTTGGATGAAAAAAACAATAACAAAAAGTCGCAGGATACAATTGAACCAAATGCTGAAAAGTTTCGATAAAATCAAATTCAGACAAAGTCACTTCTTCACTTCTTGATAAAACTACTTTTTTGAATTCTTCATTTTTAATCGCCTGAATTCCTTGCGCTACCAAATATTCATACTGAAATTTAGCCTCAGAATCAAAATTCAAATCATCAATTTCTATTGGTCCAAATGAAGTTGCTTCTTTTTCTGCAATAATAATTTCCGATTCATTTTCAGGAATCAGAATCAATTGTTTTTCATCAAAAGAAGCAAAAACAAATCCTTTTTCGCTGTAATCTGAAACGGTAAATAATGTATTATTTTGTTGTAAAATCCCAACTAGGTTTGTTGTGTTGGGTTTTGAATAAAGTACAAAAGGTAAATTCTGTTCTTTATGATTTTTAATTTTTGAGAAAAATGGATTCATAATTTACTCACTTTTCTTTCTATCCAAAACCATATTCGTCAATTTGCAGAGCGAAACTAAATTTCCAGCTTCATCTGTAATTTTGATTTCCCACAAATGAACAGTTCTTCCTTTGTGAATAATTCTTGCAGTACCAAAAACATAGCCTTCACGAATACTTTTTAAATGATTTGCCGAAATTTCAATACCTCTCACCTCCTGCTCTTTCGGATTAATAAAAAAGAAAGAAGCTGCACTTCCGACACTTTCCGCCAAAGCCACTGAAGCGCCACCGTGCAATAATCCCATTGGCTGATGAACGCTTGGATTTACTGGCATTTTTGCTGTTAAAAAATCTTCTCCGGCGTCGATATATTCAATTTTCAGCGTTTCCATTAATGTGTTTTTAGAAAACTCATTACAGCGCGCCAAAATCTGCTCTTTTGTATAATTCATTAAAATGGACTTTAAAATCGTAAAATTAAAGAAAGATAAGACATAAATCTAAAAACCGATTCTAAAATTTAAAATTCAACTTCAAACCTGTAGGTTTTTTGCTATTTTTACAAAAAGAATTCAAATGCGCCAATACTTTACACTTTTCATCATTGGTTTAATTTTAGCTTTCAGTTCCTGCCGAACTGATTTTGATACTGTTGCCAGCACTGGAGATTTAAAGTTCTCAAAAGACACTGTTTATTTAGATACTGTTTTCAAAAACATTGGCTCAAGCACTTATCAATTGAAAGTGTATAACCGAAGTAAAAATGATATTTCAATTCCAATTATTCAGTTGAAAAACGGATTGAATTCAAAATACAGAATGACCGTTGACGGAATGAGCGGAACAAATGGAAAGATTTTTAAAGATGTTACGCTTTTAGCAAAAGACAGTCTTTACATTTTTATAGAAACTACTGCAGACGTTACCGATGCTAATCCGACTGATTTTTTATATACCGATGAAATTCAATTTGACAGCGGAGACAATCTTCAAAAAGTGGCACTAGTTACCTTAATTCAGGATGCCGTTTTTCTTTATCCGAATCAAAATCCTGACGGCACAAAAGAGAAAATCAAAATCGACGGAAAAGAAGTTGATGGATTTTATCTAAATGAAAATGATGCCGTAAACGGAAACGAACTTCTTTTTACCAAACAAAAACCATATGTTATTTATGGATACGCGGGTGTTCCAGAAAATAAAACCGTAACTTTTGAAGCCGGTGCAAGGGTTCATTTCCACGCTAATTCCGGATTGTATGTTACAAAAAATGCTTCCCTTCAAATTAACGGAACTGTTTCTACAACCGAAAAACTAGAAAACGAAGTTGTTTTTGAAGGCGATCGTTTAGAATCCCTTTATTCTGATATTCCAGGACAATGGAATTCGGTTATTCTTGAAAACGGAAGCGCCAATCATTCCATCAATCATCTTACCTTAAAAAATGCCGTAACTGGTTTAGAAATAAGAAATACAACGAACGTTATTGCCATTAAAAATAGTCAATTTTATAATTTTGTGGATTATGGAATTCTAACTAAAAATGCCCGAATAAATGCCGAAAATTTAGTTATAAATTACGCCGGAATTACAAGTTTATCTTGTCTTTATGGCGGTAATTACAGTTTTGTGCATTGTACATTCAACAACAATTGGCAAAACAGTTCTCATTTTGCAGTTAACTTGAGTAATAGTTTGGCAGGCGCAACGCCGGAAACAAATCCGCTTACACAAGCAACTTTCAATAACTGTATTATTTATGGCTCAGGCACAAACGAGTTTAATTTAAGTAAAAATACCAATACCGCATTTGTTTATCAATTAAATAACTGTCTTCTAAAATTCAGTAGTTCGTCTACAAATCCTGATTATCAATTTAAAACAGATACACAACATTATAACAACATCATTTTGAATGAAAATCCAAAGTTTTATAATGTTAGTCAGAACAAATTCAACATTGATAAAACTTCATCCGCTTTCGCGAAAGGGAATCAGGCGTTTATGATTCCGAAAGATATTTTAGGAATTACAAGAACTTTACCTCCGGATTTAGGCGCTTATCAGAGTCAAGATTTTCCGAAATAAATTTAAAGATTTATGAAATTATTTTTTTCGCTTGTCATTTGTCATTTATTCTTTAGCAATGCATTTTCTCAAAATACAACTATAATTAAGTGTGATTCTATTTATAAAAATAAAGGAATTGCGATAAAACTTGCAACTTTCAACGACAGAGAAGATATCGAAGATGACGAAAAAAATGCGACTCTGACAATCACTCAGCAATTAAACGGCAAAAAAACAATATTATTAAAAGAAAATCTTCATAGTAGTAATCAGGAAATTGAATTTAGAGATTTTAATAACGATAAAATAAAAGATCTTTTAGTTCAAAATTATTCAGATGTTCGAAGCAATTGGACTTATAGCTTATATCTCTATAATTCCAAAACAAATAATTTCAAAAAAGTAGTTGGTTTTGAAGAAATCAAAAACCCAATATTAAATACTAAATATAATATTATTGAAAGTCACGTAGTTTCCGGGACCAATTGGGCTTCCTTTTATAAAATAAAAAACAATAAAGTAATTGATTTTAATATCGTCATAACTAATGACGGTAGTTCTAAATCTGAAAAAGAATATAGAAAAGCCATTAAAAAAATAACTTCAATAAAATAAACTTCAAGCCTTAGTGCCTTCGCGGTAGTTAAAAAATCACTCGTAAGAAAATCTATCTAAATTTAAACTTACCGTAACATTTTGCATCTTAAAAAGTAGTAGTTTTGTTACATATTAAAATTTAAAACATTTAAAATCAATATTTTAAATTAGTAAATTTTTAGTATTTCAAACCAAATCTTAAACTACTTTTATGAAAAAAAACTACTTTTTACTGTTATTGTTTATTACTACAATTGGTTTTACCCAAATACCTTCTGGTTATTATAATACCGCAAGCGGAACTGGTTATACTTTAAAAACACAATTGTACAACATTATTAAAGGCCATACAGACAATGGTTATGCAGGTTTGTACACAACCTATCAAACTTCAGATGTCGATAATTTTTATGAAAATGACGGAACCGTCTTAGACATGTATTCCGAAAATCCATCCGGAACAGATCCTTACAATTATAGCACAGGAAGCACACAACGATGCGGAAATTACTCTGTTGAAGGCGATTGCTACAACAGAGAACATATTATCCCGCAATCTGTTTTTAACGAACAATCTCCAATGGTTGCCGATGCACATTTCATAACACCAACCGACGGAAAAGTAAACGGAATGCGCTCGAACTACCCTCACGGAACAGTAAGTTCTGCAACCTATACTTCTCAAAATGGAGGTAAATTAGGATCAAGTTCTGTATCTGGATATTCAGGAACTGTTTTCGAACCCATCAACGACTTTAAAGGTGATATTGCCAGAATGTATTTTTACTTCGCAACACGATATGAAAATACGGTTGCCGGATATTCTTATGCCATGTTCGATGGTTCGAGCAATAAAGTTTTTACAACGGCTTTCTTAAATGTTCTTTTAGCCTGGCACACGCAAGATCCTGTAAGCGCAAGAGAAATTGCACGAAATAATGCGATTTATGCGCGTCAAAATAATCGTAATCCCTATATCGATCATCCGGAATATGTAAATCAAATTTGGGGCGGAACTCCTTCTGGAGATACTCAGGCGCCCACCACTCCAACAAGTTTGGCTTCAACTTCAAAAACAGCGACTTCAATTTCACTTTCATGGACTGCCTCTACAGATAATGTAGCCGTAACGGGTTATGATGTTTACGCAAATAGTGTTTTAAAAACAACTGTTTCCAGCACAACAGCAACTATTACTGGTTTAACTGCTTCTACAGCTTATTCCATTTATGTGAAAGCAAAAGATGCGGCAGGAAATGTTTCTGCATCAAGTAATACCATTTCAGTTACAACCAACAGCAGCGGAACAGGATCGGCAACCGATTTGCTTTTCTCTGAATATATTGAAGGTTCAGGAAATAATAAAGCTTTGGAAATTGCCAACAATACAGGAAGCGCTATTAATCTATCTGCATACACAATCAAAAAGCAAACTAATGGTGCTGGCGCATGGAGCACAGGTTTAGCTTTAAGCGGAACATTAACTACAGGAAGCAAATTTGTTATTGTAAACAGCGCGATTTCTTCAACCTGTTTTTCTCCAAGTTCAGCCAATATTTCAACAACGGCAACCGAATTAACTTTTAACGGAAATGATGCTGTAGGTTTATTTAAAAATGGAGTTTTAATAGACATCATCGGAACTTTTAACGGCGGAACCGCAAACTTTGCAATCGATGTTACTTTAAGAAGAAAATCGACTGTAACTTCTCCAAGCACAACTTTTAATTTAAGTTCGCAATGGGATTCATTTACACAAGATACCTGCAACAATTTAGCAAGCAAAATGGCTAAACCAATTGAAGAAGAAAAAGAAGAAATTGTAGCACTTTCAGATGAAATTGTGGTTTTCCCAAATCCTTCAAACGGAATTTTCAATATTGTTTTAGGCAATTCAGATTCTCCTTATTCGATAGAAATTCTTTCTTTTACCGGACAAAAAGTTTTCGAAAAACAAAACACAACAGACCCCGTAATAGCTGTAAGTCATCTTTCAAGCGGAATTTATGTTGTTAAAATCGTGAAAGATTCAAAAACCACAATTAAAAAGATAGTAATCAACTAGATATTTTTTTTCACGCAGATTAGCTCCGATTTATTCATAAACCAAAAAAAATCTGCTCAATCTGCGTGAAACAAAAAAACTTTGCTGTGCTCCCAATAGCTATCGGGATTACGAGATTAAATACAAAATCCTTAAAATTCAATCGCTTTTCAGATCAAGATCATTTTTTTCTAAAGAGTTTGTTATCAAATTTGCGCTTACTATTTATTTAAACTAAATTTGCAGCTCAATACAACAAACTACACATCACAATGATCCATTTCTTTGAAAACCAAAGCAAAACTGTTTTTGCCGTACAGACGCAAAACGAAATTTCAGCTCAAGACATTTCAAAATTAAACTGGCTTTTTGCCGACTCGAATAAGATCGAAAAATCCGCACTGACGGGTTTTTTTGTTGGTCCCCGTGCCACTATGATCACACCTTGGAGTACAAATGCTGTAGAAATCACTCAAAACATGGGTGTTCCGGGCATTATCAGAATTGAAGAATTTCATCCGGCTACGGAAGATTTTACTGATTTTGATCCGATGCTTTTCCAAAAATTCAATGAATTAGATCAGGAGATTTTTACTATCAACATTCAGCCGGAACCAATTCTGGAAATTGATGATATTGCGACTTACAATAAAGTTGAAGGTTTAGCTTTAAGCGAAGAAGAAGTAGAATACTTAAATAATCTTTCAACAAAACTAGGAAGAAAACTTACGGATTCTGAGATTTTTGCTTTCTCGCAAGCGAATTCAGAACACTGCCGTCACAAAATTTTCAATGGAACATTTGTAATTGATGGTGAAGAAAAAGAAACTTCTCTTTTTAAATTAATCAAAAAAACATCTCAGGAAAATCCTAACGATATTGTTTCTGCTTACAAAGACAACGTTGCTTTTGTAAAAGGACCAAAAGTGCAGCAATTTGCACCAAAATCGGCAGACAAACCTGATTTTTACGAAATAAAAGAATTTGATTCGGTTATCTCATTAAAAGCCGAAACACACAATTTCCCAACAACAGTTGAGCCTTTCAATGGAGCTGCAACAGGATCAGGAGGAGAAATTCGTGACCGTTTAGCCGGAGGTCAAGGTTCGTTGCCATTAGCCGGAACTGCAGTTTACATGACTTCGTACTCTCGTTTGAAAGAAGACAGAAAATGGGAAAATGCTCTTGAAGAAAGAAAATGGTTGTACCAAACTCCAATGGATATTTTGATCAAAGCTTCAAATGGAGCTTCTGATTTCGGAAATAAATTTGGCCAACCCCTTATTACAGGTTCGGTTTTGACTTTCGAACATTCAGAAAACGACCGCAAAATTGGTTATGATAAAGTAATCATGCAAGCGGGTGGAATTGGATACGGAAAACTAGATCAATCAATTAAAAAGAAACCACAAGAAGGCGATAAAATCGTTATTCTTGGAGGTGAAAATTATAGAATCGGAATGGGTGGTGCTGCAGTTTCTTCTGCAGATACTGGAGCTTTCGGTTCAGGAATCGAGTTAAATGCGATTCAGCGTTCAAATCCTGAAATGCAAAAACGTGCTGCTAACGCCATTCGTGGTTTGGTAGAAAGCGACAACAATCCAATTGTTTCGATTCACGATCACGGAGCTGGAGGACACTTAAACTGTCTTTCAGAATTAGTGGAAGAAACCGGAGGTTTGATCGATTTAGACAAATTACCAGTTGGAGATCCAACACTTTCTGCAAAAGAAATTATTGGTAATGAATCTCAGGAAAGAATGGGATTGGTTATTGGTCAAAAAGATATCGATACATTACAAAGAATCGCCGACAGAGAGCGTTCGCCAATGTATCAGGTTGGTGATGTAACGGGAGATCACCGTTTTACATTTGAATCAAAATCAAATGGTTCAAAACCGATGGATTATGCTTTAGAAGATTTCTTCGGAAGTTCTCCAAAAACGGTTATGACAGATAAAACTATTGATAGAAAATATGCTGATGTTGCTTATTCACCAAATGATTTCGAAAGTTATTTAAAAGACGTCTTACGTTTAGAGGCTGTTGCTTCAAAAGACTGGTTGACTAACAAAGTTGACCGTTGCGTTGGAGGAAAAGTAGCAAAACAACAAAATGCAGGTCCGTTACAATTGCCTTTGAATAATGTTGGGGTTATGGCTCTGGATTATTTAGGAAAAGAAGGAATTGCAACTTCTATTGGCCACGCTCCTATCGCTGCTTTGATTGATCCGGTTGCAGGAAGTAGAAATGCTATCGCAGAATCGTTGTCAAACATTGTTTGGGCGCCAATTAAAGATGGTTTAAAAGGAATTTCATTATCTGCAAACTGGATGTGGGCTTGTAAAAACGAAGGTGAAGACGCCCGTTTATACGCTGCAGTTGAAGGTTGTTCAGAATTTGCAATCGAATTGGGAATCAATATTCCGACAGGAAAAGATTCACTTTCGATGAAACAAAAATATCCAAACGATGAAGTAATTGCGCCGGGAACGGTTATTATTTCGGCTGGAGGAAACTGTACTGACATTAGAAAAGTAGTTGAACCTGTTTTACAGAAAAACGGAGATTCAATCTATTATATCAATTTGTCTCAAGATGATTTCAAACTTGGAGGTTCATCTTTTGCACAAATTAGAAACACAATCGGAAACGAAACTTCTACAATTAAAGATTCGGCTTTCTTCAAAAATGCATTTAATACAATCCAAGATTTAATCGGCGAAAGCCAGATTTTAGCGGGTCACGATATCGGAAGCGGTGGTTTAATCACAACTTTATTAGAATTGTGTTTCGCTGATGTGAATTTGGGAGCTAAAATTGATTTCAGCGCTTTCGCGGAAAAAGATTTGTTGAAAATCCTTTTCGCAGAAAACATCGGAATCGTTTTCCAAGCTAAATCTGATGCAGCTGTTGAAGCTAAATTGAATGCAAACAATATCGAATTTTTCAAAATTGGTTCTGTAACATCTACAGCAACTTTGGAAGTTGGAAACTGGAATTTAGATATTCCAACTTACAGAGATGTTTGGTTTGAGACTTCTTATTTATTAGATCAAAAACAATCTAAAAACGGAAGAGCTCAGGCACGTTTCGAAAACTATAAAAATCAAGTTTTAAATTATACTTTCCCTGCACATTTCACAGGAAAAAAACCAGAAATCGATAATTCTAAACCAAGACCAAAAGCAGCTATTATTCGTGAAAAAGGAAGTAATTCTGAGCGCGAAATGGCAAATGCAATGTACTTGGCAGGATTTGACGTAAAAGACGTTCACATGACGGATTTAATTTCTGGTCGTGAAACGCTTGAAGATATTCAGTTTATTGGTGCAGTTGGAGGATTCTCTAACTCAGATGTTTTAGGTTCTGCTAAAGGTTGGGCCGGAGCATTTTTATACAACGAAAAAGCAAAAACAGCTTTGGATAAATTCTTTAAAAGAGAAGATACTTTATCTGTTGGAATCTGTAACGGATGTCAATTGTTTATGGAATTAGAAGTTATTAATCCAGAGCATGAAGTTCACGGAAAAATGCTTCATAACGAAAGCCAGAAACACGAAAGTATCTTTACTTCTGTAAAAGTTCAGGAAAACAATTCGGTTATGTTATCGACATTGGCTGGAAGTACTTTAGGAGTTTGGGTTTCTCACGGAGAAGGTAAATTCAAATTGCCTTATGCAGAAGACCAATACAACATTGTTTCTAAATATGCTTACGAAGGTTATCCTGCAAACCCTAACGGTTCTGATTACAACACAGCAATGATGTGTGATAAAACCGGAAGACATTTGGTTATGATGCCTCACATTGAGCGTTCTACTTTCCAATGGAACTGGGCGCATTATCCGAAAGACAGAAATGACGAGGTTTCGCCTTGGCACGAAGCTTTTGTCAATGCCAGAAAATGGATTGAGAAAAACTAAAAAATATATTTTACTAAAAGCGCCCGAATTTATCGGGCGTTTTTTTTTGCCAAAGATTACACAGATTAACACAGATTTTTTTTCCATCAATTAAAAAATCATTACAATCCTTTTATCCCGATAGCTATCGGGAGTGGCAAAAAATTACTTTTCCTCAATCTTGTCATTCCGAGGAACGAGGAATCTTGCAAGAAACTCTACAAAGATTGGCAACTTTTCTGGACGGAGCTACTTGTGGAGATTCCTCGTTCCTCGGAATGACAAACTTTGCCTTAATTATTTTTTTTGGAAGATAAAACAAAACTATTTAAAACTATTCTAAGATTAATTTAATAGTATCTTAAGACAGCTTAAGCAAGCGTAAACATTCTGGTAAATATCTTTGTCTCATGAAAAATATGATACGCAAAATATACCTTCCATTTCTCTTAGTCATTATAAGCCAATTTTCCTTTGCACAAAAAACGACTGCCATAAAAGGAAACATCACTGACGGAAAACTTCCTATAGAATTTGTTGATGTCGTTCTAAAAAAAGCCAGCGATTCTACCAAAATAGCCAATTATGCCGTAACTGATGTTATGGGAAATTTTGCTTTAGAAAATGTTTCCTCTGGAGATTATCAGCTTCAATTTAAATTAATAGGTTTTAAAACGATTTCTCAAAAGATAAAAGTTGCTGAAAGTCCGATTTCCATTGGAACTATCAAACTGCAAAACGACACTAATTTACTGAATGACGTTGTTGTAAAATCGCAGAAAAAACAAATTCAGAAAACTAACGAAGGCTTCATTTTTAATGCTGTTTCGAATATTTCACAATCTGGCGGAACTGCGACTGATATGCTAAAAAGTATTCCAACAGTTGCCGTTGATGCCGAAGGCGGAATTACGCTTAGAGGAAAATCCCCTATGATTTTGATTAACGGAAAAAATTCGGCCATTACCAATATGGATCAAATCGCAGCCAGCAGTATTGAAAGTATCGAAATAATAAGTAATCCAACCGCGAAATATGATGCAAATGCGGAAAGCGGAATCATCAATATTAAATTGAAGAAAAACAATCAAAGCGGTCTTAATGGCGCTGTTGTTTTAGGAGGCGGTTTTGGCGCAAAAGGCAGAGTAAATAGTTCGGTTCTTTTAAATAATAAATCAGAAAAATGGAATATTGGTTTAGGATACGACAATCGCTTTGCCGGAAGAACCAAGAAAATCAATGCTGACCGAACAAACTATTTTATTGATGATGAACATTACATTCATCAACACAGAGATGACGCCCGTACTGAAGGTTTGCAAAATCTAAAATTCAATGTTGATTTTACTCCAAACGACAAAAATATATTTTCGTTTGAAGCTTTAGGAAACATTGAAACTCAGGATAACGACGAAACGTTATATACGCAGGTAAACACAAGTACCAATGCATTCTTCTCCAATAACAGAAGACATTCTTTAGAATTGGAACGCTCAAAAGTTGGGGAATTGTCTTTTAATTATGACCGAAAATTTTCTGACGAACGAAAAAGTTTAAATACATCAATTACTTCATCATTCGGAAAACACAGAGAAAATACGGATATTGACACTTATAATTATGATGAATACCAACAACAGATTGGTGAAGCTAAATTACAGCGCACACACAATTATGAAAACCAAAATATCTCAAATGCAATTATAAATTATGCTTTTCCTGTTTCAGAAAAAACAATTGTAGAAACGGGTTATAAAGGAACATTTCGCTTTTTTAATTCTGATTTTGAAAGTGCCGATTTAGTTAATGGCGATTATGTTGCGAATCCTTTAGCGAGTAATATTTTCGAATTTAACGAACAAATAAACGCTGTTTATGGAATGCTAAATTCGTTCATTGGCGAAAGCGAAAATCCAAAATGGAAATACAATTTAGGTTTGCGTGCAGAAAATGTTTCTAATACCGGAGCAACTCAAAATAACAGTGATCGCTTTAGCAATAATTATTTAAAACTCTTTCCATCGGCTTCGCTGCAATTAAATTTAAAGCAAGATGAATTTGTAAAACTGGGTTACAGCAAACGTATTAATCGACCTGATTTAGACGATTTGAATCCGTTTATTGATATTACGGATGCACTTAATCCGCATGGAGGAAATCCTTATTTGAAACCGGAAATTATTCATATTGCCGAAATGAGTTATAATAAAGACTGGAAAAACTATTCATTATCAGCCAATGCATTTTACCGAAATACAACTGACGCGATCAGACAATATGCTGAATTGCTAGATAACGGCGTAATTTTTCTCCAGCCAAGAAATATTGGAAGCACTGTTACTTATGGTTTAGAAACTATTTTCAGTCTGAAACCTATTGGTTTTTATGATGCGAACATCAGCTTGACTGCTTTTCAGCAAAATATAAATGCATCGAATTTAGGCGAAGATGTCGTAAATAATGCTTTTAGCTGGTATGGAAAAATCATTAATAATTTTGTTCCGTGGAAAGGCGGAAAACTACAGATTATTGGAAATTACAATTCGGCTTTAGCAACTGCACAGGGAAAAAGAATTCCGATTTATAATGTTGATATGGGATTTCAGCAAAAACTCGGAAAAGGGAATGCGCGTTTAGGTTTGGTTGCCACCGATATGTTTAATACGCTCGAAAGCGGTTATAAAAACAATACCGCATTGTTCAGCAATCATCGAACTAATAAATCTGACACTCGCGCTTTGATGCTTACGTTTGCGTATACCTTTAAATCTGATTTTAAAGAAAAACTACTAGAAAATCAGTTTTCGACAGAATAATAATTCTTAAAATAAAAATCTGATAATTTTTTCATTCTTGTAATTGAGATTTATTTTTTCTATGGAAATTTAAAGTATATTCGCCTTGAAAATCTGACATAAATTTTCCCTAAATACCAAAAACACTTAAACCTACTATAGAATGAAATCTGTACACGTATTGCTTATTGCTCTATTTTTTATTGTTGCGAAATCTTATTCGCAAGTTGAAGTAAACACAATCACTCATAATTCTAAAGAACGCTATATTACAACCACGATTGGTTTTCCGGTTTCCGGGACTTATGCTCCAATTGGCCAAAAAGAACCAATTAGCCAATTAAACCCAGATGGAACAGGATTTATTCAATCTGTTGATATGAGCAAAAAGAAAATTAACTGGGGAATTGAATGTACAGAAGAGGGAATTCCTGTTTTCAAGGAAGGATTCAATAGTAAATCGTATACTTTTTGGTACAGACCAAATGACAGTGAGGAATGGGTTTATTCTCAATTCTCTATTCATTTTGCGAAGAAAAAAATGTTTCTGATGGGAGAAAGAGTCAAAGAATATGAAGATTTTAATGTGCAATAATTTCTAAAAAAAATAATATTTTTTTAATTTGATAATTTCTAGTTTTTTCGAAAATTTACTACAAAAAAGAAAACGTTTTCGTTGATTTTTAAGAGTCCCTATAAATTTTCCCATAAAATTCCACAAAATTAAAAATTATACCTATTTTTTATTTAATTTGCGATAAAATTCAATATATTAAACATGGTTTCAATCACACGCCTTTTTGATTTTCCCTATTATCAACAAGAAACTTATAACCTTCCGGTTGCTTTAGCAACAAAAAAAAACGGAGTCTGGGAAAAAACATCTAGCCAGGAATATATTGCAAAAGCAAATGCAATTTCGAGAGCATTATTACGAATGGGCATTCAAAAAGATGACAAAATTGCCCTGATTACATCAAATAACCGTACCGAATGGAATATCATGGATATTGGTGTTCTGCAAACAGGTGCGCAGACGGTTCCAATTTATCCAACAATATCTGAAGAAGATTACGAATATATATTGAATCACAGTGGCAGTATGTACTGCTTTGTGTCTGATGAAGAAGTGCTTCATAAAGTAAATCTTATCAAAGCAAATGTACCGACATTAAAAGAGGTCTATTCTTTCAATGAAATACCAGGTTGTAAACATTGGAGCGATTTATTGTTGTCAGGCGAAGACGAAAGCAATCAAAGTGAAGTTGAAGCCAGAAAAGACAGCATTCAAACAGATGATTTAGCGACCATTATTTATACTTCCGGAACAACAGGAAGACCAAAAGGTGTTATGCTTTCGCACAAAAACATCGTTTCAAATGTTTTGGACAGTGCGCCTAGAATTCCGTTTGATCCGGGAAAAAGCACTGCATTGAGCTTCTTGCCTATCTGTCATATTTTTGAAAGAATGATCTTGTACATTTATCAATATTATGGAGTTTCGGTTTATTTTGGAGAATCAATTGACAAAATCAGTGATAACTTAAAAGAAGTTCGTCCGACTGTAATTACAGCGGTACCAAGACTTTTAGAAAAAGTTTACGATAAAATCTACGCAAAAGGAACTGAATTAACCGGCATCAAGAAAAAATTATTTTTCTGGGCAATTGATTTAGGCTTAAAATATGAACCATACGGAGCAAATGGCGCTTGGTATGAATTTCAGTTAAAAATTGCCCGCAAATTGATTTTCAGCAAATGGAAAGAAGGTTTAGGTGGAAATTTAGATTTAATGGTTTCTGGAAGTGCCGCTTTACAGCCACGTTTGACGAGAGTTTTTGCTGCTGCAGAAATTCCAGTTATGGAAGGTTACGGTTTATCTGAAACTTCTCCGGTAATTGCCGTAAACGATCAAAGAAACAGAGGTTTTAAAATTGGAACTGTTGGAAAAGTGATTCGCAATGTAGAAGTTAAAATTGCTGAAGACGGAGAAATTCTTTGCAAAGGACCAAACGTAATGTTAGGTTACTTTAAAGATCCTGAAAAAACGGCTGAAGCTTTACAAGATGGTTATTTCCACACAGGAGATATTGGAGAAATCGACAGTGAAGGCTTCTTGAAAATCACCGATCGTAAGAAAGAAATGTTCAAAACTTCGGGAGGTAAATATATTGCACCACAAATCATTGAAAATGCCATGAAACAATCTCGTTTTATTGAGCAGATTATGGTGATTGGTGATGGCGAAAAAATGCCAGGTGCTTTTATTCAGCCGAATTTTGAATTCGTAAAAGAATGGGCAAAAATCCACAAAATTACTTTAGGAAAAACAGATAAGGAAATCAGTGAAAATCCAGATGTGATCAAACGCATCGACGACGAAGTGGAAAGCATCAATGAGAAATTTGGAAACTGGGAAAAAATCAAACGTTTTGAGTTAACTCCTGATGTTTGGTCTATCGACGGCGGACAACTTACTCCTACTCTAAAATTAAAACGTAAAATCATTAAAGAAATTTACAAAGATCTTTACGCTAAAATCTATGGTCATAATTAAAATTCCAAAATAATTAACCAAAGGAAAAGGCTGTCTTTATTGAGACAGCCTTTTTTAATTTTGCAGACACCAATGCAAAATCTTAGCGATGTTTTTAGCATCATCAATGCCGCGGTGATGCGTTCCTTCCAACGGAATATTAAGCAGTGCCAAGGCGCCATTCATTCCGGTTGGTTTTACCAAGCCAAATTTTTCAGCAAAATGTTCTTTTACATTAATGTGCTCGTCTCCCATTGGATATGAAATACCAAACGATTTACACTGCTTTTTAAGCATATTCAAATCGTATTGACCGTAACTTGCCCAAGTGTACAAATCGGGATTGTATTGGTCGATTAACAAATCAATGGCTTCTTCAAAACTTACGCCATTTTGATCGAGTAAATCCTGAGTTATTGTTGTCAATTCTGTACAAAACGGACTAACGCTTGAACGTTGCGGTTTTATCAAAATTCCTTTATTCTTGGAAATTTCGCCTGTCGCAGTATCTAAGACCGCCAATCCGATTTCAATAATTTCATTTTGCTGTCCGTTCGGGACTGCGCCTTGCCAACATGTGGCTTCTAAATCGATAATAATAATTTTATCTGTTGTTTTCATTTTTTTAATTTTTAATAATTGTGTTTAATTTTTTTCTCTCGCAGATTCAGCAGATTTTTTTTAATAATCCTTCTAATCTGTGAAATCTGTGGCTAAAAAACTTTGTCTCCTAGTCCAGATAGTTATCGGGATTGTGGCAAAAGCCCTAGAAAAAGAAACTTTTAAAATCTCGGAAGAAGTTTCTTTTCTTAGACTTTTTTTCAGCGCTCTTCTTTTCGAAAACTGCTTTCACTTTCTCCATTCTTTCGATTGGTTTTGCTTTCTCCGTTTTAGAATTTTCGTAAAACTTTTTGAAAGGACGCAATTCAAAATCAACCAAAATCGCAGCCATATTGATAGCATCAATGTTTGACGGATCTGTTTCGCCTTTGAAGAACGTTTCGATAGGTCTGAACTTATCTTTCTTCTCTTTAAACTTATTCTTTTTGGTGTGATCGAAATCTAAACCCAAAAGGTTACTGAAAACATTCAAATCCTCTTTTGTTGGGTTATTTTCGAAAATCAACCAGCACAAATCACGAAGTTTTCCACGAGAAGGTTGGTACAAATAATCAAAGTATTTCCCTTCTTTTTCGATTTCGTATTTTTTTCTAATTGCGTTTTTATATTGTTGTAATGTATTGTTTTGCATGGTGTTTTGATTTTGTAATTCTTGGGAATCTCAGGAAATCGAAGGCTTTTCTAAGAAATCCACTATCACACAAGTTCAAAAGCACCATTGCTTTACCAGAGAAATATCTCTAAATGATATATATGATTTTCCTAAAATTCACCTTTTCCTTCCATAGGTTAATAAGTTCTAAATCCATCGCTCTACTCGAGGCAAATGGCGACTCACTAAATTCCACTTTATCTGTTTGACCACTATAGTCTGACCTAAGTCCTATTTTTTGATTCATCCTTATTTTTTTTTTAGTTTCTAAGGGACTAAGATGCTGAGATACTAAGTTTTTTCTTTTAGTACTCCGAACCTTTGTCACTTTGTTTCTTTGTTCCTTTGTTCTTTGCCTTTAAGGCATAAAAAAAGCACCCAATTAAAGGTGCTTCATAACAAATACGATATAAATATCCTATTGCCTATATTGATGCACCGACATGTAAAAGCTTTCACGACTTGAAATCGAGGCTGCTAATCCTGGGTTGTGTATGTATAATTTAAAACTCATTTTATTTATTTTTTATAATTGTTGTTGTTGTTTTATGAAACGCTATGTTTCAATTTTGTTTGGCAAAGATAGGATAGAAAAAATCATATTTCCAAATCTTTTTTAAGATTAATTTTCTGACTATCAATTAGTTATATCAAAAATTTAGACAAAGAAATTCCTGTCCGCAAACTGGTGCAGATCTCAATTTTATATCAAATGACTGTTACTCATCAGATTACTTTCCAAGACTATATCTTCCTATTTTTATTAATCATTAAACATTTTGGTCAATTATTTTTTTAGTTTTTTTTAGTTCTGGTTTGTTTTTCTATCATTTTTGTCCTCTTTTCTGTCACACTGAGCGAAGTCGAAGTGCCTTAAAACAAAAAAAGCGTCCTATAATGAGGACGCTTTTCTATTTTATGATGAATTTGATTCTAAATCTTACATTTCAATTTCACAAAAATACATACGCATCCTGAGCTTACAGCTGGAGAATCTCCGGCTAAAGTTTCAAAATTTTGGTTTGCTGAAAGTATCAATGTGTTTTTTTATGTTTTTAATTACAGATACAAATGTAGTATATTTTGCGATATTTTAACAAATATTGGTTAAAATTTAATTTTTATAACAAAGTGCTTAACTTTGGTTACGACAAAATATTCTAATAGAATGAGAACTACTCCTAGCTTCTGCAAGATGAATGAAATTTTCACTTATATTACTTATAAAGTTTCAAAAGTTCTCGATTGCCGATAAAATGTTTTGTCGAGAACCAAGATATGTTTTATTTTAAAAAGAAAGAAAAAAATTACTTTTGGTTCTAAGTTTTAAATCATTAAAGTCTCTAGATAATTTTATATATCTCAAAAGATTTCTTTTTCAAAACATTTAAATCAAACTTGAAAAGAATTTTTATATAAATATCATTTTTTTCTAATGTATTAATTTCATCTTTCGAGTAAGTAACCCCATCTCTTTCTTTCCAATCTTCCTCCTTTTCTGTTTGATTCTCAATATTACCAAATTTTGGTTCTGTAACTTCTACCAAAAGCTCGTTATTATACCACTTTTCATCTTCATAAATCGTGTACTCAATATCTTTAAGATCTATTAAGAATACAAAATTTGAATATGTAGAATTTATTATGGGTATATTTTTATAATTTGAATTTGAAAATGGAACATGTCTCTCATCGTTAGACTGAATTAAATTTCCATCATTGCTTAACGTTTTATTTGCTCGCCAATTTGAAAAAATGACAACTTTTGAATGGTCATCACCTATTTTAGATAAAAAGACATCAACTTCGTTCTTCAAATTTGCTATTTCTTTAGGTTCTTTTAACTTCAACAATTCAATGAAGAAGTATTCATTAACTAAATTTGCAACTTTTGCTCCAAAATCTGTCAATCCATAAACAGTTTGATGATGCTCACCTTCAACAAATGCAAATCTCATTTTTAACATGTTTTGAAAAAATCCAAAACCATCTTTTTCTTTTTTGTTAGGCAAATGGGTTACCCTGCCATAAAATTTTAAAATTGCGGGAATAAAAGAATTTTTTACCCATAAATCACCTACTCTTTTCTTAAACTCTGCTATTTTTAATTCAGAAAGAGGAACATTTGAAATCTTACCATATCTTAATATTTCCTGCCTTTTATTTAATTCAGTATAAAATTCAATTATTTTTTCTTGTTTAAAGTTAAACTCTTCTTCAAAATTATTTAAAATTCTAGAATTCCATTTCTCTGGATTATCTTTTACTAAAGCTAAATTATGTGTAACATCATCAACTATAAATTTAAATTTATCATTTAGAAGTATATCATCAATCTTAACACCATAATTAAGAATATTATATTTTAAAAGTATAATCAAAAAGCCAAAATTAAGCCATGTGTGACTCATTAAAACAAAATAAGCTTTCCCAATCGGCCCTTTTTTAATTTCCCAATTATCAATCTCAAATAATCCATTTGTCGCTTCATTCTCAAATCTATAAAAGTTATTTATAAATCTTTCTTTATTATGATATAAATTATGCTCGAAAATTTCTTCTATATATGATAAATTATAATTTTCAGCTTTAATAATACCTTGTTGATGCAAATAAAAAATCCATGAAAGTACGCTGAAACAAAAAGCATAATGATAATATTTAGCCTCTTCTCTTTTACTAATTTCAAAAGAAATAGACTCATTTGCTTTCTCAAATATTAGATTAAAACTATCATAATCGTTTTCATCAATTACCTTCTTTATTAATTTTAGAAAACCCCAATAAGTTATTTCTAAATATTTAATATCGTATTTATTAGAAAAATTAATTATAGAAATATTCTCTATGAATCTTATCGTAAATACTTCTATCAATATCCTTTTATACTCTTTGGATAAATCTGTATAAATTTCACCGGGAATTGATATAATTTGAGTGTAAACCACACTAGAATCTCTCAGTGAATCAAATGCTTGGCCTCTAAAAAAAAGCAATATTTCCTGAAAAGCCCTTTCGTTATTTTTATAGCTAGATTCACGTAAATTTCCCTTAAGATTATGCAAAATTTTATTTACATAAGGGATACTAGAATTTTTAGATTCCGCTAAATAATGTGCAAACATCATAATTAATATTTTTTATAAAAGTCATTCAAAATATTTTCAAAATTTTTAAGATCTGAGGTTAAATCTTCTAATTTTCCACTTTTTATATTTTTATCAAATTTTTCTAAGACAGTTTCCAAAATATCATTTGTTTCATTTTCATCAAAAAAATTTTCTTTACTGTAAACAAATTTAGATCTGAGAAGATTTTCATTCACTTTTTCATTTGAAGTTTGAAATGATAATAATAAAATTTCATCTTGATTTAGTATTTTATCATCTAGATCATGAGTCGAATAAAATTGGTTTATAGGTTCTATTTTTTCTATAAGCAATTTCAAACTTTTATATTTTAAATCTTTAAAATATTTCTCGTGATTTGATTTTACCAGTATATTAATATTACCGGCTAAATCATCATTAAAAAGAGGTAAATTTTTAGAAACCACTTTAAAATTCAAATTCGCGAAAAATTCATTATAATTTTCAGAAAATACTTTTTTAAATTTACTTCTGTATAAATTTAAATTAAACTCTCTTTTCAATTCATTAAAAATGAGAATTTTCCTTTGGCTTTTTGTAATAAATTTAAATACTTTATCATACAAATAAATTAATGCTCCAATAAATATAAAAAAGCTATAAGCTAAAAAAATTAAAATATTATTCTTTGAGCATTCTAAATGTCCATAAAATAGATTTAAAAATAGAAGTAGAAGAATTATCGAAAAGCCGAAGTAAGTAATAAATCTAAAAGGTATTTTTTTATTTATAAATTTTTCTAAGTCATCCCTTTCCTCCTTCAGATGTGTTAGCAATAAATTCGTGACAAATAAATTCATTGAAACTAAAGTTATAACGGTTGAAGTTAATACTTTTAAAAGTTCTTTAAAATCAATAACCAGAAAATCAAAAAATAAATCAAATTTTTTATTGGAATAAATGATTATTACTAAAATAATAGCAATCATTATCAAAAAAATATTCCAAAAAGAAGACTTTAAAATTATTTGAGTAATATTGGACAATGTAAATTGATAACCATTATGGGCAAAATAAAGATCTTTATTCTCTTTTTTTAATTTTTTTCGTACTTCAGATATAATTGAATCATTCATGTATTTCCTAATTATAATATTCTTTAAACTTCATCCTGATTTTTTTTTTTACAATTTATCTAATTCTTCTGATTTAGTTATGTTATTTCCTATAAAAATATAATCAAAGATTCATAAGATTATTTTATATCTTTTACGGTTTTCCATAATCACAATAAATTATAGTTGGTTTTCAAATATATATAAACAAAAAGCCTTCAAACCAAGTACAAACACCTGATTTAAAAGCCAACAAATAATCTTTATAAATTAAGACTTAAATTCCAAAAAAGCTTTTAGAATTCCTAGTCGTTTCTTCCGCTACTTTAGCTAAAGTAATTCCTTTAAACTGTGCAATTGTTCCGGCAACATACGGCAGAAAAGCAGGTTCGCAACGGCGTTCGTGGTATTTCTTCAAAAGGCCGTTTGAGACATTTTTAGGAAGCATAAACGGCGCATCGGTTTCAATCATCATTCGGTCGAGCGGTACGTACTGAATTACTTCTTTTAAAGGACTGAAACGCTTGGCATCTGAAATCGCTCCCGTAAAACCCAAATAAAATCCGTTATCGAGATAGGTTTTGGCTTCTTGCAATGTTCCCGTAAAACAATGTACAACGGCTTTTGGCAATTGCGGTAAATAGTCTTTGGTAATATTCATAAACGAATTAAAAGCTGCCCTTTCGTGCAAAAACAAAGGTTTCTGAACTTCAATCGCCAATTCTAATTGGGCTTTATAACATTCTTCCTGTTTGTTTCGTGGCGAAAAGTCACGATCAAAATCGAGTCCGCATTCACCAACCGAAATTACGTGTTTCAGTTCTAATAATTTCCTGAGTTTCGAAATACTCTGCGCATCAAAACTTTTCGCATCATGCGGATGTATGCCCGCCGTAGCGTACAACACGCCCGGATACTGCCTCGCAATCTTCGCAGATTCTTCGCTATTTCGTACGCTTGTGCCCGTGAGTATCATTTGCGATACATCGGCGTCGAGCGCGTCTTGTACGACATCGTCTATGTCGTTTTGGAATTGTTTGTTCGTTAAATTAATTCCTATGTCTATATAATTCATTTTTTTAAAGTTGCTAAGGTTCTGAGAGGCTAAGATGCTAAGGTTTTTTCCTCTCTGAACCGATTATTTTTTCTTTTAAGATTTTGTAGAAGAAAGAAGCAAGAGGCAAGACGGTCATATCTTTCTTCTTGGCTCTTGTTTCTTTCTTTTCCAAAATTCAAAGAAGCAAGAGTAGAAATCTCAAAAATCTTGCTTCTTGGCTCTTGTTTCTTCTTAGTCCTCTCGGCTTCCGTCATCTGCCATTCTAACCAATTTTGGACTAAACTTCGCTACGACATCAACCAAATCCTGTTGTGCTTCCATAACCTGATTGATATCTTTATACGCCATTGGAGCTTCGTCTAGACCTGCTCCGATAAGCGTAACGCCATGATCTTTCAGGATCGATTTCATCTCGGTTGGTGTGATGTTTTTTATGGATTGGGTTCTGCTCATTTGTCTTCCTGCTCCATGCGAAGCCGAATTAATGGCCTTCTCCTCGCCTTTTCCTCTCACCAAAAATCCCGGTGCGGTCATACTTCCCGGAATGATTCCCATAACGCCTTTTCCGGCTGGAGTTGCTCCTTTTCTATGCACGATCACTTCTTCGCCGTTCCAGATTTCTTTCCAGGCGAAATTATGGTGGTTTTCGACTTTGGCTAAAATCGTCGCACCCAAAGCACGTTCCATTTTGTTATGAATAATCTCGTGACAAGCCGAAGCGTAATCTCCCGCCAAATTCATCGCCAGCCAGTATTCCTGACCTAATTGCGAATTCATATCCAAATACGCCAAGTTTTTGGCTACTTCTGGAAGCTTACATTCGTCTTTGGCTATTTTAGTATAATGTCCCGCAATAGTTGCTCCCATTCCGCGTGAACCGGAATGCGTTAATAAAGCGACGTACTTTCCTTTTGGGATATTCAAGACGGCATCGTCTTGTGCAAATTCCATGATTCCGAATTCCACAAAGTGATTTCCACCACCTGAAGATCCTAATTGCGACCAGGCTTTATCTTTCAAATTCTTCACAAACGGATTCATATTGAAAGTTTCGTTCTCCAAAACCGCATGATCTGATTTGTACTGACCGTGAAATCCGTGACCTGCTCCAAAAATAGAGTTGGCAATTAACTCTTTTTTGAATTTAGCTTCGTTTTCAAAGTAAAAATCTTCTGGAATATCGTAAACCGACAACGCCATTCTACACCCAATATCAACTCCAACACCATACGGAATAATGGCATTTTTTGTGGCTAAAACTCCGCCAATCGGTAATCCGTAACCTTGGTGAGCGTCTGGCATTAAAGCTCCGGCAACCGTAACGGGAAGTTTCATGGCAACTTCCATCTGTTTTCTGGCTCCGTCTTCGATATGATCCAATCCGTAAGCGGAATACGCATTCGGAGTTTCATTTAAAGCGATGAAATCTTCTGGTTTTTCATTTGATTTTTCGATCAAAGCTACAGCCAGTTTGCTGAAGATTTTATCGTCTATATAATGCTCCGGAGTTTCTAAGACGTTTTTGAAATTGGTAATCATTTCGTCTCTTGTGAATCCGTTTCTTTTGCTGTTTATTTTTAATGCGATTCCGATTGTTTTTCCTTCTGGAAATCCTAATGCTAATATATCTGTACCGTTTATTTGTGTACTCATGATTTCTATTTTTTTGATAGTACAAAGATTTTATTTTACTACGCAATTATTTTGCGCAGTTAAAAAAGAATTTTAAATTTGAGTAAAAAACAAGATGAATTTACATAAAATTTATTCTGATTTACTTTTGAATATTGACTTTTCAGCAAATGAAATTCAGCAAAACTGGTTGGATTTAGAAAAGGCATATTCCAAAAAATCAAGGCATTACCATAATCTCACGCATTTAAAAGAAATGATTGCCAGTTTTGAAACCTATCGCGATAAACTTCAAAACCCGGATGAAATATTATTTTCTATTTTTTATCACGATTTGTTTATGCGGCTTCTAAAAAAGATAACGAACTCAAAAGTGCTGAATATGCTTTGGCCGTTTTATCTGAAAATAGCAATCTAAATAGACAATTAGTTTTTGATGCTATTTGTGCCACACAGCAACATCAGCAAAATGTAATAGAAGATATTAATTGGTTAATCGATTTTGATTTGAAAATCCTTGCTAAAGATTGGGAAGATTATAAAATCTATATCAAACAAATTCGAAAAGAATATCGCATTTATCCTGATTTTTTATATAAACCCGGACGCGCAAAAGCTTTAAAACATTTTGTGGAAAATGAGTTTATTTTTCAGACCGAGGAATTTCGGAATTTATATGAGGAGAAAGCGAGAAATAATATTGAAAACGAGATTTCATTATTAACGTAAATGCGTGAGGGATTGAGGCGGTATCCTTTTATGAAGCGATAGCGGAATAAAAGATATAGCCGAAAGCCCGGCCCGGAGGGATACGCCCAAAAACAACACAACAATGTCACAAAACAAAAACGCCTTAATCCGGTACAAAACGATCGATAAATGTCTGCAGAATAAATACCGGCAATGGACGCTCGAAGATTTAATCGAATGCTGTTCTGAAGCTTTATTTGAATATGAAGGTCGTCAAAATCCAATCAGCAAACGAACCATTCAAATGGATATTCAGTTGATGCGTAGTGAAAAACTGGGTTATAATGCGCCAATCGTTGTTTACGATAAGAAGTATTATAAATATGAAGATGAAGATTTTTCAATAACTGATATTCCGCTGACGGAAACCGATATGAATGTTTTGACCGAAACGGTTTCGATGTTGAAACAGTTTAAAGACTTTTCTCTTTTTAATGATGTATCCGATATTCTACAGCGATTGGAAGATAAAATCTACGCCGAAAAATCACACACAAAGCCAGTAATCTATTTGGATAAAAACGAAAATTTAAAAGGCTTACATTATTTAGATGAAATTTATCAGGCGATTATCAAAAAAGTGGTTCTTATTATTACCTATAAATCTTTTAAATCGCGAGAAGAAACCAAATTCCATTTTCATCCTTTTATATTAAAGGAATTTAATAATCGCTGGTTTTTGATTGGTAAAACCAAAAGTTCACAACCCATTACCAATTTAGCACTTGATCGTATTATAGGTATTGATTATGATTTTAATGTTCAATATCTGGATGAAGATTTTGATGCCGAGTCCTATTATAAAGACATCATTGGTGTGACCGTTAATGCAGGTTTAAAACCCAGACGCATTGAACTTTTGATTGATGCCAGTAATGCACCTTATGTGCTCACAAAACCTTTGCATCCGTCGCAACGACTGATTATGGAAAATGAAGATAAAAGCATCATTGTTCATTTATTTATTTCTCCCAATTATGAAATGGAACGCCTTTTATTAGGTTTTGGAGATTCTATTGAAATTCTCCGACCTGAAAACTTGCGAAACAGAATGAAAAAGATTCTGCAGAATGCATTGTGCAAATACGAAACAGAGCAGAAAACAGATTTAAACGCATAATTTTTTAAATAATAGCGAATTAAAACGCGTTTTAAAATCAAAAAAGTTTTTTTACCGCATGAATTTTGTTAAAATTTCAAAAAAGAATAGTATATTTCAGTTAAAATTTAACCATAAAACCCTAGAAACCAAAGGCATTTTTTAATTAACCAAAAATTTATTTAAAAATAATATGCATGCATAGTATTTTTTAATTATATTTGAAATCGATATAGTTACCTATGAAAGATAAAACGATAGATTATATTTTGAGAGCGACATGGCAAGCTGTTTCAAGAATGTATAATGAAGAAGCTGCAAAGTACGATGCCACAATGGCCACAGGATTTGCACTTTTAAGCATGGACAAGGAAGAAGGAACACCATCGACCGCTTTAGGCCCTAGAATGGGAATGGAAGCCACAAGCTTAACCAGAACGCTCAAATCTATGGAAGAAAAAGGTTTAATTGTTCGCAAGAAAAACCCAAGTGACGGCCGAGGCGTATTAATCTACCTGACCGAATTTGGAAAAGAAAAAAGAGATTTATCTAAAAATACAGTTCTGAAGTTTAATGAAACCGTTAAGAAACATGTTTCGGAAGAAAAGCTGAAACATTTTATCGAAGTTTCTGAAATCATCAACGAGCTGATTCACGATAAAAACATATTTAATCAAACAGAAAATACAGAAGAAAAATAATCAATTTTTGATTGTCCTGATTCTGAAAAAAACAAATAATAACTAATATGAAACGCACAATTAAAAAAGTTGCTGTAATTGGATCCGGAATTATGGGTTCAGGAATAGCTTGCCATTTTGCTAATATTGGTGTTGAAGTTTTACTTCTTGACATCGTACCACGCGAATTGACCGAGGCTGAAGCTAAAAAAGGATTAACTCTTGAAAGTAAAGCTGTTCGCAACCGAGTGGTAAACGAGCACTTGGCGAATTCATTGAAATCAAAACCATCTCCTATTTACAGTCAAAAATTCGCAAATAGAATTACAACTGGAAATACGACTGATGATATGGCAAAAATTGCCAATGTTGATTGGATTATCGAGGTTGTTGTAGAGCGTTTGGATATCAAAAAATTAGTCTTTGAACAAATCGAGAAATTCCGTAAACCGGGAACTTTGGTTACTTCTAATACTTCTGGTATTCCAATTCACTTTATGAGTGAAGGAAGAAGCGAAGATTTTCAACAACACTTCTGCGGAACTCACTTTTTTAACCCTGCGCGTTACTTAAAATTATTTGAAATTATTCCTGGTCCAAAAACTTCAACTGAAGTATTGGATTTCTTAAACGAATACGGATCTAAATTCTTAGGAAAAACTTCGGTTGTTGCTAAAGATACTCCGGCGTTTATTGGAAACAGAATTGGTATTTACGGAATTCAGAGTTTATTCCATTTAGTTAAAGAAATGGGATTAACGATTGAAGAAGTTGATAAATTGACTGGCCCAGTAATTGGTCGTCCAAAATCGGCTACTTTCCGTACGGTTGACGTTGTTGGATTGGATACTTTGGTACACGTTGCTAATGGTATTTACGAAAACTGCCCAAACGACGAACAACACGAATTGTTCAAACTTCCTGATTTCATCAACAAAATGATGGAAAATAATTGGTTAGGAAGCAAAACAGGACAAGGTTTTTATAAAAAAGTAGATAAAGATATTCTTTCTTTAGACTTAAATACATTAGAATACCGCGCTGCAAAAAAAGCAAATTTTGCAACTTTAGAACTAACTAAAACTATTGACAAACCTATCAATCGTTTTAAAGTTTTAGTAAAAGGAACAGACAAAGCGGGAGAATTCTACCGTAAGAGTTTCGCCGGAATGTTTGCTTATGTGTCAAACAGAGTTCCTGAAATCTCAGACGAATTATACAAAATTGACGATGCCATGAAAGCTGGTTTTGGATGGGAAAATGGTCCATTCGAAATCTGGGACGCAATTGGTGTTGCAAAAGGAATTGAAATCATGAAAGCAGAAGGTTTAGAACCTGCTGCATGGGTTACTGAAATGCTGGCTTCTGGAAGCGAAAGTTTCTACACTGTAAAAGAAGGAGCAACTTATTTCTATAACATTCCAACAAAATCACAAGTAAAAGTTCCTGGACAAGATTCATTTATTATTCTGAACAACATTCGCGAAAGCAAAAAAGTTTGGAGCAACAGTGGTGCAATCATTCAGGATTTAGGAGACGGAATCTTAAACTTAGAATTCCAATCTAAAATGAATACAATTGGTGGCGATGTACTTCAGGCTATCAATAAAGCAATCGACTTATCTGAAAAAGAATATCAAGGTTTAGTTATTGGTAACCAGGCAGCGAATTTCTCTGTTGGAGCTAATATCGGAATGATTTTCATGATGGCGGTTGAACAGGAATACGACGAATTGAACATGGCTATTAAATTGTTCCAGGACACAATGATGCGTGTTCGTTACTCTTCTATTCCAGTTGTGGTTGCGCCTCACGGAATGACTTTTGGTGGTGGTTGCGAAATGAGTTTGCACGCTGATAAAGTAGTTGCTGCTGCAGAAACTTACATGGGATTAGTTGAATTCGGTGTTGGTGTGATTCCTGGTGGTGGTGGTTCTAAAGAAATGACTTTAAGAGCTTCTGATTTATTCCGTAAAAACGATGTGGAATTAAACGTTCTTCAAGAGTATTTCTTGACAATTGCAATGGCTAAAGTTTCGACTTCTGGTTACGAAGCTTTTGATACCGGACTTCTTCAACACGGAAAAGATATTATCGTAGTAAACAAAGATCGTCAAATCGCTGAAGCTAAAAAACATGCGTTGTTAATGGCTGAAGCTGGTTATACACAACCAATCAGAAGAAATGATATTAAAGTTCTAGGAAAACAAGCTTTGGGAATGTTCTTAGTTGGAACGGATCAAATGGAAGCTGGAAAATACATTTCTGAGCACGACAAGAAAATTGCTAACAAACTGGCTTATGTAATGGCCGGAGGTGATTTATCTGAAGCTACTTTAGTATCTGAACAATATTTATTAGATATCGAACGTGAAGCTTTCTTATCTCTTTGTACTGAACGTAAGACTTTAGAGAGAATTCAATATATGTTAACTAAAGGAAAACCTTTGAGAAATTAGTATTTGAGTATTAAGATTTGAGTATTAAGTATTAAGATTAAAAGAATTATGCATCAATTTAAAAAGTTGAAAATCTGGCAAAAGGCTATGGATCTTGTAGAAAACGTCTACAAAGTTTGTGCAGAATTACCCTCAGATAAAAAATTTAACTTAATAAGTCAAATAAAAAGATGTGCAGTATCTATCCCTTCAAATATAGCTGAAGGTTCTGGCAGAAATTCTAATAATGAGTTTGCTCATTTTTTAGGAATTGCAAATGGTTCAACTTATGAATTAATCACTCAATTAATGATTTCAAAACGTTTGAAATTAATAGCTGAAGAAAAAATATCAACTATAATAAATGAATTAGTAGAAGTCAGCAACATGAATTTTGCGCTTCAAAGATCACTAAAAAAATAATAACTATATCGATTGGCAGTCTTAATACTTAATACACCAATCTTAATACATTTTATAAATGAAAACAGCATATATAGTAAAAGCATATAGAACAGCAGTTGGAAAAGCTCCAAAAGGTGTTTTTAGATTTAAAAGACCTGATGAATTAGCAGCAGAAACCATTCAGTTTATGATGGATGAACTGCCTGATTTCGATAAAAAACGTATTGATGACGTTATGGTAGGAAATGCCATGCCGGAAGCAGAACAAGGTCTTAACGTTGGACGTTTGATCTCTTTAATGGGATTAAAAGTAGAAGATGTTCCTGGTGTTACAGTAAACCGTTATTGTGCTTCTGGATTAGAAACTATTGGAATGGCGACTGCGAAAATCCAATCAGGAATGGCAGATTGTATTATTGCAGGTGGTGCAGAAAGTATGAGTTTTATTCCGATGGGAGGTTACAAACCAACTCCGGATTATAAAGTTGCCGCTGCAGGTCACGAAGATTACTATTGGGGAATGGGTTTAACTGCTGAAGCGGTGGCTAACCAATACAAAATCTCAAGAGAAGATCAGGATGAGTTTGCTTACAACTCTCACATGAAAGCATTAAAAGCACAAGCAGAAGGAAAATTTGACAAACAAATCGTTCCGATTACTGTTGAGCAGACTTTCATTAATGAAAATGGTAAAAAAGAAACAAAATCATACGTTGTTAACAAAGACGAAGGTCCAAGAGCAGGAACTTCTAAAGAAGCTTTAGCAGGTTTAAGACCTGTTTTTGCTGCTGACGGAAGCGTTACTGCGGGTAACTCTTCTCAAATGAGCGACGGTGCTGCATTCGTATTAATCATGAGTGAGGACATGGTTAAAGAATTAAACCTTGAGCCAATCGCAAGATTAGTAAACTTTGCTTCTTCTGGTGTTGAGCCAAGAATTATGGGTATCGGTCCTGTCAAAGCAATTCCGAAAGCATTGAAACAAGCGGGATTAACATTAAACGATATCGAGTTAATTGAGTTAAACGAGGCTTTTGCTTCACAAGCTTTAGCAGTTACTCGTGAACTAAACATCAATCCAGAAATCGTAAACGTAAACGGTGGAGCGATCTCATTAGGTCACCCTCTCGGATGTACAGGAGCTAAACTTTCTGTTCAGTTATTTGACGAGATGAAACGCAGAGGTAACAAATACGGAATCGTTTCGATGTGTGTGGGAACTGGGCAAGGAAGCGCTGGTATCTACGAGATGTTATAGTTTTTAAGAGGAAAGAAGCAAGAAGCAAGACTTAATTTTGGAATGAAGATGTTCTGAAAACAAGATTTTTAAAAGTAGTAAAAAACCTACTTTTAATTTTTCTTCTTATCTTGCCTCAAAAACATGAGACACAATTTTAAGAATTTGAAAATTTGGATTTTAGCAATGGAAATCACTAATGATATCTATAAATTAACAGCCTCTTTTCCAAAATCAGAAACGTATAGTTTAACAAGTCAAATGAATAGATGTTCTGTTTCAATGCCTTCTAATATTGCTGAGGGCTCTAATAGAGGAAATAAACACTTTCAGAATTATTTGAATATTAGTTTAGGTTCGTCATTTGAATTACAAACGCAATTACTAATAGCTTTTCAAAATGATTATCTATCTAAGACAAAAACAGAAGAAATAGAAAACAAAATAATTGAATTTCAAAGGATGACATCAGGTTTCATAAGCAAGTTAGTTTAAAATCTTTCTTCTTGACTCTTTCATCTTTTATCTAAACAAAAACAAAATGGCAGATACAATCGAAAAAAACGTGACTCGTGGTGGTCAGTTTTTAGTTAAAGAAACAAAATGCGAGGATATCTTCACACCAGAAGATTTCTCTGAAGAGCAGTTAATGATGCGTGACTCCGTAAAAGAGTTCGTTGACAAAGAATTATGGGCGCATAAAGATCGTTTTGAGAAAAAAGATTACGCGTATACAGAAGCTTCTATGCGTAAAGCTGGTGAATTGGGACTTCTAGGAGTTGCAGTTCCGGAAGAATACGGCGGATTAGGAATGGGATTTGTTTCTACAATGTTGGTTTGTGACTACATTTCTGGAGCAACTGGATCGTTCTCAACTGCTTTTGGTGCACATACAGGAATTGGAACTATGCCAATCACCCTTTATGGCTCTGAAGAACAAAAGAAAAAATACGTTCCGAAATTAGCTTCTGGAGAATGGTTTGGAGCTTATTGCTTAACTGAGCCAGGCGCAGGATCTGATGCTAACTCAGGAAAAACAAAAGCGGTTTTATCTGAAGATGGAACTCATTATTTGATTACAGGACAAAAAATGTGGATTTCGAATGCAGGTTTCTGCAGCGTTTTCATCGTTTTTGCTCGTATTGGAGATGATAAAAATATTACAGGTTTCATCGTAGAAAACGATCCTTCAAATGGAATTTCTATGAATGAAGAAGAGCATAAATTAGGAATTCGTGCTTCTTCTACTCGTCAGGTTTTCTTCAACGAAACAAAAGTTCCGGTTGAAAACATGTTGTCTGAAAGAGGAAACGGTTTCAAAATTGCAATGAATGCTTTAAATGTTGGTCGTATTAAATTGGCAGCAGCTTGTTTAGATGCTCAAAGAAGAGTTACTTCTGGCGCTGTAAAATATGCTAACGAAAGAATTCAGTTCAATACTCCTATTTCATCTTTTGGGGCGATTCGCGCGAAATTAGCTGAAATGGCAACTAATGCTTACGCTGGAGAAAGTGCTTCTTACCGTGCAGCAAAAGACATCGAAGACAGAATCGCTGCTCGTGAAGCAGAAGGAACTTCTCATCAAGAAGCTGAATTGAAAGGTGTTGAAGAATATGCTATCGAATGTTCTATCTTGAAAGTTGCAGTTTCTGAAGACGTTCAATCTTGTTCTGACGAAGGAATTCAGATTTTTGGTGGAATGGGATTCTCTGAAGATACTCCAATGGAGAGTGCTTGGAGAGATGCTCGTATCGCTCGTATCTACGAAGGAACAAACGAAATCAACAGAATGCTTTCTGTGGGTATGTTGATCAAAAAAGCAATGAAAGGTCACGTTGATTTACTTGGACCAGCAATGAAAGTTCAGGAAGAATTAATGGGAATTCCATCTTTTGATACTCCAGATTTCTCTGAATTATTCTCTGAAGAAAAAGGAATTATCGCAAACCTTAAGAAAGTTTTCTTAATGGTTGCTGGGAGCGCGGTTCAAAAATACGGTCCAGAGTTAGATGCTCACCAACAATTATTAATGGCAGCTTCTGATATCTTAATCGAGATCTACATGGCTGAAAGTACAATTTTGAGAACTGAAAAATTAGCAAAAGCTCAAGGCGAAGATAAAGTTCAGGAGCAAATCGCTATGGCAAAATTATACTTATACAAAGCTGTAGATATCGTAAACTTAAGAGGAAAAGAAGGAATTGCTTCTTTCTCTGAAGGTGACGAACAACGTATGATGTTAATGGGATTAAAACGTTTTACAAAATACACCAACTTGCCAAACGTAGTGGCATTGAGAGAAAAAATCGCAGCAAAATTAGTAGCAGAAGATACTTACTGCTTCTAATATCACAATAGTTTTTAGCTTTTAATTTGTTTAAGCCCGCGCAAGTCCGAAACTGCGCGGGCTTATTTTTTTAGTCAGTCAACTTTGTCAAAGTTTCTATAACGCAATATTTTTGCAACGATTTGCAAAATATTCGTTAAAATCAACTTTCTCAGTTATATAAAATGATTAAATATTGAATGTATTACTTTATATTTAACATTCTAAAACTTCAAAAAATAAAAAATGAAACAAATTAACCTATTTGCATTTTTATTTCTCTGCATTTTTTCCACAGCGACTTTTGCCCAGAAAAATAAAAAATTGGACATTATTGCTTATTATACAGGCGATTCCAAATTAATTGACGAATACGAAGTCAATAAACTGAACCAAATTATCTTTAGTTTTTGTCATTTAAAAGGTGGAAAACTAAATGTAGATTCTCCAAAAGATTCTATAACGATTAAACATTTGGTTTCGCTAAAAGCAAAAAATCCGCAACTAAAAATTATTCTTTCACTTGGCGGCTGGGGAGGTTGTGAGCCTTGTTCTGCTGCTTTTTCAACTTCAGAAGGAAGATTAAAATTTGCAAAATCAGTTAAAGAAGTAAGTGATTATTTTAAAGTTGACGGATTAGATTTAGACTGGGAATATCCAGCAATTGAAGGACTTCCGGGGCATTTGTATCAAGCGGTTGACAAACCAAATTTTACCGAATTGCTTAAAATTCTTCGTTCTACTTTAGGGAAAAAATACGAATTGAGTTTTGCTGCAGGCGGTTTTCAAAAATATTTAGATGAATCGATCGATTGGAAAGCGGTAACGCCTTTAGTGAATCGTATCAATATTATGAGTTATGATTTAGTAAACGGCTATTCTAAAGTTACGGGACATCATACACCATTATACAGCACAAATCCAAAAGAAGAATCAACAGACAGAGCAGTGACTTATTTATTAAATCAAGGAATTCCTGCTGAAAAATTAATTATTGGAGGCGCATTTTATACCAGAACTTGGAAAAATGTAGAAAACGTAAATAATGGTTTGTATCAGTCTGGAGAGCATACTGAAGGAGTTCAATTTAAAAATTCCTCAGCTTTTTATACTGAAGCAAATGGTTGGAAATATTTTTGGGATGATAAGGCAAAGGCTCCATATTGGTATAATGAAAAAGAAAAAGTTTTTGCAACCGGAGATGATTTAGCTTCAATAAAAGCTAAAACGGAATATGTAAAAGCTAAAAAATTAGGCGGAATCATGTTTTGGGAACTTCCTCTGGACAAAACCCGTGACGGAATGGTAAATGCCATTTATGAAGTTAAAAACAAATAATTAAATTAAAAAACGGCAGTTTTCTCAAAAAGATAACTGCCGTTTTTTTTATGATAAAGTTCGTCTTTATTTTACTTTTGTCTTGTCTAATTCTCCAATAAACGGAATTGCTTCTAAAATCTCACTTCTTATAATCGTTTGGAGATAAACCTCAAGCTGAATAAATTTCGCTGCATTTATAGCACCAATTGCTTTCTTAGCCTGACCATAGGTTTTCTCATATAGTTTTTCGTATGCAATATGATTTTTCAATGTCCCTTTTGCCAATTCATCTGCTTTGGCATCAGTTAAAGTTGCATAATTAGCTGCATAATCATTGATAAGCTGAAATTTATTCTGTCCTAAAGCTTTGCGTTGTGTTTCGTAATTGTCGTAAACTTTCGCAAAAGCAACTGACTGTTCATCAGATAAATTCATGTATTGTTTCACCAAATCACTTTTCGATTTTCCGTACACACTCTGTAAAACTTCCACATCTTCTTTGAAAGAAGATTGCGCATTAACTGAAAACGTGGCAATTGCCATAATAAAAATAAGACGTAACTTTTTCATAGTTTTGATTTTTAATTTGTTCTTAAATAATTATGCACTATTAAATATACTGATTTTAAATATTTTACATTTAATTTCTATTTTAGAAAAAAGAATACTGATAGACGGCTGATAAAGCATAATAATCCAAACCATTATTGGTAAAAGCCCCAACATGATATTGAAACCTAATAGATTGTCCTTTTGCTATAGGTGTCGAAAATGTACCTCCTACTCTCCAGTTATCAATTTGGCTGGCTTCAGGAACTCCATCGATTATTGTTTTTCCGCCAAAGAACCAAGTCGTATTAAAACCAACCCACATCTGATTTTTAAAATAATAACTAGCATGCGCCTGTAAACTATAAGTTGGTTTTTGCTCCATTTTTTTTCCTAAAAAATCATTATTGTCGGTATAAAACCAAACGCCTCCATAAGCCTCTGCATATACATGAGCGAACCGTTTTGAAATACCAATTTCAGGTTTTATTCCCCATCGGTTTGTACCGATATTAACTCTCTTATCGTCATAATATCTTCCTGTCGGAATTGAAGTTACCAGACTCACCCCTAAAATTGTTTTTTGCTGAAAAGCCCTAAACTCACTTTTATCAAGAGCAGGAGAACCTAGCAAGTTAACACCAAAGCGCACTTTTGTGTCGGCAAAACCAGTTCTTGAACCTGTCACTAAATCACCCGCTACTAATGCAGAACCATCCATAAAAGTAAAGGGGAGGGAAACCTGTATTCGTGCCAGTTTATTTGCCAAACCAAAAGTCCTGATATAACTCGCCGCAATATTATGACTCTGAATTTTAAAATCAGAAATAGGCAGAGACGGCTCAGTTACCACATTTCCGTCCATAAATACATATCCGAACGCTGCTACATTTAGTTTTTTGGGAACATTGGCATAAGCTCTTGGCTCTAAGTCCTGTCCATAACATAAAATCGAAAACAAAAGTAAAGTCACACAGAAGTATTTTTTTGGCATAAATAAAAGAATTGGCAATTAAACATATTAATTTTTAACTTCTTTTGTCTTAGGTGCTTCTACTTCACCATCATAAGAAATTGGCGCTCTGTTATTGCTGGTTACTGACAGAGAAGCATCTCCATTAAAAAAAACATTCAACAAAAGATCATAAACATCATTTTTGCCTTTTACTGTCGCTCTTAAAGTATATTTTTTCTTTGCTTTTTCAATTCTAATATTTTCAGGAACACCTTCAAATTTGATTCCGCCATCGCCTCCATACGCTACATTATAAGCTCGTCCAAAAAAGGGAAGGTCACAAGTCGTATTAGTTTCATTAAAATTTAGAAAATAAGTATTGTAATCAAGATTCAAAAGCCTTCCGCCTTGTGGCATTGCTTTTTGCGCTTCAAAAACAAAATTTTTAGAATCGATTAAAGCTTCGATCTCTTTTTGTTTTTTCAACTCTTGTTCGGCTTTAAGCTCTTTTTTAGTTTTTTCCTGCGCAAATGCCGGAAAACTCAAGAAGCTGACGAACAGTAATAAAATGGATAATTTAACTGACATAAAATAAAATTTAAGAGTTAAAATAGAATACTTTATTTTTTGGTAAATCGCATCATCGCAATATCGCCTGAAATAAAATTTAAAGTTTTTCCGTCATCGGTAACGTCATAAGAAGTTATTTTCTGAAGCGTGCTCATAAAAACCTGTTCGCCTTGCCCATCCATACACATCATTTTCGTAACTGCCATTGGCTGGGTAAAATCAATTTTGTTTCCTGTAACTCTAAGTTTTCCCGTAAATGAATTACAACTATTGTTTCCTGAAACCTGATTTTCTTTTGTGTCAAAATTAATTGTTGGTTTTTTATTAGGGTATAAACCATCAAAAGCTATTCTTGGGCCGGTAATATAATTTAACTCCCAATTTCCATCGATTTTTGAAACTGAATCTGTCTTTTGACATTTACAGGAAATTAGCACGGCACTTATGAAAACAAGTGCAAAAAAATTCTTCATCATAATATTAAGCGTTTAAGATTAATGAATTAGAAAACGAGACTTGGGAAATTTTTCGTTAAAAAGCTATACGAATTTAAACAATATTTTTTTGTTCTGAGCTCAAAGTGCCATTAAATTACGTTTAATAGTTTTAGATTTATTTAACTTTTTGAGTTAATTATATCGGCTTTTTTATGTTAAATTTACTTAATCATTAATTTAAATGCCTCACACATGAAAAAAGCACTTGTTTCTTTCGCTATAATTACAGCCCTAATTATTGGCTGTAAGACTAATACAAAATCAAATGATGCCAAAACTTTGACTGTAAATTTGGAGCCAAAAAGCAACAGTACTGTTAGCGGAACTGCAACTTTCACGGAAAAAAATGGTAAAGTAACCTTTGTTGCAAAAGTTGCCGGATTACAACCTGGAGTTCATGCCATTCACATTCATGAAAAATCAGATTGTTCTGCAGCAGACGGAAGTTCTGCAGGTGGCCACTGGAATCCAACTTTCAAAAAACATGGAAAATGGGGAGTTGGCGAATATCATAAAGGTGATATAGGAAACTTTACTGCCGATGCAAAAGGAAACGGAACTATTACATTAACCACTGACGAATGGTGCGTTGGCTGTGGTGATGCAAATAAAGATGTTTTAGGAAAAGGTTTAATCGTGCATCAGGGAACAGATGACTTTACAACACAACCTACTGGAAATGCAGGTGGTAGAGTTGCCTGTGCAGGAATCATTAAATAATAAAAAAATCATAATAACCACTATTTTTTCACAAAATCTAGTGGTTATTTCATTTAAAATAAATTCCAAAACGAGAAAAAACAGTTAGCTTTGTAGCCTCAAATTAAAGTCAATGATCAACGCATCGGCACCAGGCTGGATAGATAAGTTTTTTAGTGAACAAAAGTTTTCAGAAGCGATTCCTTTTGAAACTACAGATTCTTTTTACTATAAAGTTAGAGAAACTGGCTTTATCTATGGGCATATCATTTCTATTGATACGCAAATTCCAATCCCTATAAAAGGCTGGTTTAAGACTGAAATTTCTAAAGTTGCGTTATTAAATACCTTGTATCATGTTTTTTGTTTGGAAAAAAGAAACTCTGAACCAAGTAACTTTATTTCAGAGGCTTTAAAATTCTACAACCAGATGAATCCGGAAGGTTTCAACTTGTTTAAAATCTTACTGCCAAAAGATACTCCTTCGCTTTCATTAGAAAACATAATCGATCAAAGGGTTCAGACAAATGACAGTATTATCAGTAAAAACTTTTCGCATTTAGTTACAAATGCCTTATTATTTATTGATGTTTTGGCCTTCAGACAATATTTGGAACATGGGGCTATTCCTGACAAATATTTAAAACGTATTGAAGAAACCGTTTTAGGAATTGTGGGACTTGCGTTAAAAACAAAAACGGTCAAATCACAACACGATGATTTATTGATAAAACTTTTCGAAGCGTCAATTCGTTATTCTAAATTTTCAAAAGTTACTGTAGAAACATTAGAAACATTGTCTCTGGATTATTTCAGCAATACATTAGAACATTACTATTTAATAGATATGGCCGGAATGGCATTGTGGAGCGATGGCGTTGTTGAAAATGAAGAGGCTTATTTCTTGTATTCATTAGGTTCGATGATGAATGTTTCAGATGATTTTGTGACCAATAGTATTGCAACAACAAATGCGTTTATTACTACTCATAAAAAGAAAATTCCTTATTTCAATTACTCAAATCCGGTAAAACATTTTTATGATCAAATGACGCACACCGTTGTAAAACTGATTATAAGAAACAAAAACCGACTAGTAAAAGAAATCGTTCAGAGTAAAGAGTTAATGGTATTGTTGGCCTATTCAACAACCCGCGATTTGGACGCCAAAGAAAAGAAAAAAGTAAAAAAACAGCTTTTAGATATCTGTAAAACGATTCCGTCATTGACAATCTTTTTGCTTCCGGGAGGAAGTTTATTATTGCCTATTTTGATAAAATTCATCCCAACAATGCTTCCGTCAGCTTTTAATGAAAATCTTGACGAAAACGAATAAAAAAAAAAAATCGCCCTTTTGGAGGCGATTTTTTATTTTCTATTATAAATCCAGCTGATAAACTGCATCAAGCTCGTCATTTGAACTGATTGTAACATTCAAATCAGTTACAAAACCAGAATTTAATCCATAAACCCAACCGTGAAGCATCAAATCCTGACCATTTTTCCAAGCTCCCTGAACGATTGAAGTTTTAGCTAAATTATAAACTTGCTCTTTAGCATTGATTTCAACAAAAGCATTAAAACGCTCTGTTTCATCCTCGATTGAGTTCAAGTATTTATCATGCAAACGGTATTCATCTTTAATATGACGAATCCAGTTATCAATAATTCCAACTGACTGATTCCCCATTGCAGCTTTTACACCACCACAACCATAATGTCCACAAACAATAATATGTTTTATTTTTAAAACATTTACTGCATAATCCAAAACACTCAGCATATTCATATCAGAGTGAACAACCATGTTGGCAATGTTTCTGTGTACAAAAACTTCTCCTGGTTTTGCGCCAACAATTTCGTTTGCAGGAACACGGCTGTCAGAACATCCAATCCATAATAATGGCGGCTGTTGTCCTTTTGCAAGATCAGCAAAATAGTTAGGATCTTTTGCTAAAGAAGTCTCAACCCATTTTTTATTGTTTTCTAATAACTGCTTATAAAACTCTTTCATTTTTTTATTTTTTGAATGGTATTTTTATTGTTTAAGTCACCAAAAAAAAGAACTTAGGTAAAGTTACCTAATTTCTTACGGTTCCCACAACATTAAAAATACTTTAATTGATTATTTGTTAAAATTGTTCTTTTGAAGTTTCTTTTTTCACCAAAGCTCTTTTGGCAACATCATAATAATGCTCAATTGTAACATGATTATTGTTCTCTGGTGTATTCTCCAATTCGTATGCTTCTTTAAAACCTTTCAGTTTTACTTTGATATTTTCGTCGATAGCTCTGGTTTCCTTAAACTCACGAATCAAATCTAAAACGTCGTGCGCTATATATTCCGTATCATGAGCATTAATTATTACCTTAGAGTTTTCCGGAATCTCGCTTAAAGTTTGCTTAATCGCAGCTTTATTCAAAAATGAAACTTCCTGAGCTAAGTCAATATGAATAATGTCGCCATCTTCATATTCTTCTTTTTTGAAAATATAAGCTCTTTTTAAGTTACCTCTCAGTACAAAAATAATACTGATTATAATTCCCAACGCAACCCCTTTCAGCAAATCTGTAGCAACAACAAAGACTAAAGTTGCTATAAAAGGCACAAATTGATATTTGCCCTTTTCCCAGAAATGCATGAAAGTTGCTGGTTTAGCTAATTTATAACCTACTAAAATTAAAACTGTAGCCAAAGTTGCTAATGGAATCTTATTTAAAATTGCCGGAATCGACAAAACACTTATTAATAAAAGCACACCATGTATGATTGTCGACATTTTAGATTTTGCACCTGCATTATTATTTGCAGATGATCTAACCACTACAGATGTCATTGGCAAACCGCCTAAAAGCGAACTAATCATATTTCCAATACCTTGTGCTCTAAGCTCAACATTGGTATCGGTATAACGTTTTTGAACATCCATTCTGTCAGAAGCTTCGATACATAATAATGTTTCGATAGAAGCTACAATTGCAATTGTGACAGCAACGACCCAAACCTGAGGATTTGTAACTGCGCTGAATTTTGGAAGTATCAAAATAGATTTAAAATCATCAAAAGATTTTGGAACAGGCAAAGAAACTAAATGCTCTTTTGCAATTGCCAATGAACTTCCTGAAGAAACAAAAACTTCATTAAGCACTACTCCAGCAACAACTGCAACCAATGCACCCGGAACTAATTTTAAGCTCTTTAAAAATGGCACTTTATCCCAGGCAAGAAGTATTACCAACGAAACTGCTGATATTACTACCGCTCCTAATTGAATATGATTAATGACATCAAACAAAAATGAAAACGAGTTGCTTCCATCATTTTGAATAAAAGCCTGATCACCCTCAAAATCAGCATCATAACCAAATGCGTGTGGTAATTGTTTCAAAATGATAATGATACCAATACCCGCTAACATTCCTTCAATTACATTAGTAGGAAAATAGTTTGATATACTTCCGGCTTTTAAAAACCCTAATGCTAATTGAATTATTCCTGCGATAAAAACAGACAGTAAAAACACATCAAAAGCACCAAAATCAGTAATAGCGGTTAAAATAATTGCCGTTAATCCAGCAGCCGGACCTGAAACGCTAATGTGTGACTGGCTTAAGTAACCTACTACTATTCCACCAATAACACCCGCTATAATTCCAGAAAATAAAGGCGCTCCAGAAGCCATTGCTATACCTAGACACAATGGAAGAGCCACCAAAAAAACCACCAAACCTGAGGCAAAATCAGATTTTAGGTTAGCAAAAAGATTGATTTTTTTTGTCATAACACAATACTAAAAAAATTATTCATTAAAGTTTGACCGCAATTATACAAATGCAGTTCAGTTCAAAATAATCGGAAGTATTATGCCAAGTTGGGTGGTGGAGCAAATATGCTCGGAGAGATATTCTCTAATTTTACAATATTTTCAGACGCTATTGTCTTTTTTTCAATATAAACTAGCATTACAACTTCATGTTGAAGTATTGCCGGATAAACAGCAGCCTTAAGTTCTTTGTGCGAGTGCTCCTCTTCAGAAAAACTGAAAAACATAGACGTATCATTGCTTTTCTTCATTAGCGTCACCACTGTTGGTGTTGCCAAGAAAGCAATAAATATGAATAATAATATGCGAGCAACTAATTTCATTGAGGCAAAAATAGCGTTAAAGAAATAAAATCAAAGTTTTTTTTATAGAAATTTAACATTAACAAAAAAGCAGAACGCGTTTTTTATGACGTTCTGCTTTTAATAAATTAAAATACAAGTACTTAAATCGTTTCTTCAAGCCATGCATTCATCATCCAGATTGTTTTTTCTTGCTCGGCAATGAAGTCACTCATCATAGAATTTGTTCCTTCATCATTAATCTCGCCAGACTTATTTAAGATTTCTCTTTCTATTTTTAATAAATCAGACAATGAATGAACAATCAATTGAACTGCTTTTTCATCATTTGAAATATTTTTTCCAACTGTCAATTTATTGTTTTTGATATAATCTTCAAACGTATGCAAAGGAGTTCCTCCGATAGTCAAAACTCTTTCGGCTATCATATCTATTTTAAGCTGAGAATCTGTATATAACTCTTCAAATTTTACATGAAGATCAAAAAAACGCTTTCCGCGAATATTCCAGTGAATTCCTCTTAGATTTTGATAATATACTTGAAAATTGGATAGCAAAATATTCAGTTCTTTTACTAACAATTCTGATTCTTTAACTGGTAATCCTAAAATATTTGTTTTCATAATCTAATTTTTTACACTAATTTACTACAAATTTAAAGTAAGTTTCATGAAAATTATATAAATAAAAATTATATTTTCTTATTTTTGCATCAAAAATTACTATCAATATGACTATAACTCAATTGCAATATGTATTAGCTGTTGCAGAACATAAAAATTTCACTCTGGCTGCTGAAAAGTGTTTTGTAACACAGCCCACTTTAAGCATGCAGATTCAGAAAATTGAAGAAGAACTCAATATCTTAATTTTTGACAGAAGCAAGAAACCTATACAGCTTACTGATATTGGACAAAAGATTGTAAACCAGGCCAAAAATATTGTAAACGAAGCTGACCGAATCAAAGATATTGTTGAACAGCAGAAAGGTTTTATTGGTGGTGAATTTCGTTTAGGAATCATTCCGACGATCATGCCAACGCTTTTGCCAATGTTTTTGAATAATTTTATAAAAAAATATCCAAAAGTTAAACTCTTAATTGAGGAGTTAAATACGGAAGAAATTATTCTAAAATTAAAAAACGGACATTTGGATGCGGCAATTGCGGCAACTCCGCTTGAAGACGAAAAAATTAAAGAAATCGTTTTGTATTTTGAGCCATTTGTTGCCTATATCCCAGAGCATCACGCAATTTTTGAAAAACAAGAAATTGAAGTTGCTGACTTAAATCTAAATGAAATTTTGCTTTTACAAGACGGGCATTGCTTCAGAGATGGAATTTTAAATCTTTGCAAAAGCGTTTCTGATGCCGATCAAAATAATTTCCAGATTCAAAGTGGTAGTTTTGAAACCCTAATTAAATTGGCCGACGAAGGTTTGGGCACAACATTACTTCCGTACTTGCACACCTTAGACTTAAAAGAATCCGATAAACTGAAACTCCGTAACTTTAAGGAACCAAAACCTGCCCGCGAGGTAAGTTTGATTTACCCAAAGAGCGAATTAAAAATGCAAATCATTGACGCAATCAGATCTACAATTGCAGGCGTTGTAAAAGGAGCAATTGTTTTTCAGAATGTTCAAATCATAAGTCCGCTACAAAAGAAAGCGTAATAAAAAAGGAGCCAATTTGGCTCCTTTTCTTTTATACTTTTATCAGTAGTAGACTTTGTTTTAATTCTGGTTTTTCGATTACAAAACTTAACAACCATTCTTGTAATTGTTCCATTTCATAAGGTAACAGTGTTTTGATAGCTTTTTCTAACTCTTTGCAGAAAAGTACCGGATCGAAACTTACTCTTTCAAGTATTGATTTCGTGTAATCAAACATCATTTTTGACATAATAAAATAAGATTTTTGGGGTTATCTAATTTTTTAAACTCGCACCAAATTTAAACAAATAACCTTTATAACAACTCTTTTTAACTATTTTTTTTAAAAACTTTAGCAACGAATACGTTTTCTTAAAACATATACTTCAATATAGAATGATTCTAAACAACTCGCTCTAAGCGTCTTTAAAGGCGCGAAACATCTCTCGTTTTCCAGGAGGACCAGCTAATTTTTCGACTCTAAATCCAACAGAAATCATACTTCTTTTAACAACTCCCCGGGCGGCATATGTTACTAAAACGCCATTCGGTTTCAAACTATTGTACATTTTCTGAAAAATTTCGGTACTCCAAAGTTCCGGTTGCACACGATATCCGAAAGCATCAAAGTAAATCAAATCAAAAATTTCAAAATCATTGATTTCATCAAAAAATTGTTTCCTTTTGGTTAACAAGAATTTGTCGCTAAGTTCGGTTTTCTGATTCCATTCACTTTTATGCATTTTCTCAAAAATGTTATCAAATTCCAATGCTTGTAATTCAGCCACATAATTCATGGCCAGAACTTCTTCCGCATTTACCGGATAAGCTTCTACCCCAACATAATCAATAGTTTGCTGTTTATCTTCTGATTCCAAAAAAGTAATAAAAGCATTAAGACCAGTTCCAAAACCAATTTCTAAAATTGTTACCGGTTTATCTTCAAACAATGAAAGTCCATTTTTTATAAAAACATGCTTCGCTTCCTGTATAGCACCGTGTTTTGAGTGATAACTTTCATTCCATTCTTCCAAATGAATTGTCGTTGAGCCATCTAACGTTTTAATTATTTCTCTTTTCACAATTTTCGAATTTTATAATGGACATTAACTAATTTACAGCCCGTTTTATTAATCAAAATTAATCAAAACAAATGCGTAAAGCCTTAAAAAACTGCACTTTTTTCATAAATAATTTATAAAACTTAGCCAAAATTTTAGGTTTATTATAAGATAAATAAATCTCAGTCAAATGCAGGAATTAATGCAGTTTTACTAAGCAACTTACATATTTTTCCGTAATTTTGCATTCAACAAAAACCTATTCTTCATCAGATCACTACGTTATATTTTCATCTGTTAAGAATTCAATTCGATAAAACTTTACATAATTATGAGTACAACTCAAACAAGCAAAATTGAAATCAGAAAAGCTACTTCTTCTAAGATAAGTTCTGTAGACTTTGAAAACTTAAGCTTTGGTGCTGTATTTACAGACCATTTATTTGAATGTGATTACAAAAATGGACAATGGCAGACTCCGGTCATTAAGCCTTATGCGCCAATTTTAATGGATCCTTCTTCTAAAGTCTTTCATTATGGACAAGCAATTTTCGAAGGAATGAAAGCTTACAAAGATGAGAACAATGACGTTTGGTTGTTTAGACCTGATGAAAACTACAAACGTTTCAACAGTTCTGCTGTTCGTATGGCAATGCCAGAAGTTCCGGAAGATATTTTTATGGATGGTTTAAACGAATTGTTAAAAATCGACCAGGAATGGATTCAAAGAGGAAATGGTGCAAGTATGTACATTCGTCCTTTTATGATTGCTACTGGACCTGGAGTTATCGCAAATCCATCTGACGAATATAAATTTATGATTTTACTTTCTCCTGCAAAATCATACTATGGAGGTGAAGTAAAAGTAATTATTGCAGAACATTATAGTAGAGCTGCAAATGGCGGAATTGGAGCTGCAAAAGCTGCAGGAAACTATGCTGCACAATTTTACCCAACTAACTTAGCAAACAAAGACGGTTTCCAGCAAGTTATCTGGACTGACGATGCAACGCACACAAAATTGGAAGAAGCTGGAACAATGAACGTTTTCTTCAGAATCAACGATACTTTATTAACAGCGCCAACAAGTGAAAGAATTTTAGATGGTATTACCCGAAAAAGTTTGATTGCAATGGCAGAAAAAGAAGGATTGAATGTTGAAGTTCGTCCGGTAATTGTTTCAGAATTGGTTGAAGCTGCTAAAAACGGATCTTTAAAAGAAATTTTTGGAGCTGGAACTGCAGCGGTTATCAGCGTAATCAAAGGTTTCTCTTATAAAGGTGAATATTATGAAATGACTCCAGTAGAAAATTCATACGCTTCATTCTTGAAAGAAAAACTAACAAGTCTTCAAAACAAACTTTCTGAAGACACTTACGGATGGACAGTTAAAGTTCAATAAACCAAAATCAATAAAAGAAAAACCCGATAGATTTAAAATTTATCGGGTTTTTAATTTTTATAGCATTCGCTTAAATTTAAGCACATAGAAACATAGATAGAATGTACCTCATATAAAGAATATTAAAGCTATATGCTAATGCAATTGAAACGCCTTTTAAGGGCATGAAAACTATGTTCCTACGTGTTAAAAATTAGAAAAGGATTTATAATAACTTAGAGAAATCTGGTTTAAAGTAGTTTGGCCCTTTCATCACTTTTCCGTCTTCACGGTAAATTGGTTGTCCGTCTTCTCCCAGTTTACTCATATTACTACGCTGAATTTCATCAAAAACCGCTTCGATCTTATCTTGTAAACCATGTTCAATAATGGTTCCACATAAAATATACATCATATCTCCAAGAGCGTCAGCAATTTCGACCAAATCATTATTTTGAACAGCTTCAAGATATTCCTCGTTTTCTTCTTTCATCAAATTATAACGAAGCATTTTTTTAGTTGCTCCCAAATCAGCAATTGGGGTCTGACTATGACCTATTTTAAAAGCCGTATGAAATTCCGTTACGGCATCCAGTTGTTTCTTCATGATTTTAATTGATTAAATGAATTGGCAAATTAGCAACAATTCGTATACAATTCTCTAAATTTGCCAAAAATAATTTTAACTATGTTTAGTCAGGGACAATTAATATTCGGAGTCTGTTTTTTTATTGCTTTTGTAATCGTTATGATTTTTGCTTATCGAAAAGATCTCGCTCTTCATAAAATATTCTACAAAGGAAATTACAAAGTTTTGCTTGTATTTTTACTCTTCATTGCTCTTTTATTTGTGATCAAAATCTTTTTCAAAAGATAGATACCGGATCCCGATTTTTACTTTCATAAAATAAATTTCAAAAATTATAATTAAACGCTTTCAAAATCGTTTAATTTGAATATTTTTTTGATCAAAATAATTTATAAAGTGTATTTTTATCGTGGCACTATTTTTAGTACTACTAGTAATAAAAATTTATAACTTTACGACACCAAACAATCTACCCAAATGAAGATTCTAAAATATTTATTTCTTTTAGCATTATTAAGCTTAGTTGCTCTTACCGTTTTTGTTGCTACTCAAAAAGGAATTTTTGATGTAGAAAGAAGCAAAGTAATCAATTCACCAAAAGCTACTGTGTACAATTACATAAATGATTTTAGAAATTATGAAGATTTTGAATCTTGGGCTCTTGAAGATCCGTCACTAAACTTTACTTTCCCAAATAAAACAGCTGGAAACGGCGCATCATTTTTCTGGACAGGAACTGAGGGTTCTGGAAATGCAATAACTCTTAAAACAAAAGATGGAGAAAGCATTCAGCAAAAAATGAAATATGATGGTACAGAGGCCGATGTAAACTGGACTTTCAAAGATACTTTAGCGGGAAAAACAAAAGTTACCTGGAAAGCAAAAGGAACAATGAGCTTTTTGTTCAAAATCTACACAGCCCTAAACGGAGGTTCGGACAAGGTTATCGGAACAATTTACGAAAAAAGCCTTGCCAACATTGACAAAAATCTGGATTATGAAACCAAAACCTACAACATAAAAGTAGATGGTGTAGTACAAAAAACCGAAACACCATATATTAAACAGACTTTTACAAGTGAAATTTCTAAAATAAATAAAAACGCTAGAATCGTTATTCCGAAACTGATTCATTTTAGCGAGACCAATGCGCTACAAACAACAGGAAAGCCTTTTATTATTTATCATACTTACGATACAACAACAGGATTGGCTAAAATTTCAATCTGTCTACCAATAAACAAAGAAATTTCAATTAGTTCAGGAAGCGATATCTTATCAGGAAAATTAAATGCTTTTGAAGCTGTAAAAACAACTTTAACAGGTGATTATTCGCATACGAGTGAAGCAATTGCAAAAACGACAGCTTACATAAACAATCAAAAAATAATACCAGACCTAAGCTGGTCGCATCTTGAAATATTAACTGTAAGCAAATTAGACACAAAAAGTTCGTCTAAATTACTTACTGAAATTTATTTTCCAACAAAACCAAAAGTTGTTCCTGTGACTACAGCGCCAACTACTGATGTTTACGGTTCTCAGCCTGATCCATCGGAAAATAATACAACTACTCAAGATCCTGCTGCTACAACTAATCCGGCAGCGACTACACCTGTTGTAAAAAAACCTGTAAAACCAAAACCAGCGGCACCAAAACCTGTCACTACTCCACCAGTAAAACCTGAAGAAGACGAATTCTAAAATAAAGACTTTTAAACCTTTAGCTTAAAATTCATTCTAATACGATAAATGAAAAAATTTGACAGACGAGAAGGAATTTATACAAGAATTATTAAATCCTAAAACGCAAAACGCTGCGTTTCAAAAACTCTTGTCTGATTATCAAAAACCACTGTATTCTCATATTCGGAACATTGTATTGAATCATGATGACGCAGATGATGTTTTGCAAAATACTTTTGTAAAGGTTTTTCAGTATTTAAAAAACTTTAAAGGCGAAAGCAAGCTTTTTTCCTGGATGTACCGCATTGCAACAAACGAAGCTTTGACATTTTTAAATCAAAAAGCAAAATTAAGCGGATTGACATCAGAGGCTTTACAGACAAAAACTATAGAGAATTTAAAATCTGATGTATATTTTGATGGAGATGAAATTCAAATAAAACTCCAAAAAGCCATAATCACTTTGCCCGAGAAACAACAATTAGTCTTTAAAATGAAATATTTTGAAGAACTAAAGTATGAAGAAATTGCTGAAATTTTAGGAACTTCAGTAGGTGCTTTAAAAGCATCTTACCATCATGCGGTAAAAAAAATTGAATTATATGTTACATCAAATTAAACCTTTTGTAAAAAAAACTATCTTATAGACATTATGAAAGCATTTAAATTAGAAAACGAACCGAAAATCAAGTCTGGATTTAAAACTCCAGAACACTATTTTGATGATTTGTCGGCAAAAGTTTTACAGCAGATTAACGAAAAAGAAGTAAAAGTAATACCGTTTTACAAACGCAAGAATGTAATTTCAATTGCTGCAGCCGCAGTAGTTGTTTTTGCACTGATGATTCCTATAGTCAATAATTACAATGCCACTTCTAAAGAACTTGACGAAGCCACTTTAGAAACCTATTTATCTTATCAGTCTAATTTAAATCAGTATGATCTGATTCAGAATCTGGACACAAAAGATATTCAAAAACTAAATAAAAATGTTGCCATTGAAGACGAAACTCTTGAAGACATTTTAGCATCAAATCCAAACATCGAACACTTAATTTCTGAATAAAAAACAAAACTTAAAAGATGAAAATCAAAAACATATTGCCGATAATTTTATTCCTGGTAAGTTTTTCATTTTATGCCCAAAGCGGCAAAACAGATGAAAAGCGTGAAAAGATTAAAGCTTATAAAGTTTCTTTTTTAACAACCGAATTAGAACTGACTCCCACAGAAGCTGAAAAATTCTGGCCTATTTACAATGCCTATGATGATAGACAATTTGAATTAAGACATCAAAAAATGAAAGCGTATCTAGAGCGTCTGGATGATGATAATATTAATTCAATTTCAGAAAAAGAAGCTGCAGTCCTGCTTGCGCAAATGGAAAGCACTGATAAGGAATTATATCTTTTACGCGAAAAATACAATTCGAACTTAAAGAAAATACTTTCAGCCAAAAAAATACTAAAGCTTAAAAAATCTGAAGATGACTTTAACCGAAAATTATTAAAACAATATCGCGATAAAGCCGCAAAAGATTAAGAAAAGTACAACAGCGACAAACCCCCTATATAATAATACTTACTTTATTATTTAGGGGGTTTGTTATTTTTAGAAATCTTATCTGACTATATGAAAGTAATTCGGATTAATTTATTGTAACCTGCAGCGATCGCTGTATTTTTATTAATGAATCTGATAGTAAAAAGTTTAGAATCATCTGATAATTGTTTCCATGTCGCACCTCCATCCTGAGAATACTGAATTCCCGAAGAACCCACACAAACTAATTCTCTTGCATTACTTCCTGGCACATATTGTATACATGAAGCGTATCCAAAACCTTGATTCTGCCCTACTACTTCCCACGTTTTTCCCCCGTCTTTGGTACAAATTTTATTGTCAGCGTTTTTCTCTGGAAATTCATAATCACCGCCAGCAGCAAATCCGTGCTTTGCATCATAAAAATCGGCAGTAAAAATTCCTGTCATTGCTTTACCCTGAGTTATTGGAGTATCGACAACTTTCCATGTTTTTGCTTTATCAGGTGAATAAAAAACACGAGATTTTTTTCCACCAGAAACCAGCCAGGTATCATTTCCCTTAATTACAATATTGGTATTGCTTGCTGCAAAAGCTGCTTCACCTTGAGTATTTGTAGGCAATTTATCAGATAATAGTTTTGTCCAGGTTTCACCTCCGTCGCGAGTAACAATAATTGAAAAAGTATCTTCTGTAGGGTCACCAATTGCTATTCCTTCCTTGTCATTCCAAAACTGCATACTGTCGTAAAATACTTTGGAATTAACTTCTTTATAAACTAATTTTACTTTTCTAGTTTTTTTGTCAACCTGATACAATAAAGCAGGATTTCCAACACTTAATAAAAACACACTTTTTGTATTTTGAGCAATGCTTCTAAACTCTAAATTAAGCGTATCGCGATAAATATGATCTTCAAATTTTTCTCTTTTATCTAAATCAAAACAGCCAAAACGAGAATTATCGGCTCCGTACCAAACTTTATTATTATCTATCGAAATAGCTCTGATGCTAATTTTATCCTGAAACAAAATTTCCGTCTGCATTGAAACAAAACCACCTGTTACTGGTGCTTTATCACTATTTTTCAATGCTTTAAAAGACACCAACAAAACAAATAAACTAAAAAATAATATAATTTTTCTCATGTAGGTTAGATTTAGTATTTGCTAAAATACAATTATTTATAACATATAAAATAGCTTTTGTTTTTTTTGATAATAAAATTTTCGAACACTATTTTTTGTCAAAGCAAAAATAAAAACAATCCAACAAAACACAACTTTTTAACCCTAAGCTTTGATAGTAGCAGACATACAAATATTTTTTTTTGGCACAGTAATTGGATAATCTACAATAATTAATTTTTTAATATTATTTGCCATGAAAGCGAACCTACTTATACTAGCATTTTTAACCATCGGACTTAGTTCTTGTTCAGCGCAAAACCAAGCTACTGTTTATGCAAAAAATTCAGACATCAGCGATAATTTAGACTTAAGAGCTGTTGCCTCAATGTTTGGAGAATCATCAAATCTTCAGGATTTTGAAAGAAGATTGAATGACCCAAAATATCAAATATCTAATCTTGATTTAAATGGAGATGATCAGGTAGATTATTTACGTGTAATCGAATCTGTAGAAAACAGAACTCACGTTGTAATTATTCAAGCAGTTTTAGACCGCGATGTTTACCAAGACATTGCAACAATTGATGTAGAAAGAGACAACTATAACAAAGTAACAGTTCAGGTTGTAGGAAACACTTATTTATACGGTGCAAACTATATTTACGAACCTGTTTATAATGTTGCTCCTGTAATTTATACCTCATTCTGGGTTACAAACTACAGACCATATTATTCAACTTGGTATTGGGGATATTACCCAACTTATTACACAGCGTGGAGACCTTACCCAGTTTACAGATATAGAAACAATGTAAATGTATGTATCAATGTTCACAACAGCTACAATTATGTTAACTATAGAAGAAGTTATAGAGCTCCAGTTCTTTACGAATCAAGACGCGCTTATGGCTACGAAAGAATGAGACCTAATTATAGCTTTGCAGACAGACACGCTAATGTAAGCAACAGATATGATTTAGACCAAAGAAGAGTAACAAGCAGAAACTATAATACTTCTCAAAACAATAATAATCCAATCAGATCAAATGCTGGAAGACCTCAATATGGAGAGAACAGAGTTTCAGACAGAAACTATAATTCAGACAGAAACTATACTTCAGACAGAAATTCAGACAGAAATTATAACAATACAAGCCGTCCAACTGTAAATAACAGAGAAAACAATACGACTATTGCTGCACCTTCAAGACCAGATTACAGCAGAAATAATCCAGCTGTTTCTGTGCCTAGAGGAAATTCAGAAAACAGAAATTATTCAGACAGATCAGCATCTCAAAACAATAATCCTTCAAGAGGTTATTCTGAAAACAGAGGAAACTCAATGAACAGACCAAGCGTTGAAAGGACTGCTCCTGCACCTCAAGCGCAACCATCGAGAAGTTACTCTGAAAACAGAGGAAACTCAGAGAATAGATCTTATAGCTCAAGACCACAAAGTGCACCACGTTCGGAAGCTCCCCAAGCGAGACAGGAATCTAGAAGCAGTGAACCACAAAGAGAAAACGGATCTAGAGGTGGCGGTAGAAGAGGTTAATATCAAAATCATATTTCTAAAATAAAAAAATCAGCACAATTTACGGATTGTGCTTTTTTTTATCTTTTTATTTATAATTGATGCTAATTTATTTTAAAAGAGTAAATTTGCAACCGTCTTTTATAAAAACACACATGAGCGCAGCGCATAAAAACTTACATAGTAAGTTGTCTATAGGGGGTCTATTGATCACATTAGGAATTATTTATGGAGATATTGGGACTTCTCCATTGTATGTAATGAAAGCCATTCTTGGTGAATACGCGATAAATTCGGACATTGTTTTAGGGGGGATTTCCTGTGTTTTTTGGACTCTTACTCTTCAAACTACAATAAAATATGTACTTATTACTTTAAGTGCTGACAATCATGGTGAAGGTGGAATTTTTGCTCTTTATGCTTTAGTTAAAAAAACAAAAATTCAATGGCTCATTGTACCCGCCATTATTGGAGGAAGTGCACTTTTGGCCGATGGAATTATCACACCACCAATTTCGATTTCATCTGCAGTTGAAGGAATCCGAGCATTCTATCCTACAATGGAAACGGAAACCATCATTTCTATTGTAATTGCCATTTTATTTATTCTATTTACTATACAGCAATTTGGAACAAAATTGGTTGGAAAATTTTTCGCACCAATGATGCTGATATGGTTTGCAATGCTTGGAACTTTAGGAGCAATTCAGATTTTTCATTATCCTGAAGTTATCAAAGCGGTAAATCCATATTATGCTTACCATTTATTATCTATTCATCCTGACGGATTTTTTGTTCTTGGTTTTGTATTCCTTTGTACTACAGGAGCTGAAGCTTTGTACTCTGATATGGGACACTGCGGAAGAAAAAACATTCGTATCAGCTGGATTTTTGTAAAAGCAACTTTAGTATTAAACTACTTTGGTCAGGCGGCTTATTTAACACATCATGAAGGAAGTACTTTACAGCAATTAGGCGGAGAAAATGGAAACCCTTTTTACTTAATCATGCCACATTGGTTTCTTCCATTCGGAATTGTAGTCGCAACTTTAGCAGCTGTAATTGCATCACAAGCATTAATTAGTGGTTCGTTTACTTTAATTAATGAAGCAATGCGTCTGAATTTCTGGCCAAAAGTAAAAATCAAATATCCAACAGAAGTTAAAGGACAATTATACATTCCGTCAATTAACTGGTTATTGTTTTTTGGATGTGTTGGTATCGTACTTCACTTCGAAAAATCAGGAAATATGGAGCATGCTTATGGTCTTGCCATTATTTTATGTATGATCATGACAACTATTCTATTGAATTATTATTTGATCATGAAGCGTGTAAAGCTGTATTTTATGGTACCGCTGATCACGATTTATTTATTGATCGAATTCAGTTTCCTTTTTGCTAATATTACAAAATTTGCTGAAGGCGGTTATGTTACTTTGATCATTGCAATTTTATTGATTTCAATTATGACGATTTGGTATCTTGCTAAGAAAATCAACAAAAGCTACACTAAAATCATCAAAATTGACGACTATAAAAAGGTATTAGTAGAATTGAGCAGGGATTTATCAATACCTAAATACGCAACGCATTTGGTATATATGACGAATGCCAATCGTGTTGATGAATTGGAAGAAAAAGTAATTTACTCCATCTTACAAAAGCGCCCCAAAAGAGCTGATATTTACTGGTTTGTACACGTAAATATTCTTACCGAGCCTTATAAAACCGAATATAAAGTTACTGAGATTGCCAGAGATGACATTTACAGAATAGATTTTAACTTAGGATTTAGAGAACCTACAAAAATCAATTTAATGTTCAGAGAAGTAATCCGTGATATGGTAAAACGTGGTGAAGTTGATATTACCAGCCGTTATGAATCATTGAATAAAAATAATATTATTGGCGACTTTAAATTTGTATTATCTGAGAAATTCCTATCAAACGATAATGATTTAAGATGGCATGAGAATATCATCATGAACTCTTATTTCTTTATTAAAAAACTGAGTTTGTCTGAAGAAAGAGCATTTGGTTTAGATAGTAGTTCAGTTAAAATAGAGAAATTCCCAATGGTGCTTCACGCTCCGGAAAACATCGGATTGACTCGAATTATAAAAAATTAACCTTTATAAAATATTCTAAAAAACACTCTTTTAAAACTTTATCAGAGTGTTTTTTTCTTTTCAAATGAAAGTCAAATGAACAATCAGCATTAAAAATTTAACTTTCAATCAATTAATAGTACCTTTGCAACTCAAATTATAGAAATGAGATTACACAGAAATTTAGTTTATACTACCATCGATTCTTTAAATGCAATTTTCAATGAAGGAGAATATGCAGATAAAGTGGTAGCAAGAGCATTAAAAAAAGACAAACGTTGGGGAAGTTCTGACAGGAAGTTTGTTGCTGAAACAATATACGAAATTGTTCGTTGGAAGCGTCTTTACGCAGAAATTGCCGAAGTAAAAGAACCTTACGACAGAGATAATTTATGGAGAATGTTTGCGGTTTGGGCTGTTTTAAGAGGATACCCAATCCCTGATTGGAGACAATTAGAAGGAACTCCTGAAAGAAAAATAAAAGGCCGTTTTGATGAACTTTCAAAAGTGAGAGCTTTAAAAGAATCTATTCCAGACTGGATGGATGAATTAGGTGTGAAAGAATTAGGCGAAAAAGTTTGGTCTAAGGAAATTGCAGCTCAAAACCAGCCAGCAAAAGTTATTTTAAGAACAAATACACTTAAAGGAACTAAAGAAAACTTACGAAACACGTTGATGGATTTGAATATTGAAACAGAATATTTGAAAGATCAGCCTGACGCTTTGGTTTTAAAAGAAAGAGCAAACGTTTTCCTTACAGACGCTTTTAAACAAGGTTTGTTTGAAGTTCAGGATGCGAACTCACAATTAGTGGCAGGTTTCCTTGATGTTCAGCCTGGAATGCGCGTTGTTGACACGTGTGCCGGAGCGGGCGGAAAAACGTTGCACATGGCTTCTTTAATGAACAATAAAGGTCAATTGATTGCAATGGATTTGTACGAAAGCAAATTGAAGCAATTAAAATTAAGAGCTAAAAGAAATGGCGCTTTTAATATTGAATACCGCATTATTGACAGTACAAAAGTTATCAAAAAATTACACGAAAAAGCAGATCGTGTTTTAATTGACGCACCATGTAGCGGATTAGGAGTTTTAAAAAGAAATCCAGATTCGAAATGGAAATTACAGCCTGAATTTATTGACAACATTCGTAAAGTTCAGAGTGAGGTTTTAGAAAGCTATTCTAAAATCGTAAAACCAGGCGGAAAATTAGTTTACGCAACTTGTTCTGTTTTGCCTTCTGAAAATCAGGAGCAAGTAGAAAAGTTTCTAAAAACAGAAATAGGAAAACAATTTAAATTTATTGAAGATCGCAAAATGCTAGCTTCTGAATCTGGTTTCGATGGATTCTATATGGCACTTTTAGAGCGTAAAGCATAAATTTTAATTCGAATATTTAAAATCCCAAATTTCAATCGCAGTTATTGAAATTTGGGATTTTTTATTTTAGCTTTTTATGGTTCTAAAGTCGGCTTTCGCAATAACTTTCCGTTTTCATTTTCTTTAAATTTTGGAACAAAAACAATTTCTTTTGGCTTTTCAAATTTTCCTAAAATATCAAAAAAATCAGAGGCAAAATCTTGTTTTTCGCCTTCTATAACCAAAATTAATTTTTCGCCCAAAATCGAATCCGGAACTCCGGTAACAAAAAATCGATTTGGAATTTTACCTATCAATTTCGCTTCTATTTGTTCAGGAATAAGCTTCACTCCTCCACTATTGATCACATTGTCGATTCTTCCTAAAAAAACAAACTGTTTATCATTTATCAATTCGACTAAATCATTCGTAATAATTGGCTCATCAGAAATAGATGAAACATAAATTACGAGACAACCGCGATCGTCTTTTTCGATTTTTACATTTGGCAAGATTGAAAAAGCACTTTCACCAACTTTTTTGGCGGCAATATGCGTTATGGTCTCCGTCATTCCATACGTTTCGTATATTTCGCCATTCAATTTTAGCAATTCTGCTTCAAGCGCCGAATCTATTTTGGCTCCGCCAATAATTAACTTCTTTACATTTTTAAGCTTTTCAATTGAATTCTGAACCTGTAAAGGAACCATTGCGACAAAATCATATTTCTCTGAATTAAAAGCTAAGGGTTCAGTACTCGGTGCTTTAACATCAATATCAAGCCCTAAAATCAAACTTCTCACCAACATCATTTTTCCGGCAATAAATTGAGTTGGCAAACACAGCAAAGCTCGATTACCTGGCTCCAAACCAAAAAAATCTCCAGTTGCCAAAGCCGATTGGATCATTGCCTGCTTTTCTAATCTGACTAATTTTGGAAGCCCAGTGGTGCCCGAAGTCGTCATTTCGATATAATCCTTATTATCAAACCAATCTAGAAGAAACTCACCTATTGCATGCTCATAAACATCACCTTCTTTTATGAAACTGTACCCAACTCGGCATAAATCTTTCGCATTTAAATGATATCCGTTGATTTTGAAATAATTATGTACATTTTTGTGTGTTAACTGTGTCATGATTATTAAATTAAAGATTTTTAAGAGTTATCTCACCAGTCAATTTTTCTTTCCAATTTGTCCATTTATATTTTTTGCTGAAAATAAAAAGCAAAATAGGATACACAATTACAACCGGCAATATTACGTCAAGGCCCGCTGAAGGCTCAGACATATCTTTGAAAATAGAATGTGTTTGAAAAACAGTCCAATCTGATGTTACCAATAAAGCACCAGTCAAATTATTCGCTGCATGAAAACCAAGTGCCAATTCTATTCCCTCATCCATAAGTGTAATGATTCCTAAAAACAAGCCGGTTCCTATATAGTAAACCATAATTATATAACCCATTTTTGCTACTTCGGGATTAAAAACATGCATCGAACCAAAAATAAGAGAAGTCATCATTAAAGGAAACCATCTGTTTTTAGCCAAATTTGCAAAACCCTGCATTAAATATCCTCTAAAAATATATTCTTCGCTACTGGTTTGTATCGGAATAAGCAAAGTTCCTACGACAACTAAAATCAAAAAAGGAACTAATTTAAAATTCCATATAAAATTATCAGGATCATTTAAATAAAGAATACCAAAACTCAAAAGGGAGAAAATCGCCCAAAGTACAAATGAAAATAAAATTCGGTTCCAATCGACTTTCTTTCTTGATGTCGTTACCGATAAAAGTGTTTGACGATGAAGATATTTTACAACTAAATAAATACCCGCAAACGCAAAAACAAAAGAAATCATAACCAAAAACAAAGTTAGATTAGGTTCAAATACTTTTAAAACTGCGTCATTACCAGTTGGAATTTCTGTTTTATTTTTAAAACTCGAATAAAGAACCGCTACAGAAAGCGGAATCTGGCCAATAAACGATGCTACTATAATAATTATTGAACCAATCAGATACAGAAAAAATTTATTGTGAGGTTTAATTCCTTGTTCTAAAAACATTTATATATAATTTTAAAATGAGAATTCGATTTAATAAGTAAATAGTATTTTTGATCCTGCGAAAATACCTAATTTTTGCGTTAACTATCTTACAATTTCTAAATATAACAAAATGATACAAATTTATCATAATCCACGTTGCGGAAAATCAAGAAGCTGTCTGGCTTTTATTGATCAATCGAAACAAGAATATAAAATTATTCCTTATTTAACTGATACTCCAAGTTTCTCAGAATTAAAAGATTTACTAGCAAAATTAAACTTGGAACCAATTCAGTTAGTTCGAATTAAAGAAAATATCTGGATAGAAAATTACAAAGGAAAAAACCTTACTAATGATGAAATTATTCAGGCAATGGTTGAAAATCCCATTTTAATTGAAAGACCAATTGTTGTTAAAGATGGAAAAGCTATTATTGGAAGAGATCTTGATCTGGTAGCCGATTTTCTGGATTAATTTCAAAAGTCGAATTAACATTTTTTTGTGATTTGCCCTTTAAACCAAACGCTAAATTTTCGGTCTAAAAAGGAAATGAAACCAAAAATAAAATGAAGAAAATCAAATTTGCTGTACTGCTTGTTCTTTTTTTTACAAGTTTTTACAACTATGCACAACAGGCGCCTCCTGGTAAAAACAAGGTAAAAGTTACTGGAAAAGTTTTCGAAAAGGTTAGCAAACAACCACTTGAATACGCTACTATTTCGTTTATGGCACCAAACGACACAAAAGTTATTGCCGGCGGAATAACAAATCCAAAAGGAGAATTTGAAGTAGCGGTAGCACCTGGAACTTATGATATTAAAGTAGAATTCATTTCGTTTAAATCAACTGAAATCAAAGGAAAAACTATTTCTGGCGATATGAGTTTGGGCGTTGTGAATTTATCAGAAGATGCAGCACAATTGAACGAAGTTGTCGTTCGTGCTGAAAAATCGACTGTAGAAATAAAACTGGACAAAAAAGTATACAGCGTTGGTCAGGATATGATGGTAAAAGGAGGAACTGTAAGTGATGTTCTTGACAATGTCCCATCTGTTTCTGTTGATACTGAAGGAAATGTAAGCTTAAGAGGTAGCGACAATATTAGAATTTTGATTGACGGCCGACCTTCAAACGCTATTAATATTGCTGAAGCTTTACGTCAACTTCCAGCTGATGCAATTGACAAAGTAGAAGTTATTACCAATCCATCTGCTCGTTACGATGCTGAAGGTGGCTCTGGATTAATCAATATTATTCTTAAAAAAGGTAAAAATCAAGGATTCAACGGAACTTTTATCGCTTCAACGGGAATTCCTGAAACTTACGGCTTAAGCGGTAATTTGAATTATAAAACTGAAAAATTAAATTACTTCACTACGTTAGGATACAATCACAGAACAAACGAAGGAGCTGGTTTAACCAACACTGAATATTTGAATGCTGACGGAACTCCTAAAGGTTTTTTAGATGAAGATCGTGATACTAAAAGAACTTCAGATGGTTTTAACGGAAGAGCGGGAATCGAATGGACTGTGGCGCCAAATACCTATTGGACAAATGCCATTAACTATCAAAAAAATTCAGGTGATACACGTGATTTAATCAATTACAACAATTTTGATGCATCGCATGCTTTTACAGGAACTTCTTTCCGTTTAAATGATGGTGAAACTGGAAGTCAAAACGTAGAATACACTTCTAATTTGATTAAAAACTTCAACGACAAAGGGCATAAACTGACAGCTGACTTATCGATTTCTAAAAACGATGACGATAGCAACAGTACTATTACTGCTTCTCCAAATTTCAATACCACATTAAATAATCAGGTTCAAAAGCAGGTTTTATTCCAAGCTGATTATGTATTGCCATTAGGAAAAGGAAGTCAGTTTGAAGCAGGATACAAAGGAAGTTTTGGTGATTTGAACAATGAATATTTTGTAACTGATGAAAATGGATTAAAAGACCCAAATCTTTCCAATACATTAGAATACAAAGAAAACATCAATGCACTTTATACACAATATGGTTTCAAAGTAAATAAATTCTCTTACTTATTTGGACTTCGTTGGGAGGATACAAATATTCATGTGAATTTATTGGAGACAAGCGATTTCAATACTAAAAAATACAACAACTTGTTTCCAAGTGCTTTTATTAGTTATGAAATCTCAGATCAGAGTAGTTTTTCTGCTAGCTACAGCAAGCGTTTAACTAGACCAAGAGGGCGTTTTATGAACCCGGCTGTAAACTATTCGAGTAACATCAATATTTTTCAAGGAAATCCAGATTTAGATCCTTCATTGACTGACAAATACGATATTGGATATATTAAACGTTGGAGCAAATTAACTTTTAATACATCGGCTTATTTTGAAGATACAAAAGATGTCTTCAGTTTTGTACGTACTCCAAATGGTAATTTAGTAAATGGTATTCCGGTTATTTTAAACCGACCAATCAATCTTGGAAAAGAGCAAAAATTTGGATTTGAATTTACATTGAATTATACACCATTTAAAATCTGGAGAATCAACAGTAATTTTAATTTCTACAACGTAAAAACAACTGGAGAAAACACTTATGTTGATTTCAACGGAAATACTGTAGTACAAAATCTTGACAATCAAGCTAACACTTGGTTTGCGAGAATCAACTCAAAGTTAACTTTGCCATACAAAATTGACTGGCAGTTAAGCGCAAACTACAATGGTTCACAAAAAACAGCTCAAGGGAAAAACTTAGACATGTTTGGTATGAACACAGCCTTGAGCAAAGACGTAATGAAAGACAAAGCAACGATTGCATTCAACATCAGCGATATTTTCAATTCTAGAATTATGAGATCATATACGTATCTGCAAAATTCTACAACACTTGAAAGTCAAACAGCTTATAGCGAAATGCAATTCCGTAAACGTCAATTCAATTTATCGTTTACTTACCGTTTCAACAAACCTAAAGGTGAAAGAGATAAAAATGCTGCACCTAAAGAAGGTGATGGCGGAGGAGACTTCCCAGGATAATAATATATAAAGCCCAATATTTAAAAATCCAAATTCCAAGTTTAAAAACTGGAATTTGGATTTTTTTTTCATCCGAATTTAAATAAAAAAAAGGACTCACAATTGTGGTCCTTTTTTATGAAATCAATTTATAATTAAATTGATTGTTCTTCTTGTCTTTTTTTAGCTCTCTTTTCTTTGAACATTTCCCAGCTCGCTCCCGTAACCCAATAAGATACGAAACCAACCAAGAAAAACATTAACCAAAACCCTATAGTTAGTATGGTTAAGAAAAGTAAAAAGCCTAAGTACTGTGAAAATTCAAACATGTTTTCCGGAATTTTTGAATGTTACGACAAATGTAGGTTATATATTCTTCCACTGCAATAAAATCTAAATCAATTTTCGTGAAATAACATTTATACGTATATTTATACTCATTTTAAATAAGCTTTTTTTTGAATGCGAAACCTTTTAAATAAAGACTTCATCAAAATTCATAATAATTTTCAGGAGCTGATTCCTGCTGTCCGCTATATCTTTTGTGCTGAACCCCAGCACAAAAGGATGCCGCTCCCATCAGGGCTAGGAAACCCGTTTTCAAGAGAAGTTCATTTTTATAGACAACATTTCACATTTTACAAATAACATTTTACAAATAACATTTTACAAACAACGTAATGAAATACAGAATAGAAAAAGACACCATGGGCGAAGTTCAGGTCCCAGCCGATAAATATTGGGGTGCGCAAACAGAACGTTCCCGAAACAATTTTAAAATAGGAAACTCCGGTTCAATGCCAAAAGAAATCATTGAAGGTTTTGCCTATCTAAAAAAAGCAGCCGCTTACGCCAATTATGATCTAGGAGTTTTACCAATTGAAAAAAGAGACGCCATTGCAACAGTTTGCGACGAAATATTGGCTGGAGAATTAAACGATCAGTTTCCGTTAGTAATTTGGCAAACCGGTTCAGGAACGCAAAGCAACATGAACGTCAACGAAGTGATTGCCAATCGCGCTCAGGTTTTAAAAGGTTTTGAAATTGGCGAAGGCGAACAATTCATAAAAGCAAATGACGATGTAAACAAATCACAATCATCAAATGATACTTTCCCAACCGGAATGCACATTGCGGCTTATAAAATGGTCGTTGAAACCACAATTCCGGGCGTTGAAAAACTACACGCAACATTAGTCAAAAAAGCAACCGAATTTAAAGATGTTGTTAAAATTGGCCGTACACACTTGATGGATGCAACGCCTTTGACACTCGGACAAGAAATTTCTGGTTACGCAGCTCAATTGGCCTTCGGATTAAAAGCTTTAAAAAATACTTTAGCACATTTATCAGAAATTGCTCTAGGCGGAACTGCAGTGGGAACCGGATTAAATACTCCAAAAGGTTACGACGTAAAAGTCGCCGAATATATTGCAAAATTCACCAATCATCCATTTATAACAGCCGAAAATAAATTTGAAGCTTTAGCAGCACATGACGCCATCGTAGAAACTCACGGAGCCCTTAAACAATTGGCCGTTTCATTAAACAAAATTGCAAATGATGTTAGAATGCTGGCTTCAGGACCAAGATCTGGAATTGGAGAAATTCATATTCCTGAAAACGAACCAGGATCTTCTATCATGCCGGGAAAAGTAAATCCGACGCAATGTGAAGCTTTAACGATGGTTTGTGCGCAGGTAATTGGAAATGATATGGCAATTGCTGTTGGCGGTATGCAGGGACAATATGAATTAAATGTTTTCAAACCCGTTATGGCAGCAAACTTTTTACAATCGGCGAGATTATTAGGAGATGCCTGCGTTTCATTTGACGAACATTGCGCTCAGGGAATCGAACCAAATTATAAACGTATTAAAGAATTGGTAGACAATTCATTAATGTTGGTTACGGCTTTAAATACAAAAATCGGTTATTACAAAGCAGCTGAAATCGCCCAAACCGCTCACAAAAACGGAACTACTTTAAAAGAAGAAGCTGTTCGTTTAGGCTACGTTTCTCCTGAAGATTTTGATGCTTGGGTAAAACCGGAGGATATGGTGTAATTTCAAGTTATGAATTATGAGTTATGAATTATGAGTTAACTTTCTAAATCATAAATATTTTAAAGCAAAAAGGTAAAAACATAATGTTTTTACCTTTTTTTATATTTATCATAGAGTAAAACTCATAATTCCTAACTCATAACTCATAATTCATAACTTATTTCCCGTCAACGTAGTCCTGCAAATAACTAAATCTTTCCGTCAGTTTTCCATTTTCAGTGATTTTAGCACGTTTTAGGATTCCGTCTTTATCTCCGTTGAAGAAAGCCGGAATTACATGTTCCATGAATTGCTCTCCAAAACCTTCGCTGGCGTCTTTCGGAATTTCGCATGGCAGATTATCAACCGCCATTACTGCAACCGCAGCCGGATGAAAAAAATCAACTTCTTTATCTTCTAAAGGAAAATAACCATATAAAGGTTCAGCAATGGTTGACGAACGAACGGTACAGGCAATTGGCCCCGCAACGTCACATGAAATATCTGCCACAACTTTAAGTTTGCAATCGCTAGCATTCAACATTTCTCTTGTCAAAATCATTGGTGCTGCACTGGCGTGGAAATGTCCAGCAAAATAGATATCCGAAACTTTCGTAAATTTTTCAAAATCAGAAGTATATTCTTCAGGATGAGTTACAAAATCTTTAAAATCCAAAACCTGACCGTCTTTTCTTTTATTATATTCTAAAACATCCAATTGAACATAAACTGCCTGCGCATATTTTTTAGTCAGATAATTGTCAACTGTAATTTCTTTTACTTTTATAGCATCCAAAATTTCTTTGGCTCCGCTCCCAACCTTTCCGGTTCCGGTCACAACAAATTTTAAAGCTGGCATTGTTATGCGTTTTAAATGCTTTATCAAATCCTCTTTTCCTGAAAGTGTTTCCGCTTTTGGAAGTTTGAACAATTCGAATTTAATTCCGAAAGCTCTGATTCCGTTGTAAACACCTACCATTCCGGCGTATTTTCCAAAACCAATTAAACGATGATCCAACTCATTAACTATCGTTTCATGGTCATATAAGTCTATTTTTTTTTCTAAAATAGCCTGAAGTAATTTTCGGTTATGAGGCTGCTTTTTTATGGTATGTGAAAAAAAGAAATAAGATTTGTTTGGAATTAAATTTTCAACCGGAACTTCTTTTACTCCAAATAATACATCACAGTCAGAAACATCATCAGTTACGGTTATTCCCATACTTTTATATTGAAGATCTGAAAAAATCCTAATATCAGAACTCTCAACTTCTATTACAACGTCATGATATTGCTGTTTCAATTTTGCTAATGCATCTGGAGCAAATACTACACGTCGATCTGGTGGGTTTTTTCTTTCTTTTATAATTCCAAATTTCATTTAAATAAGTTTAAAGCATTTAATAATATAACTTTTTACATCGTATTTGTTTCAAATATAACAAATTTCGTTAAAGTTTTGTTCAAAAATTACAATTTAGAATATTTAAAAACCGTTGAACGCTGAATAACAATCGACTAACTAAAATTTTAGTTAAAATTATGTTAATACAGCCTTTTGAAGTCGCTAAAATTTCAAAAACATAAATATTGAATTCTATATATTTGTTTTTAAAGAATGATGAAAATGAGTTTCCTTAAAATGACAAAGATACCACAAATACTTTTTCTAATTTTAGTTTTAAGTTCATGTGGCAATGATAAAAAGACTAGCGTTGATCCAGCTTCAGTAGTAGAAGATACAATGCCAAAGATGAAGCCATTAGGCCCTGAAAAAAGAATATCCCAAGCTTATATAAATTCCGTAAAAGGCAGAATTAATCACTTTTATAATAAAAACTGGCCAAACAATAGTATGAATGGAAGTTTTTTAGTGGCAAGAAACGGACAAATTATTTTTGAAAGATACAATGGTTACGCTAACAAAAATGAGGGAACAAAAATCACTGCCGAAACTCCTGTACAAATTGCCTCAGTAAGTAAAGTTTTGACGGCAACTGCTGTTTTAAAATTAGTAAATGCAGGAAAACTTGATTTGGATCAAAAAGTCAATACGATTCTAAAAACCTTTCCTTACGAAGAATGTACAGTTCGAATGCTTTTGAGCCATCGCACCGGAATGCGTAATTATGCTTATTTTACAGATCATGACAAATCGGTTTGGGACAGACATAATCAATTAACGAATGCAGCTATTCTGGATATTTTAGCAACAAAAGATATTGGCTTGGAGGCAAAAACCGGAACACGTTTCGGATATTGCAATACCAATTATGCAATGCTCGCGCTGATTATCGAAAAAATCACCGGTTTAAAATATAAAGAAGCCATGGCTGAAATGATTTTCAAACCACTGGGCATGACGCATACTTATGTTTTTGACGATGATAAGGACAGGAAAACAATTGTACCTTCGTATAAAGGCAACGGAGCCGAAATTGGTTTCGATTATTTAGACAATGTTTACGGAGACAAAAATGTTTTTTCAACTGTTCGCGATCTTTTGAAATTTGACAGAGCAAGACAATCACCTGACTTTTTAAAACCGGCTTTATTAAAACAAGTTTATACAGGTTACAGTAACGAGCGTAAAGGAACTAAAAACTACGGTCTTGGAATCAGAATGATTAATTGGGAAACGGGACAGAATTTTTATTTCCACAACGGTTGGTGGCACGGAAATACCTCATCTTACATTACTTTAATGAAAGAACATGTGACCATAATTGCGTTGTCAAATAAAATGACCAGAAACACTTATGCGGTTCGTAAACTGGCTCCAATTTTTGGAGATTATCCTTTTAATTTCAAGGACGAAGAATAATACAATTTTTCTGAAAATTTTAGCAGAAAGTAATTTCAAATAGTATAAATTTGCAGACTTATTTTTTGGGGTCGACTGGTTTTGACAGCAAGTCGAATTGAACAGTAAGCACGTCGAGCATTGAGACCTTGCTCGTAAATATAAGATCTCGAACTTTTACACGGCGAAAATAATTACGCTTTAGCTGCATAATCCGAATCATAGTAAGATTGCGCCACGTCTCTACAAGGTAGAGAAGCTGGATTCTCCTGGAAAGCCTTGGTTTGTGGCGTTCCGTTCAGGGGAACCGTAAAAATAAACCTAGATATCCATGAGCTTCGGGTGGGTTTCGAAAATTAAGAAGATAAGTGTTCGGTGGCTGTTTCTGGCCTAGCTTAACATCGAAAATTCAATCAGGAAATAAACGTGTAGAAAGCTCTTTAGTTGCTTGTTTGGACCCGGGTTCGATTCCCGGCGACTCCACAAAAAGGGAAGGTATTTAATATATCTTCCCTTTTTTCATTTAAAAAGTTTCAACTCCATCCCCGTAACAAATAAATTCAGTAAAAAACCTCCTACAAATAGGGGAAATATACCCTTGTTCCCATTGTTCTATACTTTTAATTTAGCTGCACAATTCATGGCCAGAATTTAATTCGGAGTAAGTCGAAAATCCAAGAAAGAGTAGACGTAATTTTATTACTAATAAAATGGAAACTTTAGAAGAACAATTCAAAAACATGCATCTCCTTGACCGAGATGAGCGCTTGAGATTAATCAGTAAAATAGATATAATTCGCCCGGAAATCCTGAAACCTTTTTTTCCAGGACGATGGCTTTGGAAACGCTGCAATCTAAAAGTTTTAGTTGTAACAGATGGTTTGGATTTTGGTACAGGAGCATTTGGACTATCTGAATTTTTAACCACTTTTAATGAACTGCAAAGAACCACCTGGTATAATTACCAAATAACACTTGGCCAAAAAAGATCTACCCCTTTCTCGAATCCTAATCCATTGGTTGTAGCGACTATTCCAAATTTTAATTTTGCTTCAAGTGTAGCGCTTAATAATTTTGACCAAGTGTGGTTATTTGGTATCGATTCAGGATCAGGTTTACCAACTGATGAATTAGCCGCAGTTGAAGCTTATATGAATAATGGTGGCGGATTATTTGCCACAGGTGATCATGGTACTTTAGGTTCTGCTTTATGCAGCAATATACCTAGAGTGAAAGACATGAGACATTGGGCTGATTTCGGCGCAAATGAAGTGGGCATGACCCAGCCACGAAGAAACGATACAAACCGACCAAAAGCAGGTGATGCAACTTCTTTGTATTTTGATAACCAATCAGACAACATTCCTCAAAATATTTCCGTAAGAATATTTGGTACAGGCCTGCCGCATCCTTTGTTATCCATCAAAAAAAGTATCAGACCATCTGGATTGATTGATATTATGCCAGATCACCCACATGAAGGTGAATGCAAGCCTGAAACATCATTTACTGTTAATGGTGTCACTGTGGCTACTCAAAATATTGCAACATCTCATGTTTTAGGAGGCAGCACTACCGGAGGTGGCGGGAAATCGCTAACTGTCCCTCATTCTTTTTCTTCTATTGCTGTATGGGATGGCCGTTTGGCAAAAGTGGGACGTATTGTAGTCGATTCAACATGGCATCATTTTGTAAATGTTAATCTAAATGGGTCCGAATCTTATTTCAACGGAGATGACAGACCGGGCTTACAATCTGGTTTAACCACAGCTGATTTTAAGGTTATCAGACAATATTATATGAATATTGCGCTTTGGATTACCAAAAACAAAGCATTTTTATGTTTGAGAAGATATATATGGTACTACCTTTTAAAAGATTCACAACTTATAGAAGCAAGTTTGAATTACCCACTTGAAAAAAGAGAAAATATTTCAATTGCAGATTTAAACAGTATTGGGGCTTTGGCAGAAGAAATTCTATCTGAAAAATATAGTCCGGCATTTGCCAGAGATTTTTTAATTGAAGCTCTTGAACCCATAAATCCAAATCTGGCTTATAAATTAAACATTTGGAAACCTGATAATCAGGAAGAAATTAGAAAAAAAGACGACAAATATTATCAACCTTGGGTAAACTTAGATTTTATATTGCATACTGCAATCGGAGCTGGATTTATCGCATTAAGAGATGATAGAAGTATTTCTGACGAAAACGCAAATGAAAAAAATCTGGATAGTATAATCGATGTCTTCAATAAAGGAGCACAATTTGGTTTTGATAAATCCGTACAAAATCTAGGAACAAGCATTCACGCTTTGAGCAATGAATTACAAATCAGACTTTAACAACAATAAGTATTCAGTGACTGTTTCTTGCCTAACTTAACATCGAAAATTCAATCAGTAAATAAGCAAGTAAAAAGCTCTTTAGTTGCTTGTTTGGACCCGGCCGGATTCGATTCCCAGCTACTCCACAAAAAAGCCTTTTAATCGATTGATTAACAAGGTTTTTTTTGTTACCATTTTATTATTGTAGATAACTTTTAAAAATACAATTTTTGAAATGAGTAATTTACGTTTAGATAAATTACTTTATTTATAGATTACGTTTAATCTTCATTAAGAGAATAATCTAAAATTAACACGAAAAGCGCTCAGTAAATAAAAGTTCCCTTAAACAGTTTTAAAGAATTATCGATATATTTGGGTTAAATTAAATTGATATTTTTATACATATCTACCCGAAATAGGTTGGCTTTGTATGATTTTGTCATACATATATACTAGTTATGTGACATTTAAAAACAACCATATGAGAATCATTGACAAAGTTGGAGAAGTAGTTAAAGAGTTTAGTAAACATTTTGATAAAATAGAGGAAGAATTTAATCGTCATAATGAGTACTTTAAATCTTTAATCTATTCAGAACATGATACAATCGGTCACATACTTAAATGCCATTTGGTTGTCGAACATTATCTTACAAATTATCTTCAAGCAAACTTCAAAAATCTTGATTTTGATTCTGCAAGACTTTCGTTTTCCCAGAAAGCAAATCTGATCTCAGTGCGCGATACTCGTGTAGCATTTGTTAAGCCGGGGATTATTGAGTTAAATCGAATTAGAAATAAATTCGCCCACAATCTAAAAGCAGAACTTTCTTTAAACACAATGAATGAGATGCTTAGCGTATTAAAAATAGCACGAAAAGGAAAAATGTATGATAATCCGCTTGAAGTAGTAATGGACTTTTCCACGGTTGCTTCAACTTTTTTGATTGTTGACACAGACGAAATTAACCTGCTTTTTCAAGAAATATTTGACGCGATAAAAAATCATAAAGGATAAATAAACGTCACATAACAGCCACTACAACGGATTTGAGCATTTGGCTTAATGGGAAATTGGTTTTGTATTTGGAATATTTGGCAAATCCGAAGAATGGGCTTAATTTAGTCCCAAACCCGCTGTAGTGCCAGAACGTTAGCGGTAATTTTGGTCAAACAAAACCGGTAAATAGAGACAACTTATATGATGAAATATTCACTGGAAGACATAAAGAAAAAAGTAAACGAGCTGGCATTGAAAATTAATGCACCGACAAATTTACTACCTGATTACGGACAACAAATTTGGGACGCAAATCCTTACATTGAAGTTGACAACTTAGGACTTATGTATTACATAATTTCAGAGCGTGGTCAAGAATATGAAAGACTAATAACCGACCAAATTGACGACCTACTTTATAGAATATTTTCAAGTGTAACTTTTTCTATGGCTAGCGATTATGAACTGAAGAATAGAATTGATGATAAAGATTGTAGAAGAATTATTTTTGACAAACAAGAAGAGTTACTAGGTGTGTTAAGCGACTCTTGGAAACAAAAAGAAAAAGCCGAACACCAAACTATATTAAAAAATCATCCGTTTGACGATTTAGCTGGACTTCGTGCAACATATTGCCGACAACTAAGGCAACAAGGTATTACAGAAGCCGAGATCAATAAATTGGCTTATGAAAAATATCCTAGAAACTGAAAGAAAAACTACCGCTAACAGCGGTTTTAAGAAATTGGGGGTTTAGGCAAAATTTAAAGGTAATTTTATATATTTGACTTCAGTCCTAACGGAATGGTTCGGGAACAAAAACCCCTAACTTCTTAAAGCCGGCGGGACGTTAGTGGCAACCTTCAGAAAATCCTGCAATGAAAGAACTATCGATTTTGAAAAAAGTAAAGCAAGATTTAAAATCCAATAAAGTAGAAGTCATGAAAGTTATTGAAAATTTCTTCGAAAAGGGAGAAATGTCGAATAACGAATGGCGAAAAAAGAAACGCGAACTTATTAATTTAGGCAAGTTTATTGTTGCTAAGGGCGATGATGTTAATATACTTGAAGTTCGTGAAGAGCCTGACTTTGTCGTTAAATGGCAAAATCAAAAAATTGGATTGGAAATAGTTGAAGTTATAGATGAAGTTGCTCGTCAAAAAGCTCAAAAAAACGAATGGTTAATAAATCAAATTCATAAGACTTTTAAAGAGAATTATCCAAACGCTCATCTTTTCTTTTCGTTAAGTTTTGAATTTGATATTACAAATATTACAAAGAAGGAAAAGAAACGTCTTCAACAAGAAATTGAATTTCGACATCCCGAATTTCCTGATAAATCTAAATTATATAAACTCGCTCATCCTGGAAAATACACAAAAGAAGAACTATCGCGGAAAGCAATATTAATCGCGAATAAATTATATGAATGCTATATTCAAAACCATACAAATCTTAATGATGATTTAGTGAAATTATGGCGTTTTAATCTACATGATGAATTATATCTAAGTTTATCAATAGGTTATTCCGCGGGTTCACCAAGCGATTTAATAATTTCAAACATTCGAAACAAGGAAGCGTTAATTGAAAAATATCGTTCAAATTCTTCGACACAAAAACAGTATTTATTAATGGTTATCGAAGGAAGTAGCGGTTATTCAGATTATTCATTTATTGATGAAAATATGCTTGTGGAATTAGATATTAAATTTGATAAAGTTTTTCTTTTTGATTTTTTTAAAAGTGAAATATTCATCTTGAAATAAAAGCCAGCCACTAACACACGCTACAAGCAATTTGGGGATTTGGCTTAATGGAAAAATTAGTTTGTATTTGGAAGATTTGTCAAATCCGAAGAATGGGCTTAATTTAACCCCAAACTGCTTGTAGCGCGAGAACGTTATGCGTAATTCTAAAAACAATAGTTAACAATGAAAATTCGATTTTCCACATTATGTTCTCAATGCCTAAAAGAAGATGGGAATACAAAAGAGGCATATGATAATTTAAAAAATGAAATGTATGGAAAAGAGGACTATCTAACTGAAATAAACGACGAAAACTTATATGAATATTTTTGTCCAAGAGGACATAAATCTTTCAGCCAATTATCCGAAGAAAAATATGTACTCCTATTCGATTTAGGAGCACTCGCACTACTAGATGGCTACGCAAAAGAAGCTGTTTCAACATTTGCAAGTTCATATGAAAGATTTGTAGAGTTTTGCATAAAAGTAATTTGTATTAGTAAATCAGTTCCTGTCGAAAGTTTTCTGAAAACTTGGAAAACAATGATAAAACAATCTGAACGTCAAATTGGTGCATTTTACATTTTACAACTACTTGAATTCGGAGAAACGAAATACATTCTTGCTGATAAGTGGATTAACTTTAGAAATAGAGTAATTCATCAAGGATATATTCCTAAATCTGAAGAAGCAATTGAATACGGTGAATACGTTCTTTCAATAATCGATTTGTTATTAATTGAAATTGAAAGCAAAAATTCAGAGAGTTTACTGAAAGCAAAATTTCTTAGAATATCTGAAAATGGAACAAAGATTGGAGAAAATGTTTCTCTTTCAACTTCTAGCATGCCAACAATTATTAATAATCGAGAAATGTGGAAAGATGAAACAGGCAAAATTGACTTTAGAAAAGCATTATTATCTGTAAAAGAAAATAGCTTTTATAAACATTTTTATACCAAGGACTTATAAAAGAACTACGCATAACAGCTACTACAACGGATTTGGGCAATTGGCTTTCCCGAAGTAACGGGAGGAAAGTTTGTTTTGTATTTGGGATAATTTGCTTCGCCTATTCGCAATCGCTCGGGTGGCAAATCCGAAGAAGAGGCTTAATTTAGTCCCAAATCCCCCCTACTGACGTGAGCATCTTTCTCGTAAAACATAAACCAAAAAAAGCCTGATAAAAATTCAACATTTTCATCAGGCTTTTTATTTTCCAAAATATTTAGTTATCGGCGTATAAAATTTATTTCACATCAAACCAAAGTTTCGTTGTCAGTAAATCTTTTCCTTGACCTGCAACTGCAGCTTTATAACTGTCTCCGTTTAAAGATTGCTCTGTTCCCGGATAAAAGAAACGTGAAGGAATTTTTCCATCTAAAACTGTTGCTGGACCTGCTTTCAAAACCGGATAATCTAATCTTCTCCATTCTGTAAAAGCGTCTAACCCTTGTCCGTAAAAAGCAATCCATTTTTGTGTACCAATTGATTTGGCATAATTTGTAGCATCGTATTTTACCGTTGCCTGATTCAGATAATTCGAAATCGCAGTTGCATCGGTAATTCCAAATTGATTGAATGATGCCGTAATTGCATTTTTATAAAACTGTTCAGCATCCCCAGAAATATAACCACGAGCTACAGCCTCTGCAAGATTGAACAACGTTTCTGAATAAGATGCAATTACTGCCGGCGATGTCGAAGTCAAAAAGTAAGTTCCCGGTTTTGATGTTTTGGCAAAACCCTGGCTATTGGCATCGCTGTTTGATAATCCGTTAGCTCCACCAACATATTTTCCAACACTTGCATCTGATGGCAATTGCGCATAAACTGGCAAACGCGGATCTGATAATTCATACAACTTGTCAACCAATGTTTTCGAAATACGGAAATCATCACGAGTTTCAAACCAAGCCGAAGCCGGATTTTGTTGCGGTGAACTGATGTAAGTAAACTTGAAAGTATCTGCATTACTGCTAATTAATCCGCCGGCATCGCTTGTTGCATCAATTGCAGCTTGTTTTGCCAAAGCTGGTTCTCTGTCAGAAATTCTCAATGCGATTCTTAAACGAAGCGAATTCACCAGTTTTTTCCATTTTGCAATATCGCCTTTATAAACCAAATCTCCAGTTACAGCACCATTTGCCGAATTCAATAAAGATTGTGCTTGTTTTAAATCGTCAAGCAATCCCGTGTAAACTTCTTTTTGTGTATTGTATGCTGGCGTTACTTTCAAACCGGCTTCTTTATACGGAATACTTCCATAAGCGTCAGTCAATAATAAAAATGTCCAAGAACGTAGCGTTAATGCAATTCCTTTGTAATTTGAATTTGCCTGCGCGTCAGGAAATTTAATAATAGTGTTCAAATCTGTAATCAATGTTGCATAACCTGTATTCCACAAAGAAGTGAACGAAGTATTGGAAACATCATATCGATCTGGTTCTGTATACTGGATTTTAGCCCAATGTTGAACAAACAACAAAGACGAGTTAAAGTTATTTCCATCACCCCAGTATAAATCTGCTCCTTGTTTCAGTGTTCCTGTCAACAAATAAGGCGCTAAAGGTGTTTCAGTTGCATTTGGATTTGCATTTATATCATCCAAAGTATCGTTGCAAGAACTCAGTGTCAATGCAATTAAGGTTGTATATAATAGTTTTTTAAGCATGATTCCGAGTTTTTAAAATTTAAGATTAACATTCAGACTGAAATTTCTCGTAGTTGGCAAAGCTAAACTCTCCAAACCTTGTGCATTTCCAGTATTGAAAGCAGTTTCAGGATCTATATTTGGCACATCTTTGTAAATAAATAATAGGTTACGACCAGCAGCAGTAATACTTGCACCCTGAAGTCCTAGTTTTTTAGCTAATTTTTTATCTACATTATAAGTAAGCCTAACCTCTCTTAGTTTTACGTAAGTTGAACTGTAAATGTAAGCTTCGCTGATATTGTATGATGCTTTGTAATATTCCTGTGCACTAATCACTTTATTGTTTGGAGTTCCGTCAGCAAATACACCACCGAAAATCATTCCGTCATCATACACCGTTACACCACCTGGAGCAACTCCTCCAGTTACCAATGTTTTTGGATTAGAAGTGTTGTTTCCTGGATAATAATAGCTTAATCCGCCATTCTCAGCACCTCGGCCCGGAAGCGTCTGCGCTAAAACTCCTGTATAATTACCGGTTCTGTTTGTTCCTGAAAAAAGCTCACCTCCTACACTTGCATCAACAAGAACCGAAAGCTCAAGATTTTTATAAGTAAATGTGTTTGTAACACCCGCTAAGTAATCTGGTGTATAATGTCCTAAAACTTTCTTTGTCGGATCTGCTTTTGGTAATCCATTGGCACCTACTACAATGTTTCCGTTTGCATCGCGCTCATAAGCTGTTCCATAAAGTGCTCCATAAGCTTGTCCTACTGAAGCTAATACATCTACACCTCCAGAAGTACCAATAGTGTAGTTTTGAATCTTTTTATCATAATCCAAAATCTCAACTTTACTTGTATTCTTAGAGTAATTTACACCAACATTCCATTTGAAATTTTCAAGCTGAATAGGATTTCCATCCAACTGAACTTCGAAACCTTGGTTGTTAATTTTCCCTGCATTGATTAATTGCGAATTATAACCACTTGAAGCTGTTGTTTTAATCTCCAAAATTTGATCGAAACTGTTTGTATTATAATAAGCAACATCAAAATGCAATCTGTTTTTCCAGAAAGAAGATTCGATACCAACTTCTGTAGAACGAGTTGTTTCTGGTTTCAAATCCTGATTCAGTTTCTTTTGTGAAGAGGTCTGAATTGGATTTCCATCAAATGCTGTTTGGAAATTATAAACTGTCGATAATTGATATGGATCTGCATCGTTACCAACTTCAGACCAACCACCGCGCAGTTTTAAGAAATCAAGCGTATTGCTTTTAATATTCAGCGCATCAGTTAAAACTAAACTTCCGTTAATCGAAGGATAGAAATACGAACGATTACTGCTTGGTAATGTAGATGACCAGTCATTACGAGCTGTAAGATTCAAAAACGCATAATTTCTGAAACCCAATTGCGCCGAAGCATACGCACTATAAACTCTCAATCGTGATAATGTATTTGAAGAAGTCAACGGATCACGTGAATTTGTCAATGTATATAAGTCTGGTACAGCCAAACGTGGCGCTTTTTGGTAATTATTTGCATCGCTGTGGTTACGAATATTAAAACCTGCAAGAGCATCTAAAGTAAAATCTTCACTAAGGTTTTTGTTATAATGAAAAAGCCCTTCAGTATTTTGTTCGTTTACAGTATAAGCATCTTCAGCATAAGATCCGAATGGCGTTCCGTTTGTACCATATTTAATAGTGTATTTTCTTCGGTCGTTATAATAATCAACTCCTGTGCGGAATTTAAAATCAAGTCCGTCGAAAAGTTTCGCTTCCAAATGAATATCACCAATTAAACGGTTACGCTGTTGGCTAGTAGTATTATAATAAGCATTCCAATATGGATTGCTGTAATAGCTGTTGTTCCAGTTTCTAGTCCAATCCTTCTCAAGCTCATTAATATCGACCTGACGACCAAACCAAAGAAATTGCAACATTACACCCGCAGCACGTCCGCCTGATGGACCACCTGGAAGTTGTGGAGCATCTGTTACAATATAATTACCTGTTACACCTACTTTAATACTTTTTGATATTTGGTAATTCGTATTAATTGTGAAATTTGTTTTGTTTATTTCACTGTTAGGCACTGTCCCTAATTGCTTCTGATTATTTACTCCTACGCGGAAATCTGATTTATCATCTGATTTTGCCACCGAAATACTATTATCATAAGTAAGACCTGTATTAAAAAAGTCTTTCACATTATTTGGATGCGCTACAAACGGAACTGCTTGACCATTTGAATAAAATTGAGGAATCAAACGTCCGTCTAAACGTGGCCCCCAGCTTTCATCAACACCATCGTTAACTCCTCCTCCTTTTCCATCTACATAACTAAATTTTCCATTTGATCCTTGTCCGTATGAATTTTGAAAATCTGGCAAAGTAGTAACCTGAGAAACCGTAATACCAGAATTAAAAGTAATACCAAGTCCGTTTTGACCTTTTCCAGATTTTGTAGTGATCAAAACTACACCATGCGCCGCACGCGATCCGTAAAGCGCTGCTGCGTTTGGTCCTTTTAATACTGTTAATGTTTCAATATCCTGAGGATTCAAATCGGCAATTGCATTTCTGAAATCACGAGTTGCTCCACCAGCATTCAATTGTGAATTATCAACTGGAACTCCATCAACAACAAATAATGGCTGATTATTTCCCGCGATAGAAGTTTCACCACGAATAATAATACGTGAAGATCCCATATCTCCTTGCGAATTGGTAATACGAACACCTGCTAATTTACCAGTAAGACTGTTTAAGAAGTTAGTTTCTTTTGTACTAGCAAGGTCTTTACCTTTAAGCGCCTGAGTTGTATATCCTAATGATTTCTTTTCTTTTGTAATTCCAAGAGCCGTAACGACTACTTCTGATAGTGCATTCTGTTCCTGAGTAAGATCAATGACAACCGCATTTTTAGTAACTACAACTTCTGCTTTTTTATAACCTAAATAACTTACAATTAAAGTATAAGGAAATTTTTGTCCGGTTTGGAAATAAAATTTACCATCAAAATCGGTTACAACTCCATGCGTTGTCCCTTTAATGTTGATTGAAGCCCCAATTACAGGCTCTTTTGTAACAGCATCTACAACTGTTCCTTCAAGTTTTGACTGGATTAACGGTTTCGTTTCTTGCGCGTTAACCCCTATGGAAATCAAGAAAATACACGTCAGTATATATCTATTTAATTTTTTTTTCATTACTTTGTTTTAGTTTAATAAAAAGGTGAGCCGAAAACAGATTTAGTCCATTTTCGCTTTCCTTCTAGAGATGACAATTTCTTTAAGCTTCACCATTTCTGCTGCAACAGAAATGGTTTTTTCTTTTTATCTGCAACACATTCGTTTTTTCATTTTTCTTTATTTTTATTTTGGGTTATTATTATTTTATTGGTCTATACAATATTATTTCCCCTGCAATTGAGGGTCGTTGTTATAAAATTTAATAAATCAAGGATTGAAGAATTTTAGCAGAGACATCTCCTAAAACATTAACTATCAAAAAGTTCTTACTCGCTCAGAAATCATTTGACAATTTTTAATCTTTATTTTAAATTCTACTAATTTGATAGAACAAAGGTAAATTAAAAATATTAACTCAAAAACTTTCTGCGATTTTTTTGCAAAAAAAATGTTAACTAAAAAAATTTAGTAATTTTAAATCATTAAAAACTAAACAGTTAAAATAAAAATAAATTTTGGCGTGATATGAGAAATTTCTGAAAACAACCTACAAAGGCCGTATTCACTGTATCGTTTTCGTTAAAAATAAATGTGTTTCGAACACAAAAAAGTATCACAATAAAGACCAAAAGTGAACTATTTTACCCCTTCTTTTTCATCATTTTTCTCTAACTTAGCGGTCTGTATATTTGAAATATGCGATTTAAAATAAACTTTGTTTTTCTGCAAAACACTGAATAAAAAAACAATACCGTTTTTTCTCTTACTTTTTTGCAGTAAACATTCTTCTAATAATTTAGTTAATTGAAAACTATGAACAAATTTGATTTTGGAATTGTAGGATTAGGTGTAATGGGCCGAAACTTACTTTTAAATATTGCCAGTCATAATTTTGCGGCTGCAGGTTTAGATTTAGACACAGAAAAAGTCAATTCTCTTCAGCAAGAAGCCGATGAAAACCATACTATTGAAGCCACTACAGATGTCAAGCATTTTGTAGCGCTTATTCAGCAACCTAGAGCGATTATGTTATTGGTTCCTGCAGGAAAACCAGTTGACAGCGCAATCGCAAGCTTACTTCCTCATTTAGATAAAGGTGACATTATTATTGACGGAGGAAATACTTATTTCACCGATACTGACAGAAGATTTTTAGAATTATCTGAAAAAGGAATTCATTTCTTCGGAATGGGAATTTCTGGCGGTGAAAAAGGTGCACGTTTTGGTCCTGCTATGATGCCGGGCGGTGATCAGAAAGCTTATGAAAGACTTCGCCCTATTTTTGAAGCAATTGCAGCAAAAGTTGATGGTGAACCTTGTGTAGAATATTTAGGAAATGGTTCTGCCGGAAACTATGTAAAAATGGTTCACAACGGAATCGAATACGGAATCATGCAGTTGATTTCTGAAGTTTATGACCTTATGAAAAGAGGTTATAATTTGGATGACGAAACCATTCAGAAAACTTTTGCAGAGTGGAATCAAACCGATGATTTAAGATCATATCTAATTGAAATTACCGGAAACATCCTAAAACAAAAAGATGAAGACGGAACACAATTAATCAATAAAATCTCTGATTGGGCAAGATCTAAAGGTACAGGAAAATGGACTTCGCAAAATGCAATGGATTTACAAGTTCCAGTTCCGACAATCGACGCGGCAGTTAACATGCGCGATATGTCTAAAACCAAACCGGAAAGAATTGAAGCGGCTAAAAAATTAGTTTGGAATGCTGGAGAAACAAATGTTCCTCAAAGCGAAGCCATTGCAGCTTTAAAATCGGCTATGTCTTTTTCTATTGTTGTGACTTACGCTCAAGGTTTAGCACAACTTCACACCGCTTCTAAAGAATACAACTACGGATTAAATCTAGAAACAGTTGCTAAAATCTGGCGTGGCGGATGTATTATTCGTGCGACAATTTTAGAAGATTTCAGAAAAGCTTATGTTACAAAAGCAGATTTGCCAAACTTACTTTTAGATGGCGGAATCTCTTCAAAATTAACAGAAAACCAAGCAGGAATGAGAGCTGTAATTCAATTTGCAGTTCAAAAAGGATTACCAGTTTCAGGATTAATGAACTCGTTATCTTATTTTGATGCTTACCGTTCGGCAAATCTTCCAACAAATTTAATTCAGGCACAACGTGATTATTTTGGAGCACACACTTACGAGCGTATAGACAAAGAAGGAGTTTTCCACACACAATGGGCTGAATAAGCAACTTAAAGCAACACAACTACACACAATGACTAAAAATAAACTAAAGAATCCAACAATCATTGTCATTTTTGGAGGAACCGGAGATTTGGCAAAGAGAAAACTCTTTCCCGCATTTCAAAATCTGTACCTTGACGGGCGTATGTCTGAAAAGTTTCAGATTATTGCTCTGGGAAGAGCAGAAAAAACAAACGAAGATTTTCGCAGTTATGTAGCAGAAAATCTGGCTCTTTTTTCAAGAAGAAAAGGAATTGATGACCCAGAAACAGAAAAATTTCTTTCTCATATAACCTATCATAGTTTAGATATTGACAAAGAAGAATCCTATATCGGATTGAACGAGAAAATTGAAGGCTTTGATCAGGCTTTTGGAGAACGCGCCAATCGTCTTTTTTATCTTTCAATTACGCCTTCTTTCATTTCAACTATTTCGAGCAATATCAAAAAGATCGGGCTTGCGGCGAATCCAAAACAAGATCGTATTATTATCGAAAAACCTTTTGGTTACGATAAAACTTCTGCAATTGCACTTAACGAAATGCTTTCACAGACCTTCAAAGAAGAGCAGATTTACAGAATCGATCACTATTTAGGAAAAGAAACGGTTCAGAACATCTTGGCTTTCCGTTTCGGGAATTCAATGTTTGAACCTTTATGGAGCCGAAATTTTATTGATTTCGTCCAAATTACCGTAGCAGAGGAAGTCGGCGTTGAAGAACGAGGCGGATTCTATGAAGGTGTTGGAGCATTAAAAGATATGATTCAGAACCACTTGCTTCAGATTTTATGTATGACGGCTATGGAAGCGCCTGCATCATTAAATGCAGATGACATTCGTAACCGAAAAGCAGATGTTTTGAAATCAATTCGTCGTATCAAACCAGAAGAAGTAGATCATTACATCGTGAGAGGTCAGTACGATACTGGTGAAATAAAAGGAGTTCCAGTTCCGGGTTACCGTCAGGACAAAGGCATTGCACCAGATTCTAATACAGAAACTTACGTTGCCATGAAAATTTATCTGGACAACTGGAGATGGCAGGGAATTCCGTTCTATTTGCGTTCAGGAAAAAGAATGGAAGAAAAACAATCTTCCATCATTATTCAGTTTAAACCAGTGCCACATTCTTCATTCTCTTATGGAAAAGAAGGTATGACACCAAACCGATTGATCATCAATATTCAGCCTGCAATGGACATTAAACTGCAATTTATGACCAAAAAACCAGGACTTTCGCTAGCATTAAGACCTGCCGAAATGGTTTTTGATTATTTTGCCTGTTCAACAATGTCGCCGGAAGCTTATGAAACATTGATTGCAGATGCTTTGGCGGGAGATCCTACTCTATTTATGCGTTGGGATCAAGTGGAAGAAGCTTGGGATGCAATTGACACGATTCAGCAAGTTTGGAAAACAGTAGCTCCAACAAATTTCCCTAATTACAAAGCAGGAAGCTGGGGACCTGAAGAAGCTGACGAATTGTTAGCACGCCAAGGACACAAATGGATTCCGAATACACAAACAAAAGAAGAAGTTTTAAATGATACAGATTTATAATAACACAGAAGAAATCAATAGTACTGCTGCAGACCTTTTTGTCGAATCTGCTCAAAAAGCGATTGCCGCAAAAGGTACATTTACAGCTGTACTTACAGGAGGTTCTTCTCCAGCAGGGATTTACAAATTATTAGCTTCTGATGCTTACAAAAACAAAATAGACTGGAACAAAGTTTACATTTTTTGGGGAGATGAACGTTGGGTTCCGTTGAACGATGATTTGAGCAATGCTAAAATGTCGTATGCAACATTATTAAGCCAGGTTGCTATTCCGCAAGAAAACATTTTTGAAATGTACAAAGACGGCGTTACTCCTGAAGAATATGCTGCTATCTACGAACAAATCCTTAGAAAGATTTTAGGTGAAGAAGGGAAATTTGACCTGATTTTATTAGGAATGGGAGATGACGGACACACTGCGTCTCTTTTCCCAGGCGAAGCCGTTTTAGAAGAACAAACCAAATGGGTTGACGCTTATTATTTAGCACCTCAAAAAATGCACCGTATTACACTTACTGCACCATTGATTAATAAAGCAGAAAAAATTATCGTGGTGGCTTTTGGCGAGAAAAAAACGCACGCTCTAAAAGAAGTTACAACTGGAGCTTACAACCCAACTTTATATCCAATGCAATTAATTAAACCCGTTTCTGGTGAATTATTGTTTTTGGTAGATAAAGCTGCTGCAGGGACGAATTAATTTTTTACTCAAAAATAACTTATGAAATCGCAATCATCAATTTTTAGATGATTGCGATTTTTTTATTTTATTGATTTTCATTTGCTAAACTATTTATCCTAACGAAAAGTTTAATTAAATTTACTTCGATGGATGAACTGAAAAAACATATAGAGGAAATTACTTCAATAACCGATGAAGAATTTGACTATATCAAAACATTCTTCAAGGAAAAAAAAGTAAAAAAACACCAATATCTGCTTCAGGACGGTGATAAAGTGACTTCTGAATATTGGATTGTGAAAGGCATTTTTCGTGCTTTCCATATTGATAAAGATGGAAAAGAACACATTTTGCAATTTGCACTCGAAAATTGGTGGCTCTCTGATTATAATGCTTTCTTCAACCAAAAAGAATCCAACATTAATATTGTCTGCATGGATGATGCCGAAGTTTTATGCCTGACACTTTCTGGTCGGGAACAATTAGCATCGGAATTTCATAAAATGGAACACTTTTTTAGAATGAAATTGACCAGCGGTTATTCGGCACAACAAAGAAGAATTATTTCGCTTCTTTCTAATAATCCGAAAAAACGTTATGAAGAATTTGCCAGTTTGTATCCAAACATAATGCAAAAAATTCCAAAAAAATATATCGCCGAATATTTAGGAGTTAGCCGAGAAACTTTAAGTCGCCTATACTCTACTACTAGCCGAGATTAACAAAACGCAAGCGTGATTTTTATCACGCTTTTTTTATACCCCACTTCAACAGCAAAAATCATTCTTAACCAAAGTCAATGATTTTAAAGTCGCTGTAAATCTACTTTTGCCCCGTAATCAATAGTTATTAATTCAAACTTTTTTAAACGTGTGATTTGAATCACACGTTTAAAGTGAGTTCGGTCAACCGTCAGGTTTTAAACTTGACGGAACTTTGTCCCAGATGAAAAGCTAATTAATTCGCATAAAAAATTATTAACTGAAAACATTCAATAATTAAAAAATAAGAATCATGAAAACAACTGCTTTTAAATCCATTAACAAAAAAATTATCGCTTCGATAAATGTGCTCGTGCTTATGACAGTTACAGCTAAAGCTCAAAATTCAACAACAGTAAAGACAAAAATTTTGAACGAAACAATTTCAAAAATGACTCAATATGAAGTGAAAGAAGCTGAAAAGGCTCAGCTTCGAAAAGTACTTTCAGATTATGTTACTAGTGCAATTTCTTCAAAAGAAAATATTATGGCTGAAGCTTTCTTCGAAGAAAAGAAACCAAATATATTATGGCTAATCGAAAGATGGAATAACAAAAATGGATTAGAAAAATTCAGCAAAAGAAAAGAGGCAAAATCATTAGCAACATTGACCCAAAAATCACTTCTAAAACCTGTTAATACGTATTATATAAAAGATCTTGAACCGCTGACAAAAGAGCAATGGCGCAAAACAGCAAAAAAGGAAGACAACCAACTGGTTATAATGTTGTTTGTTGATGCCAAAAATGGTACACAACAAAACTTTAAAGATACCTACCATATCGCGATGCCTCAATTTAGAAGTGAGCCGGGCGTTGTAACGTATCAGCTTTCTGAGATTGAAGGAGATAATACACAATTTGTTACCTACGAAAAATTCAGAAGTAATGATGCTTTTCAATATCACCTCAACTTTCCTCCTATCAAACCCGTAATCGAATATTTGGAAACCAGCATAAAAACCCAACCTTTTCAAAACGGACTACATAATCTAATCGAATTTGCACCGCTAACAAGAGAATAATTAGAAAAATAAATTCATAAAAAACAATTATCAACATTTTAAAAATTAGAAATCATGAAAAATTTAAAACAAGTTATCGCAGCAGGTTTAGTGGGCACAGCATTAAGTGCAGAAGCTCAGGTAAATCATGAATTAAATGTAATGAATCAATTGGCAACTCCTTCACACGTATCTGTGATGCCCGTTTCTCAATTATTGAATGCTCCGGGAAATGAGGCTTTGAGAGCATTCTTTTTTACTCCTGTGAAAGACAAAACAGTATTAAAAGGCAAAAAAATCGCTGTATTGGCAGCAGATGGTTTTGAGGAAATTGAACTTACTGGACCCGTTTGGTATTTCAGAGAACTGGGTGCTCAGGTTGACATCATCGCTCCAAAATTCAATCCTGCTCCAGCAAGATACGGATTGAGTACTCCTGAAATGGCAAAAACTCATATTATGGCGATTCAATATTTACAACCTGTTGGCTGGATCAAATTTGACAGAACTGCAGATCAAATTAAGGTAAGCGATTATGATGCGGTATTCATTCCGGGTGGCGCTTGGAATCCAGATAATCTTCGTTATGATAAAGACGTAATCAAATTCATTCAGGATTTTAATAAATCAGGAAAACTGATTGCGGCTATATGTCATGCACCAGTTGTTTTGGCTTCGGCTGATATTCTTAAAGGAAGAAAACTTACTGGATATTGGAACATTCAAATTGACCTTAAAAACGCAGGCGGAATTGTTTCTGACCAACCTGTTGTGGTTGATTCCAACATTATTACAAGCAGACACCCAATTGATGTAGCTGATTTTTCTAAAGCTGTAGAAAGCTGGTTAGTAAGAAAATAATCCTCAAAAATCGACGGAAGGTGAAATTTATCTTCCGTCTTTGAATTTCAACATAACAATCTCACTTACCAATCATTCTTTTACGAAGCCTGCTTAAAGATTCTGGCTTTATACCAATGTAAGACGAAAGCTGATTCTGTGATACCATTTGAAAAAGATAAGGTTGTTTTTTTAAGATTGTTTTATATCGCTCTTCGGGAGTTTGAAAATGAAGCATCTCCTGCCTTTCAATAATAATAAGATAGGCAGATTCAGCAATTAGTCTTCCAAATTTTGACCAGTTCGGGCAACTGTCATATAGCTTTTCGACTTTCTCATACTCTAAAGCAATTACGTTCGAATCTTCCATCGCTCTACAACTATAATGGGCCGTTGCTTGGGTAATAAAACTAGCGAAATCAACCAGAAAATCATTTGGCTTTGCAAATCTGCTATTGATTTCGTTTCCTCTGTAATCCACATAAAACATCCTAAAAAAGCCACTTTCAATAAAATAGATATGACGGCAGATTTCTCCCTGCTGCAAAAGATCGGTATCCTTCTTTACTTCTAATCTGCTAATAATTGGCAACATCAAATTATACTCTTCATCAGACATTGGAACAACTGATGTAATAACGTTCTTAAGGGCATCCATACTATTGATTTTAAGACAAATAAGTTGCTTAAAATTAAATTTAATTCTTCTAAACACAAAATTATGTTCATTAAATAGTAAAGAAACGTTCTTAACCAAAGTCAATGGTATGAACAAAATTACGGCTCTATCTTTGTCATGTAAATAAGTTGAAAATCATTTATTTACAAACAATTAATTAAAAAATATTCTATTACTGATAATTAAAAAAACTGAATCATGAAAACTAAATTCAACAATGAAGCAAAAGCAAATAAGAATCCAAAATTAGGATTTAGAATCCACCTTCTTGTATTTTTATTATTTACACCAATTGTATTTATCATTTGGTATTTGACAGACACAACATACCCTTGGCCGCTTTGGTCTACACCAGCATGGGCAGTGGGAATTGTTTTTCACTATTTAGGCGTATTTGTATTCAATAAAAACAACACTAAATCTTATTCTCATGGAAACAAATCATACAGCATTTAAGCGAATTGTAACCGGTCATGATCGTGACGGAAAAGCAGTAATTATTTCTGAAGAAACCCCTTCACGCACTTATATGGTAGGCGGACCAAATGGAGCCAAGTTTTATGAGATTTGGAATACGAAACAAACTCCGGCTTTAATTGATAGCATTTCAGCAGATTCCGAAGAAACTGCACTTATTTTAGGGCCTCCAAAACAAGGAACAAGGATTCGGGTTATTGATTTTCCGCCAGAAAGCGATGAAATCAGAAATCTGACCAAAGAACAAGCTTTTGAACATTTTAAAACCATGAAAGGTGAACACGCTTCAAAAGCAGACGAAAATGCACCTCATCCGTTAATGCACAAAACCGAAACTATTGATTACGGAATTGTATTGGAAGGCGAGCTTACACTAATTGTAGATCGTGGTGAAACCATTGCAAAAGCGGGCGATATTATTATACAAAGAGGTACTAATCATGCGTGGAGCAATAAATCAGGAAAAACATGCCGAGTAGTATTTATACTGATTGACGGACAATTTGAAGAAAATCTTCGCTAAATCTTAAAATCAATTATTATGCGAGTTGATCCGATAAAACCAGAAAACATGAACGATGAAGTTCGTTATGTTCACGATGAAGTTTTTAAACTCATTACACATAGTCAAGGTCTCGTTGTAATGACAAATAATGACGGGGCTTTAACCGGTCCGTTTCCGCCAATGCTCGCTTTCCCGCAGTTCGGAATTCCGGCTCTAAGTTTTGTGCGCTCATTAGACAATCATGCAACGCTTTCTAAAAAAGTCCGAGAAGTTGCCATTCTTACAGTTGGTGCAGCATTTGGAGCACGTTTTGAACTTTATGCACACGAAATTATGGCAAAACATTTTGGTTTTTCTGCTGAAGCAGTTGCATCCTTAGCATCAGGAATCTGTCCTTCTGAATTAAATCAGGAAGAAAGAATCGCATATGAAATTGCTTCAGTTTTAGTAAAAGGAAAAATTGTCGCTGATTCTTCATACAATTTAGCTGTAGAAGTATTAGGAAAAGAAGCTGTTGCAGAACTTATATTTCTAATAGGCGCTTACACGTTACTCGCAACAGTCTTAAATGGCTTTGATGTTCCGACACCTTAAATAAACAGATAAAAAATCGTCTTTTAATTCCATTAAAAAGCCTTAAAGAAATAGCTCTTCAAGGCTTTTTAAAATTTATTATCAGGGATTTTTTAATTCAAATTTAAAATTGCATTAAGTTCAAGAATCGTATTTCCCATCGGAAGTTTTTTGGGCGCTATTATTAATTTCTCTGCTAAGAATGCTGTTGAAATCGGTTTTAAATTTTTAAACAGACCGATTGCATTTAGCACTTTAAATAATTTGACTGAAATTTTTTCTCCCCAGCGATCTGTATTTTCTCTTATTAGTGGTCCAGGTCGAAAAACCAAATATTGCTCAAAATTTAAATCGGCTATAAAATCCTCTAATTTCCCTTTCATTTTAGAATAAAAAACATTGCTTTTGGCCGAAGCGCCATAAGAAGAAACTAATACAAAAGATTTTACGTCATTTTTTCTCGCCATCGTCGCAAATGCAGCTGGAATGTCATAATCAATTTTCCATTGATTTTCTTTTGAACCTGCTACTTTTAACGTAGTGCCAAGACAGGAAAAAAACACATCGCCTTTGATCAAATCTGTAAACTGATTTACTTCTGAAAAATTCACAACATGTTCGGTGAGTTTAGGATGAGATTTTCCTATTGACCTACGTACAAAAATAGAAACCGAAGTGTAATCATTATTATCCAGAAGCTGTTCAACTAATTCTTTTCCTGTTGCGCCCGTTGCTCCAATTACTAATGCTTTCATCGTATAATAAGTTTAAGAAATTAGAATTCTGTTGTTTAAGTCTTAATTTAAGTGAAAAGAAATACAGTTTAAAAATAAGCAAAAAAAAACTGCTTAAAAAGCAGCTTTAAAACCTAAATTTTAATAAAGTAATTTGACATAGTAATTCTTGACCAGGATAATAAAAAAATTCCCCCTTTTTTATTAAATTATCTACTTAATTTGGCGAATAAGCAAACTTAGTCTCGAGATACATTTCTTCAAAATCAATTCCTGAAAAATTTAAAGTTTTTAAAAAGTTTTTGACCTTATTTTTTGCTTGGGAATTAGCTCCTGTATAAAACAATTCGTTTTTAATTTGTTTTTTAACTGTTGGCGGAGCAATTTCAGAATCCACAATATTATGTATTTTGACTATATGCGCTTCAGGCAGCAACGACGCAATTATTTCACCCGAAGATTTCAAATTTAGACTTGGACACAAACATTCTAAACTATAAATTGGATTGTTTGCATGCACTAATATTTTCTCGGTCATATCAGGCAAATCGGATAAAAATACCTGAATATCTTCACGAGGAATAAATAATACCAGCATTTTTGCTTTTGCTGCTTCATTTTTGCTCACTAATTTTACTTTGCCTTCCATCATCTCTACCAAATCCCTTGCGTGGCAATTGTTTTTCGTGTGGCTTATTAAAACCTGATGTCCAGATTTAGCCGCTCTTGCTGCTAATTCCATTGTTGTGCTGCAAACTCCTATAAATCCAATTTTCATATTTTTTTATTTTTTAATCTACTTTGATTTTTGATAAAAACTATTAAATCGTTAAAGTAAACAAGGTTAGCATAACAAATATAAACTTATAATGTAATCGATTGATTAACAACATCGTACCAATAAACCTACATTTTGTAGATTTAAAACTACAAACTAAAAATTCTGAATTATGTTTGCTATGTTTGTGTATACAAATCTGATCGCACAAATGACGTTATCCCCTGCTTTTCGTTATTGTTGGTTTTTACTGCTTCTAACTGCAGTGAAAGGTTTTTGTCAGGAAAACTACTCCTTCAGATGGTATACTGCAGATAATAATGAATTACCGCAAAGCAGTATAAAAGCAATAGTTCCGGATAAGTATAATTTTATTTGGATGACGACCGAAAATGGCTTGGTCAGATACGATGGAAATAGTTTTGCCGCTTTCAATTCATCAAATACAAACTTAGAAGGAAGTCGTTTTACTGATATTTTTGGGAGTATTGAAAAAGACAGCTTGCTTTGTTATAATCAAGGCAAAAAAGAACTGGCCTTAATTAACAACCGAAAAATAAAGATCTTCAAAAAGAAACCGCCACTTTCCAATATTACCAGAAAAGGCCAACACTCTTACTTTCACGATGGACTTCCTTCGTATCTATCGATTGATCCTTCTCAGCAATTTTGCTTCAAACTTCCAAACGAGAAGATATTTTTCATGGATTCCGAAGAAGTTGAACTTTGCGATGCAAAAATGAGAAGTATTTATAAGATTCCGTATTTAAATAGTAATGTCTTTAACTTTTTTGCAATCGGAAATGACTTGTTTTACCTTAAAAATGATGGAACATATGACTGTTTTTCTAAAAACGGAAAGAGTTCAGGAAAATTGGATTCAGGAATTTTTAAAACACCCCATAAGATTTACTGGAACATTACAACGGGGCAGGTTTTTCTTTCTTTCAAAAATAAAATTTATCTTTTAAAAGATCAGAATAATAAACTTTCTACAGAGTTTATTATACAATTTAAAGAATTTGAAAACAGCAATATTGTCTCCATTTATTATGATCGTCTCAATCAAAAATTATATTTAGGAAGTAATACAAACGGCTTGTGTATTGTAAGCTTTCCAGCCTTTACTTCAGTAAAAAAAGAGAACTACAAAACTGAAGTTTATTATGCAGCTCATGCCTTTAGCGACAGCACAATTATAACGTCCAGCGGACGGATATTCAGCAACAAAAAATTCAAGGACAGTATTCCTTTTCCAAAAACCGTTTTTTTAGATGAAAAGGTGAACATTGAACTAGATGATGCTAAAAACATATGGATTTCAAGACTCTGGAACGTTTTGTGCTATTTAAAAAGTGCTGATTATAAAAAATATCTCACTTATCAATTTGGTCAAAATCCGAAGGCCATTTTCAAAGATGATCAAAATACGATCTGGGTTAGTTTAGGTAATACTGAATTTAAAAAGGCGAAGTTGTATTCAATCAAAAACGGAAAAATTTCACTTGTTGCCATTTTTAAAAACAATATCAATTACATTACCCAATATGACAGTGAAACGCTACTGTTAGGAACAGAAAAAGGAGTCTTTAAATTTAATAAAAACCACCGAAAACTTGCATTTGTAAAAAACTCAGAAAATATAAATATCAGAAGTATTTTTATCGATAGTGAGAAAAAAATCTGGTTTACCACTTATGAAAAAGGCTTTTTTTTATATGCTGACAACAAGGTTCATTCTTTTCCTACTGATGAGGACAATTATTTAAATGCATCGCATTGCATTGTAGAAGACAAAAAAGGTTTTTTTTGGATTCCTACCAATAAAGGACTTTTTCAGGTTTCAAGAAAAACGTTGCTTAAATATAGTAACAATAAAACCAATGCTATCTACTATCATCAATACAACAAATCGGATGGTTTTTTAACCAATGAATTCAATGGAGGATGCGAGCCAAATAGTAATTTTCTTAAAAATAATACTATTGCTTTGCCCTCGATAAATAGTTTCGTTTTTTTTAATCCGTATAAAGTTGTGCCGTTGCTTCCTGGTAAAGAACTTTTTATAGACCGTGTAATTGTGGACCAAAAAGTAATTCCGCTACAAGAAAAGATTATACTTCCTAACAATTTTCAAAGGGTCAGCATCTTAATTGCTTATCCTTACTATGGAAATCCAGAAAATTTACATATTGAAGCAAAATTGGACAAAACCCCAAATAGCCGCTGGGAACGAATCAAAAATGAGAGATCAATATCGTTTACTACTTTACCTCCGGGGGAATATAAATTAATGATAAGAAGTCTGTCAGGATTTGATTCGCAATATGTCTACAAAAAAATACTGCTTAAAGTTCCTGCCAAATTTTATCAAACACCTTGGTTTACGTTCTTGACTTATCTTTTATTTATTGCATTTGTAATTTTCATTTGGTATGTACGATTGTATTATATTAAACGAAAAAACATAAAATTACAGCAGGTTATAGATGAAAAAACAAAGAAACTAGCTACGACAGTAAAAAAACTGCAGAAAACAAAAAACAATTTAAAACAAGAAATCAAACAACAAGAAACCTTAGTAAAAAGCATCAGCCATGATATTAAAAGTCCTTTAAAATTCCTGACAAATTCTATTAGTCATTTATTTGAAAATGAAACAATTCAAGATGATGCAAAACTAAAAAAACATGTAGGAACAATCAAAATGTCGACTACACAACTTTATGAATATGTTGAAAATTTAATCAAATATTCCTCCATTTTTATTGAAGGAAAAAAACTTGAAGAGGAGTCTTATTCGTTATATGAACTGATTGAAGAAAAAATTGACATTTTTGAAAAAATTGCCGAAGCTGAAAATATAGAAATCATAAATAGCGTAGATAAAAAGCTTCGTATCAGAACAAATAAAAAAGCATTGTCAATAATTGTTCATAATTTGGTGGATAATGCTTTAAAGAATACACAAAATGGCCATGTAGAATTATTTTCGGGAACTAAAGAAAATAAACTAATGCTCACAATTATTGATAACGGAAGAGGAATGAGCAAAGAACTAATTGATTATTATATGGATTTTTACAAAAACCCAATTGTCAAAAATTATCATCTTGGCCTGCATATGATTATTGAGCTTCTTTTAATTATTGAAGGAAATATCAACATCACAAGTACACTTAATCAAGGAACGGCAATTGAAATAATTGTTGAATACAACTAATATTCAAAAGTTTTGAAAAGATTGATCAGTTCGACCAAATTTGTAATTTTAAGTTTTTCAAAAAGTCTGGCTTTATAAGTACTTACGGTTGACATATGTATATTAAGCATATTTGAAATCTCAAGATTTCCGTTGCCATTTATTAGCATTTCGGCAATTTGGAGTTCTCTTTTAGAAAGACTTTCCAGTGGATTTTTAGTTTTTTTGCTTATTCTTGTTTTCAATAATTTATTTACAAGTTCGGAAGATACATATGTAGATGTTTCAAAAATCGAATTTATTGCAAATATCATTTTTTCTTCGCTGCAGAGTTTGTTCAGATATCCATTTGCGCCAGCAGAAATATATTGTAAAGCATATTGATCTTCTTCATGAGCTGAAAAAACCAAAATTTTCACACCCGACTGGATTGCTTTAATATCACTAATCATCCCGGTATTTTTTCCACCCGGAATATTGATGTCCAAAATCACTAAACAAATTGGTTTTTCTCTTAAAATTGCAAGCGCTTCAAAGAAATTTTCAGCATGCGAAATTTCTACATTTTCGATTTGTTTTTCCAAAACCATCGAAACTCCATTTCGTACCACCAAATGATCATCAACTATTAAAATTTGCTTCATAAAAAGAAAAAGAATTAGTGTCAAATTAACACACAATTTTTTAAACAATTAAATTTTTAACGAAAAACTTTTTAGCAGAATAAAAGCACAAAAAAAGGAATAGTAAATTCACTATTCCTTTTTTCTATTTTTAAAAAATCAACTTTAAAAAGTCACAAGTTTCACTCCTAAAGTAAACCATCTTGAAGGCAACGGCACCGCACCAACTTCATAATAAGTAGCATTAAAGATGTTTTGGGCGTCTAAAAAAATCGTAAATTTATGAATCGACTGACTTACTCTAAAATCATTTATCCAATAAGAAGGGCCTGTAATTCTTTCGTTAAAACGTGTTGCAAATAAAATAGAAAAATCTTTGTATTGATAATCTATGGTATTCGTAATCTGATGTTTTAAAGAAGATATAAGATACTTTGAATAGATTTCTGTACGTGAACTTTTAAATTCTGAATCCAAATACGTGTAGGCTAAAAGAATATTCAATCTGGAATCTTTAGAGAAATCAAATCTGTAAGTACCACGCAAATTTATTCCGTTTGTATTTAGATCTCCCGTATTCTGACTTTGCCAAGGAATTGTAGTGGAATTACGCATCCAATCGATGTAATTATCGATTTTTCTGTAGAAATAATTCGCATTCAAACCCAACGCTTTTTTATTGTATTTGAAGCCAATTTCGCTCTGAAAAGCATTTTCTGAATCTAAATCCGGATTTCCGATATTTCCAGTTTGTTTCAAATATAAATCTGTAAACGATGGAATCCTTTGACTTGTTCCAACATTCCCAATAATTTTAAATTCATTTGTAATGGCATAACTTGCGTCTATTCCTGGATAAATCTGCCATTTATAATCTGAATTATAATTCAGATAAGTTCCTAAATTAATGTCTAATTTTTCGAAGAAACTGGTTCTGTATTCAGCATACAATCCGACATTTTCGCGATCATGATCTCCTATGTTTGACGAATGAATATCTTCATTTCTGAACTCAGCTCCAAAACCAATTTCACCTTTAGATAATTTTACAGTAGAATTCAATTCTGCGGCAATTGAATTGGTATAATGCTGGCTTCTTCCAACGGCCAAATTTGAGTTTCCTAAATAACGATAATCGTCGTAATTGTATCTGTAAGTAACTCTTGGCATAATTTTCCAGCTATCTGTAATCGAATGTTTTGACTGAATATTAGCAAAAGTCGTTTGTACTATTTCTGTCGAATTTTTATCGCCGGGTGCAGCGTAAAACCCGTTTGCGCCAAATCCGTTGTTGATGTAACCCACAGAACCTAAAATTTCGTTCTTATCATTAATCTCAACATTTCCCTGATAGAAAATTTTATTGTTCTCAAATGCCGTATTATAACGATATCCATTGCTTTTATCGTGCGAAGCGAAAATTAAATGCTGTTGTTTTTCTTTCCCTAAAACAGCGCCTGCCTGAATTCCGGTTCCATAAAATGTATCTCCGGTATCCTGGGTATCTTTTTCGAAATTAGAACCGGCATAAGTGCTTACTAAAAATCCAGAATCTTTTGGCTTTTTGGTAATAATATTGATCGCTCCGGTTAAACTATTAATTCCGTAGGTTCTTGCAGCTGGCCCGCGAACGACTTCAATTCTTTCAATAACTTCCACCGGAAGAGGTAGATTCAGCATATTATGCGCAGTCTGAGAATCGATTACTTTTGCTCCATTTAAAAGAACTACGGTTTGCTCAAAACTTCCACCATCAACGCTGATATCAGCCTGTGTTCCAAACGGACCTCTTTGTCTTATATCGACTCCGTTGGCATATTGCAATACCTCCTGAAGTGTTCGCCCCGGAAGTTTTTTAATGGTTTCACTTGAAATGATGTACACATTTCTGTTTTGCTTAGAAATAGGTGTACTAAAACGGTTTTCATTTATGAGAACTTCATCCATTTCATTAATGGAATCTTTCTTTGTTTGTGCGTAAAAATTGCTACAAATTACTGTTAAAACAGCAATATAGAGTTTTTTCATTTTGGCTTACTTTTTTTTGCAAAAGTAACACCTTATTGTTCCAACCAAACTATATTTCTCATGATTATTTTTTTGCCACTCCCAATAGCTATAGGGATAAAAAGATTTTATGCTTGTGATTAATATTTTCAGGCAGATTTTGCAGATTCTAGCAGATTTATTTAAATTTTATAATCTGTTTTGATCTGCTTAAATCTGCAAAATCTGCGTGAAACAAGAAATCTTTTTTAATCCTTTTATCCCGATAGCCATCGGGAGTGGCTAATATTATTTATTAATTTGTCTCCAGATTTTAGCACTAAAATCGTCTTTGTACATTAATCTGTTTGTCCTTGTTGGATTTACGCGATTGGTTAGAATAATTAAAAATCGGTTTGTATTTCTATTCATAAAGAAAAAAGTTCCTGTAAAACCCGTATGTCCAAAATCGTCTTTTGTAAAAAATTCGTCCGGTTTTCTTTTATCAAAACCTAAACCTCTATAAACTCCCACTTTTGCAAGCGGAGAATCTGTAAACTCTTTTACTACTTTGGCTTTTAAAATTTGTTTTCCTTTATAATTACCATTGTTCATGAGCATTTTACAGATAACAGCAATCGATTCTGCGTTGGCAAACAAACCTGCATTTCCAGAAACACCGCCAAAAATTGCCGCTGCCTCATCGTGCACATAACCTTTAACGGTATCTTTTCTGAAAAAATTATCTACTTCAGTTGGCATTACATTTTCGATCGAAGTCCATTTTAAAGGATTATATCCAATTTTTGAAATTCCCAATTCTTTATAAATTTCATTTGTGAACTGATCGAGTTTTTTTCCTGTTTTAGTTTCAATCATTTGTTTCACCAAAAGCAGATTTAAATCGCTGTACAGGTATTTCCCTCTCGGATTTGTATTTGCCTTCGCCATTCTTTCATAAACCGATGGATAAAATTCTGGATTCAGCCACATGTTTTTATAAATCTGAACCCAATTTTCCTTTGGCTCAAAAACAAGATATTTTGAATCGTAAACAATGTTTTTGTTCACAAACATATTATCAAACTGCTCAGGATATTGCTCTGATTTTTGATTGCTCAAAAATGGCGAATTATCTGGCGTAGAAAGCAATGCCTGATAAAAAGTAATACTTGGTGTTAATCCTGAAGTATGTGTTAACAGCTCAAAAAGCGTTAAATCCGAAATTGCTGTGTTTTTGTACATCGGAACAATTTGACCTACTTGATCTGTAAGTTTAATTTTTTCATCTCCAACCAAACGCATTGCTACAAGCGTTGCTCCTAAAACCTTAGACATCGAAGCCAGATCGAAAACATCGTCTGTTTTTACTACTTGTTTTTTAGTATAATCGTGATAACCGTAGTTTTTGGTTATCAGATTAAAATCACCTGTACCTACGATAATTTGCGCTCCCGGAAAAAAACCTTTTTCAAGCGCATTTGTCATCATCGAATCGATGTAAACTTCATTTCGTTCTAAACCAAATGATTGTTTTGAGTTTTCCTGAGAATAGCCATTTATTCCTAAAAAAATCAAAAAAAACATTATAATTTTGATACCAATATTTTTCATAGCTATGGATTAATTTTTAAGTCCTGTGCTGCCATTAAAGGCTCATTATTAGTTCCTGTAATCTGTATTCTAACCGCTTTTACAGGCTGTTGTGGATAAATCGATGCATTTCCGTAATCGAAATTATCGCCTTTTATAAAATCTGTTCCGTTATACGAATATTCTACATAACCATTATTAATAATAAATCTCGGGTGATGCGGAATTCCAGTTAAAACATCTATTTTAGAAGAAGTTACAGGATTAGTAAAAGTATACAAAATCCAGTCGCCGTCTTTACATGCAACATCAGTACGTAAATAGGTTTCTTCGTTATAATCCTGCAAATTCGAAATTGGAAACTTCGGATTTTCTGGCATCGACGAAGTAACTTTAACTTCTGGTTCCTGATATGGCGAACAATTGAATTTTACATTTGCAGCCGACTTTTTCTCTTCTTTAGTTTCAACCGTAAAATCTAATCTATAGGTGTTTTTTTCATTATAATTTTCAATTAGAAATCTCAAACGAGGTTTTGATTTTAATGCTTTTTCGTCTGCGTAAGTCTGAACTAATTTATCGTTTTCAAAAAGCGAAACATTTTTGATTGTTCCGTTTGCTCCGTCATCCGTTGGATTAAAAGTCAGATACCAGATACCCTTTTTATCAACATGTTCTGAAATATTTTCAGAAATAGTCAAGACTTCTGTTTTTGATGTATTCCAATTGGCGACAGGCAGTTTTTCAGCTTTCACTGCAGGACTTGCCGAAGTTTCATTAAAGAAAACTCTAAACAGATAATGTTCGTAATCTTTGGTCTGAATCGGTCCTGTATATAATGGCGATTGTCTAGTTGGCTCATTTCCGTCTTTGTCAAATCGCACGACTGCTCCTTCATAAGGCGGCGTTACCGTAATTATACCGTTTTTATAAATTGCCGTTGGAGGAAAATCTCTGAAAGCGATTCCCATATCTGCCAATCTTTTTAAATGGCTGTTGGTTAATCTTCCATAAAAATCATCCCAGTTTTTATCTTCTTTTTTAGACCATCCAATTTCAGACAACGCACTAATTCTCGGATAACTTTGGTATTCCATAATTCTCGTGGGGCGATCTAAATATTCGCTCCATAAAGCACCTTGAACTCCAATTATATTTTTTTGTTCTTCAGGCGTTAAATCAGCATCAGGAATTGGTTCGAATGAATAGGCTCTTTTTGTATCAGTGATTGCAGCCCAACGATGACCACGTTCTGTTTCAGATTGCGCCATATCAAAATACAGAAACTGTCCCGGCATCATGATGGTTTTATATCCTTTTTTTGCCGATTCAATTCCGTAACTAATTCCCTGCCAAGCAGAAATAAGTGTATTTGGATCAATTTCGCCACCTTTCAATATTTCATTCCAGCCGTCTGTTTTTTTATGGTATTTATCTACAATTTTTTGAACTCTTCTAAAGAAATAATTCTGCAACTGAAAACTATCCGTAAATCCTTCTTTTGCCATCAAAGCTTGACATTTTGGGCAATGTTCCCAATTGGCACGATTGACTTCGTCTCCCGCAACATGAATATATTCAAAAGGAAATAATCCTGAAACTTCTCTAATAATTGAATCTAAAAGATCATAATTTTCTTCGCGTCCTACGCACCAAACATTTTTCACTTCGCCCTGAACACTTTTTAGTTCCTGACTTATATCGCATCCAATTTCTGGATACGAAGCCGTTACAGCACGTGAATGTCCCGGAATTTCGATTTCTGGCATAACCGAAATACCACGATCTGTTGCATAAGCCACAACTTCTTTAATATCTTCTTGTGTGTAAAAACCTCCGTAACGTTTATCTCCTGAACCGTAAGATGGCAGCAAAACTTCACCTGGGCCTCTCCAAGCGCCTTTTAGGGTTAAATCAGGCATCGATTTGATTTCGATTCTCCAGCCGTTATCGTCAGTCAAATGCCAATGAAAAACATTCATTTTGTGTGCCGCAAGCCAGTCGATATAATTCTTAACCGTTTGCTTATCAAAAAATTGTCTTGAACAATCAAGCATCATGCCGCGCCAGTCAAAACGGGGATAATCTTCTATTTTTACAAAAGGAAGAGTTCCTTTTTTAACTTCTTTTGCAGAACAAATTTGCAGTAAAGTCTGAAATCCATTTAAAACACCTTTATCCGTTTTTCCTTTTACAAAAATTCCTTTTTGGTTTATTTCTAACTGATAACCTTCATTTGGAAGATCCAATTTCCTATCGACTAGAAATGAAATATTATTTTTTCCGTGTTTTTTACCAATCGAAACAATTGGATTAACTCCTGTATTTTTTGAAAAACCTGCTGTAATATAATCTGCACTGTTTTTTAGTTTCTTGTCTACCATTATTTTTAATGGTGAAGGAAAAACAAATTGTCCAGAACTTTGCTGAACGGATACAGGTTTTGGAATTATGTCTAATTTTTGGGCTTGTACAAAACTAAGCGAACTTAGAAATATGGCTAGTAGAAGAATATTTTTTTTCATTTCTTTTTATATTTTATTTTCTTGAAAATTCAATCGGACTGCTTTCTGTCTGGGTTTGACTTAAAGAGGTGAGCGCATAAACGTAGTTTTCCAAATCTGGATTTGGAATTTCTAGTTTTAGAGCTGTTGTCACATAATAAATAGTCGAAGGATTTGAAAAATCAGTTATTTTTCCTTTTGGAAATCTGTAAATCACATATTTTTTGTCATTTAAAGCCGCCTTCCATGTTAAAACTGCTTTGTCACCTTTTTTAGCAATCACTGCATTTGTCGGTGGTTCTGGTTTTAATCTTGTAATTCTGTTTGCTTCTGGAGTTAGCGCTAAGTATTTATATTCTTTTTGAAGAAGAGGTTTTCTAAGCGTATCTCCTTTTTTTAGAAAATTAGAAGCTGTAAAATGCATCGAGCCTTCAATTTGAGGCATCTTACGAATCATTTCAATCTGCTTCACGATTTGATCAGGGCTTCTCCATTCTGGTTCTTTAGCAGTATTCGAAATTTTATAATCGCCATGACCAACATATACATTTGCTCCATATTTGTGCTCTGCCCACCATTTTGCGAGAACTTCAAAATTGGCGCGGTCAAAACCAATGTGCCAATATATTTGAGGTGTTACGTAGTCGATCCAGTTTTCTTTTTGCCATTTTAAGATATTCGCATACAAATCATCATAATTAGTAGCTCCGGCAACAGTTTTAGAACCTTCAGAATCCTTGGCAATATTTCTCCATACTCCAAAAGGCGAAATTCCGAATTCAACTTCTGGTTTATTGGCAATAATAGTATCTCTGATTTGTTTGATGATTAAATCGACATTGTCTCTTCTCCAATCGTCTTTGTCTTTAAACTGACGAGGTTCTTTCGCAAATGCTTTATCATCAGGAAATTCCTGTCCTGCAATTTTATATGGATAAAAATAATCATCCATGTGAACGGCTTGAATATCGTATTTACGAACAATTTCGCCTACAACAGAAGCAACAAAATCTCTGGTTTCTTTTAAACCCGGATTAAAATATCTGGTTTTTCCGTACGTCAGGAAAAGGTCAGGTCTTTTGAAATATAAATGATTTTTTGAAAGTACATCTCTAACAGTATCTTTTTGCACACGATACGGATTAAGCCAAACATGAACGTTCATTCCGCGTTTTCCTGCTTCATCAATCATCATCTGTAACGGATCAAAACCTGGCGCAACACCTTGAATTCCTGTTATCCAATGTGATGCTGGTTCTTTTGTCGATTTGTAATATGCATCGGCTGTTGGTCGGATTTGAAAAATGACAGTGTTAAGATTATAAGAACGTAGATTATCCAAAATAGCAATCATTTCGTTCTTCATTTCTTTATCTGACAAACCTGGTTTAGACGGCCAGTCGATATTTTCTACAGTAGAAATCCAAGCTGCACGCATTTCTCTTTTTGGAGATTGCTGACTGAAAAGTTTCGTTTGAAACAGCAATATTAAGATTATGATTTTTAGGCTTTTCATAAGGTTATATTTTTGGTTCGTTTTTGATAATCATCCTAACAGGTTTTCAAAACCTGTTAGGTTTCTAATTAATTTCTACAAAGTTATAATTAGATTTCAATTTGATTCCTCTATAAATACCTAACAGGTTTTGAAAACCTGTTAGGATAACCAATGTTTATTCCAACAAATAAATTCCGCCTTCGATCAGTGATGCCCAAACTTGCCCTTTATCATCAACCGTAAAGCCATTCACACTTGAACTTCCCAAATTAATTTGTTTTATAATTTCAAATTTAGCAGCATTTACAATCATCACTTCTCCTTTTCGGCTTCCTATGTATATTTTATTGTTCTTTTCTAATATTCCCGCAGGGTTATGTTCGTATCCCCATTTTAAATCCAAGACTTTACTTTGGTTCACAAAACTTTCTTCTGTCAATTCAATAGCATCATTAAGTGGTACTCTTATAAGTTCTCCATCCATTGTTTTGCCATAAAACCATTTTCCATCCTGACTTTTACCCATTGATTCTCTAATTTTCCATTTCTGAGTTCTTAAAAGCGTTTTACCCGTTTCAATATCTAAAATGGTTAAGAAACGCTGTGGAGTAACAAAATAAAGTCGGCTTTTTGATGCAACCATATTAACATTTCCAGCAGAATAAAGAATTTGTTTATCATTGCCATTGTTCCATTTCCAAATCAAATTTCCTGTGTTTTTGTCCAAACAATATACATACGAATCCCAAACTCCAAAAATTATTTTATCGCCTTGTATTAATGGAGTTCCCTGTGAATAAGATGTTGGTAAATTATTTTGCCAGATCACTTTGCCAGTCACAGCATCTGCACAAATAAACGCTGTCGAACTTGCTGTATAAACTCTATTGTTTTCTGCAATTGGTGAACCTACCAAAACGCCGCCTACAGGAATAGTCCATTTTTGTTTTCCCGATTGTGTGTCAAAACCTTGCAGATTTCCTTCAATAGTACCAATAACTAAATTGTTTTTTACAATTATTGGTGAAAAATAAATCGAATTCCCTGTTTCAGTTTTCCAGTTCGTACTTTTATTTTTCAGATTAACCGATTTAATTTCTCCAATTGAATTAGTAAAATAAACATTCTTTTTATCAAATGCAGGAAGGCTGTAAATAGAGGCAATATCTTTTAAGAAAGGAGATTGTATTGTCAAACTATCTTTTGGGATTGTAATTTTAGAAGGTTTTGACGGAACTGAAAATCTAAAAACTCCCGGTTTGTCGATTTCTTTTTGATAAATGCTGATGCTGTCTTTACTGATAATTAATTCATTATAACTTTTTGTTTTTCCATCAAGCGAAGTTATCGAAGTTCCCATTAAACCGCTCAAACCTGAGAAATCATATTTTCTTAAAGTGTGACCGTGACCGCAAAAAGTGGCAACCGTTGGATATTTTTCTAAAACAGAAAGTACTTCTTTATAATTGCTCACACTGTTATCTAAAGGGTAATGGGCAAAATTCAGCACTTTTTTATTCGTATTTTTAAGATTGTCTTTTAAAGTTTTGTCAAGCCAAAGCACATCTTCGTGTTTGACAAAACCATCGCCCATTTTCATATAAGGTCCGCACGGAAATCCGATGAAAACATAATCTCCTTTTGAAAATACAAATCGATCTTCGCCAAATATTTTTTTATAAGTTAAACCGGCACTTTCACTCCAGTTCGTTTCGTGATTTCCTGAAACTACATAATAAGGTTTTTTCAATTTAGCAAGTATCGAATGTACTTGTTTTAATTCATCATCAGCACCACGATTAGTTAAATCGCCTGTTACAACTACAAATTCATTGTCAGAATTATTAATTTCTTTTACGATATTCTGCAGTAAAAAGTCATTATCATTTCCAACTGAAACATGCAGGTCAGTAAGCTGGACAAACTTTATGTTTTCTGATTTTTCTGCATTTTGAGAGAAACCGGAAGCGACTATAAAAAGCAATAATATTCTTAAAACTAGATTTTTCATTGTTGTTGTTTTTATTTATTGAACCTTCTTTTAATTCCTTAATCTGTTGCTATCATTATTGGCTAAAAAATACCTAACAGGTTTGTGACAACCTGTTAGGATTGGTAACCAACCAAAATTTATGTACCGCTTATTTGAATCTACAAAATCGCAACACACAATCTCTTTATATAGTATGTTTTCATTTTAAGATGAAAAACTTATTTTAAACAATCTCTTAATATTGTAACCGGATGCATTGCTTTTCTGTTTGTTCCGTCAAAAATTTGATGGCGACAACTTGTTCCCGCAGCGGCAATTGCTGTTGTTGGCTCTGTTGCACGAATTTTTGGAAACAAAGTGTCCTCACCCATCTGCATGCTGATTTCGTAATGCTCTTTTTCATAACCAAATGAACCCGCCATTCCGCAACAGCCCGAATTGTAAATTGTAACCGTATTGTTTTTTGGAACATTCAACATCACAAAAGAAGCTTCAACGGTGCTTAACGACTTTTGATGACAATGTCCATGAATTTTTATCGTTTTTTCTATACCCGAAAATTGTCCGGAATGAATTTTTCCGGCTGTAATTTCTCTTTTGAAAAATTCCTCAACCGTAAACGTATTTTTAGCTAATTTCTCAGCACTTTCTTTATCACCAGCTAATCGTAAATATTCGTCTCTAAAGGTTAATATAGCCGATGGTTCGATGCCTATTAATGGAATTTCTTCGGAAATTAAATCTTTGAAAATATTCACATTTTTATTAGCTATTTCCTGTGCTTCTTCCAGGAAACCTTTTGATATGAAAGCTCTTCCGCTTTCTTCATGATCTGTAATAATAACTTCGTAACCTAAAGCGGTCAATAATTCGTAGGCATCAATTCCGATTGAAACATCATAATAATTGGTAAATTCATCACAAAAAAGATATACTTTTCCGTTTTTAAAAGAATTGGTTTCCGCCGATTTCTTATTTTTTTCATACCATTTTTTAAAGGTTTTTGGTGCCAAAAGCGGTACTTGTCTTTTAGGAGCAATTCCCATACTTTTTTTAACCAGAGACAGATTGGCCAAAAAATTGGTCATTGATGGCACAATGCTTCCCAACTTATTCAATTTTGAATTGAAAGCAAATATTTTGTTGCGAATAGAAAATCCGTTTGCTTTTTGATATTGATATAAAAATTCAGCTTTTAAAGTCGCTACATCCACATTGCTCGGACATTCGCTTGCGCAGGCTTTACAGCTTACACACAATTCAAAAACCTTATATAATTCTTCGTGATCGAATTTATTTTCTTTTTCCGAATGTGTCAGATATTCTCTTAAGGCATTCGCGCGAGCACGCGTAGTATCTTTTTCGTTTCGGGTGGCACGATAACTCGGACATAAAGTTCCGCCCGCCGAAGGCAATTTACGGCAATCACCAGAACCATTGCATTTTTCAGCAGCACGCAAAACCCCTAAACTATCAGAGAAATCCTGGATCGTTTTTATTTCAGGTTCAATTCTCCCTGCTTCAAAACGAAGGTTTTCATCCATTTTAGAAGCATTTACAATTTTCCCAACATTCAAAATGGTATTAGGATCAAATGCTTTTTTAACTCGTTTTAGCAGTTCGTAATTTTTATCTCCAATCATAAATGACAGAAACTCTCCTCTTAAAATTCCGTCACCATGTTCACCGCTCAATGAACCTCTATATTTTTTTACCAGATGCGCTACTTCAGTAGATAGATTTCTAAACTGATGTAAGCCTTCTTTTGTTTTTAAATTTATCTTCGGACGCAAATGCAGCTCTCCTGCTCCGGCATGGGCGTAGTAAATCGCGCTTTGTCCGTGTCTTTCCATCATTGCCGCAAAATCAGCGATATAATTAGGAAGATCGCTTAATTCAACCGCTGTATCTTCAATAGAATCAGCAGCTTTGTCATCGCCTACAATACTTCCTAAAAGTCCCAGACCTGCTTTTCGAACTTCATTAACTTTATCAATATCGGCTCCGTAAATTTTAGGCAATGCATATCCAAAATTATTATCCGTCAGCTCTTTAATCAAAGCATCGGCTTGTAATTCGGCATCTTCCATGCTAATATATGATCCCACTTCAAGCATAATAACAGCTTTAGGTTCGCCAACAATAAAAAATCGGTTTTTAGCTTGTTCTCTATTAGTTTTGGTACAATCTAAAATTGTATCGTCCATCATTTCGCAAGTGTACAAATGATGTTTCATTGCTGTAACGACTGCTTCTAAACTTTCCTGAATAGTATGAAAGTGCGCCACAACCATAATATTATTAGTTGGTGGCAAATCATCTACTTTCAAAGTAATTTCGGTGGTAAATGCTAGAGTTCCTTCGCTTCCGCAAAGTAATTTCCCTAAATTGATTGTATCTTCTGTGCCCGAAAAAAGTTTTGATTTCAGTAAAACATCAATTGCATAACCTGTATTTCTTCTGTGAATTTCGGGTTTTGGAAATTCTTTTAGGATTTCTTCCTGATTTTCTTTGTTCGAAAGCTCTTCGTAAATTGTTTTATAAATTTTACTTTCTAAAGAATCTCCTTTTGTTTTCTCTATAAATTCTTCAGAAGTTAAATCTTTAAAAACTGCAATACTTCCGTCACTTAAAACTGCTTTTATCTCTACAATTTTATCTCTGGTAACGCCATAGCGAATTGAAGTTGTTCCTGAAGAATTATTTCCAACCATTCCGCCAATCATACATCTATTTGTAGTTGAAGTTGTTGGCGCAAAAAACAATCCGTGCGGTTTTAAAAACAAATTCAATTCATCGCGAATTACTCCGGGTTGTACCGTAATGGTTTTCTTTTGGGCATCAAAAGAAACAATCTTGGTAAAATGTTTAGAAACGTCTACAATAATTCCGTTACCAACTGTCTGTCCCGCCAAAGAAGTTCCTGCTGTCCTTGGTGTTATTGAAATATTATTTTCTGAAGCAAATCGAATGATTTTTACAATATCATCTTCGGTTTTAGGAATAGCAACAGCTTCTGGCATAATTCTATAAGCAGAAGCATCTGTGGCATACAGTTTTTTATGAAGTTCATCATAAAAAAGTGTTCCTTCTAAGGAATCAGATAATTGTTGTAATTGAATTAAATCAGGCATTATAAGGTTGTATTGCTTTTGGGTGTTAATTTGAAAAAGTCGATATTGATTGTATAATTTAAAACCTGACGGTCCCGAAGTCTCGAGATTAAAATGCCATCAGGTTCTTTCATACAAGCATACTAATTAATAATCAAAACGTTTGAAAGCTTCGATAGCTTCATATTCTGCCAAACCTAGTTCATCATACAGGATTGCTGTGTTTTTGTTTCGGTCTTCGGCCCTAACCCAGAATTCTCTTGAATCATTTCCTTGGAACATAACTCGGTCTTTTTGAGATTGGTGATACAAGATCGCATGACGTTTCAACAATACTTCTGATGGAGAAAGCGGCACTGCCATGTCAATTTCGTGGATATCCCATTCGTGCCAAGCGCCTCTGTACAGCCAAAGCCAGCAGTCATCCATATACTTTTCTGGTTTCAGCTCTTTCATGGCTGCAAAAATCGCGTTCAGACACACTTCATGTGTTCCGTGCGGATCTGCAAGATCTCCTGCTGCAAAAACCTGATGCGGTTTTATTCTGGCGATGATTTCTTTTACAATAGCAATATCTTCCGGTCCCAGCGGATTCTTCTTGACCTGTCCTGTTTCATAAAACGGAAGATCCAAAAAATGCGTGTTTTCATCTTTTAGTCCGATGTATCTTGTTGCTGCGTAAGATTCCCTTCTTCTGATCAATCCTTTTAGTTTTCGAACTTCCAAAGAATCGATCTGATTTTCTGATTTGTTGTTCAAAAACTCGATAACCGATTTGAAGTTGATGTCTTTTGGAAGATTTTCTCCTGCAAAGTCATTACAAACTTCAGCAAACTTCAATGCTTCGTCATCAGTAACCGCTATATTTCCAGAAGTCTGATATACAACATGCACATCATGTCCTTGTTTGATCAATTTGGAGAAAGTTCCTCCCATCGAAATCACATCATCATCTGGATGTGGACTGAAAAGAATCACTCTTTTCTTGGCTGGATTGGCTCTTTCCGGACGATGCGAATCATCTGTATTCGGCTTTCCGCCAGGCCATCCTGTAATGGTGTGCTGCAGGACGTTGAACATGTTGATGTTCAAATCATAAGCAGAACCTTCCTGCGCCAGAAGATCAGACATTCCGTTGTTGTTGTAATCACGGTCTGTAAGTTTTAAGATCGATTGTTTCGTTTTTTGGCACAACCAAACAATTGCTTTGCTTTTTAATTCCTGAGTCCAGATGCATTCTCCAACCAACCAAGGCGTTTTGAAACGTGTCAGCTCAGAAGCTGCTGACTGATCCAATACGAAAGTTGCATTTGGATGATTCTGCAAAAATGTGGCAGGAACTTCAGAACTGATATCGCCCTGAATTGTTCTCTTTAT